>JAZJXX010000022.1:14222-15247 GCA_040390665.1 Pseudomonadota bacterium | reverse complement strand
AAGGCGGCCGTACCGTCGGCGCAGGCGTGGTCGCCAAGGTGCTGGTGTAATAAAACGATCTGCGGTGGATGAGTCAGTTCTTCGCTCGCATATTGTGTAGGTTAATAGGCCAGTAGCTCAATTGGTAGAGTATCGGTCTCCAAAACCGAGGGTTGGGGGTTCGAAACCCTCCTGGCCTGCCAATAAAAGTAAGCGGCAATAAACGGATAGAACGCGCATGGCAGATAAGATTAAATTAGGCGTGGCTTTCCTGCTGGTGGTCGCCGGAATTGCAGGGTTTTACGCGCTGCATGAAAGTGCGGCCGTAGTGAAGCTGGCTGTGGTGCTGTTGGGTCTGGTGTTGGCTGCTGCTGTCACCTGGACCAGCGCACCCGGCAAGCAATTGTTCTTGTTCGGCAGCGAAGCAGTGGCCGAAGCCAAACGCGTAGTCTGGCCAACACGCAAGGAGACTATACAGACCACCGGCATAGTGATCTTGTTTGCGGTAACGATGGCGTTGTTTTTGTGGATGGTCGATGCCAGCTTGATGCTGGTTGTTAACAAACTGATGGGGCGGAGTGAATAATGAGCAAACGCTGGTATGTTGTTCATACGTATTCGCAGTTTGAAAAAAGCGTGCAGCGCGCACTGCTGGAACGTATTGCCCGGGCTGGAATGGAAGCTTCCTTCGGTCAGATTCTGGTGCCGGTGGAAGAGGTTGTTGAACTGAAGACGACCGAAAAGCGAGGCCAGCAAAAGGTGCTCAGCGAACGCAAGTTTTTCCCCGGCTATGTGCTGGTCGAGATGGAAATGACCGACGAAAGCTGGCATCTGGTTAAAAGCACGCCAAAAGTGACCGGATTCCTGGGCGGCTCGGCGATGAAGCCGACGCCGATTAGCCAGAAGGAAGTAGACAATATCATGCAGCAGATGCAGGCCGGAGTTGAGAAGCCCCGTCCCAAAGTGTTGTTTGAAGTGGGTGAGGCGGTGCGCGTTAAAGAAGGCCCGTTCACTGATTTCCACGGCACGGTTGACGACGTCAATTA
>JAZJXX010000022.1:4117-14212 GCA_040390665.1 Pseudomonadota bacterium | reverse complement strand
ATTACGATAAGAACAAACTGCGCGTTGCGGTGACTATTTTTGGTCGCGCAACACCGGTAGAGCTGGATTTCGGCCAAGTCGAAAAGGCCTGAAGCAGGAGCCGGGCGACTGGCATAACCCACGGGGAGCGTATTGGGGCCGTTGCAATATGCGTTTAACCCACCATTAGGAGTTTATTGTGGCAAAAAAAATTATCGGCTTCATTAAGCTGCAAGTACCCGCCGGCAAGGCTAACCCCAGCCCGCCCATCGGCCCCGCACTTGGCCAGCGCGGATTGAATATCATGGAGTTCTGCAAGGCTTTCAACGCGCAGACTCAGGGTGTCGAGCCCGGATTGCCTATTCCGGTGGTGATCACCGCTTATGCGGATAAGAGCTTCACCTTCGTGATGAAGACCCCGCCGGCGACTATCCTGATTAAGAAGGCCGCCGGGGTGCAGAAGGGCAGCCAGACGCCTCATTCCGAAAAGGTGGGCAAGCTGACCCGCAAGCAGGCGGAAGAAATTGCAACGACCAAAATGCCCGATCTGACCGCGGCGGACATGGATGCAGCAGTGCGCACCATAGCCGGCAGCGCGCGCAGCATGGGTATCACCGTGGAGGGCGTATAAATGGCGCAACTGTCGAAACGCTATAAGGCGCTGGCCGCCAAGGTTGACCGTAACAAGTTGTATGCGCTGGATGAAGCGCTGGTGATGGTTAAAGACAACGCCAAAGCCAAATTTGATGAATCCATTGATGTCGCGTTTAATCTCGGCATTGATGCGCGTAAGTCCGACCAGCTGGTGCGCGGTTCCGTAGTATTGCCCAAGGGCACCGGCAAAGTTGTGCGCGTGGCGGTTTTTGCGCAAGGCGCCAAAGCTGAAGAAGCTAAGGCTGCTGGCGCGGATCTGGTCGGTTTCGAAGATCTGGCGGAAAGTATCAAGGCCGGCAAGATGGATTTTGATGTGGTCATTGCTTCTCCGGATGCGATGCGCATCGTCGGTCAGCTGGGCCAGATACTCGGGCCGCGCGGCCTGATGCCCAATCCCAAGGTAGGTACTGTTTCTGCGGATGTGGCGGGTGCAGTAAGAAATGCGAAGGCTGGCCAGGTGCAGTATCGCACCGACAAGAATGGTATCGTGCAGTGTACGATCGGCCGAGCTTCTTTCGCCCCGGAAGCGTTGCGCGAAAACATGCTGGCGCTGATTGAGGCGCTGAACAAGGCCCGGCCCGCAGCGGCCAAAGGGGTTTACCTGAAGAAAGTGTCTATCTCCAGCACGATGGGCGTGGGAGTACGCATCGAGCAGGCCAGCCTGGCGGGCTGATACTGATGAATATGTGGTGGCGTGATGCGCCACCAACAAAGGCTTTGCGCTGCTGACCTGGTCAGGCAGATTGTCAAAGACCGTAGGTATTGCAGGAAGTCTGCGATTTAATTGACGAGATATCGTCGGCCCACGTAGATGGTGTGCCCGGAAGCGTGAATCTACTGCTTAAGGACATGGTTGTTAACAATGGAGCATTGACCTGATGGTTATGTTCCGGATGAGATGGAGGAAGACTTGGGTCTTAATCTGCAGGAAAAAAAGACAGTAGTGGCAGAGGTGGGCGTGCAAGTGGCGCAAGCTCAGACTATCGTCCTGGCAGAGTACCGTGGTATAGCAGTGGCCGATCTCACCAAATTGCGCACTAATGCGCGCAAGGCAGGAGTTTATCTGCATGTGTTGAAAAATACACTGGCACGCCGTGCGGTGCAAGGTACTTCTTTCGAAGTGCTGGCAGACCGGATGGCTGGCCCGCTGATATACAGCATCAGCACTGATGCTGTTGCTGCCGCCAGGGTCATGTACGATTTTGCCAAGACCAATGACAAGCTTGTAGTCAAGGCAGGGGCCTACAACGGCAAGGTGCTGGATACGGCGGGCGTAAACGCGCTGGCTACGGTGCCGTCCAAGGAAGTGTTGCTGGCTCAGCTGTGCGGTTTGCTGCAATCACCTGTTTCCAGTCTGGCACGTGTGTTGAGCGCAGTAGCGGAAAAAAATACTGCGGCTGCTTAACGGTCAGAACAACTTAAATAAATATTAGGAAAAAATAAAATGGCATTCGATAAAGACGCATTTCTGACCTCACTGGATTCCATGTCGGTGCTGGAGCTGAATGAACTGGTTAAGGCAATTGAAGAGAAGTTTGGTGTTTCTGCTGCGTCCATGGCTGCGCCTGCTGCGGGTGCAGCTGCTGCAGGACCGGCCGCTGCGGCGGAACAAACTGAATTCACCGTAGTACTAAATGGTGCCGGCGACAGCAAGGTGAACGTAATTAAAGTGGTTCGTGCAATTACCGGTCTGGGCCTGAAAGAAGCCAAAGACCTGGTCGATGGCGCACCAAAGGCAGTCAAGGAAGGGATCAGCAAAGCTGACGCTGATGGCATCCTGAAGCAACTGATTGAAGCAGGCGCAACCGCTGAAATCAAGTAAGCAATTAGTGCGTTTCAAAAGGCTGGCGGGCTCCGTCAGCCTTTTGGCGCTTTAAAGAAGGCAGCGGACAGTAAGCCATAAAGCTTCTTTTCCCTTGTTTTTTTCCCTCGGCCGCGGAGATATAATGAACTATTCTTTTACTGAAAAAAAACGCATCCGTAAAAGTTTTGCAAAACGGATCGGCGCATTGCCGGTCCCTTTTCTGCTTTCAACCCAGCTGGAATCCTATAGCGATTTTTTGCAGGCCGGCACTGCCCCCGATCAGCGCATTAACGATGGTCTGCAAGCAGCGTTCCACTCGATATTCCCGATTGAAAGCCATAATAAATATGCACGTCTGGATTTTGTCAGCTATGCCCTGGGTGTGCCGCCGTTTGATGTGAAAGAATGCCAGCAGCGCGGCCTCACCTATGCTTCGCCGATACGCGCGCGCGTACGCCTCACCTTGCTCGACAAGGAGGCATCCAAGCCGACGGTGAAGGAAGTTAAAGAGCAGGAAGTGTACATGGGCGAAATTCCGCTGATGACGCATACCGGTTCGTTTGTAATCAACGGCACCGAGCGCGTCATCGTTTCCCAGCTGCATCGTTCGCCTGGTGTGTTCTTCGAGCACGACCGCGGTAAAACGCACAGTTCCGGCAAGCTGCTGTTTTCGGCGCGGATTATTCCTTATCGCGGCTCATGGCTGGATTTCGAGTTCGACGCCAAGGATTACGTCTACTTCCGCATCGACCGTCGGCGCAAGATGCCCGTCACCATACTGCTGAAATCGCTGGGCTATACGCCGGAGCAGATACTGTCTGAATTTTTCCAGTTCGATACTTTCCTGCTGGGCAAAAAGGGCATTCAGTTTGAAGTGGTGCCGGAACGTCTGCGCGGTGAATTGGCACGTTTCGACATCGCCGGCAAAGGCGGTAAGACCATTGTTGCAGCGGGTAAGCGCATCACGGTTCGCCATATACGCGAAATTCAGGAAGCCGGGATAGACAAGTTGGCCGTGAGTGAAGACTTCCTGCTGGAGCGCGTGCTGGCTCATAACGTGGTCGATCAGGAAAGCGGTGAAATCATTGCCAATGCCAATGACGAGATTACCCCTACCCTGCTGGCTAAACTACAGACTGCGGGCATCAGCAAAATTCATACGCTGTATACCAATGACCTAGATCAGGGGGCATTTATCTCGCAGACGCTGCGCACCGATGAAACAGTTGATCAGTGGACCGCGCGCGTAGCGATCTATCGCATGATGCGTCCCGGCGAACCGCCCACCGAAGAAGCGGTGGAGAACCTGTTTAACGGACTATTTTTCTCGGAAGAACGTTACGATCTGTCGGCCGTAGGCCGGATGAAATTCAACCGCCGGGTGGGGCGCGATGAGCTGACCGGATCGCCTATCCTATCGAACGAAGATATCGCGGCAGTGATCAAGATTCTGGTTGAGTTGCGCAATGGGCGCGGCGAAATCGACGATATCGATCACCTGGGGAATCGCCGCGTGCGTGCGGTGGGGGAATTGGCTGAGAACCAGTTCCGTGCCGGTCTGGCGCGCGTTGAGCGCGCTGTGAAGGAACGTCTGGGTCAGGCCGAAACGGATAATCTGATGCCGCATGACCTGATCAATGCCAAGCCGATCTCCGCCGCAGTGAAGGAATTTTTCGGTTCGAGCCAGTTGTCGCAGTTCATGGATCAGACCAATCCGCTGTCCGAGGTTACCCACAAGCGGCGTATTTCCGCGCTGGGCCCGGGCGGGCTGACGCGTGAACGCGCCGGCTTCGAAGTGCGCGACGTTCATCCGACGCATTATGGCCGCGTATGCCCGATCGAAACGCCTGAAGGCCCGAATATTGGCCTGATCAACTCGCTGGCGCTGTATGCCCGCACCAATAATTACGGCTTCATCGAAACGCCCTATCGCCGTGTTGCCAAAGGCCGCGCTACCGACGAGGTGGATTACCTGTCGGCGATTGAAGAAGGCAAATACACGATCGCGCAGGCCAACGCAGAGCTGGATAACAAAGGCAGATTCACCAACGATATCGTGTCGTCGCGTCAGCACAATGAATTCGTGCTGGCCACGCCGGACAAGATCGAGTACATGGACGTGGCGCCGGCGCAGGTGGTTTCGGTAGCGGCTTCGCTGATTCCATTCCTGGAGCATGACGACGCCAACCGCGCGCTGATGGGCGCAAACATGCAGCGCCAGGCAGTGCCCTGTCTGATTGCCGAAAAAGCACTGGTCGGCACCGGCATTGAGCGCACCGTCGCAGTCGACTCGGGCACTACCGTGCAGGCATGGCGCGGCGGGCGGGTCGATTACGTAGACGCGGGCCGGATTGTGGTGCGCGTCAACGACGAGGAAACCACGCACGGCGAAGTCGGTGTGGATATTTACAACCTGACCAAATATACCCGGTCCAATCAGAACACCAACATCAACCAGCGCCCGCTGGTCAAGATGAACGATATCATTTCCCGCGGCGACGTGATCGCCGATGGCGCGTCCACTGATATGGGCGAGCTGGCGCTGGGGCAGAACATGCTGGTTGCGTTCATGCCGTGGAATGGCTACAACTACGAAGACTCGATCCTGATTTCGGAGCGCGTGGTGGCTGAAGACCGCTTCACTTCGATTCATATCGAAGAGCTGACTGTGGTTGCGCGGGACACCAAGCTGGGTTCGGAAGAAATTACACGCGACATCCCCAATCTGTCGGAAGCACAGATTGCCCGCTTGGATGAATCCGGCATTGTGCATATCGGCGCGGAAGTCGGCGTCGGTGACGTGCTGGTTGGAAAAGTCACGCCCAAAGGGGAAACCCAGCTGACGCCCGAAGAAAAACTGCTGCGCGCGATTTTTGGCGAAAAGGCATCGGACGTGAAAGATACCAGTCTGCGCGTGCAGGCCGGCATCTCCGGTACGGTCATTGACGTGCAGGTGTTCACACGCGAGGGCTTGCAGCGTGATCAGCGCGCGCAGCAAATCATTGATGACGAACTGAAGCGTTACAAGAAGGATCTCGCCGATCAGATGCGTATTGTCGAGGCCGACGTGTACACCCGTCTGGAAAAACTGTTGCTGGGCAAAGTCGCCAATGGCGGACCGATGAAGCTGGCCAAGGGTGCCAAGCTGAGCAAGGAATATCTTGCCGGCCTGGAACATTACCACTGGTTCGACATACGCCTGAGTGATGAAGAAACAGCCGCGCAGCTGGAGCAGGTGAAGGACAGCCTGGCGCAGAAGCGCGCTGAATTCGATGCCGCGTTTGAACTTAAGAAACGCAAGCTGACCCAAGGTGACGAACTGCAGGCCGGCGTGCAAAAGATGGTCAAGGTGTATGTTGCGGTCAAACGCCGCTTGCAGGCCGGTGACAAAATGGCCGGTCGCCACGGTAATAAAGGTGTGGTGTCGCGGATTGTCCCGGTTGAGGATATGCCGTATATGGCTGACGGAACACCCGTCGATATCGTGCTGAATCCCCTAGGTGTGCCGTCGCGGATGAATATCGGTCAGGTGCTGGAAGTGCATCTGGGCTGGGCTGCGAAGGGCCTGGGCAAAAAAATCGGCATGATGCTGGAAGCGCAAGGCAAGGTTGCGGAATTGCGCACATTCCTCGGCAGGATTTACAACACCAGCGGACAGACAGTGGATATCGAAGCGCTGAACGATGAGGAAGTGCTCGAACTGTGCCGCAATCTGAAGAGCGGCGTGCCGTTCGCAACGCCGGTGTTCGACGGTGCTGATGAAGAAGAAATCAAGCAGATGCTGGAACTGGCCGACCTGCCGCGTTCGGGCCAGATCAAACTGTACGACGGCCGTACTGGCGCTGCATTCGACCGGCCGGTTACCGTAGGCTACATGCATGTGCTCAAACTGCACCATCTGGTTGATGACAAGATGCACGCGCGCTCAACCGGGCCGTACAGCCTGGTTACTCAGCAGCCGCTGGGCGGCAAGGCGCAATTCGGTGGGCAACGTTTCGGTGAGATGGAAGTGTGGGCTCTGGAAGCTTATGGCTCTGCCTACACGCTGCAGGAAATGCTGACGGTGAAATCCGATGATGTGAACGGACGTACCAAGGTGTACGAAAGCATCGTCAAGGGAGACCATAAGATTGAAGCGGGCATGCCAGAATCGTTTAACGTACTGACCAAGGAAATCCGTTCACTGGGTATCGACATCGATCTGGAACGCCACTAGGCTTGAGGAGAAATAAATATGAAAGCATTGCTGGATCTGTTCAGACAAGTAACGCAAAAGGAAGAGTTCGACGCGATCAAGATCGGGTTGGCTTCTCCGGAAAAGATTCGTTCATGGTCGTACGGCGAAGTGAAAAAGCCGGAAACGATCAATTACCGCACCTTCAAGCCGGAGCGCGACGGGTTGTTCTGCGCCAAGATATTCGGCCCGACCAAGGATTACGAATGTCTGTGCGGTAAATATAAAAGACTGAAGCACCGCGGCGTGATCTGCGAAAAATGCGGCGTCGAAGTGACGCTGTCCAAAGTGCGCCGTGAACGCATGGGTCATATCGAACTGGCCAGCCCGGTTGCGCATATCTGGTTCCTGAAGTCGCTGCCGTCGCGGCTCGGCATGGTGCTGGACATGACCTTGCGCGATATCGAACGCGTGCTTTATTTCGAAGCCTATGTAGTGACGGAGCCCGGCATGACGCCGCTTAACCGCGCGCAATTGCTGTCCGAAGATGATTATCTGGCCAAGCTCGAGGAGTACGGAGACGAATTCTCCGCAGTCATGGGCGCCGAAGGTGTACGCGCTTTGCTGCGCGCGCTGGATGTGCCTGCGGAAGTGGAGAAGCTACGCACCGAACTGGAAGCGACCAGTTCGGAAACCAAAATTAAAAAATATGCGAAACGGCTCAAAATTCTTGAGGCGTTTCTGTCATCCGGCATTAAGCCGGAATGGATGATCATGCTGACGCTGCCGGTGTTGCCACCGGAATTGCGTCCGCTGGTGCCGCTGGATGGCGGGCGTTTTGCGACGTCCGATTTGAACGATCTGTATCGCCGCGTGATCAACCGCAATAACCGGCTGAAGCGCCTGCTCGAATTGAAGGCGCCGGAAATCATCGTGCGCAATGAAAAGCGCATGTTGCAGGAGTCCGTCGATTCGCTGCTGGACAACGGCCGTCGCGGCAAGGCGATGACCGGCGCGAACAAGCGTCCGCTGAAGTCGCTGGCCGATATGATCAAAGGCAAGGGCGGACGTTTCCGCCAGAACCTGCTGGGCAAGCGCGTGGATTATTCCGGCCGTTCGGTTATTGTGGTCGGCCCACAGCTGAAGCTGCATCAGTGCGGTCTGCCGAAAAAGATGGCGCTGGAACTGTTCAAGCCGTTTATTTTCCATAAGCTGGAGATTCTCGGGCTGGCCACCACAATCAAGGCCGGCAAACGGATGGTGGACGCGGAAGAGCCGGTGGTCTGGGATATTCTGGAGGATGTGATCCGCGAACATCCGGTGCTGCTGAACCGTGCACCGACGCTACATCGTCTTGGCATTCAGGCGTTCGAGCCGGTGCTGATTGAAGGCAAGGCGATCCAGTTGCATCCGCTGGTCTGTACCGCATTCAACGCCGACTTTGACGGCGATCAGATGGCCGTGCACGTTCCGCTGTCGCTGGAAGCGCAGATGGAATGCCGCACCTTGATGCTGGCTTCGAACAACGTGCTATCGCCGGCGAACGGCGAGCCGATTATCGTGCCGTCGCAGGATATCGTGCTGGGCCTGTATTACATGACCCGCGAAAAAGTCGGCGCGCTGGGCGAAGGCTCTATGTTCGCCGATGTGTCCGAAGTATTGCGCGCCTATGATTCCGGCGGCATCGATCTGCAGGCCAAGGTAATGGTCCGGATCAAGGAAACGCAAACTGATGAAACCGGTGAACGTAAGGAAATACGTACGCGCTATGAAACCACAGCGGGCCGTGCCATCCTGTCGGAAATTCTGCCCGCCGGGCTGCCGTTCAGCCTGATCAACAAGACGCTGAAGAAGAAGGAAATCTCACGTCTGATCAACACCAGCTTCCGCCGCTGCGGATTGCGCGACACGGTTATCATGGCTGACCGCCTGATGACTACCGGTTTCACCTATGCCACCCGTGCCGGCATTTCGATTTGCCTGGATGACATGCTGGTGCCGCCGCAAAAGAATGAGCTGATCGGCGCCGCGGAAAAAGAAGTGCATGAAATCGATATGCAATATACCTCCGGTCTGGTCACTCAGGGCGAGCGCTACAATAAAGTGGTGGATATCTGGGGACGTACCGGCGACGTAGTGGCCAAGGCCATGATGGATCAGCTCGGCAGCGAACCGGTCATCGACCGTGCCACTGGCGAGAAGCGCTTCGACAAGAAGGGCAAGCCCATCATGCAGGAATCGTTCAATTCGATTTACATGATGGCTGACTCCGGCGCGCGCGGCTCGGCCGCACAGATACGCCAGCTGGCCGGTATGCGTGGCCTGATGGCGAAGCCGGATGGCTCCATCATCGAAACCCCGATCACGGCGAATTTCCGTGAGGGGTTGAACATGCTGCAGTACTTTATTTCCACCCATGGCGCACGTAAAGGCCTGGCGGATACCGCGCTGAAGACTGCGAACTCGGGTTATCTGACGCGCCGTCTGGTCGATGTGACCCAGGATCTGGTGGTGATCGAAGACGACTGCGGCACTACCACCGGAGCCGCGCTGAAAGCGCTGGTCGAGGGCGGCGAAGTCATCGAAGCGTTGCGTGAACGGATACTGGGGCGAGTCGCCAGTCTGGATATTGTTAATCCGGAATCCAGCGAAACGTTGTATGAAGCGGGTGCACTGCTGAACGAGGATATGGTGGAAGCCATCGAAGCGCTGGGCATAGACGAGGTGCATGTGCGCACGCCGCTGACCTGCGAAACACGCTATGGCCTGTGCGCCAAGTGCTATGGGCGCGATCTCGGCCGCGGCGGTCTGGTTACAGTCGGCGAAGCGGTCGGCGTGATTGCCGCGCAGTCAATCGGCGAGCCGGGTACGCAGCTCACGATGCGCACCTTCCATATCGGCGGCGCGGCATCGCGCACCGTGGTGGCCAGCCAGGTGGAAGGCAAATCCAACGGCTTCATGAAATACAGCGCCAATATGCGCACCGTTATTACCGCACGCGGCGAAGTGGTCGTGGTGGCGCGCAGCGGTGAAGTGATGGTCCTGGACGATCATGGTCGTGAGCGCGAGCGGCACAAGGTGCCTTACGGTGCAATGCTGCCGGTACGCGAAGGCAATGCGGTGCGTGCGGGTGATGTGCTGGCCTTATGGGATCCGCATACTCGTCCGATTATTACCGAATACGCCGGCCATGTGCGTTTTGAAAATGTAGAGGAAGGTTCCACCGTAGCCAAACAGATCGATGAAGTAACCGGGCTGTCCACGCTGGTGGTCATCGATCCGAAGCGTAATGCGAATCAGGGCAAGGGCGTGCTGCGTCCGCTGGTCAGGCTGCTGGACGACGAAGGCAACGAAATCAAGCTGGCCGGAACCGATCTGCCGATCTCGGTCACGTTCCAGACCGGCAGTATTATTACGGTAGAGGATGGTCAGCACGTCGGCGTGGGCGATGTGCTGGCGCGTATTCCGCAGGAAAGCAGCAAAA
>JAZJXX010000022.1:0-4107 GCA_040390665.1 Pseudomonadota bacterium | reverse complement strand
ACGCGACATTACTGGCGGTCTGCCGCGGGTGGCTGAGTTGTTTGAAGCACGTTCGCCCAAGGACGCCGGCATGCTGGCCGAGGTGACCGGTACCGCGTCGTTCGGTAAGGATACCAAGGGCAAGCAGCGCCTGGTGATAACCGATGTCGACGGGGTTGCGCATGAGTTCCTGATCGCCAAGGACAAGCATGTGCTGGTACATGATGGCCAGGTCGTCAATCAGGGCGAAATGATTGTGGATGGCCCGGCCGATCCGCATGACATCCTGCGTCTGCTGGGGGTTGCCGCGCTGGCGCGTTATATCACCGACGAGGTGCAGGATGTGTATCGTCTGCAGGGCGTCAAGATTAACGACAAACACATCGAGGTGATCGTAAGGCAGATGTTGCGTCGCGTACAAATCAGCGATGAAGGCGATACCAATTTTATTCCGAAGGAACAGGTTGAGCGCGCTGATTTGTTGCAGGAAAACGAGCGGGTGATCGCGGAAGACAAGCAGCCGGCAACTTACGAATACATGTTGCTGGGGATTACCAAGGCGTCCTTGTCCACCGATTCATTCATTTCGGCGGCGTCGTTCCAGGAAACAACCCGGGTGCTGACTGAAGCGGCCATCATGGGTAAAAAGGACGATCTGCGCGGGCTGAAAGAAAACGTCATCGTCGGACGCCTGATCCCGGCCGGTACGGGTTTGGCTTATCACAACACCCGTCGCAAGCAGCGCATGGGTGTAGATATGGCCCCGCCAACCCTCAGTGATGAGCCTCTGGAAGAGGCGCAGAATAAAGCGCAGTTAGCCTGACGAAGGCTTGCCGTTGCTTGACAGCCGCGTTATTCCTCACTAGAATGCGCGGTCTTTTTAGCCGTCACGGCGTGATATGCAGGGTTGCTGTGACGGCTTGTTGTATTTATAAGCATTGATAATATAGAAATCGGGACATTCAGATAATGCCAACAATAAACCAGTTAGTGCGTCAAGGCCGTGCGGCCGAGCCTGTTAAAAGCAAAGTGCCCGCTCTGGCAGGCAGTCCGCAAAAGCGTGGCGTATGTACCCGCGTGTACACCACCACTCCTAAAAAGCCAAACTCGGCGCTGCGCAAGGTTGCCAAAGTTC
This sequence comes from Pseudomonadota bacterium, assembly GCA_040390665.1. Lineage (GTDB taxonomy): Bacteria > Pseudomonadota > Gammaproteobacteria > Burkholderiales > Gallionellaceae > Nitrotoga. The sequence continues at coordinate 2,993 of JAZJXX010000022.1, read as the reverse complement.
GTCTTACCAATGGGTTTGAGGTTATCTCCTACATTGGCGGCGAAGGCCATAACCTGCAGGAGCACTCGGTGGTTCTGATCCGCGGCGGCCGCGTAAAGGATTTGCCGGGCGTGCGTTACCATACCGTGCGCGGCAGTCTGGATACCGCCGGCGTGAAGGATCGTAAGCAGTCGCGCTCCAAATACGGTGCGAAGCGTCCCAAAAAAGCATAAGCAAGCGCGCAGCGCTTTAATTTGAAGCGCATTAATTGATTTGAAGCACCAGATAATTCGAGGTTTAAAAAAATGCCTAGACGTAGAGAAGTCCCCAAGCGCGAAGTATTGCCGGATCCCAAGTATGGCAATCAGGATCTGTCCAAATTCGTCAACGTACTGATGACTGCCGGCAAGAAATCCGTGGCTGAACGTATCCTTTACGGCGCGCTGGAGCAGGTTGCCAAGAAAAACGGCAAGGACCCGATTGAAGTATTCAATCTGGCGCTGAACAACGTCAAGCCGCAGGTTGAAGTGAAAAGCCGTCGTGTCGGCGGCGCCAACTATCAGGTTCCGGTCGAAGTTCGTCCCTCGCGCCGTATGGCGTTGGCCATGCGCTGGCTGAAGGACTTCGCGCGCAAGCGCGGCGAAAAGTCGATGGGATTGCGCCTGGCCGGGGAGCTGATCGATGCTTCGGAAGGACGCGGCGGGGCGGTCAAGAAACGTGAGGAAGTTCATCGTATGGCTGAAGCCAACAAGGCATTCTCGCATTTCCGTTTCTAAAGTTAGCCCGCCTCAACGGCATAACTGTTTAAAGAAAATTAGGTAAACACTGTGGCACGCAAAACACCAATCGAAAGATACCGCAACATCGGCATCAGCGCGCATATTGATGCGGGCAAAACCACGACCACTGAACGCGTTCTGTTCTATACCGGCGTTTCGCACAAGATCGGCGAAGTGCATGATGGCGCGGCGATCATGGACTGGATGGAGCAGGAGCAGGAGCGCGGCATCACCATTACTTCAGCGGCGACCACCTGCTACTGGAAAGGCATGGACAAGAACTATCCGGAGCATCGTATCAATATTATTGATACGCCCGGACACGTCGACTTCACTATTGAGGTAGAGCGCTCCATGCGCGTGCTGGATGGCGCGTGCATGGTTTACTGCGCAGTGGGCGGGGTGCAGCCGCAGTCCGAAACGGTGTGGCGCCAGGCTAATAAATATGGCGTGCCGCGTCTGGCTTTCGTTAACAAGATGGATCGCTCCGGCGCGAATTTCTTCAAGGTGCACGAGCAGATGCGCACCCGCTTGCGCGCTAACGTCGTGCCGATCCAGGTGCCGATAGGCGCGGAGGAAAAGTTTGAAGGCGTGGTTGATCTGGTGCGCATGAAGGCGATTTACTGGGACGATACGACGCAGGGCATGAGTTTTGAGTTGCGTGACATCCCGGCCGATTTGCAGGCAGCGGCCAAGGAATGGCGCGAAAAAATGGTTGAGAGCGCAGCTGAGGCCAACGAAGAGATGATGAATAAGTATCTCGAAGAAGGCGATCTGTCCGAAGCGGAAATCAAGCAATGCCTGCGCATACGCACGATCGCGGGCGAAATCGTGCCGATGCTATGCGGTTCTGCGTTCAAGAACAAGGGCGTGCAGGCCATGCTGGATTCGGTGCTGGATTATCTGCCGGCCCCTACGGATATTCCTCCGGTCAAAGGTATGCTGGAAAATGACACGGTAGGCGAGCGCAAAGCCAGCGATGACGAACCGTTCTCGGCACTGGCGTTCAAGATCATGACCGATCCGTTCGTGGGCCAGCTGATTTTCTTCCGGGTATATTCCGGCAAGCTGAATTCCGGCGATACCGTGTACAACCCGATCAAGGAAAAGAAAGAACGCGTCGGCCGCATCCTGCTGATGCACGCGAATGAGCGCGAAGAAATCAAGGAAGTGTTTGCCGGCGACATCGCCGCCGCGGTGGGGCTGAAAGAGGCCACTACCGGCGATACGCTGTGTGATCCGAATAAAGTGATCACGCTGGAACGCATGATATTCCCGGAGCCGGTTATCCACGTCGCGGTCGAGCCCAAGACCAAGGTTGACCAGGAAAAGATGGGCATGGCGCTGAATCGTCTGGCGCAGGAAGATCCATCGTTCCGCGTCCGCACCGACGAAGAATCCGGCCAGACCATTATTTCCGGCATGGGCGAACTGCATCTGGAAATTCTGGTGGATCGCATGCGGCGCGAATTCGGCGTCGAAGCCAATGTAGGCGCGCCACAGGTGGCTTACCGCGAAGCGATACGCAAGTCCGTTGAAGTCGAGGGCAAGTTCGTTAAACAATCCGGCGGCCGTGGCCAGTATGGTCATGTCTGGCTGAAGGTTGAGCCGAATGAGGCAGGCAAGGGTTTTGAGTTTGTTGACGCCATCAAGGGCGGAACGGTGCCGCGCGAATTTATTCCTGCGGTCAAAAAAGGTCTCGAAGATACGCTGCCGAATGGCGTGCTGGCCGGATTCCCGGTAGTGGACGTAAAGGTCACGCTGTTCGACGGTTCATATCACGATGTGGACTCGAATGAGAACGCCTTCAAGATGGCGGCATCGATGGGATTCAAGGATGGCATGCGTAAGGCCAGCCCGGCATTGCTTGAGCCGATGATGGCGGTCGAAGTGGAAACGCCTGAAGATTACACCGGAACGGTGATGGGGGATCTGTCCTCCCGCCGCGGCATGGTGCAGGGTATGGATGACATGGTGGGCGGTGGCAAAATCGTCAAGGCGGAAGTGCCGCTGGCGGAAATGTTCGGGTATTCCACCGCGTTGCGCTCCGCTACGCAAGGTCGTGCTACTTACACCATGGAGTTCAAGCACTACACCGAAGCGCCCAAAAACGTGGCTGAAGCCGTAATGAACAGCAGGAAATAATTCAGATAACCCGGAATTCAATAACCAGGAACCTTAATCATGGCAAAGAGTAAATTTGAGCGGACGAAGCCGCACGTAAACGTAGGGACG
>JAZJXX010000021.1:0-2670 GCA_040390665.1 Pseudomonadota bacterium | reverse complement strand
CAGCTTGCCTATACTCTCGAGTTCAACCCGCAAGGCGACGCTATGGATATCCTGCGCTTGTGCCGACAAGGGCGCCGCTCCCAGCAACACGCTGCCGTCGCTGCTTTGCAAATTCCAAGGGGCTCCCAATGACTGATCCAGCACCGCGCTGAGTTTAGTGCTGGCGCTGCCGCGCAACAGTTCGACGAGCGTAATATCACGGTCAAATTGGGCAAGTTTCATCGTTACCCCCGCGCCGAAGCGATGAAAGCCTCGCGGCTTAATCCATGTTGACTGCTGAAACTAAATTCGTGTTCCAGGTTGTCGTAAATCCTGCCCAGCAGTGCACCGAATGATTCCAGCACTCCGGAGCCTTCCAGCGCTGAGGCAAAATACACGGGCCAGGGCGCTGCAGACCAACGCGCGCGGATTTCCTCTTCAGTCAGGATATCCGGCAAGTCGCGCTTATTGAACTGCACCACCAAGGGCAGGGTCGCCAGGTCCAAGCCCACCATGCCGGCATTCGCCACCAGGTTGTCAAACGAGGCGCCGTTGTTATAGATTTGGTTGTTTTGCGAATCGGCCACGAACATCACGCCATCGCTGCGCGACAGCACCGCCTTGCGGGTGCCGTCATGCGCCACCTGGCCAGGCACGGTAAATAGCTTGAACTTGATCAGTAGACCGGAAGGAGCGGTGAAACCGAGCGGCAGCAGGTCGAAAAACAGGGTGCGGTCGCCCTCGGTTTCGAGTGTCATCATCTCGCCTTTGAGCTGCGGGGCGAGCAAGTCATGCAAACGGGTCAGGTTAGTGGTTTTGCCCGACAAGGCGGGGCCGTAAAAAACCAGTTTGATGGTCAGGCGCTGATCTTGCTCATTCATTTCAGTCATAGCGAGGCTTTTCCTGAGTATTTTCCTGAGTAATGAGTCTTATTTTTACCGCAATGGTGGTATTTGAGCAAGCGCTAAATTCCAAAAAAGTGAGAATTATTGCAACTTAGTAGGCATACCCCCCTTGGAGTGTCTTATAAAAACAGCATTTCTCAGGCGCAAGACCGGCTATCACAAAGCTCACATCAAAATCTTTTGCTTAATCCCGCAAGTTAACGGTTATTGGAGCCTTGCCATCCCAGATTTGTTCGAGGATGATTTTTCCATGCAGTTTCACCTGCACGCGCTGCTTTTGTCCAGTTCGCCTGGTGAGGATATCGAGACCTGTCGCACTATTTTCTGCGCCATCCTGTCCTGCGCCGAAAGCCCGGATATTTTTCAGCGCCATCTGTGGCCACTCTTTTGGCAAGCGCGGTGCAACCGTAAAACTGCGCAAGCCGGTGGGTTCGATGCCAAACAGGCCTTCGATAATCACCCGTGCATACAAGGCGCTCTCGGCCGACAGATGCCGTTGATTGCCTTCAGGCCAGGCCTCAATGGCATATGGCACATGCTCGCCGAGCAAACGCAAATTCGAGTAATAGCGGAAATACGGCAGCGCCTGCGCCAGTTCGCCGGCCTTCATCAAACCGCGAAACGCATATAAGGTGGAACGGTCCCAATACGTCTGGGAACCAGCTTCGCTCAGCAGGCCGTTGGCCGACCATAATTGCGGCGACAGGATTGCCGCCACGGTGCCGGCTTTTCTCTCTTCCATGCCGAACACCAGCGGCAAGGCTATCCATGCACGCAATTTGTCGTTGCCTTCGTAATAGCGGTAGGTATCGAAGCCAGTTACTGTGGCGGAAAAATATTGGTCGATGGCACGGCGCTGCAATTTAGCCTCGCTGTCCAGGCTATTTTTTATCCCGGGATCGTTGGCAAGATAGAAGGCGCCGCGCAAGCCGGCATAGGCCAAAACATTGGTGCTGAGATTCGCTTTTCCGGCGGGAAAACGTCCTTCCAGCTCATCGCTGTCAGATTCGACGATGCCTTGCGCATTGCGCTTCCTGCGGCTAAATTCCAGACACCAATCTATCAGCGGGCGCAATTTTTCCGCTACCGCCTGATCGCCCTGGGCCAGCGCGAAGTAACTGGCGCCATACGAAATCATGGCGCAGTCGCCGCGGTCACCGGCGCCATTCCAGAAGCTGCGTCCTTCGGCGACGATAGAAGAGGGGATGGGGCGGTATTCTGCATTCATGTAATTGCCGAACAGGCGAAAACTATTCAAGGCCGATTCGACGCCCGCCGCATCGCCAAGATAAGGGAAAAAGGGATTGGCGTATTCCGCCTGGTCATTGGCCCAGATGGCGGCGTAGTAGCGCGTTCCGCCGGGCGCGTGCAATAGGCCGGCACGGGTCGCGAAGATACTTTCGACCGCCCGAATTTTGGCAAATTCAAACATCAGGTTGAGTGCAGGTTCTGGCGTTTCCAGGACCAGTTTAGCGCGCCACTCGTTTACCTTTTTCTGCCGCCTTTCCAATTGCTCATCGACGTTGAGGTAGACCATTTCATTGGCCAGTTGTGCGCCGTAGACCACGTCAACATTTACGCTCTGGCCATTTTGCAATTTCCCGCTGCGTGCCTGCGAGCTGGCCTGTATCAGATACGCGCCATGGGTGCCAGCGTCCGCCGCTGTAGTTTCCTTTTTACTCCATGCATCAAACTGATAGCTGATCGCCCGCCCTGAAAGATTTTGCAAACGAATGCGTTCGATTAAGGCAGGTTCATCCGGCGACGGCGAGAGCAGGCGGGTCAA
>JAZJXX010000020.1:0-10703 GCA_040390665.1 Pseudomonadota bacterium | reverse complement strand
AAGCTGTTCGACGGTTCCATATGCACGATGCGATCGTCCACCCGCACCACATCATCACCAAGTACGCGCACACCCAGCGCCGCTACATTCCCGTTGACTGTGACCCGTCCGGCCGCAATCCATTCTTCCATCGCACGGCGTGAACCCAGGCCTGCCTGTGCCAATACTTTTTGTAATCGTTCGCCCGACCGTTCCTCCGGTGACTGCTCATCGCGTTCATCTTGCATAACTTTTTCACTCATCCCGTCACCGTGCGCCGTTCCAGCACCGCTTGCGCCAATGTGCCGCTGTCTATATGTTCCAATTCCCCACCCACCGGCAAACCCCGCGCGATGCGCGAAACCCTGATCCCCTGCGCACATAATAAAGTTGCAATGTAATGCGCGGTGGCGTCGCCCTCGACGGTAAAGTTGGTTGCCAGGATGACTTCGCACGGCTGTTCCTGCGCACGCTTGAGCAACCGTTCCAGATGCAGCTCACGTGCACCAATGCCGTCCAGCGGCGACAGCCGGCCCATCAACACGAAATACATGCCACTGTAGCATTGCGTCTGCTCCATCATCAGCAGATCCGCAGGCATCTCCACGACGCACAGCAGACCCGGATCACGTCGCGGCGACTGGCATAAGGCACACACTTCCTGCTCGGAAAAATTATTGCACTTGGCGCAATGGCGTATATTTTCCAGCGCGTGACCAAGCGCCTGGGCCAGCCGCAGAGCGCCCGGTTTATCACGCTGCAACAAGTGGTAAGTCATCCGCTGCGCGGATTTCGGACCGACGCCCGGCAGGCAGCGCAATGCCGCTATCAGGTCATCCAGACTGGAAGGGGTATGCATATGTATAAATCTGAATTAACGTAAGGAATACCCGGCTTTGATCAAGCCAGCCATTGCTTCGTTCATCAAGACTGTCGGATGGTCCGTTCAGAACGGCAGATTCATGCCGGGCGGCAGGTTCATCCCTGCAGTAAAACCGCTCATTCGTTCCTTGGTCAACGCCGCCGCCTGTTTGACCGCATCATTAATAGCGGCCGCGATCAGATCCTCCAGCATTTCCTTGTCGTCCGACAGCACGCTATCGTCCAGTGAGACGAGGCGTACTTCATGCCCGCACGTCATGGTCACTTTTACCATGCCGGAGCCGGCCTGCCCCTGCACCTCAATGGCTTCGAGTTCAGCCTGTGCCTTCTGCATATTCGCCTGCATCTGCTGGGCCTGTTTCATCAGTCCGCCCAATCCGCCTTTCATCATTTTCTCTCTCCTAAGGGGTTGATAGATTCTTCCACCAGCTGTGCTCCCAGCTGTGCCTGTGCCGCACGCACAAACGGATCCTGCACAATAGCGGCTGTCGCCTGCTGCAATCGCGTGTCCTTTTCATGCTGTTCAACGGCTGCTGGCGTGGCCGCGCTTGCTTCACCCACAGCTATAGTCAGCCGCACCGGTTGAGCGAAGTAGTCAATGAGCGCAGCCTGTAACTTATCCTGCGCCATTTTGTTGCCGAGCAGATGCTTATGTTGCGGCGCCAGAGTCAGGGCCAGCCGGCCCTCAGCATAACTTTCCAATGTGCAATGCCGGGCGAGTTCACGGGCCATGCCCTGAACATTTAATTGAGCCAGCAATACGCCCCAATCCAGGGAAGCGGACACCGGCTTCGTGGGCTGCGACGCTACCGGCTGCACAGGCAGCGGCGCTGTCACCGACGGGGCTGGCGCCGGCGCGGCCTTCGCAGCCATTGAGGCCGCTTGTGAAGGCTCTGCTAAAGAGGATGCCGCGGCGGTAGTATACGCGGCCTGCGGCTGCGCCAGTTTGCCGGCACCGCGCTCCTGCAACGGCTGAGTGCTGGGCATAAAGGCCAGCATGCGCAACAATGTCATCGTAAAACCGGCATATTCATCCGGCGCCAGATCAATTTCGTTACGCCCGTGTATAGTAATCTGATAAAACAACTGCACATCCTCGGCGCTGAATTGTTGTGCCAGTTGCAGCAGCCGCTCCCGCTCCGGCTCATCTTCCGCAATGGCCGCGGGCACGGTCTGCGCCAGTGCAACACGATGCAGCAGCGTCGCCAAATCCTGCAGTGCGGCCTCCAGAGAAACACTGCGGCTAATCATGTCATCGGCGATACGCAGTAACCCTGCGCCATCCCGTGCCTGCAAAGTTTGCAGTAAATCGTACAAATAACTCTGGTCTATTGTACCCAGCATGGTGCGTACCGTCGCTTCGCCTACCTGCGCGCCTGAATAGGCGATCGCCTGATCAAGCAAACTTAGCGCATCACGCATGCTGCCTTGTGCTGCGCGCGCCAGCAACTGCAGCGCGGCGGCTTCAAACGGAATATATTCCTGCTCCAGCACATATTGCAGATGAGCAAAAATTAACGACGGCGGCAGTTGTTTCAGGTTGAACTGCAAACAGCGCGACAGCACAGTGACCGGGATTTTTTGCGGATCGGTGGTGGCCAGAATGAATTTTACATGCGGCGGCGGCTCTTCCAGAGTCTTCAGCATTGCATTGAATGCAGACTTGGACAGCATATGTACTTCGTCGATGATATATACCTTGAACCGCCCGCTGGTCGGCGCATATTGCGCGCCTTCCAGCAGGTCACGCATATTGTCCACCTGCGTATTGGATGCGGCATCGAGTTCGATCAGGTCTATGAAGCGCCCGCTGTCGATTTCGGCACAGGCACTGCAGACGCCGCAGGGCAAGGCAGTAATCCCGGTAATGCAGTTCAGGGATTTTGCGAAAATGCGCGCAATCGTGGTCTTACCTACGCCACGTGTGCCGGTAAACAGATAAGCATGATGCAAACGGTTCTGCGTCAGCGCATTGTCGAGCGCCTGCACAACATGCCCCTGGCCCGCCAGTTGCGCGAATGTTTTGGGGCGCCATTTGCGAGCCAGAACGGAAGTTGCCGACAAGATTTAGCTAGCCTTAAGAGAACAGATTAATACATCAGCGGATAAAAAAAACGTTGCACTGCTTATTCTCATCCGCTTATAGGGAGGCGAGCCTTACCCCCGGCACTTGCAGTAAGTAGCTGTGGCTGCTTCCTTCCGGACCTGACCAGATTAACTACTCTGCAATGCGGGGAGACCCGCCAATTCGTTAGCAGCCGCACGCTACGGCTTGCTGATTTAGTTCAGGCTGAACGCACCGGGATCACATCGATCGGACGACGCCATTCCGCCGGGCCAATTTCATGTACGGAACGCCCCGTAGCGTCTACCGCCACGGTCACCGGCATGTCCTCAACCTCAAATTCATAGATCGCCTCCATCCCCAGATCAGCAAAGGCGATCACTTTGGCACTGCGTATTGCCTGGGCGACCAGATAAGCGGCGCCACCTACTGCGATCAAGTACACCGCGCCATGTTGTTTGATCAGCTCAATCGCGGCTTTGCCGCGCTCAGCTTTGCCTATCATGCCGATCAGACCGGTCTGCGCCAGCATGATCGCCGTGAACTTATCCATGCGCGTCGCTGTAGTCGGGCCAGCGGGGCCTACAACCTCATCCCGAACCGGGTCGACGGGCCCGACATAATAGATGAAACGATCGGTAAAATCTACGCCGGGCGGCAGTTTCTCGCCCCGCGCCAGCATTCCGATAATGCGCGCATGGGCAGCGTCGCGCCCGGTCAGCAGTTTGCCCGACAAAAGCACGGTTTCGCCCGGTTGCCATTGAGCAATATCAGCGCGGGTAATACCGTTGAGATTTACCCGGCGCGCATCGGCCGCCGCTTGCCATTGCACGGAAGGATAGTCCTCTATTGCAGGCGGAGTAAACTGTGCGACGCCGCCACCATTCAGCTCGAAATGAATATGCCGGGTCGCCGCACAGTTGGGTATCATCGCAATGGGTTTGGACGCGGCATGAGTGGGGAAGTCCAGAATTTTCACGTCGAGCACGGTGGTCAATCCGCCCAATCCCTGTGCACCTATCCCCAATGCGTTTACCCGGTCGTAAATTTCCATTCGTAATTCTTCCAGATGATTTTGCGCGCCTCTTATTTTCAGCTCAGACATGTCGATGGGCTGCATCAGGGATTCTTTCGCAAGCAGCATGGCTTTGTCCGCGGTGCCGCCGATGCCGATGCCCAGCATGCCGGGCGGGCACCAGCCCGCTCCCATGCCCGGCACCTGGCTTACTACCCATGCCACCACGTCGTCACCTGGATTCAGCATCGCAAAGCGCGTCTTATTTTCCGACCCACCGCCTTTGGCGGCAATCCGAACTTTCACTGTATTGCCCGGTACCAACTCGGTATGCACCACCGCGGGCGTATTGTCGCCGGTGTTTTTTCGCTTGCCCGCCGGATCGGCTACGATGGAAGCGCGCAACACATTTTCCGGATCAAGATAGGCCTTGCGTACCCCTGCATTCACCATTTCGGCGATGCTGATGTCTGCGCCCTTCCACTGGATGTCCATACCGATCTGGATAAACGCAACCACGATACCGGTATCCTGACATATAGGACGTTTGCCCAGTGCGCACATGCGCGAGTTGGTCAGTATCTGGGCCATTGCATCCCGCGCTGCCGGCGAAGCCTCACGCTGATAAGCCGAACTCAACGCTCGAATGTAGTCCGCAGGATGATAGTAAGAAATAAACTGCAATGCATCGGCAATACTGTCGATGAAATCCTGCTGCGCTATCACCGTCATAACGTAACCTGACGATAACAAGGGCCTATCAGAATACAGGCTGCACTACCTGCGCCAAATTCATTTAAAGCACTCGGAATATTTTGCCTGCGCATTTTTAATCGCCCCATATTATTTTCCCCGCGGCCAGGATACTCCACAACTTTACGCGTATGCCCGATAGTGCACCGCGTATTAAAGCTACATTATTCCTCAAGCATACTGCGCAACATCCATGCGTTTTTTTCATGTATCTGCATGCGCTGGGTCAACACGTCACAGGTCACCTGGTCGTTAGCCTTTTCCGCAACGGCGAAAGCCGACCGCGCAGTGCGCACCACGGCTTCCTGGCCTTCCAGCAGCTCGCGGAGCATTTCTTTCGCCTTCGGCAGTCCCCTGCTCGGTTTGATTATCGTGAGCGCGGAAAATTGTTCGTAAGTTCCTGGAGCGGGCGAGCCAAGCGAGCGTATACGCTCCGCGATCAGATCAACTGCGAGCCATTGCTCGTTGTATTGCTCCATGAATAACAGGTGCAGTGTCTGAAACATCGGACCGGTCACATTCCAATGGAAGTTGTGCGTTTTCAGGTATAAGGTATATGTATCTGCCAGCAGATGAGACAAACTTTCGGTAATCCTGGACCGGTCTTTTTCAGACAGGCCAAAGTCAACGACAGGAGTTGCTTGGTTTTTCGAGCCCATTTTCCTATTCCCCTAATGATTAATATTTATTCCTGGTGATTTGAAGCGCGGGTAAAACTTGAATATATGATGCAGAATTTTTATCGATAAGATAATTATAGTAGGAATCACCCCCCAGCATTTTATTATTGCTACAGTCAAAATTCCGTGGTCTCACATCGCATGATAAGCTGCTAAATATGCCTGAATACTCAGTACGACCAGGTGGTAAAAGGTCCCCGAATCTCTGGGTTATCCATCAAAATTTTCAAAAACTGAAAAATTCGATTTTGATTTGGCGACGTATTGACACAGTAATGATAAGGGGAAATAATCACCAAGTCATATTGACATAAGGGGGATAACATGTTCCATATTAAAACAATGTTTAGCATGAAAAATAAAATGGCTGCTGGCATGGCGGCGACTGTTTTGCTTACCAGCGCTGCTGCCTTCGCCGCCGACGATCCAAACAAGGGACGTGTAGGTTTCAACGATGACAGCCCCGAAAACATCAAACAACGCAGCGCTCCTGGCGACCCCGTGGCAGGAAAAGACAAGTCTCAATTGTGTCAAGGTTGTCATGGTGAAGATGGGATAAGCGTCGAGCCTATGATACCCAAGCTCGCCGGGCAATATGGCAGATATATTTCTAAACAGCTTCGTAATTTTCAGAATGGCGTTCGCACTCACCAGATCATGAGTGCCATGGCTGCAACGATAGATGACGCCGATCTCGCCGATATTGCAGCATATTTCGCCAGCCGCCCGAAGATGAGAGGTAATGGGTCAGGTGCAAATAGCGAGATAGGGAAGAACATTTTTTTAAATGGTGACATGAACAGAATGATCGTTTCCTGCATCAATTGTCATGGAGTAAATGGTAAAGGGAAAACGCCGAGCAATCAGACTTTCCCGGTAATTGGCGGACAACAGGCGGGCTATTTGCGTGGCCAGCTTTTGTTGTGGCGCAAGGGGGACCGTACCAACAGTCCTGGAGGCATCATGAACATCATTGCTCAAAAGCTGACCGATGCCGAAATCGATTCTCTGTCTGAATATATTGCGGGGCTTTAAACTTTGGCAAGGCGATTATCGAGTGTAAATTCATTTTTAAAGCCGGCGCAAGCCGGTTTTTTTTACTCTAATTTTTTTTACTTCATTTCCATGGTGCCAAAAACAAAATCCATCTCTGACATACAATTGACAAACTAGTTCGCTCCGCATAATCTAGATGCTCGTTCAATTTTTTGGTGAGCTTATTATGTGGCGTAATCAGTCTTCCGTTCTTTTTGCAACTTTATTAGCGTTCGCTGTGGTTGGCTGTGATAATTCAGATGAAACAGCGGAAGGCGAAAGCTACGAGGAACAAGTGGCGCAAGCTGATGCCGTTGCGGTGATTACCCCCGTATCTTCGGCGGCTGTCTCTACAGCGGCCAGCCAACCCGTTTCGAGTGCGGCAAGTGAAGTGAGTGCTGCTGTTTCAACGCCTGCTCCTGCCGAACCACCTAAAGCCGAACCACCCAAACCAGCACCGGTAGCGGAACCGGCGAAGCCGCAGGAAAAAGTAGCCGCTAAGGCGGATACCAAAGTTGCCGCCGCCCCAGCCAAGAAGGTAAAGGATGAAGCGGCACCAAAAAAAGAAAATAAAGTAGTTGTAGCACAGCGCGTAGAAACTCCAAGAGCTGCCGAGACTCCCAGGACTCCTGTTGAGGCTCCCAGGACTGAGGCAGCAAGACCGGTAGAAACCAGAGTTGCCGCCGCAAACACTTCCTCTGAGCCGGCGCATCAAAAAGGCCTCAGCGGGTTCGCTGATGATAGCCCCGAAAATATTAAACTACGCAGTGCTCCAGGTGATCCGGTCGCGGGCAAAGATAAGTCACAACTGTGTCAAGGTTGTCATGGCGAAGACGGCAATAGCACGGAAGCCATGATTCCGAAACTTGCCGGACAATATGCCAAATATATATCCAAGAATCTTCGCAACTTCCAGACCGGGATACGTACGCACCAAATTATGAGTGCTATGGCCGCAACCATAGATGATGACGATCTGGCTGACATCTCCGCTTATTTTGCCAGTCGCCCTAAAATGAAAGGTCGCGGCTCAGTAGCGGGTGGCGAAGTCGGAAAAGAAATATTTTTAAATGGTGATATGAACCGGATGATAGTGTCGTGCGTTAATTGTCATGGAGTAAATGGCAAAGGTAAAACTCCGACCAATTCGACTTTCCCGGTTATCGGCGGTCAACAGGAAGGTTACTTGCGCGGCCAGCTCCTTAACTGGAGGAAAGGTGAACGCACTAACAGCCCGGGCGGCATCATGAATATCATCGCCCAAAAACTAACCGATGCAGAAATCGATTCGTTGGCAAAATATATTTCAGGTCTGTAGACGGCAAAATCAGCGGAAGTGGGCACATCTATAAATTATAGTTGTGCCCTGATATGGATCAAAGCGGCACATCAATATCTCAGTATTATTTGAATAATGCTGATGACGCTAGACCACGCTCTGGAGCAGACTAAATTTGTGTACACGGTGGTAACTAATAAAGGTGTCGAAAGATTCCATAAGAATACTCCGGTGGGAACATAATTGACTTAAAGATCCAAGGGGAAAAAATGAAAAATTCCAAGTTCGCTTCAGCGTTATGCCTTATCTCATCATTTGCAACGGCAAGTTTTCCAGTGTTTGCTGCCGAGGGTGCTACTGCAGCGCCCGCGCCTGTTGCTGCTGCCCCCGCCACCGTCGAAGAAACAAAACAAAATCATGTCAACGTGGGTGAACATATCGCTAACGGTCAATTGATTTTTAGCGAGGGCAAGGGAGAAGCAGCAGCGTGTATGGGCTGCCATGGAGAAAAGGCATTGGGAAATGATGCGATGGGGGCGCCTCGCTTGGCCAACCTTGGTTACGCTTATGTACAAAAACAACTTAACGATTTTGCTGCAGATCGGCGCACTCCGTCAGGGGTGGGCGCAGCGATGAATGGCTTTGCAAAGGCTTTGAGTGAACGCGATCGTAGCGACGTAGCTACGTACCTGAACACTTTGGAGATGGCGTCTGAACCATCAGATTTAAAGGCTCTTGCAGCTGATGGCCAAAAAGTAGGCCAGCCAGAGTTGGGTAAAGTCATAGTCACCGAAGGTATAAAAGGTAGACTGCCTCCTTGCCAGGCTTGTCATGGATTTAATGGACGCGACCCTAGATTTCCTAGAATCAACCAGCAAAGATACGTATATCTGGTTAACCAGTTGAATAGCTGGCGTGATGGAAGCAGAGCCAATGACCCGGTAGTTGAGCAGCAGGGAATTATGCGGCGCATTGCGAAGAAACTGAGCGATGACGACATTATCAACATCGCCGCTTTTCTCTCGACATCTCCCAGCACTTCACCCACAGGGGACGGCCAGTAAACCAAATCTGCCGTAAATCGTTGAGGTTCATATAGTCAGCTGCTAAATATCCTATAACTAGGTAGAACAGCAACGTTTGATACGGCTAAGGTGTTTAAAGAAGTCGGTGCATGTTATTGCACGATGACCAAGGGGACAATATGCAACGCCTTATCACCTTAAGTTTTACCCTGCTTCTTCTGCTTACGTTTGGTTATGGAAACGCGGCGGATGACACCGCGGAAGCAATTAAACAACGCAGCGGCCCCGGCGATCCGATAGCTGGAAAAGAAAAGTCTCAATTGTGCCAAGGATGTCACGGCGAAGAAGGGATCAGCTCCGAACCTCTTATCCCCAAGCTGGCAGGTCAGTACGGGGTTTACATTTCAAAACAGCTACGCAATTATCAGTCGGCTACGCGCACCCACCAAATCATGAGTGCGATGGCGGCGACCATAGACGACGCAGACTTGGCTGATATTGCTGCATACTTCGCCAGTCGCCCTAAGATGAAGGGCAATGGCTCCGGCAACAATCCAATTGCAAAAAACCTGACCGCAAACGGTGACAAAACAAGAATGATAATCGGCTGTTTCAATTGCCATGGACCCAATGGCAAAGGCACGACTGCTGACACATCAATGTTCCCTGTTATTGGCGGCCAACAAAGGGAATATCTGCGTGGACAGCTAATTAATTTCCGCAAGGGAGATCGTAGCAACAGCCCTAACGGCATTATGAATAGAATCACCAAGACTCTGACGGACGCAGAGATTGATGCTTTGGCTGATTATATTTCCGGCTTATAATTAACCACTAACCGATTGGTGATAATCGGCGTCAACGTTTTTAGCTATTAAACATTTCTATAAGAAACCTTGTATTTTATTTGCATGTGAATTACAGCAACCGCAGTAACTAAGTAGTCTTCTGGAATATATTCTGGATAGCTGGCGCAATTTGCAGAGAAAAAACCGTATACAAATGACCTATGGGGGGATGATATGTTTATTACTATTAAAAGCAATATAGCCGTCGTACTAAGCTTGGCAGTTCTTGTAACATCGGCAGCATATGCTGCCGAAGGTAATACCAACACAGACTGGCTAAAAAACCGCTTTGCCGACGAAAGTCCGGAAAGTATCAAATTACGCAGCGCTCCTGGCGACCCTGTAGCGGGCAAAGATAAATCACAGCTGTGCCAAGGCTGCCATGGCGAAGACGGCATTAGCGTTGAGCCCATGATTCCCAAGCTCGCAGGCCAATATGGCCAATATATTTCAAAAGAGTTGCGCAATTTTCAGAACGGCGTCCGTACTCACCAGATCATGAGCGCTATGGCAGCAACCATAGATGATAATGATCTGGCTGATATCTCGGCTTATTTCTCCAGCCGTCCCAAAATGAGAGGTGACCGATCAGGTGACAACAGCAAAAAAGCTCAGATAGGCAAAAATATATTTCTAAACGGTGATATGAGCAGAATGATAGTCGCCTGCACAAATTGCCATGGTGTAGACGGTAAAGGTAGAGCTCCAAGTGTCTCCATGTTCCCGGTTATTGGCGGCCAGCAAGAAGGGTATTTACGCGGACAGCTGATCAATTGGAGGAAAGGTGAGCGGACTAATAGCCCGAACGGTATTATGAATAGAATCGCCAAAAAACTGACTGACGAAGAGATCGACTCATTATCGTTATATATCTCGAGCCTGTAACAACTTGGAGTAAGTATTTTTGTTTGCGGTAAATGCGTTTGGCTATCGTCCATAGTGAAATAGAATAATATTGCTTTAATATGTGCCCATTAATGCCCCAACTAAATTTGGGGCATTTTTTTATTTCAAATTCCTGTGACAGAAAAACTATGCTCAGCCATAAGCTGGACAGAGATAGATATTCACCAATAATATTTCAAGTCAATAAAAAACCCCCAGATTGGCTCTGGGGGTTTTTTATTGAAGGAGTCTGACGA
>JAZJXX010000019.1:75666-140552 GCA_040390665.1 Pseudomonadota bacterium | reverse complement strand
CGTCCCTACGTTTACGTGCGGCTTCGTCCGCTCAAATTTACTCTTTGCCATGATTTTTTCCTTATTAACACCGTAATTAACTAATAATAACGGACTACCAATAAATTATGGTGCCCATGGCGGGAATCGGACCCGCGACCTCTCCCTTACCAAGGGAGTGCTCTGCCACTGAGCCACATGGGCCAACTCAAACTGGAGCGGGTGAAGGGAATCGAACCCTCGTCGTAAGTTTGGAAAACTTCTGCTCTACCATTGAGCTACACCCGCGCGTTTTGCCGCCAGATTAACTGCCGCCGGGCATGGCACCACCATCCAGCCCAGCCTAACAAAAACAATGCCTCAAACTTGTATTGTGGTGGAGGGAGAAGGATTCGAACCTTCGAAGGCAGAGCCGTCAGATTTACAGTCTGATCCCTTTAACCGCTCGGGAATCCCTCCAAACGAACTCATAATTATCCATGTTTTCGCCAACCTTGTCAAAAGGACGCTAGCTACTTCGATACAATGCCGATTGGGCATGCGCCTGCAAGCCCTCTCCATGAGCCAGTTCAGCCGCAATTTCGCCCAGCACGACAGCTCCCTGAGCAGACACCTGGATCAGACTGCTGCGCTTCTGAAAGTCGTACACCCCGAGCGGGGAAGAAAAGCGCGCAGTCCCCGAAGTGGGCAGAACATGGTTCGGCCCGGCACAATAATCTCCCAGAGATTCAGAAGTATAACGTCCCATGAAGATTGCGCCGGCGTGCCTGATACGGGGCAGCCATTGCTGCGGCTCCTGCACGGACAGCTCAAGATGCTCGGGTGCGATGCGGTTACTCAGCGCACAAGCCTCTTCCATATCTCTTACCTCTATCAGCGCGCCGCGCTGCTCCAGCGCGACACGGATAATGTCGCGGCGCGGCATCTGTGGCAGCAAACGGTCGGCGCTGCGCGCCACGGCATCGGCGTAACCCGGATCCGGCGTCAGCAAAATAGCCTGCGCGAGTTCGTCGTGCTCAGCCTGCGAAAACAAATCCATCGCGATCCAGTCGGGATCAGTGCTGCCGTCACAAATCACCAGTATTTCGGATGGGCCAGCGATCATGTCAATACCGACTACACCGAACACGCGGCGTTTGGCCGCGGCTACATAGGCGTTACCCGGCCCGACTATTTTATCCACGCGGGGTACCGTTTCGGTGCCATAGGCCAGCGCGGCTACCGCTTGCGCTCCACCTATGGTAAAGACCCGATCCACTCCGGCCAGATACGCTGCCGCCAGCACCAGGGCATTCTGGATGCCGTCCGGGGTCGGCACCACCATGATCAACTCGGCCACCCCGGCGACTTTAGCGGGTAACGCGTTCATCAATACGGATGAAGGATAAGCCGCCTTGCCGCCGGGGACATATAAGCCGACGCGGTCGAGCGGGGTAATCTGCTGTCCGAGCATGGTGCCATCCTGGTCGGTATAATTCCAGGACGGCTGTATTTGTTTCTGATGGTATGCGGTTATCCGTTCCGCCGCCTGCTGCAGTGCAGCGCGCTGCTTTACCGGCAAACCTTCAAATGCAGCCTGCAACGCCTGCTGCGGCAATTCCAGCGCCGTTACCGCAGCAGCATCAAGCCGATCGAAGCGGCGCGTGTATTCCAGCAGAGCGGCATCGCCGCGGACACGCACATCAGCCAATATCGCCGCCACGGTTGCTTCCAGCTGTGCATCTGCCGTGGCCTCAAAGGCCAGCAGCTGATCCAGTTGCGTATTGAAGTCCGCCTGGCGGGTGTTAAGCCTTCTGATATTCATCTGCCTGCCCCGCCCTGACTCGCCACTGCGCGGGCAAATGCATTCAGCAGCGGCTGGATATCTCCACGCTTGAGTTTCAATGAAGCCTGATTCACGACTAACCGCGAGGAAATGTCATATATCTCCTCGACGGCCTTGAGGTTATTGGCCTTCAAAGTGTTGCCGCTGCTGACCAGATCTACAATGGCATCGGACAAACCCACCAGTGGCGCCAGTTCCATTGAACCGTATAGCTTAATCAGATCCACGTGCACGCCCTTGGCGGCGAAGTGTTCGCGTGCGGTCTGCAGATATTTGGTCGCGACCCGCAACCGGGCGCCCTGACGTACCGCCGATTCATAATCGAAATCGTTGCGCACCGCCACCATCATGCGACAACGCGCGATATTCAGGTCCAGCGGCTGATACAGGCCAATACCTCCGTGCTCGTTCAGCACATCCTTGCCCGCTACGCCCAGGTCAGCGGCGCCATACTGCACATAGGTCGGCACGTCGGAGGCGCGTACGATGATCAGACGCACGTCGGCGCGATTGGTGGGCAGGATCAGCTTGCGCGAGGACTCCGGATCTTCCAGCGCGACAATACCTGCCGCCTGCAGCAGCGGCAACGTCTCCTCGAAAATGCGCCCTTTGGATAAAGCTATGGTAATCATGTTTGCCCGTTAACGGATGCGCCGGATACTCGCGCCGATTTGCGCCAGTTTGGTTTCAATATGTTCATAACCCCGATCGAGATGATAGATACGGTCTATCACCGTTTCATCCTGCGCGACCAGGCCCGCTATGACCAGACTGGCCGAAGCGCGCAAATCGGTAGCCATTACGGTGGCGCCCTGCAGGCGCTCAACCCCGTGCACCAGTGCGGTATTCCCTTCCACCTCTATTTGGGCGCCTAAACGGCGCAGTTCCTGCACGTGCATGAAGCGGTTTTCAAATATGGTCTCGACCACGCTTGCACTGCCTCGCGCCACTGCATTCAGTGTCATGAACTGGGCCTGCATATCGGTCGGAAAACCCGGGTACGGAGCGGTGCGCAAATTCACCGAACGCGGACGCTCAGCCATATCGAGGTGAATGGTATCCCTGCCGCTACGGATATTGGCGCCCGCTTCCCCCAGCTTTTCCAGCACCGTATCCAGAATATCCGCCCGGGTATGAGTCAGCGTAATTGCGCCGCCGGTGGCCGCCGCGGCGACCAGAAAAGTACCGCTTTCGATGCGGTCGGGCATAATGCGGTAAGCCGCGCCATGCAATTCCTTTACCCCAGTAATCGCAATTGTGCCACTGCCGGCGCCTTCAATTTTAGCACCCATTGCAATCAGGCACTGCGCCAGATCCACCACTTCCGGTTCACGCGCGGCATTTTCCAGCACGGTTACTCCATCCGCCAGCGTCGCGGCCATCATCAGGTTTTCGGTACCGGTTACGCTGACGATATCGAAATAGATACGCGCGCCTTTCAGCCGTTGCGCCCGGGCATGAATATAACCATGCTCGATCGAAATTACCGCGCCCATCGCCTGCAGGCCCTTGATGTGCAAATCGACCGGGCGCGAACCAATGGCGCAACCGCCAGGCAGCGAAACACGCGCCTCGCCAAAACGCGCGACCAGCGGACCCAGCACCAGCACCGCAGCGCGCATGGTTTTCACCATGTCGTAAGGCGCTTCCGGCTTGTCTATCCGGGCGCCGCACAGATCCATCGTGCCAGTGCCCAGTGTGGCTGCCGTCCCCATCTGCTGCAACAATTTGCGCATGGTGGTGACGTCATGCAGATCGGGAACATTGCTCAACTGCAACGTATCTGCAGTCAGCAGACCCGCGCACATGATAGGCAATGCGGCATTTTTGGCTCCGGAAATACGAACCTCCCCGCGCAATGGCAGGCCGCCCTGGATAGCTAGTTTCTGCATATTATTGTTATTTAAGTTGTGGTACGGTGAGCTGCTAGAGCGTATCAGGTCCAGCGGTTGAAGCCGCCCACTCATCCGGCGTCAGGGTTTTCATCGATAACGCATGAATTTCCGCGCGCATGCGGTCGCCCAGGGTTTGGTATACGCGCTGATGGCGCTGCACGCGCGATTTGCCGGTAAATTCGTCACTGACCACTAGCGCTTCAAAATGGGCCCCATCGCCGCTTACGCTGAGGTGCGCGGTATTCATACCCAACTCAATACTTTGTTTAATACTTTCCGGCGTAACCATATCCCGATATCCTAAATTATAATCAAAAACGCAACTTATAGCCTGAGCGCAACATCGCGAGCGTGAACCCGGCGAGCATTACTAAGCATCCGCTGACAACCGTCATACTGAGCCAGGGCGAAACATCAGACACACCAAAGAATCCGTAGCGGAAACCGTCTATCATATAAAAAAACGGGTTCAGCCGCGACATGCCCTGCCAGAACTCGGGTAAGGAATGTATAGAGTAAAACACCCCCGACAGAAACGTGAGCGGCAATATGATGAAATTCTGGAACGCCGCCAACTGATCGAATTTCTCCGCCCATATGCCGGCCACTATCCCCAGCGTACCGAGCAACGCACTGCCTGCGATCGCAAAAAACATAATCCACAGTGGATATAGCAATGGCGGCTGGGCAAAAAACAGGGCGGCCAGATATACGCCGGCTCCGACCACCAGTCCACGCACCACAGCAGCCAATACATAAGCGGCAAAAAACTCAGTATAGGAAACCGGGGCCAGCAGCACAAACACGATGTTGCCGGTGATTTTGGACTGGATCAGGCTGGACGAGCTGTTGGCGAATGCATTCTGCAGCACCGACATCATCACCAGTCCCGGTATCAGAAAGGCCGTGTAGTGCACGCCTTCATATACCTCGACGTGCTGCGCCAGCACATGCGAAAAAATCAGCAGGTAAAGCAGCGCGGTCAACACCGGCGCCAGTACGGTCTGAAAGCCGACCTTCCATACGCGCAGCACTTCTTTGTAAAACAGGGTATAAAAACTCAGCATGGCTGGCACATTATAGATTCCGTCCTACCACGCGCAGGAAGACTTCTTCCAGATCCGGCTGCTGCATGGCCATTTCCAGCACGGCCACATCTGCCTGGCGCAGTTCCGCCAGCACTGCCTCCAACGCAGGATAGGATGCCAGGGTCAGCAGATATTCGTTGCCTTCCTGCTCTATCACCTGCGGCAGCAAGCCTGCCGGCAATGTGCCGGCGAGCTTCAGCCGAACGCGGCAGCCTACGACGGTGTTAAGCAGATTCTGCGTACTGTCCAAGGCCACGATGCGGCCCTGCTTCAGCATCGCAATACGGGTACACAGCGTTTCCGCTTCCTCCAGGTAATGCGTGGTCAGCAGCACAGTATGCCCATCCCGGTTGAGCTGATTGATGAAGCGCCACATGCTCTGGCGCAATTCAACATCGACTCCCGCGGTGGGCTCGTCCAGCACGATCACTGGCGGCTTATGCACCAGCGCCTGCGCCACCAGCACCCGGCGCTTCATCCCGCCGGACAAACGGCGCATATTGACGTCCGCCTTGTCGGTCAAATCCAGATGATGCATCACCTCATCAATCCAGGCGTCGTTGCGGCGTATGCCGAAATAACCGGATTGCAAACGCAACGATTCACGCACTGTAAAGAACGGATCAAACACCAATTCCTGCGGCACTACTCCCAGCATGCGGCGGCTGCCCCGGTAATCCCCCACCACATCATGGCCCATAATTTTAATCTGTCCGGCATCCGGCAATGCCAGACCCGACAACAGATTAATCAGCGTCGTTTTTCCCGCCCCGTTGGGGCCGAGCAACCCAAAGAATTCGCCCTGTCCGATGTTGAGATCAACCCCGGACAGCGCGAGCAGGGCGCCATAGCGCTTATGCACCTGGCGAACATCAACAGCTGGGAACATGAGGACTGCTCAGGGCTGACCGGCCGGCTCACCGCAGAGCGGCAACATGTCGGTCACGTCATACAGTTGTATCAGGCTTGATAAATTTTCCGGGACATTGGCGAAACATAACGTCACATGCTCGCGTTGTGCACGGCGTAGCCAGGAAAGCAGCAGACTTACCGTGGCAGAATCGACTGCCTCGGCTTGAGCCAGATCTATCA
This sequence comes from Pseudomonadota bacterium, assembly GCA_040390665.1. GTDB lineage: Bacteria > Pseudomonadota > Gammaproteobacteria > Burkholderiales > Gallionellaceae > Nitrotoga. The sequence continues at coordinate 134,673 of JAZJXX010000019.1, read as the reverse complement.
CGGCGTCAGTACTTCCCGCCGGCCATAAGTCGCTCTTGGCCAACGCAGGCACTGCCTCTATGGTCAATCTGCCGGTTAGCTGTAGTCGATCGCCGTCATGCGTAATCATTTTGCGTCGGTCTTGCGCATCGGCGCAGTGGCCGCGGCCTGATTTTTTTCAGCCAGGGTGTTGATCAGCCCGTCAATCCCGCCCTTCTGGATCTGCTCCGAAAACGTGCTGCGGTAGCTGGTAACCAGGCTTACGCCCTCCACCGACAAATCGTATGCCTTCCAGCCGGTCGGCGTTTTTTCCATATCGTAGTCAACGGCAGTCGGCTGCTCGCCCTGTTTGCTGATAACAGTCTTGACGGTCACTTCCGTGGCGTCAGCCGGCATCTTGAATGGCTTCACTTCGACAACCTGATCGCTATATGCAGTAAATGCCTTGGTGTAAGTACGTACCAGCAGATTACGAAATTCGGTGATCAGCCTTTTTTTCTGTTCCGGCGTGGCAGTGCGCCAGTTTTTACCGACCGCCAGCTGCGTCATCCGGTTGAAGTCAAAATGCGGCAGAACCTTGGCATCCACCAGTTCCAGAATTTTCTTCTGATTGCCGGCCTTGATATCCTTGTCCTGACGCACGATTTCCAGCACATCCTGTACCGTATTTTTGATCAGCACGTCCGGCGCCACAGTTTCAGCCTGAGCCATCGTCGTCCCGACCAGCAACATCGCTGCCATCCATGCAGTAAATTTTTTCATTGTCGTCCCCTGATTAATTAGTGCTCTCGGCCTTGCTATATAAGAACTTGCCTATTAAATCTTCCAGCACCATGGCGGACTGGGTTTTCTTCACTTCGTCCCCATTCGCCAGCATGTGCTCATCGCCACCAGCCACAAAGCCAATGTACTGCTCGCCAAGCAAACCGGAGGTCAGAATATTGGCAAAGGTATCCTTGGGAAACTGATAACGTTTGTCTATGCTCATTGTGACTTTGGCCTCATAATTTGCCGGGTCCAGCGTAATACCGGTGACCCGGCCTACAAGCACACCTGCGCTTTTGATCGACGCCTGTGGTTTCAGCCCGCCGATATTCGAAAAATGCGCTTGCAGCTGATAAGCCTCGGTCACGTTATAGGTGCTCAGATTGCCCACCTTCAGCGCCAAAACAACCAGCGCTGCGACGCCTGCAATCACAAATACACCTACCCATAAATCCAGCGTGGTGCGTTCCATACTATGCTCCTCGAAACATGAATGCAGTCAAAAGAAAATCCAGAATTAAAATGGCCAGCGACGATTGCACCACCGTGCGTGTAGTTGCCCCGGACACACCCTCCGCAGTGGGAGGCGCATCGTAGCCTTCAAATAGCGCAATCGCTGTTACCGCCAGGCCAAACACAAAACTTTTCAGCACGCCGTTCAATACATCGTGACGGAAGTCCACCGTGGCCTGCATTTGCGACCAGAACGATCCGGCGTCCACGCCTATCAGCACGACCCCGACCAGATAGCCGCCGAACACCCCCATTGCGGAGAACAACGCCGCAAGCAGTGGCATCGATATAACACCGGCCCAGAAACGCGGCGCCACCACGCGTCCAATCGAATTAACCGCCATCATTTCCATTGCGGCGATCTGCTCGGTGGCTTTCATCAAGCCGATTTCAGCAGTCATAGCCGAACCGGCGCGACTGGCGAACAGCAGCGCCGCCAGCACCGGCCCCAGTTCACGCACCAGGCTCAGCGCCACCAGGGACCCCAGCGCAGATTCGGAACCGTAGCGCTTAAGCGTTTCGTAACCCTGCAGGCCCAGCACCATACCGACGAACATGCCTGCCACCAGAATGATAATCAGCGACATCACGCCGGCAGAAAATATCTCATTTACCGTCAGCCGGAAACGCCGGAAACTGGTGGCGGAATAGAACAGGGTCAGCACCAGAAAACGTACCGCAAAGCCGAAACGCCACACCGCTTCCACGGTCCGGTGGCCGACCGCTTTCAAAAATCTGCCCAGCATCAAGCGCTCACTTCCAGATCCCGCTTATAGTCGCCGCCGGGATAATGGAACGGTACCGGCCCATCAATTTCACCGTGCACGAACTGGCGCACGAACGGCATATCGGAAGCGCGGATTTCATCGGGCGTTCCTTCGGCTACGATCACCCCATTGGCGATAAAATATATATAGTCGACTATTTTCAGCGACTCCTGCACGTCATGCGTCACCACCACCGAAGTCCCGCCCAGCGCGTCATTCAAACGCCGGATCAGGTTGCCCACCACGCTGAGCGAAATGGGATCAAGCCCGGCAAAGGGTTCGTCATAAAGTATCAGCATGGGATCCAGCGCCACCGTACGCGCCAGCGCTACACGCCGCGCCATGCCGCCGGACAGCTCCGCCGGCATTAAATTATGGGTGCCACGCAAACCTACCGCATGCAGCTTCATCATGACCAGATCGCGAATAATTTCTTCCGGCAGATCGGTATGTTCGCGCATCTGAAAGGCGACATTGTCAAACACCGACATGTCAGTAAACAGCGCACCGAACTGAAACAGCACGCCCATCCGGCGGCGCATCGCATACAGCCCCTGGCGATCCAGCTGATGAATTACCTGGCCATCAACTTTCACCTCACCCCGGGTCGGCTTCAACGCGCCGCCTATGATGCGGAACAGTGTGGTCTTGCCGCATCCGCTTCCGCCCATAATGGCAATAACCTTTCCCTTCGGAAAAGTCATATTGATTCCATTCAGAACCGGACGGGTGTCGTAGGAAAAGTTAACGTCCCGGATTTCTACTAGCGCTGAGGACACAAAGATATGCCTGGGATTGATTTCAAGTACCGCATTCTAAACTACGCTCCTGTTTAATCCAACTTACGCTATCTGTGTATTGGCCTGCTCACTTCAACCCCGGCAGTAAAACCACCAGTCCGCTGGTGAATATTTCGACCGCGACTGCAGCCAGCAATAATCCCATCAGCCGTATTGCAATATTTACCCCGGTTTCTCCCAGCATCCTGCTAACCGGCTCGGCCACTCTGAGCGCAATCCAGGTCGCCACCGCCACCATCGTGCAACATGCAATAAGTGCAACAAGATGGGCCGGCGATGAACGTTCGGTCGCATAAATGATCGTGGTCGAAATCGCACCCGGGCCGGAGAGCAACGGTATTGCCAGCGGTACCACAGCTATATTTTCTTTAACCTCCGCGGCTTTGGCTTCCTCCGGGGTCTGCTTCTCCCTGCCGGTTGTCGCATACATCATCGAAATCGCCATTAGCAGAATGAGGATCGCTCCACCCACTTTGAATGAAGCGATCGTAATACCAAAAAAAAGCAACATCGGCTGGCCCAGCAACGCCGCCACGACCAGCACTACCCCGACCGAAATACTGGCCACCCGCGCAATATTTTTTCTTTCGTCTGCAGTATTGCCGGCGGTCATACTTACAAACAGCGGAATGGCGCTCAGGGGATTCACGATTACCATCAGCGCCATGAATATTTTTGCATAATCCTCCCAGTGCAACATTGGATTCCTTCAATGGATTGTGCGCGGCGCGTCAATCTGCCGTGGGTTAGCTGACGGTCATGAGCATCCGCCCAGCCGACGGCCGGTAACATTATTCTGAAACTGCATTTTCTGGTCGCCCATGTCTACATCGGACATCAATGCTCCACTGAACGATGTCGCCGTATAAGTAATTTCCCCGCCCACATCAAGCGCAACCGTTCCGGTGCAGCGCGCCTTGAAATGAAACATATTTCCGGAAAAGGTCTTCTCGGTATAAACGCAATTGGACGCGTCCTGGTTGACCGCATCTCCGAGCACCTTGGTCGGGTCACGCGCATCCTCTGCGCTGACGCAGCGCTGCACTTTGACCGGTTCAAGGGGAAGATCGGGGAAAACGACCGATCGGTTATCCACGTTAACCTCCCACAAACCAGGTTGCATATCAACCGCAATACAGGGTGACGAAACAGCCGCGAGCAAAAGTAAGGTATAGCGCATAGTCTCCTGGTGATTTCGTTATGCATCCGTGCGCGAAAGCGGTGCCACGGTATCTATAATGTTAGGGAGCAGTCTGAACACGCGCCTCATCATAGGCTAATCAGGCTCGGGCTCAGTGCGCTCGGTAACTTAGCGCACTCTTATGGCTAAACCTATCATTTCTGTCAGCTGGTTAATGTTTGATCCATTTGTAGAATAGTGCCCTGTTGGTTAGAACTGCGCACAAGACGCATATCCGTAAACCACCCGGGTCGGTAACGATATATGGCACACAGCAAAGGAGGGTGGACCCACTACAGCTGCCTTCTACTGATGGCTTGCGCCGCCCATCCGGTCCAGCCCGTTGCACAGTACGGAAATAACAAAACGCCACAGGATCACGATATCTTTCCGGTTATCCAACGCTCCATCCCGCTTCCCCCTCCTGTAGCCGCCCCTAAAATCGAGACTTACAGCGTAGTCGTCAGCCAGGTCCCGGTACAGGAAATTTTGTTCGCCTTAGCGCGCGACGCAAACCTGAATCTCGACATCCATAATGGCATAGCAGGCACGGTCACGCTGAATGCCATCAACCAGACCCTGCCGCGCATTCTTCATCGTATCGCCAGGCAGGTGGACATGCGGCATGAGCTGGACGGCCACAGTTTAACGGTAATGCCCGATACACCCTATCTGAAGCATTACAAAATTGACTATGTAAATATGGCGCGCGAATCGGAAGGCGCAATCTCCAACGCCACCCAGGTGGGCTCCGCATCTCCCAATAATTCATCAGGCAGTGTCCCTGGCAACAATTCCGCCCTTACCATTAGAAACACTTCCAAAAATCATTTCTGGGAAACGCTCACTCAGAATATCAAGGACATCCTGCGCGAAACGGATAAGATTTTGCCGGCCGGCTCGAGTGAAATGGTGGTGCAGCAGAATACCGCCATCAGCACCAGCGGTACTGGAGTGCAGCCCGCTTCAGGCAAAAAATCAGCCAAATTACCCGGTATAGAAAGCAGCCCTCACCCCGCCAACGTGCAGGAAGGCGCCACCACCGTAACGCGCACCAGTACTTTCCGCGAAGCGGCGGCGGTCATCTCCAATCCGGAAAGCGGGATTGTTACGGTGCGCGCCACCGGCAGGCAACACGAAAAAATTTCGGAATTCATTGATCAGATCATGGCCAGCGTGAGGCGCCAGGTATTGATCGAGGCGACAGTCATCGAAGTAGTGTTGAATGACCAGTATCAACAGGGCATCAACTGGTCCAGAATGCGCGCGGGCAACGGTCTGCAGCTGACTCAAGCGGCAACGCCGGGACTGCCGACGACCAATACCGGCAGCATATTTTTGCTCGATTATGTTAACCCGACTTCCTGGGTCGGCAATCTGAGCGCCCAGGTTTCACTGCTCGAGTCCTTCGGCAAAGTAAAGGTTTTGTCCAGCCCAACACTCAGCGTGATGAATAACCAGACCGCGATGTTACGGGTAGTGGACAACCTGGTGTACTTCATCATCAATACCACCACCACGGCCCCGACCTCAACCAGCGCGGCATTCAGCACATTTGCCACTACGCCCAACACCGTCCCGATCGGCTTCACCATGAGCGTGACACCGCAGATCAGCGACAAAGATACGGTGCTGCTTAATCTGCGCCCCTCTATTTCGCGCCTGATCGGCTATGTCAACGACCCAAATCCGGATCTCGCTCAAGCCCATGTCGTCAGCCGCATTCCGCAGACTCAAACGCGTGAGATGGAGTCGGTACTGAAGATTGAAAGCAATCAGATCGCGGTGATGGGTGGACTGATGCAGGAGGAAAACCATAAATTATCCGACGGCATCCCTGCGCTATCGCAAATCCCGCTGGCAGGGAACCTGTTCATGAACCGCAACGATACGATGCAAAAATCGGAACTGGTCATTTTCCTGCATCCGGTGGTACTCAAGGATGCCAGCCTGGCCGGCGACTTCAGAAATTTTCGCGACGCTTTGCCTGATGCACGTTTCTTCCAGCCTGGCGCAGAGGCCCGCTGAACTCATGGAGAGAATATCAGCGCCAATATCGTTATTCGAGCCGCAGCCGGCACAGACTGCGTGATCATGACAGGCATCCCAAGAGGTCCTACAGCTGTCCATCACCGGGCGTCGGGCCGGATTGGAATATTCCCGGCGATACTTATTAGCTCATGCATGCTGGCGGGCGCCGGAGGACTTTTTGTCTGGCACGAAACCTCTGCGTTGCCAGTGAGCGGCCATTCTGACTGGAATGCAGCGCCGGTGGTTGCGTCCCCTCCGGCCCATGCAGCCATACCCCAAGACATCGCTGAAATACCAGAGCCGGTCCCGATTACGCAACCGCGCTCAGCTGCGCTACCGAGGCTGCCCAAACCTGCAGCTCAGCGGGTCGACCCAGGACGGCCAGGCGACACCGCCCTCATTTCTACCGTGCGCAATTCCGCCCCGCCTATCCGTATTGAGAAAAATCCGACTATCGAACCGATCGATCCAATTCTACTGGCGGCCTACCAAGCTTACCGCGCCGGGAATTATGTAGCCGCCGGAGAACTTTATACTTCAGTGCTGAATAAGGCAGGCGGCGGCCCCAGCCGGGACGCACTGCTGGGTATGGCCGCAGTGGAGCAGCAGCAATCGAATGACGTTCTGGCGCTGCGCTACTACGGCCAGGTACTGACGCTGGATCCGCAAGACCCCATCGCGCATGCCGGGCTGTATGCTCTGCTTGATAACAGCGACCTCGAAGGTAGCGAACACCGTTTAAAAGCTCTGCTTTCCCGACATCCCGAGGCAGCACCGCTGTATTTTACGCTGGGCAATCTCTACGCCCGGCAATCGCGCTGGAGCGAAGCTCAGCAAGTCTATTTCAGCGCCAGCGCTCTGGAGCCGGACAATGCCGAATTCGCGTTCAACCTGGCCGTCAGTCTGGACCATCTGGGGCAACGTCCGCTTTCCGCCCAGTATTATCGCCGCGCACTGCAATTGGACCGGGCGGACAGGCTTTCCGTGAACACCGGTTTCGATAAAGCATCCATCGATCAGCGACTGCACCAGCTTAGCGGACCTTAAATGGACAAAATTACTTACCCGGCTCCGCATAAACAAAAACCTATTGGCTACCGTCTGCTGGAAAAGGGCGCGATCAGTGAAGATCAGCTCCGCATTGCTATCCAGGAACAGAAGCGCAACCACCAGCCATTGGGACGATTGCTGGTGGGCATGGGGTTTCTGTCCGAATCAGTGATCCGTGATGTGCTGTCGGAAAGGCTAGGGCAGGAAAGCGTGGATGTCGCGACCGTACCCGTTGATCCGGCTGCCATTCAATTAATCCCGCAGGAAATCGCGCGCCGCTATCAGCTGCTGCCATTGTCGTTGAACGTATCGGAAAGTACGCTCACTGTGGCGATGGCCGATCCGTGCAATGTTATCGCGCTCGACCAATTGCACGCGTTGATTAAGGATCTGCGGGTTATTCCACAGCAGGCCGGAGAGTCCGCCATTATGTGCGCCATCGACCAGCACTATGGTTCGGTGCAATCGATCGACGGCATACTGCACGAGATCCAGCCGAACGAAACGACGCATCATCCGTCGCGGGCCGGGGTAAATGAATTCAGCCATCCAGTGGTGCGCCTGATTAATGCGCTGCTTACCGAAGCGGTGAAATTCAACGCGTCAGATATACATTTCGAGCCGGAAATCAGCTTTCTGCGCATCCGTTACCGCATCGACGGTGTGCTGCGCCAGGTGCACAGCCTGCACAAGAGTTTCTGGCCGGCGATGGTGGTGCGCCTGAAGGTGCTATGCGAGATGAATATTGCGGAAACCCGCGCACCGCAGGATGGCCGCCTTACGCTGCGCCTGTCCGGCCGTCCGATAGACTTCCGTGTTGCGTCGCATCCGACCGCGCACGGCGAGAATGTGGTGCTGCGCATCCTGGATCGGCAAAAAGGAATTGTTCCGATCGAGCAGATCGGCCTGGACGAGAAAGCACTGCATACGCTCAAGCTGATCGTTGCCAAGCCCGAGGGCATAGTGCTGGTCACCGGCCCGACCGGCTGCGGCAAAACCACCACGCTGTATTCAATCCTGAATCACGTTAACACCGAGTCGGTGAATATCATGACTCTGGAAGACCCGGTCGAATACCCGGTTCCGCTTATCCGCCAGACCTCGGTAAACGAAACGGCCAAGCTCGATTTTGTCAGCGGCATACGCTCCATCATGCGGCAGGATCCCGACATTATTCTGGTCGGGGAAATACGCGACCATGCCACCGCAGAAATGGCTTTCCGCGCCGCAATGACCGGCCATCAGGTTTATTCGACGCTGCACACCAATTCGGCCATCGGTGCCATACCACGGCTGCTCGACATCGGAATTCTGCCGGATATCATGGCCGGCAATATCATAGGCATTATCGCACAGCGCCTGGTGCGGGTGCTGTGCCCACAATGCAAATATTCCCAGCGCCCCGATGCGCTGGAATACCAAATGCTGGGTATTTCGCATGACGAAGACATCCAACTGTGCCGCGCCGCCGGGTGCACGCTGTGTCACCAGACGGGTTATAGCGGCCGCATCGCGATTATGGAACTGCTCAAGATGGATAGCGACCTGGACGATCTGGTGGCCTGTCGGGCCAGCATACGCAGTCTGAAAAAGACTGCGCTGGAAAAAGGTTTCCGTCCGCTCGCGGCGGAGGGCATACGCCATGCGCTGCTCGGCATCACCTCGCTGGCAGAAGTCGCCCGCGTGGTCGACCTGACTGACCGTATGAATTGAGCAAATGACTTTGTACGTATATAAGGCGGTCAATCAGCATGGCGTGATTGCAACAGGTCTGCAGGACGCGGCCAACGAAATGGATCTGGAAGTCCGCCTCAAACAGATCGGTCTGGCGCTGATTACCGCACGGATAAACAACTCCGGCATTGCAGACGCACTGAAACTCCCGTTTGGTTTAGGCAAAATCAGGCGCACCGACCTGATCACTTTTTTCTTCAATCTGGAGCAGCTGTCCAGCGCCGGTGTTCCACTTTTGGATAGCCTGGCCGATTTACGCGACAGCATGGACGCAGCGCAATTCCACAGTGTGATTTCCAGCATGGTCGAGGCCATACAGGACGGTGCCACCTTATCCCAGGCAATGGCTCAACACCCCAGAGCGTTTGATCAGGTGCTGGTCAGCCTGATCGCGGCGGGCGAGGCCAGCGGCCGTCTGGAACTAATGTTTCGGCAGATCACCAATTCCTTGAAATGGCAGGATGAGCTGGCGGTGCAAACAAAAAACATGATGATCTATCCGGTCATTATTACGCTGACCGTCACTGCCATCACTTTTTTTCTGATGATCTACCTGGTACCGCAACTGGCCGGCTTCATCAATGCGCTGGGGCAAAGCCTGCCGCTGCAAACACGCGTGCTGCTGGCCACTTCAGGTGTGTTCGTGCACTACTGGTACCTGATCGCGGCCTTCCCGCCAGGAGCGTACATACTGTTCCGGCTGGCACTGAAATTCAGGCCTGATCTGCACTATCCGCTGGACCGGCTCAAACTGAAGCTGAGGCCCATCGGCCCCATCCTGCAAAAAATCATACTGGCGCGTTTCGCCCATACCTGCGCGATGATGTACAGTTCGGGCATCGGTATCCTCGATTGCCTCGCCAATTCGCGCAATCTGGCGAATAACCAGGTCATCTCATTCGGCCTTGAGCAAGTAGCGGAAGACATTGCCGCCGGCAAAAATCTCACCCAGAGTTTCGCCGACACCGGCCTGTTTCCGCCGCTCGTGATCCGCATGATTAAGGTCGGCGAGACTACCGGCCAACTCGATCTGGCGCTGCTCAACATCAGCTATTTTTATGACCGGGACGTAAAGGACGCGATCAAAAAAGTACAGATCATGATAGAGCCGACGATGACCATTATCGTCGGTCTGCTGTTGGCCTGGGTAATGCTCTCGGTGCTCACGCCGATTTACGACATCATCGCCAAGGTAAAAGTCTGATGCGTTGGCAGGCCAGCCTTATGCCTCGTAAAACGCTGCTCTACCTCGCGGCCGATCATTTCCACGCCCGCACCTGGAGTAAGGGCAAGCTGTCCGAGCCACGAAATTTTGCTGATACTGCGACGGGCAGAGAAGAATTCTCTGCCTTCCTGCTCAGCCATCGTGCCCCGGCCTACCTGCTCACTGATCTGATCGAGGAAGATTTTCGCGTTGAGACTATTCCGCATTTGCGCAATAAAGAGCGTGCCGAAATGATTCAGCGGAAACTCAAGCAATATTACCGCGATACCTCGTTGCACCTGGCGCTCCCTTTGCAACGTCAAAAAACGGGGCGGCGAGACGACAACATTCTATTGTGCGCGCTGACCAATCCCGCACTGCTGGCGCCCTGGCTGGCCGTTCTGCAACAAAGAGGGACACTGCTGGCCGGAATTTATTCCATCTCGGGCATCAGTGCACAGCTGCTGAAAGACCATTTTTCCGAGCGCTTATTATTGCTGTCGTGGGAACACGCGGCGGGTTTGCGGCAAACTTATTTTTCCGGAGGGCAGCTGCGGTTTTCCCGCCTGTCACCGCTCGGCGGCAGCCAGATGTTCCATGACGTGATCGCTACGGAACTGGCGCGTACCCGGCAATATTTATATAGCTTGAACCTGCTCTCCATCGATCAGGCTCTGGATGTACTGATTATTTGTTCACCGCAAGACCAGCCTGAACTGAAAGCCCAGCTGCGTGACAGCGCCGACCTGCGTTACGCCTATCTCGACATTCAACCATCCGCGCAAAAGCCGGGCCCGGATTCAGAATATTTTGGTGCCGACGCAACTCCGCTGTTTCTTCGCCTGCTCGCAGCTCACCCACCGGCCCGCCATTACGCCGCTGCGGAGCACGTCCATTTCTTCAGATTATTCAGAATCCGGCGTGGCTTGCGATGGTTAGGCGTGTTGGTACTGTCAGCGAGCCTGGTCTGGAGCACTACCACCATCGACCAGGAAAATCGGCTTCTGGCGGCAAATCTGACACTACATTCAGGGATTGCTTTTCTGACCAGTCAAAAGCATCAAATTGACGCCGCGATTTCTGCCGAAATGGCAGGCATCACTGATATGGACAAAGTCGCCCATATGAAAAACGCCGTGTTGCTGACGCGCGATTTGCGCACCCGATTCCCGTCGCCGCGGCAGATATTCAGCAGCTTGAGCAAGACCCTCGAAGAGTTCCCGGCGTTGCAGGTCAACAAACTCGCTTGGCAGGTACCACCGCCCCAGGTGTTACCCACACCCGCCGCTATGGGCGCAAATACACCGGAGATAACGCTGCATGGTGAGCTGCAGAATTTTGCCGGTAATCGCCGCGCCACTCTGGACTATCTGGAGCGCTTCCAGCAAACGCTGCGGCAACGCGGCCACCTGGTAACGGCACTGGCAATGCCTCTGGACCTCAGTCCGCAAGGACGCATTACCGCGGATGCAAATGACAGTGCTGCCACGTCTTCTCAGTTTGAGCTGAAGATCAGCTGGAGGCCACTGATGTGATGGTGTCGTTAGCCGATCTGGCAGAACTTAAATGGAGCTTGCTGACTGTGCTGGCGATGCTGTGCACGGGCAGTGGCGCAATAGCGATCAGCGGCCATATGCTGGGGCGCGCACAAGCGCAACATGATGCACTGCAGGCACAGCTCCAGCTGGCCACCAGGGAACTGGCGATTGCCAGGGAAGATGAAGCGAACCTGCAAATCTATGCGCCGGAGTTTAAACAGCTGCAACTCCGCAATGTTGTGGACGGTAACCACCCACGCCTGGGCTGGATCGAAGGCCTGGATAAAATTTATCGGCAGAGATGGGTGCTGAATTTTAGATATACCCTGTTACCGCAGCAAAATTACGTGCCTCCCGAAAGTCTGGCGATAGGACCAGTCAACGCCAGCATTAGCAGCATGACCCTGAATCTGGACTTGCTGCACGAAGTACAATTGACCCAATTTTTTGATGCGCTGGATGCGGAAATTCCGGGCTGGTTTATGCTGGATCATTGCGCCGTGGAACGCCAAGCGGCGCCGGAAAACGATGAATATCCCGCAGATGCGATACCGCTTAAAGCAGAGTGCAGCGGCGGCTGGTTAAGCCTACAGAATGAAGGCAGAAAATCGTGAAATGGGGGCGGTTGATATTATTGCTGGCCCTGTGCCCCGCGCCCTGCATGTCCGCAGAAGATCTCGGACGGGTGTTCTTCACCCCGAACCAGCGCGGGCAACTCGAAAATCGGCAGAACAAAATGGCCGAAAATGCCAATCACGCCGTAGCGATCACCCTGAACGGCGTCGTGCAAAAACGACGCGGCGCACGCATCGCATGGATAAATGGCGTTGCACAGAACGTGGGCAGCAGCACTGAGCAAAATCCCGAGATATTACTGATTCCGATCCCCGGCAAAACGCAACCGATGGCTATCAGAGTGGGCCAGAAAGTCATGCTGGATCAGCCATATCAGCCGCGCAGTTTGGCCCCGGACGAATAACCGTGTACGACACTCATGGCTGCCACTGCCAGCTTCACCGGCAACGGGGAATTGCATTGATGATCGTGCTGCTGATAATGGTTCTGGGCGTGACCGCCGTTCTGGCCAGTACGCTCAATCTTTCGGCCGTACAAAAAGCGCGTCAGCAGCAAACCGCTGCAGCGCTGGCGCAAGCCAGAGATGCATTGATCGGGTATGCGATTACCTATGGCGATAATCACAGCGGAGAAACCCATGGTTATCTGCCCTGCCCCGATGTCAACGGCAAGGATCTTTCCGGCAATCCTGCCGAGGGAAGCGCCAGGGCCAGTTGTGGCAGCAAAGATGTCAGCGCGATCGGCAGACTGCCGTGGCGCACGCTGGGGCTGCAGGCGCTACGCGATGGCAATGGTGAATGTCTGTGGTATGCCGTATCCGGCAACTATAAAAACAATCCCAAAACCGGCCTGATGAATTGGGACACCAATGGCAAACTCCAGGTCGTTTCCGGCGATGGAACGTTGCTTACTACCGAGGACAATCAGGCGGTCGCCGTTGTGTTCGCACCGAACGCTGCCCGGCCCGGACAAAATCATGCAGCCGCCGGAATGTTGTGCGGTAGCTACAGCAGCGCCGACTACCTCGATAACGATGTCGGCCATGGCATCAATAACACCGATATCGCTGCCGGGAAATTCATCCGGGCGACCGCAGATGGAACCGTCAATGACCAACTCATATTCATCACCCGGCAGGATCTGTGGAACGCGATTCAGCAGCGCACTGATTTTGCCAGCACGCTGCGGCAGCTCAGCCTGCGCGTGGCCGAGTGCCTGGCCAGTTATGGCCGTAATAATGCCAGCGGCAATCTCAGCCTGCCATGGCCAGCCCCGTTGACGTTGAGCGATTATGCGGTTAACAGCAATTATGGCGACCGGAGCAATCTTTATTTTGGCCGTATCCCATATGATGTCGCCACCACCAATGCGCAAACCCACAATAACATGAGCGGCGCGACACTGATGGCTCCAGCCAACGGATTGGCCTGCCCCAGCTACGCCGCCACCCCAACGACTGAGCTGCAACGTCTATACCCGTGGTGGGACAACTGGAAGGATCAATTATTTTATGCCTTGTCCGCGGCGTACAGCGCCCAGGGTGGCGCTACCGCTCCTTGCGGCAACTGCATTACCGTCAACGGCAGACCCTACGCAGCCGTAGTGTTATTCGCTGGGCCACGACTGGCTGCGCTCGAGCAGACGCGCACGGCCAGGAACGTGATGGCCAATTTTCTCGAAGCGCGCACCGGCGATTTTTCTTCAACCGGCCGCGATCCTTATTCCAGCCCCGCTGCGAGCCCCACCTTCAATGACGTTCTGTTCTGTATCGACCCGTTACTCGCGGTCACTGCCTGCTGATTGGCGCGCATGAAACCACAGGATGGCTTTACGTTAATTGAAATGGCCCTGGTGCTGATGATCGCCGGTTTGCTGCTGGGCGGACTACTGGTCCCGCTCGGTGCACAGCTGGAGCAACGCAGGATTGCAGCGACAGAAAAAAATCTGGACGAAATTAAAGATGCGCTAACCGGCTACGCGATTATCAACGGACAATTGCCTTGTCCGGCCATACCCGGATTAGCAGCTGGGCAGATCAACGCGGGCATTTCGCGCACGCCGCCATGCACCGGTGCCAGCTCAGCGGGTGTGCTACCCTGGGCCACGCTCGGCGTTAGCGAAAGCGACGCCTGGGGAAACCGCTACACCTACCGCGTCACCGATTATTTCGCCGACGGAATCGGCAGCACATTCGGCAGCGGCTGCACTCCCAGTCCAGCTCCCACGCAGGCCACTTTCGCGCTATGCACGGCCGGCAACCTGGACGTGCTGTCAGCGGCCACCGGGGGAACAAAAATTGCACTCGGCACCGCGGCCATCATCATCTCGCACGGGAAAAATGGCGCCGGCGCCTATACCCCGCAGGGCCTGCAGCTGACGATCAGCAGCAATCCGGATGAGCGGGAAAACAGCGACGGCAGTGCCAACAACAATTATGTAAGCCATACTGCAACGCCCAGTTACGACGATCTGGTGGCCTGGATATCGACCCCTATTTTGTTTAACCGCATGGTCGCGGCGGGCAAGCTGCCTTGAATGTGAAATATCTACCGAGCCTGATCCACCAGTTAATCAAAATTGGGCTGACTGAGCGCTAGATACGCCGCCAAGTGGTGCCAGCCGCATGGTCTTCCAGCACAATTCCGGCTTCCAGCAGATCTTTGCGAATGCGGTCGGCTTCGGCGTAATTTTTGGCTTGCTTCGCAGCGATGCGCGCGGCAATCGAATGCTCGATGGTGGCCGACATCTGATCGACGCCGGCCGACGCTGTCGTCTGCGCCTCTCCCGGCGTTATGTTGAAACCGGCGACGCGCCTGCCCTGCAGGAAGGCCTGAGGATCGTTCTGCAATAATCCCAATATGCTGCCCAGAGCTTTTAGTTGAGCGGCGGCCTTAACTGATTTGGAGCGGTTAACTTCTTTTGCCAGATCGAACAATACCGCTATGGCCTCGGGCGTATTGAAGTCATCATCCATTGCTGCCTTGAAGGACAGCGCGCTGGATGCGCTCCAGTCCACCGCCTGTTCAACGCAAGGCGCATTTTTCAACGCGGTGTACAAACTGGTCAATGAGTTTCTGGCATCGTCCAGATGCGCATCCGAATAATTCAGCTGGCTGCGGTAATGCGCACGCAGGATAAAAAAACGCACGACTTCCGCGTCATACTTCTCCAGCACTTCACGGATGGTAAAAAAATTGCCCAGCGACTTCGACATTTTTTCATTATCGACCCGCACAAAGCCGTTATGCATCCAGTAATTCACATAAGGATGCCGATGCCCCGCAGGCTGCGCACCTTCGCTCTGCGCAATCTCGTTTTCATGATGGGGAAACTGCAAATCGGCGCCGCCGCCATGTATGTCAAAGTGCGTGCCCAGTATTTCGGTGCTCATCGCGGAACACTCCAGGTGCCAGCCGGGGCGGCCTGCGCCCCAGGGCGAGGTCCACTGCACCTCTGCCGGCTCATCTTCCCGCGCATGTTTCCATAGTACGAAATCCAGCGGATCATTTTTATCGTCGTTCACATTGACCCGCTCACCAGCGCGCAAATCCTGCAATGATTTCCCCGATAACTTTCCATAACCGGGGAATTTACGCACGGCGTAATTTACATCGCCATCCGCAGCGCGATAAGCCAATCCGTTGCGCTCCAGTGCACCGATCATCGTTAACATCTGCGGCACATATTGCGTTGCACGCGGCTCAAAATCGGGCGGCAAAATACCCAGCGCGCGTTCATCCTCATGCATGAAATCGATGAAACGCTGTGTCAGTGCATGGATCGATTCGTTATTCTCCGCGGCGCGCTTGATGATCTTGTCGTCGATGTCAGTAATATTGCGTACATAGATCACTTCCAGCCCGCTCGCCTTGAGCCAGCGATAGACCATATCAAACACGACCATTACCCGCGCGTGGCCCAGGTGGCAATAGTCATACACCGTCATGCCGCATACATACATACGCACCTTGCCGGGGGAGATGGGAGTAAATTCCTGCTTGTCGCGGGCCAGGGTATTATGGATTTTCAGCATGTCGAGTACTCAGCTTGATACAGTTATGTGCCGCAGGGGTTCAGCTTTTTTCTGCCGCGCTTTTTGCCCATGGATCTTTCAACGTGACCGTCCGGTTGAATATCAGCTTTTCTCCGGGCCGGTGGTCGTGGCGATCGGCGCAGAAATAGCCCAGGCGTTCAAATTGGTAGCGCGCTTCCGCGGCGGCTGCGGCGGCTGCGGACTCGACCCAGCCATGCGCCACGGCGAGTGATTCCGGATTGATGAATTCGACAAAGCTGCGCTGTTTGTCGGCATCCGGCTCCGCCACAGTGAACAGGCGATCGTACAAACGAAACTCCGCGGGCAGCGCGTGCGCCGCACTGAGCCAGTGGATCACGCCTTTTACCTTGCGGCCAACCGGATTTTTACCCAGCGTTTCAGCGTCGATCGAGCAACGTAGTTCAATGACATTGCCGGCCTGGTCCTTGATGACCTCGTCGCAACGCATGACATAGCTGTAGCGCAGCCGTACTTCGCCGCCCGGGGTCAGCCGTTGCCAGCCGGCGGGCGGCGCTTCAGCAAAATCATCCGCCTCTATCCATATTTGCTGGCTGAACGGCACCGTACGACTGCCCAGTTGAGGCTGTTGCGGATGAAAGTCCGCTACGCGGGATTGCGCATCGGCTGCGGCAAAATTGCTGATGATTACTTTCAACGGACGAACCACCGCCATGATGCGCGGCGCGTTACTCTCCAGATCCTCGCGGATACAGCCTTCCAGCACGGCCATGTCAACAATGTTTTCACTTTTTGAAATACCGATGCGGCGGGCAAATTCACGCAAGCCCTGCGGCGTATAGCCGCGCCGGCGCATGCCGACGATGGTAGGCATACGCGGGTCATCCCAGCCGGACACCAGCCGCTCATTGACCAGCTGCAACAGCTTGCGCTTGCTGGTGATGGTGTACTGCAATTCCAGCCGCGAGAATTCAATCTGCTGCGGATGGCTGGGCACGGTTAGCTGATCCAGCACCCAGTCGTACAACGGCCGGTGATCTTCAAACTCCAGCGTGCACAGCGAGTGAGTGATTTTTTCCAGCGCATCGGAAATACAATGGGTGTAATCGTACATCGGGTAAATGCACCACTGATCGCCGGTGCGGATATGGTGTGCGCGGCGGATGCGGTAAATCACCGGATCGCGCAGATTGATGTTGCCTGAACTCATGTCTATTTTGGCGCGCAGCACCTTGCTGCCGTCGGCGAACTCTCCGGCTCGCATACGCGCAAACAAATCGAGGTTGTCAGCCACACTGCGCTCGCGGTAGGGGCTGTTTTTGCCCGGCTCGGTCAGTGTGCCGCGGTGCGCGCGTATTTCGTCGGCGCTCAGCTCATCCACATAGGCGTTACCCTGTTTGATCAGTTCGACCGCATAACCATACAGCTGCTCGAAATAATCCGACGCCCAGCGCACCGGCCCATGCCACTGAAAACCCAGCCATTGCACGTCCTGCTGGATCGAAAGCGCGTACTCATCGCTTTCCTTTTCCGGGTTAGTGTCGTCGAAACGCAGATTGCAGATGCCTTTGTAGTCATGCGCCAGACCAAAATTCAGGCAGATCGATTTGGCGTGCCCCACATGCAGATAGCCGTTCGGTTCAGGCGGGAAGCGGGTCGCCACACTCTGATGCTTGCCGGAGGCCAGATCCGCCTCGACAATAGTACGAATGAAGTGCGGAAGAGGCATCTGTGCGTTACTGCTCATAATTCAGCGGTTCTTTCGTTCAGAATGAGGGCAAGCGGGAATGATAGCCCTAAGTCATAATTTTACCCGAAAACTCATGCACTCAAACAACTACGGCGCGGCGGCTTAATTGGCGAACAGATAACTTGTGAAACAATCCGGTTTTTTTGGTAGAATTCAGATTACCTTGAGAACCCCTCTCACGAATCGAAGTCCATAAATTTTAGCGATATTAATTAACCAATCTTGCCGTAAATCATTTTCGGGAAAATACACAATGGACAAACTCAACCGTTTCTGCCGACGCGCCACATTGTGCGGAAGCGCTCTGCTATTGTGCTTCAGCCTTAGCGCAAGCGCGGATGAAATCCAGGATATCAGCAAGCTGCTCAAGCAGGGACAACAGGCTAAGGCACTGGAACGGGTCGATGCCTATCTTGCCAGCAAGCCGAAGGATGCGCAGGCCCGTTTCCTCAAGGGGCTGATCCTGACTGAGCAGAACAAGACTGCCGACGCCATTCGTGTATTTACCGAATTAACCGAGGACTATCCGGAGTTGCCTGAGCCTTATAACAATCTGGCAGTGCTGTATGCCAGCCAGAACCAGTATGAGAAAGCCCGCGTCGCGCTGGAGATGGCGATCCGCACCCATCCCAGCTATGCCACTGCGCACGAGAACCTGGGCGATATTTATGCCAAGCTCGCCAGCCAGGCTTATGACCGCGCGTTGCAACTGGACCACAACAACACCAGCACGCAAACCAAGCTGGCAATGATCAAGGATCTGTTTACCGGCACCAAGGGCAGCAAAGGCAGCAAAGCTACGCACGTAGCCACCTCCGAGACTGCCCCGCCACCGTCAGCGCCAACCCCAGCAACAGCACCAACCGAAGCGACGTCAGGAACGGCTGGAAAAACTGTTGCTGGCAACAAGGATGAAGTATTGAAGGCCGTACAGGGTTGGGCCAGCGCCTGGTCCGCCAAAAATGTTAAAGATTATCTGGCATTCTATGCCAAGGATTTTAAGACCCCGGGCGGTGAAAGCCGCAGTGCCTGGGAAGCCCAACGCAACACCCGAATCAGCAAACCCGCTGCGATAGAAGTCACAGTCAATGCTCCAAATGTTGTCTTTACCGATGAAAACCACGCTACTGTGTCGTTTAAACAATCCTATCGGGCGTCGCACTTGACTGAGTCTTCCAACAAGACCCTGGTTATGGTCAAGGACGCCGGAAACTGGCTGATTCAGGAGGAACGTTCCAAGTAGCATGCGCATCACCCCGTTATTGATTATGGCTTTCATGCTTGCCCCGGCCCATGCCGGAGAGCATGAAAGCGCTCAGCGGCCACGCAATATGGAAAAGTTACTGGTGAACAGCCTGCTGTCCATTTCCGGTAACAAACTTGATGTGGCCCTCAATGAAGTTGACACGCTACTCAAGCTTAATCCCAATTTTCAGCTGGCCCAATTGGTCAAAGGCGACCTGTTGCTGGCGCACGCGCGCCCGTTGAGCAATTTCGGCAATGCTCCAGACGCAGCGAAGCGTATGCAGGATTTCCGTGATGAAGCCCGGGTGCGTTTGCGCCGCGTTCAGGATCCGTCTTCGACCGCACTGGTGCCCAAATTCCTGTGGAAACTGGATGCCCAGCAACGCTACGCGATCGTTGTTGACACCAGCAAATCAACGCTCTACCTGTATCAGAATGTAGACGGTCAGCCGCGCTACGTAACTGACTTTTATATCAGCACAGGCAAAAAAGAAGGTGAGAAGCTGGCTGAAGGCGACCAGAAAACCCCGCTCGGCGTTTATTTCGTCAAGGGCAGCCTGCCCAAGAACAAGCTCACCGATTTTTACGGTAGTGGCGCCTTTCCGCTGAGCTACCCGAACGAATGGGACCGTAAACAGAACCGCGACGGACATGGCATCTGGCTGCATGGCACCCCCAGCGCCACCTACAGCCGACCGCCCCGCGCCAGCAATGGCTGTGTGGTTCTTTCGAATGAAGATCTGGTCAGCCTGTCCAAGATATTGCAGATCGGTGTAACGCCGGTCATCATCACCAGCCAGATGGACTGGAGCAACGAACAGAACGACGAAGAACGCGCCTCGCTGCTGAAAGAAATAGAGCAATGGCGCAGTGACTGGGCCAGCCTCGATACCGATACCTATCTCAAACATTACGCCAACGATTTTTCCAGCGGCGACGCAAATTTTTCGGCTTGGGCGCGCCAGAAAAAACAGGTCAATTCAGCCAAGACCTGGATCAAAGTGAATCTTTCCGACATCAGCGTATTCGCCTACCCCAACCAGTCCGACATGGCAGTTGTTAACTTCGAGCAGGATTACAGCAGCAGCAACCTGTCCAACCGTATGAAGAAACGCCAGTACTGGATGAAGCGTAATGATCGCTGGCAGATCATTTATGAGGGTGCCGCCTAAACCCGGCGTGCATCCGCTCGTGCATTAATCAATTCTGACAGGAATTCATATGACTATTTTAAAAGCTTTTACCGGCCTTTTTTTTGCAGTACTTTTGTGCTTTAACGCACACGCCGCCACCACTCCCCAATCCTCTGTTCAAAAAGGAAAACACAGCATGGTCAAAATACAAACAAACCACGGCATCATTACGCTGGAACTGGAGGATGAAAAAGCCCCGCTTACCGTTCAGAACTTTCTCGAGTACGTCAACACCGGATATTATAACGGCACCATCTTCCATCGCGTCATTGACGACTTCATGATTCAGGGCGGCGGTTTCCTGGCGGGCATGGATCAGAAATCGACCCGGCCTCCGGTACAGAATGAAGCGGCCAACGGGTTGAAAAACGATAAATACACCGTTGCGATGGCGCGCACATCCGATCCGCATTCGGCTACTGCACAGTTTTTTATTAACGTAAAAGATAACGGCTTCCTGAACTTCACCGCCCCTAACAATCAGGGTTACGGCTACACCGTGTTCGGCAAAGTAGTGGAAGGCAAGGACGTGGTGGATGCGATCGCCAAGGTCAAGACTGGCAGGCGCAACGGATTCGAAAATGTGCCATTGGACGATGTAGTTATTACCAAGGCAGAAGTAGTCAAATAACAAAACGGCGCTTCGGCGCCGTTTTACTTCCCATGCAACACACCCTGTTCATTTCCGATCTGCACCTGCGCGCGGAGCAACCTCCTGCCACGCGGTTATTTCTTGACTTCATGCAGCAACGCGCGCCCCGGGCCGAAGCGCTATATATCCTTGGCGATCTGTTCGAATACTGGGCTGGCGATGATGATCTGGAAGATCCATTCCATCAGTCCATCGTTGCAGCAATGCGCGAGCTGGATGCGCGCGGCACCCGCGTATACCTGATGCACGGCAACCGTGATTTATTGATGGGCCACAAATTGGCGCAGGCTAGCGCCGCCACGCTGTTGCCTGATCCGACTCTGCTGGATTTATACGGTACGGCAACGCTGCTGGTCCATGGCGACACTTTATGTACCGACGATATTGCGTACCAGATTTACCGCAGCCAGGTTCACGATCCGGCATGGCAACAACAGTTTCTGGCCAGGCCGCTACCGCAACGCAAGGCATATATCCAGCAGCTGCGTAACCGCAGCGAAAATGAAAAGCAATACAAGAGTAGCGAGATCATGGACGTAAATGCGGAAGCGGTGGCCGCGCTGTTGCGCCAGCACGCCTACCCGAGGCTGATTCACGGCCATACCCACCGACGCAAACGCCATCTGCATACGGTTGACGGCCATTTGTGCGAACGCTGGGTACTGGGCGACTGGCATGACACAGGCAACGCTCTATGCTGCAACGCCGAAGGCTGCACTTGGGAAAACTTCGCGTTACAGAGCCACTGACCAGGCGGGAAATTAGTGCGCGAACTGCTGACTGTTCGGATGGGTTTTGCGCCATCGCCAAGGGGGTATCGGATGGGCCTGGCCCCATAATCCCCGCTTGGCCGTTTTTGCCTGCCGTTGCAGCGCAATCAGATCCCGAGCAGCCAAACCGACTGTTGAAAAGTTCTGTGGCGTAGCGTTGCCACGCTTTCCCGCTGCGCCGGTTTGCCGTCGCACCGATGCCCACGCCATGCCGCGGCGCACTTGCTCTTCGTTAATGCTGTGCTCAGCAATGCGCAAAATCGCCACCAGACGCTGGTATTTATCGACGCCGACAATGGTTGTCCGTACCGGCTTTAGCAACACCAGTTCGACGAGGGACAATCTGGCTGCCGGGCCAAAATCCTGGCTCATTTCCGGCGCATCAATATTGGCCAGGCGCAGTTTAATGCGCTGGCCGTCGTGCAGCGCCAATACCGTATCGCCGTCCATCACTGCAATTACCCGGGCGGAGAAATCCTCGGCAAGCGCAAGATTGCAAATGCAGCACAGCCACAGCACCGCACAACACTTCATGACAACACGTTTTTGAGTAACGCGAGACACAACAACGCGTAGCCTGCCGCAACAATATCATCGAACATGACGCCCAGGCCGCCATGCCAGGTCCGATCAAAGTGGCGCACCGGCGGCGGTTTGATAATATCAAAAAATCGAAACAGCGAGAACGCCAGCAACTGCCAGAATAACCCCGGCGGCGTAAAGAACAGCACCAGCAGGAACGCGACGATTTCATCCCAGACAATACCGCCGTAGTCTTCCACACCCAGCGTCTTGCCGGTTTTACCGCAGGCCCATACCCCCAGCGCGAATGCGGCCAGCAGCATTGCAATAAAAACCCAGTCGCTCAGCCGCGGCGCCAAAAACCAATATAACGGAAATGCGGCCAATGTGCCTGCCGTCCCAGGGGCCTTCGGAGACAGACCACTGCCAAAACCGAACGAGATAAAATGCGCCGGATGGCGGCAGATGAACCCCCAGCTCGGGCGCACCCGTAGATCAGCGGAAGTGGTCATAGCCGTGCTCCTCGATATTGATGATGCTGCCGTCCGCTGCACAAACGACGCAACCCGACCCAGCCACGGCCTTGCCGATGCGGGTCAGCGGCACATTCAGCCGGACCGAGATATCTTCAATCTCGATGCGGCGGGCGACCGGCGCGGTAAAACATAATTCATACTCATCGCCGCCCGCCAGCACGCAGCGCCGCCCGAACGGCCGATCCAGATAGCGCCGCGCAGTGGCTGAAATCGGCAGCGCGGCAAATTCAATTTGGCCACCCAGTTGCGACGCCTCCAGAATATGCAGCAAATCCGCCAACAGCCCGTCCGATATATCGATGGCGCTGTGCGCGATATCGCGCAACGCCAGCCCCAGTGCCACGCGCGGCTGCGGCTGATGCAGCGCTGCGGCGCATATCAGCCAGGCAGACTCATCCAGCTGGATGCGCTGCTGCAGATGGGCCAGCGCAAGGGCCGCATCGCCCAGCGTGCCCGATATCCAGATATCGTCCCCCGATCGTGCACCGTCACGTCGCAATGCTGAACCCGCCGGTACCACCCCCATGATGGTCACGCACAGATTGAGCGGTCCACGTGTGGTGTCACCGCCGATCAGCTCTACCCCATACTGCTGCGCCAACTCAAAAAAACCGCGGCTGTAGCGTTCCAGCCATGCTTCGTCCACTTCAGGCAGCGCCAGCGACAGCGTCGCCCAGCGCGGCTGTGCGCCCATTGCTGCGATATCGGATAGATTCACCGCGAGTGTCTTATGCCCAAGCAGGAAAGGATCTGCGTCAGCAAAAAAATGCGTACCGCTCACCAGCATGTCGGTGGATATGGCCAGCTGCATGCCGCTGGCTATGTTCAACAGTGCGGCATCATCTCCAACGCCCAGCACTGCACCCGGCGCAGGCCGGGTAAAGTAACGGCGTATCAGTTCGAATTCCGACATACGGCAGGAGTTTATCTGGCCGCGATTTCGGTTGCCCGCAGCTGTGCGGCGAGCTTATCCAGGACGCCATTGACGAATTTGTGGCCGTCTGTCCCGCCGAATGTTTTGGCCAGTTCAACCGCTTCGTTGATGACCACACGGTAAGGCGTTTCCGGGTGCTGCGCCAGTTCATAAGCGCCTACCATCAACACAGCAAATTCGACCGGGCTGAGCTCTGCCAGGTCGCGATCCAGATGGGGCGCCAGCGCGCGCTCCAGATCGGCATGCTGCATCAGTACGCCGCGCAGCAGGTTGCTGAAAAATTTGTTGTCATAACGCCCGCTGCCTTTTTCGTCGAGGATCTGCTTTTCAATCTGCGCGTCATCATCACCCGTCAGGCGCCACTGATAAATGCCCTGCAACGCCAGTTCACGCGCACGACGGCGCGGATTCTTGGGCGGCGCTTTAGCCCGGGTGGCGGTGTCGCTCATGCCATCGCTTTCAACAAATTGACCATTTCAATCGCTACGCGCGCAGCTTCCGCGCCTTTGCTGTTCATACGCTGTTCGGCCTGCGCGTCGGTATCGGTGGTGAGGATCGCATTGGCCACCGGTATGCCGCAGTCCAGCTGCACATCGCCAACGCTGCGTGCGGATTCGTTGGCCACGATTTCAAAGTGATAAGTGTCGCCGCGTATGACTGCGCCCAACGCGATCAGCGCATCATATTGTTTGCTCAATGCCATGCGCTGCAGCACCAGCGGGATTTCCAGCGCTCCGGGCACGCTGGCCAGCGTAATATCAGCGTCGTTGACTCCGTGCTTGATCAGCTCGGCGCGGCATGACGCCAGCAAAGCCTCGCACACCAGCAGATTAAATCGGCTTTGCACGATGCCTATGCGCAATCCCGTGCCGTTTAAATTATGTTCGAATTCCTGCACTATTTACTCCTCATTCGTGTTGCGTGTAACCGACCACTTCGAGCCCAAACCCGGCCATGCTGGGCAGCTTGCGCGGGGTGCCGAGCAAACGCATTTTGCCGACATTCAAATCGCGCAGGATCTGCGCACCAATGCCATAACTGCGCGGATCCCAGTGGGCGGCATGATACGCCTCCGGCGCGGCGGCGGCACGCATGCGTAAATTCTGCGACGTTTCATTGAAGTGCATCAGCACCAGAGCGCCCGCGGGCGACTGGCTGATTTTCAGCAACGCGTCATGCACACTGGTCGATTGCGGGAAATGCGTCTGTTCCAGAAAATCCAGCACTGACAGCGGCTCATGCACGCGCACCAGCGTTTCCTCCTGCGGGCGTATGGTGCCTTTCACCAGCGCCAGATGGGTGCGCTGGGTGGTCTTGTCGACATAGGTAACCAGCTCTAGCGTACCGTAAGCGGTTTGCACCGTGCGGCGGGCTACGCGCTCAACCAGTTTCTCGTGATGGCTGCGATGCTCAATCAGGTCGGCAATGGTGCCGATCTTCAAACCATGCAGCTGGGCGAACGTAACGAGATCAGGCAAACGGGCCATCTCGCCATCATCCTTGAGAATTTCGCAGATGACCGACGCCGGGGTCAGCCCCGCCAGTTGCGCCAGATCACAGCCGGCTTCGGTATGGCCGGCGCGCACCAGTACGCCGCCGTTGCGCGCCCGCAACGGGAAGATATGGCCGGGCTGAACGATATCTTCGGGCCGGGCATTTTTGTGCGCCGCGGCCTGCACGGTGCGAGCACGGTCGGCGGCGGAAATACCGGTCGTGACGCCGTTCGCCGCCTCTATCGACACAGTGAAATTGGTGCCCAGCGGCGCGCCATTGTCGCGCACCATCAACGGCAGGTTGAGCTGCTCGCAATGCGTTTCGGTAAGGGTCATGCAAATCAGCCCGCGCCCATGTTTTGCCATGAAATTAATTTTTTCCGGCGTCACAAATTCCGCGGCAAACACCAGGTCGCCCTCGTTCTCTCTATCTTCCTCGTCCACCAGCACGACCATCCGCCCCGCGCGGATTTCAGCAATAATGTCCAGTATTGGTGCTATATCTCTAGTCATTTATGCTCCATGGCTCTCAGCCTCATGCCGCCTCTTCCAAGGCAGTTTCAAAATCGAACTGCGGATATTAACATTTGCCCTTGCGCTTGCCCACGCCGTATGGGAATCTGTCACTGTAAAGGTCGGCCTGTGAATGCTTTGCGCTACTCTTGATCAGCTATGGTATATATTGTGCAGAAGCATGGGGTGGTGTATAAAAGCTGCGATGGGCACCGTCTAAAGTTTCACGGCCAGGTGTCGATAATGCACTTAGCAATGCAAAAAGGTGACCTATTATGAAAATCGATAAAACCAGTAAGCCTCTGCCGCCTGCTTCTTCGAATGAGAACCGCCCGCGCGCGCCTGCGGCAAAATCGGGCGATGCTGCCGCTGCCGGCGGCACCAGTGTTAACCTGGGTGCCACATCCGCACAGTTACAAAACCTGGAAAGCAGTATGGCCAGCACCCCGCTGGTGGACGCAGCCAAGGTCGCAGAGATCAGGCAAGCCATCAGCGAAGGGCGCTTTAAAGTCCAATCCAGCGCAGTGGCCGACAGCCTGATCCAGTCCGTGACTGATTTAATCAATGCGCGCAAGGCATAGCCGGCATTAACATTGCCTTAATATAACGATGGATTTGAATCCTCATCTGCAAGCCGAACACCATGCCTTGGCGGCTTTCGTTGCATTGCTTGAAACCGAGCAGAATACCTTGCTCAGCGGAGATACCGATCTGTTGCTGACCCTGGCGGCCAGCAAGACTGAGGCAGTAGAAAAATTGAACGGGCTGGCGGACGCACGCAAAAACAATTTGCGCTCGCACGGCGCGACAGCAAAGGACGGGACCACCGGGTGGCTCAAAGCCCACGCCCCCACCAGTTTGTCGGTCTGGCTGGATATCCAGAAACTGGCCGAACAGGCGCAGCAACTAAACCGCACCAATGGCCTGCTTATACAGAACAAGCTGCGCTATAACCAGCAGGCGCTGACTGCTCTCAGCAGCGTGGCCAGTCATATACACGGCCTGTACGGCCCGGATGGCCAGCCGCATCTTTCCAAACCCGGACGCACTCTGGGCAGCGTTTAAATCTATTGAATCGCTTGCTGGGCCAGGCTATCCGTTGCGTATGACAGCACAGTAACGGTGATACGGCGGTTACGCGCGCGTCCTTCCGCCGTGTCATTGGGACTCACCGGATGATTGGACGCGGACCCTACCGCGCTGAGCCGCGACGGCATGACTCCCCGATCGACAAACAGACGCACCACGCTGCTGGCGCGTGCAGATGACAACTCCCAGTTGGATGGAAAACGCACAGTGTTAATCGGGACGTCATCGGTAAACCCCTCGACTTCAATCAACTGTTCCCCGCCTTTCAGCACAGCCGCCACTTCGGCCAGGGTTTTAACCGAATTGCCGCGCAATTCCGCTTCTCCCATGTTGAACAGGGCGCTGGCATTGATTTCCAGCACCACGCCGCGGCTGCTCTGGCTCACGGTGACCTGCCCGCTGGTGATCAACGGAGTCAGCACTTCATTCAGATTCCTGACCATGTTATTCACGGACTCCTGCTGTTTGCGCTGACGTTCCGCGATGCGCGCGTTTCTGCGGTCTACCAGTGATTTCAGGAGCTGATCCTGCTCACTCAGCGGCGTGACGGTGTCCGACCGGGCAGCACCCGCTCCGCCGAAAGCGGTGGTAAGTGAAGCGCTGAATACCTTGTATTTATTTTCGTTAACCGAGGATAGCGCGTACATCACTACGAAAAACGCGAACAGCAGCGTAATAAAATCGGCGTAGGAAATCAGCCAGCGATCATGGTTTTCCGGATCAAGACGTCTGGTTGAACGCGCCATGATTAAGGGATATACCCCTGCAGTTTGCTCTCGATAAAACGCGGATGCTCACCGTTGGCGATCGCCACCAGACCATCCACCAGAATTTCCCGCATCATTACCTGTTGCAGGATCAACATCTTGAGCTTGTTGGATATCGGCAGGAACACCAGATTGGCTAGACCCACGCCGTAAATGGTGGAAATAAACGCGACCGCAATGCCTGCGCCCAGATTGGCCGGATCGCTCAGGCTCTGCATGATATGGATCAGACCCAGCACCGCGCCCAGGATGCCTATGGTAGGCGCATATCCCGCCGCGGATTCCCACACACGCGCGCACTGGAAACGCAGCTGTTCATAAGTGCGGTTATCGACCTCCAGCACTTCCCTGATTTTTTCCGCACTGTTGCCATCCACCAGCATCTGCAAGCCTTTCCTCGTGAAAGGATCGAGACTCATCACGATTTGCTGCTCCAGTATCAGTATTCCTTCCTTGCGCGCCAGCGTGCTCCATACCGTAATCTGATTCACCAGCTTCTGCGGCAGGAACTGCGGCGTGGCAAACGCCCAGCCGCCCATCCTGATCCCTGCAGAAAAAATTTTTGGCGGGCTTTGCAGCATCACCGCGCCCAATGTGCCGCCAACTACAATTACAAAAGCCGCTGCCTGAAACAGTATGGAAACCGACCCACCTTCCAGCAACTGGCCGGCAATGATTCCGCCTATCCCGAGCAGCAAGCCGGCAACGCTGAGCCTGTCCATCAGGATCCTTTTAAAAATCCGCGCAAACGTGCCACTGCCTGACTGTGCAATTGACACACCCGTGATTCACTCACGCCCATGACTTCACCAATTTCGCGCAAATTCATTTCCTGTTCGTAGTGCATGCCCATCAACAGGCGTTCACGCTCCGGCAGGCTGTCGATCGCCTTGATTAAGGCGCTGCGGAAATGCTCGTCCTTCAGCAATTCGAACGGATCGGTATGGCTATCGAAATCATAGCGATCGAAAAAATTTTCATCGCTTTCGTTATGGAAATCCTCGTAATACAGCAACTGGGCGCCGCGCGACTCGAACAGCATCTGCTGATATTCGGCCAGCGGCATCTCCAGCTCTTTGGCGACTTCCGATTCAGTGGGGGGCCTGCCCAGGCGTTGCTGCAATTTGGTGATGGCGGTTTCGATGCGCCGCATGTCGCGGCGAAGATTGCGTGGCAGCCAGTCAGCCTGCCGCAGTTCATCCAGCATCGCACCACGGATACGCTGCGCGGCAAAGGTTTCAAACTGCGCCCCACGCACGCCGTCGTAGCGTCCGGCCGCATCCAGTAGTCCGATCATGCCGGCCTGAATAATGTCGTCGACCGACACGCTGCTGGGCAATCTCAGCATCATGTGATGAGCGATGCGCCGGACCAGCGGAGCATAGTCCCGGACGCATTGATCCTTGTCGGCTAATCCGCTGGCGTTGTACATAGGTACCTGGCTTGACTAACTGGCATGAGCCATATTCGGTGCAACCCCTTGACGCATCAACCGTAATAGTACATCAGACAAACCCGTTGCAGTATCATTTCCGGCGGTCGGCAACGCAATTAAATTACGCCCCAGCTCACCAAATGCGCGCGCCGCCGGCGCCGCCGGAAAAACTTCAACCACCGGACGGCACAGCTGAGTTGCGCGCTTCAGACTTTCATCATTTGGAATATAACCCAGGTACTCTATCTGCACACGCAAATGGCGACGCGCGACCTGCGCCAGATTACCACATACAATTTGCGCCTTGCGTTCATCGCTCACCTTGTTTATCACAATTTCAAAATTCTGGCGCCCGTCCTGCAGCACCATCCGTTTGATCAGCGCATAGCTCGCGGTAATCGCCGCTGCCGTGGCGTTCAGCACCAGCAGCAGCGGTTGCTCCGGGGACAGGCAGGCGGTGATGTGGCGGGCCGCTGGCGCGTCATCCGCTGACTGTGCAATGGCCGAATTCTGGGGCTCTTTACTGATCGCGGCGTCCACCAGGATGACATCGACCCCATTCGTTATTTCAGCTAAACACTCCAGCAGTTTTTCGCGTTGCGGCGCGGATAACAGCGGCAGGGCCTGCAATGCGCGCACCACCGGCAGAATGCGCACGCCCTGGCGCGTCAGTATGATTTCGCGCAATGATTTTCCGCCCCGCACCGCATCCAGCAAATCGTAGCATGGCTTGAGCGCCAGCATATCCGGAACATTGTTGTGCGATAAACTTTCATCCAGTATCAGCACGTCCCTGCCGGCCTGCGCCAGCGCCGACGCCAGATTGACGACCACGCTGGTGGCACCCAGCCCATGCCGTGCCGCAGCCACCGTCACAACGCGCCCGGAAGCGCGCACCAGCATGCGGCGCAGTCCTTCAGCCTGATCAGTTATCCGTTCAGAGCGCATAATTCCCCCGCGCTTCGCCATGCTGGTTGCCCGAGGCCGAGCCCGCCCCGGCCATCAAAGCGGGAAACTCGGAGTCCCGCAGGTCGAACGGCTCCGACCGCACTGCCGGCTTGAATGCGCGGTGCAACAGGTATTCCAGATTCACCTCGTGCAAATCCTCAGGCACGCGCTGCCCGCTGGTAATATAGTGCAGGGTCAGTTTGTAGCGCACAATCACATCCAGCATACCGCCCAGC
Source organism: Pseudomonadota bacterium (assembly GCA_040390665.1). Taxonomy (GTDB): domain Bacteria; phylum Pseudomonadota; class Gammaproteobacteria; order Burkholderiales; family Gallionellaceae; genus Nitrotoga. The sequence goes on along the minus strand of JAZJXX010000019.1, from coordinate 104,441 downwards.
CTTACCGCCTCATCCAGTTTGGTCGGAATACAGCCGATCACACCCGGCCCCTGATACATTCGTACCACATCGTTCAGCGTTTCGCCGCTGCTGGTGGAATTCAATAGCAGCAGGCGTTCTACCCCGGTTTCATTGAACATGTCGGTTTGAGCGGCGACGCGGTTATCACGCTGGCCCATGCCTATGGTATCGATCAATACCAGATGGCGGTTTTTCATTGCCGACAAGGTCAGCCGCAAATCTTCCGTGTCGCGCACTGCATGAACCGCCACCCCCAGTATCTTGCCATAGATGCGCAGCTGCTCATGCGCACCGATACGATAGCTGTCCGTGGTGAGCAGCGCGACTTTGTCGGCGCCATAGCGTACCACCGCGCGCGCCGCCAGTTTGGCCGTGGTTGTGGTCTTGCCGACGCCGGTCGGGCCGATCAGCGCGACCACTCCGCCGCGGGTCACGATATCTTCCTGCGGCGTAGCAACGCGCAGATTGTGCTGCAGGACCTGCCGCATCCACGGATATTCTGCTCCGGCGGGAATTTTATCGAGCAACTGGCGCGACAGTGCGGGACTGAACCCGGCATTCAGCAAACTGCGCACCATGCGCGTGCGCTGCGGGTCACGGTGCTGCATATCAGACCAGGACAGATAAGCGATTTGCTCTTCCATCATGTTGCGCATTGATTTAATCTCGCTCAGTATCCCCTGTTGGTCCGAGGTCATCGCCGGTGCAACGGGCGCTTCACGCACCACCGCCAGCGGTACCGGATTTTCCTCGGGATCAGACTTGCGTCCCGGCGGTAGCGGCTGGGCCATTTGTTCTGCCGGTTCCTGCGTCAGCCGCGCGTAGTCGCTGCTCGCCAGGGCCATGATCTCAATCCCGGCATCGACCTTGCGGTTAGCCAGTATCACCGCATCCGCGCCCAGTTCGTTACGCACCAGATTCAGTGCATCACGTGAGGTCGCTGCAATAAATTTCCTTGCGTTCATGTTCTTCCCCTGCTATCTAAAGTCATCCGCAATCGGCCATGACTTGCCTTTATCAGGCCTCAGTATTATCAACATCCGCGCTCAATCCGGTCGAGCAAATAAGGGCGGGTTTATCGTGCTATTCCGCGCAACAGCATTGCTGCAACAAAATTTCACAATGACAAAAAAAAGACGATAAAAAAAGCGGCGGGTATCCCCGCCGCTTCTGCCGCAAATAAATCAGTTTTGGTAAAAATATTTATGCCCGGCCTCCCAGCATCGACGTTACCCGCACCGCTTTAAACCCGGGGACTTCATCGTGTGAAATCACCTTGAGCTGGGGCACCGCGCGCTTCAGGAAGCGTGCCAGCAGCTCACGCAACTGCGCCGGAACCAGCAGCACTGTCGGCAGGCCCAGGCGTTCCTGCGCCTGCGCCGCATTGCGCGCTTCGCGCAGCAGAGTATCCGCCAGCCCGGGCTCGATGGCCCGGTTGCCGCCGCCTGCCTGCATCGCCTGCAGCAGCACGTATTCGAGTTCCTTATCCATGCCGATCACCTGTAATTCCTGCGCCGCCGGGTAATACTGCTGAACGATAGCCGGCCCCAGCGCCACCCGTACCAGCACAGTAAGCTGGTTGATATCCTGGGTCTGTGTGGCATATTCCGCCAGCGTCTCCAGAATCGTTCGCATATCGCGGATATGCATTCCTTCTTCAAGCAGGTTCTGAAGTACTTTCTGCACGGTGGCAAGCGACAACAGTTTGGGTATCAGATCGTCGAGTTTGGGCACGAGCTTGCCTATATGATCGAGCAATTGCTGCAATTCCTGACGGCCCAGCAATTCCGCGGAGTGGGTATGGATCAGGTGGCTCAGATGGGTTGCGATTACTGTGCTGGCATCGACCACCGTGTAACCCATGGTCTGGGCTTGTTCGCGCAAGGCCGTGTCGATCCAGATAGCCGGCAAACCGAAGGCTGGATCTCGCGTTGCATTGCCGGGCAAGGTGCCCATCACGTTACCCGGATTGATTGCCAGCAGCATATTCGGGAACGCCTCGCCTGCGCCTATCTCTACGCCTTTCATCGCGATACGGTAGCCGTTCGGCCGCAGATCGAGGTTGTCCCGTATATGGATTGCGGGGGGAAGAAAGCCGACATCCTGGGCAAATTTTTTGCGCACGCCTTTGATGCGGCGCAACAGATCGCCGTCCTGCACCTTGTCCACCAACGCAATCAGGCGGTAGCCCACCTCCAGCCCCAGGATATCCACCTGGGCCACATCTTCCCAGCTTGCTTCGGCCGCCTCGGTCAACGCCGGCGTGCCTGCGCTGACCGGCTCGGGCTTTTCGACCGGCTGCCTGGCGCGCTGCAAAATATAATAAGCGGAACCGCCCAGTGCGCCAGCCAGCAGCAGAAATGCAAAATGCGGCATGCCCGGGATCAGGCCCATCATTCCAATAATGCCGGCCGTCAGCATCAACACTTGAGGCTGATTGAACAATTGCCCGACCAGTTGCTGGCCGATGTTTTCTTCGGTCGAAACACGGCTGACCACCAAGCCGGCCGCGGTGGATATAACCAGCGCCGGAATTTGCGCCACGAGGCCGTCGCCAATCGCCAGCAGCGTGTAGTTTTGCGCGGCGGAGGCAATATCCATATTGTGCTGCATCACCCCGACGATCAGGCCGCCGACCACATTGATCAGCATGATCATGATGCCGGCGATTGCATCGCCGCGCACGAATTTGCTGGCACCATCCATCGACCCGAAAAAATCCGCTTCCTGGGCGATATTGGCGCGGCGGCGGCGCGCCTCGTCCTCGCCTATCAGACCGGCATTCAGATCGGCATCAATCGCCATCTGCTTGCCCGGCATAGCGTCCAGAGTAAAGCGTGCGCCAACTTCCGCGATCCGCCCCGCACCCTTGGTGATCACGATGAAATTGATCACCACCAGTATCGCAAACACCACGATACCGACAGCGTAATTGCCCCCGACCAGAAAATGTCCGAAAGATTCGATCACTTTGCCGGCCGCGGCGGGGCCGGTATGGCCTTCAAGTAATACCACCCGGGTCGAGGCGACGTTAAGCGACAGGCGCAACAAAGTGGTAATCAGCAATATTGTCGGAAACACCGAGAAATCCAGCGCACGGGTAGTATTCATGCTCACCAGCAAAACCATGACCGCCAGTGCGATATTGAACGTGAACAGAATATCCAGCAGGAAGGGCGGCAGCGGCAGCACCATCATTGCCAGGATCATCACAATCAGCATCGGCCCGGCGATGCTGCGCAGTCCGAAACGCCTGATCCAGTTATCAATACGCAGAGATTGCTCCATCATGTCCTTTCCTGATCAACCGTCGCGGGATCAAGCTGCGGCGGGACGGGTAAATCCTGTGGTTGTCGCGGCATATCGGCATCGCCTTTATGGTAACGGCGCAATTGATAAACGTAGGCCAGCACTTCGGCCACCGCGATATAAAGCGCTTCCGGGATGGTTGCTCCCAACTCGGTATGTTTGTGCAGCGCACGCGCCAGCGGGGGCGCCTCCAGAATAGGAACATTGTGCTCGGCCGCGATTTCGCGGATACGCGCCGCCAGGAAATGCGAGCCCTTGGCAACGACCACTGGCGCACTCATACCGTTTTCGGTGTATCGCAAAGCCACTGCGTAGTGCGTAGGATTGGTGACCACCACATCGGCCGTAGGGATTTCCGCCATCATGCGACGGCGAGCCATTTCACGCTGCATACTGCGTATGCGGCCCTTGACCTCCGGGTTTCCCTCCGATTCCTTGGCTTCCTGGCGCACTTCCTCCTTGGTCATCTTTAATTTTTTGTTGTGCTCCCACAGCTGGAATGGGACATCAACCGCCACTATCAGCAGCATGCCGCCCATAATGGCGGCAAAAGCCAGCCATAACATATGGCCCAGATGAGGGATAGAGGAGGCCACCGGTTGCGTGATCAGTGCCATTACCCCATCCCTGTTGTGCCAGATGACCCACGCCCCCACCCCGCCCACGATGACTGATTTCGCGAGGGCCTTGCCGAGTTCGACCAGGCCGTGCAACGCGAACATGCGGCCCAGGCCGGCGACCGGATTCAACTTGGAAAAATTGGGTTGCAGCGGCTTCAAGCTGAACAGCCAGCCGTTAAGGAGCAAGGGAGAAAGCGCGGCGGTCGCGAGCAACAGCAGCAATAGCGGCGTAAAAGCCCACAACGCGTCTATCGACAGGGTATATAAATGCGGCAAAAGCAATTCTGGATGAAAAGCCAGTTCGGCATTCAGGGTAAGACCGTCGCGCACCAGCTTGGTGAGCTGACCGGACAGCGCCGGGCCCATGATTGCCAAGCCCGCGCCGCCGGCCAGCAGCACCGTAAATGTAGTCAGCTCACGCGAACGCGCAACCTGCCCTTCCTCGCGCGCCTGGTCCAGACGCCGCTGCGAGGGTTGTTCGGTTTTTTCTAGATCACTGTCTTCAGCCATGACTACTCCCTGGTCATGGAATTATCTGCAAAACGGATCCATTTAATCCTGCGAATACAGCCTGCTTTGTAGGTTTATTCAATCCCCGGCCTAGCGGACACTATCTGCAGTCTGCTGTGTCAGTGGATCACAGTTCCATATCCACGTATCAGCAATGGGATGACTGCCCGGCCGCCCCAGCCGGTCCTGCTGGTTTACGGATGTGATCGCTGCTGCGCGATTTCTCGCGCCTGAGCGTAGCCGGTGAAATTTTTAAGCTATTTCGATGGCCGGTTTCTTCGCCGGCGTTCTTATTCATGCATGCGTCCACCGTATTCAGCTTCTCAACAGTCCGGATTATTTTTTTTTGAGCGTGTCGGCGACCACTACGCCCGGCCTGTCACCCGCATTGGCCGGGTCGGATGAATAACGCTCATACACTGCCCTGCCGCGCAGCCTGAAAAGATGCGCCGCGTGACGGAAACTTTCGGAGTGTCCGGCAAACAGTAAACCGTCAGGCTGCATCAAAGGCGCAAATTTATGCAATATTCCGAGTTGCGTTTCCTTATCGAAATATATCATTACGTTGCGGCAGAAGATTGCGTCGAGTGGGCCGCGCAACGGCCAGTTGCCGTCTACCAGATTCACCTGACGAAAGGTGACCATTGCACGCAGTTCGGGGCGCACGCGCACATGGTCCTGGGACTCACCCGTTTCGCGGATGAAAAAACGCCGGACTGTTTCCGCCGGAAGTTTTTCGACATGCTCCACCGGATAAATACCTGCCTCGCCTTGTTTCAGCGCATGCGTATCGATATCGCTGGCGATTATCGTGACTGGCGGCGTAAAGCTGCCATAAGCATCCACCGCAGTCATCGCCATTGAATAAGGCTCTTCACCGGTCGACGCGGCCGAACACCACAGCGCGACTCGGCGATGGCGGTGCTTCAGCATATGTTCGGCCAGCAGCGGAAAATGATGCGCTTCGCGGAAAAACGAAGTCAGATTGGTCGTCAGCGAATTAACAAACGCTTGCCATTCGTTGCTCAGACTGCTGTCGAGCAGCGCCAGATATTCGTTGAAACTGGTCGTTCGCGTGGCACGCAGACGGCGCGCCAGGCGGTTATAAACCATATCGTATTTGGATGGGTTGAGCGCGATGCCGGCGTGCTTGAAGATCAATTGCCGGATGCGTTCGAAATCGCTTTCCGTATATGCAAATTCACGATGAGCGGCATCGCTCGAAGGAGGATTCGAACTCACGGAATTATCTCGGGAGACGCAGTACCGCTAAGACCGGCAAATTGTAAAGACGCTACATATAGAGGCACAGTAAACGCTCACCGACCAGCTATAAGCGCGCCGCATCCAGCAGTTCCTTGACATCCAGTATCAGCACAATTTCTCCCTCGCTGGACATGGTAACGCCGGCCACGCCCTTGGGACGGAAAGTGTCCAGCGATTTGATGACGACATCATCGTGCCCGGCAAAACCCTCGGCCGTAAGAATAAAGCTGTTGGCACCTACCCGAAGCAGCACACCCACTTCGGATTTATCAGAGGGTTCCCATCCAATCAGGCCCGCCAACGGTAACACCGGCAATACCTCGCCGCGCAGCACAATGGTGGCTTTGCCGGATACCTGTTGCAACTCATCCGGCGTAATCGAAAGTATCTCGCGCACCATCGATAACGGTACCGCAAAGGACTGATCGTGCAGGCGCAGAATAAGCACTGGCAGGATCGCCAGGGTCAGCGGGAGCGAGATGGTAAATTTGCTGCCCTTTCCCGGCTCCGAAGCTATCGTTATGGTGCCGTTCAGCTTCTCGATATTGGTTTTAACGACATCCATGCCGACGCCGCGCCCAGACACGTTGGAAACCTGATCCTTGGTTGAAAATCCCGGCAAAAGGATCAGCCCCAGACTTTGCTCCTCGTCCAGGCTGCTGGCAGCCTCCGCGCTCAGCAAGCCCTTCTCCACGGCCTTGTCGCGGATGACATCGGGGTGCATACCCTTACCGTCGTCCACTATCGTTATATAGATGTGGTCGCCCTCCTGATGTGCCCCCAGGCGCACCACACTCTTCTCCGGCTTGCCTGCTGCCGCACGTTCGGCCGGATCTTCCACCCCATGATCCACTGCATTGCGAATCAGATGCACCAGCGGATCGTTAAGATCTTCGATCATGGTCTTATCTATCTCGGTATCCTCGCCGGACAGTGCGAGCTCTACATCCTTACCCAGCTGGCGCGCCAGATCCCGCGCCAGACGCGGGTATTTGTTGAACAAACGCCCGATCGGCTGCATGCGCGTCTTCATCACGGCGTTTTGCAGATTCACCACCAGCATATCGAGATGGCTGATTGACTCGTCCAGTACCTTGAGCCTGCCCCCATCCATACGTCCCTGCAGAATGTCGCTGCGCAAATGGGTCAGACGATTTTTAGTCAGGCCGATCTCACCGGATAAATTAAGCACCTGATCGAGCCTATCCGTGTCGACGCGGATGGTATTGTCCTTGGCAATGTCACTTTCGCGCCGCCCGGTGGGTGGAACCTTGGCGGCTGGAATATCGGTTGCGCGTCGGCCCAGCGAACTGATTTCCGGCTTGGCAACTACCTGCGTGCCGCTCGCAGGCGGTTCTGTTTCCGAAGCCTCACGGACATCAACATGCAGTACTGGAGCAACCTCCGGCACCTCCGCCAAGGACACCGGAACCGGCCCTACCAGCGTCTGGTATAGAGCGTCCCAATCCAGCTGCAGCGACGCAGCGCTGGCGGCTACATATTCAATATTGCTTGCAGGGGCGACATCTGCGCGCAGCGGGCTGGCAACTATTTGCGCCTCGCCTTTCAGAGCGCTATGCAGGGCGTCCATCAGCGCGGCAGATGCGGCATCCGGCTGACGGCTTTGAGCCAATGCGTCAAACATTTGCCGCACTTCCCCGGTCGCGGCGAAAATGGCATCCATCAGTTTCGCATTCAGCGCCAGTTCGCCGTTGCGCAGCTTGTCGAACAGGTTCTCGGTTATATGACATAAAGCGACCAGTTCAGTCGCGTTTAGAAAACCGGCCCCACCCTTGATGGTATGAAAACCGCGGAAAATCACATTAAGCAGGGCACGGTCGTGCGGCGTTTTCTCCAGATCGATCAGCTTGCTATCGACATCCGACAGCAAATCCGAGGCTTCCGTCAGGAAGTCCTCCATCAATTCTTCCATGCCGGCGAAATCGTTCACGCTAGAACCCCAGACTTTCCAGCAGATCGTCCACCTGATCCTGACTGGTTGCCACATCGTTATGCCGCGCTGCGTTCACTACCGGGCCAGTCATCAATCTGGCGTGGTCATCAATTAAGGACGTGGAGGGCGGGTTTTCAAGCAGCAATTCCACCAGTTGTTTCTCCACCTGCTGCGTCACCGCAACGATTTTCTTGATGACTTGCCCGGTGAGGTCCTGAAAATCCTGGGCCATCATGATCTCCATCAGGTAACCATTAGTGATTTTGGTCTGCCGGGGAACATCATTCAGAAACGCATGGGTCTGCATGGCCAACGCTTTAAACTGCTCGACGTTCAGTTGCTTATCAAAAAGTTTCTGCCATTCACGGGCCAGCCGCTGCGATTCGACCTCCATCGTTTCGATCACCGGCTGCGCCGCCTCGGTAGCATTCAACACCCGCTCCGCGGCCTGCTCCGTCATAGTCGCAACGTAGTTAAGCCGGTCGCGCGCATCCGGAATCGAGGCAGCGGCTTTTTCCAGATTTTTGTCATAGCCCAGCTCATGCAGCGTGTCATGCAGCGCTCGGGTCATATGGCCGATCTGATTGATTACTTTGTCGGCCGGGTTGCTATCCGCAGCGGCGGTCGCGGCGCCAGCATCCTGCTGATTGCTGGCAGCGACTATGCTGTCGAACAGCGCTTCCAAATCTTCCGAGTCCTGCTCTACAGCTGCTCTATTTGTCATGGCATCATCACCTAGTGCATGGTCTGGAATATTTTTTTCAGCTTCTCGTCTAGCGTAGCGGCAGTGAATGGTTTGACCACATAACCATTGGCACCCGCCTGGGCCGCTTCTATGATGTTCTCGCGTTTAGCCTCGGCGGTCACCATCAATACCGGCAGATGCTTAAGCGTCGCGTCCGCCCGTATTGCCCTGAGCAAATCGATACCAGTCATGTTGGGCATGTTCCAATCCGACACGACAAAATCGAAATCGCCGCCGCGCAGCCTGCTCAGCGCATCTACACCATCCTCCGCTTCCTGCACATTGGTGTAACCAAGATCTTTGAGCAAGTTCTTTACAATGCGCCGCATGGTTGAAAAATCGTCAACAACCAGGAATTTCATATTTACATCTGCCACAATAACCTCCAGTATCAAGGGCTGGAACGCTAGATGTTCAGCGCTACGTCCGCCCCATCAGGCGCGAATCAAATCTGCAATAACGGCCGCAAGGTATTTGCCAATGCCGCCGCGTCGAACTTGGATACATAGTAGTCTACCCCGACGCGTTTCCCCATATCCCGGTTGGCTTCAGATGACAATGATGAATGCATCACCACGGGAATATGGTCGAAGCGGCTATCGGCCTTGATATTCTGGGTTAACACATAACCATCCATCACCGGCATCTCCGCATCGACCAGCACCGCCTGGATCTGCCGATGCAAGTCGGCCCCCGCAGTTTGTGCGGTATCAGCCAGCCCTTTCAGACGGCCCCATGCCTCCATGCCGTTATTGGCATGCATGTGCTTGACACCCATTCTGTCCAGTACTTCGCCTATTTTCTTACGTGCGACGGTAGAATCATCGACAAAAAAGACGCACATTTCATGACCTCTTTCGATTTTGTCGACATTACCGACAATATCCTCGCCAAAAGCATTCGCCAGCACCTGTTCCACATCCAGTATGGAAACCAGTTTCCCATCCGGCAGCTCGGTAATTGCGGTAATCATTTCCTGATTGCGCGACAGCATTCCGTCGGCGGGGCGTACTTTGTCCCAATCGACGCGTATGATCCGGTCCACGTCATGCACCAGGAAACCGAGTATGTGGCGGCTGTATTCGGTCACCATCATGGTGCGCTGTGGCGTAAGTTCGCCTTCCAGCCCGATGAAGTGGGCCAGCGCCAATACCGGAATAATTTTTCCGCGTAACGAGACTATTCCCTCCACGCCGACCGGCATATTGGGGGTTTTTGTAATCGGTACGGCCCGGCATACTTCCTTGACCTTAAAAACGTTAATACCGAATATTTCCTGCGTGCCCAGCGAAAACAGCAGAATTTCCATCTTGTTGGAGCCCGCGAGGCTGGTGCGCGCGTCAACAGCATCCAGCAAGCTGTTGCTGTTTTCTGCCGGCAGCTTACTGGCCGTTTGCGCCCGATATTCGTCCAGTGACATGATCATTCCCCCCCGAGCAGCAAACGTTTCAACGTTTGCGCGAGGCGTTGTGGTTCAAGCTTGGATACGTATTCATCTACCCCAACCGCCTTGCCGAGCTGCTGGTTGGAAGAACTTGAAAGCGATGAATGCATCAGTACCGGAATGTTCGCGAACCGTTTATCGTCCTTGATCTTACGCGTCAGCATATAGCCGTCCATTTCAGGCATTTCGACGTCAGTTAAAATAATCTGAATTAAATTGGAAACCGGGATTTTCGCCGTTTCTGCATAGCTGGCGATCTTCTGCAATTCTGCCCACGCCTGACGGCCGTTAATGGCCGAGATATGTTGAATGCGCATCGCATCCAGAGTGCTGGTTATCTGCTTGCGCGCCACCACGGAATCGTCAACAAAAAACACGGTGCGGTCCGCGACCGCCAGCGGCTCGATTGCCTGTAATGCAGCGTCATGGTTCAAATTGCCGGTATCAGCCAATATTTTTTCCACATCCATCATCATCACCAGCCGTCCGTCAGCCAGTTCGGTTACCGCCGTGACCAAACCTCCCATCTGGCTATTCAGCATATCTGGCGGCACTTTCATGGTAGACCAGTCCAGCCGCAATATCGTATCGACCGCCTCGACCAGGAATCCCTGGGTGTGCCCGCTGTATTCGGTGACGATCATAATCTCCGGCTTGACCGCGGTTTGTACCTTGGTATATTTCGCCAAATCGATCACGGGCACCAGCACACCGCGCAGACTCACCATACCCTCGACCGCATCGGGCATCTCTGGAGCACGGGTAATCGCAGGTGTGCGCATCACCTCACGCACCTTGAACACATTGATACCGAATATTTCGCGACGACCGTTGCGGCTATCCGAACCCAGCGTGAACATCAGGATTTCCAGCTTATTGGTGCCGGCCAGCATGGTTCGTTCGTCTATACTTCTAAGCAATTCGGACATTGCTAACCCCATCACTGTTAATTCCCAAGAGCGCAAAGCACACGTCGAGCGGAGTAATACATAGGCCGGCGGCTCCGGCACACTGCGGCTTGGCAAACAGGCTCAGTCTGGCAGTCGCTCAACTATTCAGATAGCCTGAACAGGGCAGAAAACATATTATGGCCGACGCTATTTCCGGCTGACTATTTTTTTACCGCCTTTATGGATCAGCAAAGGCCCTGACTAACATTACGACCCTGCACTAGAAAACTTTAATGACTGGCCGGCGGTGGCAATGTAGCCACGCCACTGATGATTTGCTGCGAAGGATCTGCTGCCTGTGCATCCACCTCAACAGTTCCGCCATCATTACTGGCCGCCTCTTCCGCTTTTTTGTTCATTACAATAATGCTGATACGGCGATTTACTGGATTCAGCGGATCAATCCTGTCGTAAAGTACCGCGGAAGAAAGCCCCACTACACGCACGATCTTGCCCTCACCTATACCGCCGGCAATGAGCTCGCGACGTGACGCGTTGGCTCTGTCAGCCGATAGCTCCCAGTTGCTGTAACCCTTATCACCAAATGCATAAAGCTGAGCGTCAGTATGGCCGGACAGGCTGATTTTGTTGGGAACCCGATTTAACAGTTTCCCTATTTCATGCAATATTTCAGTGGTGTAAGACTCAAGTTTTGCGCTACCGACCTGAAACATGGGACGGTTCTTTTCGTCGACAATCTGGATACGCAAACCTTCAGTAGTAATATCAAGCAGTATCTGTTTCTTGAACTGCTGCAACTGTGCGCTGGCGTCTATCGCTTTTTCCACCGCGGATTTAAGCTCCTTCAGCTTTTCCAGTTCCTTCAGTCTTTCGACGCGTTTTATTTCTTCTATTGGCAACTGCAATATGACTTTCTTTTCCGGCTTGATGTCCCCCTTTCTGACCTGGCCTTCTTTACTGTTTATATCCTGTCCGCCGCCGGAAATCTTGCTGGGACTTTCACTTGCGGACTTGCCCCCCATTAACGAAACCAGCAACGGCGTTTTGAAATAATCCGATAATCCAGACAAATCCTCTTTACTGACCGAGCCCAACAACCACATCAGCAGGAAGAACGCCATCATCGCGGTAACGAAATCCGCATAGGCAATTTTCCAGGCCCCCCCGTGAGCCCCGCCTGTGATTTTTTTTATGCGCTTAACTACTATGGGACGTTTATCGTCGCTTGCCATGATGGATTTCCGTTTTTGATCTGGTCAGAGTTTCGCCGCCACAGCCTATCGCATTAGTGCTTATTGTTTGCTCTAGCCGGAGCGGGCGGAACTAAACAACTTGTTTTATATACCGCCCTTTTTTTTAGCGCGGCTATCCCCGGCCTAGCGCTTTTGTTTGACATGAGCTTCCAGCTCAAGGAAGGTGGGACGATCTGGCGTATTCAATACCTTACGGCCGAATTCCACTGCCATAGCAGGTGCGTAGCCATTCAGATTGGCCAGCAACGTCACTTTGACGGTTTGCAGCATTTTGCTGGATTCTTCAGCCTTTTGCGTCAGCAAACTGCCCAACGGACCCACGAACCCATAGGCCAGCAGAATACCGAGAAAGGTGCCAACCAAAGCATGCGCGATTAATATTCCCAGTTCGGCAGGCGGAAGGCCGACCGATTCCATGGTATGCACAACCCCCATTACTGCCGCGACGATACCAAAAGCCGGCAATGCCTGGCCAAGTTCACCGATCACATGCGCAGGCACTAACGCTTCGTGATGATGCGTTTCGATTTCCACATCCATCAGATTTTCGATTTCCATCGCGTTCAGATTGCCACTGACCATGATACGCAAATAATCCGTCAGGAACTCCACCACATGATGGTCGTGTTGCACTTTAGGATATTTGGAAAACACGGGGCTTTCATGCGGGTTTTCCACATCGCCCTCGATGGACATCAACCCTTCCTTGCGAACTTTGCCTAGCAACTCGTAAAGCAACGCCATCAATTCCATATAGGTAGCTTTGGAATATTTGGAGCCCTTCAACAAAGTGGGGAGCGCCTTCAGCGTTGCTTTAATGGTTTGGCCGCTGTTGCCAACAAAAAATGAACCCAACGCAGCGCCCCCTATCATCACCAGCTCTATCGGCTGGACTAGTGCGGCGAGATGACCGCCGGCAAGCGCGAAACCGCCAAACACCGATAGCGTAACCACTACATACCCTACTAATACCAGCATAACCCACGCCCCTTAATTATTATGTTTATGTTGCTGTGCAACTGGGTGATAGGGTATCACATCAGCTTCATCCCCCATCCGGGGAATCGCCGACGTACTAGTCATCCGTTTCAGGGGAAAGGTAATAATCCACCGGCGCACAATATCAGGCTATCGGTGGAACAGGAAAAAACTTTAGATGGCGGGAGATGTATTTAGCGAAACAGAACGGCGCCCATTCTTGTTGGTTTTACCTGCACGCGAAGGGGGCCGGCAAATGCCGCAGATATAGTTCGCATATAATTCGTCGGCATGCACTACAAAATGCCCGGTGCATTCTGTACACCCAGTCAGTTGCAACATTTTCGCATCAAAAAAGCGTACCAGAAACCACGCACGGGTTATGCTTAGGACAGCTTCATCACCGCTGACATTGATTTGCTCCAGATACAGGCAATATGCCTTAACCAGCGCCTCAACCCCGGACAACTCAGCGTGCGCGACCAGAAACTGGTGGATATCCATGAACAGCGAGGAATGAATATTGGGGGACCAACTCATAAACCAGTCCGTCGAGTAAGGTAGCATACCCTTGGAAGGAGAAACGCCCCTGACCTCTTTGTACAGCTTGAGTAACCTCTCACGGCTCAACGAAGTTTCTTCTTGCAACAGCTGCAGGCGGGCGCCCAATTCGATTAGCTTTACCGCCACCTGTATCTGATAAGCTTCGGTTATTACGCTTTTATTGCGCATGACGCCTCCACTACTGATCGTTTCAGGCGGCCAGCACTTCCATCGGCCGTCCAGTCATCAGAATGGTCGTATGAGCTTGCGACATCATTCTGTCCTTGTTGTAATCAGTAATCATATTTAAAAGCAGCTTCTCATCGAAACGGAAACGGCACAGCAGCATATTGGAGGCCGCCATTTTGAGCAACTGAGCGGGGCTTAAGCCGGCAATCAGATCGGCCATTTCTTTGCTAATGCCAAGCCGGAAGATAGCAGCGGCTTGGTCTTCCTGAATCATTTGCCGCGCGAGCAACATATAAGAAAGATTTGCTTCCTTGATTTCTTCATGCATTTGATTGGTATTCATCTCGTCCCCCGCTAAAACACTGTCTCTATCGACAGTTGCATTTTGCTCCGGGAAAGGAAAAGGAGGAAATCGGAAGAGTTCCATATTCTCTGTAGGTAAACTTCCTACCTGATGACAAGAACACCCTCCAGCTGCAGCTGGAGGGTGGACAGAACTTGAAAAATCAATTTGCAGGGGGGATGCAAATTTAAGTCTGTACATGGTCATCGGCGGAATGATAAAAAACTTTAGGCTTTTTTTAATTATTTTTGCGGAAAAATTGAATATAAATACAAGTGTTTGTAAACTAATAAAATTTTACAACAGATTTGATTGTATTTTCGTACCGACACCAAGCTTCCGCCTGCAGCTCAACCAACAAGTAATTTATGCCCTGCCTGAACCAAGCTAGTAGAGCTGCGCTGCCATATACAGTGCAGTTACTTACCTACCGGTTTAGGCTGGGGTTTTTTTCCTTTTGATTCCTTTTTCTTGTCCTTACTTCCCATGACTCTCTCCTGATTTAACTTTAGGTATGTTGAGGATATTGTAGTTCAGTTGATACATTTTTAGTACCGAACAACCTTGAGTAGGCCAGCAATGTCATGAGCCGCTCGATTGACTATCTTGCACCTATAACCACATCACGCAATAGATAACGCACTTAGAAATTAAAAATAGCTAACCACCTTATAGCTGAGCCAAATTGACGCAATGATCCCAACAATAGTCTTAAGCGGTAACCAGCTAAGCAAAGTAATGCCCAAGCCGGGGTCAGGCCGCTCCTGAGTCCACTTGGAGCGAACCACTTGCCCGTAAATAAGAAACGGTAACCAGTACGCTTTCACATGTTCCTCTTTGAAAAAATCATTATGGCTGCAAGGGTGAAATCTATCAATCACGCGTATCGTTTTGAATCCAAATGTTCCACTGACTCCATATCCCCACGATGCGAGTTTAGCCATCACCGGCCAGATATCGTCCGTCCCGACATCATTAACAACCGTCCCGGTTACCCCGGCTAGTGCCTTATCCCAGCGATAGTCTTGAGGAAGTATAGAGCCACAAAGTTGCAGGCGATGAATTTTTATATCCATTTCCTCGCCCAGAATTCTTGAAATTATGTAAGTTCCATAACTATGGGCAACAACTGAAATGTCCGCAGTTGGATTGGCTGCACGAAGATTCCTGAGCTCGCGCAAAACCCGCTTGATGGAACTCTTTCTCGTGAAAACTGGCGACCAGAACGTTAATATATCCAAATATCCGAAACCAATTGCATGCGCCTCTATATCAGCTTCAGCAAACATATGCACGAGCCGCTCCTGCCAGACTCCGTGAGACAGGATGCCATGTATCAACACTACAATTTGCTTTCTTGTTTCAAGTTGCCCCTGGATTAGAAAAATCTCTGTTAAGGCGCGTTTTTCCGGATCGTCAATTCCTCGCAGAAATTCTTGTATCAGAGGGAGCTTCTGCTCAGCAGGAAAACTTTCAAGCCAGAGACGAAATTGTTTGAGACCAGACAGCGGCATGGGCCAATGCAGCTATAACTTGTAGATCAAGCGTATTTGGTCAAACCTGACTTCGATATTGCGCCCGGTTCTGCTATCGAAAAGAACAGGCGGAACCTCTATGATTGAATTGAAATCCCCTATTCCTCCAAGCGCATCGGATTCCACACGAACAACTTGCTCAACGACTCCCTGTTGAACAAGGCGCTCAAGGATTTTAGCCAGCACCCGCTGGGAAGACGGATGAATCAGGTCATACAAACGCTGCACGGTGAGTTCGCGTATGGCACCCGACACCGGCTTTGAATCTAGGATACGCGCCAGCCGGTCAACAGCATCCTTTTCTTCAGGGAACTCTGCGATTAAAGTATCTAAGTTGGCTGAGGACATAGTTGTAATCCGCCTCGCTACAGTTGGCTGGAAGTGCAAACTCATTCGAGTCACCGTTTAATAAAACATGGCTTTCTGCCGAGAGACCATCCGCTTTCTTAAACCAGATATTTGCGCCCTCACAATAGGCATTCTTATCTGTTTGCAGAAGAAAGTCCAGACTTTGGCCAACCGCTACCTTATGATTTAAGTCATCTTTATCGGAGCCCGCCGCCGCCCGCAATACATTGCCCGCATCGTCCCGCACAGTTGAATCGCTATAGCGTATCAGTTTCGCCAGTGGCACACGTTCAACCCAGAGCCTATCCTTGGCAGGAGAAAGTGAAAGCTCGGTAAAACCATCGAGTGGAATCAGATCATTAATCTGTTTCCAGAACCGACGGATGGCAGCCTCATATTTGCTGGTATTGGCGAGTGAAGCCAATCTGATTTCAAGTAATCCATCGCGGTGTAGCTTAGCCACATTAACCGCACGCTGAAATTGCCGCCCATAAACTTTATGAATATTGCCGTCATGTAGCTCGGTGCCTATAAAGTAATGAAATTCCCGGGATTCAATCTCTTTAATCGTAACGCTGATGTCAACATCAGCAGTATCCCACCGCACATCAGCGAGTTCAGGTATTTGTGGCTGATCCAACACTCGAGGATGGGTCAATAAATCCACTTGGCCGCGCTTTTTCAATATGCCAGATATACGATGCCTTTCCATCAATTCAATTGCTTGAGATGATGGACAAGTATAAAGAAATATATGCTGGCGTCCGCACTCCTCTACCGAACGCAGGAGAGCGATCAAGTCGGCGTTTGTTATTTTATAGGCAGCAACCGCCGGCTCGATACGTTTACTGAATATATCGTCCCAGTTGCCCGAGCTGGCGACCCCCTTGGCTTTCAGAAATTCCCTCACTACCTGCAAATTAGAGGTCTGACGCAATAGATCGACAATCAATTTCGTTTTCTTCAGATCTTCATACACAATTTCCCAACCTTATCGACTTGAATATAGATAAAACTGTGCGCCAGCCGTTATGCGTACACCTAGCTGGACGTACGTCCACTCAATTTTGCTACGAAAACAGCGTGGGTGGGCAGAAGCGAACAAGGAAAACAGCGGATTTCGCTCATGGCGAGGTATGGTATCTGTACCCTATATCCACCGGAAAAACACCTCTCCATACAGGTTGTCAAAGCTGACGGCTCAACCGGGATTGGTGAGCCAGAAAAAAAGCGTACGCAACCCAGGCCCCGGAAACCATGGAATCTCAGCTTCAAGCCATATTCCAGGAGCGTGCGGCAAAACTTCCGGCAGGCAAATTTTATGGTGAAGAGTTATTGCCCTCTGTTGAATCTGCGTTAGAAACATCATTTATTGGCGACGGATGCCAGGCGTTTGCAACATCTGCAGCGTAGCCGACCGGGTCGGAATGTCTATTTACAATAGCGATAGCACAAGCAATAGACTTAACTTCTTCAAATGTCAGGCTCATTGTAATTCCCTTAACAAGACTATTTCGACTCATCCGCTATACATAGGCCTACCGTATATTCCGAAGGTAATACTGCACTATTGCAGATGCATGACCAATGCAAAATAATCAGGTTGATCGCCACAGGCTGATAATAATCCAGACAGTAAAACTGATTATTGCCAGGAAGAATCCTCCTAGCCACAACACTGTAGCAAGTTCTCCCAAAGCCATCCCATCGCCCCCCTTGCCGGGATTATTTTTCTGTTCAAACTTTTGATCTTTTGCAGTTTTCATTTACTCCCCATTACTGGCGCCCCATTGTATCGGTCAGGGGCATTTGACCAATTCTCGTTAGAGGCCTGCCTCAAATGTTGCCCACTCACGGGACAGATGTCAATGGATGGATAAGACTACATCAGAAGACTCGCAAGTAAAAAGCCCGCTGTTATACGGGCTTAGATACAACATCGGACTGCTTGGATTACTAATTGGTGGGTCGTGCTGGACTCGAACCAGCGACCAAGGGATTATGAGTCCAATATCTTTGAACTCACTCGCTGCACTTTACAGCACTAGACCAAAGACTACAGATACTTAAAAAATTCCACACTACAGTAATGCCCCGTTGTAAAACTACGGCGTTGACACTCTGTTGACACCTAATCCCGGTCATGGCTAACCATCACCTATTTACGGTCGTGCCAACTGGCACCACCTGGAAACACTCCTACTGTTCTGGCGGCCAGCGGATGAATCTGCTGTCCAGGTAGTCGGCTACGCCGAGCTTCTTTTTTGCCTCGACGTGCAGCATTTCGCATCTGCGTTACTCCTGAGCTACCCGCCCTAGACGCGAATCCTCTCATAGCCAAAAAACAAACGCACGATGGTTGTGCTTCGCACTTTTTTGTCGGCGCGTGGAAGCGCGCAGGCGCGCCTGTTCGATTGCGTGCTTGCAAGTGGCCGTGGCAGTGCTCAGGCAAAAAGCCGCCTTCCGCGCTGGCCGCACCAACCACTTGCATTGTTTTCCGGCTATGAGCGGATGTCGCAGGGCGAGCAACTCAGGAGTGATGGATAGCTTGAACCTAGTGTCTGCACCGTAGAGTAAATCAACGGCGGGCTCACAATCTAGAAATGATAGGTAAAGACGCGGTAGTTGTAATCGTTACATTTAACGTTCAGTCCAGGAGGCTATTTTGAGGATAACCAGAGAAGGAAAAAGGGTGCGCGGCGGGCGCGAGGCTAAGTATGAAAGCGATGCTGCGCGGGTAGCTGCATTCCGCGCGCGGACAGGTAAGAAGACTTTAACGGTTCTGGTTGCGCCGGAGATCATCACCCGGCTGAATGGGTTCATGCTGGCGCGGGATGAAACCAAGTCGCAGGTGGTGGAACGGGCTTTGAGGAATTTTTTCAGGAAACGGTAATTTCGGTTGACAGAGTTCAGCTGATCGCTAAAGCAACGAGAAACGGCTCAAACTGCAAAAGAACCTCGGATGAAGCTATTATCGGCAGCATGCAATCAAGCGGATGCATGAGGTGCATCGATAATTCGATGTCGTTCGGTGGTCGCCTCGGCAGCGCTTTCGATCTGCATTTCATGAGTTCGGTCAATAATTCATTGCTATATAATTTGAATTACAACAATGGCGGTCACAGACAATTATTTGCAGAACATTCCGATTAGGGGACAACAATCACGATGCCTCAAATAGCGTGTGTTATTAAATGCTGGCGAATTGCCCTATTAACGGTGGGGATGACGATGGTAACAACAGTTTGTGCGGAAACCCAGGTAGGCGGGATGACGGCGCTACAGGCGTTCCATGATAAAGCCACAGCAGAGTGGGTTACTGCCATCGAGCACGACGATTATGCCAAAGCCGATCGCCTGTTGGCACAAGGTGCACAGGTCAATATGAACGGTGAAGAGGAAATCACTCCCTTGCTGTGGATCATGGGCGGCACGCGCTGGGAGGTTCAACGTCTGGAATACATGCTGAAAGCCGGCGCCGACCCGAACTATGTGGCACCCAAACGTCAGGTGTCGCCCATGTATGCCGCTGCCGGCGGCGACAAGCCCGAGATTTTAAAATTGCTACTGAAACATCACGGCAATCCCAATTTGATTGCGCCGGACATAGTTACAGGGGAGGCGAGAATTTCCTTCACTGCAGCTCGGCAGGGCCGCATGGAAAATATTCAAATCCTTTTGCAGCACGGGCTCGATATCAACTGGCAGGATAAATATGAAGGCACTGCGGCGAATAGAGCACTAGTACTTATTCGATTTGATATTATCGCTTACTGTCTCGAGCATGGACTGACGGCCGGGTTAGATAAATTGGCTACGGAGATTTCTCATATGCCGATGCCGGATAACACAAAAATGCAACCCTGGAAAGAAAAAGTGATCGCCATATTGAAGGAGCGTGGCGCGGATTTTGAGTACAAGAAACGGAAGTAAATAGAAAATGGGGTTCGATAATTAATAAATCAATGGTGATTTCAACGGTCGCCAATCTTGGGGACGAGGAGATTGAGCAAGCAATCGAAAGCGGTGTGATCATTGAGAGTTACCCGAACGTGCTGCAACAGGCTTATATGGCGGCATCGAAGAGCGTAGAAATTGATGTTAGGCAGCACACGACAGCGTAGCAGAGTCAAAATAAGCCCTCTCCCGAGGGCTTTATTTATGCACGCGGAAAATTACTGGAAAGTAAAAAGCGGGGGCGAAGGTGCCGATGCTGACGCCACTACGGCGGATACTGGGTGCGTCGGCTGCGCCTCCCGCTCCCCAGTTACCGCCCTGTAGGGATTGAACTGTGGGCCATTGGTGACGATCTTCAGGCAAGCATCCTGATCAATATTGCCCAGTCTGGTGCCCTGCGAGGTATAGCATAGACACCGGGTTTCAGAAGCGACACAGGCTGATGGCCAAGGCATTGCAACCACTTGGCGCACGGCGCGATATAGTGGCGCTGTTTCCGGCTGGTTCGGGATCGCGGGCAAGTAATCCTGTACCGACTCACCCAATACTCCTGTCCCCGATCCTGCTGGCTGTGCTGCGGGAACCACTGCTACCGATGGAACTACACCGTTACCAAGCTGCGCTGTAACGGCATTTTTGTCATGGCTGAATCGAGCGGCATATTGTTGATAGAAGTAGGTACCGCCGATTATTGAAAACGCCAGGCATCCCAAGGCAATTTTGGCCGGGGTCGGCATCTTGGCCGATGTTTTAGTATGAACCGACGCGCTTTTATATAAGGAAAAAACATGCCTGGGCAGTTTGTAGCGCGCCTTGGCCGCTATCGCACGCGATGTTTCGCTCTCGACATCGCCCATTTCCGGCCACTCATAGGTATAGCGACCGAAGAAGGTATTGCGTATGGCAATATGGCGGCCACACAGGCCGCGTATGTTTGATTCGATCAAGGCCGGGCGCTGTGTGATCAGCCAGAAATCCAAACCGCGATGACGGTGCGTTTCCAGCTCGGCAACATGGCGCGGAACCGCCGCGCTGGAATGACGCGGGCGGAAATGACGCTGGCACTCGTCGATCACGATTAGCGCACCCTCCTCCGCCCAATCCGGCCACTTCAGGATATCCCCAGCCGGTTCATGATCGATAGCCAGCTCCGGGATGTTATCGACGTAGATTTTTCTGCCGGTTTTGGCGATCTGGAGAAGCATCGAGACGATCAGGGCGCTCTTGCCTGTGCCGGGAACTCCGGTGATCACGGTGATCAATTCAGTCTCCCCAATCTGGTAAGCGTGGCCATGGTCACCCGCGCAGCCAATGCCCCTAATGTAATGCCGATTACCTGATTGCCCCCGGCCAAAGCAAAGAAGTTGGCTAGGTCCCCGCTCATTCCGCCGAGGTTGTTGATGACTGCGTTTTGTATAACACCCAGCGCGGAATCGAGACCCGCGTAAGTGATGACACCTACCCCCAATCCGGTAAGAACGCGCTTCGCGACCGGCGCGGCGATCATTGCCAGAAAGCTGCCAATGCTAGCCATTTGAGCGCATTCCTCCGATTAAGGTCATGCCGGCAAACAGCCACGCCAGCGCGAGGATTACAGGGCGGACACCTGATGCGAAATCGCAGATCATCTGATAGCTCAAGGTGTAATTGTGACCCCCGGCATGGAATATCCTTGGTTGCGGACATACACCCGCGCCGCCTATCGAGACCGGGGTAATGGAGATGGGAATGTTTTTTTGCTGCAATTCATTATCGGGAATGTCGCCCAGAGGCTGGCAGCCGGAGGCGTCAGGAAAAAGCTGGCAGTCAGTAGGCGATGCGGCAGGCGCCGGTGATTGCGAGGTTGCCGGTGAAGCGGTGTTGGCTGGCGCGGGAGCTGCCTGCAACTGGCCTGTATTGGGATCAAGGGCCAAGGTTTGCTGAGTAGCATTCTGGGTCGTCCCCAAGGGTACGCCAGCCGGATCGAAATTATAGGCATTGTTCGAAACATAGCTGTTTCCGTTGGCGTCGGTTTTTTGGGTTTGCACATTTAGCGTAGTACCGGCAGCGGTAGCCTGCAGGCTGACAGCCATCGGATTGCCGTTGGCGTCCTTGCCGGACTGGTAAATAGTGTCGTTCGATGTACTTGTAGTAGTGGTCAGCGGTGCTATACCGCCCTTTTTAGTGGGGGCTCCGGCGGGCTGTCCGAAGGTTTCACCCGAGCGGTTGAAGTCTACTGAAGCATTAGGGTTGGCTTGATAGGCATTGGTAAGCGTGCAGGAATTGCCGCTCATGGCATATCCGCTCGGGCACGTCGTCGGTTCCTGACTAAAGAAAACGCCCGTGGGGGAATGGCAGGCAACTTGAGGTCCGCCATTATATGAATACGTCACGGTCGATTGCTCAGCATCGCAAACTGAATATTTATAAGCGCCATTCCCGGTACATGCCGAGACTGTATTGATCGTTTGGACATAGTCTGTGAATGCGGCGGCTCCGGTCGAAAAACCGGTGTGGGTTACGCCACCCAAACAGCCGGTGTTCACAAACCATTTACGTGCGCCAGGAATTTGACTTGTTGAGCCGGGCGCAGTCGGAGCAGCTATCGCGTTGCCTGCGGCCTTACCCGCAGGAATTTTAGCCAGGTCGGAAGATTTGGAACTATCGCGCAGCACGAAATAGGCGATGACGCCCAGTGCCAATACGGTCCCCAGCGCCAGCGGGTTAGACATCGCTACAACGGCACCCGCTTGGGTAACCGCTTCGACCGCGAGCGGCACAGCAGGAAACGGAATGACTACCGCTTGCACTACTCTGTACGGGGTCATAATTGTAAATAGGGTAAAGAGCGGGAGCATCAGGCGGGCAATGATGATCTTCATTTCATCATCATCCAGAAAGGCAGGACGATGATCAGAAACCCGGCAAGGGTATAAACATCCGTGATATTCATGGGAAGACCTTTCTGAGCAGCATGATTGCAAACGTGGCGGTGAGCGCCGAGGCGACGCCCCAGCCGAGCGTCTGGCCGTCTGAAAAATTCTCATAGCTGGAGTTGGGCAGCGAACATGCTCCATACACATTGACCGGAGCGGGCGCGACGGTCACGGCGGTGGTTTCGCCGCTCCCGGACACTGTCTCCTGAACACTTTGCCAAGCGCCCGCAGTTTGCAGGTACTGGACTTTGAAAACGGCGGTTGGCGTCTGGATTATTTGAGGATGGCTATTCGAGTAATAAGCGTCCACCGCCTCTTGCGTCGAGGCGTAGCAGATACCGTTCACCGAATAGCCGCCCATATTACAGACCCTTGCGGATCAACTTCACGGCGAAGATGCCGACAATGGCCACCAACACCAATCCGGCTGCTGCGGCTGCATCAGTTCCGGCACTGGTTATGGCCGTGCTGACGTTCGTCGGTACATCGGCGAACGACAGTGTAGGTAGTGCGGTGCCCAGTGCTGCCAGTGCGCGTTTTGTATTGCGTTTCATGACTTTCTCCTTTCGATTTCCGGGTAGCGCCCGGTCGCCTCGGGGAAGTGTCCCCAATCCAGTAAGCTGAAAAATTTATTCGACCACGCGCAGGGAGATGGTCGCTGTGCGCATGGTTCGTATTTCCCCTGTTTCAGGATCTGGTTTGCCGTCGTAGGTTCGTGGATAGCCGGTAATCTGGCAGACGCCTTTCCAGTCGTCGTTGATCTCGCCGAGTTTCTCGTTGCTGGAAACTTCTACGGTGGCCGGATGGCTGAATTGGTCGACAGCGGGTATTTTGAGGATGGTTAAGAACAAGCGGCCGTTGTCGGTTTTTTTGGTGCGGATATAGACGATGCGGCCCTGCAAATAGGTTTGCGCTAACGCCAGCGTGTGGGATTTAGCTGGCATTGGGGTAACTGCGGGGGCTTGGGTTTGCGGTTGGTTCATGACGGTTCCTTTCAAAGGTTGGTGGTGGGTTAAGCCGCCCTACGGGTGACGGCTTGCTGGTATTCCGTTGGGCACAGGTTGAGCAGCGAGCTGGGCCTGATCGGAAATTGGCAAATGCGCGCTGAGTTGCGCAAGGGTTGGAAGTCCACCGGCAGGAGCGATTGCGGCGGCAGGATGTAGATGTTGGAGGCATGCCAGGAAACTCCGGCGTCCATAAGTTTTTTTCGGTTGGCGTAGTAGCGCGATTTTGAGTACATGTCTTTGGCGATGTCTTCGCCCTGCGCGGCCAGATTCATCCAGAAGGCCATGAGGAGTTGAGCGGTGCGTTTGCCGTATAGGCTGATCAGGCGGTTTCTTACGGCGTCGTGGTTGCGTACGGTGTCCATGTCGGATTTCCCTTCCTTGAGGAGTTTTTGCATTTCGGTCTGGTAGATGTTGATGAGGTACTCGTCGGTGATTTCGGAGACCTTGGGGTATTTGCGGTCTTTGCCTTCGGCGATGAGTTGCGCGGCGAAGTCGTCCTGAAGTTTTCTGGCGTTGATCTGGACTTCACAGCGCAGGCGGCGGTCGGCGAGTCGTTGCAAGGCTTTTACTTTGCGGTTGGTGAGTTTGTAGATTTCATCAATGGGCATGAGCTCGAAGCGTTCGCGGAAGTATTTGACGAAGGATTGCTTGATTCTGGCTTGGTCGTGTTCTTTGAATTCAGGGCCTTTGTGATAGAGGCGCAAGGTGGTTGTGGATCCGGGAAAGTGCATGGAGTGATCACCATGCTTGGCGGTTTTTTTGCCCCGGCGCGGGAATTTGCAGGCGGAGAAGCAGCGGAAGAAGTCGCCGATAGCCGCCTGCGGCAGGTCGAACATTTCCGCCCAGTCGATGCGGCGCACTTCCCAGTGTTTGGCGTAGGGCAGTTCGTCGTCGGCCAGACCGAACAGGCTTTGCAGGACTTCAACGAACCATTCGGCCGAGTCCTGAAAGTGGTCTATGGTGCCGTAGACGTTCTGACCGTGGAAGACTTTGGGCCAGGAGGCTTCGACAGTGATGTACGGGTCGCACGGTTGCAGATGGGGTGTGCCGTTTTTGTCGCAGACGAAGTCTTCGCGCATGACGCGAAAGCTGATGCGGCTGTCATAGCTGCCGTCCAGTTCGCCGGTGGTGATGTTCCAGAGTTCTTCGCCGGAGAAAAGATCGATACCTTGCTTGAGGATGGAGAGGCGCTCCAACCTGTCGGCAAGTTCGGCATCTAGTGAGGGGGAACGAAGTTTCACGGTGTCGATGCCCATTACCGTATTCCAGCCAGATGCAGGCGGGTTTCTTCGATAGCGCTTTGCGCTGTGTCAGCGGACTTGATGGCAGCAGTCAGCGGATCGGATTGGAGGATCGGGTCTTCGGTACACAAGGCGAGGTGGTCGCGCAGGGTTTGCAGCCGGTCGGCGGTTTGGTCGAGGTCGTTACGCAACAGAATGAGTTTTTCTGAAGCGGGTTTGTGGGTAAATTCGGGCCGTTTTGTCATGGTCGGGAATCTCTGGTTTGAAGGGGGCCGTTCAGACGGTGAAATTCCCGTAGATGGGACCTTCGGGCGGTGCTACTACCTCCGCCCGACTTTTTTTGCCCTTCCGCAGGGCGGTGTAAATTTGCATGATTGGGCCTCTTTAGCGTGCGGGTTGGTGACGGGCTGCAGAGGGCTTCTGCGGGAGGGTGTAGCCGCGACGTTTGAGGGCTTCGATGCATTTACCGCATTGATTGGTTTCGGATGCGGTGAAAAGGTTGTATTGTGAGACGATGCGGTACGGGCCGTTCTTCGGGGCGAGGCCGCACAGGGAGCGGTCGTGGCCGATGGAGAGATGTACTTTGGCGGGTGGCTGAGGGGTGTTCATAGCCACGGTGCCTTGTTCAAGGCCATTTGATGCAGCAGGGTCAGGTTGACCAAGCGGTATTTGCCGATTTCATAGACGGGTAAATAACCGCGTGCAATCCAGCCTTGGACGACGCCGTCGGAGACGCCACAGAGTTCTGCGAAACGTTCGCGTGCGATTAGAGGGAGTGCAAGGGATTGAGCGAGCAGCTCAGGGGTGAATTGACCGGGTTCGGATGTGGCGTTCATAATCGGCTCCTGTTGTTGCAGCACTATATTGAACTATACCTGTTTTGTCATATATGACAGTTGAGATATAACCATATACGGAAAGTTCATGTCAACCCCTATTGGTGAAAAAATAAGAAATGTGCGCGAAGCCCTGGGGATGGGCAGGCAGGAGTTCGTCGATAAAACCGGAATCCCCAAAGGTACGCTAATAGGAATAGAGCAAGGAAATAGAGAACCGAAAGCGGGCATCCTCATCGCCATTGCGCAGGCGTGGCCTGAATACGCGGCTTATCTGTTAAGCGACGAAGTGGTCAAACAAAAACATCCAGAAGTAGAAGATGTACAGCGGGAATTGCCCAAAGCCAAAAAGGCGAGCTGATTGCGGTTAAGGTTTATCGGCGGTGGTTTAGAAAGTAAAGACTCACCAATTGAGGGCGCTAGACTCTCGGGCAAGTAGGCATCGATGTGAAACAATAATTAGAAATACAACGGAATATGCGGCGAACCATTCCAGAATATCAGGAGGTTTTGCCATCTATTTTACTTTGGTCTCATCAATTTCACGCTTAGGAGTAATTAATATGGCTGTACTAGGAAGTCAACCTACAAGAGATTCCTACTCCGTTCAACACGATTATCTCGATGCATTTCTTGCAGAGGCTGCAAAAATGGCAAAAAAACACTCAATAACTATCGAATCTGTAATCGAGGCAAAACGCGTGCTAGAAATGGAGCGCAAAAACTCAATTTTGTCTTTGGCTGGTGACTATCATGACGAACAAATGGGCGGCTTCGGTGACATTCTGTCTCGAATTGCAGACGCGTTGGAAAGCAAAGAGTGACTGCCCGTTTATTGCACTGCTAAAGCTTGAGTGTTGGCGCATGGCGTTCAATGAGCCTAACCCTACGCTCAAGCCGGACTGCGCAAAAGCGGCGCAGCCCTTAGCTCCACGTTATGCATCTTTTTGGTGACCGCAAATGGTAATTGAGACCATCCCAATTCAAGGCGTCTGGCTCTTGTTGCGCCGGCTGCCTGGCTTTCTTCTTAAGCGGTACTTCACGCAAGAAAGACTGGCTCAGTTAATTTACGTCGACGTTCGGCCTCGCCATGACTCAGCCGAAGTCCATCTTGGGCAAACGGCATATTTCAATCTGTACCTCCAAGTCATCAACCTCTCGCCGTTCTCCGTCGAATTGGATCGCGCGAGCTTTCGGTTCTGGTTTGGTGGTGGCACTCTAGATGCCTTAATCTTGAAAAAGCAGACCATTTCTTCTGGCGAACTCACCACGTTCTACATTAGCGGAACCATCCCGGATGGTCATGCCAACCAAATGGCTAGACTCTATAAAGACAATCCCGTCGCGCTGGATGGAAATATCGAATTCAACTGCAGGGTGCGCCCGTTCGCGAAAACTGTTGGTCACCTTGATGGCATCAACGCCAAGGTCTACAACGCTAATGTCCGCTCAGATGCATAAACCCTGCGTTCGAAGAACCTGCGCGAAAAGCCGCGCAGGCGCCTCAACGCCACGTTATGCGGGCGGACGTTCCAAAGACCGCTTCGCGCCTTTCGGGCCGCCGTTCATCTCATATGTGTACGGCGGGAATCACCCAAAGCCAAAAAGCGAGCTGATTGCGGTTTAGGTTATCGGCGGTGGTTTAGCAAGTAAGACTCGCCAATTGAGGGCACTAACTCTCCGGGCAAAGTGGGCATATATGTAAAATGATAACTCCAGGAGCAAGCATTCCTAAAATAGCCACACTCAAATTCTGAATAGGGGAGTGTTAGATTGTCCGGAAATCATAAATCTGAAGAAGTAGCGGCAATGATTACTAAGCATCTCACGTAGAGCTCTAAGAGACGAGTACATGACAACAAACAGAACACTTGAGAAGTTTGAGCTATATGTTATCTCCCTTTGGTTGCTATTTCTGCTAATCATTATTGTCACTCTCGACATTCCTTTTTGTTTTGATTATAACTGCGAATTCATCGGTTTAACTAACCTAGGAAAGCGAAATATTGTTCCTCTCATAGCTTTATTTTTCGGATTGCTTAGTGCCTTCTACTATTTTAGATTCGAATACAAAATCGCTGGAAGTAAGTCCATCCCGGTTACCATAACGTCAGTCGAAGACATCAGCTATGAACATTTGGCATTTCTGACTACCTCTATCATTCCCTTAATTAGCTTCAATCTCACAAGCGAGCGCTATTTAATTGCACTCGGCGTGCTACTCATTGTAATAGGTGCGATATACGTCAAAACCGATAAATTTTATGTCAATCCAACTTTAGCCATTTTAGGGTTTCGGCTGTATTCAGCAGTAGTCACAAGAAGGACCGGAACTACGGTAAAGGTTATTTTAATTACAAGGGATCGATTACAGAACGGTAGCCAGATTAAATTTTTAGAGCTCGATAATGGAGTATTTTACGCAAAGGGAAGACCATGAACATCGCCACACTGCGGATACAATTATCAGAAATCATTACGCACGACGCATGCGGTGCGGAGTTTTATTTTCTCCTTGAAGAGCTTGGGACAATCTCTATTAAACGTGCAGATATCGATGAAGACGCACAAAACGAATTGACAAGAAATTTTATTGATTCAATTAGCAACACAATACTCCTAAACGATGAGCTCTCACTGCTCGATCTCTCTAGCGCGGATGATCGAGCACACGCGATCTACCGTTATAACCTTCCGGAAGTACCCGCTCAACTATCCAATTTAGCCACTGTTCTCCAACGAGATGACTTCACAACGTTTGATTTCAACTCGGATGACTTGAAACATTTAAAAGGAATTCTCGTCCTCATTGGTCATGGCGAGAATCAATTGGCCATATATAAACACCAG
>JAZJXX010000019.1:38960-75656 GCA_040390665.1 Pseudomonadota bacterium | reverse complement strand
TCATCGTCATCGGCGCTTTTAAAACGCGACGCATCCTTTAGCCTTGTTCGGCTCCAGAATCAAAATCGCTTGGTTAAACTCGATGACGATATTCTACGTATCAATTCAAAATTCGAGTTCTTGCGCATAGGCAATGAATATTACATCGTTGATATAAAAACTCTAGAGCGATTCTTTGGCTTCCACGACGCCATACGGAATATAGCTACACAGGGAATAGACAATATTTCACGAGCAGAACTGGTTGAAGATACGCGGCCATTGGTTGCCCGCCTGGACGATATTTCCTTCTCTAGGAAGCTAGTCAGAGCCGCTCTTGATTCGCCAGTTTTAGGGGTAATCCCGAATGCCCAAGTCATTGCCTTTGTGGGTAGCCACCCAGCGCTTCGTGAAAAATTTAAACTGAGTAACGACGGAACAAAGATCCAGCTCAACTCAAAAATTTCACAAAATCTGTTCTTGAAATTGCTTAACGACGACTTTCTACAGTCGGAACTCACAACGCATTACTATGCAAGCCTAGCAAAGGACAAACTAAACACGGGCGCATAGCATTCAAATTTTTATAGCTCCGTTGATGCAAGCAGACAGTCTATCAAATCGTGAACGCGAATTAGCAATTTTAAGTATTGAGCAGATTTTGCATTGCATAAGGTTACTCGTGCGAGTACTTAAATCCATCATTTCACTATTGTCAAAGTTGGCCTTAATTGCTTTTCAATTGAAAAATTATGTTCTGGCACATCGCGATCAGGAACTGCCCCAAGTTTTAACAAACCGTACGTAAGCTCATCAATCTCGGAAATAGCAAGACGAATATCACGTGCAATATCACTCTTTCCGATACCTTCCGCTCTAAGTGCTGCAAACACTTTCTCCAAAATCTGCGACGTCTCGCGTTCGATACCGAGAGGCTCTTGTACCCTAAAACCTGCCTGTGCAATTTGTATACACAAGCTTCGATTTATCCATTCGGTGGTTAAGTTAAGGGTATGGAGACGGTAATTTAAAGCAGCCACCGAAACGGCCCAATTTTTCTTTGCCATTATCAATGTGTCAAGCGTGGGGAAATATAATCGAGAGGCCAAGATACTTTTTGCGGGCATTAAGAAAGCAGATGCAAAAGCATTAGCTTCCTTCTCCGCTTCCAATCCATGCGGTTGACCGTGTCGATGCATGACCAAATGACCCAATTCATGGGCCGCATCAAAACGACTGTGTTCACTCGATTTTAGAGTATTTAATAAAACAAACGGTGTTCCATTCCACCACATTGAAAACGCATCTACTTCTTTAGCATCTATAGCCAAGGAGAATACACGAACGCCCTTAGCCTCGAGCAGATGAACCATATTCCGAACTGGGTGTTCGCCAAGGGACCAATATTGCCGAAGAGATTCGGCTGCAGCCTCTGGTCCAATATTACGGCCGAGCTCTGGCAAATCAGGCAATGGCAACCGGAATTTATTTTCAATCCACGAATTAAGGCGCAGGGCAATTGATCCAGCGCCAATAGCAACATTCTTAAGGGTTGCGCTCATCTTGGTCATCGCTCTGAAGCTAACTGAATCCGGCTCAACGACCTCTATAGAATCCTCTTCATAGAAGAACTCCGTTGGGAATCTCAATACAGTCGCAATTTGAGCAAGGCGCTCTATCTCAGGAGGAAATTCTCCAGATTCATAACCAGTAATAGAACGCGGCGTAACCCCAATCCTCTTGGCCAATTCCGATTTTTTTAAACCCCTTCGTGTACGAGCAAAGGTTAGCTGTTCAGGGTTAAACCGAAGTTGTTCGAGTCTAGCTCCGCCGCTCAACGTGCACTTCAAATTCTGGGGCATCTTCATCCTCGAATACAATGTTTACTTGATCAAGCGGAATCGGCGGGAATATCAGCCGTTCTTGCCAAGATTGAATTTTCCCCCCAATTATTACCATTGGAAGGGACAATTCATACCGAATTTCTTTATCTGCCACGTGGTAGAGCAATACCCACATAATCCGATCGCTCTTACCTCCGGCCGACGGAACCTCGGAAAGAGTTTCAAAAAGATATAATTGCTTTTGATTTGACCAAACAGCTCGTTCAGTATTGGTTCCTTTCGCGGCGCGATTTGACGGGTTACCGCTGGCCACCCCTGTATCTTTATCGCCAGTGTAAACCGCAATTGCAAAGCTATCAGAGGGATGTATACAAAGAGGAAAGTTATTCTCATCACTCGAGGCCCAGCCAAACGGAGCTGTTTTATCCCTGAGCGCTCTCACCGTCTCAGCCCACTGAGACAAGCCTGGATACGTTTTTGGATGATTTTTTGAGCAAATTGTTCTTGCATGTAATCCCTGCATAATCACATCCTGCAAGTCCTCATGGTTCAACCCTAACATTTGCCGCAGCCTGGATAGAACTTCGAATTCTTTTTCTTGAACTGGCAAAACCATTATGTTGGTACCCCCTTATTTGACTTCCTCATTTTATACCTCATATGAGGATAAAAAACAAGAAGTATTTATGTCGAAGAGGCGCCGCCTAAAAGACATTAACTGAGATGTGCACAAGGTAACCGAACGATCTATTAGATGAGTAACCTAGGGTCGGCGCCCCATAGATAACTCATCAATTCGCAAAATATCGCCACCGTACTGTTCGTAGAACGATCGTTCTTTCTAACTACCAATAAGTCAACTAGGCCGAGCAAAAATATACTGCTAGACACTCCATCTGCGTTTATGTAATTTCAGGCTGTGAAACGTTGTGAGTCTTGTATGCCCAAAATCTTTGCTCTAAGCAGTAAGCTGCCCGTTGGTATTCAAGCCGTCAGTCAACACCCTACTCCGCTGCTATTGGCCCTGTATAGCGGCACGGTATCAGCAGGCCAGTCCCGCTTCCCTTCCCCGGCTCAAGACTACGAGCAGGAAATGCTGGACCTCCATCAACACGTGGTTACCAATCCTCCCGCTACTTTCTTCTTCACCGTCAGCGGTGATTCAATGTCCGGTGCAGGAATCTTTGACGGGTCTAAGCTGGCCGTAGACCGTTCCCTTACCCCTAAATCCGGTCAGATTGTCCTGGCGGTGCTCGATGGGGAATTGGTTGTCAAAAGGCTTTATAAGCGGGGAGCGGTGGTTAAGCTGCTGTCGGAAAACCCAGCCTATCCGCCGATCGTGCTGGAAGAAGCTCAGGAGTGCACCGTATGGGGCGTAGTGACTTATGTTATTACCTCAACCCTTTAAGCCGGTCTTTGCTTTGGCCGATGCGAACAGCTTCTATGCTTCCGCCGAAAAGGTATTCCGCCCCGATCTAGAGGGTAAGCCTGTCGTTGTGCTATCCAATAATGACGGATGCGTGATCGCTCAGACAAAGGAAGCCAAAAAAGAGTTGGAAATTTACATGTGCCGCCCTTGGTTTGAGCTTGAAGAGGCAGCTAAAAAGCTGGGAGTTGTAGCATTCTCATCGAACTATGAGCTATACGCTGATATGAGCAATCGTTTCATGCAAACGCTCAAGCAGTTCGCTCCCCGGCAGGAGGTCTATTCCATCGATGAAAGCTTCCTCGATATGACCGGAATGAACCGGGACTTGAGGGTTTACGGGCAGGAGATCAAGAACACCGTCCACAAATGGACGGGGCTGCCGATCTGTATTGGTTTCGGCCATACCAAGACACTCGCCAAACTCGCCAACCACTGTGCCAAGAAGCAGCCCGGTTTTAACGGGGTCTGTGACTTCACCAGCATGAGCGAGGCGGAGTTAGACCGTATGCTGGAGCAACTGGACCTCAGTACCGTCTGGGGCGTCGGGCGAAGGCTTGAGGCGAGCTTAAACAAGCTTGGCATCCATAACGTGCTACGGCTCAAGCGGGCTAACACAAAGCGTATACGCGACCAGTTCAGCATCGTTCTGGCACGTACCATTCAAGAACTGAACGGCGAGGTGTTGCTGGAGCTGGAGGAAATGCTGCCGGAGGCCAAGCAAGTAATGTCCAGCCGATCCTTTGCCTCACGAGTGGATAATATCGATGACTTAGGCGAGGCTATCAGTTTTCATGCAGCCAATGCGACTGAGAGGATGCGAACTAAGGGGTTATATGCCAATGCCGTATACGTCTTTATTCAGAACAGCCCATTTGACCAGGCAGAGCATTACATCGGCAATAGAACCATCGCCCTGCCTTGCCCCACCGATGACACGCGGAAGATTACCCAGGCTGCGCTATGGCTACTCAAGAAGGCGTTTAAGCCGGGGGTGTATTATCAAAAGGCCGGTGTAATGCTTCTTGAACTGGTGCCAAGTGCAGGCCAGCAGATCGACCTGTTTGGCTTTGCTGGTGATAGCCCAAAGTCGGCAAGGCTAATGTCTGCGGTCGATAGTATCAATAATAAATACTCTAGAGGCACCATCAAACTTGCTGCAGAGGGAGTGCGCAAAGCGTGGGTGATGCGGCGGAGTTTCAAAAGCCCGAACTATACGAGTGACTGGGAAGAACTGAGGGTAGTGAAGTCGGGGTAGTTAAATATGGTGCCTAAAGGGTGCTGGCCAGTTAACCAGATCATTGAAGGAAATGTTAAAGGGCATCAGTTCAGACTCGAGCAGACAGACAGTGTCAACTCAACTTCCGATTACGACCCATAGCGGACTTATTGCCGATCTAAAACGGAATATCACAATCCCAAAAATCAGTGAAACGGAATTCTCCTGAGTACAGCAAGTTCAACGGACTTCTTCGCCTAGCTACTCCATCGCACCTGTCACCGATACCCAAGAAGGCAGATGGAAAATGTACTCAAATAATTTATATGATAAAGTACTGACTGACTCGCGGACAGATTTTTTGCCATGAATCATGGCATGTGAAATAAATGTCCCGAGATATGCCCTCGGTGTCCCTCTGCTACACACTATGCGCTATGTAACTCGCGTAAGAGTGTCCGCGAGTCATCCTCAATTGGAGAGGGCGGGCGATGTCCAGTCTTAAAGAGCTAAGAAAAGCAACCTCGCTCACGCAGATAGCGAGTCTGCTAGGTGTAAAGGCCGGAATGCTATCGTTCCAGCTATATAAGAAGCCTAAAGAAGGCTTGTATAAGAAGTTTGAAATACCGAAACGGCATGGCGGTATGCGAGAAATTCTTGCGCCTGAGAAAGACCTCAAGCTCTTGCAGCACAGGCTCTCTGATCTTCTGCAGGATTGCCTAAACGAGATTAATGTGGCGAACGGACATCCTGAGGACAAGACACATCAGGGAGTCTCGCACGGGTTCAAGCGCCATCACACCATTATGACGAATGGGCGAGCGCACGTTACTCGCCGCCACGTCTTCAATGTCGATTTGCACGATTTCTTCGGATCAATAAATTTCGGCCGTGTTCGTGGCTTTTTCATAAAGAATAAAAACTTCAAATTACATCCAGCTGTTGCGACTGTAATTGCCCAGATAGCCTGCTACGACAACAAGCTTCCGCAAGGAAGCCCTTGTTCACCGGTGATTTCCAATCTCATTGGGCACTCACTCGATATTCTCCTTGCTCAATTGGCAGCTGGCACGGGTGCCACCTATACACGCTATGCCGATGACCTGACATTCAGTACCAACAAGCGGGATTTTCCTAGCTCTATAGCGATAAAGACCAAAGAACACGATTGGGAGCCAGGCCGTTCCTTAACGCGAATCGTAACAAGGAGCCTTTTTAGCTTCAACCACGACAAGACGCGAATGCAATATCTTGATTCTCGCCAAGAAGTTACGGGACTGACTGTTAACAAGAAAGTCAATGTTCCGGCAACTTACCGCTATATGGTGCGCGCAATGGCGCACAGCCTCTTCAGGACGGGGGGGTTCGAATTCATCTACAAGAAAAAGGACGAAAAAGGGGAGTTGGTTATCACGAGGTCTGGCGGGGAAAGAACGCAACTTCTAGGAATGCTGTCGTATATAGATCATGTCGACCAATTCAACAGGAAGCTCCGAGAAGAGAATGGACTCGAACCGTTCGAAACGGATGGCAGGATTTTGCTGTTCAGACGCTTCCTTTACTTTGATACTTTTTACGCTCCTGATGTTCCAGTAATCGTCTGCGAGGGCAAGACGGATAACATCTACCTCAAGTGCGCCATAAAAAGTCTCTCCGCGTCATATCCAAAACTCGTGGTATATGGAAAGGCGCCGAAGCTCAAGGTGCGATTTTTCAAGTATTCCGACAGAAGAACGAGCGAGGTAACGCAGCTCACGGGCGGCGTCGGCGGAATCTGCCATTTGTTGAAGAACTACTACGAGGATGTACGGACAACATTCCGTGCGCCGATGCCGAAACAACCGGTCATCGTACTGATTGATAATGACAAAGGCGCGAACACTGTATATGGAGCTATTGCCGGCATCACTAAGAAGAAAAAGCCGACTGGTAAGGCGCCTTTTATCCATGTCACGAGCAACCTTTATGTCGTGCCTACACCGGAGCGGGGAAAGGGACAGAGTTGCATTGAGGACTTCTTCGATAAAGCGACACTAACTACGACCTTAAACGGCAAGCTCTTTAATGGGGAGAAAAATGCTGATGAGTCGATTTATTACGGGAAGGCAGCATTTGCTCTTAACGTTGTCGCAAAGGACGCTGGTAAGATCGATTTCAAGGAATTCCATCCAATTCTGGAAAGAATAGTTAGCGTAATTGACGACTATGAAGCAAAGCGGGTAGCGGCGGAAAAGAAAGTCGGCCCGTAACTCGTGAAGAGCTATGCGGCACTGCCTGAATGCCAGCCCCGAGCGTCAGCTTTCGGCACAGAGCGAGCGTTCATTGTGAACTCCTTACCGCAAAGCTGCCAGTGGAAGTGCGCTGTGTCTCCCAACACACAATGTTTTTATCATCCTAGCTAATCCAATAGCTATCAATTCTGTTAGCTATTATTTCTGTTAGCTATTATTTCTGTTAGCCACATATTTCGGTTAGCTATTATTTCGGTTAGCTATTATTTCGGTTAGCTATTATTTCGGTTAGCTATTATTTCCTGATAGCTGTTATTTCTAGTAGTTAAAACATTGTTTATTCGGCTGTAATCTACCTTGGCAGGTCGATCATCGGTGCCCCTTCGGACTGCCAAGGTTTAATGCTTTTAGACCGTCTTTTGGCAGTCCAATTTTTTGTTCAATCAAATTGCTTATGGGCCATTCCTCGATTGCTATGCCCGGTTCGAATAGACTTCGAAGGGTGCGGGCTATCTCTATACATTAATCGCAATGTCACTCACTAAAACCACTACGGGCTGGCAGGTGGATATTCAACCAGGTGGCCGCGGCGCGAAGCGATATCGCAAGACTTTGCCGACCAAGGCTGAGGCGTTGGCTTATAAGGCGTGGTTGAGTACGAAGGTGGCGCAGTCGCCGGAGTGGCAGCCTGCAAAACGTGATGGGCGGCGGTTGCTTGATCTGGTGGAGTTGTGGCACAAGCATCATGGAATACATCTGCGAGCGGCTAATACATATTCCCGGTTAAGGAACCTTTGTCTGGCTCTGGGTAATCCATTGGCCGATCAGTTTAAATCAGAGATGTTTGTTACGTACCGGGGAAAACGCATGGCGGAGGGGATCTCGGCCAACAACTTAAACAGAGAGCATTCATATCTGCGAGCGGTGTTCAATGAACTTGGCCGACTTAAGTTGTGGCTAGGAGAAAATCCGTTAGCAGAGGTGCGGCAAATAAAAATTGCCGAACGAGAGCTGTCCTTTTTAAGTATCGAACAGATACGAAAGTTGCTTGAGTTTCTAAAAGGTGATGCGTTGTTGATTGCCCAGGTGTGCTTGGCGACAGGGGCACGATGGGGTGAGGCAGAAGGGTTACGAGTAACACAGGTCAGGAATGGCCAGATTCATTTCAGCGGAACGAAATCAGGAAAGAATCGCTCGGTACCGATAGATGACGCGTTATTGGCGGAACTGTACGCGCACCTTGAAAAGCGGCAGGAAAAGACCAAGGTGGTCGTTGAGCGGTTCTTTGAATTCGGTTATGGCGCATTTAGAGAGGCGGTTGATCGTGCTGGTCTGGCGCTTCCCAAGGGGCAGCTTACGCATGTGTTGCGCCATACTTTTGCTAGTCACTTTATGATGAACGGGGGGAATATTTTGGTGTTGCAGAAAATTCTTGGGCATAGCACGTTGACCATGACGATGCGTTACGCGCATCTGGCTCCGGAGCATTTACAGGAGGCGAAGATGTTGAATCCGCTTGCAGCATTACGTCAGCTTGATCGGTGATATCTCAAACCCCTCCTTTTTCCAATGCATCCCTATAAGCGGTTGACAGTTGGTGGACAGTACAAATTAAAAAGGAGCTACGTAAACCGTAACTCCTTGATAAATGGTGGGTCGTGCTGGACTCGAACCAGCGACCAAGGGATTATGAGTCCCCTGCTCTAACCAACTGAGCTAACGACCCATGAAGGAGTTTAACTTTCGCCGTCCAGGAAACTTTTGAGTTTTTCGGAACGGGATGGATGACGCAGCTTGCGTAATGCCTTGGCTTCGATCTGGCGTATACGCTCGCGCGTGACGTCGAATTGTTTACCAACTTCTTCCAGCGTATGATCGGTGTTCATTTCAATACCGAAGCGCATGCGCAATACTTTCGCTTCGCGCGGTGTCAAGCTATCCAGTATATCCTTGGTGACGTTGCGCAGGCTATCATAAACTGCAGCTTCGATCGGAGCCAGGGTGTTGGAATCTTCGATGAAATCGCCAAGATGCGAATCGTCGTCGTCGCCGACCGGGGTCTCCATCGAAATCGGTTCCTTGGCGATTTTGAGGATTTTGCGGATCTTGTCTTCCGGCATCTCCATCTTGTCTGCCAGCTGCTTGGCATCCGCTTCCAGGCCGGTCTCCTGCAAAATCTGGCGTGAGATCCGGTTCATCTTGTTGATGGTTTCGATCATATGCACCGGGATGCGGATGGTGCGTGCCTGATCGGCAATCGAACGGGTAATCGCCTGTCGTATCCACCACGTAGCGTAGGTAGAAAACTTATAGCCGCGGCGGTATTCGAACTTGTCCACTGCCTTCATCAGACCGATATTGCCTTCCTGGATCAGATCCAGAAACTGCAGGCCACGGTTGGTATATTTCTTTGCGATCGAAATCACCAGACGCAGGTTGGCCTCTATCATGTCGCGCTTGGCACGGCGGGCCTTGGCTTCGCCGTTGGTCATCTGCTTGTTGATTTCCTTCAGATCCCTGATCGGAATTCCGACACGCTGCTGCAGGCTGAGCAGGTACTGCTGCTGCTCCACAATCGCGGCCTGAACGCGTGACAGTGCTTCGCTGTAGGGCTTCTTGGCAGCGACTTCGCGTGCGGCCCAATCCAAATGTTCCTCGTTGCCGGGAAAGGTCTTGATGAAATGAGGCCGTGGCATGCGCGCCTTGGTGACGCATAATTCCTGGATGTTGCGTTCATGGCCGCGTACTTCTTCGACCAGGTTGCGCATGGTTTCGCACAGCGCATCCACTTGCTTGGCGGAGAAACGGAACTGCATCAGTTCGCTGGATATCTGCTCCTGCAGTTTGTCGTACTGCTTGCTGCGGTAGCCAAATTTTTCGTACGCCTTGCCCATTTTGGTAAACAGGTCAGCGATGATCGAGAATCGTTCCAGTGCATCCGCCTTAAGCTGTGCCAGGTTGGCGGCAGCAACTGCATCGCCATCCTCGTCGTCTTCATCCAGTTCTTCTTCATCTGCGGAGTCATCTTCGGCACCCGCTGCCGCGCTGGCCATCTCATCCGCATCGGCATCGATAAACCCATCAATCACCTCATCCACGCGCAGCTCTTCCCGAGCCACTTTGTCGGCCAGCGAAAGTATCTCGGCGATCGTGGCGGGACAGGCGGAAATTGCCTGGATCATGTGCTTCAGGCCTTCCTCAATACGCTTTGCGATGACAATTTCATCCTCGCGCGTGAGCAAGCCGACCGTTCCCATCTCGCGCATATACATGCGCACCGGATCGGTGGTACGGCCGAATTCCGAGTCGACTGTAGACAGCGCCGCCTCAGCCGCCTCCACCGCATCCTCATCAGCCACCACAGGGGCAGCATCCGACATAATCTGGTTTTCCGCATCCGGCGCTTCATCGCAAACCGTGATGCCCATGTCATTAATCATGCTGACCACACCTTCGATCTGCTCGACTTCGAGCATTTCTGGCAGATGGTCATTGATTTCGCCATACGTCAGATAGCCGCGCTCCTTGCCCAGAACAATCAGCGTCTTGAGCCGCGTGCGCCGCGCCTCGACATCCTGAAGCTGCTCTATCGGGCTGAGGCTGACGATTGCCTTGGCATTGGCCAATGCCTGTTTGGCACTGGTCCTTTTCTTATCTTGCTGAGTCGCCATATCGGTGGATTCCCAGTTACAGTTAAATTATTAATAATGCGGCTGTATGTAACGCCGCAGAAAAAGGCGCGGATTATACCCGATTTCGTACAATCCTTCTGCAAGTCAGCTGCGTTGCAGCAGTTGCAGATAAAACGCCCGCTCTTGTTCATCCAGACCTTTCAGTCCTACACCATGCATTTTTGCATGCAATGCCTGCAGTTGCTGCCTGCGTTCTTCGTCGCGCAGCTTGGCCAATATGCCCTGAAACTCCGCCACGGCATCGAAGGCAATGCCCCAGTGCATAATCTCGGCCTGCTCGGCGGCCAATAATGCTTCGTGCGGAGTACCTTGAAAATGCTGAATTATAGCTGCAGTACTGACCGGGTCCTCACACAACCGCAACCACTCAACCAGCGCTACAATTGTTCCAGCTTCGGCACCATTGACAGTCCAGTCTGATGGCAGTTCGCGCGCCAGATCCGGCTGAAACAATAAACAGCGCAATAGCACGCGCAAATTGGACGGTGCAGGACGGGCGGCTTTGGCCGGCCCGCGACGCGGCGGCAAACCGATCGGTTTGATTGCATATAATGCTTCCAGTTCCGACTGCGTGATGCCCGCCAACGCAGAGACCTCCTTACGCAACAGCAGCGCGGCAGCCGGCGCGGAAACCGCGGTCAGCAACGGTTTAGCGCGCTGCAACAGGGCATTGCGGCCTTCGGCATTGCGCAAATCCGTCTGCGCCGTTAACTCGCGCAATAAGTAGCCGGACAACGGCAAAGAATCATGCAACAATTGTTCGAACGCTTCTGTGCCATGTTCGCGGACGTAGCTGTCAGGGTCGTGTTGTTGCGGCAAAAACAAAAAACCGATGCGTTTACCGTCCACCAATTGCGGCAATGCATTCTCCAGTGCACGCCACGCCGCACGCTGGCCGGCAGCATCACCGTCAAAACAAAATATCACTTCGTCGCTCAGACGCAATAACTTCTGCACATGATACGCAGTGGTTGCCGTACCCAGGGTTGCTACCACATAAGCGATGCCGTGCTGAGCCAGAGCCACCACATCCATGTAGCCCTCCACCACGACCACCTGCCCGCTGGCGCGTATTGCTTTCTGCGCCTGAAATAAACCGTAAAGCTCGTGACCCTTCTCGAACAATGGCGTTTCGGGCGAGTTCAGGTATTTCGGCTCACCCTGGTCCAGGATGCGGCCGCCGAAACCTATTACCTGCCCGCGCGTATTGACGATGGGGAACATGATGCGGTCACGAAAACGGTCGTAGCGCCGGCCGCCCTCTGCCTCGATCGCCAAGCCAGTCTCGAGCAGCGCGGCTTGCTGGTAATCGCATACGCTGGCCAGATTCTGCCAGCCTTCAGGCGCAAAACCGATACCGAACCTTGCTGCGATCTCGCCGCTGACGCCGCGCCGCTTGAGGTAGTCAATTGCGCGAGGCGATAGCTTGAGTTGCTCACGGTAATAGCGCATGGCGGACTGCATGACTTCATACAGATCGGGCGCAATTTTATGCTGCGCCGGGCCGGTCTGGATCTCCTGAGGTACCGCCACGCCTATGCTTTGGGCCAGCTCCTCCACCGCGTCGACAAAGCCCAGCCCACCGTGCTCCATCACGAATCCAATAGCCGTACCGTGGGCGCCGCAACCAAAACAATGATAAAACTGTTTGCTCTGGCTAACGGTAAAAGAGGGAGATTTTTCGTTATGGAAAGGGCAGCACGCGGTGTAATTCGCCCCGGCCTTTTTAAGCGGCACGTAGCGCTCGACCACATCCACGATATCGAGGCGATTGAGCAAATCCTGAATGAAGCTTTTTGGAATCATGCTGACTCACCCGCCGGTACCGATGCCGCTCCATTGCAGAATGGCCGTGTTGCAGCCTATTCTGACAAACGTGTTTTTACCAGCGCGGAAACTTTGCCCATATCTGCACGCCCGGCCAGTTGCGGCTTGAGCAAGGCAATAACTTTACCCATATCCTGCGGCGCTGCTGCACCGCTGGCACTAATCGCTGCGGTTATCGCCGCAGCCACATCGGTATCGCTCATAGGTTGCGGCATATAGGTTTGCAGTACGCCGATCTCAAATATTTCAATATCAGCCAACTCCTGCCGACCGGCCGCCTCAAACTGCGTAATCGAATCGCGGCGCTGCTTGATCATCTTGTTGATGATCGCAACCACATCGGCGTCGGACAATTCGATCCGCTCATCCACCTCACGCTGCTTCAGCGCAGCAAGTAACAAACGGATCGCTCCCAGACGCGCGGTGTCCCTGGCGCGCATGGCAGTCTTCATGTCTTCGCTGATTTGCTGCTTCAGATTCATGGAGGTACTAAGCTGGTGTCATTCGACGCCGAGCCGTTGATCAATACATCTTTGGAGGCAACACCTGGCTGCGCAGGCGCTTGTAATGACGCTTTACGGCAGCGGCCAGCTTGCGCTTGCGCTCCGCGGTGGGCTTCTCATAAAATTCGCGCGCGCGCAATTCAGTCAGCAAACCCGTCTTTTCTACCGAACGCTTGAAACGGCGCATTGCCACTTCAAACGGTTCGTTTTCCTTCACACGTACAGTCGTCATGAACGGAATACCCTTCAAAAAATTAAGGGCGTGATTCTAACAAATAATATGCCCGCGCGACAACTTAATTTAATGACCGCTATTTATACGAAATCAGGCGCTTGCGGAAGGCGAATCCGAGCCCGATAAACGCACCAGTCCACAGAACAAAGCTGGGCGGCGCTAATATTTCATGACTTTATATTTATTTTTCGATCACCACGGGTTCATTTTCAATGGCAACACGAAGATCATTGCTCAACTTGATCAGTGTGGGCCGGGCATCGTTGTCGATCTCGTCCTCGGTCAACGGGCGATCCAGGGCACGATGTGATACGGTTTCGGTGTTCACGCTGGGGATGGACAACCTCATATTGGTCACGCTGAGCACGATCTGCTGATTTTGCACATCGCCCTGAACTGTAAGGCCAAGTCTCCATGACTTCTTACCGGCGCAATCTTCGTTGACACGGCAGGGATATTTGATTTTAGTACTGCCGGTCAGTCGGCCGCCCTCTCTGTTGTCGGTGTCAATTTTCATATCCTCCGACGCAAGCTGAGTTGAAAACCAGTGTTTCAACACCGTATAAATCTGCTCCTTGCTGTGGCCCGGGAATGCTATGGTGGTTTCAATGCGAGTTTGTTTAGCAGCTTGCGAACCGACGCAACTACACAGCGCCATCAATGCAAGCACGGCAAATTTATATTTCATGAGGTACCTAGCCTTCCGTTAAGCCACGATGGACAAGATTAATGTTGGCTTCCTGAAGTATGCACTAAGGCGTCTGCGCCAGAAAGACCAGGCCTGCGCTAGGAAACCTTAATAGTTCTCGACTGCGCACCACCCACTTTGGGCAGGCGTATGGTTAACACTCCATTCTTATAGTTGGCTTCTGCCTGATCCGGATCCACATTGCTCGGCAACGGTATAGCACGCTGAAACGACCCATAAGCTCGCTCGGTCACATGAAAAGTGCTGTCCTGGGTTACCCGTTCGTAGCGCTTTTCGCCTTTCAAATATAGCGTATTGCCTTCAATTGTGATGTTGCAGTTCTCCTTGTCGATACCTGGCACTTCCATCCGCACCACAATTTCTTTCTCCGTCTCCTCCACCTCTCCCGCCAGCAGGCTCCAACTTGGAAAAATGGCAGGTGAATTGCCGTCCGCTTTTTTCTCATCCTTGCTGCCGGAGAAATAAGTCAGCGCCTGATTTCCGTGACTAAGTAACTCTCGCCACCCCTCCGACATGCTGTCCCAGGTACGACCAATTTCACGGGTCAGATTCTTGCCCGCCTCTTTCAAAGTATCCAGCATAGTTATCTCCTTTTAATCACAGCCGATTTATATTTGCCAGGAGCGTGCGCGCCTGGTTAAAGGCTCGGTAATAACTTACACCCGGGGTTTCGGGAAATCGGTACGCCAACCAACATGCGCGATTTAAATCGTCCAGCCGAAGCTGAGGCCGACTTTTTTTTTGGCAATGAGGCGGCAGACTTGATCGGCCGGGGCAGTTTTTGTGCAACTGAGCGTCAGGCTTAAAGATGGGTTTTACGCAACATCGGATTGTTATTTACAGGATGTTCCAAAGAACTGACAGGAACCACAACAATGCAATGCTCAGGCTTGCTCAGGAGGCGTCTTTTTGCTTCAAACGGATGTTGCGCATGAATTACTTTGGAGTGTTTTTCGTCGGTTAATGATTAACCTTGTACGCGGCAGTCTATTACCAACTCATAAAGCGGACAATAATCGACGAGCGCATGCACTCGGGCAATAAGATGAGGCGGAGGAAGTATTGGTGGTGATAGGTGGATTTGAACCACCGACCTCAGCGTTATGAGTGCTGCGCTCTAACCACCTGAGCTATATCACCGAAAAAGGGCCGCCGATTGCGGCTGTGTAGCGTGTTTACCACGCCATGTTGCTATCCCAACCAACGGTTTAACGATGGCTCAGGAGAGGGCGGCATTCTCCGGATTTAAGCCCGATTTGTCAATTAGCGCACGCCACAGTTTTCAGGGCGCTACCCGCAAACCTTTTTTGCAGGTCGTCCATTCTGGCTGCAGCTGCCGCATCCAGGCCGTCAAGGATAAACGTGGTAGCGGTAACGGTGCTGACGCGCTCACCAACACGGGCCGTTCTTACGCCTTGAGCCATAATGCTTTCCAGGAATTTCTGCGCCGCTTCGGAGGTCTTGAATATGCCCAGCGATATGGCATTCTGCCATTTCCCGTCCTGCATCACATAGTAATCTTTGATGCCCAGTGCTTTGAGTTCCGCAATTTTTCTATCCACCTCGGCACGGCTTTCTCGCGGCGCCATATATACCCAATAGCCGTTGGTATGTTCGATCTGCCGTTGCGTGAGCCGATTGCGCAGGCTCAATGCAGAAAGCGCTTCGGCCGCACGTTTGAGATTGTCGCCGGAAAAATCGCCCCATTCCATGCAGACCGCGGCAGGACCGGAAACAGGCAACGAGACCGCGCCGACAGTGGACGCAGCGGAAACAGGACTATCAGTGGGCGAAATCGCCGTCGGTAACAACAATATCCTGTCCGCCTGTAATGTTTGCGGAATCGCTTCCTTGTCGGTTGTTATCTGGCTGCCCCACTGTATCAATCCAAACAACAACAAGGTCGACAACAGCAGGATAACGAAGAGCGCTCTTATCATTTGTCTGTTTCCTGGCCTATGATATTCAAACCACGTAGCACCAGATCGTCCAGCTGCAGCAACGGCAAATTGAGGTGCGCCCCTACACTTTCCGCCGCACCGCCACTCAGCACACAAAG
Organism: Pseudomonadota bacterium; assembly: GCA_040390665.1. GTDB lineage: Bacteria > Pseudomonadota > Gammaproteobacteria > Burkholderiales > Gallionellaceae > Nitrotoga. The sequence goes on along the minus strand of JAZJXX010000019.1, from coordinate 59,932 downwards.
TGCGTCCGGCCGGCACAACAATTCGTACTGTTGCCGGATCGCGCCCGCAGTTGCCTGTATCGTGCCGGCAGCAATAGCATCAGCCGTATTGCGCGGAAATTCACGCCAATTTCCTGCCACAACCGATAATTGTGCCGTGCCGGCAGACAAGCTGGCTCGCATCATAATGACTCCCGGCAGAATCAGCCCGCCGAGAAACTCGCCTTCGGCTGACAAGGCGTCCACCGTAGTTGCGGTGCCCATATTTACCACCAGGCAATCTGTGCCCACCTGATGCCACGCCCCGATCAGGGCGGCCCAGCGATCACTGCCCAGCTGGGTGGGCTCATCGTATCGGTTTTTTACACCGCACTGCTGTGCCTCGGCGGTGATGAATTCTACCGGGCAGGCCCACGCGGCACAAATTGCACGCAGTCGCGCAGCCGCTTCCTCGCCGGCCACATTACTCACCACAATTTTGCGCGGATCAGGCAGGTCAGCCCAGGCACGCTGCACCGCGGCCCAATCGGAAACATCGGCCGATCCCCGGTGCAGCAATATCCCGTTTTCCGCCAACGCCCATTTGATGCGGCTGTTTCCTATGTCGATCAGCAACATGCTAGGCACGACGTAAACTGATCTCGCCGACACTGTATTTTCGAATGTGCACGCCATCAGCGTCGGTCATCTCCAGTTCCAGCGCCCCATCCTCAGCAACGTTGCGCGCAATACCGGTCGCGCTCGTGCCATCGGGCAGACGCAGCTGCACCGCGTGATCGCGTAAGCCATGATAGCCCTGCCATTCTGCCCGCACAGCGGCAAAGCCGTGCCTGGCGAAATCGCTTAGCACACGCTGCAATTCTTCCAGCAGTACCGCCAGTAAATGGTTTCGCTCCGGCATGATCTCAACCATCTGCGCGACGCCGACAGCAGTCTGGCCGATCTGTTGCCGAATGCACTGCGGCAACGACAAATTCAGCCCGATGCCTATGACCACCGCACTTGGCCCCAGCATATCGCCGTGCGCCTCGATCAGGATACCGGCCAGCTTGGCACCGTCAGCATTCAGTACGTCATTCGGCCACTTCAGGCACGCCCCGCGCACGCCCATCGCACGTAATCCGCGTATCAGCGCCACCCCAGCTGCCAGACTTAGTCCGGACAGGCTGGACGGTCCACATTCAAAACGCCACAGCAGCGAAAAAGTTAATGCGTTGCCGAGACCGGAATACCAGGTGCGCCCAAGCCGGCCGCGCCCGACGTTTTGCCACTCTACCGCCAGCACGCTGCCGCTGGCGGCGCCCAGCGCCGCGCGCTGCAGCAGCAGCGTATTGCTGGAGGTCGCGCGATCAAGAATTTCTATCCGAAAATTATTTTGTGTCAGCCGGCTGCTGATAAGGCTCGCGTCCAGCCATTGCGGAGAAGGATCGAGGCGGTAACCCCGCCCGCGTACGCTATGTAGCAGCAATCCCCATTGCTCTGCTCCACGCAACGCATTATTTACGCTGGCGCGCGAAATCCCCAGTTGCTGTGCCAGCATCTCGCCGGAATGAAACGCGCCGTCCGCCAACATCCGTAGCAAGGTAAACGCCAGCGGGGTGGGCTCGGGGCATGGCAACCCATCTTTCTGCTGCGGCGGGACAGGCGGGTGCGTCGTATTATCCTGGGTGGTTCTCATTGGCCTGTCGTTGCTCCGCTTCTGCCTCCTGCTTTTCATGCAAAAAGGCCATGATTTCCTTTTTACGCTTTAATGCATCCTGATATCCCAATTCGACCAGCGCGCGGCAGAATCCCTTGTCGAACAGCAGATAGCTCACCAGATTGGCGCCGCTGCGCCGCATCGCGCCAATCACGCGCAACAGAAAACGAATAGGCCACGGCAGGTTGGCGGTATAACGCTCGGCAATGCGGTCTATAGGCTGGCTGGGCGCAATCACCAGCACATCGATATGACGTAAATTCATCGCCTGCTGGACCTCTGCCGACATCAGGCCGACGTTACGGTTGATACGCTCCAGGCGCTCCAGATCAACTTCCAGACTGTCCAGAAAAATGCTGTTCAGCGCATGGCCGGCGATATGCGCAAGCGTCGGATAGTTGCCCATCTGGCGATGGCGCGGAACCTCGGGGCCACCTTGTCCTAAACCGATAATTAATACGCGGGTGGCGCCGAGATGCAGAGCGGAGCTGATCGGCGCAATCTGGCGCATGGAGCCGTCGCCGAAAAATTCGCGGTTGATGCGCACTGCGGGAAAAATGAACGGCAACGCCGCCGAGGCCAGTAAATGTTGTGGATTGATTCTGGCCGGGATGCCGAGGCGACGTGCGCGTCTCCATGGACGTATCGCTTTAACACCCTGATAAAACGTGACCGACTGGCCCGATCCATAACCCGAAGCGGTAATGCTCAGCGCATACAGGTGCCCTGAATCTATATTGTCCTGCAGCTTGTCGCAGGGCAAGGTTTCATCCAGCAGCTTGACCAGCGGCGCGTTATCCAGCAAGGAAACGCGGTTATATTTATTGATGCCCAGCGCACTCAGCAGCAATCCCGCTAACCAGCAGAGACTGTTGTGGAACACACCGATCGCATCGGAACGGTAAACATGGTGGACCTGAAAATTCATCCATACATTGCTCAGATATTGCACACCCTTGCGAAACTGCTGCGCATTGACCGCCAGTGTAGCGGCGTTGAAACCACCCGCTGACGTGCCGCAAATAATCGGAAAAGGATTATGCGCGTGACGCGGCAAAAACTCGGCAATCGCGCGCAACACGCCCACCTGATAGGCCGCGCGTGCCCCGCCGCCAGATAATATCAACGCCAGCAGCCGTCCGCGGTGGCCGGCCATCAGGTATTTTCCAGGTCGCCCGGTGCGGCTTCAGCGTGGACGCTTTCTAGCGCCTCATGCAAAGTTTCCTCGGGCAACTCATTGACCAATGTCGACAGCATTTCCGCGGCTTCCACTGCAGCCTCAGGCATATCGCGGCCATCGGTATTGGCCACCAGTACCGCTGCCGCACCGGCCACTTTGAGCAAGCCCGCACGTTCCCTCATCAGCATTTCGAGCTCCTCGCGCAACATGGCGAGTTCCTGCTTGGTCAATTGTTCCGACATATTTTCTCCCCTTGCTAATTAGTGGGATGAGCGTTATCCCACCCCTTTTTTTGTCAATGCGTTTTCACCCCCACCACCGCCAGCGCGCTCATGTTAACAATGCGGCGCACCGTTGCGGTGGGGGTCAGAATATGCACGGATTTTGCCGCGCCCAATAATATCGGCCCTATGGTAATCCCCTCGCCGGCCAGTACCTTGAGTAGATTAAAAGAAATATTGGCCGCGTCCAGGTTCGGCATGATGAGCAGATTGGCTGCGCCTTTCAAGCGGGTATTCGGGAAAATCTGCAGGCGCAGTTTTTCCGATAGCGCCGCATCGCCATGCATTTCACCTTCCACCTCGAGCTTTGGCGCCATCTGCTCCAGCAGTTCGCGTGCACGTTTCATTTTGTTTGCCGAGGCATCATCGAAGCTGCCAAAATTGGAGTGCGACAACAGCGCCACCTTGGGTGTGATGCCGAAACGGCATACTTCCTCGGCCGCCAGCATCGTCATTTCAGCAATCTGTTCCGCGTTGGGATCTAGATTGACATGAGTGTCGCAAATGAACAAGGTATGGTTGGGCAAAACCAGGATATTCATCGCTGCAAACACGCTGGCGCCAGGCCGCAGGCCAATCACTTCGCTGACGTATCGCAGATGATTGCCCGGCTGCGCATAAGTACCGCATAACATCGCATCGGCCTCCCCCATGTGTATCAGCATAGCGCCGATCAGCGTATGGCGGCGGCGCATTTCGTGTTTGGCATATTCCGGCGTGACACCGTTGCGCTGCCTCAGGCGATGATATTCCGTCCAGTAAGTACGGTAGCGCGCATCGCTTTCCGGATTGACCAGCTCGAAATGCGCGCCGGGCTGAATGCGCAGCCCAAGCCTGTGAATGCGTTGCTGCACCACCTCCGGCCGGCCAATCAGAATCGGTCGCGCCAGCCCTTCATCCACCACTACCTGCACCGCATGCAGCACGCGCTCGTCTTCGCCCTCCGCAAACACCAGACGCTGCGGATTTTTTCTGGCCAGATCGAACACCGGCTTCATCAGCAGGCCCGACTGATAGATAAAATGCGAAAGCTGCTCGCGATAGGCGTCCATGTCGGCGATTGGCCGTTCGGCCACACCGCTGTCCATTGCGGCTTGCGCAACCGCCGGCGCAATTTTGGTAATCAGGCGAGGATCGAACGGCTTGGGGATCAGATATTCGGCGCCAAAGCTCAAGGTTTCCTCACCATAGACCGCAGCCACCGCATCCGATTGCTCGGCCTGGGCCAGTTCCGCTATCGCCAGCACTGCGGCACGCTTCATTTCCTCATTAATGGTACTGGCGCCTACATCAAGTGCGCCGCGGAATATATACGGGAAACACAACGCATTATTGACCTGGTTCGGATAATCGGACCGCCCAGTGGCAAGGATTGCATCGGGCCGCACCGCTTTGGCCTGTTCCGGCAGGATTTCCGGAGTAGGATTGGCCAATGCAAAAATCAGCGGGTTGGGCGCCATCTTTCTGACCATATCCGGCTGCAGCACCCCCCCCGCCGACAGGCCAAGGAAAACATCCGCATTGCCGACTATTTCAGCCAGAGTGCGGGCGTCGGTAGCCACGGCATAACGCGCCTTATGATCATCCATTTCTTCGAGACGGCCTTGATACACTACGCCCTTGATGTCAGACACAGTGATATTTTCGATGCGCACCCCGAGGCTGACCAGCATATCCAGGCAGGCCAGCGCGGCCGCTCCTGCACCGCACGCCACCAGCTTGATCTGATCGATCTGCTTGTCTACTACTTTCAACCCGTTCAGCAATGCCGCACCGACAATAATCGCAGTGCCATGTTGATCGTCGTGGAACACCGGGATATGCATGCGCTCGCGTAACTTGCGCTCAATATAGAAACACTCCGGTGCCTTGATGTCCTCCAGGTTGATACCGCCAAAGGTAGGCTCCAGCGCGGCTATGATATCCACCAGCTTGTCCGGATCGCGCTCGGCGATTTCCAGATCAAATACATCAATGCCGGCAAATTTCTTGAACAGCACGCCCTTGCCTTCCATCACCGGCTTGGCCGCCAGCGGGCCGATTGCGCCCAGGCCCAGCACTGCGGTACCGTTGGTAATCACCGCCACCAGATTACCGCGGGCAGTCAGATTGCGCGCTTCTCCCGGATCAGCCACGATGGCATCGCAGGCCGCTGCAACGCCGGGAGAATAGGCCAGCGCCAGGTCGCGCTGAGTCATCATGGGCTTGCTCGGTACTACAGATATTTTTCCCGCCGTAGGCAACCGGTGATATTGCAGCGCGTCCTTGCGCAATTGCTCGTCCATGTTTTCCTTAAGTCACTGCGGGGTTACGCAAATCACTGCGCAACTATTATACCGTAGCCGGTTAGCTGCCAAGATATCAGTGCAATACAATATCAGGGCAGCTTGATCAGGCCTTGACTGAGTCCGATCCTGGGGAAGACGCTTCTGGCGTTACGCGAGCTTGGCTGCATGGCTGGACGATTCCGAAAAATAACGCGTAAAAAAATTCCCCGTAGATTGTTTTGGAACTTTATGCTATAGAGTATCTGTCAAATGCGTTAACCGAAACGAAAAAGGCATTTTATGCAAAACCGGATCAACAAATATCGCGCTTCCCGGCTTACTGCCATCGCAATGGCAGTTGGGTTGATGTGCATGGGTTTACATACTGCAGCTTTTGGCCAGGAGGCGTCCACGCCCGAGCAGAACGGTGCCAACCAGACAGTTGCCATTCCCGAGTCACCTAATCCGGCCAAGGCCCGGGACGTGTCAAACAGCACTGCAATACCTCCTTCGACTCATATCAACAATCATAAGGGCGCCTTTGTAACCAAAGGCCCCCAGGGATCGTCAACTACCCCGGTGACCCCCCTATGGGATTTATTGCAAGGCCCGGGAACCGGCTCTGCCAGCAGAAACGCAACCAACTCGGGCAGCATTACCCACGGTACTCTGGATACTACGGGAATAATCCATTAGTAAGTATTAGAACGCCGATTTGCTCTATCACTGTCGAGCTTGAACCTTCTAATTGCATTTTCGCTTCAGCGGTTCTTACTCAGTTCTGATTTTTCCATCAATTTTGATAGATACCGCAGCTGCCGCTCATGCATTCCACAGCCTGCTAAACAACTTACTGGCTGGAGATTACGCAGAGCATTTTTTCGAGTCGCTTGACTGACACAATTACCGGGGTTTTCAGCTCCTGTGCGAACAGCGACACACGTAATTCCTGCACCAGCCAGCCAAACTCATCCATGCGCGTATCGCTGTTACCGTGCTGAGCCTGCTTTTTCTTTTGCCAAGCCTGGATCAGCGGTTGTATCTGAGCCATGCACTGCGCATCTCGCGCCGGGTTGCTGCGCAACTTTTCGGTGCGCACATTGATGGCCTTGAGATATCGGGGCAAATGCTGTAACCGCTCATAGGGCGTGCCTGCAATAAACTCTTTGTGCAGCAGGCTTTCACACTGCATTCGCATATCCTGCAATGCCGAAGTATGGCTTTTGATGGTTTGCAGGCTCTTCAACACCAGTTGATACTCAGCCAGTATGAGCCCTACCAGACGGGTGATTTCCTGCGCAACCAGATTCAGGCGGCTCTTTGCTTCCTTACCGCGATTAAGAAACTCGTGTTCTGTAACAGGCCATGGATCGATCAGGCAGCAGCGGTCGAATGTCACTTCGAAAATCTGTCGCTGCAAATCCTGCTGGCTGCCAAAAGGTAAAAACTGCATGGCTATAGCCTGCAGCCCGGACAGATTTTTTTCCAGAAATTTTACTTGCTCTTTCAGCAATAGCATGAACATTCGCCGCAGCCCGGCGCGATGCCGGGCCTGCGCCTGTTCACGCGTGTCGTAAACACGTAGCGTCACCGCATCGCCCTCGTCTGTCAGTGCATTGAACAGCGTCACCGCCTGACCGGCACGTTGCGTAGTGGTAGTTTCATGAAAGTCGCCGAAGCCCCAGACCACGTAACGCGCGGCCGGCTGCAGCCCTTCTGCACTTCTAGCCGGCAGTGTCTCCGTGCGCGGGGCATGCTCGGCGCGTAACTGCGCAAAATTTCGTCCCGCCGCCACTTGCCGGCCATGCTCGTCCAACAGACAGAAGTTCATCAGAAAATGCGCCGGCAACTGCTCCGGACGAAAACTATCCGCTGGCACATCCAGCTGTTTTTGTGCGCGGATATATTTTATTAATGCCGCCAGCAACGGCAACTCAGACGGCATTACCTCACGACCGAGTGCAGCCGCGAACTCCGGCACCGGCACCAGATGCCGGCGCAATTTCTGCGGCAATGTCTTGACCAGTTGAACGATTTTTTCTGCCAGCAAGCCCGGCACCAGGTATTCACAGCGCGCGGCTGAAACCTGATTGATCAGGATCAGCGGCACGGTCAGGGTCACGCCGTCGTCGCTTTTGCCTGGCGCAAAATTGTAGCTCAGCGCGTAACTGACATTGTTCATCAACAGCTGCGCTGGAAACTGGTCCGTCGTAACGCCCGCGGCTTCATGGCGCATCAGGTCATCGCGCCGCAGAAACAGCAACTCCGGCTGGTCGCGTTCCGCTTCCTTGCGCCACGCCTCGAACGCGGCACCATTATGTATGTGGGTGGGGATGCGGCTGCTGTAAAAAGAAAATATCAACTCGTCATCGACCAGCACGTCCGGGCGTCGTGTCTTGTGCTCCAGCGCTTCAATATCGGCGATCAGTTTGCGGTTGTGCGCAAAGAACGGAGCGTGAGTATTGAACTCTCCTGCGACCAGCGCCTGGCGGATAAAAACGGCGTGCGACTCAGCAACATTCATCGGCCCGTAATGCACGCGCTTTTTTGGATTAACTATTAACCCGAACAAAGTGCTGCGCTCCCAGGCCGCAACCTGCGCCGCTTTTTTTTCCCAGTGCGCATCGAAATAATGGCGTTTGATCAGATGCGCGGCCACCTCTTCCAGCCACTCCGGCTCTATCCGGGCGACGCAGCGTGCATACAGCCGGGTGGTCTCCACCAGCTCGGCCGCCACCACCCATTTGGCGCCTTTTTTCGCCAGCACCGACCCGGGCGCGATGAAGAATTTAATTTCCCGCGGCCCTAGATAATAAGCCTCCCGGTCCACGCTTCTGCACCCTATATTGCCGACCAGACCGGTAAGCAAGGCCTTGTGGATCTGCTCATAACTGGCGGGCTGTTCATTCATACGCATGCCCATCTCCGCGACTTGCACATGTAATTGCTGATGCAGCTCATGCCATTCGCGCAGGCGCAACGCCGACAGATATTTTTCGCGGCACTCCTGTGCCCACAGCCGGTTGCTTTTCTTATGCTTGACCGCATCCTGAAACCACAGCCAGATTTTAAGATACGCCAGGAAATCGGAGCGCTCATCGTTGAAGTGCTGATGGGCGGCATCGGCTGCCGCGCGCCGTTCCGCCGGGCGATCACGCGGGTCCTGCACCGACAGCGCGCTGGCGATAATGAGTATTTCGTCCAGGCAATGATATTGCCGGCCGGCCAGCAACAGGCGCGCGATTTTCGGGTCCAGCGGCAACTTTGCCAACTCGCGGCCGAGCGGCGTGATCCGGCGGACATCATCAATTGCCCCCAGTTCGGCCAGCAACTGATAGCCATCGGCTATAGAACGCGAGCCCGGCGGCTCGATGAACGGGAATTTTTCCACCTCTCCCAGGCCCAGCGCGCTCATGCGCAGAATCACGGTGGCCAGCGATACACGAAAAATTTCCGCATCGGTATATTCCGCCCGCCCGGCGAAATCTATCTCGTCGTACAACCGAACGCAGATGCCGCTCATCACGCGACCGCAGCGACCGGCGCGCTGATTGGCCGCGGCGCGGGAAATTTTTTCGACGCGCAGCTGTTCCACCTTCTGCCGAATACTGTACCGGTTGACGCGCGCCTGCCCGCTGTCGATCACATAACCGATATTGGGCACGGTGAGCGAGGTCTCCGCGACGTTGGTCGCCAGCACCACGCGCCTCACCCCGGATGGCGCATTGAATACGCGATCCTGCTCGGCCGCCGACAGCCGCGAAAACAGCGGCAGAATTTCCAGCCCGTCATGCTTTCTTTGCGGCAAATGATATTTCCGCAACGCTTCGGCGGTGTCCCGTATTTCGCGCTCGCCCGGCAGGAACACCAGGATATCGCCGCGCAGCCCACTGGCCGACAGCTCGTCCAGCGCGGCACACACCGCCTGCGGCATGTCTTCCATTTCGCCCTCGTCGTTCTGCTGCATCGGGCGATAACGTACTTCCACCGGATAGCTGCGTCCGGATACCTGCACCACCGGCGCACCATCGAAGTGGCGGGAAAAGCGCTCGGCGTCCAGCGTGGCCGAAGTAATGATCAGTTTTAGATCGGGTCGGCGCGGCAGCAATTGCCTGAAATAGCCCAGCAGAAAATCGATATTGAGGCTGCGCTCATGTGCTTCATCGAGGATGATCGTGTCATATTTTTTCAGCAGCGGATCGCTCTGGATTTCCGCCAGCAGTATGCCGTCGGTCATCAGCTTCACACAGGTGCCGGCGGACACTTTGTCGTTAAAGCGTATCTTGTATCCGACCAATCCACCCAGTTCGACTTTTAATTCCCGCGCGATGCGGTTAGCCACTGAACGCGCCGCCACCCGTCGCGGCTGAGTGTGCGCAATCATGCCGTGTACGCCGCGGCCCATGTCCAGACAGATTTTAGGCAATTGCGTGGTCTTGCCGGAACCGGTTTCGCCGCACACGATGGCGACCTGATGCGCAGCGATGGCCTGCACCAGATTTTCACGCTGCGCCACCACCGGCAGATCAGCCGGATATTGGATCGGAAAAATGGCCTGAATTTGCGCCGCACGTAGCGTTTGGGCGGAAGTGAGGATAACTGTCATGGCGCGCGATTTTACCTGTTACTCATTTTGCATACAAAGAATAGCGGTGTGCCGTGTCTGTCGCTCTGCATCATCACCCGTTAGTTCTACCAGCTAGGCAGCTGCAAGACATTTGGACAATATCCTGACAAGCACTCGACCACAGAGGTGCCATGGGGGACATGGTTTACTCAATGCAGGCGCTCACGCCGATGTCCTGTTCAACACTCGAAAATTCCCAACTGCTGTCATCAGGAGATCGACATAATGCAATCCAAGCAATCCGGCTTTACCTTGATCGAAATTGCTATTGTGCTGGTGGTTATAGGCTTGCTGCTCGGCGGCGTGTTAAAGGGCCAGGAGTTGATAGACAACGCCAAGGTCAAAAATATCGCCAACGATTTTAAGAATATCCCGGTATTTATTTACGGCTACCAGGACAAGTTCAAGGCACTGCCGGGCGATGACCCGGCAGCGGCCACTCATCTTTCCGGCGGCACAGCGGCTGCCACCCCGACCACATCGCTGGGCAATGGCACCATCAACGGCAGCTGGAACAGCGCGACCATTACAGACGAGTCATATCTGTTCTGGCAACACATACGCCTGGCCGGATTTGCCGCCGGCGGAACGACCCCGGGCGCGGCGGATTATGCACAGACCAACGCGGCAGGCGGTACCATAGGGGTGCAGAGCAATGCCGGATTCACCACCATCACCAAAAACGCTGCCGGCACCGATGCTGCGATGAGCGGTACTTATATTATTTGCTCCAGCGGCATACTCGGAAAATACGCCAAGCAGCTGGACATCATGCTCGACAACGGTGACACCGACAGCGGCTCGGTGCGAGTGACCGATTCGGCAAGCACAACCGGAAAATCAATTGCTGCGACAGGCGCCGGCAGCATCCAGGACGGCAATCCTTACACTGTTTGCATGAGCGTCTAGCCCAAAATTATCCTGCGCCGGGACGTCAGTCATTGTGAGCGCACACGATACATAAGCTAGCCATTCAACCCGCTTTTTTAGCGGGTTTTTTTTACCCCTCGCGCAGCCGCTTTTCAGCGGCCAGCAATGGATTGGGTTTACCCAACAGCATCAGCACATCCCCGGCCTGCAATACCATATCGCCCGCAGGCTGCTTACCGTGGACATTGTGGCGGCGCACTGCGTTTACCTCCACCTCCAGCTCAGCCAGATTGAGCTGGTCCAAAGATTTGCCTACACCGGTATCGCTCTCTTTCAACAACACATTATGAAAGCGCGGCTGCAGGCTTTCCTTGACTTCGGCCGCCGCATCCGCAGGGGCGCGCAGAAAACCGCTGAACATGGTATAGCGGTGCGCCCGGGTTTCCTGAATGCGGCGGATCACCCGGCTGAGCGGAACTCCGGACAGCAGCAACGCTTGTGATGCAAGCATTACGCTGCCTTCCAGCACCTCCGCTACGACCTCGGCAGCTCCGGCTTGCTTGAGCTCTTCGATATGCGTGTCATCGGCCGTGCGCACGACGACCGGCAGATCCGGGCGCAGCTCCTTCACATGGTGCAGGATCTTCAATGCAGAGTGTTTGTCGTTATAGGTAACCACCACGGTTTTTGCACGCAGCAGACCCGCTGCGAGCAGTACCTCGCGTTTGGCCGCATCGCCATAAACCACGTTCTCGCCAGCGGCCACCGCTTCGCGCACACGCAGCGGGTCGAGATCGAGCGCAATGGAACTGATATTTTCCTGTTTCATGAAACGCGCCAGCACCTGACCGCTGCGCCCATAGCCGCAAATAATAATAGGGGCGTCGACCGCCATGCTCTTTACCGCGATCTGGTGTATTTGCATCGCGCGATCAGTCCATTCGGCAGGCGAAAGCCGTCGCACGATAAACTCTGAATACTGGATCAGAAACGGCGCAATCAGCATGGAAATCAACATTGCTGCGAGCACATTCTGGGTCACGTCATGAGGCAGCAGATGTACATCGTTCGCCAGCGTCAGCAGCACGAAACCGAATTCGCCCGCTTGTGCCAGCCCCAGGCCACTGCGTATCGCGGTGCCCCAGGCACCGGAGAGCCAGCGCACCAGCAAGGTCACCACCACCGCCTTGAATAACAATAGTATCAGCAGTATCAGCACGATCCAGTAGAACCCCGCTACTATACTGCCGAGGTCGAGCATCATTCCGATCGTGACAAAAAACAGGCCCAGCAGCACATCGCGGAATGGCTTGATATCCTCCTCAACGTGGTAGCGATATTCGGTTTCGGAAATCAGCATGCCGGCTACGAACGCGCCTAACGCCAGCGACAGCCCGGCCAGTTCGGTAATATAGGCCAGGCCCAGCGTGAACAGCAGGATGTTGAGCATGAACAGCTCGGGAGATTTCTGCGTAGCAACCAGATGAAACCAGGGACGCATCAGCCATTGCCCGAAGACCAACAGCGTTGCCAGCACCACCGCCGCCTTTAGCGCCGCAAAGCCCAGCGTCGAATATAGGGACTGATCATTACTGGCCAAGGCCGGAATGATAATAATGAGCAGCACCACCGCCAGATCCTGGAACAGCAGCACGCCCATAATGTTCTGGCCATGCGGCGTATTCAGCTCGGCTCGTTCCACCAGCATCTTGCTCACGATAGCGGTCGAGGACATCGCCAGTACGCCTCCCAGCGCCAAGCCAGCGCGCCAATCCAGGCCAAAAAACAGCGAAGTCAGCATCACCAGAAAAATCGTTGCTACCACCTGCGCGGTGCCAAGGCCGAAGACCGCGCGCTGCATCGAACGCAGCCGCGTCAGGCTGAATTCCAGCCCTATGCTGAACATCAGGAACACCACGCCGAATTCCGCCAGATGCCGGGTCTCGGGCGCATCCGGTATCCAGCCCAGCACGTGCGGTCCGATCAGTATGCCGACGATCAGATAGCCCAGCATCACCGGTAAGTGCACGAGGCGGCACAGCACCACCACTCCTCCCGCGGCGGCCAGCAGTATCAATACAAGTTGTAACGAATTCACCATGGCGCAGTGCAGATTATATTATTTCGCCCTGATAATGCCTTAAATAGTCCAGCCTTTCAAAGTTTCACTGCGGCGCAGCGCCGCTGCTATAATTCCTGGATGAATAAAGTCATCACCGCGGCCCCGCATGCGCTTAACCTGGCGCGCGAGGTGCTGAACATTGAAGCTGCCGCGGTACTGGCGCTGGCGCAGCGCATAGACGAAACTTTCCTGCGGGCCTTGAACATTATCCTGTCTTGCGAGGGCCGGGTGATCGTCAGCGGCATGGGTAAATCAGGGCATATCGCGCGCAAAATCGCCGCTACCATGTCCAGCACCGGCACTCCGGCGTATTTCGTGCATCCGGCCGAAGCCAGCCACGGCGACCTTGGCATGATTACCGCCGATGATGTGTTTATCGCGCTATCGTATTCCGGTGAAAGCGCGGAATTGCTCACCATCGTCCCGGTCATCAAGCGTCAGGGCGCGCGGCTGATCAGCCTAACTGGCAATCCGCACTCCGCGCTGGCGCTCGAGGCCGATGCGCACCTCAATACTGCAGTAGACAAGGAAGCCTGCCCGATGGGGCTGGCGCCCACTGCCAGCACGACCGCGATGCTGGCAATCGGCGATGCGCTGGCGGTCGCGTTGCTGGACGCCAAGGGCTTTGGCGCAGAAGATTTCGCCCGTTCCCATCCGGGCGGCAGCCTGGGGCGTCGTTTGCTGACCCACGTACGCGACATCATGCATACCGGTGACGGCGTTCCGTCGATCAGGGAGGACGCGTTGCTGTCGGACGCAGTGCTGGAAATGTCGCGCAAACGCCTGGGCATGACGGCGATAGTGGATAACGCCCATCACATACTGGGTATTTATACCGATGGCGATTTACGCCGCACACTGGAAAAACGTCTCGATTTCGCCACTACGCTGGTCAGCAGCGTCATGACGCGCCAGCCGCGCAGTATCAGAGCGGATGCGCTGGCGGTAGAAGCGGTGCAATTAATGGAACAGCACAACATCAACCAGATGCTGGTGGTGGACGCCAATGAACATCTGGTCGGAGCGTTGAATATAAACGACCTGCTGCGCGCCAAGGTCATTTAATAAGCTCGCCGATGCTGCCCGAATCCGCCCTTCCGATACGCCTCGTTGCCTTCGATGTGGACGGCATCATGACTGATGGCGGCCTGTTTTTTTCCGGCTCGGGCGAAGAATTCAAGCGTTTTAATTCGCTGGACGGACATGGCCTGAAAATGCTTAGAGCCTCCGGCGTGGAGCTTGCCATCATTACCGGCCGTACTTCGCGCTGCGTCGAATTGCGCGCCGCGAATCTCGGCATCGTCCATCTATTCCAGGGCGTCGAAAACAAACTGGGCGCGATGCAGGACTTGCTGCAGCAGCTGAATCTGGCGCCGCAGGCCGCCGCCTATATGGGCGACGACGTGGTGGATCTGCCGGTGATGCGCCGCGTTGGAATGGCGATCACTGTGCCGGAAGCCCCTCAAATCGTACGTGACCATGCTCACTATGTCACCGCGCGCAACGGCGGCCACGGCGCTGTGCGGGAAGCCTGCGAACTGCTGATGTCGGCGCAGGGAACTTTGGCCGCGCAACTGGCGCCTTATTTGGCATGACCCGACGCCGTTTAAGATTGCGTAATTGGGCACCGGTGTTGCCACTGGTGCTGCTGCTGGCGGCCACTTATTGGCTGAGCCAGCAGGTGCAGCCATTGGCGCCGGTGCAGGACAGAAGCAAGCGGCATGATCCAGATGCGATCGTGTATAAATTTTCGGCGGTCACACTGAATAATCAGGGCACGCCGCGCTTTATAATGTCGGCGCAGCAAATGACCCATTACCCGGACGACAACAGTGCGCATCTGGAAGAGGTGCAGCTCAGCAGTCTTTATACCGATCGCCCGGCAATTTATACTACGGCACGTCACGGTGAGGTAACCAGCCAGGGCGACGATGTTTTTCTGCGCGACGAGGTCAAGCTGGTGCGTGCGGCCAGCGCAACACAAAGTGAAATGACATTCACCACGACTTATCTGCATGTCATTCCCGATCAGGACCTGGCTGAAACGGACCGCCCCGTTACGCTGGTCGATGCGCAAAACGAGATCCATGCGGTGGGCATGCAGTTCGACCATAAGGCACGTGCGGTCAAGCTGCTGGCGCAGGTAAACGCCCGTCATGACATTGTTAAGAACTGATATGAGATTTGCACGGTACACATACATGGCAGTTTGCCTCGCGCTCATCAGCGGTGCGGCACAGGCCGAGCGCGCTGACCGCGACAAACCGATGCGCATGGAAGCCGATCACGCCAGCCTGGACGATATCAAACAGACCAGCACGTTCGAAGGAAATGTCCGGCTTAACCAAGGGACGCTGAATATCAGCGGCGACAAACTGGTGGTTACGCAGGGCAAGGACAGCTACGCGCGCGGCACCGCGACTGGGCGGCCAGCCAGTTTCCGGCAGAAGCGCGAAAATGTGGATGAGTATGTGGAAGGCTATGCCGATCGAGTGGAATACGACGGCAAAACGGAGACCGTCGACCTGTATGGCCATGCGCGCCTGAAACGGGCGCAGGATGAAGTGCGCGGCGAGCACATTACCTACAGCTCCAAGACCGAGATATTTCAGGTGCGCAATGCCGCCCCGGGACAAGTGGTCAATCCCACCGGCAATCGCGTGCGCGTCATCATTCAGCCTAAAGGCAAGGGTGCTGCAACGGGTTCGACGGCACCGCAGGTGCAAATTCAGGCAGATGAGATGCTGCGCCAGCCCGAGGCGCCCCAGTGAGTGAGCTGCGAGTCGCGGCGTTAATGAAACGCTACCGTTCGCGCACGGTGGTGCGGGACGTTTCGTTATCGGTGCAAAGCGGTGAGGTGGTCGGCCTGCTGGGCCCCAACGGCGCCGGTAAAACCACCTGTTTCTATATGATAGTCGGGCTGGTGGTCGCGGACGGCGGCGACATTTTCATCGACGATGCCAATATCACCCATCTGCCCATCCATCGCCGCGCCCGGCTCGGGCTGGGCTATTTGCCGCAGGAAGCCTCCATTTTTCGTCGGCTGACGGTAGCGCAGAATATTCAGGCGGTACTGGAGTTACATGGCTGTCCCAAAAACCGGATTGAGGAGCGCATATCTGAACTGCTGGAAGACCTGCATATTTCCCATATCCGCAACAACTCGGCCATCAGCCTGTCGGGCGGCGAACGGCGGCGCGTCGAGATCGCGCGGGCGCTCGCTACCGACCCGCGTTTCATCCTGCTGGACGAACCGTTTGCCGGGGTAGATCCGATCGCTGTGCTGGATATCCAGAAAATCATCGGCTTTCTGCGCGAACGTGATATCGGCGTGCTGATTACTGACCATAATGTGCGCGAAACGCTGGGAATCTGCGACCGCGCCTACATCATCAATGCCGGCGCAGTCATGGCTGAAGGCAAGCCTGACGAAATCATCTATAATGAAGGCGTGAGAAAAGTATATCTAGGCGAGCACTTTAAATTATAGATTGAGGGTGACGCACCGCCTCAGTCCGTAGACATGCAATGAAACCAGCATTACAACTCAGACAATCTCAACAACTGACGCTCACTCCGCAGCTGCAGCAGGCTATACGCTTGCTGCAATTGTCTACGGTCGAGATTAATCAGGAAGTGGTCCGTCTGCTGGACGAGAACCCCATGCTGGAGCGGGAGGAAGACGCCACCCCGGCGTTTACGCATGGCGACACCACAGTCCCCGCGCCACCGGAAAAAAATGATGCGACAGAACGGGATGCCCCGCAGGAAGAATGGCAGAAGGAGGATTGGAATGAACCCTCTTTTGCCGCAGCCAGCTCCCCCGATGATGAGGATGAAACACGCGCCGAGGTTGTATCCGGTACGCTGAGCCTGCGCGAACATCTGCTGTGGCAGCTGAATATGAGCCTGCACAGTGAACGCGACAAACAAATCATCGGCCTGCTGATCGAAGCGCTGGATGACAACGGCTATCTGGCGCAACCGCTGGAGGAAATCGCCGAATTGCTGCCCGAGCAGCTCGACATTACCCTGGACGATCTGGAAACTGCGCTGACCCAGCTGCAATATCTGGACGGGCCCGGCATTGGGGCGCGCAACCTGAGCGAATGCCTGGCGCTGCAGCTCAAGGCCTTGCCTTCAGACCTGCCCGGCCGTGCGCTGGCGCTGTTGATCGTCACTCTGCATCTGCCGTTGCTGGCCGGGCGCGATTTCAGCAAGCTGAAAAAGCTGCTGCATTGCGATGATGCTGCATTGCGTACTGCGCAGGCGTTGATCGTACAGCTGCAGCCTCGTCCCGGCGCCGCGTTCGAAGCCCGCGCCGCCGATTATGTGGTACCGGATGTGGTGGTGGAGCGACATCAAGGCAGCTGGCGTGTACGCCTGAACATCGACGCCATGCCGCGGCTGCGGGTCAATCAGGTATATGCGAGCATTCTGCAGGAGCGCGGCGAAAAAAATATGCAGCAACTGGCTGGTCAGCTGCAGGAGGCGCGCTGGTTCATCAAAAATATGCAGCAGCGTTTCGACACCATATTGCGCGTATCGCAGGCCATTGTTGAGCGCCAGCGCCATTTCTTCGAGCACGGTGAGGTCGCGATGCGGCCGCTGGTGCTGCGCGAAATCGCCGACCAGCTGGAACTGCACGAATCGACCATTTCGCGCGTCACGACGCAGAAATTCATGCTTACTCCGCGCGGCATTTACGAACTCAAGTATTTCTTTGGCAGCGGTATCGCCACCGAGGCCGGCGGTACCTGCTCCTCCACCGCCATCCGCGCGCTGATAAAGCAGCTGGTCAGCGAAGAAGATACCCAGCATCCGCTGTCGGACAATCGCATGTCTGAAATTCTTGTACTTCAGGGCATACTCGTTGCCCGCCGCACCGTGGCTAAATACCGGGAACTGCTGAATATTTTGCCCGTCAATCTTCGAAAAACACTTTAACCAAGGAGCAACCATGAACCTTAACCTCAGCGGACATCATCTGGAAATCACCCCTGCAATCCGTGAACATGTGCTCAACAAACTCGGCAAAGTGCAGCGGCACTTCGAAAATGTCATTGACATCAATGTGATCCTCTCAGTGGAGAAACTTCAACAGCGCGCCGAAGCCAATGTTCACCTGAGCGGGAAAACAATCTTTGTCGAATGCGATGATGCCAACCTGTACACCGCCATTGATAACCTGGTGGAAAAGCTCGATCGCCAAATCCTTAAGCACAAGGAAAAAAACGCCGCGCGTCGCCACGACGATTCCGGCAACCAGCCGGCAATAGATTAAAACAATAGCAGAGCGGCGTGGCATCCTCCGATAAGGCAGCACATGAGCCTGATTAGCAAAATTCTCCCGCTGGAGAATGTGCTGCTGGACAACGAATCGACCAGCAAAAAGCGCGTGTTTGAGCGGGTCGGTATTCTGTTTGAAAACACCCAGCAGATTGCCCGCAGCCAGGTATTCGACAGCTTGTTTACGCGCGAAAAACTCGGCTCCACCGGACTCGGCCAGGGGATTGCGATACCGCATGGGCGCATCAAAGGAATACGCGATGCGATCGCCGCTTTCGTGAAAACCCAGACTCCCATCCCCTTTGACGCGCCGGATGGGTTGCCGGTCAACCTGATATTCGTGCTGCTGGTTCCGGAACGCGCGACGGATCTGCATTTGCAACTGCTCAGCGAATTGGCCCAGATGTTCAGCACCAGAGAATTCCGCGAGAGGCTGCAAAACAGCAACGATCCGGTAGAGATTCATCGAATGTTTACCGAATGGCGGGCATAATTACAGCTTAAAACCCCTATCCCAATGGTAATCAGGTCAGGTATAGCAATGGCACAAGTCAACATTCAGCAGCTGTTCGAAGATAAGCAGGAGCAACTGGCGCTAAGCTGGGTCGCGGGTGCGGATGGCGCCGCAAAAATACTCGACAGTGAGCGAGTGAATGCTTCCAACAAGGGTTTGATCGGCCATCTTAACCTGATCCATCCGAACTGGGTACAGGTGCTGAGCGATACCGAACTCGACTATCTGCATAGCCTGACGCCGGCCGCATTCGAAGAGGCGCTGACGCAACTTGAACGCGGCGATTCGCTCTGCCTGGTCGTCGCCGGCACCAAGAAGCCGCCACAGGAACTGGTAGCTTACGCCAATCGTACCCATACGCCGCTGTTCCGTTCGCCGCTGCCGAGCGTGCACCTGATGTGGCTGGTGCGGCATTACATCGTCAAGGCGCTGGCGGAATCGACCACGCGCCACGGCGTATTTCTTGATGTGCTTGGCCTGGGGGTACTGATCACCGGCGACAGCGGCATCGGCAAAAGCGAATTAGGATTGGAACTGATCTCGCGCGGCAACGCGCTGGTGGCCGACGACATCACCGAGCTGTACCGCATCTCACCGGAAACGCTGGAGGGGCGCTGCCCGGAACTGTTATGCGACTTTCTTGAGGTGCGCGGACTGGGCATACTGAACATCCGCACCATGTTCGGCGAGACCGCGGTGCGTCACAAGAAGAGCCTGAAACTGGTGGTCCATCTGCATCGTCCACCCGGCGGCGATCTTTCTCAAGCCGAGCGGCTGCCGTTGCATGCCAGCCATCAGGAAATCCTCGGCGTTAAAATCAACACGGTCAGCATCCCGGTAATGGCCGGGCGTAGCCTGGCAGTACTGGTTGAAGCCGCCGCGCGCAATTTTGTGCTGCAGCAACGGGGCATAGACACCATGCAGGAATTCATCAGCCGCCATGAACAGCACATGCGCAAACAAACTTGAAGTTCATCTCGAGTTCGTTAAGCGCCAGAAGCGCAAAGCTGGCGGTTGTACCCATTAGTTCCATGCGGTCAGTTATCAACTAATCCTAGAGGCTGTTACCTTGCAATTATTCCTGATCAGCGGCCTATCCGGCTCGGGCAAAAGTGTCGCGTTAAAGGCGCTCGAAGACAGCGGATATTACTGCGTTGATAACCTGCCCGCCGAGCTGCTGCCCGCACTGATGAGCAACCTGCGCCAGGCCGGTAATACGCGGGTTGCGGTCAGCATCGATGTGCGCAGCGGCAGCAGCCTGCAGCAGTTGCCGCACTATATCGAGCGAATCAAACAGGACGGCGTGGATATCCATCTGCTATTTCTGGATGCGCAAACCGATACGCTGGTTAAACGTTTTTCCGAAACGCGCCGCCGTCATCCGCTCAGCAATGAGCAGGCGACGTTGCCCGAATCCATCCAGCAGGAGCGCACGCTGCTCGCCGCTATCAGCCATATCGGCCACCGCATTGACACCAGCGAACTGGGCGCCAATGCGTTGCGCGCCTGGGTCAAGGATTTCATCAGTGTGGATCGCGCGCGACTCACGCTGATGTTTCAGTCATTCGGCTTCAAGAACGGCATACCGCTGGATGCGGATTTTGTGTTTGATGTGCGTTGCCTGCCGAATCCGCATTACGATCCCAAGCTGCGCCCGCTCACCGGCCGCGACGCGGATGTAATCGCGCTGCTGGAACGCACGCCCACCGCGCAGAAAATGTACCACGATATCCGCACCTTCGTCGCCGACTGGCTGCCCTGTTTTGTCGCCGATAACCGCAGCTATCTGACGATAGCGATCGGCTGCACCGGCGGGCAGCATCGCTCGGTCTACCTGGCGGAGAAACTGGCGCAATACTTTCAGGCGCAACAGCAAGTGCTGCTGCGCCATCGCGAACTCGGCGCAAGTTAGCGATGCGCTGGCCGCTTGCACACGTCAAGGCCGGCGATTATCTGACTATCGCCGCTGGCTGCGCGCTGACGGTATTCCTTACCCTCAACCTATGGCAAAGTGACCGCGCAGATCGCGCCATCATCGACAAGAAACTAGGCGCTGCGGGACTGAAGAAGCAAGATTTCCAATCGATGGGAGGCCAATAATGCCACTTTACGGCGTGTTTCAAGCAGGATCGAATCCGGATTTG
>JAZJXX010000019.1:8830-38950 GCA_040390665.1 Pseudomonadota bacterium | reverse complement strand
AAATATTCAGCGTGGTACCGTTGGCGCGCGACCAGACCATCGCGGTGCCCGGGCCGCTCGGTATCAGCCAGATAGCCATTCACAATCTGCGGGCTCGCATCGCGGCGGACCCGGGTCCGCGCCAGTATTGCGTGCGCCAGGGGTGGTTGAAACAGGCCGGTGAAATTGCGCTGTGCCTGCCCAATCAGGTCAGCGTCGAGCTCAGCAGCGGGCGCAAAAACTATGACAGCCTCAACTATTAAACTCGCCGCCAGCGCAACCGACCACCATGTGGCCCGCATGGCGGCGCTGGCGCTCGGCCTGTCAGTACTGGAAGCCGCAATCCCCTCGCCGCTGCCGGGCGTCAAGCCGGGTCTCGCCAACATCGTGATCCTGATCGTACTGGCGCGCTACGGCTGGCGCATGGCCGCATGGGTATCGTTATTGCGGGTAGTCGCCGGTGGCCTGCTGTTTGGCAATTTCCTGGCACCGGGATTTTTTCTCAGCCTTAGCGGCGCGCTGTGCAGTCTGGCGACACTGGCCGCGGTCCAGCACTTGCCCTCGCGCTGGTTCGGCGCGGTAACGCACAGCATCTGCGCCGCCGCCGCGCATATTGCCGGACAATTGCTGCTGGTATATTTCTGGCTGATACCGCACGCCGGGCTGGCCTATTTGATCCCGATTTTCGCCGCTGCTGCGGTAACATTCGGCACCGTCAACGGGCTGGTCGCGGCTTACTACCTGGCTGGTCCCGCCTTACAGCAGGACGCAAATACACAATCCAATATATTGTCTGTGGAGACCGGAAAATGAAAACCATCACCCTCGCGTTAACCGGCGCATCCGGCCTGCCCTACGGCATGCGCCTGCTCGAATGCCTGCTGCAGGGCGGCCAGCGCGTGCATCTGGTGTATTCGCAGGCGGCCCAGATCGTAGCCAAACAGGAACTGGATTTCACGCTGCCCAACCGTCCGCAAGATGCGGAAAAAATGCTGGCGGAACGTTTCGGAAAATTCAGCGGCGAACTGCATGTATACGGCCGCGACGACTGGTATGCGCCGATGGCTTCCGGCTCCAATCCGGGCGATGCGATGGTGATCTGTCCCTGTACCATGGGCACGCTGGCGGCGGTGGCGGCAGGTTTGAGCGACGATCTGATCACGCGCAGCGGATGTGATGCTGAAGGAAAAAAGGCCATTGATTTTAGTACCGCGCGAATCGCCATTCTCGGCGATCCATCTGGAGAACATGCTCAAACTTGCCCACGCCGGTGCGGTTATTTTGCCGCCCAATCCGGGCTTTTATTATCATCCGCAGAGTGTGCAGGATCTGGTGGATTTCGTGGTCGCGCGCATACTCGATCATCTGGGTGTGGCTCAGACATTGATGAAGCCGTGGGGAGAGCAAAAAGGAGTTGAGAGCCCTGGAAAACAATAGCCTTTCCAGGTTTTAGCTAAGCACTCTTTGAATCATTCATCCCTGCTTTCGCGGAACATTCACTGCCCCGCCACCATCATATTCCCGATCAGCACAGACCCGCTCTGCCGCGACCCCTGCACCAGCACATCCTTGCCCACCGCGGCGATATCGCGGTAGATATTCTTCAAATTTCCGGCGATGGTGATTTCCTCGACCGGATACTGGATTTCGCCGTTCTCCACCCAGAAGCCGGCAGCGCCGCGGGAGTAATCACCCGTGACCGAATTCACGCCCTGCCCGAGCAGCTCGGTGACGAGTAAACCGCGGCCCATCTGTTGCAGCAGGCCGTTGAAATCCAGCTCGCCCGAACGCAGCACCAGATTATGATTTCCGCCGGCGTTGCCGGTGGTCTGCATGCCCAGTTTGCGCGCGGAATAACTGCCCAGAAAGTAGCCCTGCAGCACCCCGGCGTCGACTATCGCGCGGCGTTGTGTCTTGACGCCTTCGTCGTCAAACGCGCTGCTGGCGAGGCCGCGGCGGATATCCGGAATATCGTCGATGTGCACGTTGGGCGAGAATACCTGCTGGCCGAGCTGGTCGAGCAGGAAGGATGATTTGCGGTACAGGCTGCCGCCGCTGACCGCGCCGACAAAGTGGCCGAGCAGGCTGGCCGCGACCGGCGCTTCGTACAGCACCGGTACTTGCATGGTGCCGAGCTTGCGTGCTTTAAGCCGGCGCACTGCGCGTTCCGCGGCGATGCGCCCGACCTCTTCCACCTTGAGCATTTCGCTGGCTTCGCGTGCTTCGCTGTACCAGTAATCGCGTTGCATTTGCCCGCCTTTGCCGGCGATTACGGCGCAGCTGACGCTGTGGCGCGAAGTGGGAAAGCCGCCGATAAAGCCGAGGCTGTTGGCATAGACGAACTGGCTTTCGTGCACATTGACGGTGGCACCTTCGGAATTATTGATACGCTTGTCGCGCGCGTAGGCAGCCTGTTCACATTCCTGCGCCAGCTCGATGGCCTGCTCCACGCTCAGCAGCCACGGATGATACAGGTCGAGATCGGGAAATTCGGTCGCCAGTAGTTCACGCTCGGGCAGACCGGCACAGCCGTCCAGCGCGGTATGGCGCGCAATCGACAGCGCGGCGTCCACCGTGTCGCGCATCGCCTGCTGCGAGAAATCCGAAGTATGCGCATTACCGCGCCGCTGGCCGATATACACACTGATGCCGATGCCCTTGTCGCGGTTGTACTCGATCGTTTCGACCTCGCCATTGCGCACGGTGACACCCTGCCCGAATCCATCAGACACCTCAACCGCAGCCGCGCTCGCGCCTTGCTGTTTGGCATAGTGCAGCATGTCGCGCGCCAGCTGGCGCAGGGTCGCGTGCGGATGGGAGAAACGGCTGTCGCCGTCCTGATCGGAAAAGGCTGGTGTGGGTAGTGTAGGCTTCATAGTGGAAAATTCAGCAGAACGGTTTTAGGGAAGGCGCTATCATAACAACATCCAATTAATAAGCGCACATCATGCATTACGACGATCAGGAAGAAGAACTGGATTTGCCCCCCAGCAAGACCAAAATCAAAAAGCAGATGCTTGATCTGCAGGACATCGGTAAAGAACTGGTCGGGCTCAACAATGACCGGCTGAAAGAATTGAATCTGCCGGAGCGCCTGCACGACGCGCTGCGGGAGATGAAGCAGATCAATAAATTCGGCGCGCAGCGGCGGCAGCTGCAATATATCGGCCGGCTGATGCGCGAGGTCGACCCGGCGCCCATCGTTGCCAAGCTGGAAGCATGGAGCGGCAAATCGAATCAGCATATCGCCTGGCTGCATCAGCTGGAACGCTGGCGCAACCGCCTGCTCGAAGATGAAACCGCGCTGACCGAGCTGCTGGCAGATCACCCCACCGCCGACGCATCCCGGCTGCGCGCGCTGATCCGTAATGCGCTGAAGGAAAAGGAACTGCTTAAGCCGCCCAAAAGCTACCGCGAAATTTTTCAGGCATTGCGCGAAATTATGCCGGAGCAGGAGGGTCATACGACTGAATAATAATGGCAGCACAGTACATCAATCGCCACCGGCTACGGCCGCCGCATACTCAGAATTATCCCATTCCTTAATGACTAAACTTCTTCCGCATATCACTCTGGAAATCGGCAAAAGCCCACAACACAGTATCATCTGGCTGCATGGCCTCGGCGCCAGCGGCGAAGATTTTGTACCGTTCGCGCACGAGATGAAATTGCCGCAAGCGGTGCGTTATGTTTTTCCGCACGCCCCGCGAAGACCGGTTACCCTCAATGGCGGCTATATGATGCCGGCGTGGTACGACATCGTCGGGCTGACCGCGAATGCCCGTCAGGACACCACCGGTATACGCATTACCCAGTTGGAAATTGAAAAGCTGATCAACCAGCAGAAACAGCTGGGCATCCCGGCCAAAAATATTTTTCTGGCCGGATTTTCTCAAGGCGGCGCCATGGCATTGCATACCGGACTGCGCACCCCGGAACCGCTGGGTGGCGTCATCGCGCTTTCCACTTATTTGCCATTGGCAGAAACGCTGCCAGCGGAAAAAGGCGCGGGCGCAGCGGCGACACCCATATTCATGGCCCATGGGCGCAGCGACCCGGTGGTGCCTTATGTGTGGGGAAAATTTTCGGCAGACCTGCTGAGCAATCTGAAATTCCAGCTCGAATGGCATGAATATCCCATGCCTCATACCGTCAGCAATGAAGAAATGCGCGACCTGCAGGCATGGCTCAGCAAACACATGGCGGCCAAGCAGCATTAGCATGCATTTACCGAGCTGAACCAGTGATCCCGTTTCTGCATGGCAACGACCCGTTTCCGCCGCTCGAGCAGGCGATGCGCCTGCCCAACGGGCTGCTCGCGGCCGGCGGCGAACTGACTCCGGCCCGATTGCTGGACGCGTATCGCCACGGCATTTTTCCGTGGTTTAACGAAGACGATCCGATCCTGTGGTGGAGCCCGGATCCGCGTACCGTGCTGTTCCCGGGCGAATTCAAAATTTCCCGGACACTGCGTAAAACCCTGCGCAGCAATCTCTACGAGGTGCGCACCGATACAGTGTTCGACCAGGTCATGCAAGGCTGCGCAGCACCGCGCGGCGATCAGGGCACCTGGATTAACGCTGACATGATCGCCGCATACAAGGAGCTGCACCGCATGGGCCACGCGCATTCGGTAGAAACCTGGCAGCAGGGAGTGCTGGTCGGCGGATTGTATGGGGTAAGCATCGGACGCATGTTTTACGGCGAATCGATGTTCAGCCGCCGCACCGATGCCTCTAAGGTGGCGCTGGCGCATCTCGCCGCACAGCTGCGCCGCTGGAATTTCGGTATGATAGATTGCCAGATGCGGACTTCTCATCTGGTTACGCTAGGCGCACGTGAAATTTCGCGCAGCGAATTCAGCCGTCGCCTGCAGGAATTGGTACACTATCCAGACCTCGTTACCCCTTGGCAATTCGATCATGAACCTGTTGCATGACGTCCCGCTGTCGGCACTGCAATTTTATCTGACTGCATCGTATTCCTGCAGCTATCTGCCTGACCGCCTGGCTCGCTCGCAGGTCGCCACCCCCAATTTTCTGATTACAACTCAGGTGTATTCCGAGCTGGTGCGGCACGGTTTTCGGCGCAGCGGGACGTTTACCTACCGGCCGCGCTGCGATACCTGCCGTGCCTGTATACCGGTGCGCATCGACGTAAACGCTTTTACGCCCCGCCGTGGACAGCGCCGCGCCGCGCAACATCATCGCGGCCTGCAGGCCAGCCTGCATCCGCTTACCGATCGCGCGGAACAATTTGAGTTGTATCAGCGCTATCAGAATGTCCGTCATCAGGACGACAATCTGGCCAGCGGCAGCCACGACCAGTACCGCAATTTCCTGCTGCACAGCCACGTTGATTCAATGCTGGTTGAATTCCGCGAAAAAGATGCGCTGCGCATGGTCAGCCTGATCGATCTGCTTGATGACGGCCTGTCGTCGGTGTACACGTTTTACGATCCGGACGTTCCGCGATCCAGCTTTGGAACCTACAATATACTGTGGCAGATTGAGCTATGCCGCAAGCTGGAACTGCAGTATCTCTACCTGGGCTACTGGATTGCGCAGAGCAAAAAAATGGCGTACAAAGCCAGGTTCCGTCCCCTGCAGGGGTTGATCGGCGAGGTGTGGCAGGAGATACCGCCGGAGTTGCTTACCGACTGATTTACGAACTTATGTATTCATTATTGCGTCCCCTGATCTTTGCGCTGGATCCTGAAACTGCACATCAAACGGCGCTGGATGCGTTGCAAACCGCCCATCGTTTTGGCCTGACCACGTTATGTCCGAATGTCCCCGCCGCGCCGCGCACAGTGATGGGCTTAAGTTTTCCCAACCCGGTCGGACTGGCCGCCGGCATGGACAAGAATGGCGCTTATATTGATGCATTGGCTGCGCTCGGTTTCGGGTTTCTGGAAATCGGCACCACCACCCCGCGGCCACAGCCGGGTAATCCACGTCCGCGCATGTTCCGCCTGCCGGAGGCGCAGGCCATTATCAATCGCCTCGGCTTCAACAATTTCGGTGTGGATGCGCTAGTCAGGAATGTGCTGAATTCGCAATACCTGAAAAACGGTTCCCAAAAAATTCTCGGTATCAATATCGGCAAAAATTTTGATACGCCCATCGAAAAAGCCGCAGATGATTATCTGATCTGCCTGCGCAAGGTGTACGCATACGCCAGCTATGTCACCATCAATATTTCTTCGCCGAACACTAAAAATCTGCGACAGCTGCAGGGCGGCGATGAGCTGGATGCGTTGCTGAGCACGCTGAAAGCCGAGCAGGAAAAACTGGCTGAGCAACACGGCAAATATGTACCGCTTGCGGTAAAAATTGCGCCCGACCTGGAGCAGCAGCAAATTCAGCAGATTGCCGGACTATTGATGCAGCACCGCATGGACGGGGTAATCGCGACCAACACCACGCTGTCGCGTGCAGGCACCGAACAGTTGCCGCTACACGAACAGGCGGGTGGGCTAAGCGGAGCGCCGTTACGGGAAAAATCGACCATGGTAATCCGCGAACTTGCAGCGGCGTTGCAGAGCGCGTTGCCTATCATTGGTGTGGGTGGCATCCTGAGCGGGGCGGACGCGGTTGAGAAAATCGAAGCCGGCGCATCACTGGTGCAGATGTACAGCGGGATGGTTTATCGCGGCACCGGACTGGTCAGCGAATGTATAAGCAGTATAGGTAATTTAGCTGCATAGGCAGCGAACGTGAATTGGCAAATTTTTGAATAGCTCAAAAATAAAAAGCGCTGGCTGACTACTGAAACGCTGGCGCTAATTCATCCGTAATTAAGTCGCCCGATCGAATTGCAGGATGAATTGGCTGCCAGCGGTATCATCAATTAAAACGCAATCCGTACACCTACATGCATGCCGTTGTCCATCACCGCGTCCGGGCCACTGTTCTTGCTGCCGAATTTGGTTTTGCGGTATCCGACATACGCCAGCGTAGACGGCATGACCTCATATTCCACCCGCAACAGGCTCTGGCTGTAGTTGTCGGCATCGCCAAAACTGATAATTCTCGGGGCATAGTGGAATTGCGCGACTACGCCAAAGCGCTTGGCGTCGGGAGGTGAAAAGCGCAATTGCGCGCCCAGCGCAACAGCCGAATCGTTGCTCCGGCTTGCGCCATTGCGATCAATCGACGCCAGCACCCCTTTTACGCCCACTCCGATTGATAAACCGGATGTATTTTCAGTTTCATTCACTACCATTACGCCAATTTCGCCCAGCACGCTATTGTTGTCATTATAGTCAAGCGCGAAATGCATCTCGGGCCGACCCTCGGTTGTCCGTTCCATCGGCACGTTATAGCTCAACTGGGCGTTATGATTGCCCAGGTCAATATCAAAACTATTTGCCTCGGCCGCAAGACTGGTGGTCAACAGCGTAAATACAGCAATATGGCGCAACAGCATAATCAGTTCTCCTAGGTTTAAAATAACAGCTCCGCCGTAACAATTAATTTTACAGGCATTTATCAATTATACGCTGAATCAATTTTCGGTAAGTTCGCTGCCGCACCTACGTGAGCAACAGAGTTGAAGCTGCCTATCAAACAGGTGATAATTGCTGCCCGAAAGAACAATCATGACTGACTATACATTGGTCGAACGGATAGATGCGCTACTGCCGCAGACACAATGTGGCCAGTGCGGCTACCCCGGCTGCAAACCCTATGCCACGGCGATTGCGGCCGGCGAAATCGAGATCAACCGCTGCCCCCCCGGCGGGGAAAAAGGCATCCGGAAACTGGCCGCTCTGCTCGGGGTCGAGTTTCTGCCGTTTGTCGCGGGCACGGTACTAAAACTGAAGGCACTTGCGCTTATCGACGAACATGCCTGCATTGGTTGTACGCTATGCATTCAGGCATGTCCGGTCGACGCAATCACCGGCGCGTCCAAACAAATGCATACGGTGATCGCTGCCGAATGCACCGGCTGCGAATTGTGCGTCGCACCCTGTCCGGTGGACTGCATCAGCATGCGGCCGCTGGCGCAAATGATGCAACCATCAGATACGCAACCGCCGCTGGATGCTTCTTTTTCCAGCGCTCGTTACGCCGCAAACGAACTAACCGCGGACGAACAGGAACAGGTGCTGGCGGACTTGGCGCGTAAGCGTTATGAATTCCGTCAGCTGCGCCTGGAACGCGAGCAACGTGCGAGGGCTCACAAACTTGCGCTGAAGGATAACGCGCTGGAGGCAGCCAAGCCGACCGCCGCACAACATAGACCTTTGCCGTAGCAGCCGGTGTCAGTAGTGTTTCAACCACTGACCGCTTTGTTGAGCAAAAACGCCAGCAGCCTACTAACCTGCAGAATTATATTTCCTGACCTCCGTGTGTAGCATAATGCCGCGTTGTAAACATGCGTTAAGTGACTGTACGGTAACCAGTGAACATTAATGAACCCCGCCAAACGCCGCGAAATTTTCCTGCGCCTGCAAGCCGCTAATCCGCACCCCACTACCGAACTGGAGTTTCATACGCCGTTCGAGCTGCTGATGTCGGTGTTGCTGTCCGCCCAGGCCACGGATGTCAGCGTCAATGCAGCCACGCGCCAGCTGTATCGGGTCGCCAATACGCCGCAGGCAATACTGGAGCTGGGCGAAGAAAAACTGCTGCCGTATTTGCAGCGCATCGGCCTGTACCGCACCAAGATCAAACATATGCTGCAAACCTGTAAAATCCTGCTGGAAAAACATGGCGGCATAGTGCCGCGCACGCGGGAAGCGCTGGAAGCGCTGCCGGGAGTCGGTCGCAAAACGGCCAATGTCGTGCTCAACACGGCGTTCGGCCAGCCGACGATTGCGGTGGACACGCACATTTTTCGCGTGTCTAACCGTACCGGTATTGCCCCGGGCAGTAACGTGCTGGAGGTGGAAATGAATCTGCTGAAATTTGTACCGTCTGAATTCAAACTCAACGCGCATCACTGGCTATTGCTGCACGGACGTTATATCTGCCAGGCGCGTAAACCGCGCTGTGGGCAATGCCTGATCGTGGATCTGTGCGAATATAAGCACAAGCAGTTTGATGGCGCACCTGCAGCCTGATTCCGATCACTTGTTGAACTTGAGGTAACCGATGTTTAATCCCAGCCGCGAAGAAGCCCGCCAGTTGTTGTTCGACGCATGGCGCAAACGGCGCGCCGGGGAATTGCTGACACCGATGGAAGACCTGGTCGCCCAGTTGATAGAAAAGCATCCGGAATACCATGAGTTGCTGGCCGACCCGGAACGGTACCAGGATCGGGACTATGCGCCTGAGCAGGGCGCGACCAATCCGTTCCTGCACCTGATGATGCATCTGACTATTGAAGAGCAACTGTCGATTGGCCATCCGCATGGCATACGCGAACACTTTCAGCGGCTCGCCCGGCAGTTTCAATCGGAACACGACGCGCAGCACCGTATGATGGAATGCCTGGGAGAAATGATCTGGCAGGCTCAGCGCAACAAGACCGCGCCGGACGCTGCCATCTATCTGGCCTGCCTGGATCAGCAGTAGTTCCAGGCACATCAAATACACCACGCTGGAGCGTCAACAATGGGAAACCGACTGAGCAAGATCGTTACGCGCACCGGAGACGACGGCAGCACGGGCTTGGCGGACGGTACGCGCGTCGCCAAGAATAGTGCGCGCATTCATGTGCTGGGCAGCATAGATGAATTGAACAGCCAGCTCGGCCTGCTGCTGAGCGAAGTCTTACCGCAGGATGTGCGGGATTTACTGGAAGGCATACAGCAGGATCTATTCGATCTGGGCGCCGCGCTGGCCTATCCACCGGCATTGTTTAGCGCAGGGAAGCTAAACCGGCTCGATCAGGCGATCGAACATTACAACGCCGCGCTGCCCGCATTGAAAGAGTTCATCCTGCCCGGCGGCACCCGCGCCGGCGCGCTATGCCATGTCACGCGTACCGTGGCACGGCGCGCAGAACGCGACTGGGTAACGCTGCTGCATGCCGAACCCATGCAGAATGACGAGGCCGAACCGGGACAGCCTGAGCAGGTGCCGTTATATGGCTTGCCCTATTTGAACAGGTTGTCGGATTTATTGTTTGTGCTGAGCCGCAAGCTGAACCGCGCGGCGGAGCAGGCCGAAACACCGTGGGCTCGCGATTAGCCGCTGTTGCGGTTAATAAGATTGCTCAGCCGGCGGCTTTTGCCGCCATCAGGTTCTGATACTTGATCTGCAGCTCATCTTTGGTTTCGACCACTTCCGGGTTCAACGGAATACAGTCCACCGGACAGACTTCGACACACTGTGGCGTGTCGTAGTGGCCCACGCATTCAGTGCATTTTTTAGGATCGATAATATAGATGGAATCTCCCTGCGAAATTGCGTCGTTGGGGCATTCCGGTTCGCATACATCGCAATTGATACATTCATCGGTAATCATCAAAGACATGTGCTTCTCCTAAAACTCATACCAATTTTTTGGCAATTAATTTTTCCGCCACCAGAGGCGACACGAACTGGCTTACATCACCGCCAAAGCGTGCAATCTCGCGCACCATGCTAGCAGAGATAAAAGTGTAATGCTCGGCCGGCGTCAGAAAGATGGTTTCGACATCCGGATGCAGGCTGCGGTTCATCCCAGCCATCTGGAACTCATACTCGAAATCGGCTATCGCGCGCAAACCACGCAGTACCACCCGCGCATTCTGCGCGCGTACATAAGTCATCAGCAAGCTATTAAAACCCTCCACCCGCACATTCGAAAAGCCGGCAAAAACGTCGCGTGCCATCGCCACCCGTTCTTCCAGGCTGAACATCGTGACGCTGCGGCTGGCGGCCACCGCAACCACGATTTCGTCGAATAATCCGGCGGCACGGCGCACCACGTCTTCGTGGCCGCTGGTCAGCGGATCAAATGTGCCGGGGTAAATTACTTTAATCATCGCGTTCCTGCTTTACGTTAGGCACAAGCTGCAGTAATTGATAATGCACATTGCCCGCCTTGGCGTGTCGGGTCACCTGCCAGACCGCATCAGGCTGGAATGGTGTCCCGGTTTCAACATAGACCAGCCCTCCCGGCGCGAGCCTGTCTGCCACCAGCGGCAGTACTTTAACCAGATAGTCGCTCTGGAACGGCGGGTCCAGGAAAATCACATTGTAATCCGCCCGCGACCGCCGTAAAAAATCCAGCGCACTCTCACAACGCAGGGTTACCTGCTCACAGGCCAGTTTTTCGCAGTTCTGCTGCAGCGCATGGAACGCCGCCCGATCCTGCTCCACCATTACCACGTCAGCTGCGCCTCTGGACATCGCTTCAAACCCCAGCGCGCCGCTGCCGGCGAACAAATCCAGGCAGCGCTTACCGTCCAGGGTCTGACCCAGCCAGTTGAATAAGGTCTCGCGTACGCGATCTGGCGTAGGCCGCAGCTCCTTGATTTCCGGAAACTCTATCCAGCGGCTGCGGTGGGTGCCCCCTATAATACGTACCCGGTTTATGGGTGCGCACCCATGTTGACTGCGGCGGGGCTTCCATTGCTGATCCGGGGGGCGGCTTCGGGCGCACCGACAATCACCGTCGCCAGCGCGTCCGGATTGATATGGCGCTTAAACGCATCGCGTATCTGCACGGCCGTGACCTTATCAACCTTGCCGACAAACTCATCGAGATAAGTTAACGGCAGGTTATAAAATCCGATAATGGCAAGGTAATCCAGTATTTTCTTGTTGCTATCGATACGCAACGGAAAGCCGCCGATGATGTTCTGCTTGGCCGCAACCAGCTCTTTGGCGGTCGGGCCCTTGTCAATGAAATCGCGTAAAGTGGTACGCACCAGTTGCAACGCCTCGTCAGCCTGCTCCTTTTTCGTCTGCAGACCAACCTGGAACGCACCCGGCTGTTGCAGCGGAATAAAATAGCTATATACACTGTAAGCCAGTCCGCGCTTTTCCCGCACTTCATACATCAGGCGTGACACGAAACCTCCGCCGCCCAAAGTATAGTTACCCACGTACAGTGGAAAATAGTCCGGATCGGTACGAGACATACCCGGAGTGCCGACCAGAATATGGCTCTGCGTAGCCGGATGCGGGATGCGCTGTTCACTCGCCACAATCTGCATCTGGACAGGCGGTATGCGTTCCGCCGCGGCGCTCTGCGGCAACTGCGCCGTCAGCTGTTGCGCAATGGCTTCGGCTTGTTCGCGCGTCACATCGCCCATAATCGCAACGATCGCTGCCTGCGCTGTGTAGTGCGCGCGGTAAAATGCTTCCAGGTCGGCGCGCTGTATAGTTTCGACGCTGGCAACCTCGCCCGAACCCGGTAGACCGTAGGGATGAGCACCGAATACCGCCTTGCTGAAGGCTTTGTCGGCTATATGCTCCGGCTTGGTTTCGGCTTCTTTTAAGCCGGCGATCAAACGATTTTTTTCGCGAGCCAGTATCGCCTCAGGAAACAGCGGACGCTGCAGCATACGCGCCAGCACGTCCAGGGCCTGCTTGCGCTCCGGCTCGCTGCTCAAGGTACGGAGCGTCAGTCCGGCGCGGTCGGGGTCAAAATGTCCGCCCATTTGCGCACCGATATCCGCCAGCGTGCGGGCGATATCGTCCTCACTCATGCCTTCCACACCCAGATCAAGCATGCCCTGCGTCATCCCGGCCACGCCGGATTTTTGCGCCGTGTCCATGCTGCTGCCGGCGGCGAAATCCACTGCCACATCCAGCATCGGCAGATTGTGGTCCTCCACAAAGAGTACGCGAGCCCCGCTGGCCGCCTGCCAGTGCTGAATTTTTGGCGTCGCCATAACGTTGCCGGAAAAGGCCAGCGCCGCGGCAAAAAACACCAGTGTCAGCGTAAAAGGTTTAGCGTAAGTCATGAGTTGCTCCCTGATTCATATGCTTGTGTTCGCCGCTGAGCGGTTGCGGATCAAGTACAGCCACGGTGAGATTGTCGTCCTGAAAAAACTCACGCGCCACATCCTGCACCTGTTGCGCCGTTACTGCCTGCAATTTTTCCAGCATCACCGGAATTGCTTTATAGCTGAGGCCGATGCTTTCCAGCTGGCCGATCTGCATGGCCTGATAAAACAGCGAATCAAGTTTGTACACTTCGCTGGAGGTGACTTGCGCCTTAACCCGCTTTAATTCGTCCGCACTTACGCCGTCGCGCACCAGCGCTGCGATTTGCGCACGCAACCCCGCTTCCAGTTCGGTCACCGTTTTCCCCTCGCTCGGTGTACCTTCCAGCATGAATATCCCGGGTCCGCGCGCGGTTGAGTCGTATCCGGCCCCAACGCTGCTGGCCAACTGCTGTTCGCGTACCAGTGCCTTGTTCAGGCGCGCCGATTCATTGCCGTCCAGAATGCCCGACAGCACCTCAAGTGCGTAGGGTTTCCAGTCTTGCGTCCAATCCCGCAATGTGGGCGCATGGTAGGCCATCACCAACTGCGGCAACTGGGCCGGCGCTTTGACGATCAGGCGCTTGATCCCCTTTTGCGGTGGTTCGGTAAAACTTCTGCGTTGTGGCAGTTTGCGCATCGGCACCGGGCTGTAATAACGCTGGGCCAACGCAAAAACCTCATCCGCCTTGACGTCGCCGGCGACCACCAGGGTTGCGTTATTGGGCACGTACCAGCGGTTGTACCACGCCTTCGCATCGCTTGCGCTTAATGCCTGGAGATCATTCATCCAGCCTATTACCGGATGATGGTAGGGATGCTCCTGGTACACCGCAGCCATTAAAATTTCGTTCATCAACGAATGCGGATCGTCGTCGGTGCGCATACGCCGCTCTTCCATGACTACGTTGATTTCCTTGCCGAACTCCGCATCTGACAACACAAGATTACGCATCCGGTCGGACTCCAGCTTCATCGCCAGCGGCAGCTGGGATTTATGCAATTGCTGAAAATAAGCGGTGTAATCGGAACTGGTGAATGCGTTCTCCCGCCCGCCCGCAGCAGCAATGCGCTTGGAAAACTCTCCCGCCGGTACACTCTTGGTGCCCTTGAACATCATGTGTTCCAGCACGTGCGCGATCCCGGTGGTGCCGTTAAATTCGTCCATACTGCCGACGTGGTACCAGATCTGCTGCACGATCACTGGAGCGCGATGGTCCTCCTTGACAATGACCTTAAGGCCGTTGCTCAACGTTTTTTCGAAGGTTTCGGCGTGCGCCGCCCCCAACAACACCATCGCAGGCAACACAGCCCGGATCAGATACTTCATTTTTATATGCATATTTGAGCCCAAACTGATTCATTCAGAATAGAATAAGAACAGCGCCAAACAGGCCGCCGCTACAAAACACATTATGCGCTATTTTGCTACTTTTCGACCACTCCCGAGTTATCTTCGCCAATGTTCAGCTTCCTGAAAAAATCTTCCCCTGAAGGCGTGCCCGAAAAGAATGATCCGGAAAAAGCCAGTTGGGTCAGCCGCTTAAAAAGCGGGCTAGCGCGCACCGGTAATCAGTTATCGGAACTGTTTGGACAAGGCGGAAAAATCAGCGATGAGTTGTATGAGGAACTTGAGTCCATACTGATCACTGCCGACGTTGGCATGGACGCGACCGTTTTTCTGCTGGCCGATTTACGCCGCCAGGCCAAGGCGCAACAACTGACTCAGGCGGATCAACTCCGCGACGCACTGGCACAAAGCCTGTTCAAGTTGCTACAACCGCTGGCCCAGCCCCTGCAGATCGACAACCATCAGCCTTTCGTCATTATGCTGACCGGCGTCAACGGCGCCGGCAAAACCACCTCCATCGGCAAGCTCGCCAAATATTTTCAGCAACAGGGCAAATCCGTGCTGCTGGCCGCCGGAGACACGTTTCGCGCTGCCGCACGGGAGCAGTTGATGGAATGGGGCGCGCGCAACAATGTTACCGTGATAGCACAGCAGGGCGGCGATCCCGGGGCGGTTATTTTTGATGCAGTGCAAGCCGCGATAGCGCGCAAAATAGACGTGGTGCTTGCGGATACTGCGGGACGGCTGACTACCCAGCTGCATTTAATGGACGAAATCCGGAAGATCAAGCGCGTCATCGGCAAAGCATTGCCGGATGCGCCGCACGAAGTGTTGCTGGTGCTGGACGCCAACACCGGCCAGAATGCGCTGAGCCAGGTTAAGGCGTTTGATGAGGCGCTGGGCGTTACCGGCCTGGTGCTGACCAAGCTGGACGGCACCGCCAAGGGCGGCATAATCGCCGCGATCGCGAAAGTTCATCCTGTTCCGGTGCGCTTCATCGGGGTCGGCGAAGGACTGGACGATTTACGACCATTTGTCGCGGAGGATTTTATCAACGCCCTGCTGGGGGAAAATGCGTGATTCTGTTTGACAAAGTCTGCAAGCGATATGCGGACGGCAATGAAGCGTTGCATAACATCAGCTTCGAGATCACATCTGGGGAGATGGTCTTTCTTACCGGCCATTCAGGCGCCGGCAAAAGCACCCTGCTCAATCTCATTGCCGCGATAGAGCGTCCGAACAGCGGCAGCATACTGGTCAAAGGGCAAAACATCGGCGCGCTAAAAAATGCCGCCCTGCCTTTTTTGCGTCGCAACCTGGGCCTGATTTTTCAGGATCACAAGCTGCTGTTTGACCGCAGCGTATTCGACAATGTCATGCTGCCATTGCAGATCTGCGGCTTTGATTACCGCGAGAGCACTAAACGAGCGCGCGCCGCGCTCGACAAGGTTAATTTGCTGCCGCGCGAGAAATCACAGCCGATTACCTTGTCTGGCGGCGAGCAACAGCGTTTATGCATTGCCCGCGCCATCGTTAATCGTCCTTCCATCCTGTTGGCCGATGAGCCGACGGGCAACCTTGATGCCGGTTACGCGCACGATATCATGGCCATCTTTAAATCGTTTCATCAGGTCGGGGTTACTCTGCTGATCGCCACTCATGATCTGGAAAGCCGCCAACCGGGTACGCGTACGCTGACGTTACACCGAGGCGGATTGCAGCCATGAACTGGCTGGCGCAACATATTTTTGTGCTGCGATTTGCGTTGCGCCGTCTGTTTACCTCTCCCGCGACCAACTTGCTGAATGTGCTAGTGATGGGCGTTGCCCTCAGCTTGCCAGCGGGCATGTATTTACTTCTGCAGAACGTGCAGGACCTGGTCAGGCAGGCGGCGGGGGCGCCGCAGATCAGCGTATTCCTGAATATGCACACCGGCCAGGAAGACATCGAGCGCATAGGCAAACAGTTAAGGCAACACAGAGCAATCGCCCAGGTTCAGTTCGTTCCGCGAGACCAGGCTTTGCAGCAGCTCAGGAAAAATTCCGGTGTGGCGGACGTAATCGGCGGACTGACCGAAAACCCATTGCCGGATGCCTTTATTATCTATCCGAAGAAAACCAGTGCGAAAGCGCTGGAAACTTTACGCGGCGAATTGGAACAATGGCCCAAACTGGAACATGTGCAACTTGATTCCGCCTGGGCTCACAAGCTCGATGCGCTGATCAGGCTGGGTCGGAGAGCGGTTTTGATCCTGGCAATATTGCTCAGCTTTGCGTTGCTGGCGGTGACTTTTAATACGGTTCGTCTGCAAATGCTAACCCAGCGGGACGAAATTGCTGTGTCCCGGCTAATCGGTGCAACCAGTGCCTTTATCCGTCGTCCTTTTCTTTACTTTGGTATGTTGCAGGGCCTACTGAGTGGTGCGTTGGCTTGGTTAATCATAACTTGTAGCCTGACCTTGGTCCAAACCCGGCTGGCGGAACTGGCCCAGCTTTATGAGAGCAGCTTTTTGCTGCAAACTTTTTCCTTTGCGGACAGCCTGAGTCTGTTACTTTTCTCCACTTATCTCGGCTGGATCGGAGCATGGCTATCGGTAACCCAGCATTTACGCCAGTCCGAGCACAGATAAGTTACTGAGCCACAAGCAGTTGCGTATTTACTGCCGAGTTTGGCAAGAATGAAACGTTTCCGCCCCTTGGCACTCTGTATGCAAGAGTGCTAGTATTTCATTATGGAGGTTAAATTTATGGATAATACTTTGTCGTTGCCGATGCCCGCGCTCAGCAGCTTGGAAAATTATGTCCAAGCGGTGAGCCGTTTTCCGTTGCTGACGCCGGAACAGGAGTTATCGCTAGCCAACCGTTTTCATCGTGATAATGACTTGGAAGCGGCGCGTCAGCTTATCGTTTCTCATCTACGGGTGGTGGTTAGCGTCGCTCGCGGTTATGCCGGCTATGGTTTGCCGCAGGCGGACTTGATCCAGGAAGGAAATATTGGCTTGATGAAGGCGGTTAAGCGCTACGACCCAGATCGCGGCGTTCGTCTGGTTTCCTTCGCACTGCACTGGATACGTGCCGAAATTCATGAATACGTGCTGCGCAATTGGCGTTTGGTTAAAATTGCGACCACCAAAGCGCAGCGCAAGCTATTTTTCAATCTGCGCAGCATGAAGCAAGGTACCGAATCGCTTAAGCCCCACGAAATAAACTCCATTGCTCAGCAGCTGAATGTCAGCTCAGGCGATGTGGTGGAAATGGAATCAAGATTCAATGGTCATGAGGTGGCGCTCGAGCCGGGCACGGCAGATGATGAGGACAGTTTTTCTCCTATCGCCTACTTGGCGACCGAGGTCGAGAACGAACCTTCTCGCCAGCTGGAGGATAAGCAGCAGCAGAATTTCGAAACTCAGGGTCTGGCACGCGCCTTGGCCAGTCTTGATGCGCGCAGCCGCCGCGTTGTTGAGGCTCGCTGGCTACACGAGGACGCCGCATCTACGTTACATGACTTGGCCAGTGAGTTTGGGGTATCGGCTGAACGTATACGGCAAATAGAGCAAAAGGCACTGGCAAAAATGCAAACCGCGATGGTGTCCGATCACTAATTAAAT
This sequence comes from Pseudomonadota bacterium, assembly GCA_040390665.1. Lineage (GTDB taxonomy): Bacteria > Pseudomonadota > Gammaproteobacteria > Burkholderiales > Gallionellaceae > Nitrotoga. The sequence continues at coordinate 21,142 of JAZJXX010000019.1, read as the reverse complement.
AACCGCATAACGCGGTTATTTAATTACTCGGAGGCGGGGTTTTGGAGGTTCGTTGGTAGGCGGCGGTTTTTCACCTTCACCGTCATTAACAGGCCGGGTCGGTGTAGACTCCTGCCCCTGAAAAACCAATCCCTGGCCGGTCTCTTTAGCGAAAATCCCTATGACGGCGTCCATAGGCACAAGAATTTCATGTTGCACGCCGCCGAAACGTCCACCGCAGGTTATTTCGTCATTCCCCATGTGCAGATTACGCACCGCTTCCATGCTCAGGTTCAGCACGATCTCGCCGTTTTTGACGTAGGCTGTAGGAACTCGCGTTTTACCGTCCACTCGCACAGCCAGATAAGGCGTAAGGTTGCTATCTCCGCACCACTCGTAGATAGCTCTGATGAGATAGGGCTTGGTAGATAGCTCAGCCACTTATACCCTCATGAATCGTGAAATAAGCTGAATTGCACAACTACTTACGCATTGCTTTTTCAGCTGGAGTCATCGCTTCTATATAGGCTGGACGCGAAAATACTCGTTCGGCATACTTCATCAGTGGGGCCGCATCCTTCGCCAACTGAATACCGTAATGGTCGAGGCGCCACAGCAATGGTGCAATAGCCACGTCCAGCATGGAAAATTCGTCACCCAGCATATATTTCTGCTTGGCAAACAGCACCGATATCTGCGTCAGGTTATCACGCACTATCTGACGAGATTTATCCGCTGCTTTTTGGGCGCCCTGCTCAATCGCCTCGACATGGCAATATAGTTCATTTTCAAAGCGGTGCAGAAACAGCCGCGCGCGCGCGCGCATTACCGGGTCAGCCGGCATCAACTGCGGATGCGGGAAACGTTCATCTATGTACTCATTGATGATGTTGGCCTCATATAACACCAGGTCACGTTCTACGAGCACCGGAACCTTGTTATGCGGGTTAATCACAGCAAGGTCTTCCGGCTTGTTAAACATGTCCACGTCAATGATCTGAAAATCCATCCCTTTTTCAAACAGAACGATACGGCAGCGTTGACTGAACGGGTCGGTTGTCCCCGAGTAAAGCGTCATCATAGCGCGACTCACACCCTGATCAATTGAGCGCGACGCATCGCTCCGCGTACCAGAAAAAATCCGGCCGTGAATACAACTACACTCACTGCGATAAAGGTTATGACGGGGATTGTTCCGGTGCCGTTAACGCCGGCTATCCAGTTAAATCGTTCAAACACCGTGCCGGTGATGATGCAACATGCAACTATCAAAATCGCACCGGGCGTATGGCGAGTAGGACGCTGAGCCAACATGGTGAATGGTATGACGAATTTCAGCGCAACCATGGACCACCACAGTGCGGTAAAGTCACCATTCTGCATACCCATGATACGGTTTCTTTCCTCCGGGAAATTGCCATACCATATCACCAGATATTGCGCGAAAAATGTATATGTCCATAGGAGAGTGAAGGCCAGCATCATCTGCGCGATGAAATTGTAAATATAATGATCGATCGGGCGGACTAACTTGTTGCGTGTGTTGAGCGTATATATCCAGACAAAGAGGAAGGATAGAAACATGCCGAAGTTACTGACAAAATGCTGCATCGCATAAATGGCGCTGTGCCAGGAGGGAACCTGAGTCATCTCGAAGTCCCAGGCTATCATGGTGGCATATAGCACAAAAGTATACGGCACTACGCAGGCAATGTTATGGAAGCGCTTTTTATCTGCTTCGCTACGGTCACTTACCTTTTGGCGTTTAATGAAAACCCAGTATATGCCCATGACTATAAGCAGCCCAACTATTTGCCGAGCCACGAGAAAAGCATAGTTGTGCCAAGCTGGCAAATGGTGCATTTCCTCAGGTGCATTGACCTGGAGATTCGCGTCAAACACAGCTCTGGTAGGTCCATGCAACATCTCGGCATTCAGCCACGCAAAAGTATTAGACCCACCAGCCAAGAGAATAAGCAGCAATACAAACGCCAGCGGAAATAATGCATAAAGTGCCGAGGCCAGATGGCGGATCTGGTTACGCCATTTCGCGCCGGCCAGATAAAGCACTGCACACAATGTAACCCCACTCAGTGCCAGATACAGTACGACCAGAAAACTGACCGTTAGAACTGACCAATTACTATAAGAAAACATACTCAAAACTCCTTATTTGGCAGGCGACATCGCCTGATCGACTGGCGCATTTTTTAGACCGTGACGCACATAGTTGACTACATGCCAGCGCTCGGTGGGCGTCAGGTCATTCGCATAAACCGGCATAATTGCACCGCCGAAGGTCATCATGCCAAAAATGTGCCCATCAGGCTTTCCAGCCAGACTCTCCGACGTCAGATCAAACGGTCTCAGTATGAGCTTGGCGCCGACCAGTCCATCACCCGTGCCAGACTTTCCATGACAGGGTACGCATATTATTTCGAACAGCTTCGCGCCAGTCGCAATGGATTTGGCGCTGGCCGGTATGGGGTTAGCCATCTTCTCGGCAGCTTCCATATCCTTTACAAAAATCGTGGTACCTGGAACCGGAACTGAGCGCTTGGGGAAAATCGCCATGCCCGGGTTATTGAGATCGACACTTTCCTGCGGTTTAATATTGATGGAGTTGGCCATATCGTCGGACCAAGGCCATGCTTGCGCCAGTGCAGGAGTTAATAGCAACGCGACAACCAAGGTTAATTTCTTCATTTTCCTGCCTCTTCCTGAATCTCTAATGCCTTATGCTTGACGAATATAGACTTGAGTGTGCTCAGCGCGGCCTCATCAGCCTTAACCAGAATACCGATCTGATCTTCGGAGACTTTGGAACTGTACAGGGGCGACCGGCGAGCAGGCAGACCCGCACAAATCAGAAAGCCCAGAATACTAATGTACACCCCGCCCAAAATAAACATTTCATAAGTCAAAACAAAGTTGGTAGGCAATGGAATGATCGGCTTGCCGCCTTTGATCTGGGAAAAGAAATTAGCTTGTGCACTTGATATAAGTGTAAATGCGGTCATTGCCCCCAGACTGACTCCTGCCAGGGTAAACCACTGCACATATATAGGCTTATTTCCCAATACCGCCTCAACATGAGGATGCTCAATCGGCGACTTGAGTACCAAGTCATCAAATTTAAAGCCCTTGATGTTGGCGGCACGCAATTCAGCAATTACGGCCTCGGCGTTATCGAAGTCATTAAATAACGCAAATAAATGTCGCTGACTCATCAGTGCGCTCCCTTTGTAGCAAGTTCGTCGTGTGCATGGTCGCCCTTCTTTAATGCCAGGGTACGGTGATAAACCATCTCCTTGACCTCATACATCGAGACAGATGGGAACACTTTACAGAAAACCATGAACAACAAAGTGAACCAGCCAAAGCTACCAAAAACGATTCCCCACTGCACGAAGCTTGGCCATTGATCATGGTCAAAAGTCCATGGATACCAGCCATGCGAGAAAGTTGGCGAAACAATCATCCAGCGCTCCAGCCACATCCCCAGGTTCAGCAGTAAAGACACCGCAAACATCACCGGTATACTGGTCTGGAACCGTTTGAACGCCATCAGTAACGGGACGATGGATCCACAGAAGTTCATAGACCACCAGAATGGCGCATATGGACCAAATGCTTTTTGGAGCAGCAGATCTTTGGCGACCTGATCATGTCCATACCATACTGTCGCATACTCAACCAGGTTGAGATAAGTCCAGACCATAGCAATCGCAAAAGTCAGACGCGTGGTCTTTTTGAGGATGGACAAGGTCATGTATTCTTCAAACTTGAATACATAACGCAGCATGATGAACAAGGTAATGATCGCGGCACAGCCGGAATACAGCGCACCAGCCACAAAATACGGCGGGAACGAAGTGATATGCCAGCCCGGCTGTTGCGACACAGCGAAGTCCGAGGCCACAATAGAGTGCACCGATACCGCCAGCGGTATCAGGAAACACGCCAGGGTCAGATAGGTAATACGGAAGTTGCGCCATTGACGGTCGGTACCTTCCCAGCCCAGTGACATGACGGTGTACAGCGATTTGCGCCAGCCCGCGCGCAGGTTATCCCGCAGAATAGCCAGATCCGGAATCATCCCGATATACAGAAACAGTACAGAAGAACTCAGATAGGTAAAGATCGCAAACGCGTCAAACAACAATGGCGACTGGAAATTAGGCCATGCCCAGCGCTCATTCGGATAAGGCGCGACATAATATATCTGCCATACCCGGCCCAAGTGAACGGCAACGAACAGGACAGCCGTCATCAGCGAGAAGGTCGTCATCGCTTCGGCAAACCGGTAAATCGGTTTACGCCAGTCAGCATGCATCAAATGCAGAATCGCCGACAGCAATGTACCGGAGTGGCTCATGCCGATCCAGAAGATGAATGTAGCAATGTACAAACCCCACACATGGGGATTGTCCATATTGGCCACGCCTATGCCCATAATATACATATAGACTTCACAGCCCACCGCCACTCCCAGCATGGCGATGGCTATAAGCAGGAAAACCCAAAACGCCTTTCTCGGCGTTTCAACGCTCCTGATCACATCCTTGTTAATCTGTGCCCAAGCTATATCTTCGCGAATATCTTTTTCCATTATTCTCTTTCTCACTTGTGCCTTAGATGGCGCTTTCGCGGACACGCTCCATATACATCACCGATGGATATGGGCGTAGATCTTCCAGTATGCGATAACCGCGCAAGTCATTTTCTGCCTCATGATCTTTCGCCTGCTTTTCCTTGTCCAACTCGACTTGCTGTTGCGCCCACTGCTTGGCGACCTTGGATTCCGGATCTACCAGATTACCGAACGAAATCGCACTGGTCGGACACGCTTGCTGGCACGCGGTCTGAACTTCGCCGTCTTGCACCAGACGACCCTCAGTGCGCGCATGGTTCATTGCGAAATTGGTGCGTTGCACGCAAAACGTGCACTTCTCCATCACGCCCTTGGTCCGCACAGTCAAATCCGGATTAAGTTGCTGCTGCATTGGTTCCGGCCATACATTCTCAGTCACCGGATAGCTGTACCAGTTAAAGTAACGCACTTTGTACGGACAGTTGGCCGAGCAATATCGCGAACCAACACAACGGTTATATATTTGAGAATTAAGACCATCCTGCGTGTGATTGGTGGCGCCTACCGGGCATACCGTTTCACAAGGCGCCGCTTCACATTGCTGGCACATCATTGGAAGGAACTGAGCGCCCTGATCAGGAAATTCACGGTCGTCTTCATCCCAATAGCGTTCAATACGCAACCAGTGCATAACCTGACCGTGGGCAAATTTCTCCTTGCCCACAACCGGCAAGTTGTTTTCCGCATAACACGCCACGCTGCAGGCGTTACATCCGGTGCACGCATCCAGATCTATAGCCATCGCCCATTTATACGGGAAATGCGGCTTATCATTGTTTGGGTGTTCACGACGGTACTCAGACCAATTTTCTAATAAATTGTCGATTGACACTTTTAAACCTCCTCGGAAAGATCTACCACATCAGACGACACCCGCACGGCAATTTTCTTTCTGCCCGCCTGCTTGCCCCCCGCCGCGCCTTCGTCCTTGACCACAATTACACGTTGTCCAGTCTTGGTAATTTTTACGCGTGTTTCATTGAGCGCCAATTCACCAGTTTCCTTGTCGTAGACTGGATCAAGAATTCTGAATGCATTCGCCCCCACGCCTCTCGCATAACGCCCCATGGCCTCATGGCCAAAACCCAACGGCACCGAAACCGCATCAGGATGTATGCCTGGAAAGACATAGACCTGGGTCTTAATGGCGCCGCTCTTGGAGGCGATTTCGACGATATCTCCCTCTACCAAGCCCAGCTTCGCCGCAGTCTTGGGATGCATTTCCACCCAGCTGTCCCATACTATGGTAGTCAACGGGTCAGGCGATTCCTGCAGCCATGGCAGATTGGCATTACGGCCATCACGCATATTTGGCGTGACTGTTGGAATCAAATGCAGCGGATAAGCAACGTCTGTCACGGCCGGCCCAGGCAAGGTCAAAGCAGAAACATTCATGTTGCCGGAAGCGCTCGCGGGCGCCCCAGGAATCTTGACTATCCCGTTGCTCAGTGTCGCGTTCCAGAAATTTTCGTCATCGGCATCGCCACCGCCCAGAGCTGCTTTATTCTGGACGATCGCATTACGCAAATAAGCGTAATAATCTTCGTACGCTTTATATTCTTCAGCCTTTCGTTGCTTGAGCAACGCAAGCAGGATATCGCCGACTCCACGCGTGCTCGGATACAATCTTTCCATTAATGGCTGCTGAATGCTCAGCTGGGCGTCAACCTGATATTCGGGCACATTCGTACCCCACGCTTCCATTGCGGAATCAAGCGGCAGCACGAGATCAGCTTTAAGAGCGGTTTCGTCCAGATAATGGGCGAACACTACTTTGAATGGCACCTTCTGGAAATTCTGCTCAAAGTTCAGTGAAGCCGGCGCAGTATGCACAGGGTTGGTACCGTAGCTGAACAACACTTTCAGCCTGCTTTGCGCCATCGTGTTATTGAGCGCATCCAGTGCAGCACGGTTGCCTGTGGTGGGAGTGATCTGCGTGAACTGCAAATTGGTCGGCATCTCAACTGTCTTACCGATGTTGCCCAGCACCTGATTCAGCAACGCGATGGCGGCAGCATTCTGCGAACCGTGAGCATAACCCTCGGCGGCGCCACCGGCCAGCACCAGACTAGGGCTGCGCTCCTTCAGCAGGGCAGCGAGCTTGTCGATCTGCTCTGCGGACACTCCGGTATCTGCGCTTACGCGGGTAGTCGTGTAATCCTTGCTTAGCCCCGCCACATCTGCCGCCAGCGGCGCACCCGCGACTCCCAGCGCATTGATGATGCCGAGCGCAAGAATACCTTCAGTACCCGGACGAACAGGAATCCAGCGGTCGGCATTGGCGCCAGTCAATGTCATCTTGGATTCAATCTGCACCAGTATCCCGCGCCCCTCAGGGCGGCTGCCTTTACGGAACTGCGCATACTGCGTACCGAAATGCACTGGCGACACCCATGAACCCAGGAAATCCGCCCCAAAGGATACGATAACCTGAGCCTTATCCAGATTCAGGCGCGGCATTTCGACGCCATATGCTTTTTTGTTGGCGGCGCGCACCACGGCAGGTGCTACGGCTTCGTAGGCAAAGTGGTTCTTCGATCCAAGCGCTTCAAGGTAATTATTCAACAGCACTTTTGTATGGCCGCTTACCCCGCCGGTCAGGAACGCAACTTCATCCCCTTTAACCCCACTGAGCTTTTCATTAATCAGGCCCAGCGCTTTTTCCCAAGTGATGATTTCACCCTTGTCGCCGCTGCGCAGCAACGGTTCGCGCACGCGATCCGGATTGTAATGCGCCTGCACCGCAGCCTGGCCCAAGCCGCAGGTTTTGCCGCGATTGAGACTGGAATCAGGATTGCCTTCGATCTTCAACACGCGACCTTCGCGCACTCGCCCCTTAACGTTGCAGCCAGCCTCACATTGCATACACGCGGAATTGAAGTAAACGCCTATGCTTGGCACCACATATTCAGCGGGCTCCGAATAGGAAGTGACCAACTCCTTGCCGTTCTCAATCGAAGTAAAACCACAACCGCCCAATGTAGCGGCTGTACCGCCCCACCCCAACACCTTCAAAAAATCTCGTCGATTAAAATTATTCTCGATCATCACCACACCCCTTGAAATCTAGCTTATCGTGGACAGCTGCAGCTTTACTTATGGCACGTGAAGCAATCATTCGGGCCTTTCGATGTCTTAGTCGACACCGCATCCACCGGGTGATCCTTCATGTGACAAGATCTGCACCATCCCATGGTTAAAGGCTTCTGCCTGCGCGCTACGGTCATGGTCTTTATATCTCCATGGCAATAACCGCAAACCACCTGAACCGGCTTACCTTGCTGAAAATAGAATCGCTGTATATGACGCTCATGGTTAAAACGCACGAAGTCCGGCAAATCATGCACTTTCTTCCATGGCACAGGTTTTTTGGTTTCCCAGTACTCGAACAGCTTCTTGATACGCGGCTTATCTCTCACCGATTCAATGCTCTGATGGCAGCCTATGCACTTACGTAGTGGCGGTATACCGGACACCATGCTACGCCGAGCATATGTATGACAATACATACAGTTGATTTCCATACCACCCTGATCGCGGTTGCCAGCATGCCGATTATGAGGAAACTCAATTGGCTGCTCGATTTCCGGACCCAATTCGTCTTCGGTGGTCAGAACCGGAGGCACGACTTTGGGAGTTGAAAAACCTGATTTGTCAGGGGACTGATTTAGCCCGCAACAATAAAAGGCAGGGGTCGGCTGCGGTGCGGTATCGGCAGCATAGCTGTTGCCAGCCATCGCAACAACCCCAGCAAGCAGAACGGACAAGCGTAAGAAACGGTACATCGTAAGTGGCTCCCCCAGCAAACAATTTAGACTGTCGATCATGACTATGTCGACATACATTACAACGTTACAACGGATTATTTTAAGTGCGGCTAGATCGCTTTCTTGTTTTATTCTTACTACACAAATCCATACCGCTAGGGAAAGTGTGACGACACAGCCGCAATAATGCCAGTTTGCGAAACAAAGTCAACACCATCTACAGCACAAGTTTGTGTTTAGGCAAAAAAATCCTTTTAGGGCATTTAATTACAGAATTCCTAATATTAAATCGATGAGCAAGATACTATGAATTACGCGCCTGGCCAGTTAACCACACCGGTCCGCAGGCTTAACACACCAGCAAATTATTCTGAATATCCCACCCCTTCATCAATAAATAAACGATGGAACCAACCACTCGCCACTTGTCCAATTATGCAACATCTCAGCAATTTAGCGTAAGCCCGTTTTAAGCCCAGGAGACACAATGCACATTCTTTATCCCGTCGTTTTAGCAAGCGGCATTTTTGCCGCCCCGGCTTTTGCATTAGACGGACGTGCCCTTATGGAGCAAAACAATTGTGCCACCTGCCACGCCATTGAAGCGCAGAGTGCAGGTCCCTCTTTCAAGGATATCGCTGCGAAATACCGTGGAGATAAAAACGCCATGGCCGTACTTGAGCGCAAAATGCGGTACGGCGGCGGCGGAGTATGGGGAAAAATGCCTATGCCGGCCACGGCCAATTCAGTCAGCGACAATGAACTAAAAAGCATCCTGCAGTGGATATTATCCCTGAAATAGAATTTTCGCCCCCTGGCAAGCTCCGCTGTTTCATTTATTTATTACCCTTAGCTGCACCTGATGACTGATGCATTTTTTGCATTACGGCAGCCATTTCCTCGGCTGTAACCTTGCCGTCCTTATTGCTGTCAACTTCATCAAAATGCTTGGCCAGCATGGGTATATTTTTTGCCTCCTCCCGGCTTAACGCACCGTCGTGGTTGACGTCTGCTTCATTGAAGTGTTCCCTGAAGCTTTCTCTGCTTCTTTCCGCCATTTTCCTGAACTGAATCTGCAACTCTTCGCGGGTGATTTTGCCGTCCCCGTTGCTGTCTATATCCTTGAAACGCTTAGCATGGAAAGCCTCAAATTCAGCCTTCGAGATTGCTCCATCATTATTACTATCCATGTCTTTAAACAATTTTTCTTCCATCGGCCCCAGGCTTTGCGGCTGGTTTTTCCTGGTTTGCGGCGCATCTGCGGCATACGCGAACGACCCAAATGCAAAACCGGTGACCATCAACCAGAAACAAATACTTTTTTTCATCGCTGCTCCCCTTAAATATTTATCGGCCATTGCGTAAACAAAGTATGCTCTCATCATAGCTCGCAACCAACTGCTGCGCCAGCTACCGTGAGCGCAAAATGACACGAGCGGTAGAGTATAATCCCGCCAATTTTTAGCCGCATTCCAGATGAACACATTTTATGAAGAAGACGGCGCTTTCAAGGTCGGCGCCATCCTTGCGGACAATCTGACATCCTTGCAGGTAGAGAGCACGCACGGCAAACGCAGCAAGATCAAGAGCGCCAGCGTGCTACTGCGCTTCGCCCAACCGGGGCTGCATGAATTTATGGCACAGGCCGAAACCGTGGCGGACGACATAGACGTGGAATTCCTATGGGAATGCAGTCCGCCGGATGAGTTCGGCTTTGAGCAAATGGCAAACGAATATTTCGGCCATGTTCCAAGCCCAATCGAAGCAGCGGGAGCACTGATTCGGCTGCATTCTTCTCCTATGTATTTCTACCGCAAGGGTAAGGGGCACTATAAAGCTGCGCCGCCTGAAGCCCTCAAATCGGCGTTGGCCAGCGTCGAGAAAAAAAGATTGCAGGCAGCGTTGCAGGCACGTTACACCGAGGAGCTTATAGCCTACACTTTGCCGCCGGAATTTACCGACAAGCTGCCGCAACTATTGTACAAACCGGACCGTACCACGCTCGAAGTAAAGGCGCTGGAGGCCGCATGCATTGCCACCCACCTTTCTTCTGCCCACCTGTTGCAGCGCTGCGGCGCGCTACCCTCGACTCAGGCCTATCATCTGCAGCGCTTTCTGTTCGAAAGCTTTCCTCACGGCACCGGTTTTCCGGAAATACCGGCAGAAACACTGCCTGAGTTACCGCTGGAAAATGTCAGCGCGTTCAGTATAGACGACGCGGCCACCACGGAAATTGATGACGCGTTCTCGGTCACCCCCCTGGCCAATGGCAACTGGCGCATAGGCGTACATATCGCCGCGCCCGCGCTGGGTATTGCCCCTGGCTCCGCCGCCGATATTATTGCGGGCCAGCGTTTGTCTACGGTTTACATGCCCGGCGACAAGATCACGATGCTGCCGGATTCCGTAGTACAGGCCTATACGCTAAGCGCCGACAAGGTCTGCCCCGTCCTGTCGATGTATATAGAAGTAGAAATGGGCACCCTCGCGGTACTGGCGACAGAAAGCCGTATCGAGCGCATCCATATTGCCGCCAACCTGCGCCACGACACCTTGCAGCCACTGTTCAACGAAAGTACTCTGGCTGCAGGCAAACAGGACTATTCGTTTGCATCGGAACTTGCGCTGCTGTGGAATTTCGCGCAAAAACTGGAAGCTTCGCGCGGCAAATCCGACAACAATCAGCAGGTCGACTATAACTTCAATGTTGAAAATGATCGTGTCACTATCACCTCGCGGCAACGCGGTTCACCAATAGACAAGGTAGTGGCGGAGCTGATGATATTTGTCAACAGCGAATGGGGCAAGCTGCTGGCCACGCACGATGTAGCGGGAATCTACCGCACGCAGACCAATGGCAAAGTCAAGATGAGCACAGTGCCGGCAGCGCATCAGGGACTGGGGGTGGCGCAGTACATGTGGTCGAGTTCACCGTTGCGGCGTTATGTCGATCTGGTCAACCAGCGCCAGATCATCAGCCTGTTGCGCGGCGGGCCGCATCATTATAGTAAAAACGATACCGCGCTGTTCGGCGTGATGCGCGACTTCGACGCGGCGTATACGATTTACAATGAATTCCAGCGCAACATGGAACGCTACTGGTGTTTGCGCTGGCTGCTTCAGAATGAAGTGCAGCAGGCCGAGGCGCTGGTGCTGCGTGAAAACCTGGTCAGATTTATCAACATTCCGCTGGTCGGACGCATCCCCTCCCTGCCGGAGACGCCGCCAAATACCCGAGTGTTGCTGGAGATCGGCGAAATTGATCTGATTGATTTAAACTTTGCAGCACGCTTTATTTCGGTGGCTGAGGAATCCGCGCCTTGCCCAAGCTGATCAGACAGCCACTTGCGGCGGCGCTGGCTTTTTCAGTCGCGCTGCATGCCTTTGCGTTGTTCGGCGTTGGTTTCGTGTTGCCCGATCCGCGCAAGGTCAGCGATTCCTTGCAGCCATTACAAGTGGTTCTGGTCAACAGCAAATCCAAGCTTCGTCCGGTCAAGGCCGATGCGCTGGCACAAAATCACCTGGACGGCGGCGGCAATACATCCGATGACCGGCGCGCAAAAAGTCCGCTGCCCACGCTGAATGATGATCGGCAGTTCGCGCCGGAACAATCGGCCGCACATCTGCAGCAACTGGAGCAGGAGTCGCGGCGGCTGCTGACCCAGGCCAAAAGCACACACACCGTCGCGCAGGAAACCAGCCGCCAGCCGCAGCCGGCTTTTGAAGCCAAAAATGGCGAGGATCTGTCTCAACGCAATCTCGAAATTGCACGGCTGGAAGCGCAGATCAGCAAGGACTTTGATGCCTACCAAAAGCTGCCACGGCGGAAATTCATCGGCGCACGCACGCAGGAATATCGCTTTGCGCAATATGTCGAAAAATGGCGTACGACGGTGGAGCGGGTCGGCAATA
>JAZJXX010000019.1:0-8820 GCA_040390665.1 Pseudomonadota bacterium | reverse complement strand
TGAGCAAGGTTTACGGCAGCCTGCAACTGACGGTTTCAATCCGCGCCGACGGCAGCGTGGAAACCGTGGAAGTCAGCCGTTCCTCGGGTCAACGCATCCTGGACGCGGCAGCGATCCGCATCGTCAAACTGGCTGCGCCTTTTGCGCCGTTGCCGCAGGACATCCGCAAGGATACGGACATCCTGAGCATCACACGCACCTGGACTTTCACACACTCTGATCAGCTGGAGAGTGAATAGCACTGCATGAGTCCGGATATTTAATTTAACATCCGCGTTTTCAGCTGATACAATATTGCAACTTAATTGCATTGATATCGAAATGAATCCTGACGCTTCCGCCCGCGCGCTTATCATGAAGACTGACGGCCGCCTTACTGCGGCCAGAGTTCGCGTGTTGAGCTGTTTGCTGGTGCAGACCCAGCCATGTACGCATCATGAAATTGAATCGATGCTGGCTGCGGAAGAGCCTATGGATCGGGTGACGCTATATCGCGTACTGGACTGGCTGGTCGAACAAAGTCTGGCACATAAAGTCAGCGGTGAGGGCCAAGCGTCGCGGTTTCGCTCCGGCGATGCGCAAACTTCCCATCAGCATGCTCACTTTGAATGCACGAGCTGTTCTACGTTAACCTGCCTCGAAGGCATTGCTATCCCATCGCATATATTGCCTCCCGCGGGCTTCCACCTCGACCGGTCGGAGTTCCTGCTCAAAGGACTATGTCCTGCATGCAATTAATGTCATACAACGTTCTTGGACATCGCGGGGTGGAGCGGCCCTGGGTGCCTGCATTGCGATGGCTGCTGGCCATTGCAATCTGTCTGCAGTTAATCGGGGTAACCCAGCATAACCACGATATCAAGGGTGCCGGCGAAAACTGCATAGGCTGCTACATCTCAGTGCATGCGGACGGCGGAGTGCAACCGGATGCGCCACCCCGGGCAAGCGCAGGGCTTTTCCTCAGCTACCTGCTGCCATCGCTGCCGGTTGCGTTCACTCCTTCGTTGCTTCACCATTATTTTTCACCTCCCTCACACGCGCCTCCCCGCACTCTGCTCTGACTCTGCTATTTAATTCCGCTGCTTCGAGCTCATCTTTAACGTCTGAGCCCGTTTCAGAACCTTGGTAAACCGGTTATCGCCAGTCCCCATTGAATGAGCTAGCGCTGGCGTTGGCCACGTTCAGGAATACAACATGGCAAATAAAATTTATTGCTACGCAATAGCGGTCGCGCTGCTCGCCTACCCACTCACTCTGCTCGCGGCCAGCAATACCGAGATTGAGTTAATGCACGAACAGATCCAGCAACTGGAGCAGCGTCTGCAGCAAGCTGAAGCAGCCAGCAAGCAGACTGCAACTGTGGCCGCCGCGCAAAGTACCGGCAGGCAAAGCAGCCACGCCGACAGCAGCGCGAATGCTTTTAATCCGGCAATGTTGCTGATCCTTTCAGGTATTTACGGCCAGCTTGCGCAGGCCGAGGCACCCCCAACAGGTTTCGCAATGTCGCCGAACGATACTGGCTATGCGCGCAGCTTCAGCCTGCAGGAATCCGAGCTCAGCATCGCGGCCAATATAGATCCGCAGTTTCGCGGCGTTGCTACTTTCGCGCTGGCACCTGCTGGTGGCATCAGTGTAGAAAACGGCTACGTGCAAACGACGGCCCTGGGCAATGGTTACAACCTTAAATTCGGCCGGTATTTTTCCGGTCTGGGCTATCTGAACGAACAGCACTCGCACACCTGGGATTTTGTCGATCAGCCGCTGGTCTACCGGGTACTCTGGGATAACCAGCTGACCGAGGATGGTGTGCAATTCAAATGGCTGGCGCCCACCGACCGGTTTATCGAACTGGGTGCCGAACTGGGGCGCGGCCTTGGCTATCCGGGCAGCGACCGGCAGAAAAATGGCGTCGGCTCAGGCGTCGTTTTTGCGCATATTGGTGATGATATAGGCACCGGCGGCAGCTGGCGCAGCGGATTTTCGCTGCATCAGACGCGGCGCGAAAAAGCCCAGTCGCACGGAGTGCCGGACCTGGCTGGTACGCCTGGCGGTGTCGACACCGAGTTCAGCGGCGACAGCAAAACTGCGGGGCTGGACTTCGTATACAAATATGCCCCCGATGGGAACACCACCCTTACCAACCTTAAATTACAGGGCGAATATTTTCGTCGCAGCGAAAACGGCCTGCTGACTTACGATACCGCCAGCGCGAATATCACCGACAGTTATTCCAGCACGCAATCCGGCTGGTACGTGCAAAGCGTGTATCAATTCATGCCGCGCTGGCGCATCGGGCTACGCTACGACCAGTTGAATCCGGGCAATGCTCAAATTGGCCCGGCGAACGCCGCCAATGTGATCGGCAGTTTTGCCTATGAGCCGTCGCGGACCACGGCAATGATGGACTTCAACCCGAGCGAGTTCTCGCGCTTGCGCCTGCAGCTTGCACAGGATCGGTCGCGCCAGGGCTTCACGGATAAGCAGATATTTCTGCAATATGTGATGAGTCTGGGCGCGCACGGCGCGCATCAATTTTAGCTATGACCATTCCAATTAATTCACAGGTATACACCATGCAAGTAAAGGAGCACATCGTGAAAAACATAATTAACTTTCTGTTTCTAGTGATGCTGATCGCAATCGCCAGCCGCCATGCGCATGCTGAACTTAACATTTTCGCCTGCGAACCCGAATGGGCGGCGCTTGCGCAGGAACTGGCGGCCGACAAAGCCAGCATTTATGCCGCCACCACTGCGCTGCAGGATCCGCATCAGATCCAGGCGAGGCCCAGCCTGATTGCGAAAGCACGTCGCGCGCAATTGACGGTGTGCACCGGCGCGGAACTGGAAATCGGCTGGCTGCCGGTGATCCTGCGCGAATCGGCTAACTCCGACATTGCACCGGGCAAACCCGGCAGCTTCGAAGCGGCGCGTTACGTCGCAATGCGGGACGTGCCCGCCCGCCTGGACCGTGCCGACGGCGACGTGCATGCTGCCGGCAACCCGCACATTCAGACCGATGCCCGCAACTACCTGCCGGTCGCACAGGCACTATCCGCACGCATGGCCGAACTTGATCCGCGCAACGCAGCGTTTTACCGCGACCGCCTGCAAACCTTCACGCAGAAGTGGCAGGTCGCGATTGCGCGCTGGGAAAAACAGGCCGCGCCGCTGAAGGGGCAATCGATAGCCGTGCAACACACCGCCTTTCCTTATCTCAGCAACTGGCTGGGCATGCGTGAAGTGGTCGCGCTGGAACCCAAGCCGGGGATGGAGCCAAGCGTGTCGCATCTGGCGCAGGTTGTGGCGCAGCTGCAGCAGCATCCCGCCAGAATGGTCCTGCGCGCGGCTTACCAGAATCCCAAACCGTCCGAATGGATCGCCGAGCATGCGCATATAACGGCGGTAATGTTGCCGTTCAGCGTCGGTGGCACGGACGGCGCAAAGGATCTGTTCAGCCTGTTTGACGATACGATACAGCGTCTGGTGGCCGGACTAAAGTGAGCCTTTTTATTTCAGCGTTACACATAGATCTGGATGATGATTACTTATGAGCCCGATTGAACTCAACATTCTGTTACCTGCGTTCCTCGCCGGGCTGCTGGTTTTATCCACTCATATTCCCTTCGGTATGAAAGTGCTGGAACGCGGCGTAATTTTCGCCGATCTTGCGGTGGCGCAAATCGCCGGCATGGGCGTGATGATTGCAGCACTGCTGGACTTAACCGAACAGCCGCTGCTGGTGCAACTGGTCGCTGGCGCCAGTGCGTTATGCGGTGCAGCGCTGCTGGCCTGGATAGAGACGCGCTTGCCCGAAGTGAAGGAAGCGTGCATCGGCCTGACCTTCGTGCTCGCGGCCTGCGCCAGCATATTGCTGATGAACCGGGATGTGCATGCCGGCGAGCATCTCAAGGATTTGCTGGTGGGACAAATTCTGTGGGTCAGCACCAGTCAGCTGATCGCAACTGCGTTGCTGAGCGTCGTATTGCTGGCGCTATCGCGCTGGGGCAGACTGAAAAGCAACCTGGGTTTCTACACCCTGTTCGCGCTGGCCATCACTGCATCGGTGCAGCTGGCCGGCGTTTACCTGGTATTTGCCAGCCTGATCATCCCCGCGCTGGCCACACATCACATCGCGCGTAATCGCATGCCGTACGCCTACCTGGTTGGCATCAGCGGCTATGCCGGCGGGCTGCTGCTCTCTGCCTGGTTCGATTTGCCGAGCGGCGCCGCAGTGGTATGGGCCATGGCGGTTACCGGTATCGTGATCGCATGGTGCCTAAACCGGCGTAAAACCGCCTGATTTTCTTTACAATGCGCGCAGGCAATTTCACTCAACCCAAATGACCGACCGCTATGCCGTTATCGGCAACCCGATTGCACACAGTAAATCACCGCAGATCCATACGATGTTCGCGCAGCAGACCGGACAGGACATCAGCTATGAGGCCATACTCGCGCCGCTGGATGGCTTTGCTGCGACTGTTGAACGGTTACGCAAAGAAAACTACCGAGGTTGCAATGTCACCGTGCCGTTCAAGTTTGAAGCGTGGAAACTGTCCGGTGAGCATACGTCCCGTGCGATCGATGCCGATGCGGCCAACACGCTCACTTTTACCGACACCGGCATCCACATCGACAACACTGATGGCGCAGGTTTGGTTCGGGACATCGAGCGAAATCTTGGTATATGCCTCGAAGGGAAGCGCATTTTATTAATCGGCGCCGGTGGCGCCGCCCATGGAATATTGCATCCATTATTGGAAGCGGCCAAAAGTTCATTAGTGATTTACAACCGCACACTGGAAAACGCGCTCGGCCTGAAGAAGACCGTAGAGCAGCATCCAAATTTTCAGCTTTACTCCGTTAAAGCCGTTGAATTCGGCAAGCTCGATAATAGTCAGTTTGATCTTGTCATTGATGCCACTTCTGCCGGGTTAACCAATAATGAAATCCCGCTTCCGCCGGGTATTTTCGCCCGCGGCGCGCTGGCCTACGACCTGATGTACGGCCGCGAAACGCCCTTCATGAAATTCGCCCGGTTGCAGGGCGCACAAGTCGCTGACGGCCTCGGCATGCTGGTTGAGCAGGCTGCGGAGGCCTTTTATATCTGGCGCGGCATACGACCTGAGACTCCCCCAGTCATCGCCGCACTACGTCCGCGATAAATGAAACTATGGCGCTGGATCTGGCGCACACTTGCAGTATTGCTGCTATTCCTACTGCTCTACCAGCTATGGATATTCGCGCACGTGTGGTGGTGGGTAGATCACAACCCGTCGACCAGTGCATTCATGGACGACCGCCTGCAGATGCTGCAAAACAAGAATAGCGATGCCGAGCTGGAACACAAATGGGTGCCCTATGCCAGGGTTTCCGATCACCTCAAGGGCGCGCTGATTGCGTCCGAGGACGCCAAGTTTGTCGATCACGAAGGCTTTGACTGGGAAGGCATACAGAAGGCGTACCAGAAAAACCTGAAGAAAGGCCGCATCGTTGCCGGCGGTTCCACCATTAGCCAGCAGCTGGCGAAAAACCTGTTCCTGTCCGGCAAGCGCACGCCCTGGCGTAAACTGGAGGAGGCAACCATCACGCTGATGCTGGAAACAATGATGGAAAAGAAACGCATCTTCGAAATCTACATGAATGTGATTGAGTGGGGCAATGGAGTATTCGGCGCAGAAGCGGCTGCGCGGCATTACTACCATATCAGCGCGGCGCAGCTGAGCGCGCCACAGGCGGCCAGGCTGGCGGCCATGGTGCCTAATCCCCGCTATTACGACACACACCGGGAAGCACGCGGCCTGGCGCGCAAAACGGAAATTATTCTGCGGCGCATGGATGACGCGGAAATCCCGTAACACAGCAGGCTTGTCCCATGCTTAATATAGCGGTGCGGTGGCTGACAAGCCTTTTTCCCGCACGCCGCCAACCCAACTTCTTTACAATAGATGGGGCAAACACGAGGCCCCCATGACCGAAAACAGCCACGAACCGCACTACACTGAAAACGTCCAGGAGCATTTGCTGCAGGTGCAACGCCTGCTGGACAAACATGCGCTGGTAGAGGCGGTGGTTCATCAACAGGAAATGCCGCGCGCGGAACGCCATGAGCTGCTCGACAAGCTCGTGCATAAACGCCACTTGGCCGAACTGCGTGAGAAGCTGAGCAGCCTGCATCCAGCCGATATTGCCTACATACTGGAAGCCTTGCCGATAGAAGCGCGCCTGCTGGTATGGGATCTGGTTAAGGCCGACCGCGATGGCGAGATTCTGATCGAGGTTTCCGATGCGGTCCGGGAATCGCTGATCGCGACGATGAGCCGCAACGAATTGCGCGAAGCGGCAGAACAGCTCGACACCGACGAGATCGCAGATCTGGCGCCCGACCTGCCGCACTCGGTCATGCGCGATGTATTCAAATCGCTGTCTTCAGGCGAACGTGAACAATTGCGCGCTGCCATGTCTTATCCCGAAGGTGCGGTTGGCGCACTGATGGATTTCGACATGGTGACCATCCGCGAGGATGTGACGCTGGAAGTGGTGTCGCGTTATCTGCGCCGCTTTGAAGAATTGCCTGATCATACCGACCAGTTATTCATCGTGGATCGCGACGACAAATTCGAAGGCGTATTGCCGCTGCACCGGTTACTCGTCAATGAACCGGATATGCCGGTCGGCAAATTGATGCTGACCGACACCATCAAACTCCATCCGGATGACAAAGCGGAACAGGCGGCCCAGGCATTCGAACGCTACGATCTGGTTTCTGCGCCGGTGGTGGACGAAGACGGCAAGCTGGTAGGCCGTGTAACCGTAAACACGGTAGTGGACTTTATTCGCGCGGAATCGGAAAGTGACGTGCTGAATCTGGCCGGCCTGCGCGAAGAGGAAGACATTTTTGCATCGGTCTGGAAAAGTGCGCAAAACCGCTGGCTATGGCTGGCGCTGAATCTGTGCACGGCCTTTTTTGCGTCGCGGGTAATAGGCGGGTTTGAAAACACCATAGAGAAATTTGTCGCGCTGGCCACGTTGATGCCTATCGTCGCAGGCATCGCCGGTAACTCGGCAAATCAGACTACGACTATCATTATCCGCTCGCTGGCGCTGGGCCAGATTACCTCCACCAACGCGAGGCGTCTGATCAGCAAGGAACTGATAATCGGTGGTCTGAATGGCCTGGTATGGGGTGGAGTGGCGGGTTTGTTCGCCTATATACTCTACAAAAATATCTGGCTCGGCGTGGTTTTAACCGGTGCGATGCTGCTCAATCTGCTGCTGGGCGCTTTGGTCGGCATCATGATTCCGCTGCTGATGCATAAATTCGGGCGTGATCCGGCGATCGGTTCCAGCGTGATGTTGACCGCGATTACCGACAGCGGAGGGTTTTTCATTTTCCTGGGCCTCGCTACGATATTCTTGATCCACTAAACAACGATAAAGGAGGCGCTTAAATGAAGATCGCTAAAAATGTTCTGGAACTGATCGGCGGCACACCGCTGGTTCAGCTTAACCGCATCAATGCCGATATTGATGCCACCATAGTGGCCAAGCTGGAGTACTTCAATCCGGCGCACAGCGTCAAGGACCGCATTGCCCTGTCGATGATCGACGCCGCAGAGCAGGCCGGGCTGATCAGGCCCGATACGATTATTTTGGAGGCCACGTCGGGCAACACCGGCATCGGCCTTGCGATGGTCTGCGCGGCGCGCGGTTATAAATGCGCGTTTGTGATGCCGGAAACAATGAGCCGCGAACGGCGCCTGCTACTTAAAGCGTACGGCGCAGATCTCATCCTGACTCCCGGGCCTGAAGGCATGCCGGGAGCCATTAAAAAAACGCATGAACTGGCCGCCACTGACCCGCGCTATTTCATTCCACAGCAATTTTCCAATCCAGCCAACCCGGCGATTCACCGCACAACTACCGCCGAGGAAATCTGGAACGATACAGACGGCAAAGTCGACATTGTGGTTTGCGGAGTCGGCACCGGCGGCACCATTACCGGCGTAGGCGAAGTGCTCAAGGCGCGCAAACCCGGCGTCCAGATGATTGCGGTGGAGCCGGATGCATCACCAGTGCTCTCCGGCGGCGCACGTGGTCCACACCCAATTCAGGGCATCGGCGCCGGCTTTATACCGGAGATACTCAACACTGAAATTTATGACGAAGTGGTGCGCGTCAGGAATGATGATGCGATGCAACTCGCCCGGCGCATGGCAAAAGAAGAGGGCCTGCTGGTTGGCATTTCCTCCGGCGCGGCAGTGTGGGCCGCTCTCGAAGTTGCCAAACGCCCGCAAAACCGCGGCAAGCTGGTGGTTGTTATAATTCCCTCATTCGGAGAACGCTATCTGACGACGCCGCTCTTTGCTGACCTGAAGGTAGATTGACCATATCAGCGCATAAACATGGCATCAGCTGCCAGATATATGCCGTCGCACATCCTCAGGTGAAAAGGAATATCTGCAGCCAACCCTGCCATAAATAATAGCCGCGCTACGCAAGCTTCTTTAAGCCCTGGAGGGGGACCGCTAACTCTCTCTACCAGAGTAACCCAAAAAAAACCGGCGCCAACTGACGGTGTTAAGCGCCGAGTATGCCTTTACCAACCGGAGCAGCGGCTTTTTTCGCGACCGGTTTCGGAACTGCTGCCTTGCCGGCTGCCGGCTTTTTGGCTACCACTTTTTTCGCTGCTGGCTTAGCCGCTGCTTTTTTTGGAGCCGCCTTTTTTGCCGCTGGCTTGGCCGCCGGTTTTTTTGCCACTGCTTTTTTTGCTACTGCTTTTTTCGCTGCTGGCTTAGCCGCTGCTTTTTTAGGAGCT
>JAZJXX010000018.1:0-58184 GCA_040390665.1 Pseudomonadota bacterium | reverse complement strand
TGCGCGATTTGCGGCCTGCCGTACCAGCCGATGTCCTGCTCGCCGAAGCGGCCGTCCACCTCCCAGCCCAGCCGTCGAGCCAGCTGGGCATTGTTGCCCAGTTCAGGATGCGCATCCAGCGGCAGATGGTAGGCCAGCAGGCTGATGTCGTGCCGCAACAAGTGAGCCAGACGGCGCTTTTTGATGCCGGTGACGGCGGCCTCTTCATTGCGCCAGAAATAACCGTGGTGCACCAGGATGGCATCGGCTTCCCACGCCGTCGCTGCCTGCAGCAACTCTTGCGAAGCGGTTACGCCGGTGGCAATGCGCTGCACCTGAGCCCGGCCTTCGACCTGGATGCCGTTCGGGCAATAATCACGAAAGCGGCTAACCTGCAGCAGGCTTCCGATATAATTACTTAAATCGTTCAACAACATTTTGCTTTCCTACTCATTAGCAGCGTAAATCATATCATGCGTAAATTCTGGCTCCTGTTTGCTCAAGCTGCCACCATAGGACTGGCGATGCTGTTCGTCATCCACACGCTCAAGCCTGAGTTGCTGCCGAACGCGGCGCGCAGCGGCGTGGTAACGCTTTACGAAAGCACCTCCGAAAGCGGCAGCACGATCCCGGCGCCGGGATTCAGCGCAGCGGCCAAAAAAGTCATGCCTGCGGTAGTCAATATATTTACCACCAGCGTGGTAAAAACGCCGAGCAATCCTTTCATGAACGACCCGCGCTTCCGCTTCTTTTTTGGCGATCAGCTGGACGATGGGGCGCCGCAGCAAAACTCCAGCCTGGGCTCGGGCGTGCTGGTCAGCCACGACGGTTATATCCTGACCAACCATCATGTGGTTGAGGCGGCAGATCAAATCGAAGTGGCGCTGGCTGATGGGCGCAAGGCCAAGGCACGCATCATCGGCTCCGACCCGGAAACTGATCTTGCGGTCATCAAGGTTGATCTGCCCGGCACGATACCCGCGATCACCTTCGCTCATCCCGACCAGGCGCAGGTCGGCGATATTGTGCTGGCGATCGGCAACCCGTTTGATGTCGGCCAAACAGTCACGATGGGCATCATCAGCGCGCTGAAACGCAATCATCTCGGCTTGAATACTTTCGAAAACTTCATCCAGACCGACGCTGCGATCAATCCCGGCAACTCCGGCGGCGCGCTGGTGGATGTGAACGGCAACCTGATCGGTATCAACAGCGCGATCTATTCGCCCAGCGGCGGCTCGCTCGGTATCGGGTTCGCCATACCAGTCAGCATTGCCAAGAAAATCATGGAACAGATTATCCAGAGCGGCTCGGTCACTCGCGGCTGGATCGGTGTAGCGGTACAGGAACTTACCCCGGAACTGGCCGAATCGTTCAAACTGGGCGATGTGCAGGGCGTGCTGATATCGGAAGTGATGCGGGGCAGCCCGGCGGATAAGGCCGGCATCAAGGCCGGCGATATATTGACTGCTGTGGATGACCGTACCTTGGCGGACTCAAGCGCAATGCTCGAAGCCATTTCAAACCTGCCGCCGGGCCAGGTAGTCATGCTTAAGCTTTTGCGCAATCAAGGACCGGTGGTAGTTCAGGTAAAAGTCGGCAAGCGGCCGCGGCCCAAACAGCAGGAGCTGAATTAGCGCACAGCTGGATTAATTGGGGCGTGGATGGCTAAGTTTAATCGGGCGCGGTGCATTTAATCAGCAATATAAAACCGGTTACGTCCGGCTTCCTTCGCCTTATATAAGGCACCATCGGCTTGGGCTATCAGCATTTCCGGAGAGGTCGTACTATCCGGCATCATTGCGGCCACGCCCAGGCTGATCGAAACATGATCCGCCACACTCGAGTAAGCATGCGCAATATGCTTGGCTTCTATATTGGCGCGCATCTGCTCGGCCAGCACGGCCGCACCCTTGGCATCGGTATTGGGGAGAATGGCAACAAATTCCTCACCGCCGTAGCGGGCAATAAAATCGCCCGTTCTGTGAACCGAATCATTCAATATCTGCGCGACTTCCTTCAGGCAGTCATCCCCACCCTGATGGCCATAGCCATCGTTAAATTTCTTGAAAAAGTCGATATCTATCATGATCAGCGCGAGGGCGCTGGTGCGCCGCAGAGCCATTTTCCATTCGATCTGCAGCGTCGCATCGAAATGGCGACGATTGGCAATTCCGGTCAGGCCGTCCATCGTGGATAGCCGCTGCAATATGGTATTGTTTTCTTCCAGCTTGCGATTGCTCTCGGTCAGCTGCGCCTGCAATTTCTGCATTGCCAGATACACTTCATCGCGCTGCAATTGCAGCAGATAGGCCTTGGAATGCGCGCGAATACGCGCTATCAGTTCGATCTTGTCCGGTAGCTTGACCAGATAATCGTTCGCGCCATTTTCAAAAGCCTGGCTTTTATCCTTGGGGTCCTCCCGCGACGACAGGATAATGACCGGCGTACCTGACGTGGCAGGATTGCCGCGATAAAACTTAAGCAGTGTATAACCGTCCACATCCGGCATTACCAGATCCTGCAGTATGATGGTGGGCTTGATCGCGTTGGCCCGGCCCAACGCCTGAGTAGGTTCCTGGCAGTAATGGAACTCGATATCGCTCTCGTCCCCCAGCATGCGCCGTATCGCTTCGGCCACCATGGCCTGATCATCCACCAGTAACACCACCGGATGCGGCAGCGTGGGGGTAGCGCTCGCTTCAGCGATCTCCGGGTTGGTTTCAGTGTTCATAGCGGGCTGCCTTTGGCTTTTTTTCAGTCAGAGTGCTTAGTATCGTTTCGGCAATTTTGTCTATCGGCAATATTTTTGTCGCGGCATTCAATTCCGCTGCGGCTTTAGGCATGCCGTATACCGCACACGTCTCGGCGTTTTGCGCAATCGTTAATACACCAGAATTTTTCAGGCGGAGCAGCCCCTCGGCACCATCCCTGCCCATGCCGGTTAACAGGATGGCAATTGATTGCCCCGGCCAGTTATTCAGCATGCTTTCAAAAAAAACATCAACCGATGGTCGATAGGGTGTGCTCGCCGGCTCAACCTTATACCCCAACGTTCTATCCTCTTTTATGACCAGATGATCGTTGGTGCCGGCGACTAGTATACTGCCGTTTTCGATTTTGTCCCCCTCCCTGGCCAGACGCACCGGCAGGACCGATTGCTGGTTCAGCCACGAGGACAAACCGGGAGCGAAGCTTGCGTCGACATGCTGCACCACGATAATGGCCGCCTGCAGGTCCGCCGGCATTTTGGTGATCACCTTCGCCACAGCCGCGGGTCCGCCAGTCGAAGCGCCGATGGCGATCAGCCATTTATCCGAGGTTTCGGTCTTTTTGAGTTCCTTAAGCCGCAGCGGCGAGCTACGGCGATTGGCATCGAGCAGCCGCCCTATAGTGCGTATCTTCTGCAGAAACTCTTCTCGTCCGGTCCCCCTCTCGTCGGCCCCCAGCGTGGGCGTACTGACCGCATCCAGCGCGCCTGCGCCCATAGCCTGAAAAATCAGCGCAACATGCTGTGTTACCGAAGAGGTGACGATCAGAATTGCGCATGGCGATTTGGTCATGATCTGACGGGTGGCTTCGACCCCGTCCATGACCGGCATAATCAGATCCATCAGAATCAGGTCCGGCACATCCGCAGCACAGCGGGTTACCGCTTCCACCCCATTTTCCGCTATCCACGCAACTTCATATCCCGGATGCGACTCTACTGTGCGGCGCAATGCTTCTATCGCCATTTTCATATCATTAACAATTGCTATCCTCATGCTTCCACTTCTCCAATCAAATCCGCAACGGCATCCAGCAGGGAGTTGTCGTGGAAGCTGCCCTTGGTTAAATAATAATCAGCGCCGGCTTCCATGCCCCGTCTGCGGTCTTCTTCCCGTTCCTTGTAGGAGACGATAATGACCGGCACCGAGTTGAAGTCGCGATCACTTTTTATCAGCCGCACCAGCTCTATTCCGTCCATACGGGGCATATCGATATCGGTCACTATCAGATCGTATTCCTTGAATGTGCGGATCGCGTTCCAGCCGTCCACGCCGTCCACCGCAACGTCCACATGGTAGCCGGCATTTTCGAGCAGATTGCGTTCTACTTCGCGCACCGTCAGCGAATCATCGACCACCAGGATATGCTTGACTGGTTTGCTGATCTGGTCGAGCGAGGAATGCGTGACTTTTGCGATACTGCCTTTTCTGATCAGCGCGTCCACTGATAACACCAGATCATCGATATCCAGAATCAGCACCGGTGTGCCATCTTCCAGCACCGCCGCGGCGCTGACATCCTGCACCTTGCCCAGGCGGGTATCCAGAGCCTGGATCGCTAGTTCCTTCTGCCCCAGCAATTTATCTACAACGACCCCGCAGCGATTATTGCGGTCGCCGATAATAATCTCCGAAAGCTCGGTGCTGTTGACCACTTGCGTACCCAGGCCCAGCACCTGGGAGGCGCCTACCAGGCCAATATTTTCGCCGTCTATTTTGGCAAACTGATGGTCCTCGAGCACATCAATAGCCTGCGCCGGCAATTTAACCGCGCGAATAATCCGCGCCAGCGGGAATGCGTAAGGCTCGCCGGATATCTCGGCGATCAGCGAGGAGATCACCGACATCGTCAACGGCAACCGCATGTGGAAACGCGTGCCGACACCGAGCTTGGTGGTGGTCTCGACGGAGCCGCGCATTTTCTGTACGGTGTCCAGCACCACATCCAGCCCGACCCCGCGGCCGGAGATATCGGTCACCTCTTCCTTGGTCGAAAAGCTTGGCAGGAACAGGAATTCAAGCAGCTCCTCTTCGCTCAGTTTGGCCGCCATGTCCGGCGTCACCAGTTTTTTCTCTATCACTTTTTTGCGCAGATACTCGATATCGATGCCGCGGCCATCGTCGTCTATCATGATCGACAGCATGCCGTCGCTATGGGCCGCCGTCACGCGTATCGTCGCCTGCTCCGGCTTGCCTGCCTTGATGCGATCTGCCGGAATATCGACACCGTGATCCAGCGCGTTACGCAGAATATGGTTCAGCGGCGCTTCCATTTTTTCCAGCACGTCGCGGTCGACCTGTATCGATAGCCCGATAATCTCCAGTTTGACCTTCTTGCCCAGCGATTTTGCAATATCGCGCACCATGCGCTGAAACCCCTGCACCCCGTCCGAAAAAGGACGCATGCGCGTGCGTATGGTTTCTCGGTGCAAGCGCTCGGACAGGTTGTTGATGCGCCGATCATAGCCATCCAGATCCGCCGTCTGGTCTGCCAGCAGCCGGCGGCATTCGGATATTTTCTTCTGCCCCTGCAACAACATTTCGATCACTGATTTAGGCGCGCGCATGTCGTCCAGCGAGCAGCGGAGCGCATCCAGAATTTCCACCAACTCGATCTGGCGGCGCTTTAATTTGCTCATCGAGAGGACATACGGCTGCAGCCAGCCGGCTTCCACTTTTACCTCGCCGGCGAGACCCATTAAATGATTCCAGCGCTCCGCGGTGACGCGCAGCACGCGGTCCTTGTCTTCTCCTGGCGGTTCGGCCGCGCCGGCGGTTTTATTCTTGCTCGCCTGCACATGTTGCACCGGCTTGTGAAGTTGCGGCTGCGCAGGCTGCGGTTTGCCGGGATCAGTCATTTCCGCAACCGCCTCATCGGAAATATCGATCGGCCCCTGAGATTTGATTGCGGCCAGCTTATTGAGCATCTTCTCCAGCTCATCACCGTGGGGTTCCAGCCAGTTTGCAATCTGTATATCCGACAGATCGGCAAAAGAAGCGATCGTATCCGTGCTCTGCAGCAATACATCGACATTATCCGCGCTCAGTACAATTTCGGATTTCTGAGCGGCGACAAAGGTGTCCTCCATCGTATGGGCCAGCCGAACTATCGGCTGCACGCCCACCATGCGCGCAGCGCCTTTAATTGAATGCGCGGCACGCATCAGCGACTCCAGCCGCTCGGTCACGTCTACTTTGCCTTCAAGGGCAAGCAGCGCCTCGCTCAAAACCTTGCTCTGCTCGGACGCTTCAATGCGGAATAGGTCCAGCATGGAGGAATCGGCTAACTGAAGACTTTCCGCCGGGACATTGGATTTGGGTACGGATTTCTGCTGCTGCGGAGGAGGCGCAACCGATGGGGCAGCGTCGTCTTCCTTTGCAGCAGGTTTGGCCGCGACAGGTGTGCCAGAGCGGATAGCAGTGATGCTATTCACCAGTTCGTCCAGTTCATTCTTATGCAGGCCGGTCCAATCCGCGATGGCGCTTTCATCCACCACCGAGATGGAAATGATGGTGTCAACTACGTTCAGCAATATATCGATATCGTCCGGTTTCAGTGTCAGCGCGGCATGCTGCGCCGCCACAAATACGTCCTCGACCACGTGCGCCAGCCGCACCACCGCCTCTACCCCGACCAGCCGGGCGGCTCCCTTGACCGAGTGCGCAGCGCGCATCAGCGCTTCCAGCCGATCCGCCGCCACGGGATTCTGCTCCAGCGCGAGCAGCCCCTCCATCAATACCTTGCCCTGCTCGGCGACCTCGGTGCGAAAGAGGTCGAGCATGGAGAAGTTGCTTTTCCCTTTATCGTCGCTCATCGCTACCTGATACTCCTTTCGAGCTGCGCGGTCAGCAAAGCCTCATCAAGGCAGCCGATGGTTTTATCGCCCCACTTGATCACGCCATTCATAAAACTGGCCGACGATGCCATGACCGTATTTGGTAGCGGCGTGCGCTCGGCCTCGCGATAATTGTGCAGCCCCTTGATTTCGCTCACCGGAAATACATAGCGGCGACCGGCCACGTCCATCACGATCATTCTGGCGTATACGGTATGGAAATCCTCGCTGAATATCTGTCCGGCTTTGGCTATCCCGAGCAGGTTACCGAGCGAAAAACAGATGCGGATTTCTCCGCCATTGTTTACCACGCCTTTCAGTATCTGGCTCCTGTTGTGTGGTAAACGATGAATTTTCATCATGCGTGAAATTTCCTTGCACAGGCTGGTCGCCACCGCTACCCATTCATCGCCTATGCGAAAAACAATAACCGAGCGCGTATCGGCTATCATCGTTTCCTTGCTGGCGGCAAGGACTTCGGTCCATTCATCGCGATACTCGTCAGGAAGCGCCTTTTCGTACGCGTTCAAACTGGCAGTATGGAAGACGTCGCAATTCTGGCAATGTATAAACTCTTCCAGCTTGGGGCACCGCGGGCGTTCCGTGCCCCATACGCCGATAGTGTTCCAGCAGCCTTCCGGAGGAATAAATTTATTGTGCTCGGCCATGGCTGTTCATCCTAAAATGGCAAGATCCGTCCCGTTATGACTCATGCTTTCTCCCCTTCACCCGCTGCGCCCTTTTGCTGAAGGACGCGGCTTTTTCAGCGTTACCCATGCGTTCAAAAAGTACCGACAAATAAATCAGGGCCTCATAAAAATCAGCATTGAGGTAAATGGCCTTTTTTAAATACTCTTCAGCCATCAGACTATTTCCGGACGCCCCCGCCGCCTGCCCCAGCAGATAATAAACTTCGGCGGATTCGACTCCCTCAGCCAGCAGTTTCTCGCATATCGCCACAGCTCCGTTAAATTCTCCCGCGTCCGACAGTTGCCTGGCTGCCGTGATGGCGTCACTCACCGTAGCTTTAACCGTCCCCTGTATCTTCGGATTTTTCGGCGGTTTATTTACCGCTGGAGGAATTTTTCGGGCATCTATAACCGGAGCGGGAAGTACCGCCGCAAAAGCGGCTGAAGAGGGAGAATATTTTTTTATCGGGTTATTGATGTTGAGTGCATGGTTAACGACCTCCGCATGTTTTCTTTTTGCAAAGGCGAAGGACATCGGGTAATCCAGTCCGGCATATCCCAATTGAGGGATTTTCGCCCCCTCTGCATGCCCTACGAACAGCACCCCATCATCCGCTAAATGCCGCGAAAGAGCATTGATGGCCTTTTCCTTGGTCTCATCGTCAAAATAAATCAGTAAATTCCTGCAAAATATAATGTCGTAGGGCTGATGCCCAAACAGAAAATTCTCATCCAGAATATTATGCTGCTCGAAATGCACGACATCGCGCACCTCTTGCTTCAGCAGGTAATGGCCGTCCGGTTCGGCGGAAAAATATTGTGTTCTGAAATTCAGATCTTCCCCCCGAAATGAATAAGGGCTATACCGCCCAGCTTTGGCAATTTGCAGCACATGGTCGCTGATGTCGGCGGCATAGATCAGGAATTGACCCGGTGGCAACTTCAGATCAAGAAGCACCATCGCGATGGAATAGGCTTCCTCCCCGGTAGAGCAGGGCAGGCACAGCACACGTAGCGGCTTCCCGGGTTTCTTGTGAAGAAAAAACTGCTTCAGATAATTTTGCAGCGTGAAAAACGGTATCCGATTGCGAAAAAAAGAGGTCTCTGAAACCACGACCGACTCGACCAGCTTTTTTAACTCTGCTGCGGAGCCGTTTAGTAAACTGATGTAATCCGCAACGCTGTTCGTTCCGGATGTTCTAATCGTTTCACGGACAGCTTTTTCCACCGATGCCGTTCCAACGGATTCTGGATTGAGCCCTATTTTTTCTCTTAAGAACTCCAATACAGGTGAGACGTCATCCATCTAAATCAGCCTCTCGAAATGCCCAGCTTTTACTTTAAATGACTAGTGTTAAACAACACTTCATGGGCAGACTCCGGTATTATTTTTTTAATATCTACCATCTGAACAATACTATTGTTGTCGATAATAACCCGCCCCAGATAGGGATTATCCTTTAGCGTCACGCCCGAATCCGAAAAATCCTGCTCGTTGAACCGTACTGTTTCGGTCAAATGTTCGATCAGCAATCCTATGCATACCGACAGGCCGCTACCATCCCGGTAATTTACCAGCGCGATTCTGCTGCTCAATTTCAGTTCGCACAGCCGGTCACCCATCAAAAAGCAGATATCAATTACCGGAACCGTCTCGCCCCGGTAATTCAGCAGCCCCACAACATAAGGCGGGGCCTGCGGAACCCGCTTCAGCTTGGCATAAGGAACGACCTCGATGATGTCCTTGGCCTCCAGGACATATCGGTCATCATTAATTTTGAACTGCATGAAAAGCATAATGCTGCTCGATTAATCGCCGCGAACTTTGAATTTAATCACGCCGCTCTGCAGATCGTGCGCAGTGATATTCAGCTGCATGATCGCGCTGTTCGATTCCTTCAGCGAGTCCACGGTCTGATGAGCGGCCTCGCTTAACTGTATCATCGACTGGTTAATCAGCGACGCGCCCTCGGACTGGAACTGCATGCCATGATGCACGGTTTCGAAGCGTGGAGTCAGCGCCTGCACCTGTTCGATAATCTGGGTGAGTTGTGCGCTCACATCGCGCACATCATTAACGCTATGCCGTACCTGCTCGGAAAACCTTTCCATGCTCATTACCCCGGCCGATACCGCGGACTGCATCTCTTTAACCATCTGTTCGATATCCAGCGTGGCCACCGCGGTCTGGTCGGCCAGCCGGCGGATTTCCTTGGCTACAACCGAAAACCCGAACCCGTACTCTCCAGCCTTCTCGGCTTCGATGGCGGCATTGAGCGACAGCAAATTAGTCTGGTCAGCTACTTTGGTAATCGTCGTGACCACGGTATTAATGTTGTTGGCTTTCTCGTTCAGGACTTCGAATTTGGACGAGATCGAGCCGGCCGCATCGACTATATGCTTCATCGTCGATTCCATTTTGTTCAGGCCTACCCGGCCGTTTTCCGCAGCGCCGGCCGCCACGCCCGCCACGCCGGAGACATCATTCATCGTAGTGACCAGCTCTTTCGATGTCGCCGAAATTTCAGTGGCAGTGGTGACGATTTCATTGGTGGTTGCGGCTTGCTCAGCCACCGTAGCCTCCAGCTGCTTGGAGGTTGCGGCGATGGCGGTAGCCGAAGATACCAGCTGCAAACCGGAATGCTGCACCTGGGTGACCAGCATATTCAGGCTGTTGATCATCTGCTGCACGCCGCGCCCGAGGTAAGCGATAGCGTCGTTACCCTCGATTTTTATATGCCCGGTCAGATCGCCTGCGGCCGCGGCAGTCACGACATTGCCGATGATATCTACATTCTGTTGCAGCGATTCCATCGCGCGCAGCTTCTCCTCGCTCGACTCGCGTATATAGGTAATCATATTCTGCAGCTTGCTGGCCAACTCCCCGATGGAGTCATCGCCGCTGAAATTGACCTGGGCGGTGAAATCTCCGGCTGACACCCTGGTCATCACCCGCAGCAATTCGTCAACCTTGGCGCGCAACTCTTCATCCGACGCATGATCGCGCAGCACGCGCGCGTTTTCCTGCGCAGCCGCCTCATCCATCACGTCGGACATTTCGTTATACGCCTGCGCCAGTTTGCCCAGTTCGTCCTGCGAACTGATATCGGTGACGCGCGCAGCCAAATCCCCGCGCGCCCTTCTCGAAACCACGTCCATCAGCTTTTGCAGCGGAGAGACGATCCAGCTCTTGAGCATCGCATTGATCAGCAATAACCCGATCAGCAGGAAAGCAACGCCGCCGCCTATCGCCATCCAGAGCTCCCGGCGCAGCACGGTGTCCATCTTTTCCAGCGAATAGCTGACCCGAATTGCTCCATTCACATCGCCGCTCGCGACGTTATGGCATTTCAGGCAATTCA
Organism: Pseudomonadota bacterium; assembly: GCA_040390665.1. Taxonomy (GTDB): domain Bacteria; phylum Pseudomonadota; class Gammaproteobacteria; order Burkholderiales; family Gallionellaceae; genus Nitrotoga. The sequence goes on along the minus strand of JAZJXX010000018.1, from coordinate 47,547 downwards.
CTCCGCGAGTATTTTCAGTGGCGTGGAAGGGCGTAATGACTGTGATGATTTTTTTGCCATTCCTTTCGCTGATTTTATTGATATGCTCGCCGCCCAGCGCCTTCGCGTCCCACTCATCAACTACCGCCTCTTCCGGCCAGCCGGGACCGAACTGTCCAGCTACCGGTTTGCCGCGTATGACCCGTGCTTCCACAACGCCATCACGCGCCAGCACTTTTCCCCTGATGATCTGGCGCTGATCCATGGTGCCGGTCAGCATCATCGTATTCAGGCTGTCGAAATACATCGTGGTCAGATCCTCGGTCTGCTGCTGTACCTGTTCCATGATTTCGGACTGTTCGCGAATGATGCTGTAGCTGGTCAGAACGATAATAATCAATGCAAATATCAGTGCTACCGAAAAGCCCACCTTTCTTCTTATAGATTGCTTTCTGATGAAATTTAAACGGTTCAACATGGTGAGCTTCTCCTGTGGCAATAGGATAAACCGCAGCCTCGGCTGGCGGTTTTGGTATTCAAGTGGCGGATTTTTTTGTCCCCGTCATTAATAACGGTTGTTTTTGGAATTTCTATAGTTCTTTTTGAGCCTATTTTCTATTTATGCAAACCCGGCCGTAAGCGTTACCCCTGTTCCTGCTTGGTGGCCCATCCGGCGACCACGATGCCTGCCTCATACAATATCCATAAAGGCATGGCCAGCATGAATTGCGACACCACGTCTGGCGGGGTGAACACCGCACCCACGACAAATGCGCCGACCAGCACATAAGGCCTGATCTCCCTGAGCTTGGCTGTGGTCACCATTTTCATTGTGACCAGCACCACAACCGCCACCGGGACCTGGAACGTCACTCCGAAGGCGACAAACAGGCTCAGCACGAAGCTCAGGTATTTATCGATATCGGTCATGACTGCGACGCCTTGCGGCGCGCTGCTGGTGACGAAACCGAATATCACCGGGAATACGGCAAAATAGGCAAACGCCATGCCGCAATAAAACAGCACAGTACTGGCTGCGATCAGCGGAACGACCAGGCGTTTTTCATGCTTGTACAGCGCAGGCGCAACAAAGCGCCAGATCTGGTAAAGAATATAGGGCAGCGCAATCAGGAACGCGGTCATTAACGCGACCTTGATCGGCACAAAGAACGGGGTAGTAACCTCGGTAGCGATCATTTGACCGCCCTTGGGCAATTTCTCCAGCAACGGATGTGCCAGCAGCCCATACAGGTCGGCCGCCCACGGAAACAGGCAAATGAATACCAGCAGCCATGCGATCAGAGCCCGCAATAAACGGGTACGCAACTCGACCAGGTGGGCTATAAAGCTTTCGCTGGTATTCATCAATCAATCGGGAATTTTTTTTGTTCCGCCTGCGGATGCAAATCCAGCTGCACCTGTTGCGGCGCGGCTTCGGCCTCGGCACTGTCCGCAACCGCTGATGGCGACACTGCGGCCGCGCCCCGCACCAGTTCGCCTACCGGGCGCGCCACGTCATTATTGAGCTGCTGTACTTGTTCATTCATTGCCTGTTTGGCTTGATTAACGGTCTGCTCGACGCCGCTGACTTCCTGCTGAACCTTCTGCTGCAGCCGGCGAAATTCATCTATCGCCATATCGCGCGAAATATCCGCCTTGACCCCGTTGATATAGCGCTGGGCACGTCCCCATAGATGGCCCAGTGTACGCGCCACCTTGGGCAAGCGTTCCGGGCCGATGACCAGCAGCGCAACCACCATGATCACCATCATTTCGGAAAAATCTACGCCGAACATGCCAACTGCTCCACTTATACCTGCGTGTTGCTGTGGGTCTTGTCTTTCACTTCGCCTTCGATGGTCTGGCCGCCCTGCTGTACTTGCTTGGCAGGTTCCTCTTCGCTCTTCATACCTTCCTTGAAGCCCTTGACTGCCCCACCGAGATCGCCGCCCATGTTACGCAGTTTTTTTGTGCCAAATATCAAAATGATGACCAGCAACACAATCAACCAATGCCAGATACTGAGGGAACCCATAATTTTCTCCTAAAATAAGCAACGTTATCGTTGCACCATCGGGGGCATATGACCACCACCGATTACATGAATATGCAGATGAAAAACTTCCTGGCCGCCCCCTTTTCCGGTGTTGATGATCGTCCGGAAACCGTGAGTCAGCCCTTGCTCGCCGGCCAGCCGCGGCGCCAGCACCAGCATATGGCCGAGCAGTGCCGCGTGACTGGCCTCTACTTCCATCAGCGAAGCTACATGCTGTTTTGGGATCAACATGAAATGCACGGGTGCGGCCGGATGGATATCATGAAATGCATATACCGTTTCGTCTTCGTACACCTTTTTGCTGGGTATTTCGCCGCGCACGATTTTGCAGAAGAGGCAGCTATCGGTCATTTGCGATCTTTCGTCCGGCTGTCTTTTTCCGCCAGCCCGGACACTCCTTCGCGCCGCGCCAGCTCATCCAGCACATCTTTTGCACTGAGGCCATGGTGCGCCAGTAATACCATACCATGAAACCAAAGATCGGCCATTTCATAAACCAGATGAGTGCGATCGCCGCCTTTGGATGCCAGCAATACTTCCGTCGCCTCTTCGCCGATTTTTTTCAGGATCGCGTCCTCGCCTCTGCCAAACAGCTTCGCGGTATACGAACTGTCCGGCGCGGCCTGTTTACGCGCTTGCAGCGTGGCCGTCAACCTTTCCAGGATATCGCTCATTTTTTGTAAATCTCCTCCGGGGTTTTGAGCACTGCATCGCCTTCCACCCACAGGCCATCTTCCAGATGGGAAAAAAAACAGCTGGCATGGCCGGTGTGACAAGCAATCCCGCCTCGCTGTTCCACCTGCAGCAATACTACGTCCCCATCGCAATCGATCGAGATCTGCACTATTCTTTGCGTGTGGCCCGACTGCTCGCCTTTGTGCCACAGCTTTTTGCGTGAACGCGACCAGTATACCGCCTCGCCCGACTGCACGGTGAGGCGCAGCGCCTCGCGATCCATCCAGGCCATCATCAGGACGCGGCCATTGGCATCCTGGGCGATAGCCGGAATCAGCCCATCGTCCGACCAATTGATTTTATTCAGCCATATTTCATTCATAAGCGGACTTCTATTCCCTGTTGCGCCATAAACTGCTTGGCCTGGCGCACGGTATATTCACCGTAATGAAAGATGCTTGCCGCCAGCACGGCGTCTGCGCCGCCCAGATTAATCCCGTCGGCCAGATGCTGCAAATTACCGACGCCGCCGCTGGCGATCACCGGGATGTCCAGCGCGTCGGTTACCGCACGGGTCAGGGCCAGATTAAAGCCGCTTCGGGTACCGTCGCGGTCTATGCTGGTCAGCAGAATTTCCCCTGCGCCCAGCTGCTGCATTTGCAGCGCCCATTGCACTGCATCCAGCCCGGTAGCACGGCGCCCGCCATGGGTAAATACTTCCCAGCGTCCAGCTTCAACCTGCTTCGCGTCTATCGCCACGACGATGCATTGCGAACCATAGCGTGACGTGGCATCCGCCACCAGCTGCGGATTGACCACCGCCGAAGTGTTAATGCTCACCTTGTCGGCGCCGGCATTGAGCAGATTGCGCACATCCATGACTTCGCGCACACCGCCGCCCACGGTGAGCGGAATGAAAACCTGCTCGGCCACCTGTTCGATCATGCGAAACAGAATGCCGCGGTTATCCGAGCTGGCGGTAATATCGAGGAAAGTCAGTTCGTCGGCGCCCTGTTCATCATAGCGGCGGGCAATCTCCACCGGATCGCCGGCGTCGCGCAGCTCGACAAAACTCACGCCTTTGACCACGCGACCGGCGTTTACGTCCAGGCATGGGATGACCCGTTTGGCCAGCATCACAGCAAAGGTTTGCAGAGCTGGTCGGCCAGCGCCTGCGCCGGACCAAGTTCCAGCGATCCCTCATAAATGGCACGTCCGGTAATCGCGCCGGTGATACCTTCTTCATATACTTCGCACAACGCCCGCACATCGTCCAGGTTGGTGATGCCGCCGCTGGCGATCACCGGCACAGTCAATTCCCGCGCCAGCTGTACAGTGGCGGGAATATTGACGCCGGACATCATGCCATCGCGCCCGATATCGGTATAGATAATGGCCTCGACGCCATAATCCTCAAAACGTTTGGCCAGATCCAGGACATCATGCCCGGTGAGCTTGGACCAGCCATCCACCGCGACCTTGCCCGACTTGGCATCGAGGCCCACCATAATGTGGCCGGGAAACGCATCGCAGGCTTCGTGCAGAAATCCCGGCACCTTGACCGCGGCGGTACCGACGATGATATAGGTCACTCCTATGTCGAGGTAGAGTTCGATCGTTTCCAGATCGCGTATGCCGCCGCCCAACTGGATGGGTACGTCCAGCCCCACGGCCTGCACGATGCTGCGCACGGCCGCTTCATTTTTTGGCTTGCCGGCAAACGCGCCATTCAGATCGACCAGATGCAATCGGCGCGCACCTTGCGCCAGCCAGTGTCGTGCCATCGCGGCCGGGTCTTCGGAAAACACCGTGGCATCTTCCATCACACCCTGGCGCAGGCGCACACAGTGTCCGTCTTTTAAATCAATCGCAGGAATAATCAACATGGCAATTATTATTAATAACGAATTAAAGTTTCAATCCCGGCTCAGGCCGGGTTCCAGTTCACAAAATTTTTCAGCAGCGTCAACCCGGCATCCTGGCTTTTTTCCGGATGGAATTGCACCGCAAATAGGTTATCACGCCCCACGGCACAGGCAAAAGGCCGAGGGTAATCGCTGGTGGCCTGCACCAGTTGTCCATCGCGCGGCTCTACATAATAACTGTGGACAAAATAGAAGCGCGCATCCTGTGCAATGCCGTTCCATAATGCATGTGCCGGACGGTCGGTATGATGCACCTGGTTCCAGCCCATGTGAGGCACCTTCAGCTTGCCGCCCCGTTCATCCTGCTGATTGGCCGCAAAACGCACGACCTGGCCGGACAGTATGCCCAGCCCCGCCACATCGCCTTCCGCGCTGTGCTCAAACAGCATTTGCAGCCCTATGCAGATCCCGAGGAAAGGCTTATTGCGCGCGGCATCCACCACCGCCGCCTGCAAACCATGCGCGCCCAGTTCGCGCATGCAGTCCGGCATCGCGCCCTGTCCCGGAAAAACGACGCGCGACGCCTGCGCAATTTGCTGCGGATCATCGGTCACTACGATGGACACTTCAGGCGCAACGGCATGCAGCGCCTGATACACCGAACGCAAATTACCCATGCCGTAATCAACCACTGCAATGTCCGCCATAGTTCAGTCCTACAGGCTGCCCTTGGTTGAAGGCATAATGCCGGCCATGCGCTCATCCAGTTCCAGCGCCATGCGCAACGCACGTCCAAATGCCTTGAATACCGTTTCCGCCTGATGATGCGCGTTATTGCCGGCCAGATTATCGATATGCAACGTCACCAGCGCATGATTGACGAACCCCTGAAAAAATTCATGCACCAGGTCGATGTCAAACTGGCCCACGCTGGAGCGCACAAAATCGACGTTGAAAACCAGCCCGGGGCGGCCGGAAATATCCAGCACCACGCGTGACAGCGCCTCGTCCAGCGGCACATAGGCATGGCCATAGCGACGTAAGCCCTTCTTGTCGCCGACCGCCTGATTAAACGCCTGACCCAGTGTGATGCCGATGTCCTCGACAGTATGATGAGCATCAATATGCAGATCGCCCTTGGCCGTGACATCCAGATCGACCATGCCGTGACGCGCGATCTGGTCGAGCATGTGGTCAAGAAACGGCAGGCCGGTATTGAAACTGGACTGGCCGGTGCCATTGATATCGAGCCGGATGCTGATCTGAGTTTCCAGGGTATTGCGGGTAACTTGGGCACTGCGCATGATTTCGCCTTAACTAATTATAAATACCGCGGCGCGGCATTCGTCCAGCCGACCCGACTTCATCTACACCAGCGCCGACGGCGCTTCGGCGGCCTGCAGTTCCGCCCGCAACGCCGCGATAAATTTTTCATTTTCCGGTGGCGTACCTACCGTAACACGCATACAGCCCTGCAACGATGGGTGCGTGCCATGCAGCTTTTTGATCAGTACCCCGCGCTGCTTTAATCCGTCAAAAACCCGGTCGGCATTCATCACCTGAAACAGGATGAAATTGGCCTCGCTCGGATACACCCGGACGCCTGCCATACCGACTAGATCCTGATACAGGCGGGCTCGATCGCGCTTTATCCAGGCCGCTTGCTGCAACAGCACATCGTGCCGCTCCAGCAATTTTTCCGCCACGAGCTGCGGCAATATGCCCACATTATAAGGCAAGCGCAGCTTTTCCAGCTGCTCCAGCCAGGACGCAGCGCCAGCCAGGAATCCGAGGCGCAAACCGGCCATGCCCAGCTTGGAGTAAGTACGCATCACCAGCAGGTTGGGATAGCGCCCCAGCAACGGGATAAAACTGGCGCTGGCAAACGCGTAATAGGCCTCGTCAATCACCACCAGCCCCGGCGCGGCCGCAATGATCTGGGCAATGGCTGCGGCATCAAACAGATTGCCGGTGGGATTATTCGGGTACGCGATAAATACCAGCGCCGGCTGATGTTGCCGGATGGCCGCCAGCATCGCAGGCAAATCCAGCGCAAAATTCTCGGTTAGCGGAACGCCTATATATTGCATGCCGGAGAACGCTGCAATCATCCGATACATCACAAAGGAGGGCTCTACGCTCAGCAATACCGCGCCGGGCTTGGCCACCGCCAGCGCGAGTAGCTGAATAAGCTCATCCGAACCATTGCCGAGCAGTATTTCCATGTCCTGGGGCAAAGCGGTTACCGCGCGAATTTTTTCTTTCAGGCGTTGTGCGCCGGCATCGGGATAACGATTGATAGCCGCATCGGCAACGAGGCGGGCAAGTTCATCGCGCAATTGCGGCGGCAGCGGATAAGGATTTTCCATCGCATCCAGTTTCACCATGCCTCTACTGGACGGCACATGATAGGCATGCAGGGCAAGCACTTCCTGGCGCAGCAGGCATTCTGGAATTACGGCAGAGCTGATGGAAGACATTGTAGTTTACTTAAATACGGTGAGCATTTTATCGCATCGGCACGGACTTGGGCAGCCTTGCCGCATCCTGTCCGTCAGGCTATACGATAGTCGTCTGTCCTAGGTAAGGATGTTATTGGCCCAGGCCAGCGCTTCCAGCTCAGCGTTGTTGACCATACCGAGAGTCAGACCTGTATAGGCCTGCAGCTGATTATTAACCGAGCGGATATCGCCTTGCTCCAGCTGCTCACATACAGTCAGGAAATCACCCATCTGGCCGGTACGGTCCAGCAAAGCCGCCCTCACTTCCTCATCCAGATTCATGCACGCCAATACTGCCGCCATGGGCATTTGCAGCAGAGCTTCCAGCAGTGACAGTACGCCGACCAGGAAAGCACGGTCGGCATGATCCTGAGTATTCTGGCTGATCTGTTTCGAAATCAGTTCCATAAATTTTCCGCGCGTAGCGGCCAGCTGCATCAGCGGGCTGACCGTACGCATACTTGCGTCCGTTGCATACAGCAGCAGTTGCACCCAGCGCTGCAGCGGCTGGCGCCCAAACACCATCAACGCCTGACGCAGCGAAGATATTTTTGTCTGCAACCCCATAGCGGCGGAATTCACCATACGCAACAGGCTGTATATCAGGTCCGGATTTTCCTTGAAGGCATCTTCAATCTTCTGATCGCTTTCGTTGCTCATCATCAGGCTCAGGATGCGCAGCAGTACCATTTTGGAAGGATGGATACGCGTTCCAGACAACGCTTCCGGATGAGCGAAATAGAATCCCTGAAACAGATCAAAGCCCAAATCAAAACAGTATCTGGCCTGATCGTGGGTTTCAACTTTCTCTGCCAGCAGCTGGGCCGGATAGTGTTTCAGTTTTTTGATCAGCGAGGGTAATTCCGCAACCTCTACCTGACCCAGATCCACCTTAATCACATTTACGAGGTTCAGCAACGGCCGCGTAGAGTCGTGCAACTCTCGGACGTCATCCAGAGCCAGGCTGAATCCTTTATTTTTCAGGTCGCGGCAGCGTTCAATAATTTCATCATTAATGTTAACCGACTCAAGTAATTCCAGAACCGTCAGATGCCTGGGCAACAGCTCCAGCAGGTCGCTCATCAAAAACTCGGTATCGAAATTAACGAATCCTCTATGCGGCCCAAGCACTTCGGCTATACCCATTTCGCCGAACGCATTAAGAATTACCTGAGCGGTAGCTTGAGTATTATCGAGTACGCCCTCCGGACCCATCGGGCGGAACAGCAGCTCGAACGCATACAGGCTGCCTTGACGACTCACGATGGGCTGACGCGCGAAAAATATTTCCTGCATTATTTTTGACCCGGAAGGACTAAACCAGTTATCTATCATCACACTCGACAGCGTGTGCTCGCAGCTGTTTATACAGCAATAATTACATTATTATCAATTGGAATTTCAGCTTTTGCGACATTCTAGTACTGTCATGGCTGCACCACAACAACTCCCCCCGCCCGTGCCGTCCCGTTGACCACCTGGCCGGAGGGTGTCTTAACCTGTACGCCCTGACTTTCTGCCGCGTTACCTAGCGCTACCCCGGTGAAGCTTATCCGGTAGCCTGCCCCGTCAGCCAATATCTGCACCGTCTGCCCCTGCGTTATCACATACGGCGCACGCAACATGTCCCGTTTCAACGGCTGGCCTGAAGATATTCCCATCTTAAGCACTTTACCCACTGCCTGCATGGGATCAGTGATCAGTCCGGGCTGAGTCATTTCGCCGGGCTGACTGGAAATATCGTCGCTTTGCAGAACATGCCCCTGCAGCAGCGGCTTGTTGGCGAGCAACAGGTCCACTGTTACCTTGATATGCACCGGTATAAACAACGACCAGCCATTTTTTCCCGGGCAGCGCGCCCCTACCATCGTATTTCCCAACAGCTGCGTACCCGGCGGCACAAAAATTTCGACCGTGTGGCACACAGCCAGAACGACTCGTGGGTCTATCTGATCTACTTTAAAGGTCACTTGCCCGGGCAAAGTCTCCGTCCCAGCGCGCACGAACGCGATGACGGCCTGGCGAATCTCGCTGTGACTCTGCAGTTCCCTGGGACTCTGCAGTTCTTTTGCGTGCGCGGGCAACCCCAGCAATAGCACAAAGCACAGCATGACGCGTAAGTTTTTCATAACGACATTGTCGGGCCTGCAAGCTTTTGAAGAAAGCTTTTTAACTTCTGAAATAAGGGGGGTTTCCGCGTTTAATCGGACCATGGCAGCCACTTGCCTATGTTTAGTATGGCGACATCTGGTACTCGAACATAAATGGAGTGCGCCCATGACCGGCAAAATTGACAACATGCTGCAATTTCAGCAGACCGCGCTAAACCTGCGTGCGGCACGCCAGGAGCTGCTGGCGTCCAATATTGCCAATGCCGACACCCCCAGCTACAAGGCCAGGGACGTAGACTTTGCCAGCGCGTTGCAGGGCGCGCTCTCCGGCAACACGGCCAAACTCCCGCTGATGGCGACCGCACTTAATCATCAACCCGGCGGCGCAACGGGCACTAACATACTGGGCGCCCCCGTGATGTACCGCAATGTATTACAGCCCAGCGCCGACGGCAACTCGGTCGACATGGATGTGGAACGCGCGCAGTTCGCCGACAACGCGCTGCGCTACGAGGCAAGCGTGAGCTTTGTCAACGCCCAGATCAAGGATGTATTAACCGCACTGCAAGGATAATCCTCATGTCACTGTTTAATGTCTTTAATATCGCCGGTACAGCCATGACTGCGCAGTCGCAGCGGCTGAATGTGGTTGCCAGCAATCTGGCCAATGCCGACAGCGCAACTGGACCGGACGGCCAGCCCTATCACGCCAAGCAGGTGATTTTCAGCACGCTCCCACCAAACGCACAGGGCGGCTCCGGCGTCAAGGTGGCGGCTGTGGTGGAAGACGCGTCGCCGATGAAAACGGTTTATGACCCCAAGCACCCGATGGCCAATGAGCAAGGCTACGTCACAATGCCGAATGTCAATGTGGTCGAAGAAATGGTCAACATGATTTCGGCCTCGCGCTCTTACCAGAACAATGTGGAAGCAATCAATACTTCCAAAAGCCTGCTGCTCAAGACCCTGACCATCGGTCAATAACCTAAAGGATAAGCTATGGTTACCGCAACCCAGGATGCCAGTAATTCCGCCGCGCTGATCGCCTCTCTTAACGCCAGCAGTTCGTTGTCGAACAACAGCGGCAGCGCTACCGCAACGCAGGACCAGTTTCTCACCATGCTGACCGCGCAGCTCCGCAATCAGGACCCGCTGAACCCGATGGACAATGCCCAGATCACCTCGCAAATGGCGCAACTCAGTACGGTCAGCGGCATCAACCAACTGAACATCACCCTGCAGGCGCTGAGCAACAGCATGGCCATGGCGCAGTCGGTATCGGCAAGCAATATGATCGGGCACGGAGTGCTGGTTCCCGGCTCGGGGATAAATCTGGCCAGTGGCCAGGCCCTGGGCGGAGTGAGTTTGGCGCAGCCGGCCGACAGCCTCAGCGTGACCATCCACGATGCCGCTGGCAACACGGTACGTACCCTGCAATTGGGGGCACAGGATAGCGGCGTTGTGTCATTTGCATGGGATGGTAAAACCGACACCGGAGCAACGGCCAAGGACGGCTCCTACAGTTTCACCGCTCAGGCATTATTGACCGGCAACAAAACAGCGGCGGCCACACTGGCCTTCGGCATGGTGAATGCCGTTACCCCGGGAGTACAGGGGGCTACTTTGAACATTGGCCAACTGGGTGAATTCGCCCTGTCGGATGTGCAGCAAATTTTGTAATCGATACTCGGCGCCATGCTGACTGCAGCGACTACTAACACGAGGAGACAGTTATGAGTTTTACCCAGGGGCTAAGCGGTTTGAGTGCGGCATCGACCGATCTGGAAGTGATAGGCAACAACGTAGCGAATGCAAATACGGTAGGGTTCAAACAATCGCGGGCGCAGTTTGCTGATGTATACGCAGCTTCGCTGGGCGGCGGCGCGGGCGGCGGGCAGATCGGTATCGGCACCAAGCTCTCGACGGTGGCGCAGCAATTCACCCAGGGCACCATCAAGGTCACCGGCAACACACTCGACATCGCTATCAATGGCGCAGGTTTTTTTATCATGCAGGGCAGCAATGGAGTCGACTATAGCCGGAACGGACAATTCCAGATGGACAGAAATGGTTTCATTGTTAACAGCACAGGGAAGCAGTTGACCGGATGGCCAGCCAGTGCAACCGGCGTGGTGGCAAACAGCGGCCCGACCGCGCCCCTGCAGATTTCGACAGCCAATATACTGCCGACACAAAGCAGCGATGTAACGGTATACCTGAACCTCGATTCGCGCGTACAACCGCCCTCTGTAGCATTCGATCCGGGCAATACCGACTCATTCAACAATTCCACTTCAACGACCACTTACGACAGCAAGGGCAATGCGCAGATCAACACGCTGTATTTCGTGAAAGCGCCGACTGTGGCCGCTTCCTCAATGGTCACCACTCCGTCCGGCTCCACCGGAACCGTGGCCAGTACAGCCGGACTGGCCGTAGGCCAGACCATAACCGGAGGCGGTTTTCCCGCCGGTTCGACTATTGCGTCTATTACCAGCGGCACAACTTTTGTAGCGTCACAACCGGCCACCGGCCCGGCCGCCCCCGCAACATTCGGAGCGCTCACCGGTAACGCGTGGAATGTCTATTCGGTCATAGTTGATCCGACCGCACCTACCACCACCCCGCCCTCTTACCTGTCCCCGAACCCGGCTCCTGCGACTCCGGCAGACTGGGTCGCAGCGGGAACACTGCAGTTTAATACTGACGGTTCATACAATAACGCTGCAGCCTCAGCCGGTGGATCGACGACACCGACAACCCCCACATTTACGCCTGTAGGTTCTTCTGCGCAAACGATTTCCTACAACTTTACCAATGCTACCCAGTTCGGGGCATCGTTCGGCGTCACCAAACTGTCCCAGAACGGCAACACATCGGGCTCGCTGACCGGCTTCAGTACCTCGGCCGAGGGGATCATCGTAGGCAATTATTCCAACGGGCTGACCAAAGCGCTGGGACAGATTGCGCTGGCCACTTTCCCCAACAATCAGGGGTTGCAACCGCTGGGGGACAATCTGTGGGCGGCGACCACCGCTTCCGGCGCGCCAGTGACGGGCGTACCCAGTTCGGGCAACAACGGCGTGCTGCAGACCGGGGCGGTGGAAGAATCCAACACCGACCTGACCACCGAGCTGGTCAATATGATTACCGCGCAACGCAACTACCAGGCCAATGCCCAGACGATCAAGACGCAGGATACCGTGCTGCAGACCCTGATCAATCTGGGTTAATAAGCGCGTGAGTCCCGCTTAATTAGTCGCTATTGAATTTATGAGGCAGAGGGCGCTTCAACCCGCTTTCAGGAAAACATCGTGGACAGACTGATCTATACCGCAATGACCGGCGCTGCGCATGTGCTGCAACAGCAGGCAGCGGTGTCGCAAAATTTAGCCAATACCAATACGCCAGGCTATCGCGCCGCAATCAATACCTTTCGTGCTGTGCCGCTCGTCGGCGAAGGATTACCCACACGCAGCTTTGTGGTGGACTCCACCTCCGGCGCCGACTTTGCGCCGGGCGCGATCCAGGCGACCGGACGCAGCCTGGATGTGGCGGTACAAGGCCAGGGCTGGATCGCGGTGCAACTGGAAAACGGTACGGAAGCATATACCCGCGACGGCAGCCTGCAAGTGACCGCGAATGGCATTCTGCAGACCCGCAACGGGCTGAATATTGCGGGGGATGCCGGACCAATTACCGTCCCGCCAAATGCCAGTGTCACTATAGCCAGCGACGGCACCATATCCACCATTCCGACCGGATCCGCGCCCAGCCAGATCATCCTGGTAGGACGCATCAAGCTGGTCAACCCGCCGGGAAATGAGATGGTGCGCGGCGACGACGGACTTTTTCGCCCGCGCGACGGCCAACCGGCCGACGCGGACGGTACGGTAACCGTGGTCTCGGGCAATCTGGAAAACAGCAACGTGAATCCGATCGACGCGATGGTGAATATGATCTCGCTGTCACGCCAGTTCGATATGCAAATGAAGATGCTGCAAAACGCCGATGACAATGCCAAACAGGCCAGCATTTTGTTCAACATCAGCGGTTGATTTAAGCCTTAACTGAAAGGACACACTCATGATACGTTCCTTATGGATTTCCAAAACCGGGCTGGAAGCGCAACAGACCCAGATGGACGTCATTTCCAATAATCTGGCTAACGTTAGCACCACCGGCTTCAAGCGTTCGCGCGCGGTGTTTGAAGATCTGCTGTACCAGACCGTGCGCCAGCCTGGCGCGCAGTCTTCCCAGCAAACCCAGATTCCGTCCGGACTCCAGATCGGCACCGGCGTACGCCCGGTTGCGGTTGAGCGCATCCATATCCAGGGAAACATGCAGCAGACCAACAACGTTCTGGATCTGGCGATTCAGGGCGATGGCTTCTTCCAGGTCCTGATGCCGGACGGCACCACCGCTTATACCCGCGATGGCTCGTTCCAGACCAATAATCAGGGCCAGTTGGTCACCTCCAACGGTTTCCCGATACAGCCGGCTTTGACCATACCGGCCGGTTCGACCAGCCTGACCATAGGCCGGGACGGCACGGTATCCGCCACTCAGGCCGGGGTAACTACACCGGTGCAGATAGGCAGCCTGCAACTGGCTACTTTCATCAACCCGGCCGGACTGCAAAGCCAGGGCCAGAACCTGTATACCGAAACCGCTTCATCCGGCACGCCTGGCACGAATGTTCCGGGAACCAACGGCGCGGGAATGTTGAGTCAGGGCTACGTCGAAACATCCAATGTCAATGTGGTGGAAGAGCTGGTGAATATGATCCAGGCGCAGCGTGCCTATGAAATCAATTCCAAAGCGATCACCGCTTCGGACCAGATGCTGCAAAGATTGACGCAGATGTAATGCACAGGACCTTACGTGAATAATTCTTTCAAACGCAGTGCCTGCGGATTACTGGTGGTGCTTGCAGCCTGCACCAGCACACCCGCGACCAGCATCAAGCAGCCGATGACCGCGCGACCGGTTACGCAAAGCGTGCCGATCGCTCACAATGGCGCAATCTTCCAGGCCGGCAGAAGTAATGCTTTTTTCGAAGACCGGCATGCGCGTAACGTCGGCGATGTCCTCACGATTAATATCGTTGAAGTCACCGCAGCCAGCCAGAGCTCCAGTAAAAACGCAACGCATGCCGGCACGATTACAGCGACGACGCCGACCATTACCGGCGGCAAAAGTGGCGCGGTCCTGCTGAGCCCCTTTGGCATTACCAACAATACCAGCGGCAGTCTGGCGGACAAGAGCGCCGGCGCCGGTACCAATGCGTTTAGCGGAACCATTACCGTGACGGTAATCGAGGTGCTGGGCAATGGCAATTTGCTGGTGGGCGGCGAGAAACAGGTGGCAATCGATCAGTCGAGTGAATACATCCGGTTTTCCGGGGTGATTAATCCCAACACCATTACCGGCACCAACACCGTGCTATCCACCCAAGTGGCCGATGCGCATGTTGAATACAAGGGTGCAACCCATATCGATCAATCGACCTTCACCAGCATGCTGGGGCGTGTATTCCTCTCGGTGCTGCCTTTCTAATGAGGCCGGCATGAACGCAATAATAAAAATATTTCTGGCGGGGCTGATTGTAATCACGCCGGTTGCTGCGCTGGCCGAACGCATCAAGGATCTGGCCAGCATACAAGGCGTACGCGATAACCAGTTACTGGGTTATGGCCTGGTGGTCGGGCTCGACGGCAGCGGCGATCAGACCACCCAGACGCCGTTCACGGTACAGAGCATCATCAACATGATGGCGCAACTGGGCGTAACTTTGCCGCAGGACAATAGCAGTCTGCAATTGAAAAATGTAGCGGCGGTGATGGTAACCGCTACCCTGCCGCCGTTCGCGCGCCCCGGCCAGGTCATTGATGTGACCGTTTCGTCGATCGGCAACGCCAAAAGTTTGCGCGGCGGCATGCTGCTGATGACTCCATTGAAAGGCGCCGACGGTCAGGTGTATGCCATGGGGCAAGGCAACCTGCTGGTGGGCGGAGTCGGGGCCGCCGCCAACGGCGCCAAGGTACAGATTAATCACCTGAGCGTTGGCCGGATACCGGGGGGCGCAACCGTAGAACGTGCGGTACTGACTGTGCTGGGGCAAGGCGATTTTATCAATCTGGAATTGAATACCACCGACTTCACCACGGCCACGCGTCTGGCCGATACCATCAACCGGGAATTGTCGCCGGACAGGGAAATCGCCGCCGCGCTGGATGGTCGCATGATCAAGGTCCGCGCGCCGGACGGCAGCGCACGCGTAAGCTTCCTTTCGCAGATTGAAAACCTGCAGGTGGACCCGGCCAAAGGCCTGGCGAGGGTCATCATCAATGCACGCACCGGCTCGGTGGTCATGAACCAGACCGTCACGCTGGAAAACTGCGCGATCTCTCACGGCAACCTGACCGTCATAATCAATACCGATACCACAGTCAGCCAGCCGAACGCGCTGTCCGGGGGCGAAACGGTGCAGACGGCCAAGTCCACCATAGACATTCAGTCCGATAAGGGCGGACTGGTCATGCTGAAGAAAGGCGTATCGCTGAATGAAGTAGTGAAGGCGCTGAACTCGATCGGCGCGACTCCACAGGATTTGCTGGCCATTTTGCAGGCAATGAAATCCGCCGGCGCATTGCGTGCGGAACTGGAGATCATTTAAATGATCACCAATAATCATTCCGCCATTGCCCTTGCGGGGCTCGCGAAAACCGCGCAAGGCCTCGATCAATTGCGCCTGCAGGCTAAAAACTCGCCCGATCAGGCGCTCAAGGCGACCGCCCAGCAATTCGAAACCGTATTCATGAACATGATGCTGAAGAGCATGCGCAGCGCGACCCCGCAGGACGGCATGTTTGATAACGAGCAAACCAAAATGTTTACCGAAATGCTGGATCAGCAACTGGCGCAGAGCATGTCCAGCCGCGGTATAGGTTTGGCCGACATGATGGTGAAGCAGTTAAGCCGCACGATCAATCCTGCCAACGCGGCAGGGTCGCCGGTCAAACCGGAACCAGGCATTGCGCTGACGCCACAAGCGAAAAGCGCCTCTGCCTTGCCGGCCGCCGGTCCCGGCCTGCCACAGGATTTCGTCCGCCGCATGAATCCCTACGCGACTGCAACCAGCCAGGCCACCGGCATACCGGCACAGCTGATGATCGGTCAGGCTGCGCTGGAGAGCGGCTGGGGCCGACGTGAAATCAACCTGCCCGACGGCAGTAACAGTTACAACCTGTTCGCGATCAAGGCCGGCGACAACTGGAAGGGCAAAGTCACCGAAATCACCACTACTGAGTACCATAACGGCATTGCGAGCAAACAGGTGGAGAAGTTCCGGGTGTATGATTCATATGCCGAGGCATTCGATGACTATGCGCACCTGTTGCGCGACAATCCGCGCTACGCGTCGGTGATGCAGGCCGGGCAGGCTGCCCCCGACGCGGCCCGTGCATTACAGCGCGCCGGCTATGCCACGGACCCGGAATATGCCACTAAACTGGTCAAGGTTATTAACCGTATCAATATACTGGGTTAACCGCAGCGCCGCCGAGAAACTCAAGGATTTAGCCCGGCTGCCGATAACAATAGCAAACTGCGTTTAAGGAAGACTATGGGTACCGATCTTTTCGGCATCAGCATCAGCGGGATGAATTCTGCACAGATCGGGCTGGCTACCACTGAGCATAATATTGCCAATGCCAATACTCCCGGGTTCAGCCGCCAGCAGATCGTGGTCAGCTCAAGCCCGGGCCAATACACTGGCGCCGGTTTTATCGGCCAAGGCTCCAACGTTACTACCGTCAAGCGTATTTACGATCAATTCCTGGCCAGCCAGACGGTGGCGGCCCAGGGACAGGCCGCGCAGCTCAATACCTATTCCAGCCAGATCCAGCAAATCAATAATATGCTGGCCGACCCCAATGCCGGCCTGGCGCCGGCGCTGCAGGATTTTTTCGGGGCGGTGAACGGCGCAGCCAATTCTCCCGAATCGCAACCTGCGCGGCAGACGCTGCTCAGCAGCGCTCAGACTTTGTCCGTGCGCTTCCAGACCTTGAACCAGCAACTGGTCAGCATTAATAACGGGGTAAACGGCCAGATTACCGCCAGCGTGGGCAATATAAACAGCTATGCGCAGCAAATCGCTGCGCTCAATCAGAACATTGCATCAGCAACTTCCACCGGGCAGCCACCGAATGATTTGATGGATCAGCGCGACCAGCTGATCACCCAGCTCAATCAGGAAATTACCGCCAGTGTCGTCAAGCAAAGCGATGGCAGCTATTTTGTATCGGTCGGCAACGGACAGCTACTGGTTGCAGGTTCACAGGCATATAGCCTGCAAACGGTCCAGTCGCTGAATGACCCCACCAAACTTGAGGTGGCCGCCGGCAACGGCACTTCCATCGTGCGACTGAAGTCCAGTTCCCTGCAGGGCGGCAATCTGGGTGGCCTGCTGGCGTTTCGCAGTCAGTCGCTCGACCCGGCGCAAAACTCGCTGGGCTTGGTCGCGCTGGGTTTGGCTGGCACGTTTAACGCACAGCACCAACTGGGTCAGGATCTGCGCGGCGCGCCGGGCGGTAATTTATTTACCGAGGCGGCTCCAGTGGTTAACAGCAATAGCGCGAATATCGGCAACGCTGTGATTGGCGCCAGCATCGCCAATACAGGCCAGCTTACCGGCAGTGATTACACCTTAACCTACAACGCCGCGGGTTATACGCTGCAGCGCCTGAGTGACAATACCACCGTTTTTTCCAATCTCGCCACATTACCAGCAACCCCGGTGGATGGCCTTTCGCTCAATCTGGTTTCCGGCACGCCCAACGCCGGCGACATTTACACGATCCGCCCCACCGTCAATGGCGCGCGGGATTTTGCGGTTGCAATAACCGACACCGCCAAGATTGCGCTGGCTGCGCCGGTCCGGACCAATACAGCACTGACAAATACCGGAACCGGAAAAATCGGTGCGGCCACGGTTAATGCACCACCGCCCACGGCCGCCAATCTGCGAAATAACGTTACCATTCAGTTTACCGACGCAACTCACTATACCGTTACCGACAACAGTACTCTGCCCGCCCCGACCGTGCTGGCGGCCAGCACCCCGTATGACCCCAATGCCGGCGCCACCTTGTCATTTAACGGCTGGACGGCCAAGCTAAGCGCAGCGCCCAACCCAGGCGACACGTTTACCGTCGGCCCCAATACCAGCGCATCCACTGACAACAGCAATGCGTTGCTGCTAGCCGGATTGCAAACCCGCAGCACCCTGCTCGGCGGCACCAGCAGTTACCAAGGTGTATACGGGCAACTGGTGAGCCAGATCGGCAATAAAACACGCGAACTGAACGTCACAAGCACTGCGCAGAACACCATCGTGCAGCAAGCCGTGCAGGCCCAGCAAGCCGTTTCGGGGGTGAATCTCGACGAAGAAGCGGCCAATCTGTTGCGCTACCAGCAAGCCTACCAAGCCGCCGGCAAAGCCATGCAGATAGCCAGCACGCTGTTCAACACTCTGCTGTCCATAGGAGGTTAATCCATGCGTATCAGCACCAGCACCCTGTATGACGTCAACGCGGCCAATTTAAACCAGCAGCAAACCTTGATGTTCCAGACCCAGCAGCAAATCGCTACCGGGCGCCGCATGCTGACTCCGGCGGATGACCCTGCCGCGGCGGCGCGAGCGCTCGAGGTATCGCAGGTCGACGCGTCCAATACCCAATACATCAATAACCTCAGCGCTGCGTCGTCGACGCTGTCGCTATCTGATAGCACTTTGCAGTCAGTAGTCACCTTGCTGCAAAATGCTCATACCAAAGCCATAAATGCTGTCAATCCTACCCTGTCCAATGCCGACCGGGCTGCACTTGCCACCGATTTGCAGAGCAGTCTGGATGAACTGGTCGGGCTGGCAAACAGTACCGATAGCAATGGCAACTATTTATACTCCGGCTTCCAGGGAGGCATAACACCGTTTGGGCAGACCGCTGCGGGCATACAATATCTGGGCGATGACGGGCAACGCAAAGTGCAGGGCAACGCGTCCATACAATTGAGCACCAGCGACTCCGGCGCGGATATTTTCATGCGCATCAAGAACGGCAACGGGACATTCGTCACCCAGACGGGCGCAAGCAACAGCGGCAGTGGCATCATCACCCAGGGCGTGGTGAATAATCCGGCGTTGCTTAACAGCGATCAATATCAGCTGAAATTCAATGTCAGTGGCGGGATCACCACTTATGACATAACCGATACGACCACCGGAACCGCGCTGTCCGCCGGCAATGCTTATGTCAACGGACAACAGATCACCTTTAACGGCATGCAGTTCAACATTCAGGGTGCTCCGTCTGATGGCGACGTGTTTACCATAGCACCCAGCACTAACGTCAGCATATTCCAGACCCTGTCCAACCTGATCAGCGCACTTAGAACGCCGCTGATCCAGGGTAACATCGCCAGCACCACACAACTCAATGCCGCTCTGGGCGCCGCGCAGAACGGTTTGATGCAAGGCCTGGATAATGTGCTGACCACCCGGGCCGCGCTGGGCTCCCGCATGAACACCGCGGATAGCCTGACGTCAACCGCGAATTCTCTGGGATTACAGTACAAGCAGACTTTATCGCAACTGCAGGAAGTGGATTACAACGCGGCAATTTCCGAGTTGGCGAAACAGAGCACTACCCTGCAGGCAGCGCAGAAATCCTTTCTGCAGGTACAGAACCTCTCGATTTTCAATTATCTGTAGCACAACGGCGGCCACCGCGCTTACGCGGCGCTGCCGTTGCTGTTTAACCTGCGCAGATTTTCCCTGGTTGACTTTCCTAGTGCTGTCCCAACTGCTGCATGATATGCCGTACCTCATCCAGGCTGGCGTGGGTAATCTGCTCCAGCAGCCCTGCCATATAGGCCAGCGATAGCAGCAACGTCGCAAAACCGACCGCCAGCGTAATCGGAAAGCCTATCGCGAAGATGTTGAGTTGCGGTGCGCTGCGCGTCAGGATCGCCAGCGCGAGGTTGGTGAGCAGCAGTGCGCCGATGATCGGCATCGACAATTGCAGCGCATGAGCGAAAACACTGCCGCCCCAGGCTGCGATGGTATGCAGAGCGGTGCCCGAGGGCATTGTGGCACTGACCGGGAACGTGAGGAAACTGTCGGCCAGCGCAGACAGCATGAAGAGATGTCCGTCCAATCCGAGGAACGCAAGTGCGGCAATAATGCCGAGGAATTGCGCCACCACCGGCGCAAAAGACGCGTTCAATGGATCAAAGAAGCTGGCGAAGCCCAGCCCCATTTGCAAACCGATTATTTCCCCCGCCATCTCCACCGAGTTAAGGATCAGGCGCATCGTAAACCCTATCGCCAGTCCGGCCAGTATTTGCTGCATGAGCACCAGCATACCAAGCGCCGAGGCCGGGTCGATCCCTTGCGCAGGCAGACCCGGCGCCACTATCATCGTCAGCAGCAGCGCCAGGCCGATCTTGACGCGCACCGGCACCTGCGTATTGCCCAGCACGGGTGAGCTGGCAATCAGGGCCAGTATGCGCACAAATGGAAAGACGAATAATGCGAGCCATGCAGACAGCTGCGCGCTGGTAACGCTGATCAAGGGCGCGGCCTCACAACCCCAGCCATCAGCCGGCTAGCCACGGAATACTGCTGTACAGGCGCTGGATATAGTCCACCATCATGCCGACCATCCAGGGCCCGGTAATGACCAGCACCCCGAACATGCCTATCAGTTTGGGGATGAACGACAGAGTCATTTCATTGATCTGCGTCGCCGCCTGAAAAATACTGACCACCAGCCCGATCACCAGCGCGGCCAGCAATGGCGGTGCGGCCACCATCAAAGTCAGTTCCAGCGCCTGGCGGCCGAGGGTCATCACACTTTCAGGGGTCATCGCTTTATCCTTATGTGTAAAAGCTCTGCACCAGCGATCCGATCAGCAAGTTCCAGCCATCGGCGAGTACAAACAGCATGATTTTGAACGGTAGCGAAATCACCGAAGGTGAGACCATCATCATCCCCATGGACATCAGAATACTGGCTACCACCATATCGATAATCAGGAATGGAATGAACACCACGAACCCGATCTGGAAAGCGGTTTTCAGTTCGCTGGTGACATAGGCCGGCAGCAGAATCTTCAGCGGCACCTGATCCGCGCTCTGCAACGGCTCACTGTTGGAAATTTTTATGAACAGCGCCAGATCGGTTTGCCGCGTCTGCCGCAGCATGAAAGCCTTGAGCGGCTGACTGCCTCTGTCATAGGCTTCCTGCAATGTCAGCTTGTTTTCGCTATAGGGCAGATATGCTTCGCTGTATATCTTATCCAGCACCGGCGACATCACAAAAAAAGTCAGGAACAGCGCCAATCCGATCAGCACCTGATTCGGCGGGGACGAGGGAGTACCGATAGCCGAGCGCAGCAATGAAAGGACGATGATGATGCGGGTAAAGCTGGTCATCATCAACAGCACCGCCGGCAGAAAACTGAGCGAGGTGAGCAGCAGCAGCGTTTGCAAACTGAGCGTATAGGTCTGCCCGCCGCCGGCAGCCGGTGTGCTGGTGAACGCGGGCAGTCCCGGCTCGGCGGCAAACGCTCCAGAAATCAAGTTCAGCAAAACTATACACAGCAGCAGTCGGCTAGCGCGCACTACGCTTCTCCATGATCTGCTGCAGCCAGCCCTGAAATTTGCCATCGCCCTGCACCAGAACATCGCCGGACGCGGGGACCACGGCTTTCGGCATGCTATGCAGGGTGCGCACCTGGCCGGGCGCCACGCCTACTACCAGCCAGGTGTCATTAATCTCAACCAGCACGATACGCTCGCGCTGCCCGACTGCTACCCCGCTGATCACTTTGAGCATGCCGCCGGCGCGCTGTTGCGGCAGATTGATGCGCTTCAGCAGCCATGCCACCAGCATGACCGCCGCCAGCACCAGCAGCAGGCTGAAAAAAATTTGCAGCAGACTGCCGGATGACACTGCGGGGGGCGGGGGGGTGTAGGCCGGGCGTTCAGTCTGCGCATAAGCAAACGGCACGCACAGCACTGAGAAGCACAAGAGGAAGCGGAAAATCACGCGCAAACGCCCGCGCGGGAGCTGATCAGCGGAACCCATTCAGCGATTAATACGGCGCAGGCGTTCCGACGGCGTAATGATATCGGTGACGCGTATGCCGAGCTTCTCATCCACCACCACCACTTCGCCTTGCGCAATCAGAAATCCGTTTATCAGTACATCCAGCGGTTCGCCCGCGAGGCCGGACAGCTCCACTACTGAGCCCTGGGCCAGCTGCAGCAGGTTTTTGATGGGTATCTTGCTGCGTCCCAGCTCAACCGTAAGCTGCACCGGTATGTCCATAATCATGTCCAGATCCTGACGCGCGCCGCCCTGCGCTGTACCAGCGCCAAGCTGCTCAAATACGTGGGGTTGCAACGGCGGCGCGGCGGCTGTCGCCGCATTTTGCTCCGCCATGGCGGCACCCCAGTCGTCCGCGCTGATGCCCGAGTTTTCGTCAGCCATATTTACCTCCCGTCGATTGTGTCATTAGCAGTTCCGGCCACTATCTTTTCCACCTGCAGTGCATATTGGCCGTTTGATACGCCATATTTGCATTGCATTACCGGTACGCCGTCGACAATTACCTGTATGCTTTTGCCGGTATCCAGCTGGATCACGTCGCCGCTTTGCATTCTCAACACCTGATCTACAGTGACGCGCGCCTGACCCAGTATTGCGGTCAACTCCACATTCGCTGATTGCACCTGCTTAGCCAGCGTCTGTTGCCAGCGCTTATCGGTAACCATATGCTCGCCCTGTACCGTGCTGTAGAGCAACTCACGTATCGGCTCTATCATCGCGTATGGCATCAGCACATGAAATGACCCGCCTATGCCGCCAAATTCAATTTCGAAGGTTGTTACCATCACCACCTCATTGGGGGTGGTTACGCTGGCGAACTGTGAATTCATTTCCGAGCGGACGAATTCAAATTCCAGCGGATACACCGACTCCCATGCTTTGCCGTAGGACTCAAACACTGCTGCCAGCAATTTCTGGATGATGCGCTGCTCAGTCTGGGTGAACTCGCGGCCTTCAACCCGGGTATGGAACCGGCCATCTCCTCCAAACATATTGTCGACCACCAGGAAAATCAGATTGGGATCGAAAATGAACAGCGCATGACCGCGCAGCGGTTTCGGCTGCACCACATTGAAATTAGCCGGCACCGGTAAATTACGGATGAATTCACTGTATTGCTGGATGCGTATCTGCCCGACAGTAACATCGGCAGTACGCCTGATCAGGTTGAAAAAAGCGATTCTGAACAGCCGGGCAAAGCGCGCGTTGATAATTTCCATCGTGGGCATGCGCCCGCGCACTGTCCGTTCCTGCGTGCCCAGATTGTAGAGCTGTATACCTACCTCAGGCTCGACTTGCGCTTCCGGCTCATCATCGGGTTCCCCGGTGACGCCTTTCAGCAGCGAGTCAACTTCATCCTGGGAAAGAAAATCTTTGCTCATGGCTTTACTGGATAATGAACGAGGTGAACAGCACGTCTATCGCATGCCCTTTTTCCGCGCCCGCAACGGCGCTCTCCGGTTGCGCCGCCTCGGCTTCAGGCGCGGCCGCAACTGCGGATGCGACGCCGGATGCCGGTTCAGCCTCATCCATACCGTCATCCCCGATACCGGACGTGTCGGTACGCTTTTTTTCCCGCTTGGGCAACGGCGCCACCGGCAGCCCGAGCAATCTGTTCACATCCGCGACAATTTCCGCCGCCAGATAATTTTTGTCCTCACTGCTGGTCAGGTCTGAAGCACGCTTGCTCGACAGCAGTAGCAGTACGCGGCTACGAATTTCGGGTAAATGCAATTTAAGTTTTTCTTCCAGTTCCGGCTCGACAATTTTCAGCGTAATGCCGATCTGCAAAAACTTGTCGCCCTCGGTGCTTTGCAGGTTGACGGTAAAAGGCTCCATGGCGATAAATTTAGGGGGCGCCTGCGGCGCTACCACCTTGGCCTCCTCGGCTTTATGGCTGCTGCCCTTGGTAAAATACCAGGCGGCTCCGCCCCCGCCGCCCAGAACAGCCACACCGATAATAATCAGCAGCATTTTCTTGCTTTTAGGTTTTGCTACAACCTCCGTTTCGGCGGGAGCTGCTTTGTCAGGCTTAGCCATTAATATTCCTTGTTGTCTGGACGAATTATCAAATAATTTCAAGCAATATGATAACTGGAATAAGCCCCTGAATACCGATCAGCTTGGAATTATGATTTCGTCTCAGGCGAAGGTGTCGACTATGCCCTGATGCCGCCGCACAGGCAGAATAGTCGTGCTGGGCGACTGGCCGCTGCCCGCATCAACATGGTCTCCCGCAGATGGATTCCTGCCTGCCTGTCCATCGCTGCC
Organism: Pseudomonadota bacterium; assembly: GCA_040390665.1. Lineage (GTDB taxonomy): Bacteria > Pseudomonadota > Gammaproteobacteria > Burkholderiales > Gallionellaceae > Nitrotoga. The sequence goes on along the minus strand of JAZJXX010000018.1, from coordinate 22,911 downwards.
GAACAATCCCGACTGCTGCCTGGACTGGTCACTGACTGTGGCATTACCCAGCATAATGCCATTATCGGCCAGCATTTCACGCAGTTTAGGAAGAGCCTGCTCGATCGCATCGCGCACTACGCCGTGAGGTGAAGTGAACAGCGCGGTAGCCTGGTCCCCGCTGACTCTCAACACTACATCCAGCGGCCCCAGGTTGGGCGGGTTCAAGTGCAGCTCCGCCGTATGCTCACCACTGCCGGCGAGCCAGATAATTTTTTGATTGAACTCGCCTCCCCACGCTTTATCGGTGACCGGGGTATTGATCGCGACCTGCACCGTTGCGCCCGGCGCAGGCGTCAGCGGCGCATTCTGTGCACTCTGGTGGATAGCCGCATTCACCATGGTCGTACTATCCGGTGAAGCAAGCTGTGCCTGACTGTTGAGTTGAACGGCCTTAGCCGCGTCGTTGCTTATACCTTCCATTACCGCAGAGAAGTTGCCGGCTTGGGGCGCAATACTGTCGACGGCCTGCCCGGCGATGCCGTTGATTGCAACGCCTGACATCGGGTCGGGCCTGCTATTGGCTGTGTTGGCGGCATTAAGGGCATTGGCCGCGTTTCCGTCGGCACGTAACAGCATCGCCGCCGGACGGGCGGCAAGTGCAGCTTCAGTCGCCCCCGCACCGGCGGCGGCCGGTGCGGGGGCAACGGGCGGCAGCAGCATTGCCAGCATATCGCCCGGCAGCGTGCTGACACCATCCGGAGCCGGCGGCTGCGGACGGTCGAGATCAGAATCGCTTTTGAGCATCGTCAGCATGTCGCCCGGCAGGGCACCGACCGCATTGGGCACAGCTGGTATATCAACCACGATTCTGTCTGCCCCTGATGCCGCCCCTGAGCTGTCCTGCGATGGCATCGCCTGTTTATGATCACCGCTGTTATTCCCCGCCTCAGGTTGACTGGCACGCTGACGCTGCAAAACCTTGCCAAATACTTCGCTGGCGGACGCAGCATTATTTGCACTATTGTTGCCGGATATTTCCGGTGCAGCAGTGGGCGGGGTGACGGACGAGATTGGCAGGCTTTGCATGATTAGCTCCAGGTTAATTTTCGTTCTGTTTGGTCGCAGCTTTAATGGTCGCGTCGCGTCCGCTGTGTTCGTCCTGTTGTCGCTGCTCGGTTTTAGCGACCAGTTTTTTTTCATTCTCGTTGTGGCGTTGCGCCAATGTGTCCAGCGACTTCACTGTACGGTGAGCGTGCTTGAGTTGATCGCGCCCGGCATCCATGGAACTGCGCGCATGCTCATTGGCAGCTCGCTGCTGCGCGATTGCTTCATCCAGCCGCTGGATGAAAGCCTGAAAGTTGCTCAGATCCGACTGGTTCATGCCATTCTTTGCCGCTTCCTGAAAACGCGCCTGGTAATCCTTGCGATATTGCAAGAGCTTATCCAGTTTCGCTTGAGCCGCCTGCTGATGCTGGTTGAGCTGGCCAAAATTACGCGCGGCCGCCTCGTTCTTCTGCTGAGCCAGATTGACCAGCGGCTGCAGCGTAAAATTCCTGTTTCGAGTCATCATCTGTCAAACCTCACATGGGCTGGTTAAACAAATCGGCAAATGCGGCTGCGCCGCTGGCGTAGGGCGAACGTTCGTACATGCCCTGCTTCAGAAAATGCTCCATTTGCGGGAACATTGCAATGCCTTTATCCAGCAGCGGATCGCTGCCGCTGACGTAAGCACCGACGCTGATCAAATCGTGATTGCGCTGGTAATGCGCATACATGTGGCGGAAATTCTGCACGGTGCCGAAGTGTTGTTCGGATACCAGATTGTTCATTGCGCGGCTGATCGAAGTTTCGATGTCAATCGCCGGGTAATGCCCCTGCTCCGCCAGGCGGCGCGACAACACGATGTGGCCATCCAGGATCGCGCGGGCGCTATCGGCGATCGGGTCCTGCTGGTCGTCGCCTTCAGTCAGCACGGTATAAAATGCGGTGATTGAACCGCCGCCGTCCAGCCCGTTGCCGGCGCGTTCCACCAGTTGTGGCAGTTTGGCAAACACGGAAGGCGGATAACCTTTGGTGGCCGGCGGCTCGCCGATCGCCAGCGCAATTTCGCGCTGCGCCATGGCATAACGGGTCAGCGAATCCATGATCAGCAGCACATGTTTTCCCTGGTCGCGGAAATATTCCGCGATGGTAGTGGCATAGGCCGCGCCCTGCATCCGCATCAGCGGGCTGGTATCCGCCGGGGCTGCGACCACGACCGAACGGGCCATGCCTTCCGGACCCAGTATATCGGTGATGAATTCCTTAACCTCGCGTCCGCGTTCGCCGATCAGCCCAACCACGATTACGTCCGCGCTGGTGTAACGCGCCATCATGCCCAGCAGTACGCTCTTGCCGACACCGCTGCCGGCAAACAGGCCCATGCGCTGTCCGCGCCCGACGGTAAGCAGATTATTGATTGCGCGTACCCCGACATCCAGCACATCCTTAATCGGCGCCCGGTCCAGCGGATTAATCGGACGACTCTGCAGCGGTGCAGTTTCCTCTTCCAGCAGCGGGCCGACCTGGTCGAGCGGACGCCCCGCGCCGTCCAGCACGCGGCCGAGCAACATCTCACCCACCGGCAAATGCCGTGTGCGGTCCGCCGCGCGGCGTTTGCGCACGCGCCCCTTGCCGCCCAGAGTTGGCATCGGCACCGCTTCCAGCGGCGTGACGCGCGCGCCCGGCATCAATCCCTGCACATCATTTTCAGGCATCAGAAATATTTTATCCCCGGAGAAACCGACTACTTCGGCCTCGACCCGATAATTCGGCAGCTCGACTATACAGGTGCTGCCCACCGCCATCTTCAGCCCCACCGCTTCCATCACCAGTCCGGTCACCCGCGTCAGGCGCCCGCTGACCAGAATCGGCTTGCTCAGTGCGACCGAGTCCCGGCTGTCCAGCAGACAGGCTTGCCAGCGTTTGGTGTGGATACCGGTCGCGCTCATGAGTCCAGCCATGCGCTGTCCTGTCCGATAGCGCTCGTCACACGTTTCCAGCGCGTAGGCAACGTGGCATCGATCTGGCTTTGCGCAGTTTCGATGCGGCAACCGCCCCGCATCACATGCGCGTCCTCGAGAATTTTGCAGCCGGTCAGTTGCAATTGCTCGCCCATGCTGCTCCGCACCAGTTCGGCATCGGCCGGGTGCAGCAGCAAGTGCGAATGCTGATTGAAATGGGGCAATTCACTGATCGCCGCACGTACAACGCTGAGCAACAGCTCAGGCTTCACCTTGAGCGCCTGCTGCAAAACCTGCCGGGCAATCTCCAGCGAAAGATTCAACATCTCCTGAGCAATCTGCTGGTCCGCCTGCTGCAGCTCTTTGTCCAGCGCCTCCAGCAACTCGGTCAGCCGGCGCGCCTTATCGGCGCCGTCGGCATAGCCGGCCTGATAGCCTTCGTCATGGGCCTGCTGGTGGATATGTTCGATTTGCGCGGCGGTGGGCGGGCGCAGCGCCGCAGCACGGCTCGGTTCAGGCACGGCATCGAAAGCCGGCAATTCCCAGCGCTGGTAGGCGGTCAGGTTGTCCTTGGGTATATACGCGTCAGACATACGATTCATCGCCTTTTCCGCCTAATGCGATCTGTCCTTCGTCGGCCAGGCGGCGCACGATCTTGAGGATTTCTTTCTGCTCGGATTCCACTTCGCTGAGCCTGACCGGGCCCTTCGACTCCAGATCCTCGCGCAGCATTTCGGCTGCACGTTGCGACATATTTTTGAACACCTTCTCGCGCAGAGTTTCGTTGGCACCTTTCAGCGCGACAATCAATGACTCGGACTGGACTTCGCGCAGGATGAGCTGGATGCCGCGGTCGTCCACTTCGATCAGATCGTCGAACACGAACATCTCATCAATGATTTTTTGCGCCAGTTCGGCATCGTAGCTGCGCACGGTTTCGATCACCGCACCCTCCTGCGCACTACCCATAAAATTGAGTATCTCGGCCGCAGTGCGCACGCCGCCCTTGATATGCTTTTTGCCGACGCCATTGCCGGTCAACAAAGTGGTCAGCACGTCGTTCAGTTCGCGCAGCGCGGCCGGCTGCACACTGTCCAGCGTGGCGATGCGCAACAGCACATCGTTACGTGTGCGCTCGGCAAGAAAACCGAGGATACTGGAGGCCAGTTCCGCCTCCAGATGCACCAGGATGGTGGCGATAATCTGCGGATGTTCGCCGCCGACCAGTTCAGCCACCTGCGCCGGATCCATCCACTTCAGGCTTTCTATGCCGCTGGTATCGTCACCCTGCATGATGCGGTCAAGCAGGCCAACCGCCTTGTCATCGCCAAGCGCCTTGTTCAACATGCGGCGAATGTAATCGTTCGAGTTCATGCCGATGGTGGTTTTTTCTGCGGCGACCGTATGAAATTCCTCAAACACCTCGGCTATTTGCTCGCGCGACAGATTGCTTAAAGACACCATTGCGGTGCTGATCTTCTGCACTTCCCGCGGATCCAGATGCTTCATCACTTCCGCCGCCTCGTTCTCGCCCAGCGTCAGCAACAGCACCGCACTTTTTTGCAGACCGGCGTCACTCATTCTTTACTGACCCACTCTTTTACCACCGAGGCCACGATCTTGGGATCCTGTACCGCCATCTGTTTGGCGGCCTGCAGATTGGCTTCGTAATTATGCTGCGTTTTAGGCAACAGATTTACCGGATCTTGTTCTTCCTGCTGCATTCTCCTATCCTCGACACGCTTCAGCGCAGCGGAAAAATTCTTGAGTGCGGGACGGATAATACCCAGCACCAGGAACAGCGCAATGCCGGAGATCAGCAAATATTTCACCACATCCTTGGCCAGTGCGATCATCTCTGGCTGTTTCCACAATGGCACGGCTTCGACCGGCACTTCCTTTTCCTCGTTGAATGCACTGTTCAGCACGTTCAGTGTGTCGCCGCGGTTGGCATCGAACCCCATGGCTTCTTTCACGAGAGCGGTGATTTGCGTTTTTTCGGCATCGCTCAGCGGCTTGGAAGTAGACTTGCCGGCCTTGTCCGTGACTGTGCGGTTGTTAACCACAACCGCCACCGACAGGCGCTTGATACTGCCCACCGGCAACTTGGTATAACGTATCGTGCGATCGACTTCGTAATTGGTGGTGGACTCCTTGTGCATGTTTTGCGTGTTGGGACCGCCGCCAGCGGCCGCCGCCACCGCGCTGGCAGGATTAACCAGCGGCGCGGTGGCCGGCACCGGCGGCTGATTCGATAATGCGCCGGGCACGCCGGCCGGGGTCTGGCCGCCACTGTTCAGCGTCTCCGCGGTTTGCTGGCTACGCAGCGTCGAGTCGGCCGGTTTCTGGTTAGGCTTGAACGTTTCGGCCGTTTGCTCAGCCTGGGAAAAATCAATATCAGCGGTAATTTGCGCATGCACGTTATTGGCGCCGACCAGCGGCGCGACTATGGCCTCGATGCGCTTGATATAGTCCTGTTCGATCTGGCGCATGTACTTCAGTTGGTCGGCATCCAGCGGCTCCGCGCCGCCTTCCTTGGCCGAGCTCAGCAGCGAGCCGCTCTGGTCCAGCACTGTTACATTTTTGGCCGGCATGTCGGCCACACTGCTGGAGATCAGGTGGATCATGCCACTAATCTGGCTGTGATCGAGGGTACGCCCGGGATACAAAGTCAGCACCACGGACGCGCTGGGTTTGATCTGCTCCTTCACGAACACCGACGGTTTAGGCAATGCCAGATGCACGCGCGCGCTTTGCACGGCCGCCAGAGTTTGCATCGAGCGCGCCAATTCTCCTTCCAGCGCGCGCTGGTAATTCACCTGTTCGAGAAACTGGCTGGTGCCGAATTTCTGGTTTTCCATCAATTCAAATCCGGCCAGGCTACCCTTGGGCAAGCCTTGCGACGCCAAGCGTAAACGAACCTCATGCACTTGATTCGCCGGAACCAGCAGCGCGCCGCCCGCATCGGAGAATTTGTACGGAACGTTCAGCTGTTCCAGTGCGCTGATAATAGCGCCGCCGTCGCGGTCGGAAATATTGCTGTACAGCACGCGATAGTCGGGAGTTTGTCCCCACATCCACAGCCCCGCCAGCACTGCGATCACAGCGGCAATTGCGCCCATCAGCCCCATGCTTTGCCGGGCACTCAGCCCACCCAGCATTTGCACCAGCGCAGGGCTTGCATTGTTTTCTGCCATTTATCCGCCGCGGTTCGTTATTGATCCAATGCATCCATGCAGTGCATTATCACCGCAGCAATCGCATATGGTATAGCGAAAAGCGGGAAGTTTCCGTTGCTTTTCAGGCACTGACTGATAAACGCCGATGCTAAAGTGCACACTCCCAACAGGAGGCTATATGGACGTTTCCGGCATAGACAGTTTGCTGGCCCAGATGCGCAGTGCGATGGCGGTGGCGCAGGGCGGCATCTCACCACCCGCTCCCAAGGTCAGCACGCAGGGACCAGCCACCGTCGATTTCGCCAGTGTGCTGAAATCGTCGCTCGACGGCGTATCCCAGGCGCAGAACCACGCGGTCGCAATGCAGCAGGCCTTTGTGCTGGGCGATGACAAGGTCAGCCTGAGCGATGTGATGATAGACATGCAGAAAGCCAATATCTCCTTTCAAACCACCGTACAGGTGCGCAACAAACTAGTTGCGGCTTATAACGATATCATGAACATGCAGGTATAAGTTATTGGCGACTTCCGGCGCTGCCTGGACAGCCCGGCCCAACCATGCGGGCAATCGGTAAAGTTGGGGTTATACTGCTCCTCATTACAGCCATATCAGTTGAGGTCATCCGCTACTGATTACCATGATGAGCGAAAACGCGCCCCCACCACACGATACGCTTGATCCGGCCGACTGGGCAAGCTTGCGCGGGCAGAGCCATCAGATGCTCGACGACATGCTGGATTATCTCGAACACATACGCGAACGGCCGGTGTGGCAACCCGCTCCGCAGCAAGTCCGCGACAAATTCCGTCAATCCCTGCCGCACGCCCCTTCCGATTTAGCGGGCGTACATCAGACATTCATGCAGGACATCCTCCCGTACGCAGTCGGCAATCCCCACCCTGGGTTCATGGGCTGGGTGCATGGCGGCGGCACAGCAATCGGCATGTTGGCGGAAATGCTGGCGGCAGGATTGAATGCCAATCTCGGCGGACGCGACCAGATTCCGATTGAGGTTGAACACCAGATATTGCGCTGGGTGTGCGAACTGTTCGGCTTTCCCGCTACGGCAAGCGGCTTGTTTGTGACCGGATCATCGATGGCCAATCTGATTGCGCTGCTGGTCGCGCGTACCGCCGCGTGCGGTCCGGAGGTACGTCAGCACGGCGTCCCTATGAATGCGCGCCTGACTGCTTATGCCTCGGCCGGTGCACATGGCTGTATCGCCAAGGCGCTCGATATAGCGGGCTTGGGGTCAGCCGCGTTGCGCCTGATCCCGGTAAATTCCCAATACCAGATGGATGCCGCGGCCTTGGAGCTTGCCATCGCGGCCGACCGCAACGCCGGGTTTACGCCGTTCTTTATTGCCGCGACCGCAGGCACGGTCGATGTCGGCGCTATCGACGATTTACCGGCGCTGTCCGCGATCGCTGCCAGGGAAAAACTGTGGTTCCATGTGGATGGTGCATATGGCGCACTGGCGATGCTGTCTCCCGCCATCGCGCCGCGCCTCAGCGGGATCGAATGCGCAGATTCGATTGCCTTCGATTTCCATAAATGGGGGCAGGTGCCGTATGACGCCGGATACATTCTAGTGCGCGATGGCGCACTGCATTACAGCACATTTGCCGCATCCTCAGCCTATTTGCAGCGGGACCATCGCGGCATGTCGGCCGGCTCGCCATGGCCCTGCGATTTCGGCCCCGACCTGTCACGCGGCTTCAGGGCGCTCAAGGCCTGGTTCACCATTAAGGTCTACGGCGCCGACCGGCTGGGAGAAATGATAGCGGGCTGTTGCGCGCTGGCTCAATACCTGAAGCAGCGCATCGACGAAGCGCCGCAGCTGGAACTGCTGGCGCCGGTAGCGCTGAACATTGTGTGCTTCAGATATAACTGCGATCGCAGTGATCAGGTAAACGCCGACATTGTAGTGGCGTTGCAGGAATCGGGAATAGTCGCGCCCTCCTCCACCGTGGTCAACGGGCGATTTGCGATCCGCGCGGCGATCGTTAATCACCGCACCCGCGCCAATAACATCGACGATCTGGTACGCTCTGTCCTTGCCTATGGCAAGGCATTTACCCAAGGCGGCCATGCATCCTGATAATTTCGCGCAACCTGCCCATTCCGCACAACCCGGCTCATCCCCCGTGAACCTCGCATCGCCCGCTCAGACACCATTACTGGGCCTGGCGGCACTGATGCGGATGGCTTTCGCGGGGGTTAATCTGGCGCCGCTCGGCATGCAATTACTGGAGCGCGCCGGAGCAGATCCTGACCCAAATGTGTTAATGGATTTATCCATAGTGCTGCAGCTCAGGGGGGAACGCGAACTGGCGTTGGCGATGCAGGCTCAGGCACTGCAGTTGCAGCAGCTGTATGCCCCGCCGACCGCGGGCGGACCGGTCGAAATTCGCCTGCTCGCCATCATGGCGCCCGGCGATCTGATGGCTAATACCCCGCTGGAGTTTCTGCTGGAGAATTCTACCGTCGCGCTCAACCTGCTGTATGTCGCGCCGGATTTACCGCTGCCCGCGATGTTGCCGGAACATGATCTGCTGTTCGTGGCAATAGGCGAGTCGGACGAGAACCTTCCACTGTTGCAGAGCATTTCGGACGGCGTCGCATCGTGGCCGCACCCGGTGCTTAATTTGCCGCAGCATATCGCCCGACTGTCGCGCGACCAGATTTGCGCCTTGCTCAAATCCGCTCCCGGCATCAGCATGCCAACGACGGTGCGGATCAACCGTGCTGAGCTGGAACAAATCGGGCGCGGACAAGGTTTGCCCAACGCGGATACCAGTTTGAGAGGGTTTCCGTTAATTATCCGGCCGGTCGGCTCGCATGCCGGCCATGGTCTGGCCAGGCTTGACGATACCGCTGCTCTGCTGGATTACTTGCTGACCTGGTCGCAGAACCAATTTTATCTGTCGCATTTTATCGATTACCGCGGAGCGGATGGGCTGTTCCGCAAATACCGCATCGTCCTGATCAATGGCCAGCCGTTTATCTGCCATATGGCGATTTCTTCGCACTGGATGATTCACTATTTGAATGCCGGCATGGCGGAAGATGCGGCTAAACGCACCGAGGAAGCACATTGCTTTGGCGATTTTGATAACGGCTTTGCCCGGCGCCATGCCGCCGCGCTGAAGGCGGTTTATCAGCGCAGCGGCCTCGATTATGTCGGGATCGATTGCGCCGAAACGGCCGACGGTGAACTGCTGATTTTTGAAGTCGACAGCAACATGATCGTCCATGCAATTGATCCGGCCGATGTCTTCCCCTACAAGCAGGCACAGATGCGTAAGGTGTTCGGCGCTTTTCACAATATGCTGCGTACCACCATCGAATTAAATTCCGGACGCCCCGACTAACCAGTGGACTTCTTTTAATGCCGCGGCACGCTTTTCATCGTCTTCCACCTACAACGCAACTGCTGGTGGACGGCGGTGACGCGCGCATTGCTCTGAACCACGAAAATCTGAATCAATATGGCTGCGCGCCCTGCCCCGACCCGGAGCTGGTCGCGCTGGGATCATCAACCGCGTCCGGTGTCTCGGCAGCGGGCTATGCTGCGGCGGATACGCTACGCAACAAACTGGTACACGCTCTAACTGCAGAGCCTGACACGGTCATCTACACCCGTGAGCTCCAGCGTATGCGGCGCGAATTACTTGACCTGTGCGAACTATCCAGCCTGCACGGTCTGGAAGTGGTGTTTGCTGCCTCGGGAACGGACTTGCATTTGATCGCCGCGCAGCTCGCCAGCACTGCCGGATCCGCCACGCTCGCGGTTATGGTGGAAAGCAGCGAAACCGGCAGAGGCGTGCCGACCGCTCTGTCCCAGCGCCACTTCAGCACCCGCACTGCGCTGGGAGCATATGTCGCCGAAGGTGACCCTATACTACCTGCTGAGCCAGGAAATAATATTACCGTGGTCGCTGTACCGATACGCTTAGCGGACGGCTCACCCCGCCCGCGTGACGAGGTGGATCAGGAATTCGCCGCACGCGCCGATGGCGCGGCCAGCCTCGGCCAGCGCGTACTGCTGGTGCTCACCGACGTGTCCAAGACCGGGCTGATTGCCCCTAGCCCATCCTGTGTGCTGTCACTGCAGCAAAAATGGCCCGATCTAATTGACGTGCTGGTGGATGCCTGCCAGTTCCGCATCGCCGCCGCGACATTGCGCGCTTACCTGAAACAAGGTTTCATGGTCGCACTGACCGGCTCTAAATTTATCGGCGGCCCGACCTTTTCCGGTGCGTTGTTTCTGCCGACACAGGCGGTGCCCGGTGCAAGAGACAGGGCACTGCCGTATATCCTGGCGGACTATTCGACCCGCGGCGATTGGCCCCAGAACTGGAATACTTCCAACCTGGCCGCCAGTGTTAACTTCGGCTTATTGTTACGCTGGGAAGCGGCTTTGCACGAATTGCGTGCGTTGCGTGCTGTTGCTGAAGCAGATGTGCATCACTTTCTGCGGGAATTTTCATTCGAGGTTAGCAGGCACCTGATGAGCAGCCCGGTATTTCAGACATTGCCAGTGCCGGCGCTCACTCGAACGCCATTTATCGGCGGCTCATGCTGGGATCAGACTCAGACTATTTTTCCATTCCTGCTGGTGAATAGCGCTCAAGCTGGCGCGGCTCCGCTGAATCGCGAGCAAACGACGCAGATATACCGTGCGCTGCAGTTGAACCGCACTGACGCGAATACTTCGCCAGTACGTTATCAGCTGGGGCAGCCGGTAGCCTGCGGTCATCGCGACGGCATACCCGTCAGCGCGTTACGCCTGAGCGTAAGTGCGCGCATGGTCGTGAAAGCGGCGCAGGATCGAAGTAGCAAATCAGCCGTGATAGCCCGGGCACTGGCGGCGTTAGACCAGATCGCACAGCTGGTTCTGTCCGGCCAGTATCAGCGCTAATTGTTCGTCGGGATTTTATGCGCGTGTAATACTTTGCAAATAGGTAATGTAACGCTGCAGCAACGCATCGTTCTGGGCGCCGGGCCTGACGAACTGGCACCCCGCGCGCCTGTGGACGGTTTGCTCCCCGGCGTTAAATTCAAGCTCCCCCAGCACCCTGAGAGTGACAGTAAAACTGCCGGTTTGCGGAAGCGTAATCTGGCATTCCGGCAACATAAGCCCGGTGATCAAGTCAGTCTCATTTTCAGCACACAGCAATCCAATTCCGCCACAACTGATATCCAGCACGGTGACCTCGCGCATCTCCATGGCCGATTTCCCCACGTTATAGGCCAGCGTGGGAATCCTGCAACGGATCGGCTCGCCGGGAGGAATGCTGATGCGGAAATTTTCGCGGCGCTGGATGCGCAATAGAAAATCCGGCAGCGCGAGGTAAAAGGCCGGCCGGCCATCCCATACAACCTGCTCGATCGCGTGCGCCGTAAATTGCACTTTCACCGCTTGGTGAGAACTGACAAAAGTGATATCGCGGCTAAGCAGCAAGCGACGATTTTCTTCATCGCTGGGCCCCACATCCAGCCATATCCCCGCGTCGCTGACTTCAAGCAGGGTGGTCAGTATAAAACATTGCCCGCCATCGAAATATAAAACGGCTCGCGCGTGCTGCGCGGCAATGCGTTGCAGGATAGACCGCATTTCTTTCCTGGATGAGATACGGAAATCGCTATCCTCATCGTTGTGGAACCGCTCAACTCCTAGACCTGCTTCTTTTTTTTGAGGCATGCTGTACTCGAGCCGATATTCAATCAATCACGCATTCTAGCGGGGTTTTTGTTGGGCCATCGTAAAATTAGCAGGTGTTTCGCCGTGCTCCAGACGATATAGCCAGGCCAGCAGTTCGGCGACTGCCAGATATAGCTGCGGCGGGATTTGCTGGTCCAGCTCGACCTGCATCAGCAATCCGACCAGCTCTTCCGATTCATGCACGAAGACGCCGTGTTTTCTGGCCCGCTCGATGATAGCCTGGGCGACCAGGCCACGGCCCTGGGCTACCACCGTGGGGGCGGCATCATGGCTGCGGTAGGCCAGCGCGACAGCCATCTGGCGTTTTTTGTCAGGGATGGTCATTTGCAGTAATTTGTGTGCTGCGTACCGTTATGCCCGCGTCGGCCAGCGCGGCGATCAATTGTGTGCTCGCGCTGCCCAGCATGCTACGTGTTGCAGCGTTCTCTGCATTTAATTTCACGCTCAAGCCAGCGTGGTCGAAAACCAGTGTAACCGCAACTTCGCCCAGCCTCGGCAGGTTCAAATTAAGTTGAGTTACCCACTGCCGCTGCTGTTCAGCCGCCGGCTGCGGCGCTTCTTCATGTATTTCCCATTGCATGGTCTGGCCCGGCCAGACATGACCGTCCCAGAGCACCTGTCTGGTCTCTAATGCGTTCAGCTGCTGCTGCACCAATGGCTGCAAATGGTCGGGTATATCCAGCGCCTTGCTCGCCTGGACCGGCGTATCCGGATTCGCTGTATCCGCGGCACCGCGTGTGGGTTGCTGCGCCGGGTCGCTGGTCCTGAGCAGCTCTGCGCTGGCCGAACCCGTTTTGGCAAGGTCATTCCCCTTGGGCAAGTCTTTCGGATCTGCGGCGGCGCCAGCCAGATTCTGTGGCTCGCGCAATAACTGGACCGTATCGCGTGTGCCCTGCAACCACTGTACCTGATGCGACTCATAAAATAGTCCGCTATTGCTCAATGCCTCATGCAGCAGACCCGCCAGTTGTTTCCCCGCAGGCGGTTGTGGAGTTTGCCATAACGGTGCATTTTGCAGCGCACGAATATAAGCTTTTTGCGGAGGCAGTTGCGACATCGACGATAGCAGGCGCGCTACCGATCCCAATTGTTCCGACGTGGCGAGAGGCTGGGCAGAATTGACTAGCGCAAGCGTCAGCCTAGGTTGCAGGGAAATCACCTGCAGGTTTACCGTTTGTCCGCTACGCATTGATGCGGGGAGCTGCATCTGGATGAGCTGGTTCTCAATGCGCACCTGAAACAGTCCCGAAGAAACCTGCTTTTCAATCAATCCCTGGAATTTTTGCCCCAGTTCAAACGGAAGGGCCTTGGCTGCGCTGGTGTCTGCTGCGCCGCCGGGCAATGGCTGCTGGGTCAGCGCAAGTGCTTTGAGAGTACTGATCAGATTGGCGGGTAGCAAGGTTGGACGTATAGATATTTATTACCGCACCAGATTATACCGGCTGAATTTCACCCCGCCGATAGCATATATTTCAAGACCATTTCCTCGATTTATTGACCCATGTACGCCTGTTGCAGGCGACGTTCCTGGCCGGTGCTGTGCATGAGCTGCTGCAGCCTGTCCATCCAGGGTTCGGTTTGCCGACGTATCTCCGCATCATCGGCCAGTATTTTACGTATCAGGGCCACTTTTTCCAATCGTCCGCTTTCGTTGAGCACAGTAGCGGTATCTTCTGCCTTCATGATTTCCACGCGCTGACTGCATTGTTTTTCCAGCTCTACCAATTGATCCCACTGGCCCTGCATGGCCGCGTCACGCATTTGGCCGGTGATGGACGACAGGAACTCATAATTTTCGATCACAGTGCTCATTTTTTATATTCTCCCGTAAGTCAGCCCAACCTGCTTCGCTGTCTGAGTTGCTGTGCTCTGCCTCGCAGCTTCTGGCTGTGCGGATGCATTATCCGGCGCAGCAAGCTGACCTATTTCTTCCCACGCCGTTTTCAGTTCTATCAGCAACCGGCTGACTTCATCCAGCGCGGCAACTTCATCCTTAATATTCGCTATTAATAAACGTTGATTCATGTAGTCATATAGCGCGGACAGATTCTGCGCCAGTTCCCCACCGGTATTTTTATCCAGGCTCGCTTTTAGCCCTTCATCGATTATTCTGATGGCATGTGAAATTGATTTTCCCTTGGCAGCGATTTCCTTGCGCAACATCTGGTTTTTGGCCGAGCTGATGGCCAGTAGGGCACCCTGATACAACAATAAAATTAGTTTGTGCGGGTCAGCTATTGTCACCCCGGTTTCGAGGCCGACACTGGCGTATGCTTGAATTCCGGTATTGGGATGCATGTTTTCTCCGGTTAGCTAAGGTTTAGGCAGATTGGCTAATGCTTGTGTCAGGTAGGTACTGGTCGAGTTCATGCTGCTGAGCAAACTGTCCAGCGCAGTAAACTGTTTTACATACGCCGCCTGGATGGCGGTCAGGCGTATATTCAGCGCATCGCGTTGCGTACCGATGTCTTTGATATTGTTGTTGATGCCGGTGGTTGTACTGTCCAGCATACCGCCGCTGGCCAGCATCGTGGTAGCCAACTGATTCAAGGTATACGCATAGCCCTGCGAATAACTTACCGTACCTCGTGCGCCCGTAGCGCCGCCATTGATCTGTAATTTCAAACCGGTGGAATTACCCAGTGTCGACGTGAGAAATTGCCCCGAACCGGTGGCCGCCAAACCGCCTATTGTGCCGGCGACATCTGTTCCCGCAGAACTGCTGGCCACTCCCATAAAATTGGTACCCGCCGTGGTGGCCAACGTTGCATTGGATGCCGAACCGTATCGGTTCGACAGGATATTCATGAAACCAGTCGTGCTGTTGATGCTCACCGTCACGTTGGAGCTCAGCGCTGAAAATGCCGCCGTGCCGTTAATGGCCGCCTGCACCATGGTCGCCAGTTGCGCTGCGGTATAACTGCCAGCGGTCAGCGCAACCGCAGCGCTGGTGCCGTCCAGCGTAACATTTGCCGTGGTTCCCGCTGCGATCGTCAGGCCGGCGTTTAAATTGACCGAACCTGTACTGCTGCCTTGGGTGGCCACCGAACTTACGTTCACGGCATAGCTGCCGGATACGGTGCTGCTGGTCGCCGCGTTGTAGGCAACGAGGCTGTCTGTGGTATTACCCACCGTCGCAAATAGCGCGGCAATGCCGCTGGCATTGCTGCTGATTGCTGCGCTCAGCTTGGTGGAATCCAGTGCCAGCGTGCCATCTTTCTGAAACGTCACACCAATTTGCGACAGATTGGTCAGTGTGCCACTGGTGGTCACCGAGGCATTCAATGAAGCGCGCACTTGGGACTGGATCAGGCGCACCGCTGAATCACCCTGCAACACCGCACCTGTTTTTGTGGTGGCGTTATAAGCGCTTACATTCTGCAGCGTAGAATTCAGATCGTTGTAGGCCTTTACGAAAGCGGTTACTGAACTATTAATCGTGCTGGTGTCCTGCGCTACCGTGAGTGTGGCCGGGGCAGCGGTAATTTTCTGCAGGTTAAGCGTAACGCCCTGAATAACATCGCTCGCACTATTCGCTGCCTTACTTATAGCAATCCCGTTTACCGTGAATAGCGCATTTCGCGCGGTTTGCGTTTCGGAAAAATTCTGATTAACGGCGGAAGCTGGATCCTGCGTAAGCAGCGATTGCAAGGTTGCATCACCGGCAACGCTGATCTTCATGCTGTTGCTACTGCCGATACTGGTCGAACTCAGCACCAGGCGGTAGGGCGTGCCGCTGCCATCGTTCACGATGGTCGCGCTCACGCCGATCTGCGCGCTGTTGATCGCATCGCGTATGCCCTGCAGAGAATTATTGGTCGTGTCCAACGTCACGGTTTTGACGCCGCTGCCATTGGAGGTAAAAGTAGTGGAACCGGAATATTTTCCGTTAGCGCCCAGCGTGCCGCCGGCAATCGTACCGAAATCGAAAGTCAGCGTGGTCGCCGCACCGGTGCCTATGGCATTGGTACTGCTGGCTTGCCCAACTGCGGCTAACGTTTGAGCTTGCGCCAGCTGGGTTACGTTGACGGTATAAACGCCCGCCGCCGCATTTTTTGCCGCGGTCGCACCGACCGAGGTGCTGTCGGACGAAGTAGCGTTCATCGCCTGGAATTTGCTCAGATCGCTCAGTCCCGACACGGTGGTTTGAAAGTTTGACAACGCGCCTTTGACGCTGCCATAGGCGGAAAGCTTGGCCTGATAGCTGGCCTCCTCGGTATTCAGCAGAGTAAGGGGCTGGCTTTCCACCGTCATCAATTGACTGACGATACTATTCACATCAATACCGCTCGAACTGGTTGCCGAAGAAACGGTGGTTGCCATGATGATGCTTCCCTTAAGCCTTTTGCCTGATCAGCAGACCTTGCTGAAGTTGCTGCATGCGGTCGATCGAGCGCGAAATCGACAGAATTTCTTCCGATGGAAATTGCCGGATCACATCGCCGGTTTTGGATTCCACCACTTTGATCACCACATCCTTGGTTTCTCTGTCTATCGTAAATTCGACATTCGAATTGTTCTGCTGCATCGTTTTGTTGATGTTGTCCACTGCCTGCTGTAATTGCGCCGGTGTAGGAGACACGGCACCAGGCTGTGGGATCGAAGCGGCTTTTTCGGCAGCCTGCGCCGGTGCTGCCCGACCGATCTCTGGAGTGGCAACAGGCGCAGGGACACTATCACTAGTAAATCCCGACGCCATCGTCGCACTACCTGCATTCTGGATAAGCATGATCTTTCTCCTTGCTTACAAATCCAGCCGGCTACCCCGGCTGGATCGGTTTACTTACCACCATCAATTATCTCAACAGGGCCAGCACGCCATTGGGTGTTGCATTCGCCTGGGCCAACATCGCAGTACCAGCCTGTTGCAGAATTTGCGCACGGGTCAACGAAGCCGTTTCTGCAGCGAAATCGGTATCCTGAATCCGGCTGCGTGCGGCGGTCAGATTCTGGGCCGTCGCTTGCAAATTACTTACTGCGCTGGTAAAGCGGTTTTGTATCGCGCCGAGTGATCCGCGTGAGCTGTTGATGTTCGCCAGCGCCGCATCAATTACCGCTAACGCATTATTTGCTCCGGTTGGAAGGCCAGCCGTTAGCGTGGTAATATCAATCGCACTAACTGCAGACAAGGTGCTGGAAGTGGAGCCGGTGGTTGCGGTAATACCCGCTGCCGAGGTAGTGGTAGTAAAAGCACCGGGTGAGCTAAAAGTGACCAGACCACCTACGTTGGCCGTGTCGCCTGCGCCTGCGGCAGTTAGGGTTACAGCTGTTCCTGAACCGCCATAGGTAGTGCTTTGTCCAGTTACTTTTAAGCCAGTAGCGCCAGAGACGTTCTGCACTCCGATGTCATTGCCTGAGGTGTTGGTCAATGTGATCGTACCCACAGTTAAATCGGCTACCGCATTAATACCAGTCGCTCCTGCTTGGGCGTTAATGGCGGCGGTCAGCCCAGTCAAGTCGGTCGCGCTGGCAAGCGTCGCAGAAACTGATACCGTGTTATTGGTAACGGTACCGCCTGATGTAGTGCTACCAGAGTTGATCTTCAAGCTTACCGTTCCTGCAGCAAAAAATCCCCCAGCTGCGCCCAGAACTACCGTAGTTGCCGCTGAAGCGCTAACGTTCGTCTTGCCAGATGCCGCATTGACTGCACTCGCAATTTGGTTTGCCGACTCACCTGCGCCGATAGTGATGGCCCCGCTCGATTGGCCGTTGCCTGCAACAGTTAACGTGCCCGCGGCCACGTTATTAGCTTTAAAAGCGCCTGCACCAGTTCCTAATATCGCATTGATCATGGTGCCGCCGGTATTAGTGGCAAGCGCGTTATTTCCAATAGACGAGGCCTGAGCATTGCCTATCGAAAAATTAATCGTCTGATTAGCGTTCGCTCCCACCTGGAATTGAGCGTTATTGAGCGTACCGTCGAGGATGTTCTGGCCGTTAAACTGGGTGGTCGTGGCCACGCGGTTAATTTCCTGCTGAATCTGGCTGACTTCAGATTGCAGCGACGCACGGTCGGAAGAAGAGTTCGTGCTATTGGCTGCCTGTACCGCCAAGGTACGCATGCGCTGCAGCAGATCGCTCGTTGTCGACAAGCCACCTTCTGCGGTTTGCGCCATCGAAATCCCGTCGTTGGCATTTCGCGCAGCTTGCGACAAGCCATTAATCTGCGAGGTCATACGATCCGATATCGACAGGCCGGCAGCGTCGTCTTTTGCGCTATTAATGCGCAGACCGGAAGAAAGGCGTTGCAGCGAGGTTTGCAGCGCGCTTTGCGAACTGTTCAGATTATTCTGCGCATTCAGCGATGCAATGTTGGTGTTAATGGTTAGTGCCATTTTAATTCTCCTTGATGGTTTGCTATTACGGCCTGGTCGTTGCCTCGCTTGGGTTTGCTGGTGCTACAACGCACTAACAACCGCCGTTGCTTAGGTTATCGGGTCCGATTATGGAAACTTTAGCCCCATCAATATATATTGTTACACCGTAATCATGACGAGCGCGCCCTCTGTCGAACCGGGCAGCCCACTTCCTTCATTCAGCCGCCTAATCGGCTGGAACCACACGGTTTTTGCCAGTTTTCTTCGCATGGTACATAGCCTTGTCTGCGCGCCCTATCAATTCCTCCGGATCTTCGCCGGGCTTCCGCAATGCGACCCCGGCACTGAAAGTAATCAGCAGACGCTTATTATTGTGTAGAAAAAACTGCTTGGTGATCTCGCGTTGCAGGCGAGTAATGGTCGCCATGCCTTCTTCCAGCCCGGTATCCGGCATAATGACCAGAAATTCCTCGCCGCCATAACGAGCCACCGCATCGGTTGGACGCAATGCCTCCTTAATAACTGTCGTCATATGCACCAGCGCCTGATCGCCGGCCTGGTGACCCAGGGTGTCATTGAGCAGCTTGAAATTATCAATATCGATAAGCGCGAGGCTGACCGGCGCCTGCTTGCGATCGGCGCGCTTGAGTTCGCGACTCAGCGTCTCATCAAGACCGCGCCGGTTAAGCGCGCCGGTAAGCTGATCCTCATGCATCATCTCGCTGACTTGCTCCAGCTCGTATTCCAGCTTGCGGGCGCGCTCCTCGGCGTCCTGCGCCTGCTTGCGCGTATTGACCAGCTCTTCGTGGGTACGCAAGGCGCTGACCTGGATATTGCGCGTATCGGTCATGATGTCATCCAGAATGATGCTCAATTCCGTGATGTTATCGGCACCGCCAATTTTTTTGCTGTAGCTTTCAATCTTGACGTTATATTCCCCGGTACTCGCGGTGAGCTCGCCCATGCGGTCGACGAAGCTGGTCATCAACGTCTTGAGCGTAGTCTTGGCATCGGTCAGGCTGTCCTTCAGGAATCCCTGCTTGATAATCGCATTGCGCAGATTGCGCTCCGCGTCGGCAATAACCCGCTTGTCCAGCGGCTGGGCAATCACTTCCTGCAAAGTAATGATCTGGCCATGCAGCCATTTGTCTTCAGCAGACAATTCGCCGACGTTTTCCACCAGCAGGCGCATCAGCCGTATCAAGCCCTCATGGATTTTGGTTTTATCGTTGCCGCGCAATTCCAGCTTGGTCCAGAACGGGCGCAACTGCCGAGCCAGCTCGTTCACCTGATCAAAATCGCCGGTCGCACGCGCCTGTTGCGCGTATGCCTGAATTTCCCCGCCCAGTTCAGGCAACGCAGCAAGCGAACTTTCGATCGCCTGTGCCAGTAGCTCGCGCAGCAACGCGGCCATCTCGGTATAAACCTTGATGCTGACCGGCGCAGCCGCTGGGGCAGGTGCCGCAGCGCTTGAGCCCGGTAGCGGGGTCGCCAGCGGAGCTCCCGCTGAAACGGTATCCGGTGCAGCCGCCGCCTGCGGCAGCAGCAGCTCAACCGGACTGGTCGAAGCAGGATTAATCGACCAGGATTGCGTCAATCCGCGCAGCTTGTCAAAAAGTATTTCGGGGCTACCGGTAAATTTAGCCAGCACTGTTTCTATGCCGTCTTTCTTTCGAGTTAGTGTAACGCCTTTGTGCGGGGTTTCCAGTTGCTTGAGCACATCGCGGATCAAGTCTGACCACGCCAGCGCAGGCTTCACTTCGGGCTGCCCCATCTCTGACCCAGCCTCCGCCCCAGCGACTGCGCCGCCGATCTCCGCATACACACGAGCATAGTTGGCCGGTGTGGGCACCAATTTGCGTGCTGCCAGGCTTTTCAGCGTTTCGCGCGCAATCTCGGAAGGAGTCAAGGATTTGGTCATAGGGAATCTTAGCGGTTTACTGGCTCTACTTTATCGGCGCAGCAGTGATTATCGGCAATTCAGCCCACCGGCAATCCCCGAATAACAGGGATTTTCCGCTGTAGTTTAGCCGCATTACTCAATCAGCTGATTGTTGATTGCGTAACGTACCGCCTCGGCATTATTTTTCAGTTTCATTTTTTCCAGCATACGCGCACGGTACACGCTGACCGTTTTCGCGCTCAGCGACATGATGTCAGCCATTTCGCTCAGGCTTTTGCCGGAAGCCATTAGGCACAGCGTCTGGTACTCACGATTGGATAGGATCTTGTGCGAAATGTCCTGCTGATTATCGCTGGTCAAACCGTTGGCCAGTTGTTCGGCAAGTTCACTGCTGATATATTTTTTGCCATTGGCAACCTGACGAATAGCAATTACCAACTGCGACGGCGCACTTTGCTTATTCATGTAACCTGATGCACCGGCCCTGATCGAGCGCATCGCATACTGTTCATCCGGATGCATGCTCAGTATCAGCACGGGGAGGCTGGCGCTGTACAATTTTAATTGCCGCAGCACCTCTATGCCGTATTTATCCGGCAACGTGATGTCGAGCAGCACCAGGCCATAGCGATTCTCGCGCGCCATCTTGATCGCCTGCATGCCGCTTTCGGCTTCGCCGGTGACGCGTATGTCGCTCGTGTCGTCCAGTATCTGTTTCAGGCCCTTGCGGATCAGTGCGTGATCATCCACCACCAGCACTTCTATCATTGGGTTTCCCGCTTGTGTGAGCAGATCATCAGGACAGCGATTGCTCGAAACGCACGTTTTCGGCCAGCTGCGCGCGCGGGATAAGCACCGCTACAGTCGTGCCCGCTCCACTAGCGCTGCTGATGCTTACCTTACCGTTGAAATAGGCAACGCGCTCCTGTATGCCGCGTAAACCGAAGGAGCGCGGCTTCAGGCGATCGATTTCCTGCAAACCGCGACCATTGTCGCTGACGATCAGCTCCACTCCGCCGTTGCGATTATAAATATCCACCTTGACCTGTGTGGCTTGAGCGTGCTTGATGATATTGGTCAGCGCTTCCTGAAAAATCCGGAACAGCGCGATCGAAGTGTCGGGACTGATTTCCCCGCCTTCGTCGACATGATTAACCGGACACGATATACCGGTGCGCTGCTCGAATTCTTCCGCTTCAATC
The DNA here is from genome assembly GCA_040390665.1 of Pseudomonadota bacterium. Taxonomy (GTDB): domain Bacteria; phylum Pseudomonadota; class Gammaproteobacteria; order Burkholderiales; family Gallionellaceae; genus Nitrotoga. Next base: position 1,597 of record JAZJXX010000018.1, on the reverse strand, counting down.
TCGATCGCAGCAATCAAGCCGAACGAATCCAGCACGCTGGGGCGCAAGGTGCGCGAAATATTGTTGGCCGAATTGATACAGCGATCGACCAGCGCTTCGATACTTTTCACCTTGGCCACCCACTGCACATTTTTCGCATCCAGATGCCCGCCCAGCCAGGCAATATCAAGCTTGATCGCAGTCAGCGTTCCGCCCATATCGTCATGCACTTCGCGGGCAATGTTGATGCGCTCCTGCTCGCGCACATCCTGGATATGAGATGAAAGCTCACGCAATTGTTCGCGCGAATGCTTAAGCTCGATTTCCGCCAGCCTGCTCTGGCTGATATTGGACATGATGCCTTCCCACTGCACCTCACAGTCGTCCAGTTTCCTGGGACTGCAGCGCAAATTAATCCATTTGATTTCACCGGCCGGCTGCATCACGATGCGCCCTTCCCAGTTCCACAGCGACAGGTGTTCGGCCGATATGAGCATGGACTGATGATAGGAGTCTACATCCTCCGGGTGCAATAATTGCAGAAATAACTCCGGATGCTGTTCCAGTTCGTGATAGTTCAGCCCGAGCAAGGCATGGCTGCCTTCGCTGACATAGGGGAAAGACATTTCGCCGTCGCGTGCCAGACGCAACTGGTAAGCCATGCCGGGCAAATTGGAAATAAACGCCTGCAGACGCGTCTGATGGACTTGCAGGGCGCGTTGCGCCAAGCGATATTCGCGGCGAATGTCGGCTTCGCGCAGATTATGCTCGATTGCCGACACAAGGCGGCTCAGGCTGCCTTTGAATATGTAATCGCCGGCTCCCGATTGCATTGCGCGAACAATATTTTCTTCGCGCAGGTCATGTGACATAAACAGGAATGGCAGATCGATGCCCTGCTCCTGCATCAGTTTTAGCGCGTCGAACCCGCAGAATCCGGATGCGCCGTCGCTGCATAGAACCACATCCCACTTTTCTTCGCCATTGTCGTTTCTGGCCAGCGCCGCTAGCAGCGCTGCTTCGCTATCCACACGCAGAGAATCGACTTCATAGCCGCCCTGTTCCAGCTTGGCGATCGTGCGCCGCGCATCATCAGGCGATAATTCAACCAGCAAAACACGAAGTTTTTTGGCAGCCATATATCTCCTACTCTTTTAAAACAGCGGCCAGATTACTATAAGGTCGAAGCAGCAGCAACCGGCCTGTAAGAACCCCGTTTACGCCTTTAAATAACGAGGAAATATTAATGGCGGCAACATGCAGCGGTAGCTTAAACCAAATCTGAAAGCGCATTGCGCCAATAATTAATTTGAATAGGTTTCATTGCGGATATTCATATTAATAGTTTAGTATTTGCCGAGCACTAAATGCTGCTCATCAAATAATAAGAATTAAAACTCTCAGAATTAAGTAATAGCGGTGGCGCTTAACGATAAAAAATAGCTCCGATCACGAGCGTTTGATTCTGCCGCAGCTGGAGCAGACATCAAAAGTGGGCGCAACAAAAACTAATAATAAAGGGGATTGCCTATGAAACGCCACGGATCGCTGAATCGCATTTATCGTTTAGTCTGGAGCCAGGTGCAGAATGCCTGGATTGCGGTTTCGGAAGTGACCC
>JAZJXX010000017.1:0-66448 GCA_040390665.1 Pseudomonadota bacterium | reverse complement strand
GACCTGCAGGGTCGCGGTGGCGCCGTCGATCTCGCCGCCGTTCATTTCCAGCGCATACCGCGCAGCACCTTCGGCGCTGTGGTTAGCCGTGGTTTCAGGCCGCATCTCCTCAATATTAATGATGCTGCCATCGTCAGCAATAAACGCAATGCTCAACGGCAGCCGGGTGTTTTTCATCCAGAAAGCATATCGATCGGCTCTGTCGAATACGAACAGCATGCCGCAATTCGGGCAAAGCTGCGTGCGGTGCATCAGTCCCTGCTGGCGAGCTTGTTCGGTCGCGGCAACTTCGGCTTCAATTTTTAGCTTGCCTATCCTCAGCACGGACTGCTCCGCCCACGCCGCAGATGCAAGCGCGAGGCAGAGCAGTAACAGGGTGCAAATAATGGCGCGGACACGTGACATTGCGGCAGTTTAGCAGGTATCGTATTGGTTTAATTGTCACACATTAAGCATATCCGGCCGGGCGATGCGCTACAATCGCGCTGCCCTGTTTTTGCCTCTCTAAATATGAATCCCGTGCTTGTGTTCGATATCGAAACCATCCCCGACGTTGCCGGCCTGCGCAAGCTGTACGACCTGGACAGTGCGATCAGCGATATCGATGTGGCGGAGATGGCCTTCCAGATGCGCCGCCAGAAAACCGGCAGTGATTTTCTTCCGCATCACTTGCAGCGTGTTGCGGCCATCTCCTGCGTGTTGCGCGAGAACGACAGTTTCCGCGTATGGTCATTGGGCGGACTGGAGGACGACGAGGCCACATTGATCCAGCGCTTCTTCGATGGGGTCGAAAAATATACGCCGCAACTGGTGTCCTGGAACGGCAGTGGTTTTGATCTGCCGGTGCTGCATTACCGCGGCTTGATACATGGCGTGCAATGCCCGCGCTACTGGGACATGGGTGAGGATGACCGCGATTTCAAATGGAACAATTACCTCAGCCGATACCATACCCGCCATCTCGATCTGATGGATCTGCTCGCACTCTATACCGGACGTGCCAATGCGCCGCTCGATGAGCTGGCCAGGCTGATCGGCTTCCCCGGCAAGCTGGGCATGGATGGCAGCCGCGTCTGGCAGGCTTATCAGCAAGGCGAACTGAACGAAATACGCAACTATTGCGAGACCGATGTGGTCAATACCTATCTCGTTTATGCCCGTTACCAGTTAATGCGCGGCCAGTTCACGCGCGAGCGCTATCAGCAGGAATGTGATTTAATCCGCGCCACTTTAGGTAAATCCACTGCACCTCACTGGGCCGAATACCTGGCCGCGTGGCCGTCGTGAATACAGCTCATCGGTAACTCTTCTCCTGAATATTCCTATGCAAAATTTTCGTCGTATCTGGTTAATGCTGGGATACTTATGGGTAGGCGCAATTATTTATTTATCGCTGACCTCCTCGCCCCCTGCGCCGCTGCATTTTCATAATGCGGACAAACTGGAGCATGCAATGGCCTATGGCAGTGTCATGCTGTGGTTGTGCCAGATCATCCGGTCGCGTACTCAGCAGTTCATGCTGGGCATAGGGCTGATGGCGATGGGCGCTATTCTGGAGGTGCTGCAGGGCATGACGGGTTACCGTTCATTCGAATATGCCGACATGCTCGCCAATAGCACTGGCGTGATCATTGCTGGATTGCTGGCGCAAACTTTATTGGGTCGTCTTTATTTCGGCCTTGCCGCAAGCCTGAATCTAGAGAAGCAGAACTGATGTCAGCCGACTCCGCTGCCTTAAAAACGGTGCTGGTCGAATCGCTGGACCATGAAGGCCGCGGCATTGCCCATGCAGACGGAAAAGTCATATTCATTGAAGGGGCCGTCACCGGAGAGCGCGTCAGCTACTCCTCATACCGTAAAAAACCGAGCTATGAGCATGCCCAGGTGGCCCATATCGCGCGCGCGTCGTTCATGCGGACTGAGCCCAGATGCCTGCATTATGGCGTGTGCGGCGGCTGCTCGATGCAGCATCTGGACATCCGTGCGCAGGTGGCTGCCAAGCAGCGTTTACTGGAAGACAACCTGTGGCATATCGGCAAGGTCAAAGCGGCAAATATACTGCCGCCGATCTATGGGCAGACCTGGGGCTATCGTCAGCGCGCCCGGCTGTCAGTGCGCCATGTGCTGAAAAAAGATAAAACGCTGGTCGGTTTCCACGAGAAGCGCAGCCGTTTCGTGGTCGACATGCAGCACTGCGAGATCCTGCCGCCAAAAATTTCCCGGCTGCTGCCATTGCTGGGCCAGCTTAATGAAAGCCTGTCCGTTCGGGACGCGTTGCCGCAAATTGAACTGGCGTCCGGCGAGCAAGTCGACGTACTGGTGCTGCGCATATTGCAACCGCTTACGCCGGCTGACGAGGCGGCCCTCAGGCTATTTGCCGATACGCACCAAGTGCAATTCTGGCTGCAGACCAAAGGGCCCGAAACGGCAGCGCCGTTTTATCCGCTGGATGCGCCGCAGCTGACCTACACCCTGCCCGAATTCAGCATCACCATGCCGTATTCCCCGACTGAGTTCACGCAGGTGAACAGTACGCTGAATCGCTTGATGGTGAGCCGTGCGATGCGCTTGCTGGCGCCGCAAAATGGAGAACGCATCGCTGATTTTTTCTGCGGCCTGGGTAACTTCACGCTGCCGATTGCGCGCAGCGGCGCACAAGTAGCCGGCATCGAAGGTAGCGCTGCGCTGGTCAGGCGCGCCGGGCAAAATGCAGCGCACAACGATCTGTCAGCCAATACCCGGTTTTGTGCGATGAATCTGTTTCAAATGGATGAAGCCGCGCTGGTGCAACTGGGCTCATTCGATAAATGGCTGATCGATCCACCACGCGACGGCGCTATCGAACTGATCAAGGCAATTACGCCTGAGTCGGCACCGCGCCGCATTGTTTATATTTCGTGCAATCCAGCCACGCTGGCGCGCGATGCGCAGGTTCTGGTACAGGTGCATGGCTATACGCTGCAGGCCGCAGGGATCATGAACATGTTCCCGCATACGTCCCATGTGGAATCCATAGCACTGTTTGAACGACCGCCACAGTTGTAACGGAACAGCAGCAGCGGGACAATAAAAAAGCGGCCATCAGGCCGCTTTTTTTGTTGCCCAACATTTAATCGCGTTCGCCGCCAAATGCCATCAGCAGGTTCAGCAAGTTCACAAAGATATTGTAGATATCCAGATACAGCGCCATGGTGGCCATTACATAGTTGGTTTCGCCGCCATTTACGATCTGGCTAATATCGAACAGGATATAAGCCGAGAAGATCAGCACAGCAATGGCTGAGATAGTCAGCGACAACGCCGGGATGGCAAAGAAAAGATTAGCCAGCGAAGCAAGAATCAGCAGGATAACGCCAATGAACAGAAACTTGCCCATGAAGCTGAAATCTCTCTTGGTTACCGTTGCGAAGGTGGCTAAGCCAAAGAAAATAGCCCCCGTTCCGCCTGCCGCCAACCCAACCAGTTGAGCGCCATTCCTCAGATGCAGCGCATGTTGCAGAATCGGCCCCAGAAACCAGCCCGCGACAAATGTGAAGCCCAGCAACATCGCAATGCCCCACACGCTATTACGCAAAGCAGAGACGGCAAACAGCATACCCATCATCACGGCAAACATCACCAGTGGAGCCAGGATAGGGCTCTGTGCCATAAACGAAAAATTAGTGCTCAGCCCAAGGTAGGCACCGATCACCGTGGGCACCATGGTAAGCGCCAACATCATGTACGTGTTGCGCAATACCTGATTTTTCCCGGCTGTCAGTACGCCAGGCTGATTAATTACTTGGGGTTCGTATTGCATGGTTTTTCCTCCTAAAGAATACTTCGGGCATAAGACTACAGAACAAGAGATAAAGTTGCAAACCGCCGATGCAAAATTTTTAATACCTGCTTAAGCCATTATGAATTTCGGTTATCATGAGCGCCACGGAAGCTTGGGTGAGTGGTTTAAACCAGCAGTCTTGAAAACTGCCGAACAGAAATGTTCCGTGAGTTCGAATCTCACAGCTTCCGCCAGAACTTAGTCTCGGCCAGCCTCAAGAACCCCAATACCCGCACTGCGTATAGCTTTAGCGGGTTTTTTGTTGCTCAGACGACGACAGGCGGCTCAGTCAAAGCCGGTTTCAAACCAGCAAGGCGGACAGGAATTTTGTTGGGAGGCCAATTGGAACCGAATGGGAGAACAGAATGGCTCGGTGCGAAGCACGACAGTTGAGATTACGCCGAAGGGAGCATAGCGTAGATGTATTAATCTTGATCTAACAGCGGATATTAGTAAGGAGCCCTCCGCTATGTGAAGCGGCAATCCCATGTCTGAAACAAACGACCCCTTACAATTGAATCATGGATGGTCGCACGCGAGTTGAACAAGTGCCATAATGCACCTTCTCCCCAAGCCAAGTTGAATTCGATGGTTACCCTAACTCTTCATAACGACTTGCCTACGCTTGATGACAAGCTGGAATGGGCTCATGAACTAGACCGACTTTGCCAACGCATACAGGGTTGCGGTACGCCACATGTGCTCGGTATCCACGGCGACTGGGGTAGTGGCAAAACCAGTTTCATGCGCCAACTGCAATGCCGGCTGGGTGGAGAAATGCCCGACGATGGTTCAGTCGCTGACTGGAAGAAATTTGAGCATTCCGAAGTACAAAAGCAATTACAAAAGAAGATTATCACCATCTGGTTCGATGCTTGGCGCTATCAGAATGAACCAGTGCCAGTTGTAGCCCTGCTCCACGAAATGCGAAAGCAAATGGCATTGCTGCCGACAGTGGTTGGAAAAATCGGCAAGACTGTGGATATCACCGTTCGCTATGCGCTTAATGGCCTTGCAGATGTAGCCAAAGTTATTGGTTTGGAGGGCATACCAAGCGCCGAGAAGATCCAAAGGCTTGGCGAGAACTGGGAAAGAGAACACAACGCACAAGCCTTAACCTCCGACACCATACGCAAGCACTTACAAGAAGCCATTAAATGCCTGCTCCCAAAAGGTGAAAGTGCCCGCGTAGTCGTGTTCATTGACGACCTTGATCGATGCAATCCCAAGACAGCAATACGCCTGCTGGAAGGGCTAAAAATCTACCTCAGCATTCCCAAATGCGTGTTTGTACTGGGCACGAACGAACGCATGCTGGTAGATGCAATTCGCGAAGAGATTTCCGCACCTGCGGGGACATCATCTGAAGAACTTAAACTTCGGGCAGCCCACTATTTCGAAAAGATTTGTACCGACATTTACCGGCTACCACTGCCTGCAAAAACGTTAGAGCTTTTCTCCGGCTGGCTGCCAAGCAAGGTACATCGAGAAGCGTTGCAGAGTGCACTCGGTAACAAGGTCTGCCTGCCGCCAAACCCTCGACGACTTAAAGCATTAGCTAACCAATGGGAACGCTTTGCGCGATGTACATCATTCCCAAGAGATACCGAGGAACGAAAAATTTTGGCAGTGCGGGTGTTAGTTGCGGCATATGTTCATCAGTTCCATCGCGACCTGTGGGAACGCTGGCATTTCGATCCAGATTTCTGGGCTGAGTTCGTGGCATGGTGCAATGGCGAACGCAGTAGGAATGCCGATGGCCAACCTGCCGATCCGCCGAAATGGGCAACAGCACTCAAATTAACAGGACGGAAAGAGCAAGACACATGGATACCTGATTTCCTCAATCCCGGTGACATCGATATCTTCTGGATGGGCGCTTTGATACAAGAGTATAGCCACCAACTGGTTGCCAAAGATTTCACTTCCCTGTTGCAGGGTAGGCAGCAAAACACATCAACTGCAGCATGAGCAAACTAACTCCAGGCGCAGCATTATCCAAACTTTGGGACGACCTGAGCCTGCGCCCCTACCTGGGCGAAATCCGCCGCCGCCACGGCATTGTCGAAACGCTCGCGCTGCCATCAATGTACGACTTGCCACCACTCCGTATCGAAACCCTGTTTGTGTCGCCACTGCTGGCAGAACAACCGGTAAGTGCTGATAGCGATCCCATGTCTTGGCCAGAAGGGAAGAGCTTGTTGGTGTCGTTGCAGGAATATCCGCAGTTGGTAGTCTTGGGCGACCCCGGCGGCGGCAAAACCACGCTGAGCAATTGGCTAGCTTGGCGCTTGTCGTCAGGACTTACCACGCCGCTCCCACCCGTGCTAGAAAACCGTGTGCCGCTGCCCTGCGTATTGCGGGAAATGCCGCCTTCGGTATTTACATCTGAACTTACCCTACCCGATTTGGCAGTTATTATCGCGGACAGGTTGCTGGGGGAAAAGGCCGATGACACGCTCAAAGCCAGTTTACGCATGCGTGTGGCAACGGGAATGTACGTCCTGATTCTCGATGGCGTGGATGAAATTCCGGTGCCGCACCGCAAGATTGTTGCTGATTGGGTACGGCAAGCGCACTTGCAAAACGCCTGTATGCTGGCCACCTCGCGGATGGTGGGGTATGAAGACTGGCCCGTACATACGTTTATGCTCGAGACATCATCTAAATGGAACATCAGAAATGACTTAATTCATAAATGGAACATCAGAAATGATTTAATTCACAAATCTACCGCAGATACTTTTGGCCATAATTGGATAAAAGAAATAAACCTACAAGTTACAAAACTGTCCACAGAGAAAAATCGCTCTATGAATTTTTCACTCCTGAGGGCCCAAGTCCGTTACCTGATGCCCTTCGACCAAGGTCGTATCGCGGCTTTCGCCGAGAACTGGTATCGCCAACGTTGCGGCACGGAACATGAGGCGCTGCAAAAAGCTAGCGACCTGCTCGCCTCCTTGGCGCAATCGGATGTCACTAGACAGCTTGCGCGCACGCCCAATCTGCTAAGCCTGATGGCCATCGTGCATCGCGAACGGGCTCATCTGCCCGATGGCAAGGCACTGCTCTACGACGAAATCGCCAACGCCTATATCAACACCATAGACAAGCAACGCAAGATATTGTCGGGAGATGTCCTTGCACCTTATGGATGGAAAGAACGCAAGGCCTGGCTGGCTTATGTCGGTTTTCAGATGCAGCAACTTCGTGGCAATCAGCAGAAAGACAACAAGGAGACAGATGCCGGGGTATTAGCCAGCGAGGCGGATGTGCTGACCTGGCTGACTCATGCCATGCGGGTTTCCGGTGTACATAAACCAGCACAGGCTGCACAGACCTTTCTTAGCTGGGTAGCGCGCCGTAGCGGCCTATTATTGCCCCGCGGCGAGAAGCGTTATGCCTTTGTTCACCTGAGCTTCCAAGAATATTTCTGCGCCTGTTATTTGGATGCCCGCATCGTTAGCCCTGCTTTCATCCGCAACAAGCCTAAAAATAACGAACCCGTGACCAGGGTAAAACTCACTAGATGGAGCAAACTCACCGTCTGGCGCGAAACGCTGGTTTATCTATTTGAGTTGCTGTCAGCCGAGCGGGACGCTGACTGGGTGGATGATTTGGCCGAAATCTTATTCAAACCGACAAGAAACGATACCCAATTGCATGGAGCACAGGCAGAGCTAGCTGGGCGCGTCTTGGCAGATCGACATATACGTCTGCCGGAGGAGTGGAAAGATGGTCTGGCAGATCGAAGCAGTTCACAAGCCGAACAGGATTGGACGTCCTTAAGACATAAGAAGGACATGATGGTCGTGTTGCCGGCCTTACTGTCTACGGGGTACGCCGCAATTGTCTCTGCTCCATTGGACGAACCCGATAAAGCATTAGACTTGCACCTGCCGGGACAGAAATTCACCAACCTGCAAGAAATATCAACAGAATCCAAGCTACGCATTTGCATCGTAACGAACGAGAAGACTGCCGATGTCACGCCACTGTCTGAACTCACCAATTTACGTGGACTTTTCCTCCTGAACACTCAGGTTGCAGACATCACGCCGTTTACCAAACTCAAAAAATTACAGACAATTGTTCTCATGAATACCAAAGTGACGGATGTGACGCCGTTGACCGGACTACATTGCCTGCAAAGGCTTGATCTCGACGGCACCCCAGTAATGGATATCACGCCATTGGCTGGGTTCAAGAACTTGCAGGCACTTTTTCTCAGCCGAACCCACGTCACGGATGCCAAGCCCCTAGCCGGTCTGGTTAATCTGCAGGTGCTTTTTCTTGGTAACACAAAAGTAACAGATATCACGCCACTGGCAAATCTCAGAAAGTTGCGAACGCTGTTCTTATACGACACTAAAGTTGCAGATGTCGCGCCATTGGCTGGGCTCAATAACTTGCAGGCACTTTTTCTCACCCGAACCCAAGTGGCGGATGTCACGCCACTGACCGGACTCAATAACTTGCAGGAACTTTTCCTTAGTTACACCCAAGTGACGGATGTAACTCAGCTTGCCCAGCTCCATAACTTGCAGGAGCTTGATCTCAGTGATACCAAAGTGGTAGATGTAAGACCGCTGGCCAAGCTGAAAAACTTGCGATCGCTTGACCTTAGCAACACCCAAGTAGTGGACATCATGCCACTGTCCGGACTCAATAACTTGCAAACGCTTAACCTTAACAACACGCAATTAGTAGACGTTAATGCATTGGTCGGACTAAAAAAATTACGAAAACTGTCTCTCATCGGCACCCACGTGACGGATGTCACACCGCTGGCCGGGCTGAAGCAGCTTGTTATAGAGCGAACACAGACCACAGTGGAAGATCAGGTTACGCCGCGCAAGAAACGCAAATCCGCGCAGAAATTGAAATCCTGACTCAACCAGACACTTCAACGCTTAGCTAAAAGTGTGTCGGTACTGCGTACGTCGTCCAAAATTTGGGTAGGAACATCGCAGATCGTAGGAGCCGTACATTTGAATTGGAAGAAATGAATCTTTGTCCCAAGTTTCCATGGGCCATGCTGAATGCGTTGGTGAGCTGGTGTGAGTGAGTCGGCCGGCGCGCTCAGTCGCTATCTTCATTCTCCTGCGCCAGTAGAAACTTGAGCGCATAGGTATCGTAGTCGAAATCAGTGCTGTCCGAAACCGCGGCCATAACCAGGGACGTAATGCGCTCCCGCTCCTCGTCGATCTCGAAGTTTGAGTACTTCGCCGAGATGCCTTCGGCGAACAGTTGCTCTGTCAGCCGCTTTGCCCGTACTTCGTGGCTCTCGACGTCTGGATTGGCGCCGGGAAGGATTTTTTCTTCGATCCACGTCTCAGCCCACTTCAGGAAGCGCTTGCTCATGACTACTACCTCTCCTGCATCGTATTCGGGGTCGGTTGTCCGGTCCACTGTGACCCACCCGATATTTGGGTCAAAGTAAGCAGGAGTTTACAACACAGCATTGAATGCTTCAATTGTCTGTTGATGTAGCTGGATGGCCTTCGGTGCTGTGGCCGGCGTAATCCAGCGCGGTGCGGCCGTGTCGCGCCCAATTGTTGTCGTTAAAGGATTATGAAGTCTGCTACAAACCGGAAGTAATTCTGATTTTGCTCAACGGTTATCAGTTCATTTTTTCCAAGCTCTGCGGTATGGGGATATACGCCCTTTACATCACATGTTCGGTACCGTACCGATATAAATCCCACTCCGTGAAATTATGTCATGCCGTACCCCTGCTCTTTGGCAGGCAATAGGTCAAACATAATGAACACGTTTCCTGAAGTTGGTCAAATCTATACCTCGACTCTTGGCAGAATCTTTCAGGTATATGTCATCTCCGTACACACCCATAAAAAATCAGCATCAATTAACGGACAAGCAGAGCAGGGAGTTTTTATTGCTGAGTGCCGCAATGCCGAGAACATAACGGATACTCAGGACACCCGTGATTACACCAGTGCGGAATGGGTGGAACGCGGCTTCATCAAGATTGAAACCAAAGCAGAACTTACCAAAAAAAGTTGTGGCCATATGATGGACTCTATCAATACGTCTTATAAGTTGGGGGTTAGCTTCGCAGCAAGGCTTATAAGGATATATGGCCCGAATATCTGGCTCTCCAGAAGCTTCGTCTCAGAAATAGATACCCCTGATTACGATCTGCTCAAGACAACGTTCGGACGCGTAAGTGAGGTCATGCGAACTGCTTATCTCCATGGCGTGACCAGGACAATAAATCTCGCCGATGAAGAGACCGCATCGACCTAAGTTTTACGGAGCTCGCAGCCAATAAACCCTGTTGTAATGTCACAAAACGGATGCATTACTCGGCGGGCTACTGAACGCTTGGGGCAAATTTAACCGCCCCAAATAATTTCTGCCGGTGATTCGTTCTTATCGAACAAGGGAGTTCATTCCGGCCGATCTATTCGATCGCAAGCTCCGCGCCGGCGCAGGTCAGAGTTATTTCTCCGGCTTGATGAGTGTTCCTACCGTCAAGGTCTTGACGTGATACTTTCCTTCATAATCTGCGATCTTGGAAAGGTCGTTTCGAGCCATGATGAATCCCATCGTTGGTTCCTGTTGCAAAAAGATGATGTCACCCTCTTTTGCTGAAACAAGCGTTTCAGCCCAGTTCTCAGCCTTGGAATAAATCTTGTGTTCTCCTGGACGGATACTGAAGTAAATATACTCTTCAGACCGCGTGTACCCCATTTCAGACAGAGGTTCCTGATCATCCACGAATACATTGAAACGGATGAGGCCACCAAGTGACGAGGGACGTACGACGTAGACAATTGCTTTACCTTGTTCGGGTAATTTCGGAAGCTGATACGTAGCAGTTTCGGCCTTCATTACTTCAGGCGAAGGCAGGCTTGCGCATCCACTAATAACGACCGCCATAAAAGCAATCAGGAACGTGGCGATTGACTGTATTCTCTGCATTTTATCTCCTTGAATATGGGAAGAGGCGTAACTGCGCTGTTATTGTTATTTAAGTCTTACTATTTGTTTATTTAAAACACTGAGCATTCGAACTAACCCTCAGCACTCCTGACTCCAAAAATTGCTGTGCTGCATTTACGTCGCTCAACCAAGCTCTGCAATATTACTTGATGACCAGATCAATTGACAGAATGCGAATAGTGGGGCGTGCCATACCTATCAGAACAGATAGGTTTAAGAATGCGCCGGTCCGCCGCTCGCAATTCGATGTTAATGTGAAACTCACCTCATGGCGTGCTCCGGTGAGCGCTAAACCACATACCACTGAGGCTACTTTAGTTAGGAAATCTACAACAACACCCTAGGGAGACGTCATGGAGAAACACAAAACCTTATTCCAAATATCCGCTATTGCAATCGCACTTCTGCTCCCGCAAATAGCAACCGCCGCAACGATCAATTCTTATCCGCCAATTATAGATCCCCGCACGCACGTGATTGAAACCTACGATGCCTGGATGGCTCGAGTAGTGCCGCTGGCTCTCCCGTCTTATTATCACGCCGCCGGCCCGATCAACCCACCTTTCAGCGGAGTAACTACAGATCCCATCGTGGCACCCGCCTCTCCATCCGGTGCACCGGCGTTAACATTTACCCGAGGGCCGGGCGTAACTCAATTAGGGGTAAGTAATATCGTAGCAGGGAGTGGCGTGCAGTTTGTATCTGACCTGGGTGTTGGAAATGACATGAATTGGTCGGATATAAACATTACACCCTCAAGCCCCGTGAATGCTTTGGGTTTCGGCGTGTCCTCATATCATGACCCTAGCGTGCCACGTTATGGAGATTCGAAGTTTATTATCACCCTGTTTGATGCAAGCGGCGAATATGTTGGCGGCGGAACAATTGTCGCGCCTTCTATAGACCCCTACTTCCCCAATGGAGCACAAGAATCGGATGTAATGCCCGGCTTTACTTTTGTAGGGATTACTTCGTACAGACCATTTAAACGGGTTGAAATCAGGGAGTCCAGAACCTACCCAACTGGCGGCGTTCAGAACGCGACCATATATGGAGGCCTGGCAGATAGAGAAAGCTTCGGAGCATTTTACGCCAGTGTCCCCATGGCAGACTCCGAAGCGCCCACCGTGCCTGGCCGGTTATTCGCCAGCGTATTCAGCAAAACGCAGATTAACCTGAGCTGGCGTGCCTCAACCGACAATAATGAGGTCACTGGATACAAGGTTTATCGCGGCGGCGTGCAGGTCGGCACACCCTCTGACATTAGTTATAGCGATACCGGGCTGACAGCTGGAACCGAGTATAGATATACCGTCTCGGCCTGTGATGCCGCGGGCAACTGCTCCGCACAATCCTCCGCAGTAGTGGCAACCACCAAGAGCGGCGATTAGTAACGAGCCTGACCAGGAAAGTAAAAGGCCGTGTAAATCGCGGCCTTTTTTGTTGAGTATCAAATTCTGCTGGTGAAGATGAGTAAAAAGTCTGGCTTCAAAGCGAATAGCCAACTGTACTGCAGTGCACCATGTGTACAAAATACGCGCTCGTTCCTCACTACCGTATTTGAATTCACTCGCTGATCGCCCTCTCTCTGAAGCTCAGCGTGCAGCCAGGCTCTACGCTATGGGCAGCCGCGGCAGGCATAGTTTTAGTCCATTATTATCGTACGTATTTATGTTCGCTATCGAACAGAAAAGGGAGTTTCCAGGTTGATATATTTTATCCAACTAACTATGTCACGTTACAGATAGTGAAAGTCGAATATGTTATTTCGTCATCCAGTTGAGGACATTCAGTTTGAAATTCCGGATACGTGGTGGATAACAGCCGGTGCTCATAATTTTTATCCTTCAAACCCCAGTTACGCAGTTGAAAATCATTCTGAATTTCCCGTGGCTTGGATACCGGTCAATGGAGTTCAGGCGCCTAAAGGACACTCGTCCATTATTCGCCTGGACCGGGATAAAACCATCAGCCTGCTCCAGGCTTTTATTGATGACAGGGAAATTCCCCCCATTGAAGTTCACCGGCAGACAGCAGCCGATTCCTTTGAAGTAAAAAAAGGTTTTCACCGCTATTACATTTCTATAGCGCTGGGGTTTCAGAGGCTGCCGATTACCGAAAGACCTTATAGTTTTTCTTCAGCCATATCTGCTATTTACCCGGAAGATGGGATGAGTGAATGAAAATTTCGGGAGCGGGCTATCCAGGCAAAAATCCCGGCTGGAGTTAAGCCAGCCACGGCGCGCTAGCCCGCCCTCGACTGATAAAGATTGTATTGCTCCTTCGAGTACTGTATAAATACACAGTACTTTATTCAGGAGCCCCCATGCGGGATCTCACATCGCGCCAGCAGGAAATCCTCCAGTTTATCCGCGACAATATCGAAGCGACCGGACTGCCCCCGACACGTGCCGAAATTGCACAGCACTTCGGCTTCCGTTCGCCCAATGCGGCTGAGGAGCATCTCAAGGTATTGGCAAAGAAAGGCATGCTGGAACTTCTGCCGGGTGCTTCACGCGGCATTCGCCTCAGCAACGGCGGCGGTCTGCCGGTGGTTGGAAAAGTTGCCGCCGGCAGTCCCATCCTGGCGCAGCAACACATTGAAGCGCATTACCAGATCGATGCCGCATTGTTCGCTCCGCGGGCGGACTATCTCCTCAGGGTGCGCGGCATGAGCATGAAGGATGCCGGCATTCTGGATGGCGATTTGCTGGCAGTGCACCGCAGCAGCGAGGTCAGAAAAGGACAGGTCGTGGTTGCTCGATTCAATGATGAAGTCACTGTCAAACGATTCAGCAAAAGCGGACACATCGTCGAACTTCTCGCGGCCAACCCTGACTTCCAGACTATCGTCATTGATATGCGCCGCCAGGAACTCGTCATTGAAGGCATCGCTGTGGGCGTAATCCGCGATAAACCGTTATGAAAGCATCGCTGGAGTCAGTCCTGCAACACCCCGGTATCTGGCGCGGCGATCAAGCCGCGCAAACAGATGAAGAGGTGCTGCCGACCGGATTTGCGGAACTGGATAGCAAGCTGCCGGGCGGCGGCTGGCCGCGCGGTGCGCTGACAGAAATTCTGGTTGGGCGGGAAGGAATCGGGGAATTGCAGTTGTTGCTCCCGGCGCTGGCTCGCATATCCGAACAACGCGCATGGCAGGCCTGGGTGGCGCCGCCCCACTTGCCCTATGCACCCGCCCTGGCTGCGGCCGGGGTGCAGCTCAAACACCTGCTGGTGGCCGAGCCACAGTCGCCAGAGGATGCCTGGTGGACAGCGGAGCAAGCGCTGCGTTCCGGCGCATGCCACGCAGTACTGGCATGGCTGAAAACCCCCGATGAGCGGCGTATGCGGCGCCTGCAGCTCGGGGCCGAATCCGGGCGCGCCTGGGGCGTTCTGTTCCGCTCCGCGAATGCCGCGCCGGAGCGTTCACCGGCCGCATTGCGGCTGCGCCTGGAAGCAATTGCGGATGGCCGTCTGGCCGTGCATATCCTCAAACGCCGCGGCGGTTACGTGAGCAGGCCGGTGATGGTGGATCCGTACCAGAGCCATTCCTGTCGCGCTAATCGCCCCTCTGGCGCGCCACTGTCTGTTGTTCAATTGACTCGGGACGCAGCCACAGGCTGACCCTTTAAAGTATTCGCGAGCAGTGTCATGTTGTGGCTAGCCCTCCGTTTTTCCCAACTTTCGCTGGAAGTTTTTTCCAGAGGAGTTGAGCTGACCGGGTCACTGGCTGTCTCCGAGAAAGTAGGCAACCGTTTGCGGGTAACGTCCTGCAATGCAGCCGCCAGCACGGCTGGAGTTCATCCTGGCATGGCCGTTTCTGCAGCTCAGGCACTAGTGCCGGGGCTCATTGTGCGTCCGCGGGATCGGGCCGCGGAACAGGAATCCCTGGCAGGCCTGGCCACCTGGGCCGGCCGGTTTACGCCGGCAGTGAGCCTGCAGCCTCCGGACGGGCTATTGCTGGAAATCGGCAGCTGCCTGAGCCTGCACCGCGGCCTTAAAAATTTGCTTAAACCCATGCGCAGCGGACTGCGCGAAATGGGTTATAGCTACACCCATGCCTGCGCGCCGACGCCGCACGGCGCCTGGCTACTGGCGCTGGAGGGAATGGAAGTCGTTATCCATGAACTCGCGGAACTTGAGCAGGCCCTGGTCGCGCTACCGGTAAACCTGCTCGCTCAGCCGGCGGAAACCCTGGTCGGCCTCGAAATGGTCGGGGCGCACACGCTGGGTGATTGCCTGCGCTTGCCACGCGCCGGTGTGGCGCGGCGGTTTGGCCAGGCACTGCTGCATGAACTGGACCAGGCGTTAGGCAGACTGCCTGATGTGCGCTCCTGTTTTGTGCCCCCGCCGAGCTTTCTGCGCCGCCTGGAATTACCCGCACCTGCGCACGAAGCCGAGGCCCTGCTGTTTGCTGCTCACCGCCTGATGCCGGAGCTGGAACACTATCTGAACCTGCGCCAGGCAGGCGTGCAGGAACTTGAGCTGACGTGCCGCCACGAAAAAATTGCCGATACCGTATTGAAGCTCGGCTTCGTCCAGCCCATCCGCGCGGCGGAGCGGATGCTGCTCCTGCTGCGCGAAACCCTGGGCCGCACTGCGCTGCCGGCCGCTGTACATACCATCGTGCTGCACGCCCGGCTGATTGTGCCGCTGGCGGCATCAAACACCGATATCTTCCGCGACGGCGTCGAAGCTGCCGATGGCAATCTGCTGCTGGAGCGATTGCGCATCCGGCTGGGCAAGGCGGCGGTATACGGCATCGCGCCGGTGGCCGACCATCGGCCGGAACGGGCCAGCCAGCATTGCGAGATCGGAGCAGATGCGGGCATACCCTGCACCCTGCAGCGCCCGCTGTGGCTGCTGCCCCAGCCGCTGCATTGCCGCGAAGATCGATTCGTGAGCAAGACCGGCCCGGAAAGAATAGAGAGCGGCTGGTGGGATGGCATGGAGGTCGCGCGCGACTATTACGTGGCGCAGGATCGTAACGGTTCACGTCTATGGGTGTACTGCGAGCATTCCAGTGGCGAGTGGTTTGTGCATGGGCTATTCGCCTGAAAGCCATTTATGAATGCCTACGCCGAGCTGCATTGCCTGTCCAACTTCACCTTCCTGCGTGGCGCATCCCATCCGGAAGAGCTGGTGGCGCGCGCCTGCGAGCTGGGGTATACGGCACTGGCTATCACTGATGAGTGCTCGCTGGCGGGTATCGTGCGCGCCCACGTGGCGGCCAAGGCGTGTGGATTAAAGCTGCTGGTGGGCAGTGAAATCCGCTTCGCCGCGGGCCCACGAATGGTACTGCTGGCGACCGACCGCACTGGCTACGGGAATCTTTCCGCGCTGATCACCCGGGGGCGGCGCAGCGCTATCAAGGGCAGTTATACGCTTGCGCTCAGCGATATCCAGCATGGCCTGCCCGGCTGTATTGCGCTGCTGCTGCCCGATCCCTTGCCTTCCCTAGCCCAGGCACAGTGGGTTGCGGCTGCTTTTCCGGGACAGGCGTGGCTGGCCGTGGAACTGTTCCGCGGCGCCGAAGATATTGACCGGCTAGCTGCGTTAACTGAGCTGGGAGCCGCCACGGGCCTGCCGCTCGTGGCCGCAGGTGACGTGCACATGCACGTGGCGGCACGCCGTGCGTTGCAGGACACGCTCAGCGCTATCCGCCTCGGCGTGCCGGTATTTGACGCGGGCGCTGCGCTACATCCCAACGGCGAACGCCATCTGCGCGAGCACACCGATCTGGCGTGCCTCTACCCGGCTGAATTACTAGGACAAACCCTGGCGGTTGCCTCCCTCTGTCACTTCTCGCTCGACGAGCTGCGCTATGAATATCCGGAAGAACTGGTGCCGCCAGGAGCAACCCCGATCTCCCATCTACGGAAATTGACTGAAGATGGGCTGCTGCAACGCTTTCCGGCCGGCGTGCCCAGCAGCGTGAGCGCACTGGTGAAGAATGAACTTGAGCTGATTGAGGAACTGGGGTACGAGCCATTTTTTCTGACGGTATACGACATTGTGTGCTTTGCCCGCAGCCGCAATATCCTGTGCCAGGGACGCGGCTCAGCGGCCAATTCCGCGGTGTGTTATGCACTGCATATCACCGAAGTAAACCCGGCCTGCATGGCCATGCTATTCGAGCGTTTCATCTCCAGGGAACGCAACGAACCGCCGGACATCGATGTGGATTTCGAGCACGAGCGCCGCGAGGAAGTCATTCAGTACCTGTATGCGAAATATGGCCGGGAACGTGCGGCGCTGGCCGCCACAGTGATTACCTACCGGTCCAGAAGCGCATTGCGGGATGTGGGAAAGGTGCTGGGCTTCGGCCTGGACCAGATTGATCAGCTGTCAAAATCGATGGCATGGTGGGACGGCCGGCAGGCCATGCCGCAGCGGCTGGTGGAAGCCGGATTCGATCCCAACACTCCCAAAGTCCGGCTGCTGATGCAGCTGATCCACGAGCTGGTGGGTTTCCCGCGCCACCTGTCCCAGCATGTGGGTGGTTTTGTAATTGCGCGCGGCAATCTTTCGCATCTGGTGCCGATCGAAAATGCGGCGATGGCCGACCGCACCCTCATCCAGTGGGACAAGGACGATCTGGATGCGCTGGGGCTGCTGAAAGTGGACGTGCTGTCGCTGGGCATGCTGTCCGCGATCCGTCGCGCGCTGGACGAGGTGAGCGTGCTGCGCGGGCGGACATTCACGATGGCCGATGTACCCAGCGAGGACCCGGCGGTATACGACATGATCGGGCAGGCCGACACAGTGGGCGTGTTCCAGATCGAATCGCGTGCCCAGATGTCGATGCTGCCGCGCATGCGGCCGCGCCGATTTTACGATCTGGTGATTGAGGTGGCGATTGTGCGGCCGGGGCCGATCCAGGGCGGCATGGTGCATCCCTACCTGCGTCGTCGCCAGGGACTGGAAGCGGTGACCTATCCGAGTGAGGATGTCAAAGAAGTGCTGGAGCGGACTTTGGGCATACCGATTTTTCAGGAACAGGTGATGCGGCTGGTGGTGGTGACGGCCGGGTTCACCCCCGGCGAAGCAGACCATGTGCGGCGCTCGATGGCCGCGTGGCGGCGCAAGGGCGGGCTGGATCAGTTTGAGCGGCGCCTGCTGGACGGTATGCGGGAGCATGGCTATCCGGAAGAATTTGCGCGGCAAATATTCCAGCAGATCCAGGGCTTCGGTGAGTATGGTTTCCCTGAATCGCATTCAGCCAGTTTCGCGTTGCTGGCTTATATTTCTGCGTGGCTCAAATGCCACGAACCTGCGGCATTCACCTGCGCATTACTGAATAGCCAGCCGATGGGGTTCTACGCGCCGGCCCAGCTGGTGCAGGATGCCCGCCGCCATGGCGTGGAGATTTTGCCGGTGGATGTGATGGCGAGCGCATGGGATTGCACGCTATCCCTTGCGCCCTCGTCGAATGCAGAGGAACAGCAGCAACGCCGTCAACCGGCCCTCCGCCTGGGCTTGCGCATGGTAAAAGGCCTTACCTTGGAAAGCTCAACGCGCCTACAGGCCGCACGGGCACATCGTCCTTTCAGCAGTGTGGAAGACCTGGCCTTGCGCGGCGGGCTGAATCAGCGTGAGCTGAAGTGCCTGGCCGCGGCAGGTGCACTGACTGTGCTGGTCGGGCACCGGCGGCAGGCCTATTGGGATGTCGCGGGCGTTGAACAGGCGATGCCGCTCGCCTCTGCTCCGGTCGAGGAAACACAGCCGGCATTGTTTCCGCTGACTGAAGGCCAGAACCTGGTCGCGGATTATGCCACCCTGGGGCTTACGCTGGGGCGGCATCCGCTGGCCTTGCTGCGCAACCGTCTGACCAGGCAGCGGCTGGTCACGGCGGCAGCGTTGCGTGCATTTCCCCACGGCCGGCTCGCACGCGCAGCCGGCCTGGTAATCAGCCGCCAGCGTCCCGGAACATCAAGCGGCGTAACCTTCCTCACTCTGGAGGATGAAACCGGCTCCATCAATGTCGTGGTATGGCGCGACCTGGCCGAGCGGCAGCGCAGCGAGTTGCTGGGAGCACGGCTACTGGCGGTTTACGGCGTGGTAGAGCGCGAGGGCGAGGTGGTGCACCTGATTGCGGGACGGCTGAAAGACCTGACGCCTCTTATGGGCAAGCTTATGACGCACTCCAGGGATTTTCATTAAAGATTTCGCGGTGACTGGGTGGCGGAATGCTTGACTGGTCAACACCTCAATCAGCAAGCTCTATGTACCCTGACACACAGACGTTTAAAGGTGATCGATTAAAAATTTGCCTACCCTGACTCGATTACTGGCAAAAGCATTATGCATACTCAAAAAACCCTACTGTGGGCAGCACTCACGTGTGCAGCGGTGCTGGCAGCCGGCTGTAGCCACGGCGATAAAGACTCCGGCGCCGATACCAATACCGGCAGCACACGCGGCGCATTAATTCAGAACCCGCCGGCCCGTACCGGATCACTCAACGCCGCCGATCTGAACACGCAGTTAAACCGGGCCAGCGGCGGTCCGATCCTGCTTGCTGTCGCCGGCGCGCCCGCGTGCGGAGTGGATTATCACTATATTCAATACGCGACGGTGGGCGGCGCAGGCGAACCGACCACGGCCACCGGCGTATTGATGGTGCCCACTGGCTCGGCGGCACCCTGCACCGGACCGCGTCCTATCGTTTTGTATGGGCACAGCACCTCGGCGGCCAAGACTTATAACCTGGCTGCAGTCAACGACACGAGTAATCCATCGTACGGAGAATGGGTGTTGCTGAGCGCAATGTTCGCCGCGCAGGGATATATCGTCGTTGCCCCCAATTACGCCGGATACGATGCGTCGATGCTGACCTACCATCCCTATCTGAATGCCGACCAGCAGTCGAAAGACATGATAGATGCGCTGACGGCGGCGCGCTCGGCGCTGGGACATATTTTTGCGGCTGGAACCACCGACAACGGCAAGCTTTTCGTCACTGGTTATTCCCAGGGCGGATATGTCGCGATGGCAACGCAACGGGCCATGCAGGAACTTGGCCAGACAGTGACCGCATCGGTACCGATGTCCGGGCCGTACGCGCTGGAGGCGATGGGCGACGCAACTATTTTAGGAGCCGTCAGCTTCGGCGCGACCCTGTTTATCCCGATGATAACGTCCAGCTACCAGCACTCCTATGGCGATCTGTACAGTTCCGCCAGCGATTTTTATGAGGATCCTTACGCGGCCTGGGTTGACTCATTACTGCCCAGCACTACCCCGCTGGGTACTCTGGCCGATCAAGGCAAATTACCACGGCTCGCATTATTCAGTAACACCCCGCCGGTTACCGGCAATGCCACGCTGGATAGCCTGCTTGCCGTCCCGACAGACCCGATCTATGCGTCCGCTTTTGGCACTGGCAATCTGATCAAAAACAGCGCACGAGCCGCCTACGCAGCTGATATTCTCGCCAGTCCGGACGGGGCATTGCCCGCGTTTGCGCAAAGCGGCGCACCGCTGGCGGCCAATCCGACCTATCCGCTGCGAGTCAAACTGAATCTCAACGACATGCGCAAAGGCGGCTTCGCGCCACAGGCGCCGACACTGCTGTGCGGCGGATCGGAGGATCCGACCGTATCCTTTGATCTGAATACGCGGACCATGGCGGCGTTCTGGGCGCCGTTAAATCTGCCTGCTGGAAGAGTCACCGTGCTGGACCTCGAAACCGGGCTGGGAGCGGGCGATCCCTATACATCCGCCGAGCAGGGATTTGAACTGGCGAAAGCGGCGCTTGTCGTCCAGGCCGTTGCAGGGGGAGCAACCGACGGCGGCGCGGAGGCGGTAGCGGAGGCTTATCATTCAGGTCTGGTGCCGACTTTTTGTATGCAGGCTGCGCGCGGCTTCTTTGGTCAGTTTCAATAAAGGGGAGGACGGCTTTTCTCCAGCTCGTCTGTGCAGGTAAAAGCTGATCGGACCCATTCCAACAGTCATCGCTGAAATGGGTGTACTTATGAATGCCTGTTAACGTGAACTCCTGCGCTTGATCAGATAATAGCTGATCCCGACCACGGCTGCCGCGACCGCGGCCTTTCTGGCAAATCCGGCGGGGTTATATCTGAACTCTGCCCGGCCGCCCATTTCAGCAAAAATATTCGGGACGTGGCCGCGGCTTAAATCCTGGCCTATGCCTTCAACTACATTAATACGATCGGCCAGTAACAGCAGCAGCCAGTGACGAATATCGTTTTCGCTCAGCTTATACGCATATTCACGTATTTTTCCGCTCAGGCCCCTGGGCGGCGAGCTTGTGCCAAAAACCGGCGTGATGCCGGGCCGCTCGGTCGAGTGGTAAATCTTCATCTTCAGCGGCTGGTCTTCCGGGCTCTGCCAGTGCACGCCATCCAGGCGGGGCGGCGTTCTCTCCATCGGATATGCGGGTCTGTTGGCATGATCAAGATCGGCTCCCCAACCCTGAATTTGCGAGTGGTCCTGCTGCCTTGCCTGATGATCGTCGTGATCCCCGCTATGATCTCTCATGGGCGGCCTGTTGCGCTTCCCGTGAGACTGATTGCTTTGCTGGATTTCCATAATTTTCTCCTTCAATTTTGTTAAGCACGGTGCCTGATGTAAACATCTCAGTGCACAACATGGGGCGCACTGGGGGGAATCAGGACGGTCTTGATGCAGTTGTCGAGCTTGCTGGAAAATATGTGATAGGCGTCCGACACCTCTTCCAGCGGCACTCGGTGCGTAATAATTTTCCTGGGTTCAATGCGCCCGGCCTGTATATGCTCGATCAGACGCGGCAAGTGGCGCTTAACGCTGGCCTGGTTCATGCGCAATGTCAGGCCTTTGTTCAGCGCATTACCGATGGGCACCGCATTGAAGGTGGGGCCGTACACGCCGACAATGGAAACATTGCCGCCCTTGCGCGCCGAGTTGATCGCCCAGTGCAGCGCAGTGGCGGAACCGGCCTGCAGCTTCATATATCTGCCGGTGAGCGTTTGCGCGGCGCTGCCGGCGGCTTCGCAGCCGACCGCATCAATGCACACATCGGCGCCCAGCCAGTCAGTCATTTTCTTGATGTGAATCGCCATATCGTCGACTTCCCTGAAGTTGACGACCTCACATTGCGCAAAATTCCTGACGAATTCCAGCCGGTAGTCGATATGGTCGACCACGATTACGCGGCCGGCGCCCAATATCCATGCCGACTTGGCAGCGAATATCCCGACCGGCCCGGCACCGAACACCACCACGGTATCGCCCTCTTCGATCGCGCCCATCTCGGCCGCCTGATATCCGGTCGGATAAGCATCGGTTAACAGCACCGCGTCATCGCCATGGAGATCCTTCGGTATAACGGTAGGGCCCACATCGGCCATCGGTACGCGCACCAGTTCAGCCTGCCCGCCGTCGTAGCCGCCGGCCGTATGGGAATATCCATAAATGGCGCCAACCGCAGTGGCTTCTGGATTGGTGTTATGGCAATTACTATAAAGCTCGCGCTGGCAGTAATAGCAGGAGCCGCAAAAGATATTGAACGGCACCAGCACATGATCGCCCACTTTCAAATTCTGAACCGATGAGCCGACTTCTTCGACCACGCCAGTGAATTCGTGTCCAAAGGTCATGCCTACACGGGTATCCGGCACCAGTCCATGATAAAGGTGCAGATCGGACCCGCAAATACAGGCGCGCGCGACCCGCACAATTGCATCATTGGGATGCTCGATCACCGGATCGGGTTTTTGCTCCGCACGCACACGGTACGGTCCTCTATAATTCATTGCTAGCATAATGTTCTCCTTTCCAAACTAATTAAAAAGGTAGCAGTAGCTTGCAATGAGGTCCCACCACTCAACTATTCAAGCTTGCCAGTCGCCTTGCGTCACGGCCCGTGGGCTATGCCCCGGAAGCTGCTGCCACATCCGAAACCGTTTACCAGCCAACTGTGAATACTCCTGCAGTTTCATTACGCAATCAGCCGCTGGATGCGGCTCTTCCATATGAATTTTGAAGCGTGAAAGCGAGTAAAAGGTGTCAGTTCCAGTCTATCAAAAGGCGAACGCATAACTCAATTAAAAACTGAATTTTGTGCATCCGGTTGAGCAGGCCAGGAATATTGTACGTACACAACATGACATCGGCCGAGTAGCGCTATAGCACTACTCAAGGGGCGGCTCAAGTCTGCTTATAAAAACCGAGTTTATGCGGACTGCGTGGGTGGGAAGGAATACAGGCCAGAACAGTGGTGCTTGCAGGCTATGCAACTCGGAATGGCTGTGCCGGCCTGGTCAAGGCGTTGGGGGAAGTGCGCGATGCAAAGCACTTCCCCGGACAAACATCAGTGTTACTCAACCCAATGCAACAATCGGCTAGTGTGGACTTGGCGGTACATGCCCGGCAAGCTTGGTGTTGCTGTTCAGCAGCTCGATTTCATCGCCAAGTATGGATGCGGCTTCTTCCAGCAAAACGTCCTTGGCTTTTTTACGGGCTTTCTCCGCAGCCAGCTCAACGCTGAGACTGCGCTCGTTGGCGAGCAAACCGTCGTCCTGTTCCAGGCTGTCCGTGCTTTCCGGATCCTCTTTGACTGCCTTTTTATTCTTGCCGACGTTCTTATTCTTATTCGCTTTGGCTATTTTTTCGCGTGCTTTAATGCGGGCCTCCCGCATGTCGCGTTCCTTGCGCCGATCGGCTTCGTTCAGCGAGACAGCAAGTTTTTTGCGTTGCGACTGGACGTTGGCCGCATCCTCAACCAGATATTGAAAATCCTTGTCCTTTGCAACGCGCGCCTCATGCCGAACCTGCAACAACGGCACCACATCTTTCAGGTCACCGGCCGGTTTGTAGTCGGCCTCTTTGATCTTTACCCACGGCAACGCATTGTCATAACTGGATTCGCCAAAATTCTCCACATCGGAAAACCCCGGGAAACTGATATCGGGGGTAACGCCGCGCAGTTGGGTCGTGCCGCCATTGATACGGAAAAACTGCGAAACCGTCATTTTCAGCTCACCGAATTTTGGTTTGCCGTTGCGTGCCAATTGATCCAGGTCGACTATGTTCTGTACCGTGCCCTTGCCGTAACTGGGTTCACCGATGATCACACCGCGCCCATAATCCTGTATCGCAGCCGCAAAAATTTCCGATGCCGATGCCGAGCCTCGATTAATCAGTATGCCCAATGGCCCTTCCCAAGCCAGGCTTTCGTTATTCGAGCTCTCCACATTCACTTCCCCGGCCGAATTGCGCTGCTGCACCACCGGTCCCTTGATGAATAAGCCGGTCAGTTCAATCGCTTCGTTCAACGACCCGCCGCTGTTGTTGCGTAAATCCACCAGCACACTGTCAACTTTGGCTTTTTTCAGTTCTTCCAGTAGACGCGACACGTCACGGGTCGCGCTGCGGAAATCCTTGTCCCCCCGGCTGCGTGCGCCGAAATCCTGGTAGAAAATCGGCAAGGTGATTACACCGACCTGGCGCGTCACACTGCCATTTTTGAGCTTGATAATAGTTTGTCTGGCCGCCTGTTGTTCCAGGTTGATTTTATCGCGGACCAGAGTCACGAGCTTATGTTTCCCGTCAACCGCGGCCTCGGCAGGCAGCACATCAAGCAGCACCACCGAGCCCTTGGCGCCCCGAATCAACGCGACCACGTCGTCGATGCGCCAGCCGACCACGTCAGTAGGGACGCTATTTGTGCCCTGTCCCACGGCTACGATGCGATCGCCCACATTCAATTTTCCGGATTGCGCGGCCGGCCCACCGGTCATCAACTCGCGTACCGTTGCATATTCATCGCGCAGCTGCAACACCGCCCCTATTCCTTCCAGCGACAGCCTCAGCGAGATATCAAAATCTTCAGATGCGCGGGGGCCCAGGTAATTGGTGTGCGGATCAATCGACATTGCATAGGCATCCATGAATATCTGGAATACATCCTCGCTTTTGTTCCTGGCCACCCGCGCCAGATTGTTGGCATAGCGCTTATCCAGGGTGCTCCGGATGACTTTGTCTTTTTTACCGGCAAGCTTGAGCAGTAACCAGTCGTTCTTGACCCGCCTGCGCCACAGATCGCGTATTTCTTCTTCAGATTTTGCCCAGCTTTCCTTGCTGCGCACATATTGATATTGCTCTTTCTGCGAGAAATCAAATCCCTGTTTGAGAAGTTCACGCGCATAGGACAGATTCTCAACATAACGCAGCGTATACAGGTTAAATATAACAAACGGGATGGTTAAATCTTTTTCATTAATGGCATCGTCGAGCTTGGTACGGTCGGTGGAAAAACGGTCGATATCCGTCTGCAGGAAAAAGAGCTTGTCCGGATCCAGTTGCTTGAGATAACGATCGAATATTTTTTCCGACAATGCATCGTCCAGCGGCGCGCTCTTGTACGGGGAGTGGCTCAATACCTGGGCACCCAGATTTGCCGCCAGCGATTGTTGCTGCAACGGCATCAGCAATGGCAGTGGCTGTTCCTGCACAGCGGCATGAACTGCTGGGGCGAGTGCCAGCAATATCCAGAGCAGTTTATTTTTCATGAAATTTCCGATAAAAATAAAAAATGGCGGCAACATAATTTATGTGTTTATCCGCAGTCTGCGCCTGACTGGCGCAAGCCAGTTATCCCCGCCCGGTAAGCTGACGCCTGAATGGGGCAGTTGCCAAATAAGTATTTGACTTATCATATTTTTTAGGCCAGCTATAAATCAGCGGATGCTTAATTCAAATAACGGCTCAATTTCCAGATTCTTTAGAATTTAATACTGATGATTACGATTGTTATTTTAGAACATATCGGCCGGCAATTCCTAGCGTTGAAACCCAAATTCGCCCCCATCCCTGCCGGATAACCGCGCCTATTATCCTGCAATCGAAAGGCTGGGCCGATCACCTATGTTGAATACCGAACGGAAAAGCCTTTATCAATAACGCATTGTATAAACAAAGGCCGCCTGAGTTCGGGATTAAAAGGATTAAAAAAATACGGCTCAGCTAAGTCAGGGTGATATCAGCTATTGAAATTATTTTTTTAATACTCATATTATTTTTACGGGCAGGCAACCGGCTTGCCGTTTGATCATTATGGAGGGTCAGATAATGTACCGTTTTCTTTTTCCCAGTGATGTATTTTCCGAACTGCACCGTTTGCAACAGGTGTTTGAATCCAATCCCAGCATCAGGGGGTTTGGCCACAGCACGTTTCCTGTGATGAATATAGGGAATACGCCGCAGTCCGTCGAACTTTTTGCGTTCATACCTGGGCTGGACCCCGCTGCGCTTGATATTAAAGTGGAAAGAGGTGTACTCACGATAACGGGCGAGCGAAAACCCAGCGTTCCTACGCAGGATGAAAAAACCAGTGTGCATATCAATGAACGTTTTTCAGGGTATTTCCGCCGCGTTATTAATCTGCCGGAGGACGCTGACCCCGATGCGGTAAATGCCAGCTACGAAGACGGGGTACTGCGTATCAGCGTTAACCGTCTGAAGTCGGCCCAGCCCCGCCGTATTTCCATTAATCAGCAAGGGTCTAACGGACAGCAGGCAAATACCCAACAAACACCCAATATTGAGCAAGGAGGGAATCATGAAGCAAAATAATCTGGTTCAGGGTAATTCCGAAGGAAAAGAGCGGGCATTGTTGCCTCCGGTGGATGTCATAGAGGACGCATCAGGGATCGTGTTATATGCGGACTTACCCGGGGTCAAAAAGGACAAACTCACCCTGCAGGTTGATGGCGACAAGCTGACCCTGGAGGCAGAAATCGACCTGAACGTGCCGGAAGGAATGGAGGCGATCCATGCGGAAGTCAGTTTGTCGCGTTACCGCCGCTCCTTTTCTCTCTCCAAGGAGCTGGACAGTGAACAGATCAGCGCCGAACTCAACCAAGGCGTACTGAAGCTGACCATCCCTAAAACCAAGCACTCGCAACCGCGTAAAATCGACGTTAAATTGCATTAAAAAAAGCCGCTCCAGGAGCGGCTTTTTAATCTGGATCGGATGTTCGGGAACGAACCGCAGATGACTACACCCAACAGATGGCTACACCCAACTACTGTAGTGTTGCTCCCAGTATCCCGCTTCTGCCCGTCAGCGTTCCTGCAGGGTTGTTAGTGTAAGAGACAACCACCAGCCTGCCCTGGCCTGTGGTCAACAAACGACTACCGGCGGGCAAACCCATATAGTAAAACCTGTTCGTCGCGGTATCGCTCAGGACTAATACGCCGGGGAACTGAGCAGCGGCGACAACGGATCCAGTGATCGTAGCGGGGGCTGTTGTATCCGCGCAGTTAGCGGTGAAACTGGTGCCAGTCGCGTCGAAACTCACCCGTGTTCTGACACCGGCCGCGCAATTTCCGTTGCGGTCAAAGAAACTCAGGGTTTTTCCGGCCAGATCGCTCGGCACCACCGTCTGCAATACGGTAAACACATCCACGCCCACCGCAGTGCCGGGCACTCCTGAGGTCGCCATGCTGCTGACGTCAGTGGCGAGCGCTTTGTTGACATCCGCATAAATTACCGTAAATACGTCTGACTGCGTCTCGCCCGCCGGGATCGTGCAACCCGTGACCGATGACGCCGCGTCATAGTCCAGCGTAAAGCTATATGCCACCGCAGAACTTGCGCTGAAAGTCATCGGGCATACTCCATTACTGCTGACCTGATAGGCCGTTGCACCCCCGCTGGAAGGGAAGGATTCAATGGCTTGACTGAAGCCCAGTCCAGCGGTAACGCTTTGCCGATATACCGATTTGCCGGGAAGATTATTGACAAACGCAATACTGCCTGCGGCAACCCCGGAAGCCGCTACGCCGGAAGCGGAATTCAGCGCGTTAAGGCCATTCATCAGATTATTGATCACTGTAGTATCTAACGCAGCAGTACTGCCAAGCTCGCCGTAAGAATTAAACCACCTTGAGTGCGCAGGCGAGCCCACCGCCGCACGGGCCGCAGTCAACAGCGCCGCATCAAACGAGCTTCCGCCCAAATCCAACCCACCCGACGTCAGGAAATTCTGCAGCCGGCGGCGCTGGCTCTGCGGAAAACTTATTCCGCTCACGTCCATGGCTGAGGCTGAACCATGATTAACTGTCTGCAGTAACTCCGCAACCTGTAAACCATTGTCCAGTTCCAACACAAAAGTTTGGGTCCTGCCGCCTGCGCTGGGTGCCGTCGGTTCCACCGAGCCCAGTGTCAGGTTGCCAAGTGAAAAGGTGACTGTATCGCCGGCCCTGAAGTTATACGTTCCATTCTCATCAGTTACGCCGTTAAGGCCGGACGGACTGGCGACGAAATTCAGTCCCTTGGTCGGCGCGTCGACAAAAGAACCGGACAGAGTGGAGGAATTGCCGTTTCCTCCGCTGCAAGCTGCCAGGGTGAGCACCGCAAGCGCTGTCATGCCCACACCGAGCTCGGTTATTTTCCGTAAGTTACTGCTCATAAAATTTCTCCTTCATCTTGAGGCCAGAGCTCAAGTCAGATATTCCCCTGGTAATTAAAATTATTGAATCAGACTACTTGTTCAAGCTGGCGCGTAGCGAAATTTCCGGCACGCTGGCCAGCGCTTTCGATAACGGGCAATTTTGCTTGGCGTCTTGCGCAATCTGCTGAAACCTTGTGTCATCGATGCCCGGCACCGTCGCGTTCATTTCCAGAGCAATTCGATCAATTTTGAAGCCCTCCCCATCGCTCACCAGGCTTACCGCCGCTCTGGTTTCGACCTGGGCAGTCACCAAGCCTGCTTTCTCGCAGGCAAATGAGAACGCCATCGTAAAACACGCGGCATGCGCCGCGCCCAGAAGCTCTTCTGGATTGGTCCCGCGCAGGTCGTTCTCGAAGCGGCTGCCGAATCCATAGGGATAGGCTTTTAACGCGCCGCTTTCGGTGCTGATCTCGCCCTGCCCTTTCTTGCCTTGCCCTCGCCAATTAATGGTTGCGGTTTTTTCCTTCATGGTGACTCCTTTTTTATTTAGCATTGGGCGGCGGGAATTTTGCGGAAAATTATCCTAATTGCGCCCCCGTTACTGTGCGCTGGTACACAATCCAACGGACTTGCAGGGGCCAAGCTGGACAACAGGAATATCGCATGCAGGCGTTGCTCGCTGCATGGCGACTGGAAATCAAGAGGAACTTTTTCGACCGAATAGCGCACGCATTACCATTACCCGCTTAACCGGTTAGCTTTCGTCTGCTTTTTTCTTACCGTCGGTCAGCCACAACGCATCCCAGCCGGTTTTGCCCAGGCGATGCAGTGTCTCGATATTTTTATCGAATATTTTTGCAGCATCGGGAAAGGCGGCCACTGCCTGCTCAATGCTATCCTCACGTAGCAAATGCAGTGTCGGATAAGGCGAGCGGTTGGTGAAATTATCGATATCGTCGGGCGCAGTGCCGGCGAACTGGAAATGCGGATGAAAACTTGCCACCTGCAGTACCCCATCCAGATCCAGCTGCTCGACGGCGGTGTCCGCCGCGTCGAGAAAATCGTTGAACTCAATAAAATCGGTGAGTGCATACGGATGAATCAGCAGCGTGGTATCGATCACGGCGGGATTCGCCTCCGCCAATCTTTCCAGTTCACCCAGCAAGTCATGCAGCAGATCATCCGGATTATGTGCAGCGCTTACCACGTAACGAATCTGGTTTTTAACGTGAACGGCCTTCGCATACGGGCACAGATTGAGGCCAATTACGGCACGCTGCAACCAGTCTCTGGTGGCGGCAATAACTTCTTCGTTTGATACCGGATTCATAGCGTCCACCTGTCGAATATCGTCATAGCTTGCTACTCGCGTACAGAGATAATTGCCGGCTGCGTTGCCATGGCAGCGTGTGGCAAACAGCTTAATGCGGCTGATTCTGCTCGATTTCCGCCAGAGTTTTGCGCGCTTCAGGCTGCAGCGGCCCGCCCAGCTCGACCGCGTGGCGGGCGGTGGCTAAAGCCAGACCCTTTTTGCCGAGTTCATTCTGGACCTGCGCCAGATTATTCAGGACAGCTACAACATCCGGATGATCCTTTTGCGCCTGTAAAAAAAACCGCTCGGACAGGTTCAAGTCATGCCGTCTATATGCCGCGTTACCGGCGCCTATCTGCACCGCGAGACTGTCAGGCCAGCGTTCGATTGAGGCGAGATAGCCGGGCCAGGAATCGGTTTGGGGACTGGTGTGCTCCAGCGCAGCGAGCGCCAGCATATAGCTTTCCGGATCGGCTGTTCGCGGCAGCTGACCTACCGGTAGCACGAGCATGGCCCAATAGTTTCCCCGTGCCCAAGTGTATTCAAAAGTCTTCAGCGGCAGTTGCTGCCTCGGGTTAACGCCGGAGCGCAGCAGTATTTCCCGCTGCGGCAGATCATAGCCTATCATGACCGCGTAATGCCACATGGGATACCAGCTCAGCGCCAGATTCTGCAGCACCACCACTGGATTGCCAGCAGCGATTTCGCTCAGTACAACAGTCAGCTCCGGCTTCAACTGATAGGCCACCCGACCTTCGCGCCGCGCCGACGCAAGCATTTCCGCCTGCAACGATCCCTTCTTTTCAGGAATCATTAAAAAGCCGGTGAGCTGCGCCGGCTGCACCGCCACACCGCTTTGCTGCAACACGGTTGCCAGTGCAGCCGGCCCGCATTGATAGGCTTCCTGTGGAAAAAAAGGCACCTGAGACAACTCGGTGCGCTGGCGCAAATGGGATGGAGAGGCGCTCAGCAGTGCCTGGGTCTGCGGCGTACTGCATGCGGACAGCAACCAGATAAGCAAAACGCCCGCGATGGCGCGGGCGCTGCAGGTATAAGCCATGCTTACCTAGTGTTATTTGTATTGTTGATGGACTTGGTGAACGGGAATACCTTGGTGAATCCCATGATGTCAGTGAACAGAAGAATAATAAAAATAAAAATCAGCGCTTCGATAATGCCGTCACCGCCGGCAGGCAGTTGGTCGAGTTTGCCGGAAAGGCTGGCAACTTCAGCATCAGTCAATGCATCAACCCGAGCCTTCGCCGCGTCCGCGTTGACACCCCTGGCTTGCAACCCGGCACGCACATCGGCGCGATCCAGCATGGTCAGTACGCGTTCCCGCTCATGTTGAGCATTCTGGCCGGTTATAGCCTGTTCCGTGCTGATCAAACCAGCCTGCGCACCCGGCATCCATAGGCTCAGGCTGAGCACACTGGTGATTAAAATACGGCTCATGATACGCATGAAATTATTGTTCATTATTCTCTCCTTTTGACTGACGATTACGCGACGTGTCCGAATGCACGGATATAGTTTTTAAGCATTTACCCCCGCAATTCTAACGCCAACTTATCAGGCGCATGGTTCGTTAGCGCACATAAGGCTACCTTCCACGGCCGCCTGAACGATGCAGCGCCGGCGGTGCGCTACGGCTCGCTGTGCCGCCAGGTTTTTTCGCGCCGCTATGCGGCTGGCCTGCGGCCGGACGAGCTTGGCGGCTTTGATTTTTGTCGCCGCCGGCGCGAGGCTGCGTGCGGCCGCGGTTCTGGCCGTTCAGTATGGGCTCGGCCTTGATCCGCTGATCGGGTTCAAAACCGGGGATTTGCACCACCGGAATCTCGCGTTTGATCAGCCGCTCGATATCCTGCAACAGCTTCTTCTCGTCGATACAAACCAGCGAGCTCGCCTCGCCTTCGCTGCCGGCTCGTCCGGTACGTCCTATGCGATGAACATAATCCTCGGCGACGTTAGGCAACTCGAAATTCACCACGTGGGGCAGCTCGCTGATATCGATGCCGCGGGCGGCGATATCGGTCGCGACCAGCACCTGCAGCGTGCCGCTCTTAAATTCCGCCAAGGCACGGGTCCGTGCCGCCTGACTCTTGTTGCCGTGGATCGCCAGCGCCGGGATACCCTCCCGGTCGAGCTGCTCGGCGAGTTTGTTCGCGCCATGCTTGGTGCGGGTGAATACCAGCACCTGATGCCAGTTGTGCTCCTTGATGAGGTGCGCCAGCAATTCGCGTTTACGCTCGCGGTCGACCGGATAAATTCGTTGTTCAATCAGTTCCGCGGTGGCATTGCGCCGCGCCACCTCTATCATTGCCGGTTTATTCAACAGGCCATCGGCCAACGCTTTGATCTCGTCGGAAAACGTGGCCGAAAACAGTAAATTCTGCCGCTGCCTGGGCAGCAATGCGAGGATTTTCCTGATATCGCGTATGAAGCCCATGTCCAGCATGCGATCGGCCTCGTCCAGCACCAGAATTTCAACGTGCGACAGATCCACTGTCCGCTGTTGTACGTGATCAAGCAGACGTCCAGGAGTCGCCACCAAGATATCGACTCGGGTTTTAAGCCGCGCAATTTGCGGGTTGATGTTGACTCCACCTATCATCGTCATCGAATTCAGCGACAGGTATTTGCCATAATTGCGCACGCTTTCTTCCACTTGTGCCGCCAGCTCGCGCGTGGGTATCAGTATCAACGCCCGTATCGGACCTTTATTGCCCGGCTTGCTGTTAGCAGACAGCAATTGCAGAATGGGCAGGGTAAAGCCAGCGGTCTTGCCGGTACCGGTCTGGGCGCCGGCCAGCAGATCGCCCCCGGACAATACCGCAGGAATCGCCTGTGCCTGCACTGGGGTGGGGATGGTATAACCAAGCTCGTTAACGGCACGGAGAATTTCTTCGGACAAGCCGAGATCAGCAAACAAAGTCATGTAATATTTTCCTGGATTAACTGGTGCTGTCGCGGAACGGGCGCCAGCGTTTGAGATAGAAGATTTGAGATTGGTGCAGACCTGCAGCAGGCCACGTCAAAATAGCAAACGCATTATAACAGAGCCGTAAGCTCAACGAGCATCCAGCGCTTATTTTTTGATTAGCTCAGCAATAAGCAGACGCATCACCGGCTACACAACGCAAGGGGAAAAGGGATATTTCCGTCCTTATGCATTTCAGCACATTGACATCTGCTGTGCGGTAGTAGAATATTCAAAAAAAAACAAGTGGTCAGCTCACCCCGCACCACATCCGAAAACCTAGAAACAGGGGGTGACCAGTCAATGTTCAGGCAATTGCTTTTATTCCGTTTTTTAATTTATAGCATGTTGCTCAACTGGCCAGTTGCCGCATTGGCATATGAAGGCGAGTTGCTGCTCTTCCCGGAGCTCTCCAGCGCGCACCAGAGTAACGCGCCGCCCGGTGAGCAGACCACGACCAATGAGTTTCAGCTTGACACCTTCTATACGGCCAGCCATGAACGATTGCGTTTTCTTGCAGAATTCGTGCTGTCGAGGGAAGAAAGAGATATGGAACGCATGCAGGTAGGGTGGGTCGCCACGCCGTCCAGCACCATCTGGCTGGGCCGGTTTCACAGCCCTATAGGCTACTGGAATATGGAGTTTCATCACGGCAGTTACCTGACCACCGCCATCGAGCGTCCCAGCCTTATCCAATTTGAGGACGATGGCGGCGTCCTGCCAGTCCACATCAGCGGCTTGCTGCTCGAAAACGCCTCCGACAGCCCGATCAGTTATTCGGTAGGCGTCGGCCTGGGTCCCAATCTGTCGGCCGACGGACTTACTGCGGTAAATATTCTGGCACCAAAAAAGGAAAACGCGCGACTGGCAATAGCCGCTAAAGTAGCCTACCAGCCTAATGCCGATAACACAGATGAGTTTAATGTCTTCACCGCGCGAACTCGTATCCCGGCGCAAGATCTGGCCATTAACGGGCTTACTCAGACGGTGATCGGCACTGCGTTTAATCGTGAAACTGATAAGCTGCGTTTAATAGGCGAACTGTATGTGATCAATAGCCGGATAGATGCGCCGGCCGCGCGCATAGGCAGCCATACTTTCACCAGCGCTTATATCCAGGCCGATTATGCGGCACAACCGCGCTGGACGCTGTATGCGCGGCTTGAGGACAGTGCTCATGTTGTTAATGACCCGTATCTGAATATTCTGCCCTCTTTTAATAAAGGCCGGGTGCTGAGTGGCGTACGTTATGGTCTGGCTCATAATCAGGCCATCAAATTTGAGCTGTCCCGTACCCGGCGTCTGGACAGACTGGACTATAGCGAAGCAGCCTTGCAGTGGAGTGCAGTTTTCCCATGAGAAGCTGCAAAACGGCTCTGATACTATGTTTATTAATCTGGCAACTCACCGCTACGGGGTGGGCAGCTGAGCTGAAACTGGTACTGGTCGCCAGCAAACGTTCTCCCATTGCCCAGTTATCCCCAAACGAAGTACGTAAATTATATTTGGGCATTCCGCTGTTTGTGGACGGTCAGACCATCAAACCGCTGGGTAACAGTTCGGATCAATATCTGCAGGAAGTATTCATGCAGAAGATCATATTCATGTCCACTCAGGCCTATGAACGGCAGATTCTCTCGCGCGTGTTCCGCGTGGGTGGAACACGTCCGCCGATATATAACGATCTGGATAAGCTGGTCGCCGCACTGCAGGACGATCCCAGCACGGTCAGTTATATGTCGGATATCGAAGCCATTAACCATGGCCTGAAAATCATCAACGAGCTATGGGAAAAAGAGAAGTAATCGGCAACTTTTTTCGTAGTCTGACCGGGCGCATGCTGCTTGGTGCATTACTGATACACGCGATTCTGATTCCCCTGTTGTTTACGGTAATCCTGCGCATGGTGCAACAGGATTATCAGGAGCAGTTCATCAATTACGCCCGCGCGCAGTCCCACACCCTATCCAGCCTGCTGCAGCAAATACCTGAACGATCGTGGGTCGAACAGATCATTACCGATCAGACGCTGACCGGAGAAGTGCTTTACGCGGAATTCGTATCCACCGCCAACACGCTGCCGCCGCAAACCTTTCCCGGCTCAACATCACCCTCCGGCGCGGCGCCTCCCAGCGGCGGTATGGTGGCGTCCGGCGTACCCCCTTTTCAGGAAGACTTTTTTTTCGGCCAGCATAACGACAATATCTATTTTATCGCGATACCGGTCGCAGGCCCGACCCCGGAATCGCGGGGCATACTCAAACTTGGCTATGACGAAATGCCGGTGGTCGAGCACATCAAAACGTTGTACCGCTTCAACACTTACCTCGCCGCCGCCTACATCGGCTTAAGCCTGCTGTTTATTTTCTTTTTCGGCCACCGGCTGACCAAATCGATACGGCTGCTGCGGGATGCGTCACGCAGAATTGCCGATGGTCACACCAACGAACAACTGTCGGTGGATACCAAGGTCACTGAAGTATTCGGGCTGGCCCAGGCGCTGGAGACGATGCGTCAAGGCCTGATACAACAGGAGCGCATTGCGCGGGAACATGAGGTGGCCCTGAGTGAAGCGCGGTATTTCCTGATGACGGAATATTCCAGCGATATGGTTATGCAGTTGTCCCCCTCGGGCATATTGGAATATATCTCTCCGGCCAGCACCAACCTGCTGGGCTATGAACCGGAAACGCTGCGCGGCCACTCACTGTTCATGCTGATCCACCCCGATGATGTGCAGGCGGTATGCCTGGCGATCATGATGGTGCTGCGGAACCGCACGCTCGACACGATCACCATCCGGCTGAAAAACCGGGAAGGAAATTACCTTTGGCTGGAAACGTCGCTGCGCGGCCTGTCCGGACAGACACCGCAGGACGCCGGGCACATCATCGCCATTTCCCATGACGTAACCGAACGCGTGCAGACGGTGGAGAACCTGAACCGCTTCAAACATATCCTCGACAGCACGCTGGATATGCTGTTCATGTGCGAGCCGGACACACTGCGTTTTGTTTACCTCAACAAGGGAATGGCCGAATGCATGGGATACGCACGCGAAGAATTGCTGCAGATGACGATAGACCAGATCATGCCGCGGATACCGGAACACGAATTCCGCGAACTGATCGCTCCACTGCTTTCCGGCGCGCAGGCCTCGCTGAATTTTGAAACCGTGCAGCGGCGCAGGAACGGTACCGATTTCCCGGTGGAGATTTTCATGCAGCTGGTCAAGGAAGAAAAAGAACAAGGCCTGTTTGTCGTGATCGTGCGCGACATCACTGCGCGGCGCGAAGCTGAGCAGCACATCATGCATCTGGCCAGCCACGATGCGCTGACCGGCCTGCCTAACCGCAACTTGCTGCAGGACCGCATACGCCAGGCCATCACCCAGGCGCGGCGAAATATGACGCAGGGCGCCGTGCTGTTTATCGACCTCGATCATTTCAAGAGCATTAACGACTCGCTCGGGCACGACATGGGCGATCTGCTGCTGCAGGAAGTGGCGCAACGCATTACCGCTGGCCTGCGTATTGAGGACACCGTAGCGCGCCAGGGCGGCGATGAATTTATTGTGGTGCTGGCCAGTGTCACCAGCGACCTGGATGCCGGCGCCGTGGCGCACAAATTACTGGCGGACTTGACTGCGCCTTACCGCATCCATGAAAAGGAACTGTATATCAGCGCCAGCGTCGGCATCGCCGTGTTCCCCCATGATGGAAGCGATGTTGATACGCTGCTGAAGAACAGCGATACCGCGATGTATCACGCCAAGGCGTCTGGCCGCAATAATTGCCAGTTCTTTGCTCCGGAAATGAATCAATTCGCGACTGAATGGCAGTCTCTCGGCACCGATTTGCGCCATGCGCTTGAGCGCAATGAACTGCTGCTGCACTTCCAGCCGCTTATCGATGTCAAAACCGCCAAGCTGATCAGCCTGGAAGTTCTGGTACGCTGGCAACATCCAGAAAAAGGCCTCATTTCCCCGCTTAAATTCATCCCGCTGGCTGAAGATAACGGCCTGATCATACCGATCGGTGAATGGGTGCTCAGAACGGCGTGCGAGCAATTAAAAGCATGGCACACGCTGGGTATGGAAGTACCGCGGCTGGCGATCAATCTTTCGGCCAAGCAATTCCGCCAGAAAATGCTGGCCCAGACGATCACCCGCATACTCGAAGAAACCGGCATAGCACCGCGTTTTATCGAACTCGAAATTACCGAGAGCCTGCTGATGGAGAAAACTGATGAGGTCATCCAGACCTTGCGCCAGCTGAGCAATATCGGACTCGGCATATCAATTGACGATTTCGGCACCGGCTACTCCAGCCTGAGTTACCTGAAACGTTTCCCGATCGATACGTTAAAAATTGACCGCTCGTTCGTGATGGACATCGCGACAGATCCGGATGACGCGGCAATCGTCACTGCCATTATCAGCATGGCGCATAGCTTGCAGATGCAAGTGATCGCCGAGGGCGTGGAGACTGCCGAGCAGCTGGCATTCCTGAGAAAGCACGGCTGCGATGTATATCAGGGATTTTATTTCAGTGACCCGCTGGCCGCCGCAGAGGTGGAAGCCATGCTGGACCGGCCGCATGCCTGGCACTGATTTATGCAGGCGGCCGGAACGCCTGCTCAGCCCTTAAACCTCATCTATGCTATAGATCGCGCGTATCGAATGAATGACTCCGGGCGCAACCCGGACCACATTCTCCGCCGCGTTTGCGCTTTCCACACAGACCATTCCGCGATAGCCCTGGCTGCTGCCGAAATCGCCCATCTTTGCCGATTTCTCTATCCATGGATTCCACACTACCGTGGAATGGCTGCCGCTTTTGGCAATGCGGATGGAGCGCATATATCCGCCGTCATCAATCACGCAATCCTGAGTGCTATTGACGTAGATGCGGTCCACTTCTGAGCCGATCTGGATCGGCCCCTGCTGAGTTCTGACCTCCGGCGCGCCCACCTTATCCAGATAAGTGCAACCCTCCAGGCCGGTGATACGCATGGTGTCCACATCGCTGATATTGAAATAGGTATGCAGCGCCTCGCCGATCTCAAACACTTGGTTACCCGTGTTTTCGGTAATCAGCTCCACTGTCAGTTTCAGCCCTACGGTTACCACCAGTTGCAAACGGCAGGCATAAGGCCATTGCGCAGCAGGCATTGAGCTCTGCGGCAGTTCAAAAGTAATGCTGGTGCTGCCATCCGCCAATGCCAGGGTCGCCACAACTTGCCAGACCGCTGTGCGGGCAAAGCCATGCGCCGGAAAAGTGCTGACTGTGGGATGTGCCCCGAACCACGGCCAGCATACCGGGATACCGCCGCGTATGGACTTGCCCGGCACCGGCTTTGCTACCGGGCTAAGCCAGAGCACTGGCTGTTCGCTGACGTTCGGCTGGAAGGTCATGACGTGTGCGCCCTGCAGCGCAATGGTAGCGTGCGCCTGAGCATTGTTGATGCGCACGATCACCATACCATCCGGTTCCTGGACCAGTTCAAGCTGGCCGCCGAGTTCGAATTTATGCTTGAGCGCGGCGAAATCTGAAGTAGGCATATTATCTTTCATTTTCATTATTTGAACGGGCCGCCACCTGCCCGTCGGCGAGGTTCATCACCATTGCCGCAGCTGTCTTGCGCGCAGCCAGCCACATGCCGATGACAATAACGAACACTGCGCAGCCCGCCGGGATAAGCCAGTGCGCGGCGTGGGGCATCCGTTCTAGCTGGGCCGCCACAAGCGGATCGCTCACCAGCATCTCCCCCGCGACATAGCCGAGCAAACCACCGCCCGCCAGCACGATGATCGGAAAACGGTCGATCAGCTTCAGCACCAGCTGACTGCTCCACGCAATCAACGGAATGCTCACCAGCAGACCGAAGACCAGCAGGAATATGTTGCCATGCGCCACAGCCGCCACGCCCAGCACGTTGTCCAGGCTCATCACGAAGTCAGCGACAATAATGGTTTTGATCGCACCCCAGAGATGGGTATTGGCCTTGATCTTATGGTCGCCGTGGGCATCTTCCGGCAGTAGCAGCTTGATCCCTATCCATAATAGCAGGACCGCGCCGACCAGCTTGAGGTAGGGAATGGTGAGCAGGCCGACAGCGAAAAAGGTAAGTATTACGCGCAACCCGATTGCCCCGCCTACGCCGTACAAAATCCCTTTTTTGCGCTGCGCCGGCGGCAGATTGCGGCAAGCCAATGCAATCACCACCGCGTTATCGCCGCTCAGCAACAAATCGATCATGATGATCTTAAATACGTCCACCCAGAAATCCGGGCTTGCAAACATTTCTATCATTAAACCTAACCTTTTAAAATTTTCTGCATAACCCGCCCCATTTCGGCCGGATTACGGGTGATGTGTATGCCACACTCTTCCATCACCGCCAGTTTATCTTCAGCCCCGCCCTGCCCGCCGGAAATAATTGCGCCGGCATGGCCCATGCGCTTGCCCGGCGGCGCTGATATACCGGCGATAAAGCCGACCACCGGCTTGCGCATGTGCTGCCCGATCCAGCGCGCGCAGTCCTCTTCATCGCTGCCGCCGATTTCCCCGACCATTATCACGGCATCGGTATCCGGGTCGTCGTTAAACAATTGCATCACGTCCAGGTGCTTGAGGCCGTTAATCGGATCGCCGCCGATACCGACGCAGGACGACTGCCCAAATCCCAGCGCGGATAACTGTCCGACCGCTTCATATGTGAGCGTACCGGAACGTGACACCACGCCGATGCGTCCCTTGCGGTGGATATGCCCCGGCATGATGCCGATCTTGAGCTCGTCCGGGGTAATTACGCCGGGGCAGTTCGGTCCGATCAGCCGGGTCGCACTGCCTTGCATTTTGTAGCGCGTGCGCAGCATATCGTGCACCGGTATTCCTTCGGTAATGCAAATCACCAGTTCCATGCCTGCGGCAACAGCCTCGTCGATTGCCGCAGCGGCATACGGCGGCGGCACATAGATTACCGACACCGTCGCGCCGGTCTGCGCACGCGCCTCGGCCACGCTGTTGAAAATCGGTATGCCTTCATAGCTCTGCCCGGCTTTGCCCGGCGTCACGCCAGCGACAAAGCAGTTTGCGCCGTTAGCGTAATTTTTACTGTGCAAGGTATGGAACTGGCCGACTTTGCCGGTCATGCCCTGTGTCATTACTCTGCTATTTTTATTGATCAGGATGGACATTTATGCACCTCTCGCAGCAGCAACAACCTTCTGTGCCGCATCCGCCATATCGCCGGCGGAAATAATCGGCAGCCCGGATTCGGCCAGTATCTTTTTACCCAGATCCACGTTGGTGCCCTCCAGCCGCACCACCAGCGGTACCGTAAGATGCACCTCGCGCGCGGCAGCCACCACGCCTTCGGCTATTACATCACATTTCATGATTCCGCCAAAAATGTTCACCAGTATTGCGCGCAACCCCGGGTTCTGCAGCATCAATTTGAATGCCTCGGTGACTTTTTCAGCGCTCGCGCCGCCGCCGACATCAAGAAAATTGGCTGGTGTGCCGCCATCTAATTTAATGATATCCATGGTCGCCATCGCCAGTCCCGCACCGTTTACCAGGCAGCCAATATTGCCGTCGAGCGAAATATAGCTGAGGTCGAATTTCGAGGCTTCCACTTCGGCCGGATCCTCCTCATCCAGATCGCGCAACGCGACAATCTCGGGATGGCGATACAGCGCATTACTGTCGAAATTTATTTTCGCGTCGAGCGCGATTACGCGTTGCGCGGCCGTTAACACCAGTGGATTGATTTCCGCCAGCATCGCGTCTTTGTCCACGAACATACGATACAGGCCCTGCAGGCAGGCCCGTGCGTCGCCGAAAGCAGCCTGCGGCACCCCACTCTGGCGCGCTACGTCGTCTGCCTCGGCATCGGTCAGACCAGCCACCGGGTCGACCCAGACCTTATGGATTTTTTCCGGACTGTTTTTGGCGACTTCCTCGATATCCATACCGCCTTCACTGCTGGCCATTAACGCCACGCGCTGCCGGGTGCGGTCGATCACCATGCCGACGTAGTATTCCTTGACGATCTGCGCCCCTTCTTCGATCAGCAGGCGTCTGACCGTCTGGCCGTGCGGACCGGTCTG
The DNA here is from genome assembly GCA_040390665.1 of Pseudomonadota bacterium. Lineage (GTDB taxonomy): Bacteria > Pseudomonadota > Gammaproteobacteria > Burkholderiales > Gallionellaceae > Nitrotoga. The sequence goes on along the minus strand of JAZJXX010000017.1, from coordinate 25,852 downwards.
ATGAGTAATCAATTGCATACCCAGAATTGCCGCGGCATGCTCGCGCACCTCCTGAATATTGCGCGCCACCTTCACGCCGCCGCCCTTGCCGCGCCCGCCCGCATGTATCTGCGCTTTTACCACCCAGAGCGCACCGCCCAATTCACGCGCCGCCGCCTCCGCCTCAGCCACGCTAAAGCACGCAATGCCGCGCGGCGTTGGCACACCGTACTGACGCAGGATTTCTTTCGCCTGATATTCGTGAATTTTCATATTTAACCCTGGGCCATTTTTTTGGACGTTATAGGAGGAAGTACTGCAGACCCAATGTTACCCAATTATTGTCGTATGCGGATGATATAGATCATCGCACTGGCTTTACGGCTCGCAGCAACCCAGCTTTACATTCGAGCGCCAGACAGCGGCCGTTAAAAAGCCGGTATCCACTGGATACCGGCTGGGTGGTGGTGCCGCCTATCGGATTCGAACTGATGACCTACCGCTTACAAGGCGGTTGCTCTACCAACTGAGCTAAGGCGGCATTTAAACTTCAGGTAATTCGACTGTTTTAAGCAAAATTACACTTTTGTACTCTGACGCAAAAATCCTGGTTGCCAGCGGATAAATAGCTACCATGAATGGCGCGCATTGTAACAACGCCTTGGATCATCCGCAATGAATTTCAACCTGTTCCAGAACGCACGCGTATACACACCTGTAATTGCTTAACGCACTCACAACAAGTTTGCGAAAATAAAAAACCCTGCATCGCTGCAAGGTTCTTGATGTTGGTAGGTCGTGCCAGATTCGAACTGGCGACCAACGGATTAAAAGTCCGCTGCTCTACCGACTGAGCTAACGACCCACATCCCCGAAGGAAGCGCGCATTATACGGATTTGCCCCCCCCTGTCAACGCAACAAAAACCTGACATCAGGTGTTGCGATAGCGTGTCGGATCGGGCAATCCGGCTTGTTCGAAACCGGCGCGGCGCAGCCGGCAGGCGTCGCATAGCGCGCACGCACGGCCTTCCTCATCGGCCTGGTAGCACGATACCGTGAGGCCGTAATCGATACCCAACTCCGTTCCCTGCTGAATGATATCGTTCTTCGACAGGTGCATCAGCGGCGCATGCAGGGTCATCGGCTTGCCGCCGACTGCCGCCTTGGTGGCAAGGTTGGCCATGTGTTCGAAAGCCGCAATGTATTCAGGCCGACAATCCGGATAGCCGGAATAATCAACTGCGTTGACTCCGATGAAAATATCCTGCGACTGCAATACTTCGGCCCACGCCAGCGCAAGCGACAGCATGATGGTATTGCGAGCAGGGACGTAAGTCAGCGGGATGCCCTCGCTGCTCTGCTGCGGTACGGCTATACGATGATCGGTCAGAGCCGAGCCGCCGAATCCGGCAAGATCAACACGGATTACGCGATGCTCCAGCGAACCAAGCTCGCGCGCGATGCGTTGCGCTGCAGCCAGCTCGGCATTGTGGCGCTGGCCGTAATCCACGCTGAGCGTATGGCAGGCATAGCCCTGCCGCTGCGCCAGCGCCAGCACGGTGGCAGAGTCGAGGCCACCGGACAATAATATGACCGCGTTCATGCCGTTCGCTTCGTTTGGAACGCTCATTTTCCCGGCCGGCCGCCCCATAACAATTTATGCAATTGCAGTTGAAAACGTACCGGCAATTTATCGCGCAATATCCATTCGGCCAGCACCGTTGGCGATAACTGATCCTGCGCGGGTGCAAATAATACCGGGCATATTTCAGCGAGATTTTTTTCGCCCAGAACTTGAACCGCCCACTGATAATCTTTTTCGTCGCACAGGACGAACTTGATTTCATCCTGCGCGTTCAACGCGGCCAGATTGCTCCACAGATTTTTTTCCGCTTCACTGGACGCCGGTGTCTTGATGTCCAGTATTTTCATCACCCGGGTATCCACGCCGGAGACATCCAGCGCCCCGCTGGTTTCCAGCGATACGCGGTAGCCCATGTCGCACAACGCCCGCAACAGCGCCAGGCAATTTTTTTGCGCCAGCGGTTCGCCTCCGGTAACGGTAACGTAACGTGCCTGATACGACGCCACCTGGTCGAGTATGGTGTTCAGAGCCATATTCAGGCCGCCGGTGAAGGCGTAAGCGGTATCACAATAGCTACAGCGCAACGGACAACCGGTGAGCCGCACGAACACAGTGGGCAAGCCTACGCGGCTGGTTTCACCTTGCAGAGAATGAAAAATTTCAGTAATGCGCAGCTGGGTGCTGGCAAGGTTTTGATCCACGGAATACTGGCCCTACTTAAGTGTGGCGAGACGCTTTTTGGCCAGGCCCGCAGCTTCGCTGGAGGGATATTTTGCGATAACCTGCATCAATGTCTTCTTGCCGTTAACGATCGCCTTGAGTTGCAATTGGCTTTCGGCCATATTCAGCATCGCGTCCGATGCTTTCGGGCTGTAAGAATACTTATTCAATAATGCCTGGTAGGCAAGCAACGCTTTTTGCCAGTCCTTCAACTCGAAATAGGCATTCCCCATTTCGTATTGTGCGTTCGGCGCATGCACCGAATCAGGATAATTCTTCAAAAATTCGGCATAGGCATTGACGGCCTTGGGATAATCGCCCGTCCGGTATGGGGTGCGCGCAGCTTCGTATGCACGATCTTCGATAACCAGTTCGTCAGGCGGCGCAACAGGTGCCTCAACCGTTTTTTCCACCGGGGCAGCCGCCACGGGTACTGGCACCGGAGCGGGCGGCGGAGCAGCCAGCCGCGCCGCCTCCGCCGCTTCCATGCGACGCAAGCGCGTATCGAGGTCTATATAGAAATCTTTTTGGCGCTTCTCGGTATCGCGTAAGGTATGGATCAGTTCTTCATTCTGGCCACGCAAATTGCGCACTTCCGTACCCTGGGTTTCGAGTTGCGTCTGTAAGTCAAACGTGGAGCGAGTCAGCTGTTTACCGCCGTCGGTCAATTGCTTGACGGCCTCACTTTGCTGTTTGATATTCTCGTTAATCTGGCGGATGATTTCGCTCTGCTGTTTCAGGTTTTCACTCAGCTGCCTGACAGTCTCCACTTGTTGTTTGGCAACCTCTTCCAGCACGGTGACGCGGCCCTCGGTACGCTGGATCTGCCGGCGCGCTTCCTCATCGTCAAACAGTCCCGCGTATGCCTGCGCAGTCAGCAGGCACATTCCGCTCAGCAGCAATATTTGCGGCTTCATCATCATGATCAGCGGACGTTATAGTTCAGGTCGGCACGACGGTTTTCGGCCCAGCTAGCGTCATCATGACCTGCTGCCTTAGGTTTCTCTTCGCCAAAGCTGATCGACTCGACCTGGCTTTCCTTAACTCCGCCCGCCACCAGCATTTTCTTGATGCCATCGGCACGGCGCTGGCCTAAAGCCAGATTGTATTCGTTGCTGCCGCGCTCATCGCAATTCCCTTCCACGCGCATCTTGCGGGTGGCGTGCTGGCGCAGGTATTGCGCATGGGCCTGCACGACGGGCTTGTCGGCGTCCTGTACCACGGACACGTCGACCGGGTAATAGATGCTGCGTTTCGACAACAGACTATGCGGATCATTCAGCTGGGGATCGGAGCCGGCCGGGGGCAATGGCGCGGCTACCGGCGCAGATTCGGTGGATAACGGCGCCGAATTGGTTTCGACCGGGGCAGGCGTGGGAGTTGCCGCTGTTCCCGCAGCAGAGGACGCGCCACCCGCATTCCACGGCGCATCGACTACCGGAGCGCCTTTGGCGCCAGAGGCGACTTTCGGTTTGGGGCTATTGCAACCGGCCAGCAGACTGACTAACACAACCCCGATTGCTAATTTTTGAACACTCATCACGCTGACTCCTCAACTATCTTAACTTTTTATTTTAAAAATGGGCCCCACGTTGGCTCGCGCACATCGCCTGCCTGCGAAAACATTTTTTGTTTAACCCTGCCATCGCTGGAAACGGTTGCCAATATACCACGACCCTGTGCCTCGGTGGCATACAACACCAGTCTGCCGTTGGGCGAAAAACTGGGCTTTTTCTCCCATCCGCCGGAGGTCAATGTCTGCATCTGCTTGGTCTGGAAATCCTCAGTGACGATAAAGAATTTGCCATTATTCCAGTGCGAGAAAACAAAGCTTTTGCCGTCCGGACTATAGCGCGGCGAGAAATTATTGCCGCCTTCAAACGTGAGCCGTTCGGCCGTTCCGCCTTCTGCCGGTATCTGGTAAATCTGTACACTGCCACCGCGATCCGAAGAGAATATTATAAATTGCCCGTCCGGCGAAAAATTCGGCTCGGTGTCGATTGCGCCGCTGAATGTGATGCGGCGCAAATTACTCCCGTCCGGCCGCACCAGATAAATGTTTGAGCCGCCATCCCGGGTCAACACCAATGCGAGTTGCTTGCCGTCCGGCGACCAGGCCGGGGCGCTATTGCTGCCGCGGAAATTGGCGACCAGCACGCGCTGGTTGGTCAACAGCGACTGCGCATAAACCACTGCATGATTATTCTCGAAAGTTACATAGGCGAGATGGGTTCCGTCGGGCGACCAGGACGGTGACATGATCGGTTCGTTGACCAGCAGCACGGTTTGTTCGCCATAACCGTCGCTGTCCGCTACCACTAATCGATTGGTCTTGCCTTGGCGATTGATATAGGCGATACGCGTGCTGAAAACGCCTTTGTCGCCGGTCAGCTTTTCATAAATCATGTCGGCTATGCGATGACCGACCGCACGCACCTGATCGCTTTTGGCGGATACCGCCTGGGCGATCAACTCGCTCTTTTTGGCCATGTCGAGCAAACGGAACTTGGCCTCTACCCGGCCGCCCGCATTGGTCACGCTGCCGATGACCAGCGCATCGACCCCCGGCCAGTTCTCGTACACCACCTCGCGCGGCTCATGGGGGGCCTTATTTCCGGGATCCACCAGCTTGAATAATCCGGTGCGGTTCAGATCCGACAAAATAACGGCTCTGATTCCCTGCGCGGTTTTTTCGTCTCCGGCCAGTTGCACCACGGATATGGGGATCTGGTGTTCGCCTGCGCCAACGATTTCAATATCCAGAGCGGCGCGAACCGGCATCGCAGCCAATAAAAAGATGAGCACACAGCCGTAGCGTAATAATTTGGTCAACATATACCTTCTTCCTTCAGACAAAATGTAAGGCGCAATTCACGAAAATTGCTGAACAATGATGGATCAGGCGGCAACGGTAAAACATGCGCTTTCAAAATCGCCCTTTCAACGGCGCTATCATACGCCTCACTGCCGCTGGGTTTAATCTGCTTAACATTCATCACCGAACCATCCGGTAATAAGGTGACGTCGAATATGGCCTTCGGATTACCCTGCACATCCGGCGGCTCCACAATATTGGCTCTGATTTTAGAACGGATTCTGGCCTTATAGTCATTCACGATTTTGTTTTGCGCAGCGCCCTGCTCGGCCAGCACCCGCGCCTGCTCCGCCTGAGCGCGTTGCGCGGCCAAAACGCCGGGATCCACCGCCGGCGGCAGGGTCGGGGGTGGCGCTACGCTGACCGGGGGCGGCGCCACCCTTCTGACCACGAAAGGTTTCTCCGGCTCAATCGGCTTGCTGACTTCAACCGGCTTTTTAGGTTCCGGTTTGAGTAGCTCCACCGGCTTTTTTTTAGGTTCAGGCGGTTTAATTTCCGGCTTCTTCTTTTTAGCCAGATCAATGTCTACCTTGACCGGGGGCGGAGGCTCGGCCGCTTGCGGCGACTCTACCGGCTTTATCGGCTCGGGTATCGGTTCAACCTTTACCGGCGGCGCGGGCGGCGGGGGCGCGATATTCGGTTCGGGCAGGCTTTGCCAGATATCCACGACCAGACCGGGCGGGGGCAAAGTGTGCCAGCTAATGCCAAAATACAGCAGCGCAAAGAACGCAATATGCACTGCCACAGCCAGGATTCCGGCAGGCAGTTTATAGGGTTCCGCATATATCGCTGCGCTCATCTGGCTAGCTCTGCTTTCATCGGCGGATTAGATTAATGAGTAGGCTGCTCATCGGCCCTTGGTCTGCGCCAGCAGGCCGACTTTTTTGATCTGTTGCTGCTGCAGCATATCCATAATTTTGATCACTTCTTCATAGCGCACATTCTTGTCGGCAGAGATCACCACCGGCTGATCGGCATTCTGCGCCTGTTTCTGCTGGATCAGGTTCAGCAATTCCTCGCGCGACACATTCTGTTCGCGGTCGCCCTGGCCCATATCGCGCAATGCCAGGGTGGTATCTTTCTTGATCATGACCACCATCGGCGCCACCGGAGGCGCCAGAGATTTGCCCACGCTGGGCAAATCAATCTGCCCGGGGTTCATCAGCGGCGCAGTGATCATGAAAATCACCAGCAGCACCAGCATCACGTCGATGTATGGCACGACGTTGATCTGGCTCATCGGAGGATGGCGGCGGCCGTTACTCATGGCTGGCGTTGCAGCACATTGGAGAATTCTTCCATAAAGCTTTCGAAGCGCGACGACAGCCGCGTCACATCGTGCGCATAGCGGTTATACGCCACTACCGCCGGAATCGCGGCGAACAGCCCCATCGCTGTGGCGACCAGCGCTTCGGCTATGCCCGGCGCGACGTGCGCCAGAGTGGCCTGGCCGACATTGGACAGGCCGCGGAAAGCGTTCATGATCCCCCACACCGTGCCGAACAGCCCTACGTACGGGCTGACTGAACCGACCGTGGCGAGGAACGAAAGATGAGATTCCAGATTATCCATTTCGCGCTGGTAGGTCGCGCGCATTGCGCGGCTGGTGCCATTCATGACGGCGTTGTTATCCATGCCGTGTTTTTTCTTCAGCTTGATGAACTCGGAAAAACCGGCGGCAAATATACGCCCCATGCTGCCGGCATCTTTGCTGGTATGCGCGGTGTTCTGGTAGAGGCGGTTGAGGTCCGGGTGGTTCCAGAATTCTTCCTCGAATTCTTCGCTCTGTTTTTTCGCCAGCCGAATCGCGAACATCTTCAGAAAAATGTACCACCATGACATTACTGACACCAGCAGCAGCAGCCCCATAACCAGTTGTACCAGCACGCTGGCGTTGCTGATCAAATGTACGAACGATAAATCCTTGGTCAAATCCATGAGCTATCCTTCAAACTTTCCATTGTTCACGCAATATCTCCGGCACACTCACCGGCTTAAAATTTTCCAGCGCAACACACACCAGGCGAATTTCCGCCTTGAGCAACGTTTCCCCGGCACGCATCACCGACTGCTGCAAGGTTACACTGCTGCGGCCGATTTCCTTTAGCTGGGCGCTGACCTCGAGCAAGTCATCCAGCAATGCCGGCCTGAGATAATCCAGCTGCAAAGTGCGCACCACGAACACCACACCGAATTCCTTCATCAGCCCGGCATTGCTGTATCCGTAACTATCGCGCAGCCATTCAGTCCGTGCCCGCTCCAGAAAGTTCACATAAGCAGCGTGGTACACCACTCCGCCGGCATCCGTGTCCTGAAAATATACCCGGATCGGCAGGGAAAACACTTGAGCGGTCGCACTCATTTACGCATCTCGCCATTGCGCATGGTTATCTTATTTTTCATCATTGATTTTAATCTTAATCCTCACGAGTACGTATTCGAGCCGGCAACTGTCAACCGCACACACTGTGTCTGCAGCTCAGCATGCGCCCATCCATTCTATCAACCATCATCCGACCGCCCAAATTATTCACTGCAACTGTGGGCAAGGACAGGATGTTTTGGGGTGGACTTACTGCTCGCCTCTATTGCTGGCTTTCGTCCCATAACTCCTTGGTGTGTGCGTTGCGCGGCTGCACCAGCCCGAAATGCGTATACGCATGGGCCGTCGCCACGCGGCCACGCGAGGTGCGCTGCAGGTAGCCCTGTTGTATCAGATAAGGTTCCAGCACATCCTCTATGGTGTCGCGCTCTTCCCCTATCGCAGCCGCGAGGTTATCCACGCCTACCGGGCCGCCGGCAAATTTTTCGATGACCGTCAGCAGTAATTTTCTATCCATCACATCCAGGCCCTGCACGTCCACATCCAGCATGGTCAACGCCGCATCGGCCACTTCACGCGTTGCTTCGCCCTGTGCCCGCACTTCGGCGTAATCGCGCACCCGGCGCAGCAGCCGGTTGGCGATGCGCGGCGTGCCGCGCGAACGCTTGGCGATTTCCAGCGCGCCGTCGGGCGAGATCGGCAACTCCAGCAGACCGGACGAACGGCTGACGATGCGCTGCAGTTCGCCGGTGGTATAAAACTCCAGCCGCGCCACAATGCCGAAACGGTCGCGCAGCGGGTTGGTCAGCATGCCGGCACGCGTGGTCGCGCCGACCAGCGTAAACGGCGGCAGGTCGAGCCGCACCGAACGCGCGGCCGGGCCCTCGCCGATCATGATATCGATCTGGTAATCCTCCAGCGCGGGATAGAGTATTTCCTCCACCACCGGCGACAGGCGATGGATCTCATCGATGAACAGCACATCATTCGGTTCGAGATTGGTCAGCAGCGCCGCCAGATCGCCGGCGCGCTCCAGCACCGGCCCGGACGTATGGCGCAGGTTTACGCCCATCTCGCGCGCGATGATATGCGCCAAAGTCGTTTTGCCCAGACCCGGCGGGCCGAACAGCAGCACATGGTCGAGCGGTTCGTGGCGTTTGCGCGCCGCTTCGATAAATATTCCCAACTGCTCGCGTATTTTCTGCTGGCCGACATATTCGTCCAGATGCCGCGGACGCAGTGCGCGTTCCAGCGCTTCCTCCTGCGTCGACGCAGGCGCAGCGGAAATAATGCGCGTAGCGCTTAAATCATCATGTTGTATCATGCTTTGGATAGCAGTTTAAGCGCCTGGCGGATGCCGTCTGAAACATTTGTATCCGCAGGCAATTGCTTGGCTGCCCAATCGGCTTCCTTGTCGCTGTAGCCGAGCGCGAGCAACGCACTGCTGATGTCATTGCTGTGCGACACTGATTTGCTCACTCCCGCGGAAGAGGCGCTGAACTTGCCCTGCAGTTCGAGCAATAAACGCTCCGCGGTTTTCTTGCCCACCCCGGGAATTTTGGTCAGCCGTCCGGAGTCCTTGTTCGCGACGGCAGCGGCCAGATCGCCCAGGCTCAAACCCGACAGCACTGACAGCGCCAGCCGGGGGCCCACGCCGCTTATTTTTAGCAATTGGCGGAATGCGGCGCGTTCGTCGTTGGACGCAAAACCGTACAACAACTGCGCGTCCTCGCGTACCACCAGGTGCGTATGCAGCACCACCCGTTCCTGCAACGCGGGCAAATTGTAGAATGTGCTCATTGGCACATCCACTTCGTACGCCACGCCTTGAACATCCAGCAGGATCTGCGGCGGAGTTTTTTCCAGCAGAATGCCGGTCAGCCGACCTATCATATATTCTCCTTAACCCAGCCTGCCGTTACGCATGCGCAACCCGGTGACGCCGAGCTGCCCGAAACCGGGGCCGGCGTGCGCATGACAAATTGCACAGGCCAAGGCATCGGCCGCATCGGTGCCGGGCATACCCGACAATAGCAGCAGACGCTGCACCATATCCTGCACCTGCTCTTTTTTTGCATGGCCGTTGCCTACGACGGCCTGCTTCACCTGCAACGCGGTGTATTCCGCCACCGGCAGTGCCGCGAGTACCGCTGCGCAGATGGCTGCGCCGCGCGCCTGCCCCAGCAACAGCGTGGATTGGGGATTAACGTTGACAAATACTTTTTCGACGGCCACCTGTAGCGGTTGATGTATCGCGATGACTTCGCGCAGGGAATCCAGTATGACTTTAATGCGTTCCGGCAATTCCCCCACCGGGGTCTTGATACAACCGCTGGCGACATAGATAAGTTTTTGCCCGACCTTATCCAGCACGCCAAAGCCCGTGACACGTAGACCCGGATCTATCCCGAGGATGCGTATAGGCGTATGCCGCGCCGGCTGCGCGCCGGAATGCGGGGCAGTTTGGGTTGCAACAGCAGCTAAGTTTAAACGCCGCATGTTATTAGCTATTTTCGGATGATAGTGAGCACTCAACTTTCGATGATGGCATTGGTATGAACTTCCTGTACGTCGTCCAGATTTTCCAGCGCATCCAGCAGTTTTTGCATGCGTAGCCCATCCTCTCCGGTAAGTATGACTTCGGTGCCGGGTTTCATGCTGACTTCGGCTATCTCGGCTTTAAAGCCGGCCGCTTCGAGACGCTGCTTTATGTTCACAAAATCATAAGGGGCGGTGATGACCTCAATACTGCCATCCTCGTCCGTAACGATGTCTTCCGCGCCGGCATCCAGTGCAACTTCCATCAGCGCGTTCTCGTCCGTACCGGGTGCAAATATCATCTGACCACAATGTTTGAACAGGAATGATACCGAGCCATCCGTGCCGAGGTTACCACCGTATTTGGTAAACGCGTGGCGCACATCAGCCACGGTTCGAGTTTTATTGTCAGTCATGCAATCCACGATGACCGCCGCCCCGTTGATGCCGTAGCCCTCATAGCGCAGCTCGGTGTACTCGACGCCCTCCAGTTCACCGCTGCCGCGCTTGATCGCACGCTCGACATTATCCTTGGGCATGTTCTGGTCATATGCTTTCTCGATCGCCAAACGCAGACGCGGATTACTGGCCGGATCGCTATCTCCCAGTCTGGCCGCCACGGTGATTTCCTTGATCAGGCGGGTAAAACTCTTGCCGCGTTTGGCGTCCTGTTTGCCCTTGCGATGCTGTATGTTTGCCCACTTACTATGACCCGCCATTATTACGTCCTCTATCGTGATACCCGGCATCAGCCCATCGCTTTTATAAGACGCAGGAGATAGAACGATATTAGCATTTTTTTACCGCTTGGCCGCTTACGCGCTGACATAAGAGAGCGGTATTTGCAGCCCTGCGCTTCAGGAACCTATCCAATTAAGGCTCGCATCTATAACTGCCGTGATGCGCCATCCGTATCGCATTTACTTCCGGTGTGGTTCCTGGCGGTTACAAATTACTACGCGGCCGGCGGGAATTCAGGCGGGTTTGCTGCATTTAACCATCGTGCTATAGTAGAAAAGCAAGTTGGTCTTTCCGGAGTTAGTGATGAGCTTAGCTCCTATTTCGTATTTAACCATTCAAGGGAGGGCGATTATGAATAACAAGCTAATGGGAACCGTACTTTTTGCCATGCTGCTGGGTGCAACCAGTGCGTATGCGGCGGATGGTAAGGTCACAATTTCATCACCAGCCAATGGCGCGACAGTCAGCTCCAGCGACAAGATCAAGTTAACTTATGAGGTCGTTCCCGGCCCGGATGGGGACCATGTCCATCTGAATGTGGACGGCAAGCGGATTGACCTTTTACGCGAACTCAAAGGTACTGCAACAATAGACGCGCTACCACCCGGCAAACATAAAATATGTCTCGCGGTCAATACCAGGGGTCACGTTCCTACTGGGGTTGAAGGCTGTGTAGATGTCACCTCAAAATGAGCAACTCACAAAACCTGGCCTACACTGTAGTCCAGGTTTTCCATAACTTTGGAGCTGTTGCTGCAGTTGGCGGTTCGCTTGCTGCAACTTTGGCTCCTGCCATCCAGTATCGCAGGAAGCTGGCGTGGCTGACGCTCGCGGGTTGGGGAACGCAAGCCGCGAGCGGCGCTTCTTTTGGTATGGTGAGTTATCAGTTTTATGGCAAGTTTCCTGATATAGCCGGGGTGGCGCTGGATGCGCTGATAATAAAAATGCTGTGTGTCGCGAGCGGTTTTCTGCTTGTGGGTTTTTATCTTTTCCGAGGGCAAACCTGGTCTGCTGCAACGCAAAACAGGGTATGGCCAATTTCCTCAGCACTGGCAGTTACTGCCATAAGTGCGGCGGCTTTCTTACGCTGGTTCTCATAACTTAATCAAGCTCAACAAAAAAGCCGGGTAGATCCGGCTTTTTTGTTGAGCTTGATTAAAGACTGTTATTCTTCGCTGACTTCCACCGCTTCTGCTTCAGCCGGGCGATCCATTAATTCGATCAAAGCCATCGGAGCATTGTCACCCTTGCGGAAACCAAACTTCAGGATGCGCGAATAACCGCCATTACGGGCTGCGTAGCGCGGACCCAGTTCATCAAACAATTTCACCACCATTTCACGATCACGCAAACGCGCAAACGCCAGACGGCGATTGGCCAGACTGGGGTTTTTTCCCAGAGTCAGAATCGGCTCTGCCACTCGACGCAATTCCTTGGCCTTAGGCAAAGTTGTTTTGATGACCTCATGACGCAATAAAGATACAGTCATGTTGCGCAGCATCGCCAGGCGGTGACTGCTGGTGCGATTTAATTTTCTTAATCCTAGACGGTGACGCATGATTATCCTCTCTTACTTCGCAACGCTTACTTTACAATCGGCGCAGGCCAGTTTTCCAATTTCATACCCAGCGACAGCCCATGCTCGGCCAATACCTGCTTGATTTCGTTTAGTGACTTACGCCCCAGATTCGGGGTACGCAACAGATCGTTCTCGGTATATTGAATCAAGTCACCGATGTAATGAATACTCTGGGCCTTCAGGCAATTAGACGAACGCGGAGTCAATTCCAGATCATCCACCGGACGCAACAGCATCGGATCAACTTTCGGCGCCTGTGGTTTCTCAACCGGAGTGGGCGTACCTTCCAGCGCAGCAAACACCGAGAACTGCTCAACCAGCACGCGCGCGGCGTAACGGATGGCTTCTTCCGGATCAATCGCACCGTTGGTTTCGATATCCATGATCAGTTTGTCCAGATCAGTACGCTGTTCAACGCGCGCGCTTTCGACGGCGTAGCTCACACGGCGTACCGGACTGAATGAAGAATCCAGCGCGATCTGTCCAACGGAACGTGATTCGCCCGGAGCCTGGCGCGAGATCGCGGAAACGTAACCACGGCCTTGTTCGACCTTGATTTCCATGTCCAGCTTGCCGCCCGCGGTCAAATGTGCGATCACATGCCCGGGATTGACTACTTCAGTATCAGCGTTGATCACAATGTCTCCAGCGGTGACTACGCCCGCGCCTTCCTTTTTTAAGGTCAGCACCGCTTCGCTGGAATTATGCAGCTTCAGTACCACCCCTTTGAGGTTCAGCAGAATTTCCACGATATCTTCCTGCACGCCGTCTATGGACGAGTATTCATGCAGCACGCCGGCAATTCTGACATCAGTCGGCGCAAAACCCGGCATCGAAGACAGCAGAATGCGGCGCAACGCATTACCCAACGTATGCCCATAACCGCGTTCAAACGGCTCCATCACCACTTTAGCCTGAGTGGCGGAAGTGCGTTGAACGTCAATAATACGGGGCTTCAGAAAATCATTCTTTTGCATATCGACTCCGCGAGGATTACTTGGAATACAACTCGACAACGAGATGCTCGTTGATCGTGGCAGGTAGTTCAGAACGCTGCGGTTTAGCCTTGAACGTACCTTTCATTGCCTTGGTATCAACTTCCAGCCACTCCGGGAAACCACGCTGCTCGGCTGACTGTAGTGCGGCCTTGATGCGCAACTGCGCGCGCGCTTTCTCCACAACCTCGACCACGTCGCCTGGGCGAACCTGATAGGAAGGAATATTGACACGTTTGCCGTTTACCAGAATCGCGTTGTGGCGCACTACTTGACGCGCTTCAGAACGCGATGCGCCAAACCCCATGCGATAGGAAACATTGTCCAGGCGCGATTCAAGCAATTGCAGCAAGCTCTCGCCGGTGATGCCGCGCTGCTGTTCAGCGGCACGATAGGTCAGGCGGAACTGATGCTCAAGTATGCCGTAGATACGACGAACTTTTTGCTTCTCGCGCAACTGGCCGCCGTAGTCCGACATGCGATTGTTTTTCTTTTGCCCGTGCTGACCGGGCGGATAGTTACGACGCTCTACCGGACATTTGTCGGTAAAACATTTTTCGCCCTTCAAGAACAGCTTTTCGCCTTCACGGCGGCACTGACGGCACTTTGGATCAAGATTTCTAGCCAAGGCTATCTCCTAAAATTAGATGCGACGCTTTTTTGGCGGACGGCAGCCGTTATGTGGCACCGGTGTGATGTCTGAAATGCTGGTGATTTTGAAACCCGCCGCATTCAAGGCACGTACCGCCGATTCACGTCCAGGGCCGGGGCCCTTGATACGAACTTCAAGATTCTTCACGCCACATTCCTGTGCAGCTTTGCTGACTGTTTCGGCAGCAATCTGCGCTGCGAAAGGCGTGCTTTTGCGCGAACCTTTGAAGCCATTTCCACCACTGGTCGACCAGGCCAGAGCGTTGCCCTGACGGTCGGTAATTGTTACGATGGTGTTGTTAAAAGAAGCATGTACGTGGGCAATGCCCTCGGCCACGTTCTTTTTAACTTTCTTGCGCACTCGCGTGCTGGTCTTAGCCATGGTCAATCCCCTTGTAAATTACTTTTTGGCGCCAGCAACAGACTTGCGCGGCCCCTTGCGGGTACGGGCATTGGTACGGGTACGCTGACCACGCACCGGTAAACCGCGCCGATGACGCAAGCCCCGATAACACCCCAAGTCCATCAGGCGCTTAATGTTCATCGAGATTTCGCGACGCAGATCGCCTTCAACGGCGAACTTGCCTACTTCGTCGCGCAGCTTGTCCATCTCGGCATCGGTGAGATCTTTAATCTTGGTGGATGTATTCACCCCGACAGCGGCGCAAATGGCTCGCGAACGGGTGCGTCCTACACCATAGATCGCTGTCAACGCGATTACGGCATGTTGGTGGTTGGGAATGTTTACCCCGGCAATACGAGCCATGCAGCTACCCTATCGTTCAAAAATAAAAAATAACACCCAAGCGCAATGGCGCTTAGCCTTGGCGTTGCTTGTGACGCGGATCGCTGCTGCAGATCACACGCACTACTCTGTTGCGCCGCACTACTTTGCAGTTACGGCAGACTTTCTTTACAGACGCTTGTACTTTCATTTGCTTCTCCTCATCGCTATACTTTTACTACTTGGCACGGAATATGATTCTTCCTTTGGTCAAATCATATGGAGTCAATTCCACCGTTACCTTGTCACCTGGCAGGATGCGTATATAGTGCATGCGCATTTTTCCCGAAATATGTCCCAGTACTACGTGTCCGTTTTCCAGCTTGACGCGGAAAGTTGCATTCGGCAGAGATTCCAGTATCTCCCCCTGCATCTGCATCGCTTCTTCTTTAGCCATCAGCGCGTTAACCCGCCCTTGAAATTGGCCTTCTTCAACAAACTTTCATATTGATGCGTCATCATGTAAGACTGTACCTGCGCCATAAAATCCATCGTTACCACTACAAGTATGAGTAGCGATGTCCCGCCAAAATAAAATGGTACGTTCCATTTCACTACCAGAAATTCCGGTAGCAGGCATACCAAAGTCACATATATCGCACCAATCAGGGTCAGGCGTAACATGATCTTTTCCACATAACGCGCGGTTTGCTCGCCAGGGCGTATCCCGGGAAGAAAAGCGCCGCTTTTCTTTAAATTATCGGCCGTCTCTTTTGGATTGAACACCAATGCCGTATAGAAGAAACAGAAAAATATAATCGCCGCGGCATATAACAACACGTATATCGGCTGCCCAGGCGACAGCATGTCACTGATATCCTTCAACCAGCCCATGCTGGAACCACTGCCGAACCAGCCGGCCAGCGTCGCCGGGAACAGGATAATGCTGGAAGCAAAAATCGGCGGAATCACCCCGGCCATATTCAGTTTCAGCGGCAAGTGCGAGCTCTGTCCGCCATAAATCTTGTTGCCTACCTGACGCTTGGCATAATTCACCAGTATCTTGCGCTGACCGCGTTCGACGAACACTACCAACGCAGTGATTGCAACCACACCGATCACCAGGAACAGTACCAGGGGGATCGAAAACGCGCCGGTGCGGGCCATCTCCAGGGTGTTGCCTATCGCGCTCGGCAGGCCGGCCGCGATACCGGCAAAAATGATCAGCGAGATACCGTTTCCCAAGCCGCGCTCGGTAATTTGTTCGCCCAGCCACATCAAAAACATTGTTCCGGAAACCAGCGTGATGACGGTAGTCATCTGGAACATCATGCCTGGGTGTGGAACCAGCCCGGGTTGTGCCTGCAACGCCGCGGAAATTCCGAACGCCTGAAACAGCGCGAGCACTAATGTCCCGTAACGGGTGTACTGGGTAATCTTGCGGCGCCCGGCATCGCCTTCCTTCTTCAACTGCTCCAGATGCGGCACGGCTATGGTAGCCAGCTGCATGATAATGGAAGCGGAAATGTACGGCATGATGCCCAGCGCAAGTATCGTAAAGCGCGACAATGCGCCACCGGAAAACATGTTGAACATCCCTAGTATGCCGCCCGATTGCTGCTTGAACAGCTCAGCCAGAACCACCGGGTCTATCCCTGGCACAGGGATATGCGCACCTATACGATAAACCACCAGCGCGCCCAGCAAAAACCACAGGCGGCTTGCAAGATCGCCATACTTGCCTTTGCTTGCACTACTTTTCTTGGTCGCAGCGTTCAATGTTTTCCTTACTCCGCGATACTGCCGCCAGCGGCTTCGACCGCGGTACGCGCGCCTTTGGTGAGCAACAAACCTTGCAATTTAACTGGGCGTTTGAGTTCGCCGCACATGAACACTTTAGCAGTCAGCGCGGCAGCGGGTATCACACCGGCCTGTTTCAAAGTCAGCAGGTCTATGACGGCATCGCCCGGCATTTTTTCCAGGTCGGACAAACGAACCTGAGCACTATCATAACGAGTCAGCGAAATGAACCCACGCTTCGGCAGACGACGTTGCAATGGCATCTGGCCGCCCTCAAACCCGACTTTATGAAAACCGCCGGAACGGGATTTCTGGCCCTTGTGGCCACGGCCGCAGGTTTTGCCCAGGCCACAGCCGATACCGCGCCCAACGCGACGCTTCGAATGCGTAGAGCCTGCTGCAGGTTTAATCTGATTAAGTTGCATTTATGCCTCGCACTTCACTAGATAATATACTTTGTTAATCATGCCGCGCACCGCCGGTGTATCTTCAACCTCTACGGTGTGGTTCAGGCGACGCAATCCCAAACCGCGTACACACGCGCGATGCGATTCCTTGGTGCCGATTACGCTCTTGATCAACGTTACTTTTAATTTAGCCAGCGCCATGATTACCCCTGAATTTCTTCTATGCTCTTGCCGCGCTTAGCCGCAATTTCGGACGGCGAATTGAGCGATTGCAGGCCGTTCAAGGTCGCACGCACAACGTTATATGGATTGCTCGAACCGATGCATTTGGCCAGGATGTTGTGCACACCCACCGCCTCAAATACCGCGCGCATCGCGCCACCGGCAATAATCCCGGTACCTTCCGAGGCCGGCTGCATGTACACCTTGGCCGCGCCATGGCGCCCGATAACCGAGTGATGCAACGTCCCATTCTTCAGGCTGACCTTGATCATTTTGCGGCGGGATTCGTCCATCGCCTTTTGCACAGCCACAGGCACTTCCTTGGATTTGCCCTTGCCCATGCCGATGCGCCCGTCGCCATCGCCAACCACGGTCAGCGCGGCAAAGCCCATAATACGCCCGCCCTTTACCACTTTGGTTACGCGGTTGATGGATATCATCTTTTCGATCAGGCCATCGCCACGATCTTCCGCCTGCTGCATTTTTCCTTGCGCTTTAGCCATCATTACACCTCAAGTTAAAACTTCAATCCGTGCTCGCGCGCCGCTTCAGCCAGGGCTTTGATGCGGCCATGATATTTATTTCCGGCACGGTCGAATGCCACCTCGGTAATGCCGGCAACCTTGGCCTTTTCGGCCACACGCTTGCCTACAACAACCGCAGCATTGACATTGCCTCCGTTTGCCAGCTCCTTGCGCACTTCTGCTTCCAGGGTCGACGCCGAAGCCAGAACTTTGCTGCCGCACGGCGAGATCACCTGCGCATAGATATGCAGGTTAGTGCGGTGCACCGCCAAGCGATGAGTCTCTTGATCAGCAATACGTGCACGGGTTTTGCGTGCTCTGCGCTGACGCGCTTCATTCTTGTTTAACATTATCCGCCTCGATTATTTCTTCTTGGTTTCTTTCAGAATCACCACTTCATCGGAATACCGCACGCCTTTGCCCTTGTAGGGCTCGGGTTCGCGGAATGCACGAATCTCTGCGGCAACCTGTCCAACCTGCTGCTTGTTGGAGCCTTTCAGCAAAATTTCAGTCTGGCTCGGTGTCGCAACCGTTACACCAGCGGGCATTTTGTACGACACCGGATGGGAATAGCCCAGCGTCAGGTTAAGCGTATCGCCGGCAGCCTGGGCGCGATAACCCACGCCGACCAGCGTCAGCTTGCGCTCAAACCCTTTGCTGACGCCCAGCACCATATTCGCGAGCAACGCACGTACCGTACCGGACATCGCATTTGCCTGCATGGAATCACTGGTAGCCTTGCACTGCAACTGCTCACCTTCACGATGGACGGCAACATCTTTGTTTAATGCTTGCTTCAAAGTACCCAAGGGGCCTTTTACGGCAATCTCGTCGGCAGCCAGCGTAACTTCTACGCCGGCAGGCACCACGATAGGATTTTTAGCGACTCTGGACATAGTTACCTCGTTACGCGACGATACATAGCACTTCGCCGCCAATGCCACTGGCGCGTGCTTTACGGTCGGTCATTAAACCCTTCGATGTAGAAACGATCGCGATGCCCAGACCA
The DNA here is from genome assembly GCA_040390665.1 of Pseudomonadota bacterium. Taxonomy (GTDB): domain Bacteria; phylum Pseudomonadota; class Gammaproteobacteria; order Burkholderiales; family Gallionellaceae; genus Nitrotoga. The sequence goes on along the minus strand of JAZJXX010000017.1, from coordinate 7,179 downwards.
TTCATTACCTTGGGCAGATCATCGCAGCCTTTATACATGCGTAAACCTGGGCGGCTGACACGCTGGATCTTTTCGATGACTGGACGGCCGGCATAATATTTCAGCGCGATCTGCAGAACAGGCTTGCCGTCCGTATCGGAAATATTAAAACCATCAACGTAACCCTCATCCTGCAGCACTTTGGCTATTGCCACTTTCAGCTTGGAAGAAGGCATCACTACCGTTACTTTTTCCGCCATCTGCGCATTTCGTATGCGCGTCAGCATGTCGGAGATCGGATCACTCATACTCATAGATTCACCCTTACCAGCTTGCCTTGATTACACCAGGAATCTCACCACGCATCGCGTATTCACGCAATTTTGTGCGACCCAGACCAAACTTGCTGAACACCCCGCGCGGCCGGCCGGTTAACGAGCAGCGATTGCGCAGACGCACCGGACTCGAGTCACGCGGCAATGCCTGCAGCTTTTGCCGCGCAGCATAATGCTCTTCCGGACTCAGCTTGATGTTGTTGACGATTGCCAGCAATTCGGCGCGTCTGGCAGCATATTTTTTTACGGTATCGCGACGTTTTAAGTCACGATTAATGACGGATGCTCTAGCCATTTTGCCCTCAGTTCTTCAATGGGAATTTGAATGCCTGCAGAAGGGCTCGCGCCTCTTCATCAGTCTTCGCGCTTGTGGTGATGGTGATATTCATGCCACGCAATGCGTCTATCTTGTCGTATTCGATTTCCGGAAAAATAATCTGCTCCTTGATACCCATGTTGTAATTGCCACGGCCATCAAAAGACTTGCCGGAAATACCGCGAAAATCGCGAATGCGCGGAATCGCTACCGTAACAAGACGATCCAGGAACTCGTACATACGCGCCTGACGCAATGTCACCTTACAGCCGACCGGATAATTTTCGCGTATCTTGAAGCCCGCGATGGACTTCTTGGATTTGGTCACGATCGGCTTCTGACCGGCGATTTTCTGCATATCAGCAACCGCATGCTCCATCACCTTTTTGTCGGCCACCGCTTCACCCACGCCCATGTTCAACGTGATTTTCTCGATACGCGGCACTTCCATAACGGACTTGTAACCGAACTTTTTCATCAGCTCCGGGGCAACCGTGTCCTTGTAGTAGTCAAACAAACGAGCCATGCTGTTACCCCTTAACGTCAATCACTTCACCGCTGGATTTGAAAACGCGCACTTTGCGACCGTCTTCCAGCGTTTTGATGCCTACACGATCAGCCTTTTTGGCGGCCGCGTTATAAATGGCAACATTGGACACGTGGATAGGCTTTTCTATTTCCACGATCCCACCCGTTACACCCTTAACCGGATTCGGCTTCTGGTGCTTCTTGACCTTATTGATACCGCTCACCAGCAGCCGATCGTCCAGCACACTCAGCACGCTACCGCGGTTACCCTTGTCTTTTCCAGCGATGATGATCACATCATCGTTTTTCTTAATCTTGCGCATGTTTTTCCTTGACTGCGTTATGTCGGTAACCGGCCTGCCACTACAGGACTTCAGGGGCCAGCGATACGATTTTCATAAAGCGCTCGGTACGCAATTCACGCGTCACCGGACCAAAAATACGGGTGCCGATCGGTTCCAGCTTTGCGTTAAGCAAAACCGCGGCATTGCCGTCGAACTTGATCAGCGAACCATCGGGGCGACGTACGCCCTTGGCGGTACGCACCACCACAGCGCTGTATACTTCGCCCTTCTTCACCCTGGAACGCGGCGCGGCGTCCCTGATGCTGACCTTGATTACGTCACCAATTGCCGCATAGCGACGCTTGGAGCCGCCCAGCACCTTGATACACATGACCGAGCGTGCGCCGGTGTTATCGGCAACGTTTAAAACCGTTTGCATTTGTATCATTTTTACTCTCCAACTTTATCCGCTACGGCGGCTAGTTTTGGAACCCGTTCGGGTTAGACCGCCGTAGACGGCGATGAAACGAAGCCGCGCATTCTATTCAAACTTGACCATCAGCACAAGCTTTAATTAGAAATTAATTGATCAGCTAAACGATTTGGCCCTTTTCCAGCAATTTGGTCACGCGCCAGCTCTTGGTTTTAGCCAGCGGGCGACACTCTTCTATTGCCACCAGGTCGCCTTGACGAAACTCATTCTTCTCATCATGGGCATGGTACTTTTTGGATACGCGCATCACCTTGCCGAACAGCGGGTGCTTCACCTTGCGCTCGATCAGCACGGTGACCGTTTTATCCATCTTGTCGCTCACCACCGTGCCGGTCAATGTACGTTTCAGATTCGTTGCACTCATTGCTGCGCACCTTTTTCTCTTAAAATAGTTTTCACGCGGGCAATGTCGCGGCGTACCTTGAGCAATTGGCTGTTGTTGCTCAATTGCTGAGTCGCTACCTGCATGCGCAGGCCGAATTGCGCCTTCGTTAAAGATAGCAGTTCCTGCTGCAGATCCGCTACGCTCTTTGCTCTGATTTCGCTAGCCTTCATGATTACGACCCTACCTGTCTGACTACAAATGTGGTGGCTATAGGCAGCTTGGCGGAAGCAAGACGGAATGCCTCGCGTGCGATTACTTCATCGACACCGTCCATTTCGTAAAGCATCTTGCCCGGCTGAATTTCAGCAACATAATACTCAGGATTACCCTTGCCGTTACCCATACGCACCTCAGCAGGCTTTTGCGAAATCGGCTTATCCGGGAATATGCGTATCCAGATGCGTCCACCGCGTTTGATATGACGGGTCATGGCGCGCCGCGCCGCTTCGATCTGACGCGCGGTCAGGCGGCCGCGCGCAACCGCCTTAAGGCCGAATTCGCCGAAACTGACTTTATTGCCGCGCGTCGCAATGCCGGTATTACGGCCCTTCTGCTCCTTGCGATACTTTCTTCTAGCTGGTTGTAGCATGCTTGGCTCCCGACTTTCTTACTTTCTTCTCCGGTTCAGACACTGCATTCGCCGCAGCTTCTTCCACTCCAGTGTGATCGCCCTTGTACACCCAAACCTTAACGCCAATAATGCCGTAGGTGGTTTTGGCTTCTGCTGTGCCGTAATCTATATTGGCACGCAAAGTGTGCAATGGCACGCGGCCTTCGCGGTACCATTCGGTACGCGCGATTTCAATGCCGTTCAGACGGCCTGCGCTCATGATCTTGATGCCCTGGGCACCCAGACGCATCGCGTTCTGCATCGCACGCTTCATCGCGCGGCGGAACATGATGCGCTTTTCCAGTTGCGACGTGATGCTTTCCGCGATCAATTGTGCGTCAACTTCAGGCTTGCGCACTTCCTCGATGTTCAACGCGACATCCGGCAGGCTCATGCGCTTGCGCAGCTCGGCGCGCAACGATTCGATATCTTCGCCCTTTTTCCCGATTACCACGCCCGGACGGGCTGTGTATATCGTAATCTTGGCATTTTTAGCCGGACGCTCGATCACTATTCTGGAAACGCCGGCGCCCGCCAGCCTTTTCTTCAAGTAATCCCGCACCTCAATATCTTTCAGCAACATGCCGGAGAAATCCTTGCTATTGGCATACCACTTTGAAGTCCAGTTCTTTTGCACGCTCAACCGGAAACCGATTGGATGAATTTTCTGTCCCATATTATCCTCAGTTCCCGACGATTATCGTGATGTGGCAGGTCTGCTTTTCAATGCGATTGCCACGGCCTTTGGCGCGTGCGCTCTGACGCACCATTGATACGCCCTTGTCCACATATATCGTAGAGACCTTCAACTCATCGATATCGGCGCCATCATTGTGCTCTGCATTGGCGATTGCAGACTCCAGACCCTTCTTGATAATCACAGCCGCTTTCTTGGGGCTGAACGTCAAGAGGTTCAATGCTCTATCCACCGGCAGGCCGCGAATCTGATCCGCTACCAGGCGACCCTTCTGGGCCGACAGGTGAACACCTTTTACGACTGCAGTTGTGCTCATCATGCCTCCTATTTTTTGACCGCGGCTTTTTTATCAGCAGCATGTCCCTTGAACGTACGGGTCAGCGAAAACTCGCCTAATTTATGGCCCACCATGTTTTCGGAAACATACACCGGAATATGCTGCTTGCCGTTATGGATGGCGATCGTCAGGCCGACGAATTCCGGCAATACGGTAGAGCGACGCGACCAGGTTTTAACCGGACGCTTATCGTTGGTCGCGCGTACCGCCTCCACTTTTTTCATCAGGTGCGCGTCCACAAACGGACCTTTTTTAATCGAACGTGCCATGTCTTACCCCTTAAGTCTGAAAGCGGCGGCGAACGATCATGCCGCTGGTACGCTTGTTGCGCCGTGTGCGGAAGCCTTTGGCTGGCACACCCCATGGGCTGACCGGATTACGGCCGGCCGCTGTCTTGCCTTCGCCGCCGCCATGCGGATGGTCAACCGGATTCATCGCTACACCGCGTACGGTAGGACGAACCCCGCGCCAGCGCATCGCGCCCGCCTTGCCGATAGAACGCAGGCTGTGCTCTGCATTACCGACCTCGCCGACGGTTGCCCTGCAATCCACGTGCACCTTGCGGATTTCACCGGAGCGCAAGCGCAATTGCGCGTATGAACCTTCGCGCGCCAACAATTGCACCGAGGTGCCGGCCGAACGCGCCAGTTGCGCACCCTTACCTGGCATCATTTCGATGCAGTGCACGGTCGAACCCACCGGAATATTGCGCAACGGCAGCGCATTGCCCGGCTTGATCGGCGCTTCAGAGCCACTCACCAGCTGAGTACCCGCTGCGACGCCCTTGGGCGCAATAATATAACGGCGTTCGCCGTCGGCATAACACAGCAAAGCCAGATGCGCGGTGCGGTTAGGATCGTATTCCAGATGCTCCACGGTAGCCGGGACGCCGTCCTTGTCACGCTTGAAATCGACGATGCGATAGTTTTTCTTATGCCCGCCGCCCATATGGCGCACAGTAATGTGCCCGTTATGGTTACGGCCGGCGGTACGGTTCTTTTTCTCCAGCAATGGCGCATGCGGCGCACCTTTATGCAGGTCGGGCGTAACTACGCGCACAACGGCGCGCCGCCCGGGAGATGTTGGTTTTAGCTTAATCAATGCCATGATATTTTACCTTTGCTCGCCTGCGGCAAAATTAATTTCCTGACCAGGCGCCAGGCACACATATGCCTTTTTCCAATCCTTGCGCCGCCCCATAAATTTGCCAAAACGCTTTTGTTTGCCCTTAACCACGGCGACCTGCACGTTTTCGACATTTACTTTAAACATCAGCTCGACCGCTGCTTTTATTTCCGGCTTGGTCGCATCGGATGCGACGCGAAAAATAACCTGATCGCTTTTCTCGGCCACATAAGTGGCCTTCTCGGAAATCTGCGGAGCAAGCAGGATGTTCATCAAACGCTCCTGGCTGAAATTTTGATTGCTCATGCCAGCATCTCCTCAATCTTCACCATCGCATTGCGCGTCACCAATACCTTGGGGAAGCGAACCAGGCTGACCGGGTCAGCCTGATGGGCTTCCAGCACCAGCACGTTAGGCAGGTTACGCGAGGACAGATACAGATTTTCATCGTAGTTATCGGTAATGATCAGCACACGATCCGTATCCAGACCAATAGCCTTCATTTTCTGCGCCAGCAATTTGGTCTTGGGTGCGTCGATTACCAGACTGTCCACTACGGTCAAACGATTTTCGCGCAGCAGTTGCGAAAAGATCGATGCCAAACCGGCGCGATACATTTTGCGGTTAACTTTTTGCGTGTAATTTTCTTCCGGGCCGTTCGGGAATATCTTGCCGCCTCCGCGCCACAACGGGCTTGAAGCCATACCGGCGCGCGCACGGCCGGTACCTTTCTGCGCCCATGGCTTGCGTGTGCTCTTGGCGATTTCGCTGCGGCCCTTTTGCTTGCTGCTGGCGGAACGGGCGTTAGCCTGATATGCGGTGACCATCTGATGGATCAGCGCTTCGTTATATTCGCGAGCAAACAGCTCGTCCGATGCCGACATTGTGGCAGCTTCCTGACCGTTGCCGCTGATGACTTTAAGTTCCATTATGCACCTGCCTTTACTGCCGGACGCACGACCACGTCACCGCCCTTGGAGCCGGGAACAGCGCCCATCACCAGCAACAGCTGACGCTCGGCATCAATACGGACAATTTTGAGATTCTGCACGGTGCGCTGCACGTCGCCTAAATGGCCGGTCATGCGCTTGCCCGGAAACACGCGGCCCGGATCCTGCGCCATACCAATGGAGCCCGGAACATTATGGGATTTGGAGTTACCGTGGGTAGCCCGTCCAGAGGAAAAGTGATGGCGCTTGATCGTACCGGCGTAGCCTTTACCGATCGTTACCCCAGTCACATCGACCTTTTGCCCGACCTGGAAAATATCCACGCCGATCATTCCGCCCGCCTGCAAACCGGCCAGCTGTTCTGCAGTTGCGGTAAATTCCTTTAACACGCTACCCGCTTCAACACCCGCCTTGGCAAAATGCCCGGCAGCAGCTTTAGTGACGCGACTGGCGCGACGGGTGCCATATGCAACCTGCACCGCACTATAGCCATCAGCAGCAGCTGATTTGATCTGGGTAACGCGATTGTTGGACACGTCCAGCACAGTGACCGGCAACGAGGTTCCGTCGTCGGTAAAGATGCGGGTCATGCCAATCTTGCGACCGACAAGTCCTAAACTCATTTTTTATCCTTCGTTAAGGGGCTGACTACAATTGGTCAGCCGATTCAATACAACAACAATTACTGCAATTTAATGACCACATCCACGCCTGCGGGCAGATCCAGCTTCATCAGCGCATCCACGGTTTTCTCAGTTGGGTCGATGATATCCATCATGCGTAAATGGGTACGAATTTCAAACTGATCACGCGATGTCTTATTAACATGCGGCGAACGCAAAATGTCATAGCGCTCAATTTTGGTCGGCAATGGAATCGGTCCTTTAACAACAGCACCGGTTCGTTTAGCGGTATCCACAATACGCAACGCGGACTGATCAATCAGACGATAGTCGAACGCTTTCAGACGGATGCGGATTTTCTGACTTTGCATAATGTTCACTCAGCTTTTGCAGCCCGGTTAAACCACGGCTGCGGATTAAAGAACGAAATATTATACAGGGAGGCAAGGCCTCCCTGCACGTTTTTATTACACCAGCACCTTGGCGACCACGCCTGCGCCGACGGTACGGCCGCCTT
>JAZJXX010000016.1:83635-100076 GCA_040390665.1 Pseudomonadota bacterium | reverse complement strand
TGACCTCTTGCATGCCATGCAAGCGCTCTCCCAGCTGAGCTATACCCCCAAAAAGAGGGCGCATTATAATGAGCCAGCCGACCCTTGTAAAGAAAACTTACTTCAAATGACGCGCCATGCGGAGCAGTACGGTCTCGCGCGGGAACAGCGCTACGACTGCATCCACCGAGGGCGTCTGCGTCTGACCGGTGAGTATTACGCGCATCGGCATTGCCAGCTTGGGCATTTTCAAACCATGCTTGGCGATAATTTCCTTAATTGCCGCGCTCACTGCAGCGGTGTCCCAGTTGATCTGTCTGAAGCGCTCAGCCAGTTCGAGCAACGCAGGTTTTGCCTCCGCTGTTATATGTGTGTCGAGCAGCTGCTGATCCGGTTGCAGATCCGTGTAATAAACTTTTATTGCGTCGGATAGATCGTTCAGCGTCACGCTGCGTTCCTTGTACAGTGCGATCACCGCTTCCAGTGCCGGTGCCGCCGTCACTGTGACGCCGCGCGCGGCCAGGCGCGGGCGTATCAGCTCAGCCAGACGGGAATTATCGGCCACCTTCAAATAATGCTGATTGAGCCAGTTCAATTTCTCGGTATTGAACTGCGCAGCGGATGGCGTGATATGGTCCAGGTCGAACCACGCGCAAAACTGCTCCACCGAAAAAATCTCTTCGTCCCCGTGCGACCATCCCAGCCGCGCGAGGTAATTGATCAGCGCCTCCGGCAGATATCCATTCTCATCATACTGCATCACACTGACGGCCCCGTGACGCTTCGACAGCTTCTGCCCGTCGGCGCCGAGTATCATCGATAGATGGGCGTATTGCGGCACGGCAGCGCCCAGCGCCTTGAGTATATTGATCTGGCGCGGCGTGTTATTGACATGGTCATCGCCGCGTATCACCTGCGTAATGCCCATGTCCCAGTCATCCACCACCACGCAGAAATTATAGGTCGGGGTGCCGTCGGCTCGCGCGATGATCAGATCATCCAATTCCTCATTGTCGAATTCGATATAACCCTTGACCAGGTCGCGCCAGGTTACCAAGCCTTTTTCCGGATTCTTGAACCGTACGACCGGCTTCACACCCGGCGGCGGGACAGGCAAAACCTTGCCGGCTTCAGTTCGCCAGGTGCCGTCATAACGTGGCTTTTCGCCGCGCGCACGCTGTGCTTCCCGCATCGCCTCCAGCTCTGCCGGTGAGGTATAGCAATAATAAGCCAGTCCCCGCGCCAGCATATCCGCTATCACTTCCTGATAACGCTCGATGCGCTGCATTTGATAGTACGGACCTTCATCGTAGTCCAGCCCCAGCCACGCCATTCCATCCAGAATCGCTTGTACTGCTTCAGGCGTAGAACGTTCCACATCGGTGTCTTCGATTCGCAGTACAAATGTTCCGCCATGTTTGCGGGCATACGCCCAAGAGAAAAGCGCGGTGCGGGCGCCGCCGATATGCAGGAAACCTGTTGGACTGGGAGCAAAACGGGTGCGTATGGACATGTCTAAACCTGATGCGAACAAAGAACGCCTATTTTACGTTACCTTGGGTCAGGAACAGCAAGCAATTACCAGCGGCCGAATTGGCCTCTCAGTAGTACCATGACAGATGTGCATGTCATCTGGCGCGAGCACGTCTGGTCAGCGCCGGGCATAATACCTATCTTGGGTTATGATCTAAAACAGGATGACGGATATCTTATTGCTTTTTCCGCTGGGGGTAGTGATCTGGTACTGGCTGGACAGTCTTCGTGCGCTCGAAATAGCGCGAACTGAAGCTAAACTGGTGTGCAACAAGGCGAACGTACAGCTACTCGATGATACGGTAGCCAGAATTTCGCTGGCATTGGCGCGCAATCCATCCGGCCGCAGAGCGCTGCAACGTATCTATCGTTTTGAATTCAGCGAAACCGGTGATACCCGCCTGGAAGGGCGATTGACGCTGCTGGCGGGCCGGGTCGAATCAGTCACGATGGAGCCCTACCGTGTATTTGATGATTGAAACACATTTACTGGCTGCCAATGTTGCCGATGAATGAGGCTAACGTATAGCAGCTACTTTTTCGACTTCCAATTTTAATCCCTGGCTAAGACTGGACAGAGCTGGCCGTGCAACACTGTCTATTTCCTCCCGGGTGAGAGGTCTGTCTACTGCCGGCTGGTCTTTTCCGTTCGGCATACGCTGGGCGGGATACGATAGCCTTAAGTTGCTGAGCGCGACGCTGAATTTCTGGTTCTCCATCGTTATCTCAAATGTATATCCGAACAGCCAGGATGACTTCGTGGCACAGTCCGGCCCCGGAATACAGGGATAAGGGGTTTTCACGAAACCGATAATGCGTCCAAACTCTCGGTCATCCACACCCATTGTTGCCTTCGGTGGAGGTAGATATTCAGCAATCCAGGCTTTAGCCGCGGTATAGATTTGTCCCTTGGTGTACCACATCACCTCAACTTCATCGCTGATCCGGGTATCCTTACCGGCAACCCCAGCGCAGGCGCTTAGCAGAAGAGAAATACAAAGTAAGACAATTTTGATTTTATTCATAGCTTGAACATTCATATGGTCAGTAGCGCCCAGCTCAATAAATTACATGCATAATACCAGCTGCCTCTCTTCAGTTGCAGACTGATTCGAAGGCTTTGTGACGTCGGCAACTCCCCTCGAACTGCCTTGGAAATCGAATCGCTTGTCAGATATTAACTGATAGGAGCCTGGCGTCTCAGGTTTATGGCCGTGCTCAATAATATACTCCTGATTACGCTTCAGCATATCCATGCGGATTCTGCGATTGCCAGCGCCACGCGTCGCGGCACATGGTTTCCAGATCGCGTACTGCGCGCCACTTCAGTAACTGGTAAGCCAAAGTCGGGTCAGCATAGCAGGAAGCAATATCACCTGGACGCCGGGAAACAATGCGATAAGGAATTGTGCAGTTGTTTGCCTTTTCAAAGGCCCGCACCATATCCAGTACGCTATACCCCTGCCCGGTACCAAGGTTCACCGTCAAGATCGAGGTCTGATCCTCAAGCACCTGCAGCGCCGCCAAATGACCTGCGGCCAGATCCACCACATGAATATAGTCGCGCACCCCAGTTCCGTCATGCGTAGGATAGTCATTGCCAAAGACGCACAACTCCTTGCGTCGGCCCACCGCAACCTGGCTGATAAATGGCATCAAATTATTTGGAATGCCATTCGGGTCTTCACCTATCCGACCACTTTCATGCGCGCCGACCGGATTGAAATAGCGCAGCAACGCGATGCGCCAGTCCGGATCGGACTTCGCCAGATCGCGCAGAATATCCTCTATCATTAACTTACTGCGTCCGTACGGATTAGTCGCGCTCAACGGAAAGTCCTCGCGTATCGGCACGGTATGCGGGTCACCATAGACCGTAGCGGACGAGCTGAATACCAGGCGCTTCACGCCAAATTCGGACATCACCTCCAGCAGTGTGATACTCCCGCTGACATTATTTTGGTAATACAGCAGCGGAGTGGCGACAGATGCACCAACAGCTTTGAGCCCCGCGAAATGTATCACCGCATGAATTTCGTAATTACGGAATATATTCCGCAATGCGTCCCGGTCACTTACGTCAGCAATTACCAAGGGAACGGATTTCCCGGTAATTTGTTCCACACGCTGTATTGATTCAATGCGGCTGTTGCTTAAATTGTCTACGGCAACAATCTCATGCCCTGCCGCAATCAGTTCTATACATGTGTGTGAACCTATATATCCCGCCCCGCCAGTAACCAATATCATGCTCTATTCCTTGCAGGGTTAATTTTAAATGCTCAGCTAACGTCTGAATGTTGTTATAAGCCTGATTTATATTCTGTGCGCTGCTTCACATACTCAAACATGCGGAACTTTATGCTTTAAATTTCTTGCCCACACAGCAAAAAAAATGAGCGGTGAGCCCTGGTCGCGCGTCAACCAGAAGCATCATCCAGCTCAGTTATTGTTGCAGAGTATGGGCCGACTGCCGGATCTGCGGAACGGCTAAATTCAACGGCCGGCTATGGTTTACCGGGATTGGTTGCGGATGCGGCCTGATCCGATGAAGAAGTAACCGCAGCCTTGTTCAGATCGGCGTAAGGGCCGAAATATTCAATCTTGGCTGCATCATGCAGTTTCTTCACTTCAGCTTCGAGCAGGGCCTTACGCTTTTGCTCCATCAGGAAATTGCCTATGACCGCATGAGCCTGCGACTCGGTCAGCGGTTGCTCCTTGAAATCCTGCAATTGCAAAATGGTTAAGCCATCCGCTGACGGTATTAAACCCACTTCACCTTTTTCCATTTTGGCGAATTTAGGCAATAACGCAATGGGCAATTCTTCGGCAGGCTTGACTGCCGCCGCCGCTTTAAACGGAATGTTTTCCTTATTCAATTTGACAGAAAACTCATCCAGATTTTTCGTGCCCTTCAACAGCCCCTTGATTTTATCTGCGTCCGGCGTACCGGTAATCAGAATTTGAGCGAACTTATAAATACGCCGATTGGAAAACAACTCCGGCGACTTGACATAGTATTCGTGAATTTCCGCGTCAGTCGGCTGGCTTAGTTGAGGCGTCATTTTTTCCAGCGAAGCCTGCACCAGAATCTGGCGTCTGGCCGCCTCGAGCGCCTGATGTACAGCCGGATTCTGATCCAGCTTCTGATCAACTGCCTGCTTGACCAGTATCTGCTGATCCACCAACCCGCGCAGCAATTGCCTGCTGGCCTCATCCTCTCTGCCCTGGGCAATATTACCGAGACGGGACATTGCATAATTGACCTGTTGAACGGACACTTCATCACCATTCACTTTTGCCGCCACTTGAGTTTCCGCACCTGCTTTTTCCGGTAACTGCGGTGCGGCCGCCACTTCTTTTTTATGCTCGCAGGCAGCCAACGCAAAAAGCAATCCCAGCACCAATACTCGGCGATAAACCATGATATTCAATCCTATCGTTAATAATTATTGTGACAGTTTGCCATAATAGCCGGGGAATACCACAACATTTGTATCCTCAAGCCATGACAACAACAGGCGTCTTCGTCAGCGGGTGGGCTGCCCGGGCATCGGATCGATGCCCGTATACCTAAACACTTATTTAACGTAGACGAGGTCACTACGGCGGTTTTGCTGCCACGAGTCCTCATCGTGACCGGTGGCGCGAGGCTTATCCTCGCCAAAACTCACGGCCTCGATCTGGCCGTCAGCGGCCCCCCCGGCTACCAGTAACTTCTTGACTCCGTCAGCGCGTCTTTGCCCCAGCGCCAGATTGTACTCAGAGCTGCCGCGTTCGTCGCAGTTACCTTCCACGCGCACCCGGCGGTTGGCGTGTTCGCTTAGATACTGGGCGTGGGCCGCGACAATGGGTTTATCAGCGGGCTGCACGACAGATATATCGAATGGATAAAATACACTGCGTTTGGCCAATATGTTGTTGGGGTCATCAAAAGGATCGATCGCGGCCGGCGCGGGGGCCTCCGCGGCCATAGGCACAGAAGCGGGCGCCGGCGTGGCTATGGGTTCTGGAGCAACGGGGGCGGGGGCCGGTGGCGCCGGCTCGGGCGCAGGGGCGGCAACGACAGGCTCAGCCTCTCTTGGCGTCTCCGCAACCGGTGCCGGCTTGGATGCAGCCACGGGGGTTACAGGCTTGGAACTGGCGCAGGCTGCAAGTATAAAAGTTATCAGGATAAGGCCTAGCTTCTTCATATTTATCTCCGTTTTAAAAGTTCATATGCAAACGTTACAATTAATTCTGTCACGGATTGCTGTGTACCGGTGCTATTAATAGGTTTAAGTTTCGTTTAATCGGAAGCGTCATTCATAGTAAAGCTGGTGAGTAGTTCCGACAGCGCAACCCGCCCGCGATTTTTTTACCTGCGATTAATTACTGTTTAAATTAACGAATGCGTTATAAATATAACACGCTGGCATGGGAATTTTTGGTCTCCATTATGAGCTTTTACGTGTGCTGCCGTACAGTTGGGCCTGGTGTATCGGCATACTATAAATTTTTAAACGCAGGAATAGCCCGAATGAATATCGTCTGCAAATGGCTATGCGTGGGTATTAATCCAGCTGCGCGGCCGGGTAAGGGCAAAGCGCAGATCCAGCACTCCCTGCAACGGCTAATATCAGCATTTATTCTCTTTTTCTGCACGTCCCTGGCGGCCAGCGCGGCATCGTTTGAACTTCCCCCGCTGATGCAACCGGCGAGCTCGGAGCACCACCCGGGCAAAGTGATATGGGTAGACTTGGTCACGTCCGACCTGGATGGTGCGAAACGCTTTTACAGCAGCCTGTTTGGCTGGACCTATAAAGACGTCAATGCTGGAGAATTAAACTATGCGATAGCATTGCTGGACGGCCGGCCTGTTGCCGGGCTGTTCAGTCGGCAGCCCCCCCGTGATGAGAGTAAACGACCGGCATGGCTGACTTTCATTGCGGTGCCGGACGTCGATGCAACCACACAGCTTTCGGTGAAGAACGGCGCCAGGATTTTATTCCAGCCGCGAACTTATCCCAAGCGTGGACGTCAGGCCGTTTTCGCCGATCCACAGGGAGCGGTTTTTGCGGTGCTGGCCTCGGCCAGCGGTGATCCGCCCGATGTTTTAGCGCTGCCTGGAGAATGGATATGGTCATCGCTCATTACTACTGATCCTGATAACGATGCGGCATTTTATCAAACCTTGTTTGGTTATACCGTTTTTCCCCAGCCTGCGGATGATGGCCAGGAACACCTGCTACTCGCCACCGACGACTCTGCCCGCGCCAGCATCAATCCCTTACCGGCAAACGCGCCAAAACAGCGTCCGCACTGGCTTAACTTTGTCCGCGTGACCGACGCTGTCGCAACCGCGGCGCAGGTGAAAATGCTCGGCGGGCGTGTGCTGGTTGAACCGCGCCCGGATCGGCACGGAGGCCAGGTTGCAGTTGTCGCCGATCCGGCGGGCGCAGTCTTCGGGTTACTCGAGTGGGTGGATAGTGATAACAAAGAGGTGGCGAAATGACCGGCCCGGGCTATCCATGGTTTACACGTATGCTGAGTGTGCTGTTGCTTGCACTGCTACAGGCCTGCGCGGTAAACGGTGAGGGCTATGATACGGTCGGGGTAAGCTATGGCGTGGGATTTTATGAGCCCTATGGCTATGAGTACGGCGGGTGGGGGCCAAACTATATGGTTGTTCCGCCGCGGCATAATGGCGTCTGGCGTAACGATCCTAATCGATTCATAGGTGGCCGCCGCGCCGGCGCGCCCGCGCCATCTTACCGGCCGGCGGACCCGTCCCGTCGCATGCCCTCTATTCCCAGTCGTTCACGCAGACGCTAAGCACAAGTCAGTCATGATCACTACTATTTTCAATACTGCTCGCTCATAACGTCAGGTGCCGTGCTGGAAAGATGGAGCTTCGTAAACAACGCATGATGATCCAGGAAAAGACATGAAACATCTCAGAAATAATGCTGCTGCGTTTTGCGTGGGCCTCATGTTTTGTTTGCTGCCGGGCGTAGGGGCTGCGCAAGAGGCATATACTGCTAGACCGGCAAATGTGCGTGCCGGTCCCGACCGGAGTTATCCGCTGGTGGCTCAATTGCCCGCCGGGGCGCCATTGCAGATGGTAGGATGCCTGGATGACTGGAGCTGGTGCGACGTAATTTTTTTTGGGGGTGGCCGCGGCTGGGTTTATGCGCCTGCGCTTTCCTACAGCTATCAGGACGATTTTGTGCCGCTTTATACTTATGCGCCCAGCTTGGGCATACCCATTATCGCCTTTTCCCTGGGCACCTACTGGGATCAATATTACCGCGGCCGCCCGTGGTATCGAAATCGCAACGAATGGGCTGGACGCCGTATTCCACATTCCAGACCGGGTCCACCGCCGTTAACTACCCCCCCTGCTCCGTCGCGCCAGTTTATATCGCCACGAGATGATGGGCGCCGCCCTGACGTACGCTCAGTGCCAGGCAGACATGCGCCGCAAAGTCCGCCTTCCGTCCTCAACGGTCCGGCGCCAGCCCAGCAGAGAACCTTGCCGCAACCACGCGTCCAGGAAAATCGCAGCGGCTCGCCCGGTAGATTCCAGCGTCCCGAGCCGTTTACCAATCGTGCCGACAGAGCTACGGCACAGGGCGCACCGCCTGCTGTAAACCGCCCACCTGTAAACCGCTCAGTGGTTCCGCCCGCACAGACCGCGTTGCCGCAACAACCAGGTCCTGCTAATCCCGGGAGAACTGAAGGTAACCTCCAGCGGCGCGTACCTCCACCGCAAGATGCGGCGCGTAATCAGGGGCCGCGCGATGAAAGACGCTGGGAGGGGGACCGCTAAAACTTGCGAATTTGTTATACCTGAACGTGAGTAGATAGCTGAACGCTATCTGATGCAACCAAGCTGCGCTTCCGGGATTACCTTTCCATGCTGAAACAGTTGCTCACCATTCTATGCTTTGTCCGTCATAAGCAAAAAATTTACCCGAATCCTGCGGGGTGAGGCGAGCTATCACGGCGCGCATACCCGCAACACTTTGTTCCGGCGTAATCGATGCATTCGCACCGCCCATATCAGTTTGCACCCAGCCTGGGTGTAATACGGCGGCAATCACACCTTTTGGCCGCAAATCCACAGCCAGGCTTTTCATCACAATATTCACCGCGGCTTTGCTGGAGCGGTACAGATAATATCCGCCCCCGCTGTTGTCTGAAATGCTGCCCATCTTGCTGGTTATGGTGATTACGGTTTTGCGCCGGCTGCGGATAATTTGCGCGGCAAATGCTTCCGCCATCTTGAGCGGCGCCATCGTGTTGATGCGAAATGCCTCGATCCAGCTATCGTAATCCGTATGGCCGAACCCCTGCTTATCGGACTCCGGAAGTATCCCGGCGTTATTAAGCAATAGATCAATCGACTCGCGTTCCAGCGATTTCGCCAGCTTTTCTATTTGCGCAGGCTGAGCGACGTCCAGAGCCTGAACCGATATCTGCTCCGGATATTGGGCAGCCAGTTTATTCAGCGCATCGGATTTTGCGGGGCTGCGGCTACAGGCCAACACCCGCCAGCCGTCCGCCGCGTACTGCCGGGTAAATTCCAGCCCCAGCCCACGATTGGCGCCGGTGATCAAAGTGGTTAGTGTCATCACGCTCTCCTGATTAAACCAGCGTCAAGGCTTGACGAAACGCAAAGCGAATTTATCCGACGGAATTTTCATTTCATAGAACGGCTGCTCACGCGGATCGGCCGGATTTCTCAAATAGTCGCTTTGTTGCTCCAGCTTGAACCCTGCCTGCTGGAATTCATCCATCACTGTTTTTTCGTCGATGCGATGCAGCGTCTGGGCGTCTGCCACGCCTGTGCCCGGTTTGGCCGAGTGATCGATCACGACCAGATGCCCGCCGGCTTTCAGCGCATCGAACAGCGACTTATTCATTTTGGCGCGATCGACGGGCATATAGGCGATGTCATGATAATTCATCACTATTGTAATCAGATCGAGCTTGGTCGCGTCTTTCGGCACAGGATTGTCGAAAGGAAGTACGACTGCGATTACATTGGGCTGAGGATGAGTTGCCAGCCGCTTTTCCAGCGCCGAGCCGGGCTTGGTCGCCTGTCCCCATACCATTCCATCCTTTCCAACCACCAGCGCCAGCAACTGCGCGGTATAACCGCCGCCCGCAGCAACATCCAGCACGCGCATGCCTGGCTGCGCATTGGCCAGCTGCAAAAATTGCACAGGTTTGCGCGCCGCATCGGCCGCTCTGTCTGCATCAGTCCGCAGCGGGCTGGCGATGGCCTGCGTGTATGTTTCGGACAGCCCCTGTTTATCTGCCGCCTGCGCCTGTGCCGGTGCAATGCTCCAGGCAATAAGGAAGGTCATGAGTGCGGCGCTTAAATTGATACGGTACGGTTTATTCATCTATTCCTCCTGATTAATCAACTCAAATGCTGCCGCGCAGCCCGGCTCTGTATAAATCTGCCACAGATAATAGTCCCGCGCCGGCCGGATAACAATTTCTGGTTACTCGAAATATCAATGCGACAAATAATCATATTGCACCTTCTGTTGCGCTTAAGTAATCAGCCGGTACGCAGATTATTATTGAAAAAATCCAAGGTACGTTGCCACGCCAGTTCAGCCGCGGCTTTGTCATAACGCGGCGTTGTATCGTTGTGAAATCCGTGGCCCGTGCCCGGGTATTTATACATCTGGTATTTGACGCCATTGCTTTTCAGTGCCGCTTCAAACGCAGGCCAGCCGGCGTTAATGCGCTCATCCGTTTCGGCATAATGTATCAGCAACGGCGCTTTGATGCGGGCCACATCGGCCCCGGCGGGCTGATCACCGTAAAAAGGAACCGCGCCGGCCAGATCGGCAAATCGCACCGCCAGCAGATTGGCGATGCCGCCGCCAAAACAAAATCCCACCGCGCCGATTTTGCCGGTGCATTCCGGACGCGACTTCAGATAAGGTACCGCGGCGACCAGATCCTCGGTGCGTTTTGCCGGATCAAGTTTGGCAAACAATTCCCGCGCCTTATCCTCATCGCCAGGATACCCGCCGACCGGCGCCAGCGCATCCGGCGCAAACGCGACGAAATTCGCCAGCGCCAGGCGCCGGGCCACATCTTCAATATAGGGGTTCAGCCCGCGATTCTCATGCACCACCACCACTCCCGGCAATTTGCC
Source organism: Pseudomonadota bacterium (assembly GCA_040390665.1). Classification (GTDB taxonomy): domain Bacteria; phylum Pseudomonadota; class Gammaproteobacteria; order Burkholderiales; family Gallionellaceae; genus Nitrotoga. Next base: position 89,401 of record JAZJXX010000016.1, on the reverse strand, counting down.
GGCGGGCCTGGCCGGCAATGCCAGATAGCCGCGCATCGTACCGCTCCCCTGCGGCGACGGATAAGACACATACTCGGCATGAATACGCGCATCGTCTCTCGCCACTTGCTGCGCCAGCGCGTAATTGGGCATCAGGCTTTCCAGCATTACCGTTGCGGTAAACGCGCCGGCCGCATAGCACGCAGCACGCTCAAGGAAATCGCGCCGGCTAAGCATGCCGTGCACGTAGCCGTCAAACAGTTGGAGTACTTCCGGAGGAAAATCTCCAGCATTTTTACGGTCCATTTTTTTCCTCCTGCAGCGAAATCGAGTTTCGAACAGCGCGACAGCGCGCTGGCATGCGTAAACTTTATTTCATTCCATACGCGCAGTCTGTACGAATTCAACTATAGCGGCTGATTTTTGATGTTCAGGGTCAGCGCGGAAATCTCTGCTTGATGGTCAGCGCAAATATGCCCAGCCCGACTGCGAACCACAAGGTCGCCAGACGGATCAGCACCGTGGCCGCGACCGCCTGCGGTTGCGCGATATGATTCAGCATCAGCAGCGCTATCATGGTAGCCTCGGCGCCGCCCAGGCCCCCGGGCAGGAAGCTCAGCGCACCTACCAGCATGGAGAACGCATAAATAAATAATGCCGTGGAAATCGAGAGGTCGCTGCCGAGCAGTTGCATGATGTAATAGAACGCAAATCCTTCGGCACCCCACGCAATCAGCCCGAGCGTCAATCCGTACAGCAACATTGACGGCCGGAAACATTTCCCTGAATGCAGCACGATTTCAAACAGCGCGGCGGCAACCCGGGCGATGCGCGCCGGCAGCCGGGGTTGCGCGTAACGCTCCAGCGCCTTCAGCCATCTGGTTTGCTGCAACACACCCAGTGCTATCACGATGATCACCGCCAATATGACGACCAGCGGCCGCGCCGGCGGATAAATCCATAAGCCGATCGCGACCAGCAACAGCATGCTGATCAGGTTGGAGAAATGTTCCGAAAAAAATGCCGCCAGGCTTTCCGGATAGGACACACCGTGCTGTTTCAGGAATACGCTGCGTATCGCTTCACCTGCCTTGCCCGGCAGTATGGTCAGCCCGAAACCGCCGATGTAAATGCGCAGGCTTTCCGGAGCGTAAATATGGTGGCCAAGCAGCGCCAGGAATTTTTGCCAGCGCAGAAACCGCAAGCCATAGTTGACCAGTGAAAGCGCCAGCGCGACAGCAATACCGCCGAAACCGACACGCACGATCGCTGCGACCACTTCATGCCATCCGGCCCACAGCGAAAACACCAGATAACCCGCTGCACTCAGCAGCACGATCAGCAGCAACGCGCGCAAACGCCAGCCGCTCAGAGCATCGGTCATGGCTACGCGATCAGTAAAACGGTGGTAATCAGCCATGCGCCGACGGCGACCAGCAGATGCCTGTCGCGCACCAGATCGTGCGAAGGATCGCCGCCGCGGCTTTGATGGTGCAGCAAATAAATGTAGCGAAACACGCCGTACATCACGAACGGCACCGTGTAGATCAGATTCGCAGTGCCGTGGATGCGTATCGTGTCGGGATTCATCGTATACAGGCTATAACTCATGATCAGCCCGGCCGCAGTAATGCCAATCATCTTGTCCAGCAGCACCGGACTGTAATGTTCCAGCACGCTGCGGTGCGCCGCCTTATCGCTGGTCAGCGCATTGATTTCGGCGCGGCGCTTGGTGAAGCCGAGGAACAGCGTGACCATCAGGCCGCACAGCAGCAGCCACTGCGATGGCGGAATGCCCACCCCCAGCGTGCCCGCCAGGATGCGCAGCATAAAACCGGTGGCGATGATGAATATATCCAGTATCACCACATGCTTGAGGCGCAAGGTATAAGCGACGTTCATCAGCGCATAGCCCAGCAGGATAAACAGCACAGTGGAGGAAGCGTAAGCCGCCAGTCCGAAACCCAGCAGCGACAACGCCAGCGCAGACACGCCTGCCGCCCTGACGCTAATCTGTCCCGCCGCGAGCGGGCGCAAACGTTTTTTCGGATGCAGGCGGTCCTGCTCGCGGTCCACGATATCGTTGAAAATATAAATGGCGCTGGAGACCAGGCAGAACGCGGCCAGCGCAATCAGCACCAGTCCGACCAGCCGGGGATCGTGCCACGCATGCCCGAATAGCAGACCGGTCAATACAAAGCTGTTCTTGATCCACTGGTGGGGGCGCATCAGGCGCAACAGCGGGGGCATATTTTTCATATTTTTATAATTCAGTAAAACAATGAAGAGGCAGCGAAAAAATGGCTACCGCGCAGTGCAAGGCTGCTTCAACCGGCATCCGGTTTTGACGTTTGCCTCAGGCAGTCAGCGCGGGCACCGGCGGCCGCGGCGTCGCGGCCGGTCTGGCGATACACCTCGGCCAGCGCGCAGTAGGCCTGCAAATCCGCCGGGGAGTGCTGTAATGCAGCCAGCAACGGCGCTTCCGCTTCGGCCGGCCGACCGCTGCGCAGCAAGGCCAGGCCGAGATATCTGGACACCGTTGCGCTGGCTGTTTCCGGCAACTGCGGCGACTCGGCCGCTGCGCGAAAATCGGCAATTGCCTCAACATTTTTCTGCATGCCCAGCATCCATAATCCGGTGTTATACCGCACTGCCGCATCTGCCGGAAATTTCCTGGCCAGATAACGCCATTCATCCGTCAGCACGTCGCCAATTCGCAACCAGATCATCTTGATCGGTGTATTCCATTGCGCCTGCGCGGGCAATTGATGGGCCTGCTCGAATTCCCACAGCTGCGCCACCGCATCCCGCGGATCGCTGCTCCCTACTGCGCTGCGCACGGCCGTATCCACATTGATCAATCCGGTCATCGCGGCACGCATCTCCGCATCGGCAATCGTGCCGGCGGTGGCCATCGCCTCACGATCAAGCGCATACGGTAACTGCACCGCCATGATTTTACTCGCAGCGGGCATGTGCCAGCCGGGAAAAGCACGCAAATCCGCCTCCACCAGCGCTTCCGGGCTCTTCCAGTCGTTCGGTCGCTGCACGGTCTGGTAGCCCCATGACAGCGCAATCAACAGCAACAGTGCGGCGCGCAGTGACACTGGTAACCGCCAGGCCAGCGCAACGATCAGCATTATTACCGGCCATATCGCCAGCACCAGAAAACGGTCGGCAACCAGCGACACGGTATTGTAGGGTATCAGCTGGATATAAGGCAGGCTGAGCAGCAAAAAGCAGGCAGCGGCAAATCCGGGTAGAGAGCGCCGCCGCAGCCACAGCACCAGGCCCACGCCTGCGCTGAGTAGCACTGCCAGCCCAAGCGCGACCATTACTGCAAACCAGGGATCTTCGAACACCGGGTAAAAAAAGTGCCGGTCCTGCGGCGTAATCGCCAGGCGAACCAGCCAACCCAGTATCGCCAGGACACGCGTGACGGCTTCGATGCCAAAATAAGATGCGCCCCGGATCCCACTGGCCGCGCTGAAAAACAACGTGAATGCAGCTGCCAGCAACAGGGCACCCAGCGGCCACCATAACATCCTGCGCCGCCGCTGCGGCGCTGGTATATCCAGCCAGAAGCCTAACCAGAGCAGCGCAACTACCGGTGCCACCGCCACCGCCGCGGCCTTGGATAATAACGCCGCAAGCAATGCGGCCAGCGCGGCGGCGGCCCGCATCGGCGCCAATCCATATTCCCGCCTGGCGTTTAACGCCAGCGCCAGCGCCATCATCGAAAACAAAGTCGAGAGCACATCCTTGCGCCCGCTGATCCACACCACCGACTCGACATGCGCGGGGTGCAGCGCAAACAGAGCGGTGACCGCGGCCGCGGGCCATCGCGCGCTGGCGGCATTCCCTGGACGAAAATAGCGCCACAGCCCTGCGGTAACGGCATAGATAAGCGGCAGACAGAGCAGATACAGCAAAATGTTGTGCAGACGAAATGCCGCCGGATTCAGCCCCGAAATGGCGAGATCGAACCAATAAGACAAATCGCGCAGCGGCAGGTATTCCAGATAATAATTGTAGGGCGCGGTGAGCAACCGCCACAGTTCACTCCACCGCAGCGCGGCCAGCGTGCTGTTCTGGACCAGGTAATGGTTATCGTCGGAAATAAACGGGTAATGCAGCGCCTGCAGATATGCCAGCACGGCCACTAGCGCGCTGATTGCCGCCAGCGCCCACGGCACATAACGGCTTGTGGTTAAACCTGCATACACTGAAATACTCCGCTCCTTGGTTACCCGGGCAACTATTATTGATGCCTCTCCAGCCAATCCGCAGCCGCGACCCGAGCTTGCCGAATTTGTCCGGGACTCATGTTCGCTTCGACTTCCGCGATGATCTCTGCTGCATTTTTGTTACCGGACACTGCTGCCACGCCTAACCATTTACGCGTCTCTACCCAGTCCACCGGCACCCCCAGCCCGTTGCTGTACAGCATCGCGAGATTATATTGCGCGTCTGCCATCCCCTGCTCAGCCGCTTTGTAATACCACGCTGCGGCTTGTCGGTAATTCTGCGCAACTCCCATGCCGTTGTCATATATCAGCCCAAGAAAAAGTTGTGCGGTGGCATTTCCATCCCTTGCAGGCGACTCGAACTTTGCCAGCGCGGCGGCGTAATGGCCTGCCTGATAGAGACCGATTGCAGCCTGAACGTCGGCCAGTCGGGCACAACCGCTGGCTGCTGCGCGGGCCTCCGCATTGCGGGCTTTTCGCCTGTATACCTCGGCTAGCAAGCAATCGGCGCGCAACTCAGCAGGAAATTGCCGCAATGCTGCCTGCAACGGCGCAACCGCGTCGTCCGCGTGCCCACTGTACAGCAACGCGACACCGAGCCCCATATAGGCCGGCCCGCGCAGGGATCGCTCCAGCTGCTGCGATTCCGCAGCAATGCGCAAAGGACGCGCTGCCAGCTCGACCCATCCGTCATCCAGCAGCCACATGCCCTGGTTGTAGCGTACCGCGATGTGCGCCGGAAATTTTTCAGCCAGGTTTTGCCACAGGCGCACCAGCTCCTTGCTGCCGGCGCTCCAGATGAACTGCAGCGCGGGATTCCATTTAAGCTGTTCCGGGCGATTTTTTATCACGGCTGCGGCTTCCCATAATCCGGCCATCGCTTCCTGCGATGAGCCAGCCGCTGTATCCATCGCCACTGCATGCTGTGCGGCGGCCAGCGTAATGACCAGGCTGCGGGCGTCGGCATTATCAATGCGCTCAGCCAGCCGCCGTATCGCGTCTTGCGACAACACTTCGTCCGGGGCGCCGTCGCCGATGATTTTTTGAAACACCGGCATATAGTATCCGGGATATGCCTGCATATCTTTCCCAATCAATGCATCGTCGCTGCGCCAGCCTCCCGCACGATCTGCCGTTTGACCCATCCAGCATAGCGCAATCACGCACAACAAACCGATGCACGGTACCGTATTCAACCGCCAGAGCAGCGCGGTCAGCAGCAGCAGGATGGGCCACAGCGCAATAAATACGAAGCGGTCCGCAACGGGGGAAAATGTGTCATAGGGAATCAGCTGCAGGAACGGCGCGCATAACAACAGAAAAACCACCGACGCAAACCCCGCCAGAGTATTCCTGCGCAGCAGCATGATGCCGCCTGCCGCCGCTATCACCAGCACGGCGATTCCTGTAGCGACCATGGCGTAAAAACTGCCGCACTCGAATACGGGATAAAACAAATGGCGGCTTTCTGGGCTGACTGAAAGACGGGCCAGCCACCCGAGGATTGCGAACGCCCGCGTAACGGTTTCCATACCCCAGT
>JAZJXX010000016.1:72979-83625 GCA_040390665.1 Pseudomonadota bacterium | reverse complement strand
AAGATCAGAAAGGCGCCGACGGATATCAGCACTGGCGCCATTATCCAGAGCAGTGGACCAAACCGCCGCCACAGGGTCTGCCCGCCGCCCGACAATGCCGTGTCGCGCCAGCACATCAGCCACAGCAGTGCAATCACCGGCGCCATCGCGACCGCGCTGCCCTTCGATAGCAACGCTGCAACCAGGGCAATCAACGTCCCCGTCGCGTAACCGCCGCGCAGCCCCAGCTCCGCCCGCGCCCGCAGCGCAAGCCACAACGCCAGCATCGAGAACATGCCGGCCAGCAGGTCCTTGCGTCCGCTGATCCAGACCACCGCTTCTATATGCGCCGGATGGATTGTGAACAGTGCGGTGACCACCGCCGCAGCCCAGCGGGCGCTGTCCGCCTGCCCGGGATTAAGGTAGCGCCAGACGGATAAGGTCACGGCATACACCAGCGCGCAGCACAGCAAGTACAGGATCAGGTTGTCTATCCGGTAACCGGCAGGGTGCAGGCCGAATAGTTGCAGTTCGATCCAGTAGCTGAGGTCGCGCAGCGGTAGGTATTCGTAGCGGTTATACGGTTCAATCAGTAGCCGCCACAGCTCGCCCGGCTGTAGTTGTTGCAATGCAAGGTTGCCGCTGAGGTAGACGTGGTCGTCGGAATGAAAAGGAAAGCTTAGCGTTTGCAAATAAATCGCGAACATGCCGGCCAAGCTGATCAGTACCAGCACAAACACGCCTGGCAGGTGATTACGCCAGCGCAGCAGCACTTTACCTGGCATCGCCGGCACCCATTTTTAGAATCCGCCTTCCTGATGCGCTTTCACTTCGTTGCGCACCTGCGCATCTTCGGGAGAATTTTTACCCAGCGTGGCCCATTCAAGCGCAAGAATATTACGACAGGTCAGCCAGAACGAAAACATCGGCGTATTCCACGCAGCCTGTGCAAGCGGCTGCCTTAGCAAAATGTCCAGCCGGTGCAGCCGTTCGAGCGCATCACGAGGATCTTTGTGCACTACTGCCTCATCTGCGACGGCATACGCGCCTTCGACCAGCTGAACAGCGATATTGCGTATCTCCGGATCGGAAATCCGGGTGGCCGTCTGATGAGCCGCGTGATACTGCCCCGCCGACAGCTGTGTCTCCACATTTTTAAACAGCGCGAAATAGCTTCCGGAATAGGCGCGCAGATCAGCTGCGGCCAGCGTATCAATGCTGCGCCAGTCGCGTGGCCGCTCTACTGTTTGTACTAGCCACGGCATCGCAACCAGGCATAGCAGCACAGCGCGCGACACAGCTTTGACCCGCCAGGCCAACATTACGAGTAGCAGAATAATCGGCCACAGTGCGAGAAATACAAAACGGTCTGCCACCAGCGTATGCGTGATAAAAGGCATGAATTGCAGATAAGGCAGGCACAGCAATATGAACGCCGGCGTCGCGAAGCTGGCTATGGAACCGGTGCGCCAGCGTAACGCAGCAATTATTGCAGCAAGCAGGACTATCCCCCCGGCACTGATGAATGCCCACAGCCACGGATCTTCGAATACAGGATAAAAATAATGCCGGTCGCCCGGAGTGAGGGTCAGCCATAGCATCGAACCTAATATTGCCAACGCGCGGGTGTAAATTTCCATTCCCCAGTAGGGCACAAGCTGCACGGTACTGTGGGACGAAATTATGGAGATCGCACAGGCGGCCAGCGCCAGCGGCGCCGCTACCCAGAGCAGCTGACCAAACCGCCGCCACAGGGTCTGCCCGCCGCCCGACGATGCCGTGTCGCGCCAGAACATCAGCCACAGCAGTGCAATCACCGGCGCCATCGCGACCGCACTGCCCTTCGATAGCAACGCTGCAACCAGGGCAATCAACGTCCCCGCCGCGTAACCGCCGCGCAGCCCCTGCTCCGACCGCGCCCGCAGCGCAAGCCACAACGCCAGCATCGAGAACATGCCGGCCAGCAGGTCCTTGCGTCCGCTGATCCAGACCACCGCTTCTATATGCGCCGGATGGATTGTGAACAGTGCGGTGACCACCGCCGCAGCCCAGCGGGCGCTGTCCGCCTGCCCGGGATTAAGGTAGCGCCAGAGGGATAAGGTCACGGCATACACCAGCGCGCAGCACAGCAGGTACAGGATCAGGTTGTCTATCCGGTAGCCGGCCGGGTGCAGACCGAACAGCTGCAGTTCAATCCAGTAGCTGAGGTCGCGCAGCGGTAGGTATTCGTAGCGGTTATACGGTTCGATCAAAAGCCGCCACAGCTCGCCCGGCTGTAGTTGCTGTAACGCAAGGTTGCCGCTCAGGTAGACGCGGTCGTCGGAGATGAAGGGGAAGTCAAGCGCCGCAAAATACGCCCACAGCACCACTGCGGCGCTTATTAAAAATACCGCAGGAAAGCCCAATCGCTGCGCGCCTGCCGCTAATTTTTCTTTGCTCATTTTTCCAGCATGGGCAAGCGTCCGCCTGCCCTGCTGCTGCACTCAGATGCGGCTCGCTCCGCCTCAGCCGGTCTGGAGGTGCGTTGGTATACCTCGGCAAGAACGCAATACGCCATCGGCTCGAGTGGCGCCAGGTCTATTGCAGTTTGCAGCGGCTTCGCGGCCTCGTTGACCCGACCCGAACTCAGCAGCGCCAAACCCAGATTACTTAACGCATCGGCGCGCAAATTTTGCGGCAGTTCAGCCGACTGGATTGCGGTACGCAACAGCGGAATTGCGTTTCTATACTGTTGCGCGTCGTTCAGTGACGCCCCGGCGCGGTAATTCAGCAGCGCGTCCCCGGGATAGTGTGCGACAAGGTCCGCCCATTCGAGCGCAAAAATATTACTGCAGGATTTCCACACATAGCTCATCGGCTGGTTCCAGTAGGCTTCAGCAGGCATCTGCTTAAGGTCCTCTCCCAACCGGGTCAGTCGCGCTATGGCCGGACGCGGGTCATCCGTCGCAAGGGTTGTGCTGCGCATTGCATCAACCTCGATGATCTCGGCCAGAATATGGCGGAACTCCGGCGCAGTAATTTGCCGAGCCAGCCGGCTGGCCTCGCCATGCAGCGCCTGCGGAATCAGAATGCCGATGATCTGCTGGAAAGCCGGCTGATAATGGCCCGGGTAGGCGCGCAGTTCGGCATCAATTAACGCCTCATCACTGCGCCAATCCCTCACCCGCTCGGCCGAGGACCAGCACCATGCCAGGCTTATGGCCAGCAACAGAATGATGCGTGGGATGGCGGGCAGGCGCCACGACAGCGCAACAATAATCAACAGCAAGGGCCACAGTGCAAGCGCGACGAAGCGGTCGGAAACCAGTGAGAAAGTTTCGAACGGAACCAGTTGCGCATAAGGCAGGCACAGCAGCACAAAGGTAACCAGCGCATATCTTTCCAGCGAAGGCCGGCGCAGCAACGTAACTGCGCTAAACACCGCCGCAACGAGCATGGCTGCACCTGCCACTATCATTACAGGCAACCAGGAATCCTCGAATACCGGATAAAAAAAATGGCGCCCTTCAGGGGTAATGGCCAAGCGCGTCAGCCAGCCGCCGATTGCCAACGCACGGGTGACGACCTCCATTCCCCAATAGGGCGCAGCTTTCACGTTGCTGTTCGGAACAAAGACCAGCATCATGCCTGCCGCCAGCACCACGGCTGCGGCCGACCACAGCAGGATCTGGTGCGCGCGCGGTTTGTCAGCGGCCTGCCGCGTATTAGGTTTAGCGACGCGGATCAAGTCCGGCGCCGGCACCGCTGGCGTGCCCCGCCAGAAAATTATCCACAGTAGCGCAATAACCGGCGCAACTGCGACTGCAGCGGCCTTGGACAGCATTGCCGCCAGCAACGCCAGCAATGCGCCGGCGGCGTAGCGGGTGGAAAAAACCGACTTCTGTTTGACGCGGAGGGCAAGCCACAGCGCAAGCAAAGCAAACAGCATGGATAGTAAATCCTTGCGTCCGCTGATCCAGACTACTGCCTCAACATGCGCGGGATTAATGGTAAACAGCGCGGTTACAGCGGCGGCATACCAGCGAGCATTCGTATCGTCCGTTGCGCGAAAGTACCGCCACAGGCCCAGAGTAACAACGTACACCAGCAAACAGCACAACACATACAGCACAATATTATGGACGCGAAAAGCCATTGGATTCAGCCCGAACAGCGTCAGATCCAGCCAGTAGGAAAGATCGCGCAGCGGCAGAAACTCCCATGGGTTGTATGGTTCAACCAGCAGTCGCCACAGCTCTGCAGCTGGCAATGCCGCCAGTTTGGAGTTGGTGATCAGGTAATCATTATCATCCGCGATAAACGGAAAGTGAACTGCCTGCAGCGCAGCATAGATGGCTGCGATCAGACTGAGCAGCACCAGCATCATAGGGGCCAGCGGCGGTGCGCCCCGGGTGAAGAAGTTCCTCGTCATTCCCGTACCCGATAAATCACCGCCCGATACACCCAGTTGTAATGGCCACTCAACAGGCGCCAGATCGCCTCAGCCCGGCCCTCAGCCAATAGCGGCGCGCGCGTCGCCAGGGTGATATCACGCAACAGAGGCTGCAAGGGCGCGCTGTCAGTGGTGGGGACTGGCTGGGCCGCTGTTTCAACATAAGCCGGCGGCAATCCTCGCTCATAATGCCCCACCCGAGCCCCGGGAATTGCCGGAAGGCGCGCCAGAAACGCATCGGTCAGCGCCAGATTGTCCAGAAAATGCACCCGCGGCCCGCCATAATAACCGCGCATCCCTGCATTGCCATTTACCACTGTGACTGGCGTCTGCGCCTGTTGACCCATGGCTTTGAACGCGACGCCCCAGGGATGTATGGGCTCAGAGCCTGTTGCCCACCATGTCCGCAGTAGCGGTAATAATCCGTTGTCGCCATAATAGAAGCGTCGTTCATCAGCTATACCCGTGCTCGAAATATCATCGACGGTGATCGGCCGCTCAGTCATCCTGCTCATCAGCATAATGCCGATCACTATGATGGCGGCCAGGACCGCAACCCATCCCTGATTGATCAGCCAGCGCGGCGGCGACGCCCGCGCCAGCAGGCACAGCGCGAGGAAACCGGGCGCAGCAAAAAAACGCCCGGACATGAAATCGCCGCCGATGCTGATGGTGTAGGCGATATACAGAAGTATGCCCACACCCAGCAAAATAGCCGGCCAGCTGCGTGAACGCAGCGCGATAATAATTGCCGCCGTAATCAGCAGCGCGAGTAGCGGATCGTTGAGTAAGAAATCCTGAGCATATACCAGCCCGCGCGCGATCAGCGTTGCGGTGCCGTATCCGGTTCCAAGTTTTGCATAAGCGGTATTGGGGAATGGCGCGCCATAATAGACCAGCGAAAAAATCATCCAGGCCAGCGCTGGAAAAACAAGCACCGCAGCCACCTTGATTCTTTCGGTACCACGGGTTTGCCATAGCACAAACGCCATCACCGGCCCCAACAGCACTACCAGGTCCAGCCGGTTAAGCAACAATAATCCAGCGATGGCTGCGGGTATCCAGGGTTTTTCCGATCGGTAGAGCTGCCAGACAAACAACGCCAGCAGCATGAAGGTGAGCGGACTCTCCAGTCCGGAACTGGAAAAATCGCATATCGCAGGCGACGCGACCGCAGCCAGTACCAGCAGGCAGCCCTGCACGGTTTCCTTGGCTATCCGGACTGCCAGCAACCAGAATGCCACCAGCGACAACATTAACGAAACCGCCATGGTTGTCACCATTGCTTCGCGGGTCAGCGCGTAAAATGGCATCAATAAAAACAGCCACAGTGGATGGGTAAATACCTGGACGCGCTCGATCACGTTGTAACGCAAGCCGTAACCGTTTATGAAGTTGTCGATTACGCGCAAAGTGATGAATGCGTCGTCGCCGATCCAGGCGGTGCCCAGCAGCATAACGAACGCAGCCAGCAGGCTGATTGAATAAAAAATTGTTCTATTCGATCCCGAAACTGAAGTGATCAATTTTGAATAAACGAAAGTCATAATACGCCTGGACTGCTCCTGGAGGGTTAGCGTTGCATTTGCCGGAACGCAAGTTTGCCCAAAATATTACCGTACCATAAAGATTGCCAACGCTATCTATCACCACTTTCAGGTCCGGATGCATAACCCCAGCGATAATGCCCTGAAAGCAGACGCCAGACGGCGCCCCATCTCCCGTCTGCGAATAGTGGCGCGCGCGTAGCCAGCACCACATCGTTTAACAGTGGCTGCAAGGCATCGTTGGTGAGCGGATCGACAAGTAAAACCGTTTCGCTATACCCTGGCGGAATGGCACGCAGGTAATGCCCTACCCTGGAGCCCGGCTGGGCAGGCAGGCGCGCGAGGAACGGGTCGGCTAGCGCCAGTTCATCCATAATATGCAGCATCGGGCCGCCATAATAGCCGCGCATACCGATCGTGCCGGTGATCACCATTACCGGCTTCCGATTCTGCTCAGCCAGTGCGCGCAATACTGTGCCACGATGACCCCATGGGTGGATCGGTTCCTCGCCGGTTGCAAGCCAGCCATTCAAAACCGCGGGCAAGCCATTGTACAAATAGTAAAAGCTGCGCTCGTCGACGATTCCATAATCCGCTTTAGCTACGGCGCCGCCCGGCGCTTGCGTGGAACGTGCAACCAGCAGCAAGGCCAGTATTGCGATAATTATCGGGGCCACCAATTTGGTTCGCGTGAGCAGCCAGCGCGGCGCTGGCAAGCGCGCCAGCAGACACAGCGCCAGGAAACCTGGCGTCGCAAAGAACCGTCCGGACATGAAGTCACCGCCGATCGCAATGGTATAAACGATGTACAGCAATAGGCCGGTTGCAAAAGCAATCAGAAGTTGATCGCGCGAACGCAGCGCTCCCAATACGGACGCGCCGATCAGCAGCGCGAGCAGGGGATCGTTGAATAGAAAGTTTTCGCCATAGTGCAGACCCTGCAGAATGAGCTCGCCGGTGCCGTAACCGGTGCCCAGTTTGGCGTAGGCCGTGTTGGGGAACGGCGACCCGTAATAAATTATCGAAAAAATCATCCAGATCAGCACAGGCAAAAATGCTGCTGCAATGATGCGCCAGCGCTGGCCGCGCTGGGCTTTGAATGCCAGATAAACCACCAGCGGGCCGATCAGTATGGCCAGATCCATGCGATTCAGCACCAGTAGGCCGGCAAGGGCGGCAGAGAGCCCGTGTTTATTTTGATATAGCTGCGCTACCAGTAACGCCAGCAGCAGGAAGGTAAGTGGGGTTTCCAGGCCGGACGTGGCAAACTGGCTGATCGAACCCGAGGCAACTGCGACCAGCACCAGCAGGCAGCCATATTCAATATTTACCGCAATCCTGCGCGCCAACAACCACAATGCGCCCAGCGACAGACCCACCGAAACCAGCATGGTAGTCAGCAGAGCCTCGCGCGTCAGCGCATAAAATGGGGTCAGGAAAAACAGCCACAGCGGGTGGGTGTAGACCTGCACCCGTTCGATCACGTTGTAGCGTAAACCCCAGCCGTTTATGAAGTTGTCTATCACCCGCAACGTGATGAAAGCATCATCGCTGACCCAGGCTACGCTGAGCAGCATGATGGCGGCAAGCGACAGGACCAGCCCAGGAAAATGTTTATTGCTGAGCCGCAGATTCATCCGGCATTACTCCGGGTTGGCCGGAAAGTTTCGGTAATAGGCGTGGTCTGCACTGGCCAGCAGCTCCCGGTCGCCGCGACTGTCGCCATAGGCGTAAAGAATGTAGCCGCCCCTGTCGCCCAGCAGCGCTTCCAGACGCCGCACCTTCTCGCTGCCGAAGCAGTTCTCGCCATTAATGTTCCCAGTCACCTGCCCCACGCGCACCTCCAGCTCCGTGGCAAGCACCTCCCGACAGCCTGCGGCGCTTGCCCATGGCTCGACATACAGCTGCAGCGAAGCACTGATGACGATACAGCGATGCCCCTGGCGCTGGTGCCATTGCAATCGCTGCATTGCTTCAGGACGCAGCAGCTGAGGTACTGTGCTGGTAGCGAAATGCTGCGCCTTGCTTTGCAGGGAGGCGCTTGCCATACCGCATAGAAAACGACGGAGCACGCGTTGCTTGGCCAAATCGTTGCGCATCAAGCCGAGCCGATAAGCAATCAGCACAGGTACCAGTTGCAGCATATGACGGATAAATATCGTCGGCCCTGCCACGGAAATCAGAAATGGCAGCAGCGTATCGCGGCGGGTCAGCGTGCCATCGAAATCGAACACGGCCACCACCGGTTTTTCCGCTGGCCGCAGGCTCACAGCTTCAGCCGTTTGAATATGGGTTCCGGAATAAGTTTGATGATCAGCATGATCCAGCGCCAGAACCACGGCAGATACACCACATCGAACGCATGATCCAGCGTTTGCGCGATATGCTCGCCGACGCGTTGCGGCGAGGCCACCAGGAACAGACCGGGCAGCCCGAAAGTCATTGCGGTATCGACAAAGCCTGGCTTGATCGTGATCACGCGCACGCCGCTGGCATACAGCCGATTGCGCAGTCCCTGCAGATACAGACTGAGAGCGCCCTTGGCCGCGCCGTACACATAATTGCTCTGTCTGCCGCGATCGCCCGCCACTGAGGAAATGCCGATGATGAAGCCGCGCTTTAAGGGCTCGAAATAATTCGCGCAATGACTCAGTATCGATGCGGCCCCGGTAAAATTGCGGGCGATCACCTGCGCGCCTATGCTGAAATCGCGCGCGGCCAGCTGATCGCCGAGATAGCCAAAAGCCAGTACCACGCCGCCCAGCCCATCCATTTTTTCAGTCACAGCACGCAAAAAGGCTGCATGGCTGGCACAGTCCTCGGCGTCGAACAGTCCGCATTGCACATCAACACGGTACCGGATGCGCAGATCTGCGGCGATGCGCTGCAGTTCGGCATCGTCCCGCGAAGCAAGATACAGAGGATGCCCCCGCGTTGCGAAAGCCGCGGCAGTACCGCGCGCGATGGCTGAAGTGGCGCCCAATATAAGTACAGCCTTGCTCATGCCGGCTCACCGATTCGTAAACGGCGTGCCAGACTGGAACTGAAGCGCTCAGCCGGATCGACCGCCTGTTTGATACTCAGCCACTCCGCATAGCGCGGGTACATCGCACGGAACGACTCGGCGGATAGCCGCGCATCCTTGGCCAGATAAATACGACCGCCATGCCGCAGTACGATCTGGTCCAGTTTATCCAGCAAGGTGAACAAGCCTGCATCACGCACCGGCATGTCCAGCGCCAGCGTATATCCGGCCAGCGGAAAAGACAGTAGCCCCCTGCCCTGCGCGCCCATCCGTTTCAACACGGCCAGGAAGGACGGCAAGCGGCTTGCCGCCAGTGCCTGCAGCAACTCCTGCAGGCCATGGTATGCAGCGGCGGTGGGAATCACGCACTGGTATTGCACGAAACCGCGTTTTCCGTACAGCCGATTCCACTGGCCTATCCTGTCCAGCGGATAAAAATACGGATCGTAATGGCACACAAACGGTGACTGTTTACTGCCCTCGATGCGGTAATATCGTGAATTAAACGCGGCGATCGTGGATGCGTTTAACGCCCAGTCAGGAAAATCGAAAGGAAGAGAACGGCCGGGTTTCGACAGCACGTTTTGCTTAAAATCCGGTGGCAGGTCGGCGGCAGCGGCATGATGCCCGTACATCGCAATGCCTCGTCCCATTTGCGCTCCGCTGGCCATGGTATCTATCCAGGCGACGGCATAGCGATCGTCAATAGCCGGGTCCTGCAATAATTGGAACAACTGCTCGAAGTTATCGGCGCGATGATGACGCACCAGCATCGCGGCGTTCTGTATCCGCGTCAGACTGAGCGTGACTTCGCCGATAATGCCGGTGAGCCCCATGCCGCCGACGGTCGCCCAGAAGAGTTCAGGATTTTCAGCCGGGCTGCATTTCACCCGGTCGCCATCCGCGAGGATCATCTCAAGCGCCAGTACATGTTCGCCGAAAGAACCGTCATGGTGGTGATTTTTTCCATGCACATCGGCCGCGACGCATCCGCCCAGCGACAGGAATCGAGTCCCTGGTGTCACCGGCAAAAACCAGCCACGCGGTACGATCACGGGCAGGATGTCAGCCAGCGTTGCGCCGGCCTCCGCCCGCAATATTCCGTTTTCGGCATCAAATTCCAAGAAGCGATCGACACGTTCGGTCAGCATCACCCGGCCATTTTCATTCAGCGCCGCGTCGCCATAGCTGCGACCCTGGCCGCGGGCGATCATGGGGGCTGTGGAGGGGCGCAGATCAGCGTAGCGTTCCGGACGTTCCAGTTCGCACGACAGCACTGGATAACGCCCCCAGCCTGATAATGAAGTAACTAAGGTTGCCATGAGTAAGTAGACATGATTGCTCCTACTCCATGTGCATTCCGCCGTTAACGTGCAAGGTCGCGCCGGTGATGTAAGCAGCGCCCGGACCGGCCAGAAACCCCACCGTCGCGGCAACATCCGCCACACTGCCGAGACGCTTCAGCGGCACATGCTCGATCATGTTATCGCGCTGCTGCTGCGTCAGTACGTCGGTCATATCGGTAGCGATAAAGCCCGGTGCGACGCAATTGACGGTGATGTTGCGGCTGCCGATCTCGCGCGCCAGGGATTTACTGAAGCCAATGACGCCGGCCTTGGAAGCCGCGTAATTCGCCTGCCCGGCATTCCCCATGCTGCCTACC
>JAZJXX010000016.1:0-72969 GCA_040390665.1 Pseudomonadota bacterium | reverse complement strand
GAAATATTAATGATGCGGCCGTGGCGCGCCTTCATCATGCCGCGCATTACCGCGCGGCTCAGGCGGAATACCGATTTCAGATTGGTAGTCAGCACGTCGTCCCATTCCTCATTGCTCATACGCGCCAGCAGGTTGTCCCGGGTGATTCCTGCGTTATTCACCAGGATCAGAATCTCGCCGTACTGCCTGCGGATTTCCGCCAGCACCTGATCGGTCTGCTCGCTGTCATTAACGTTCATGGCCATGCCGCAACCTTTGATGCCGGCCGCTGCCAGATATTCGGTGATCGCCTGCGCGCCTTGCGGCGTGGTTGCGGTACCGATCACGGTCACGCCCTGGCGCCCCAATTCCAGCGCGATACCCTGACCGATACCGCGCGTGGCGCCGGTAACCAATGCAACCTGTCCCTGCAAATCCATTTATTTTCCCCTGAGTTAAGCGAGTGCCAACCGAGCTGCCTGCAATGCCGCGCCATCATTGAGCGCCAACGCCTGCTGATTACTATCGATGCGCTTGTTCAACCCGGCCAGCACTCTGCCGGGCCCGCATTCCACATTATGAGTAATGCCCTGCTGACCGAAATATTGCACGGTTTCGACCCAGCGCACTGGCGTATGCAGCTGGCGCACCAGCGCGTCCTTGATCGCAGCGGCATCATGATGGCTCTTCACATCGGCGTTATGTATCACCGGTATCGCAGGAACTTCCACGGTGACGTTTTCCAGATAGGCGCGCAGATTTTCCGCCGCGCCGCGCATCAGGCTGCAATGCGACGGCACGCTCACCGGCAGCATCAACGTTCGCTTGGCGCCCTTATGCCGGGCCACTTCCATGCCGCGCTCCACCGCGGCGCGATGGCCGGCGATCACGACCTGCGCCGGTGAGTTGAAGTTAACCGCCTCCAGCACTTCGCCCATGGCGGCCTCCTCGCAAATCAGGCGCACACTGTCGTCATCCAGCCCGAGGATTGCCGCGATGGCGCCAATTCCTTCCGGCACTGCCTGCTGCATGCATTCCGCGCGGTAACGTACCAAGGCCAGCGCGTCAGAAAATTTCAACGCCCCGCCTGCCACGAGCGCGGTATATTCGCCCAGGCTATGTCCAGCCAGCAACACCGGCGGCGGCCCTTGCAGGCTTTGCCACGCGCGATATACCGCGATGCCGGCGGTCAACATGACTGGCTGGGTGTTGACAGTGGCATTAAGGTCGGCATCGCTGCCGTCATTCACCAGTTGCCATAAGTCCTGGTTCAGTACCTCTGATGCCTCGGCATAGGTGTCGCGCACGACAGTAAAATCCGCATAGCCATCCATCATGCCGCGCGATTGGGAGCCTTGCCCAGGGAAAACAAAAGCGAATTTAGTCATAATTAATAAGCCTATGTGTTGAGCCGTCGGGACTACTGTGAGTAAGCTTCAGCGATTACCGGCTACCAGCGCATCAGAACGGCACCCCAGGTGAAACCGCCACCCACGGCTTCCAGCAGAATGTTCTGTCCGGGCTGAATGCGGCCATCGCGTACTGCAACGTCCAGCGCCAGCGGGATCGAAGCCGCCGAGGTATTGCCGTGCTGGGCAACGGTCACCACTACTTTATCCATGCTCAGGCCCAGTTTCCTGGCAGTGGCTTCCATGATGCGGACATTGGCCTGGTGTGGCACCAGCCAGGCAATATCGGAGCCTTGCAGTCCGTTTTCCTGAAGCACTTCTTCAACGACTTCACTCAATACTTTGACCGCAAACTTGAACACCGCCTGGCCGTCCATCTTGATAAAAGGCTCGCCCTGCACAACACCGTTGCGGACGCTGCCGGCCGCACGCAACATTTGGCGGTGACTGCCGTCCGCATGCAGTTTGCCGGCGATGATGCCGGGAGATTCACTTGCCTGCAATACCACCGCTCCAGCGCCATCGCCGAACAGCACGCAAGTGCTGCGGTCTTTCCAGTCCAGCATGCGCGACAGCACTTCTGTGCCTACTACCAGCGCAGTCTTCGCCTGCCCGGCGCGCAGATACATATTGGCCGTATTGAGCGCGTAGATAAAGCCTCCACACACTGCCTGTATATCGAATGCCGGGCCGTGATTTCTGATGCCAAGTTTATCCTGCAGAATGCAGGCGGTGCTGGGAAACATCTGGTCCGGTGAAGTGGTTGCAACGATGATCAGATCGACTTCATCTGCGCTGATGTTGGCTGCTTCGATCGCCCGGAGACTGGCTTGCAGCGCCAGATCGCTGCCAAGCTCATCGTCCGCAGCGATGTGCCGTTGATGAATGCCGCTACGCGAAACTATCCAGTCATGCGATGTTTCGACAATTTTTTCCAGGTCATAATTAGTCATTACCCTGGCGGGTAGATAACTGCCTGTACCGATTATTTTTGCATACATCAGGATATCTCCGCAGCCTTCAGCCGGTTCGCATCATGCCATTTCTCAATATGGTCGCCGATATGATGCAACATGCCGCCACGTGCCTCTTCCGCCGCCCGTTCAATGGCACACAAAAAAGCGAAATCATCGGCGGAACCATGGCTTTTTACCACAATTCCTTTCAGGCCCAGCAAACTTGCCCCGTTATAGCGGCGATGATCGACTCGGCGCTTGAACGATTTAAGCACCGGCATCGCCACGACCGCGGCCATTTTAGTAAAAATATTGCGTTTGAATTCTTCGCGCAGGAAGCCGCCCAGCATTTGCGCCAGCCCCTCGGTGGTTTTAAGCGCAACATTGCCGACAAATCCATCGCAGACAACCACATCGGTAACGCCCTTGAAAATATCGTTACCCTCTACATTGCCGTAAAAATTGAGATCGCTGGCGCGCAATAGCTCCGCCGCCTGCTTGACCACTTCGTTACCCTTGATGTTTTCGCTACCGATATTCAACAGGCCGATAGTCGGGTGCTGCTTATGCTGCAGCGCCGTCACGAGTATGGAACCCATCAGCGCGAATTGCAGCAGATGTTCGGAATTGCAGTCGGTATTGGCACCGAGGTCCAGCATGCAGACCTGGCCGTTAATGGTCGGCAGATAAGACGCAATGGCCGGGCGATCAATGCCCGGGATGGTTTTCAGCACATAACGCGCCGTCGCCATTAACGCCCCGGTATTGCCTGCACTGACGCAGGCCGCCGCAACGCCGTTCTTGACGAGGTTAATCGCCACCCTCATTGAAGAATCTTTTTTTCCACGCAGGGCCAGTTGGGGAGACTCATCCATGGCCACTACTTCACTGGCGGCCTGTATGCGCAGTCTGGGGTACTGCGTAACCTTGAGAGCACGCAATCGGGCTTCAAGGTCGTCCGGCAACCCGACCAGAATAATAGTGTCACTGGGATACTTGCGTAGATAAGCCAGTGCCGCAGGAACGGTAACGCGGCTCCCATGGTCGCCTCCCATGGCATCAATGGCTATAGTGACTTCCACCAGCCGATCCTCTCAACACTTACTAGAAATGGAAGAACAAAACGCACGGCGTTGATCAGCCGTGCGTCCATCTGACGCCACCCAGAGTTACCGCAAGACGAAATTCAGTCGCCCTTGGTCTTCACAACTTTCTTGCCGCGATAATAACCGCTCGGGCTGATGTGGTGACGCAAATGAGTTTCACCGGTTGAAGGCTCGACTGCCAGTGCTGGACCGACCAGAAAATCGTGGGAACGGTGCATACCGCGCTTGGATGGGGATTTCTTATTTTGCTGAACT
Source organism: Pseudomonadota bacterium (assembly GCA_040390665.1). Taxonomy (GTDB): domain Bacteria; phylum Pseudomonadota; class Gammaproteobacteria; order Burkholderiales; family Gallionellaceae; genus Nitrotoga. The sequence goes on along the minus strand of JAZJXX010000016.1, from coordinate 69,264 downwards.
GCCATGCTAACTCCTTACCAACATTAAATTAATTACTTTTCTTCAGGTCTGCCAGAACCGCAAACGGATTTTTTTCCGATCGATCCAAACCAGTCATTACACCCTGGCATTCGCCCAATGGATGCTTGGGTGCGAATGGCAAGCTTAACAATACTTCTTCCTCCAGCATGGCGGCAACATCCAGATGATCGTCCGCCAGTATGCTGTCTGGCTCATCTTCTTCCAACTCTGCAGACGCTGATTCAAGTTCGTCTGGCTGCTTGAGCAACAGCTGCGTGTGCAGACTGATCGGATAAATGAGCTCGTTCAGACAACGCTGGCAGCGCAGATGGCATACGCCTTCTATCGCTACCGCCAGCATGGGCGCACCGTCCTTGCTTCGACCACCCTGAACTATATAGCTGATTTGCCCCGTCCTGGCGGCCAGCATATCTTCCAGCCGGGTCAGCTCGGCTACCGGAAGTTCACCGCGCAGTTCCCTGCCATGATGGGCAAAGTCCAGGCTGTTAATGAAATGCCGTGCAAACATAAGGCGCGCATGATATATATTTCGTCTACGCCTGTCAAAACTCTGAGGAAATTATTGATCTCTCAACCGCTTATATTAGCCTCCACTTCGACCTACCGCAGCGCCCTGTTGGCCCGTTTACAAATCCCTTTTGAGACGGCGGCCCCGAATGTGGATGAAACTCCGCGCGCCGGCGAAAGTGCGCGGGCAACCTCAAAACGCCTGGCGCAGGAAAAAGCGCAGGCGGTCTCAGCCCGGTATCCGGATGCACTGATCATAGGCTCAGACCAGGTATTACTGCTGGGCCAGCAACAGTTAGGTAAGCCGCACACTCATCAAAATGCTGTAACGCAACTGCGTGCCCTGCGTGGCAGAACTGCCATTTTTTATACCGCGCTTGCCTTGCTGAATATGCGTAACGGAGAAATTCAAACCGATGTGGCGGAAAACCGCGTGACTTTCCGCACAGTCAGTGATGCTGAAATCGAGTCCTATCTGCTTAAAGAACAGCCTTACAACTGTGCCGGAAGCGCGAAATGCGAAGGTTTGGGTATAGCGCTGATCAGCCGTCTGCAAGGAGATGACCCGGCCGCGCTGATCGGCCTGCCGCTTATCCTGTTAGTTGACATGCTGCGGAATCAGGGGGTTACAGTTTTATAAGTATTCCTGCAAGCAGTCCCGTTTAATCACGCCTGCGCTCCGCCAATTCCGCAGCGGCCAAAAGGCTGAATTTAGTTGCGCCGTAACGGCGATTCTGGTATTAAAGCGCGTTTAATTTCATTACTGTTTTGTGGAGATATAAATGCCGGCACAACCCACCAAGTCTATCACCCCATACAAAGCCAAGAAGGGTGAGGCGTATATGAGCCCAGCTCAACTGGACCATTTTCGCACTATACTGAACAACATCAAATTTGGTTTGGCCGAAGAAATTGATCGTACCGTGCATACCATGCAGGACGAAGCCACTGTTTTTGCCGATCCCAACGACCGCGCCAGCCAGGAGTCGGATGTAAGCCTGGAATTACGCAACCGCGACCGCGAACGCAAATTGATCCGGAAAATCGATGAAATGCTGACCAAGATAGATGGCGGCGAATACGGTTACTGCGACAACTGCGGCGTGGAAATAGGTCTGAGCCGGCTTGAAGCACGGCCGACCGCGACCTTGTGCATCGACTGCAAAACCCTGGACGAAATTCGGGAAAAGCAGGTTGCGCGATAATTAGAGGTTAACCACGTGCGATATGATCGGGTTACCCGCTGGCTGCATGCCGCCATCGCTTTCGGCATCACTGCCCAACTGGGCTTGAGCCTGTTCATGGAAGCTCCTGATGACAGGGATAGCCATCCCGCAACGGGATTGCCGCTACAGCTTTTTGAGGCACATGAACTCATCGGCTTAAGCTTGCTTGGCCTGCTTGTAGCGCATTGGCTATGGACCCTGTCCAGTCACGTGCAAGGTGGCATGAGGCATCTCTTTCCCTGGTTCAACAGGAAGTCCCTGGCTACAGTCATGCTGGATCTGCGCGCCATATTGCGCTTCCAGTTAAAGGATCCCGCCCGGGAGAATGCGCTTGCGGGCGCGATTCACGGTTTGGGTTTGCTGGCAGCAACAGCCATGGCCGCCACCGGAACAGTCATTTTTTTTAATCTTTCCGAATCTGGTCACATGACTGCGCCGGGCGGGATATTTCTTGAATTGCACAGTTTATTTGCGTCACTAATCTGGGTGTATTACATCGGGCATGTGATGATGGCTATAGCGCATTCATGGCTGGGCCATGCCAGTATCAGGGAAATTTTCTCATTGCTTAAAAAATAGCCACGTCGCTCCGATATTTTCCTGCTACGCCGGTCGATGATAAACTACTGGCAGTTCCGATTTACCGGTTGAGGAGAATGCCAGTGATGAGACTATATTTGTTCTGCCTGCTCAGCTGCGTCCCATTGTTATCTGCCCATGCCCAGGAGACCACTCCGCAACCGCCAGTGAAGGCCACGATAGGCGCGGATGGCAAGCAGCATGTAAACATTCTGGGGGGCAGTTATTTTTTCAAGCCCAACCACATCATAGTCAAGGTTAACGTGCCGGTGGAGTTATCCGTGCGCCTGGAACCGGGTATGGTTCCCCACACCCTTGTTATCCAGGCCCCTGAGGCAGGAATGGTGATCGATTCCAAGTTAAGTAGCGATACCACAGTATTGACGTTTACCCCTACCGCCACCGGCAAATATACTTTCTTGTGCAAGAACAAATTGCTCTTCTTTAAAAGTCATCAAGACAAGGGGATGCATGGGATACTTGAGGTAGTTCCTTAGTGCCGTTCGGGAAGTTAATGCTGGTGTCCGCCCTTATTGCCCATACTGCCGATCCGATCCAGAGCGCGGTCGACTATTACCGCGACGTTGCTGCCTATTCGGTACGGGTGAAGTCAACCAGCAACAGTAAAACCGAAATCATGCGTTATTATTTCCGGAAGCCAGGCCACGTACGCATGGAATTGGTACAGCCATTCGGCGGCGCCGTATTGATATATGATCCGCTCAAAAAGCGGGCCAGGCTCTGGCCCTTCGGTCACCAAAGCTTTCCATCCATGATGCTTAATCCGGATAACCAGTTGATCCGCAGTTCCACAGGACATCGCGTAGATCAATCCGACGTCGGGTTTCTTTTCCGCAACGTTCAGGAATTGCAGCAGCACGGGAAAACCCAAGTGGGCGAAACTGAACAGATGAATGGCAAAACAGCCGTGCATCTTACAGTCGAAGGCGATGCGAGGATTTCGGTAGATCATGTCCATCGTTACCAACTTTGGCTGGACCAGGAGACGGGCTTTCCGCTCAAAGTGACGAGTAGCGACCTCAGCAACAAGTTGATTGAAACCGTCGAAATGGACGATATTCAGATCAATCCGACATTCGCCCCCGATTTTTTCTTACAGTAGCAATGGCAGAGTTCAATTTCGTCACCGTCTGGCACATCGAGGCACCGCTGGCCCAGGTATGTGATGCCATTTCGGCCTGCAAGGATTGGCCTAACTGGTGGAAAAACGTAAAAAAAGTCGAAGAAATAGATTTGGGCGATGCCCATGGAATTGGCAGTCTGCGCCGTTTCACCTGGAAGGGCCCAATCCCTTATCCATTGACCTTTGATATCCGGGTGATCCAGGCGGTGCCGCTAAAAATTCTGGAAGGCCACGCCAGCGGCGAACTGGAGGGCGTCGGTTTCTGGCACTTCACGTCCGTGGGCGCGGTGACCGTGGTACGTTACGAATGGAAAGTTCGTACCACGCGGCGCTGGATGAATCTGCTGTCCCCCCTGTTCTGGCGTGTATTCAAATGGAATCATGACCAGGTCATGCAGCAAGGCGGCGCTAGCCTGGCGCGTCTGCTGCATGCGCGTCTGGTGGGCATCTCACATGCTTAGCTCAGGCAATTTCATACTTGTCGCGCCTACGCTTTGTGCTGATGCGGCACGTTACAAGAGCCGGTAAAACAGGATCGTGTCGCTAACCTTCCGTATAAGCACGAGTGGCAAGGCGATAGTATATGCAGGGTTGGCCGCGGGAGTAGTCGCGACTCTGGTACAGCTGATACTCTGGTATGCGAACATGAGCCCGTTGCCGGAAACGCTCTTTCGCGATATGCGGCTGACTGCGGCCATAGTCATGGGTACTGATGTTTTGCCCCCGCCCGCCACTTTCGCCTGGGACGTTTTTCTGGTTTCAGCACTTATCCATTTCAGCCTGTCGATCGCATACAGCGTGGTGCTGGCATATTTTATCACCCGCTTCAGCGCCAGACTTTCACTAGCCACAGGCATACTGTATGGGCTCTTCATCTATGGCATAAATATGCACCTGTTTACCTTTATTTTTCCATGGTTCGCAGTTGTGCGCGACTGGGTCACAATTTTGACTCATGCGGTATTCGGCGCTGTATTGGCTGGCACGTATCGCTGGCTGCGGTCTTCCTCCTGGCTGGTGCAATAGCGGCTATTTGCCGCGCCGGACGTGTTTAACTAGCCGCGGCGTCATTTGTCCCGCAGACGGAGCCAACCTGATCCAGCTATTACGCAGCAGGCTCGCATCTCTTCCGTTGCACATCACCCGTACTTCTTCTGGGGCTCAAAGACCAGGCTTGTAGAGTCCCGCCATATGCGGTGAAGCTGAACGCTACAAACTGCATCACGACGGTGTGCGTCAACGTACGGTGACGGTTATGTCGCACACGCTTAAATGCAGCTTCCACTGACATTAATGGTGTGATTGAATGAGGAGAACTAAATGAACACTTCAGAGAGGCCTTCCTGGCTGGAGAAAAATCGCGTATTGGTCGCTGTATACGCAAGCGAGCAGCAAGTGCAGAGTGTCGTCAAAAGTCTAATTGATCAGAATTATCAAATGGACCTGATTTCCATCCTGGGGCGGATCCACGCAATCGGTGACGATCCGTTGGGCATTTATAATCTGAACGCGGGCGACCGGATGATGGCCTGGGGCAAACAGGGCGGGCTCTGGGGAGGATTGTGGGGCATATTGGTGGGAGCGGCTGGACTCTTTATGATCCCCGGTATAGGCATCATCGCAGCAGCCGGTTTTCTTGTAGAAGCAATTGCCGGCGGAGCTATAGTAGGCGCAGGAGCCATGGCCGGCGCGGCGGCGTTATCACAGCTGGCCGTTGCGTTTCACCGCGCAGGAATACCGGAAGAAGAAATATTAAATTTACACAAGGCGATTGAGGAAGGTAAATATGTGCTGATGCTGCGTGGCGCAGAGTCTGAGCTCGATCGCTGGCGGGAAGTTCTGGCGTCGGGCGATCCGCTGGAAGTACATGACTTGCCCTATATGAGAGTAATTGATCAGTCATATATAGCAGGGTAATAACTAGTCTAATCAGCTGTGGTTGCGTGCCAGGATTAAATGTCTGTAGCCAAAATAAGAAAGCTCAAACACATTTAAGGTTGGCCGTTCAAGTCATGAGATGACGCAAGAAAATTTGCAACCGTACACTGTTTTCTGTACTATCCGCATCCCTGCTTTGGGAGCAGTACGTTGGGATGATGACACATCCCGACTCAGTTTGAACATCTAGTGGTCCGGCGAAATGTGCCCGTAGCTCAATCGGATAGAGCACCAGCCTTCTAAGCTGGGGGTTACAGGTTCGATTCCTGTCGGGCACACCAGAAGTTCAATGTAGTCTCAGTTCAATGGTGGTCGTAGCTCAGCTGGTAGAGCCCCGGATTGTGATTCCGGTTGTCGTGGGTTCGAGCCCCATCGATCACCCCATAAATCAAGTAGTTGCGCACCTTCCCCGCTTCTGTCTGTCTAATAAAACGCGATTATCTAATACTTTTTGCGCAGCGGCTCACTTTCGGGTGCCGCGTCCGTAGTGGCGCTTGGTCACGGCTTCGCCGTGAGTGTCCCAGCGAAACGCCGTTTCAGAGATTGTTTTTAAGCTAACAAATAGGCGAGGAAGGTGAGAATATTAGACGGTTGCCTAATATTGTCTAGACTATCACCGACGAATTAAGTGATTGATTGTATGGTCGGGGTGGAGAGATTCGAACTCCCGACATCCTGCTCCCAAAGCAGGCGCGCTACCAGGCTACGCTACACCCCGAAAGCGAGGCACTATACAGGGCATGACCGGAAAAATCAATTTACTCACGAGATTTTTGCACAATTTGAGGCAATGCCAAAATTAAGTAATACCCCATGGACCAAAGCGTAAGTAACGCAGCGATATAAATCAGCAAAGTTCCGATTGCATGAGCCGAAAAGATCAGCACCGGTTCATGATAGAGCAACAGCAAAATCGCTATCATCTGAAATGCCGTTTTGACCTTCCCCAGCATCGACACTGCAATGCTTTTGCTATTACCTAATTGAGCCATCCACTCACGCAACGCGGAAATCGCAATTTCACGGCCTATGATGATAAATGCTATGAAGGCGTCGACGTAACTTAAATTGACCAGCATGATCAACGCCGCAGCTACCATCAATTTATCTGCGACTGGATCCAAAAACGCACCAAAAGCGGAAGTCTGATTCAACGTGCGCGCCAGATAGCCATCAAGCCAATCAGTGATGGCAGCAAGAGCAAACAGAGATGCGCTGACCAAATGTTTGTGATGCAGGCTGAACGTGTTATCTGATAGATAAAATACAGCAAAAAACACGGGGATCATTATGATCCTGAACCAGGTCAGCAAATTAGGAATGTTATACGGCATGAATAAAAGGCAGTCCTCAGTGCAATTGTTGATATATCTTTTGCGCCAGTGCACGGCTGATGCCCTCAACCTGAGCCAGTTCGTCCACGCTGGCCTGGCATACCCCCTGCAAACCGCCAAATCGCGCCAATAAATTCCGCCGACGCCGTTCTCCGATGCCGCTGATTTCCTCAAGCATTGAAGCGGTGCGCGCCTTGCCGCGTTTGGAGCGATGGCCACTGATGGCAAAGCGGTGCGCTTCGTCGCGTACCTGCTGGATCAAATGCAATGCGGGGCTATCCGCCGGTAATTGTAGCGGCTTTTCCTGGTGCGGGCGTAACAATTGCTCCAGTCCAGGCTTGCGTTCCTCACCTTTGGCCACCCCCATTAAGGGAATATCCAGCAGATTAAGTTCTTCCATCACCGCCTTGGCTACGCCTAATTGGCCGATCCCGCCGTCGATTAAAACCAGATCGGGGCGCTTGCCCTCCCCGCTCTGCAATTTCTGATAACGGCGCAATAACACCTGACGCATCGCGGCATAATCGTCCCCGCCAGTGATGCCGGTGATGTTGTAACGCCGGTATTCCGAATTGCGCATCGCCAGGTTGTCGTACACCACACACGAGGCAATAGTCGCCTCGCCCATAGTATGGCTGATGTCAAAACATTCGATGCGCATCAGCTGCGGCAGCGACAGCGCAGCACGCAACGCTTCCAGCCGCGCCTGCTGGCCCGCCTGCTGGCCTGCGTGCTGCTGTAAAGCCAGTAGCGCGTTGCTGAGTGCCATATCCAGCCACTGGCGCCGTTCCCCGCTCACGTTGTGGCGTATCTGTACTTTGTATCCCGACTGCTCAGTCAGCAGCGCCTCGAGCGTGCCGGTACCTATTTCCAGGCTGGTTATAAGCAGCGGAGGAGCGCTCAGGCTCAGATAATGCTGCGCCAGAAACGCTTCCAATACTTCGCTCAACTCCAGTCCCTCGGCATTTTGCGGAAACAGGCTTTTGTCGCCCAGATGCCTGCCGCCTCGTACCATTGCGAGGTTGACGCACACGGTACCTTTCAACTCGGCAACAGCGATAATATCTGCATCGGTTGCCTGGCCACTTTCCATAACCTGTTTTTGCTGCACGGTATGCAGTGCATACAATTGATCGCGCAACGCCGCAGCCTGTTCATAATGCTGAGCTTCTGCCGCCTGTTCCATCGCCAGACGCAGGCGCCCTTCCAGCTCGCTTTGCTTTCCCTCCAGTAATAGTGCCGCGTTGCGGATATCGGTTGCGTAATCCTGCTCGCTGATCAGGCCCACGCAAGGTGCAGTGCAACGCTGAATCTGATGCAGTAAACAGGGGCGGGTACGGTTGGCGAACACACCGTCTTCGCAGGCTCGTATACGAAATACCTTCTGCAGCAGCTGCATGCTTTCCTTGGCCGCATAAGAATTCGGATAGGGGCCGAAGTTCTGGTGCCTTTTATCAATCGCGCCGCGATAATACGCCAAGCGCGGATATTGCTGCCCGGTTAAAACGATATAAGGATAGGATTTGTCGTCCCTGAACAATATGTTATAACGTGGTTTTAATGATTTTATTAAGTTGTTTTCAAGCAACAACGCTTCTGCTTCCGAACGTGTCACGGTAGTATCAACGCGCGCAATATGCGACACCATTAAACGGATGCGCGGCGATACATTGGTTTTCTGGAAATAGGATGAAACGCGCTTTTTCAATTGCCCCGCTTTGCCGACGTAAAGTACCCGGCCTTCGCTGTCCAGCATGCGGTATACACCAGGTAACATGGGCAAACTGGCCAGGAAGGGCTTGGGATCGAACACAACGGATTGAGTCAAGGCTGCCTCTAAAGGATTAGCTAAGCAATACCTGCTTCGTCAGGTTAGTAAGGCTGTAATAATAAGCAGGGCATAGGTGATGCCACGGGTAACACTGGACAACTCGACGCCACCCAAGTTCTGCGCAAGCCTGGCGTGTAACTGCGCCCTGCCGTTAAGTATCGAGTTGCCATGATAACGACATATCATTAAATATTCAGCCCAGCGAGTACTCCAGGTAAAAAAATAGCCCCAGATCTGGGGCTATTTAATGCATTGATCAAGATACTCAGCTTGGAACCTGATTCTCCTGTCCCGCAGTTACTCAGTAGTGGCAGGTGCGGGCGTTTCTGGTGCCAGCAGCGCCTTCATGCTCAGGCGCAAACGTCCCTTTTCATCCGCTTCCAGTACTTTGACCTTTACGATCTGGCCTTCCTTAAGTACATCAGTGACGGTATTGATGCGCTCGTTGGATATTTGCGAAATATGCAGCAGACCATCCTTACCAGGCATGATGTTAACAATAGCGCCGAAATCCAGCAGCTTCACCACCGGACCTTCATAAGTTTTACCCACCTCAACTTCAGCCACGATATCTTCGATACGTTTCCTGGCCTGCTCGCCGCCTTCGCCGCTGACGCTGGAAATCGTTACATTGCCATCGTCATCAATATCGATGGTGGTTCCGGTTTCTTCAGTCAACGCACGGATTACCGCACCGCCTTTGCCGATCACGTCGCGGATTTTTTCCGGATTAATCTTGAGCTTGATCATACGCGGCGCGTGTGCCGATACTTCGGAACGCACGGTGGGCATAGACTGCTTCATGATATTCAGGATGTGCATTCGTCCTTCGCGTGCCTGGCTCAGCGCTACCTGCATGATGTCCCGAGTAATGCCGTTGATCTTTATGTCCATCTGTAACGCGGTAATACCTTGCTCCGAACCCGCCACCTTGAAATCCATATCGCCCAGGTGATCTTCATCACCGAGTATATCGGTCAGTACAGCGAAGCGATTGCCTTCCTTGATCAGCCCCATCGCAATACCGGCTACATGGGTTTTGACCGGTACCCCGGCGTCCATCATCGCAATGCTGCCGCCGCATATCGACGCCATAGAGCTGGAACCATTGGATTCAGTTATCTCCGATACGATACGGATCGAGTAGCCAAAATCTTCTTCGCTGGGCAAAGCTGCGACGAGCGCGCGCTTGGCCAAACGCCCGTGGCCGATTTCACGCCGTTTAGGTGTACCGACCCGGCCGGTCTCACCCGTGGAATACGGTGGAAAATTGTAATGCAGCATGAAGCGATCGGTGTATTCGCCCTGCAACGCGTCGATTTTTTGCGAATCACGCGACGTACCGAGCGTAGCTATTACCAGCGCCTGGGTTTCGCCGCGGGTAAACAGGGCTGAGCCATGCGTCCGCGGCAATACGCCGGTGCGTATGGTAATCGGGCGTACGGTGCGCGTATCCCGGCCATCAATGCGCGGTTCGCCGCTCAGTATTTGACCACGAACAATCTTGGCTTCCAATGCATTGAACAGCTCATTAATATGATTCTTGTGCAACGTCGCATCCGCAGCCAGCAACGCATCGGCTACGCGTGTGCGCAGCGCATCGACCCTGGTCGTGCGCGCCTGCTTCTCACGTACTGCATAAGCTGCCTGCAATTCGGTCTCGGACATCTCGGCAATTTGGCTGATCAGTGCCTCATTCTTGGGCGCCGGCGTCCAATCCCAGTCCGGTGCGCCGGTTGCGTCGGCCATTTCGATGATGGCCTGTATAACGGCCTGCATTTGCTGATGACCAAACATAACTGCGCCCAGCATCACGTCCTCAGGTAATTCCTGCGCTTCCGATTCCACCATCAACACGGCCTGCGCCGTACCGGCCACGACAAGATCCATCTTCGACAGCTCGAGCTGCGCCACGGTCGGATTAAGCACATAGGCTCCGTCCAGATAGCCGACGCGCGCTGCGCCGATTGGACCGTCGAACGGAATGCCGGAAATTGCCAGCGCAGCGGAAGCGCCTATCATTGCAGGAATATCGGAATCGATTTCGCTATCGGAAGACATCACTGTCGCGACAATCTGAACTTCGTTATAAAACCCTTCCGGGAACAGCGGGCGCAACGGACGATCGATCAGACGGCTGGTGAGCGTTTCTTTCTCGCTGGGCCGCCCTTCGCGGCGGAAGAAGCCACCAGGAATTTTGCCTGCAGCATAAGTACGTTCCTGATAGTCAACGGTAAGCGGGAAAAAATCCTGGGTTGGGTTAGCATCTCTTTTGCCAACCACCGTCACCAGCACAACCGTATCGTCCAGGCTGACCATGACTGCACCGCTGGCCTGCCGTGCAATTTCACCCGTTTCCAGAGTGAGTTGGTGATCGCCGTATGCAATTGTTTTTTTATAATGACTCAAAGTTCGCCTCTTTTGTGCATTGATATGGCACCTGCCATATGGATAACTCCGCAGCCAATGTTGGCTGCATTGCCCCGAATTACTTACGCAATTCCAGGCGTTGTATCAGTGCGCGATAACTCTCTTCATTCTTGCCTTTGAGATAATCCAGCAGCTTGCGACGACGACTTACCAGACGCAACAGGCCACGCCGGGAGTGATGATCCTTGGTATGTTCCTTGAAATGCCCAGTCAGGTAGTTAATGCGCGCCGTCATTAATGCAACCTGCACTTCGGGAGAACCCGTGTCCCCTTTAACCCGTTGGTAATCCGTTACAATTTGCGCTTTCTGCGCGGCCGTAATAGTCATAATCTTTAACTCCACTAAAAAAGTTCCACATTTTACCCTCGAACGAGGACCTTACTCAAGTGCAATGGTTAATTCTGATCGGCGCGGCTTACAGTATATATGGTACTTATGCGGCGATTTTGCTGGAGAATCGCGAATTGGTATATAAGTCTGTTAGAGCGTCTGCTTCCTGTACGATTTATTAGACGTATGTGGTCGCCACATCGACGCCAAATAGAATTGACAATGATAATGATTCTTATTTAGAATAACGGCATGATGAAGCAGATCAATCAGGCGCAGCAAATACGATCCGGATCAGCCGACCGCGCGTGACGAGGCGTGCCGAAACATATTACGTTACCAGCAGGCAATTGTTTGCCGGCAAGGATGAATTGCGATTGATCATAACGGTACGTCATACCGGCTCAAAAAGACCTCCCTGAGAAAACTGATTCTAACCAAATAAAAATTATTATCGCACTAGCCAGCCGTCGCCAGCCCGTGTTCAACTAGAGGAATAAAATGCTGCAAAAAACAAATATATTGCGGAAAACGCCCATTACTCTGGCGTTGAGCCTGGCTTGGGGGATTACACCGATGGCTGTGATGGCCCAATCCGCTCCCGCTACCGGTATGCCCCCATCCAGCGCAGCTGCGCCCTCCTCCGATAAAAATGAGCAGCCTGCCGGCTCAGCAGCGGAAGCTACATTGCCGGCCGTGACGGTCAAGGCCGATGCGGAGAGCGGCTACCGCGCGACCATGACGCGAGTAGGTAAGGTATTGCAGGATCCGCAGGATATTCCGCAGGCCGTTACCACGATCACCCATACCATCCTCGAGGAACAACAGGTTGGGTCACTACGTGAAGCGCTACGCAATGTCTCGGGCCTGACCTTTAACGCCGCTGAAGGGGGAAGGTCCGGCGATAACATGATGTTACGCAGCTTTTATACTTTTGGTGATATGTATCTGGACGGCATACGCGACACGGCCCAGTACAACCGCGAAACCTTTAACCTGGAACAGGTGGATGTGCTGCGCGGCTCCGCCGCCATGCTGTTCGGACGCGGTCAGGCGGGTGGTGTAATCAATCAGGTCAGCAAGACGCCGTTGCTGATTAAATCCAACACGGTCACCGTCAGCGGCGGAACAAACGACTATCGCGAAATTACCGGCGACATCAATAATCCGCTGAGTGACACGAGCGCGGTGCGCGTCAACGTGATGAAACGCGATGAAGGCAGCTGGCGCAGCAACCCGACCACCAGCACCCAGCCGCTGATCGATCGCGCCGGGGCGGCAATCAGCATAGGCCAGGGCCTCGGTACGGATAAGGAATTGATTCTGAGTCATCTGCTGACCACCGCGAACGATATACCGGACTATGGCATCAGTTTTGATCCCGCCACACGCGAACCCAGCAAGAGATTTCCGGCAAGTTATTTCTGGGGCACCGAAAAAAATTTCGATGAAAGCAATACCAACATTACTACCGGAGCCTACACCTACCGGTTTGCCGAGGGAGAGTGGCGCACTCAGCTGCGCCATGCCGACTACAAGCGCAGCTACTGGGCCAAGACACCCAACCTGACCAATCCGCCGGATCCCCAGGCGGTAAATGGCGGTAACCAGACACGGGCTATGGACTATGAAACCATTACCCTGCAATCAGACTACAGTACCCAGGTGAGAGAGCATGAACTACTGGCCGGCGTTGAATACCTGATAGAAGACAGCTTTCGCAAAGGGCTGCAGAACTTTGGCGGCACAACTTCAGGCAACCCTCCTGATTATCGACCTTACCAGGTAGCGACGGCAGGCACCGCTACTACTTTTAAATCCGATTCCTACGCGGTATACGCGCAGGATACCGTGGAGTTCAGGCCGCAGTGGAAGGCTACCGTGGGGGCACGCCGCGACCAGATGGACGCGCGCTATTCCAGCACAACTTCGCCCCGCCTGATGTATGGCCAATGGAGTTACCGTGCCGCTCTGTCCTGGCAGCCGGCCAAGGAAACTCATTATTACATGGGCTATAGCGACTCCTTCAGTCCGACAGCGGATCTGTACCAGCTGACGGTCACACCATTACCGCCCGAACGCAGCCAGGTGCTCGAAATCGGTTTGAAGAAATTGTACTTTGATGGCGCCCTGGCTTTCCGTACCGCGCTCTATCGTGCAACCAAGGAATGGGAACGTAATACCGACCTGGAATCAACCGCGGCAATCCTGACCAAGAAACGACGCACCGACGGTCTGGAGTTCGAGGTCACCGGACGCCTCACCAACAACTGGGAAGTGTTTTCCGGGCTTGCGCTGATGAATGCGAAAATTCTCGAAGTGGCCGAAAACGTCAATGCCGCCACCGGTGTCGTTACCCCCGCCAATTCAGGTTATGCAGGACAGCGTCCGCCCAATACACCGGTCTATACTTTCAACCTCTGGAGCACCTACAACCTGGGCGGCGGCTGGAAGGCCGGCGGCGGGATAGAAGCCAAGGGCGATCGCTACGGCTTCAACCCCAGTGGCACGGGCCCGATTCCAACCCTGGGCAGTAATACGGACTTCCATCCCAACACTGCTCCAGCCTACGTTCGCCTGGACGCGATGGCATCCTACGAAGAGAAAAAATACAGCGTACGCCTGAATGTACAAAACCTGCTTAATAAACTTTATTACGACGCGATATACGTCAACGGTGGTTTCACAGTACCCGGCACCAACCGCAAAATCATTCTGACCCTCGAGTCCAAGTTCTAGAGACGCAATGCTCATCACGATAGAAAATGTACTGGCATCTGCAGAGCTGGCGACCGTGCGGGAATTGCTGGAGCACTCGTCCTGGGCGAGCGGCGCGGTCACCGCTGGCGCGCAGGCTGCCCAGGCGAAGAATAATCAGCAATTGCCTGAGGATGCGCAGCAACTGACGATGCTACGCCACATGGTCATGAGTGCACTCAGCCGCAACGCGACATTTTTTTCGGCGGCTTTACCGTTAAGGATTTTGCCGCCCTTATTTAACCGTTATGCCGGGGAAACCAACCATTATGGATTTCACACCGATAGCGCGATGCACCCGGTGCCCGGCGGCAACGGCTACATCCGCGCCGATGTGTCGGCTACGCTATTTTTGTCTGAACCTGAAGAGTACGACGGCGGGATATTGACCATAGCAGATACTTTCGGCCACCACGGCATCAAGCTCAAGGCCGGCAGCATGGTGGTGTATCCGGCATCTTCCATTCATCAGGTATCGCCGGTCACACGCGGACAGCGACTGGGCTGTTTCATGTTCATGCAAAGTATGGTGCGCGACATTGAACAACGCCGGCTGTTATTCGACATGGATATTTCACTGATGCAGTTGCGCCAGAGCGTGGGCGAAACTGCCGCGGTGGTAAGTTTAACCGGTACCTATCACAACCTGTTGCGACGCTGGGCAGAAAGTTAAGTGAACGACCCTTTAGCCAAACTCACTGTCTGCCCTGCCGATGTCCAAACTGCCACAGACTATCTGGCTTACGCGCAGCTACGGCTGAATCCCGCGATACAGCGATATTTGCAGGACGGTTGCGGCGACGGCCTGACCCTGGCAGCCAACGAGCATGCTTTCCGCAGCCCGATTCTGCCCCGGCCGCTCGCCGATGTGCGCGGCGGACATACCCGTGTCCGCCTGTTCGGCCAGGAACTCGCGCATCCCATAGTGCTTGCCCCTATTGCTTATCAGCGCCTGTTTCATCCGGCCGGAGAATGCGCCAGCGCGATGGCGGCAAGCGCGCAAGACGGGCTGATGGCAGTGAGCAGCCTGGCCAGCCAGACACTGGAGGACATCGCGCAAGCAGCAGTACAGCCATTATGGTTTCAGCTCTATTGGCAGGGCGAGCGCGGCCGCACGCTGAGGCTGGTACAACGCGCCCAGACAGCGGGCTACAGCGCCGTCGTTATGACGATTGATGCGCCGGTCAAACAGGCCATCATGCAGTTACCGGCGGATGTGGCCGCGGTTAATCTTGAAGCACCGCCTGCTTCGCCCGCATTGCTGCCGGGACAAAGTCCGGTGTTCGATGGCTGGATGGCGCAGGCTCCCACCTGGGCAGATATTGAATGGCTGCGGGAACAAATCAAAATTCCGTTTTTGCTGAAAGGTGTACTGCATCCCGACGACGCGGCTCACGCTGTCAGGTTAGGCTGTGACGGACTCATAGTATCCAACCACGGCGGCCGCGTACTGGATGGCGCACCGGCCAGCCTGTCCGTCCTGCCACAGATAGTCGATATCGTAGCAGGACGGGCGACGGTGCTTCTGGACAGCGGGATACGCAACGGCCGCGACATCTTCAGGGCGCTTTCCCTGGGCGCCGCCGCCGTCATGATCGGGCGGCCCTATGTTTGGGGACTTGCATCAGCCGGCGCGCTGGGGGTAGCTCATGTCATCCGCCTGATGCGTGACGAACTGGAAATGACATTGGCGCTGGCCGGCTGTGCCAGCATTGATGATGCTCAGCGTTTATCTGCAGCGGGCAGATCAAAACAGCTATGATAAATACTTTACTTTCCCGCAGCATGCTGTTCAGCCTGGTTGTGCTGGTACACGTAGCAATATTCTGGTGGCTGATGTCTGCGCCACGCACCACCACGCCGCCAAGTGTACCGCTGACTATAGTAGCCACCTTGTTGCCCAGCGATGAGCCGCGTCCACAACCCGCGACGCCGCCCGCTCCGCCTACCCCCACTCCGCCGCCGATACAGCGATCGCCGCAGATTGCGCCGCCGGTAACCACCCCGCGCGCCACAGAAAGCACACCGCAGGCAACCCCGCTTCCACAGCCGACGCAGGAAAACATAGTTACACCACCAACGCCGATTTCCCCGCCGTCTGAGGCAGCCCCAGTAGCGGCGCAGGCGCCACCCCCGACACCCGCTCCGCCCGCACCTCCGGCGCCGCTATTGCCGCCGCGTTTCGATGCTGCATATCTCAACAACCCGACACCGGCCTATCCACCCGGCGCTCGTCGCTTGGGCGTTCAGGGCAAAGTGTTGCTACGTGTACATGTGGCGACGGACGGTACCGCAGCGGAAGTTCAGTTGCACAAATCCAGCGGATCCCCGGCGCTTGACGAAGCCGCGCTGGCGGCGGTGCGCAAATGGCGCTTTGTACCCGCCAGGCAAGGCACCGAGGCGGTGATGGCCTGGGTCCAGGTGCCCATCGAATTCAAGCTCAACTGATTTTTATTATGGAAGGAGTTTTTTATGAATAACCCTTACGGTCTGCTCCATTTATGGGAACAGGGCGACAGCGTGACCCGCGGCATTACCGTCGTGCTTATCATCATGTCTATCCTATCGTGGTATGTAATGGCACTTAAAAGCTGGCAGCTATTGCGCGTGCGCAAACAGGCGGCCATTGCGGATGAGGTGTTCTGGCATACCAAACGCCTGCAGGACGGCATGGCACTGCTGGGGGATGATCGCAACAGCAATCCCTTCCGGGCATTGGCAGAAGATGGAGCAAACGCCACCGCTCACCATGCGCAAAGCAAAGATGATCTGCATGGGGCGCTCAACCTGAGCGAATGGCTGACCAGCTGTCTGCGCCGATCCGTGGACAATCGCACCGCCCGCCTGCAAAGCGGACTTTCGATATTGGCGTCGATAGGCAGCACTGCGCCGTTCGTTGGCCTGTTTGGCACGGTCTGGGGCATATACCATGCGTTGGTGGGCATCAGCGTCAGCGGACAGGCCAGCATAGATCATGTTGCCGGGCCGGTGGGCGAAGCGCTCATCATGACCGCCTTCGGTCTGGTGGTAGCCATTCCCGCAGTACTGGGCTACAACGCCCTCACCCGCAGCAACAGAACGGTGTTGTCTCATCTGCATAATTTCGCTCACGACCTGCATGCCTATTTCATCACCGGTGGGCGAGTCGATCCACACAGTGCCCGTTCCGGCAAGGGACAAACTGCAGATGCAAGGGAGGACGCATGAACTTTGGTCCTCTGCATGAAGAAGAGGTGATGAGTGAAATCAATATGACGCCGCTGGTGGATGTCATGCTCGTGCTGCTGATCATTTTCATCGTTACTATTCCGGTGATCAACTATGCGGTCAAGCTGGATTTGCCGCGCGCTGCTAACCAGCCCAACGACATCAAGCCGCCGCACATAAACATCGCAATTGATGCAGCGGGTGCAGTGAGCTGGGACGGCGTAGCGCTGGATGAGACCGCTCTGAAGGCGCGCATTGCCGAGACCGCGCTACGCCAGCCCCAGCCGGAGATGCATTTCTGGGCCGATCGCAAAACGCCGTATGAAAACGTGGTCAGGATTATGGTTGCCGCCCAGGCTGGCGGCCTGACTAAAATCGGTTTTATCACTGAACCAAAGCACTGACTCTTAATGAGGTTAACTATAAGGAGCATTACATGCGCCAGATAAATCGCCAGACCAATCCAATCTTGAATATCGTTGCTGCAGCCTGCCTTGCGCTGGCATTCATACCTATGGCTCAGGCGGCCGATGCTGAAATAAATATCACTATAGAGCACAATCATTTTATACCCGCCGAAATAAAGGCACCTGCCGGCCAACGCATCAAATTGATGGTACTCAACAAGGATGCGACGCCGGAAGAGTTTGAAAGCGGCCCACTGAAAGTCGAGAAAATCATCTCTGGCGGCAAGCGCGGCCTGATGTTTATTGGACCGCTTGCGCCAGGGCGTTACCCTTTTTTTGGCGAGTTCCATAAAGACACGGCTCAAGGGGTGCTGATAGCCGAGTAATTCTGAGTGCCGGGAACGCGGCCTTACCGGTAAGCTGACGAGCGGCTGGATGATTGGCAATAAAAAAGGGAGGCGCATGCGCCTCCCTTTTTACCGATTACGGCAACCTTTTTTTATGCGCGACCTGCCCGTTTGCGTTCATTCTCGGTCAGATAACGCTTGCGCACGCGGATGGACTGCGGCGTGATTTCCACCAGCTCATCATCATCGATAAACTCCACAGCTGCTTCCAGCGTCAGTTTGATTGGCGTAGTCAAGCGTACTGCTTCATCCGTACCGGAAGCCCGTACGTTGGTCAGCTGCTTGCCCTTGATCGGATTTACCACCAGATCGTTTTCGCGGCTGTGGATACCGATGATCATGCCTTCATACAGTTTATCGCCTGGCGCGACGATCATGCGGCCGCGGTCTTCCAGCTTCCACAGCGCGTACGCCACTGCTTCGCCGTCATCCTGCGAAATCAGTACGCCGTTATGACGGCCGGGCAAATCGGGCTTGATCGGGCCGTACTCATCGAACACATGGGAGATCAGTCCGGAGCCGCGTGTCATGGTCAGGAATTCGCCCTGAAAACCGATCAGCGCGCGCGCCGGAATGCGGTATTCCAGACGTACGCGCCCTTTGCCATCGGATTGCATATCCTGCAAATCGCCGCGCCGGCGGCCCAGTTCCTCCATCACCGCGCCCTGATTGGTTTCTTCCATATCCACGGTCAGCATTTCATACGGCTCGCATTTTTCGCCGTTAATTTCACGGTACACCACACGCGGTTTTGAGACGGCCAGCTCAAAACCTTCGCGGCGCATGTTTTCCAGCAGGATGGTCAGATGCAGTTCGCCGCGGCCAGACACCAGGAAGGAGTCCGTATCGCCGGTGTCTTCCACGCGCAGGGCCACGTTAGTCAGCAATTCCTTGGTAAGGCGATCACGTATCTGGCGGCTGGTAATAAACTTGCCTTCCTGTCCGGCCAGCGGTGAAGTGTTCACCTGGAAAGTCATTGCCAGCGTCGGCTCGTCGACCTTGGGCATCGGCAATGCTTCCGGCTTGTTGACGTCGGCGATGGTAACGCCGATACCAATTTCTTCAATGCCGTTGATCAGGATGATGTCGCCGACCGAAGCCTCGGCCATGGGCACGCGCTCCACCCCGCGAAACCCCAGTACCTGGTTGATACGGCCTTTCTTCGGCGGCTTGTCTCCGTTCATTACCATGACTTCTTGGCCCGGACGGATACGGCCGCGCGTTACGCGTCCAACGCCGATACGGCCGACGAAACTGGAATAATCCAGCGCGGAAATCTGGAATTGCAGCGGCGCATCGCTGTCGCCTTCGGGTGCCGGTACATGCTTCAGCACGGTTTCGAACAGCGGGCGCATATCCGTGCTCGGCTGTGCCAGATCGAGGGTAGCGTAGCCGTTCAGCGCGGAAGCGTACACCACAGGAAAATCCAGTTGCTCATCGGTCGCGCCCAGTTTGTCGAACAAATCAAATGTATGGTCAACCACCCATTCCGGACGCGCACCCGGGCGATCAACCTTGTTGATGACTACTATCGGGCGCAGGCCCAGCGCCAGCGCTTTGCGCGTCACAAAACGGGTTTGCGGCATCGGCCCTTCTACTGCGTCAACCAGCAACAGCACGCCGTCCACCATCGACAGCACGCGCTCCACTTCGCCGCCAAAGTCGGCGTGGCCTGGCGTATCCACGATATTGATGTGTACGCCCTCATACTCCACCGCGCAATTCTTCGCCAGAATCGTGATGCCGCGCTCCTTTTCAAGGTCATTGCTGTCCATGAAGCGTTCAGCCACCTGCTGATGCGCGGCAAAAGTTGCGGTCTGGGCCAGCAGTTTGTCCACCATAGTGGTCTTGCCGTGGTCAACGTGGGCGATGATGGCGATATTACGGATGGCGCGGGACATGTTTACTACCTGGCTAAAGACGAAGGGCGCGCATTCTATCACAACCCGCGCCGCGCTCCGGCTTTAGTACAGCAAAAATTCAGGTTTTATAGGGACAAGGTTGCTTGGTACAGTCTGCGTAGATATGCAGCGAATGATCGTGTATTGTAAAACCGCGTTCGGTCGCGATCGCGTCCTGGCGGGCTTCTATGCCGGCATCGTAAAACTCTTCCACCCGTCCGCATTGCAGGCAGACGATATGGTCGTGATGCTCACCTTTATTAAGCTCGAATACCGATTTGCCGGTTTCAAAATGGTGGCGCATCAGCAAGCCGGCCTGCTCGAACTGGGTCAGAACCCGGTAAACCGTAGCCAGCCCGACATCTTCACCGCTGAGCAACAATAGCTTATAGACATCTTCCGCACTCAGGTGGCGTTCCTTGCTGGTTTCAAACAGGCTCAGCACCTTAAGCCTGGGCAGTGTGGCCTTCAGACCGGCTTTCTTGAGATGTTTGGGTTGATGCATTAAGTACTCCGTTAAGTCATCTTCGCGGCAGGCATACACCTGTGTTTACATCGTAGAGGATATTGCCATTTAAATCTATTGCATCCACAAATGAGAATGGTTATCATTACCAAACTCAATTGGAGCTCCCATGCAAAAACTCTTACTCTCTTTTCTGTTAATGCCAGCTATCTCATTCGCCGCCGAAGCCGATTACACCTTGACCATTAAGGATCATCGCTTTCAACCCGCTGAATTCAGCATTCCTGCCGGCAAAAAAATCAAGCTCATCGTTACCAATCAGGATTCCTCACCCGAGGAATTCGAAAGCAGCGCCTTGAACCGGGAAAAAGTAATCATGGGAGGCCAGAGCGGTACCTTATATATCGGCCCGCTTGATTCCGGGCGCTATCCATTCATGGGGGAATTTAATCAAACTACTGCTCAGGGCGTCATTGTCGCCGAATAGGAGGAATCTGTGTTTGGAACCGCTATTATCGTATTTCGTGAAGTGCTGGAGGCCGCTCTGATAATCGGTATCGTTGCCGCCGCGACCCGCAACGTGCCCAACAGCAAGCGCTGGCTGGCCGCCGGATTAATAGCCGGTCTGTGCGGCGCGGGCATAGTCGCGGCATTTACCGATGTGATCGGTTCAATGGCCAGCGGCGTGGGCCAGGAAATTTTAAATGCCATCATCCTCAGCATCGCGGTACTGATGCTGGCCTGGCACAATATCTGGATGTCCTCGCATGGCGCAGCATTGGCAGCCAGCGCGCGCGCGGTCGGAAAAAATATCAGTGATGGCCGCAGCGAATGTTCAATACTGCTGATCATCGTAGGACTGGCCGTACTCAGGGAAGGATCGGAAACCGTGCTGTTTCTGTACGGTATCGCGGCGTCAGAGGGCGCAGGCGCTTCGTCGATGATGCTGGGCGGGCTGATCGGCGTGGCGGCCGGCGCTGCACTCGGTTACACAATGTATGCCGGCATGCTGCGTGTACCAATGCGCTGGTTTTTTACTGCAACCGGAATATTGATTCTGTTGCTGGCTGCCGGCATGGCTTCACAGACCGCACACTTCCTGATCCAGGCTGACTTGCTGCCGAGCCTGGCCTCGCCGCTGTGGGACACTTCCGCGGTGTTGCCGGAAGCATCGTTGATTGGCATGGTGCTGCACACCCTGATTGGGTATGACTCGCGCCCGGCCGGTATGCAACTGGTATTTTATGTCACCGCCTTGGTCACGATCGCGATCGGCATGAAACTGGCCAAACGCCCGGTCAAACCAATTGCAACAAAATCGATAAACTCACCGGGAGCGGCGTAGTGAGATACCGCAGTCTGCTTCTCTTTATTCTAGGCGCTGTCCTGAATAACATCGCATTGGCAGGTTCCGCTGATTATGTTTATACCCCTACCGTTGAAGCCGGAGAGCGGGAATTCGATGTTAAATACGGTAGCGCGAAGCAGGCGGACGGCACGGAAGAACAAGTAATCAGTGCGGGCGGCGGATATGGCGTTTCTGAATTCTGGTTCACTGAGGTTTACCTGAAACGCGAAATTGCCCAAGGCATCTCGAATCTGACAATAGGTGAATGGGAAAACAAATTTCAGCTTACTGAAACCGGAAAATACGCGGTGGATGTTGGCCTTCTGACCGAATTTGAAGCGCCTTTGAGCGACAGCAATGAACCTTATGAATTCAAATTCGGTGCGCTGCTGCAAAGAGAATATGGCAAAGTACAACTGAACGGCAACCTGTTGTTCGAGCGCAAGTTCGGGCATGGCGCCGGAGCCCCAACAGAAATAGGTTACCAATGGCAGGCCAAATACCGCTGGCAGCCGACATTGGAATTCGGCGCTCAGGGCATAGGCGAGCTGGGCAAATGGGACGAATGGGAGCACGATGACCAGGCCCACCGTATGGGCCCGGCTGTATTTGGCAAAGTCGCCTTGGGAAATCACCAGTACATCAAATACAACAGCGCACTATTGTTCGGTGTAAGCACGGGAGCACCCGCGCATACATTCAGATTTCAGGCCGAGTACGAGTTTTAGAGGATTCGCTATTCAATAGTACAAGGTACGGCGACAAAGTACCGGCGCCCCAAGTCTCTGCCCAATACTGAGTCGTGCCTGACGGTTAACATTTAAAGCTTGCTTTCTCAAGCCAGATGCATATAATGCGCGCCAGTTGCAATATGCATGCAACTTGGTTCATCGTTATCTGACCTCTACCGTCTTTGATAAGAATATTTAAAGACGCGTCTTTCTGATCCGGTTAGCGACGATGTTTTTGCGCCGGTAGAATCTATTATCCCTGATATTCCAAAGCTTGGCTTTTTAGTCTTGCCTGCGCTCGCAATAAAAATTATTAAGGAACATAAGTGTCTATTCCAAACACAGCTACACCGATTGAAGTTGTTACTTTTACAACACTGGGATTAAATCCGCTCATACTTAAAGCGGTTGAAGAGGCGGGTTATACCGTCCCTTCACCGATACAGGCCGAGGCCATACCGGTAGTCATGGCCGGCCACGATTTGCTGGCCTCAGCGCAAACCGGCACAGGCAAAACCGCCGCTTTTATACTGCCTGCGTTAAACCGCATCGCCGAACCCTCCGCGATACGCAGCAAGGGTCCGCGCGTACTGGTGCTGACCCCGACCCGCGAGCTGGCACAACAGGTGTCCGACGCGGCCGCTAAATACGGCAAGAACATGCGCCTCAAAGTGATCAGTATTCTGGGCGGCATGCCTTACCCGCTGCAAAACAAATTGCTGTCCAACCCGGTGGATATCCTGGTTGCCACACCCGGCCGCCTGATCGATCACATCGAACGCGGACGCATAGATTTCTCCCGTCTGGAAATGCTGATCCTGGACGAAGCCGATCGTATGCTGGATATGGGCTTTATCGACGATGTAGAACGCATCGCCGGCGCGACTCCAGCCACTCGTCAAACCCTGCTGTTCTCCGCCACGCTGGATGACATGATAGGTGGCCTGGCCCGGCGCCTGCTGAAGGATCCGAAGCGCATCAGCATTGCAGCTACCCAGGCGCGTCACGAAAATATTGAACAACGCCTGATGTATGTGGACGATATGAGCCATAAAAACCGCTTGCTCGACCATCTGCTGCGCGACAAGGAAGTGAACCAGGCTCTGGTATTCACCGCCACCAAGCGCGATGCCGATGCGCTCGCCGACGGTCTGCTGGCACAGGGGCATTCCGCCGCCGCGCTGCATGGCGACATGAGCCAGCGCGAACGCAACCGTACGCTGGTCAGCCTGCGTCGCGGCCAGGTTCGTATCCTGGTGGCTACTGATGTGGCGGCACGCGGCATCGACATCGCCGGCATTTCGCATGTAATTAACTTTGATTTGCCCAAGGCGGCGGAAGACTATGTGCACCGCATTGGCCGTACCGGTCGCGGCGGCGCTTCCGGCATCGCTGTGTCCTTTGCTTCCAACCGTGACGCTGGCAACCTGCAGAAGATTGAACGCTATACCGGCCAAAGCATTACCGCTCATACAGTGGTCGGCATGGAACCCAGGTTCAAACCACGCCCACATTCTGCCGGTGGTCCACGCAGCAAACCATCGGGCAGTTACGGGCGTTCGAATAATGATACGCGGCACGGCCATAGCGACGGCGCAAGACGCGAAGGGCAATCACAGCGTTTCAGCAACAACGCGCCGCGTAACGGAAACACAGCGGACGCAGGACAGGCGCCGGCACGTTTTGGTGACAACGCTGCACGACGCGGACCCAGCCCAACCGGCACGGGTCAGGCACGCCGTCCCAGCAGCGGCTTTTCGTTAAACCGTGGCAACACCAACGGTAACCGTTAAGAAAAAGCGGCAGCATCGCAATAAAAAAAGCACGTGCAAGCGTGCTTTTTTTACGCCCATGTTTTAGGCCAGGATCCTGCCATGTCGACGTGAGCTGAAATGATCCAGCATAACCGTAAGCATTCCTGACCGGCTAGCTACGCGGCGTCGTCATACACGGGCTAAATAATTCCCTTCGACCGTGCCTTGTTCATCACCCAGTAGGCATAAAACGCTTGCAGCGTCAGGAATGGAATAAACATCAAAAGATAATATCTCGCGGGTTGGGTCGACATCCACATTGCCGCTGATCCTTGCAATACCGCCATCGCAGCATAAAGAAATGTCACCTTTCCGTGGCTATATCCCGACCGGTTCAGCAATTGATACAAATGCGTCCGATGTGCATGAAACACTTTTTCTCCGCGTAAAAATCGCCGCACAAAAGTAAACGAGGTATCAAAAATAAAATGAAATAAAAGCAGCGGCACTACGAAAAGTGAAACCCGCGCTTGATCGTAACGCAATGCAACCACAGCCATCACCGCGAAGGCCAAGCCGAGAAAGGTACTGCCGACGTCGCCCATGAAGATTCTTGCGGGCGGCAGGTTAAAAACCAGAAAGCCCAACGATGCCATACCCAGTGCCAAGGCAGCCAGGTAGATAAACTGGCTGCCCTGCTGGAAGGTAATGACCGCCAGAAAAAATGCCGCGATCACAGCCGTGCCCGCGGCCAACCCATCCAGTCCGTCCATGAAGTTATAGGCATTAGTCAGGCCCAGCAGCCACAACAGGGTCAGCGGGTATCCCCACCATCCCCAGTGAATCTCGCCCATCCAGGGCAACTCGGTGC
Source organism: Pseudomonadota bacterium (assembly GCA_040390665.1). Taxonomy (GTDB): domain Bacteria; phylum Pseudomonadota; class Gammaproteobacteria; order Burkholderiales; family Gallionellaceae; genus Nitrotoga. The sequence continues at coordinate 44,074 of JAZJXX010000016.1, read as the reverse complement.
CGTCGATTACAATGCCGCAAAACAACGCAATAAATATTGCCAGCAACTGCGCACCCAGTTTTACTGTAAATGAACGCGATTTGAAATCATCGTAAACCGCAGATATTGCAATGACTGCTACCGCTACCAGAAAACCAGCGAAATAACCGGTCTGCAGAGGTGAGCCAGCGCCGATAAAACCAATCAGGGCTATGCCCAGAAAAAAGGCGGTGACTATCGCAATGCCGCCGCCTCGCGGAGTCACTACGGTATGCGACGAACGCTCATTGGGCACATCCAGGAACTTCAAATGGCGTGCCAGCAGCCAGGTAACGATTACAGAAACACCAAAAATGACGCTGGAAAAAAAAGCCAGGCGAAGCAGGAAATGGTCGTCCGCCATATCCATTCTTAACGGATGCAGTTACCGATACAGAATAAGCGCGCGGCCGTGCTCATCTGATCTTTGAATCCACGATGAAAACCGCATCAAGCGCGAGATTGTCCAGCTCGGGCATTTCTCCGTGTGACTGTTCCCAAACATAGTCACAGATGTCGCTTTCCGGTCTGTAACCGTCGACCGCTTCCATCAATATGTTCCTCACCGTGGCACAATCGAAACGCTGGCAAGCGGTATCGAGTTGCTCCAGCATGCGCTGCAACACGCCCCAGGACAATTCCTGCTCTTCCGCCCGCATGATCAGCGGATGCTCGGTGCCTGACACGTTTTCACCGATCAGCAATTCTTCGTACAGTTTCTCGCCGGGACGCAGCCCGGTGTACTCAATTTCAATATCGCCGTCCGGATGGGTCTCATCAATTACCTCCAGCCCGCTCAGGCGTATCATGCGGTAAGCCAGGTCAACTATCTTCACCGGTGAACCCATGTCAAGCACGAACACATCGCCGCCGCGCCCCATGGATCCCGCCTGCAACACCAGGCCAGCCGCCTCGGGTATAGTCATAAAGTAGCGGGTAATTTCGGGATGCGTCACCGTCACCGGCCCGCCTTTCTGGATCTGCTTTCTGAATAGGGGCACAACTGAACCGGAGGAATCCAGCACATTGCCAAAGCGCACCATGCAGAACCGCGTGGCTCCGCCTTCGCGCGCGAAGGCCTGCAGTATGAGTTCGGCAAAGCGTTTGCTGGCTCCCATCGCGTTCGTGGGGCGCACCGCCTTATCGGTCGAGATCAGAACAAAAGTTTCAGCACCGGTGTTACGCGCCGCCCGCGCCGCATTCCATGTTCCAAAAACATTATTGAATACCCCTTCGATCAGATTGTGTTCAACCAGCGGCACATGCTTATAAGCGGCCGCGTGATAAACCGTTTTCACCTGATAGATATGCATCACGCGCTCCACATGGTGCAGATGGCCAACCGACCCGAGTATGGGCACAATCTCAGCTGTGCTGTGAAATTGCGCCTTTAAAGCATTCAACTCGCTCTCAATTTGATACAGCGCGAACTCCGACCTTTCATACAGCACCAGGCATTCAGGTTCCTGCAATAAAATCTGGCGGCATAATTCCGAGCCGATGGATCCGCCCGCTCCGGTGACCATCACCGATTTTCCGGATATGCATTGCGCCAGCAAATGCGGAAAGGGCTGGACCAGATGACGCCCCAGCAAATCCGCGATTTCCACCTCGCGAATTTCATCCACGGTGGCCGCGCCGGTGACCAGATCCAAGGTGCTCGGAATTGTTTTGATTGAAACGGGGAAGCCTTCCAATTGGCTAATAATTTCCTGACGGCGCTTGCGGGATGCTGAGGGTATCGAAAGGAGCACAGAAGAAAACTCTTCCTGCGCCAGCACATCAGGAAATGCAGCTGGAGGATAAACGACTACGCCGCCGATATCACTGCTCACAAGATCGGCATTATCATCAAAGAAAGCCACCACTTCGAAATGATGTCCGGCACGCAACGCAGTAGCCAGCTTTACCCCGGTTTCGCCCGCGCCGTAAATAGCTACGCGCTGCCGCCACTTTATGTGGTCCCTATTTCCCTGTTCCCGAAAATATGCCCGCGCCAGCATCCGGCTACCGCCGATATACAACAGCGCAAAGCCCCAATAAATAATAAATGAGGAGCGCGGCACGCCCTGTATGCCCAACATGACATCCAGCAACACAAGCAACAACACCGCCAATGTCACGCCCTTGAGCACCGTGGCGACAACTTCGTCTTCCATATAGCGAATGACCGCACGGTACAGGCCTATCTTCACGAATACCGGAATCGCTACGGCAGGAGCCAGCAGCAACAGCCATGGCATACCGGCAATAGGCGGTAAAACATCCCCAAAGCGCAGCGCGATCGCCGACCATAATGCCAGCGGCAATAGCAAAATGTCCGACCATAACATGAGCAGACGTTTTGATTTTCTCGGAAGCTTGACTAACAGATTACGCATAATGCCGATCCGCAATATCCGCTAATTGCATGAACTCAATAATAATTATGATTGAGAAGCTTGATCTGTGCATTTAAGCACGAAGCTGCACTGAACAGTGCATTGAATAGAGCAATATTTCCCCACCTGAAAACCCGCATGTGCCTCAGATTAAGGGGGTGTCGCTCGGTTCCTCGCTGCTAATCGGTGTTGAACCAGATTTTAATTTGCAATCGCGCAATAGATAATAATAACCCGTAATGAGCATGACAAAGCTCCAGAACACCAGCGCAGCGGGCGCCTTCATCATATAAAATATGACGCCGATGCCGACCAGAACCGTCTGGGCCAGACTCAACAGCAGCACGGTACGCGCCACTGAAAACCCGGCATGTTCCAGCACATGGTGTATATGAGTGCGGTCCGCCGCGAAGGGCGAGACCTTTTGCCGCACCCGCCGTGTCATCACCACCAATGTATCGATCAGTGGAATACCAAACAGCCACAATACCAGCGCCGGTTCGGCACCCACCTGATCATGCGTGATCTGTGCCATGAACCAGCCCAGGATTAATCCCAGCCACATGCTTCCAGCATCGCCCATGAATACCCAGGCGCGTCTGACAAAAATACGCGTATTGAAAATAAGAAAGCCTATCAAAGCGCCGGTCAGAGCGTAGGTTAGCGGCAACAAATGCGACGCTCCGGCGATGGAGCACATCACCATAACGCCCAGCATGGTAATCAGCGCCATTTTGCCCGCCATGCCGTCCGCGCCATCTATCATGTTAATCGCATTGATTCCGCCGACGAACGCCACCACACTGAACGGGATGGCAAACATACCAAGAAGGATATCGTTGCCAAACAACGATCCTAAATGAGTGATTGTGCCGTCAGCGCCAGTGATCACAACAGCCACCAGAAACACCTGTAGGAGCATGCGCAGCCGTACCGACAGTCCATGCTTGTCGTCGAGCACCCCCAGCGACACCAGCGCCGCACTGCAGCCCCACAGCACCTGGATATCTTTCGTTACCTGAGCCTCCAGCAGAAGCGCGATCCCAACGGCCATAAACATCGCCAGCCCGCCTACTATAGGAGTCGGAAACATGTGCTGTTTACGTCCTCCTGGAGCGTCGACAATGCCATAGCGTTGGGCTGCGTTACGCAGCAATAGAATCAACATCGCACAACTGATTAGAGAAACAATAAATATCTGCACAGTCCCCCCAATGTCTAATTTTGATAGGCAGATTTTTTCAGAAGCATATCATGCTAACTCGATAAGCCGTTTGAATTCTACGTAGAAATAATTGCCTCACCATATTGCGCTTAGTCAGCTTTATTAATATATCAAAATGGTTGCACTTGAACGAATGACCCCGCGTTACTGCAACTCAGAACCCCTAGCGGCGGTGGACTGTGCATCTTGTTCACTCAATACTGTTTTCCATGCCGCCAACGCCATCGGTTGACTTAACGCATTATCGAACAACCGTCGCCCGTTGTTGCCCATACGCTCACAATTAGCCGGTATATCCGCCATTCGTCTAAGCTCTGCCGCCAAACCCTGTGCATCCCCCTGTTCTACTGTCACTCCGCAATCAGCATGGCTAACCTGCCGCGCAATCTCGCCATCCAACGCACCTACAAAAACTACTGGTCGCCCCGCCGCCAATACGCCATAAAATTTACTCGGCAAAATCAGGCCTTCAAGTTCAGGCCGCAAAGAAATCAAATGAACATCACCCACCGCCAAACTCAAACCAAGCTGCTCCCTGGGCTGATATGCCTTGAACTGCACATTTGTTAAGCCCCGATGTACTGCTTCGATACCCAGCACGCTGCGCTGATGGCCGCCCCCCACAAATAGAAAAACGAAGCGAGTATCCTCTTGCAACAAAGCTGCCGCTCCCAGAATCGTTTCAAATTCATGCCCACGTCCCATATTGCCCGAGTACATCACCACAAACTTGCGCATTAAATTCCACTCGGTCCGCAATAGGTTCGCATCCGCAGGCAAAGGCTTAATAGCGTCACCATCTGCCCAATTCGGAATTATTCTAATCCTGGCGGCATCGACGCCACGGGCCTTGATTTTTTCCGCCATATGTTCGCCCAGCACCACATTCATCGTAGCAGCACGCAGGGAATTGTCCCGCAAGCGGCAAACCCATCCCCCTAAGCGGCCGCCCAGTGCCTTAACTCCCAACTCCACTGCCGCCTCTGGAAACATGTCCTGTACCCAATTTATCAAGCAGGAACCGCGCCACCGGGCGGCCCACGAAGCAGGGACGGAAATCAACGGGGGGTCCGTCTTGGCCACCACCACGGTATTCGGATCAGCCAATAAGAACAGTTTTATAGTGGCTGAAAGATAAAATGATAAATAGTCGCTGGCCCGTCCTACTAAATTAGTGCGCCCGAAACGCGACGTCCATACACGATGCACCTGTACAGAGCGCACCTGATCAAAAGCCATCAATTGGGCTTCGGGGGATTCATATAACTGGCGTGAACAGATCACGTGCACTTCATGTCCGGCATCTGCCAGATGAAAGGCGAGGTCCGTCAGTAACTGGCTGGTGGCGCTGTGATCGGGGGAAAAAAAGCGGTTAAGAAAGATCAATTTCATTAGTGGATACGGACTATTTAAAACAGGCGAGATGCAAAAAAAATCAGGTTCATATGTCCTTTTCCAAATTTCTTTGTTCATATATTTTTCCATCCACTAAAATGCGGTACCACAATCCATGCATAAAGTGAAACAAAAAACCCTCACGACCGTCCAGAAAGCCGAACTTAAATATATAGCGATACAAAAAATACAATAGTGGCCGAATAAACAAAGGCAATCGATAGAACACTTTCAACTTGATCCACCTTGTCCGTTCTATCTTACCGCCCCATAAACGAGGTTGAACTAAATCAGGATTATTTTGATTTTTAGGTAAAACAGAACGTGCCTCTAACGTAGAATAGCCATTATGTTTTTCGATCCACGAAGCTAAATTAGTAAGTGGGTTATCCACAATATCGAGATTTAAACTCTTCGCAATGCCACTGGACAGTAGCATATGTTCATCCAAATCTCGTACCTCTGATCGAACACAGCCTTTACGCCACAAGCGCATACTGAAAGTTGGATACATGCCGCCGTGCCTAATCCAGCGCCCCATGAACCACAGTTGACGCCGCAAGTAAAAACCGTTCACATCTGGCGCGGCATTAAATACAGAACGCTGCAAGGAAACCAGCAATTCTTCTGAAAAAACCTCGTCTGCATCAAGCCGGAAAACCCAAGGTGTCGGAAAATCAACGTTTGCTAAACTCCAATTCAATTTGGCAGAAAAACTATCAAAACTACGGGAGATCACATTACCTCCCATTTTTTTTGCCAGCTCGGCAGTGCCATCGGTAGAGCACGAATCGATCACAAATATATGGGAGCTCAGGCGCCGGGCACTTCGGATACAGCGCTCAATGTGCAGCGCCTCATTTCGAGTCAGTACTAAAACCGAAACCCAGGGCGATTGAGTAGACGGCTGTTCTGCATTTAATTCATTTTGCATAGCCGCATTAAACCAGCGCTAACAACTCATCAACAATGGATGCAACCGCTTGGTCATCATAATGTTCAATCGCGAAATTCTTGCCTTTTTCACCCAAAGCACGCCGCTCTTCAGGACTACGTAGAAGCCCCGCAATCGCATTAGCTAAGGGCTCATTATCAGGAGTTAATGACACAACTAAACCGGCCCCAGCGCTTCCTATGTCCGGTGCAAGACCAACATTATTGGAAATCACAACGGGCAAACCGCATTGCATTGCCTCGACCACAGCCATTCCAAAGTTTTCTGATAGTGATGGCAGCACAAAAATATCCGCATCCACCATAGCCTGCATTCCCATGGGCTTACGTTCAACCATCGCGGTAAATATCACTCTGTGCTGAACCCCCCAATCTTTCGCACAACGTTCAATGACCGCACGGTATCCCTCTTCATCCCCGCCAACAACCGCCAAGACAGCATCGGGAAATTCAGACGAAAGCTTTGCCAGAGCCTGAATAGAAAATTCAATACCTTTTTTCCTGCTGATGCGGCCATAATGAAGTAAAACCGGGGCATCTGCAGGAATACTATAATGCCGCCGAAACTCACCCCTTACCGGAAGCTGTTTAAATTCTGCCGATCTTACAATGTTAGGCAGAACAAACGATGAAAAATCCAACTGTAGGAAATTGGTGACCTTATCTCTCTCGTCCCGAGTCGTAAAAAGAATACGCTTCGCCCCCACAAGCATTCGCTCAACGTATAATTTAAGAAAAGTTTTCTTCAGTAGTGCGGAGCGAAGCTCTATAGTTTCTTTGTACAACGTGCCATGTGGAACAACGAAATACGGCACCTTCTTGATTCGACATACCAATGCGGCAGCCAATATGGGAAAATTCCAAACACCATGCAAAATTAGCATGTCATATTTTTCAATATTTTTAAATAACCACCAAAAGGACTGCGGCGAAAATGTAAAGTGTGGGTAACCATAAAAATGCTGGTATGTGATAACTCCGGGCACCGACATAGTCACCGGCATAGTCATTGGCTTATTGTAGACAATTGATGCTCTGTCTTTTTGGCTTAAGCCGAGCGGTGTAGAAAGGACGTCGACAATATGATTTTTGGTTGCAAGTAAACGTTGCAATGACAAGATGGTGAATATGGGCCCGCCAATAGAGATTGCGGGATAGAAAGCTGGGCAAACCTGGAGGATTTTCATAATAATTAGATAAATCGACGTATGAAGTTTTGGTAATTTCGGCCCTTGACGACGGCTTCAATGAGATAGCGGCTCAACCCAATGTTCAAGCCAAGATCAGAAAGTACCATGTCATGTTCTATTACCATCTTCTGATATACCCTTGTTGAAAGAGCATCATCGTGTTGCCTAAACATTGAGAGGAATTCATTGATATGGGACTTATTTGTACCCACAAGACGTAAACATTCGTAGAAGTACTTGGTATCAGCAACGTACTTATAACGTTGATCAAACCCCCCTACTTTGTCATACAGCTCTCGAGTCCAAAACGCAGTTTGCTGCGCGAACGGAATGCGTCCAAGAAGTTTAATCAGAGAATATGGGAGATTCACACCCGAATATCGATAAAGCTCGTGTTCATTCTTATCGACATATATGCAATTCCCAAACACGAATTCAACTTCGGCCTTTATAAATCGAGTTACAACGCGCTCAATAGTGTCGGGGAAAAAATAATCGTCTGAATTTAAATAACATAAGATTTTTCCGGACGATCTCTGCATTCCTTTATTGATTGCATCATACATACCGGTATCTGGTTCGGAGATAGTCAAATCAATTTTTGTTTTGTAGTCATCAAGAATAGTTTGCGTCTTATCGGTGGATACACCATCCACAACGATGTATTCAATTCTTGGATAACCTTGTGAAAGAACACTTTCAATCGTACGACGAATATATTTCTCGCCATTAAAAACCGGGGTAATTACACTTACAATTGGGCATTCATTATTTTTCATCAAGACAATTTAAACTTTTGAAAGTCAGAGTTATGAATGTTTCGTTGAATACTCCACCGTAGGATCCAACCGAGTGAAAGAAAGAACGGAATTGACGAATTACCTTGAACGAGAGCACCAACAAAAAAAGAACTCAAAAAGAATAAGTTCACGGGAAACCACGCCGATTGTAATTGCGTCTTTAATGTCGCCAAGCCACGCTTCGCAAAAAAAACAAACAAAATTATAAATAAAACCAGTCCAAAATTAGACACAAAAGTAATCACACCGAGATTACCTTCTATGTAGGTCTCATCGGTAAGCCATGTTGAGTAATTAGAATAGCGATGTGCAAAAAAATGCATTAATCCAGGGCCAAAACCAATTAATAAACTCCAAATATTGTCACGCCAAGCCATAAGGGGAAGCGCAATAAGATCATCGAATAAGGTCAAATCCAAACTACTGATGTTATCTAGAATATCTTGATGTGATCCCCGCAAATCTATCCCGCCAGCCCCAATTTGATTCCACAGCCAAAACAGGATCATAAAAATTACTCCCCCAACAGCAAGCTTTTGCCAAATTTTCATTTGTGAAAAATACACTAACGATAAGATGGAAATAGAAAGGAACCCATTACCCGACGCCGCAGCCAGAAAAAAATATGCTGCAGCCATCAAACCACTTAACTTAATAAGATATACAAATTGGCTAGCTCTTCTTTCTCTAACACGAAAATCGTAGAGCAAGAAAAAAATAATTACCGCAAAATAAGATGATAAAAATTTGGGCTCACTTGCTAAACCACTTGGTCTTAGCCCCACAAATTTATCAAAAACATAATTACCAATATATGGTAATCCAAAGCTTTCCGAAAACACCTGATAAGTACATACCGCCACCATCAAAAAAAATGGCACATAGATTGCTCGGCGAATGTGATAAATATCAAAATGAACCGCCATGTGATATCCACAGACCGTTGTGAGCATATAAACAAGCAAAGCCGCCAACTGAGAAAAAGAGCGCCAAAGCAACCCGAAAACGTCGACATCATCATAAGAAAGCAATAGCAGCAGGGAAATTAAGCTATCAAAAAGTTCATATAGAACAATGGCAAGCAAACAGTAATGAATTCTCTTAAGTTTAGAAAGGAGGGGTACAGCAATTGGGCGGTCACCAATTTTTGGCCATTTGACAAATAGCCTCAACAAACTTGCAACTACTATCGCAACAAAGAATATCTGCATATTCTTTAAGATAGAAAAGGGTGTTAGGAATAACAATACTAATCCGATCAATGCAAACATTGACGAATTTTTTTTCACAGCACTATCTTCACTATGTCCCAAGCTTTTCTGCGACAAATACCTTGATTCGACCTAGCAGAAAATAGATATCCAAGTCTACAAATGTGTTTAAAGGATAAAAATCAGCCATGGATCTGATACCTAATTTTTTGGCCATAAATTTATATCGGAACTGATCAATGAAAAATTTTGAATTTAATTTTTTTAACATTGCCGTATCGGAAATAAATTTCTCAGCAAAAAAACCTTTTGCCAAGTCATAGTGTAAAGGTAACCTACCTAGCGGGGCAGCAATTGAAATCGAATCCTTATGCGCTCTAAATAAAGCAAGCGATTGGTTGACTACAGCGAACTTGGGATATTGCTGTGCCGTTAACAAGAAAAGTAATAAATCATTTCCAATCGCATGCATGCTGAAATCGCTATTTACCCGATTGGGCACATGTAATAGCAAATTCCTTTTCACATCTAAGGTTCTGAAAATAGCGCAACCGGGTGAGTATGGAAAATTGTTACCCAGCAATGAGCCTTCTATGTATGCTTTAGAATCATGAGTTCCTGTTTCTATTTTATTAAAAAGCTTGTTGCCCCCTCCCCCCTCAATTTTTTCGAACACATCTACGGATGAATACACGAAGCCGACAGACGCATCATCAAGGTAAGGAAGTAGTTTTTTCAAAAATTCCGGATCGATCAAATCGTCCGACCACAAAATTTTCGTATATTCACCCTTCGCTTGAGCCACACATGCAAGCCAGTTACGCACGGGGCCAATATTGAAATCGTTGCGGAATATTCGTACCCGCTGATCCTTTGCAGCGAAGTGTTGACAAATTTCCCATGTTCCATCCGTGCTTGCATTATCAACCACAACTACTTCAAGATCAGTAAATGTCTGCGCCAGTGCGGATTCAATGCAAGGCGCAATAAAATTTTCACGATTGTAAACGGGAATGACCACACTAACTTTGGGCGGATTCACGTAGGCATCTTTCATCATTAGGCGTAATCAAAGTATATTTTTACCTTACTTTTTTAAATCAAGAATGTTACTAAAGATGCAACGGGGGGCTTTGGATGGCTTACGCAAAAACAGTAAAAACTGAACATCACCCATGACAAAATCATGGTAACAAACGTATTCGCCCATAATATCCAAAATATTTTGTATATTGAAATCATGCACATGATATGGATTAAAATGTGTGGATTTCTTATTTGGATAAGATATGACGACATTATCAGCCTCACAACGAGCAGCTAAACGTGGAATTAACGTTACATCCTCAAAATGTTCAATTGCCTCCAAGCTAACGAGCGTATCGAACTTTTCATGAACGGTCTCAATGTCAACACACCTATATTGAGACTTGATGCTACCAAACTCTTTTTGTGCCCAGCTAATCGCCTCAACGTCCTTGTCTACACCAATCACAATATCAACATCGGGATTAGATGACAGCATATGTGTTCCATATCCACAACCGGAAGCGAAATCTAATACTCTGCCATAGCAAAAGCGACGTACAGCAGCATACCTCCTTAAATGCTCATGAAACCTAATTTCAGATTCTGTTTTTGCAACCTGATCTTTGGAAATCATTATCCTTTCTAATACCGTTTGTTTCATGACGCATCCCTCACAATAATCCGATCAAAATTCGATATAAATGTATCCCAACTATACTTAGTTTCGACGACCCTTCTATTTTCTGCTGATATTTCCCTAAGTTTTTCGTTAGAAATATTTTGTATCTCTTGTATTATATTGACATTGTGTTTCATGTCATCAAGAGAAAAATAAAAAAAACTTGTTTCCCTGCTATATCCTGATTGATTCGTACATGCAATCGGGAAACCCCAACACATTGCTTCGAGAATTGTCGTCGCTTGTGCATCAGCTCTACTCATATTAATAAAGACATCGTATTCGGCTGCAACTTTTTTCATCACGACCGGCGTCAACGTCGTGGGCATGGAGATTTTTTTCCACCCTTTTATTTCGGCGCCTGTGCAAATATAACCTCCTTCAAAATTGGGGATACGTGTAGCCAACTCTTCAAGCAAACCAATACCCTTTTCATCGCCAAATCGACTTTGCCTACCAATATATAGAAACCGCCTTTTTTTGGGGGGATTAAATTCACTTTTAACGAGCGGATAACTTAGAGCATCAACAGCCATGTTTAAGTGATGGATCTTCTTCTCAAAATCTTTTAATGGTGATTCGTTAAAAGTGTTGAGCCAATAATCGCCACCTACCGCAAAAAACCCATCACATAGTTCAAGCCCATCTTTCACCCAGCCCAACTGAAGTACATCATTGTTGTATGGCTGGATAAGATATTTTTTACTAAATCTAGGGTCACCGAGAGAGTTCCACATAACCGTATGTCGATCCGTCCAAAGATGACCGAGAAGAATATCCCCAGGCTCTGGACGAATCGTCGTTTTCTCTCTCAAGTCATATAGCTTAAGTCTATATCGATTGGTTATAGACTTCCCCACGTGAAAAGTGATCGATTCTGGCGCCTTTAACGGATTAGGCCAGCCATATGCGAACACTGAACCATGTCTACAAATATCTCTACGCATAAATCGTCTATAAATTCTGCCTAGTATATTTTTACTGCTCGGCAACACATATACAAAATGCACCGTTTTCATCAGAAATATTTTCGCAAATAAATTGCTGTTGGAAGATATAAAAAAAACACTAAACTTATCACCGAACCCCAAATTACACCCGACACACCAATTACTTGAACTAACCAAACCGATAAGGCAATGTTAACAATTGCCATTATTACTGATGTAACAACCTGGAATCTTATTACACCTAATCCGTTTAGTAGCATTGCAAAATTACCCCCGAATATAGCCAATACTGCCCAAAAAAAAAGTCCAATTAACAAATCCCAAGACGGTACGACTGACGAGCCTGCCCATTTTTCAATTATCCATTGGCCCGCAAGCAATAAAACAACAGCCATTGGTAGCACAAGAATTGCGCTGTAACGAATAGATTTACGAAAAGAGTGGAATATCCATTGTCTATCTCCTCGACTGTTGGCTTCTGCATAAGCCGGCCACATCGCATTTAAAAACAAACTCATGATAATTATAGGTAAGGAAAACAATTTAAACGCGACTGCATAAGTGGCAACCGCACCCGCTCCAAGATAATGCATGACTATTAAGTTGTCTTTCTGAAAGGCGACTAATCCAGAAATCTGTAACACCAGAAATAGACTACTTGTCCCCGCTAGATATTTTGCGTCACTTATTTTTAAATTATTAAAATTGGGTCTTAGATTGGGCCGCTGTTGATAAAAAAAATAAAATCCAGCAAAGATACCGACGAGAACGGGGGGCGCGACAGTAGCAGCAGCTAGGTAAGGTAAGCCGCCACCAAAAAAAATTACTCCCAACACAGCAAACAACCCCATGACACTTCCAACTGCTAACCATATATTTGAAAAAAACCCCAGTTGTAACCCCATTTGGACTTTTAAAGCTATACCTGCCGGTATGCTAAATGCAAAGACGATAACAATTACAGCAACCGTCGGCGCAACTTCAGCTGCGGCAATTTGCGAACCGACGTTAAAAAATTTGGGCCATGGGATGAGGGGATATAATACGAAAAATATTGAAAGGATAAATATAGCAATTGTACTTAATAGTAAAATACCAACTGCAATGCTTTTCCTTATTCCTTGGTTGTCGTCTTTACCATGCCCAGTTGCCACCGCATTCATCACACCACTACCTACTCCTAAATCAGCAAATCCTAACATCGCAACTGCAGAACTAACAGTCATCCACAACCCGAACCTCTCGACACCAAGATAATTTAGAGTTAATGGCACCATCGCAAAAGAGGTAGCCATCGCTAATAGTTTGGCAATTCCGGAGCTGAAACTGGTTAGTACAATTTGGCGATGTCGTTCGTGCGCGCGACCCTCTTGAGTCTGAATCTCGAACGGTTGAAATCGTAAGTAAGTAGTTAAGCGGGTAATTAGGTTCATTTTATATTTGCGCTTTGCCAGACTATTGATTAAGACTCGTAAGCCATAACCATTTTATGCGCTCAACCGGGGTATATAAAACAATAAATCAAGCTCCCTTCATAACATCAGAATGATTATCGTTGCGGCGCACCCACTCAACCATATTAGCTACCCCATCCTGGACGGATACCATTGGTTGCCACTTGAGCAGTTGTTTGGCCTTGGCTATATCAGCAACAAACACTCGTTGATCACTCTCACGCACAGGTAGTTTGGCGTGGCTCAGTTTGATGTCCAAGTATTTTTCAAGCAGTGTAAACAACTCCAGCAACGACAAACTATTGTCGATACCACCGCCAATGTTAAATGCCTGACCCTGAGCCATGTCGATATTGAGCACGGCAGCCATATAAAGCCGCCTCATATCGTCTGCGTGGAGTACATCGCGCACTTGTTTTCCAGTACCTGAAATGGTGAAAGGATTTTTAAGCAACCCCTTACTGGTTTCTATGGCTTTCTGACAAAACCAACCAATCCAGCCTTGATCGTAAGTAGCAAATTGGCGACCGCCGTACATTGATGAATGACGAAACACTACAGTCTTAAGACCAAAAATTCGGGCGTAATCCAACATATATTGATCTGCTGCGCCTTTTGAACAGCCGTACGGGGAGTGGAAATTAAGCTGAGTTTGTTCATCAAAACCGTGAGGCCGCTCATTGCATTCATAGCGAGTCTCGGTTTCGTCATAAGTATATTGCTCCAAATCACCATAAACTTTATTGGTAGATGAATACACCACAATAGCTTCCGGCGCATGTAGCCGCATAGCTTCCAGCAGATTATAGGTTCCGCCCACGTTCACCTCAAAGTCCATGCGTGGGTTAGCAATTGACGTAGTCATCGCTACTTGACCAGCCAAGTGAAATATTGTGTCGGGCTTGAATGATTGAACAACTTGGGCGATATCGTTCCAGTTACGAATGTCGCCATGCTCAAAGGTAAATTTTCCCTGGGCTTCCAGCCATGGCAAATTCTCTCGCGAGCCGTTGCGATAAAGGTTATCGAATATGACTAACTCGTCACCACGTGACAGGGCGTCAGACGCCAAGTTACTTCCCAGAAACCCACATCCTCCCGTAATAAGTAATTTCATAACTGCCCTCTTTCCTGTTCTATAACTTTTTTAAGTCCCGTTTCAATGTCATAATAACAATGCCATCCTAATGCTTTCAGGTCGGATATATTAGCCTCGGAATGCATCACCTCCCCTGCGCGATAAGAAAGTGCACCAAAGGCCAGATGTGTCTTAGAGACAGCGCACCGATGTGCTGTTTCAACAAATTCCCTTATAGAAACAGAGTGCCCGCTTCCTACATCGAACTCAAAAAAGGATTTATTAATGCTGTCCATTTTTTCTAATAAAATCATGTAAGCCGATACCACATCATCAATATAAATAAAATCTCGTTGTTGTTCACCTTTGGTTAGTTTTAACTCTGGCACATTACTAAGGCAGCTATTAATAACATAGGCCGAAAATTTTGTAGGGTCATCGTCTGCTCCATAAAAATGTTCAAGCCTGATATTTCCGAAACGTATCTTCTCATGCATTGAAAAAAACTCCCCCCATTGAAGGAGCTGATTTTTTGAAAAGGAATACAGGTTCAAATATTTATCAAGAATCGTGTCGGTATTAAGAAATGTCTCTACCCCCGCACGATTTCCTGCATCGAGCAATCGCAATGGGAACTCGGTATTTGCCGCAAAAATCTCACTCACGGACTCATTATTTCGTCCATAACAAGTAGCGGTATGAATGATTGCGTGTATCTTTCCACATTTACGAAAAAGATGGTTAAAATCAAGTGCCTCAATATCAAAAAAGGCAATATCGGAGACAATCGATTTGACTCTGCGAAGCGAGGAGAAATGCCTCTTTAGAGCGACCACCTCATAGTCATTGGCCAATAGCATCTTAGCCAAATGACTTCCCAAGAATCCGGTTACACCAGTAATTAATATTCTTTTCTTCATAGCATCTTAAATTCCAATGGCTCTAGTATTAACAGAGCCAAAACTCCCTAACGCGCAGACACATGCTGGATATCCGACCTGACCGAACAAAACCAGCAACTCCAGACGCTAGTTATCAAAGTTTGATTGCGCTCGCACCGCTGTTCTCATATACCACCGTAATTATTTCCCTTGCTTTGCTTTGCCTTGCCTTGCCACGTCCAGCGCGGGAAAACACTCGCAAGTTCAAAATAGTTGAACCTCATGAGTTATCAGAATCTTATCAATCAACAGCTTTCAATGCCTACCCTATCATTCTCGTTGTTTAAAAATTTATTCCAAAGAATGATTCGATTTTCTCGACGACGAAGCTCAGCATTTCCTCATTCAGACCGGGATACACCCCGATCCAGAAGGTATCGTTCATCACCTTGTCAGTATTGGTAAGTTCGCCGCTGATTCGATAAGTACGACCTTCGAAATACGGTTGACGCGTGAGGTTGCCTGCAAATAGCAGGCGCGTTCCTATCTTATACTGATCCAGATATTTCAATAGCTCGACCCGCGCAATGCCCGCCGATTCCTTTAATGTGAGGGGAAAACCAAACCAGGATGGATCGCTGTTGGGGGTAGCTTCCGGCAGTATCAGAAATTCCTCACAGGGTTTCAGGCGTTCCTTAAGAAAGGCGAAGTTGCGTTTGCGCGCTTCCACGAATTCCGGCAATCGGTCCATCTGTGCCAAGGCACAAGCCGCCTGCATGTCGGTGATCTTCAGGTTATAGCCCAGATGTGAATAGGTATATTTATGGTCATACCCTTCTGGTAGTGAGCCCAGCTTCCAGCCGAAACGTTTGCCGCATGTGTTATCGCGACCCGGTGCGCAATAGCAATCACGCCCCCAGTCGCGGAAAGATTCGATGATGGTACGCAAATCGAGGTCTTTGGTGAATATCATGCCACCCTCACCCATAGTGATGTGATGGGCGGGGTAAAAGCTGCAGGTAGCAATGTGTCCGAAAGTACCCACATGCTGGCCTTTATAGCGCGAACCAAGGGCGTCGCAGCAATCTTCGATGACCCATAAGTTATGCTTGAGCGCCACTGCCATAACTGCATCCAGATTGAATGGGTTCCCCAAGGTGTGCGCCACCATGATGGCGCGGGTGCGCTCGGTCATGGCAGCTTCGATCTTCTTGGGATCAATGTTGTAGGTGGGCACATCCACATCCACGAACACCGGCACCATGCCGTTTTGCAGCATCGGATTTACGGTCGTCGGGAAACCCGCTGCAACAGTGATAATTTCATCGCCAGGTTTTAAGGCACGAGTACCGAGCTTGTGGGAAGTGAGAGCAGTAAATGCCAACAAATTCGCCGATGATCCGGAAGTGGTCGTCAACGCATATGGCACACCAACGAATTCAGCAAAGCGTTTTTCAAAGGCTTCATTGAAGCGCCCGGCGGTAAGCCACCCATCCAGGGAAGCATGAACCATGTTCTTCAGTTCGCTTGCGCCCAGCACTTTTCCAGAAGGCGGGACCGCGCTGGTACCCGCGGTGAAAGATTTTTCTGCAAAATGCAGCGCACTGTATTGCTCGACCAGACCAAGAATTTCCTGCTTTATCTTTTCTTTACTCACACAAACCTCTACTTAAATTTATTGAACATACCACCGCGGTAAAAAGTCTATAGCGTGTTATCTATGCCCCATAATTTGCAACAGAATAACGATCCGTTTCTTTGAACCCGGTACGCTGGTCAGTAGCAAGGGTTTCCCTTCCAACATATGATTCACAACCATACTTTCCACGGCGCTTTGCCAGATTGCCATAATTCTTCAAGGTGCGTTTTATCGCGTAAAGTGTCCATCGGCTGCCAGAATCCGGAGTGGAAATATGCGGACAATTGATCATCGCTAGCCAACCGATCCAAGGGGTCGCGCTCCCATATAGTTTGGTTACCCTCGATGTAATCGATGACTTTGGATGATAGAACAAAGAACCCACCATTGATCCAGCTGCCGTCACCTTGTGGTTTTTCCTGGAAGTTTAATATGTCGTGACCAGACAATTGCAAAGCACCAAAACGACCCGGTGGCTGTGTAGCGGTTAGTGTGGCCAATTTGCCATGTTGCCGGTGCCATCTGATCAACGCGGTGATATCCACATCCCCCACGCCGTCACCATAGGTACAGCAAAAATCCTCGTTATTTACATAATTGGCAATGCGTTTGATGCGTCCGCCGGTCATGGTCTCCTCGCCTGTATCCACCAGCGTGACTCTCCACGGTTCGGCACTGCGTTGATGTACTTCCATTTTGTTGTGTTCCATGTCGAAGGTCACATCTGACATGTGCAAGAAGTAATTCGCAAAATACTCTTTAATCACATAACCCTTATAGCCGCAGCAAATAATGAAGTCATGGATACCATGCGCAGAATAGGTTTTCATGATGTGCCAAAGAATTGGCTTCCCGCCGATTTCAACCATAGGCTTGGGTCGTACAGAGGTTTCTTCACTAATGCGGGTGCCCAATCCCCCGGCGAGAATGACTGCTTTCACGGTTAATCCTATTATTGAATTTCAGAAATCACGGCCTTTTGATCCCAAGCATTATCATTATAATATCGATGCACTTATTTATATTGGGATATACATGCGCATGTTTGCGCTAGAGACCAAATATTATTATCAATTAACTGGCGTGCTTGAATCTAAACTTACCTGTCTAAAATGACTGCGGTAATTTTCATTCGATAGACATTGAAAAATAGAGGCGCATTTACCCCAATTCCTGACGTTCAGCCATCAGGAACAATCCAAGGAATTCGTCTACCAAAATTTTAGAACTTGTTTCAGTGCTCTAAGCCGCTCGGCCTGCTCAGGTTTTTGTTTTGCGCGCTCCATAGATTCCTTGAAGAGCGCCCAGATGACCCCAATGAACAGTGCAACCAGGGCAGCCAACATCACAATTAATGCACGCTTGGGTTTGGATTTCCTCTCAGGTGGTAATGCCTTATCCAATACTTGGATTAAAGGCGAGTCTTTAGCTTCGTCCAGCTTGGCCACGGCAAATTGCTTTGAGAGAACTTCATAGATAGCTTCCTGAAATTTCAAATTTCGCAAGGCTTCCATATAGTGCAAACTGGTGTTGGGCGTTCTGTCGACTATAGTTTCTGCATCGGTTAATTTGTCCTTAACAGATTTCACTTGTGTTTCGAAAAATTGCCTGCGCTGCCCGGCTTCTGTCAGCGCGAAAGTTTGCATCAATTTATTCAGCTCTTCGATATAGGCATTCGCAATGGATGCAGCGCGCACGGGGTCCTCATCATCCACTCCCACGGAAATGACGCCATCTTTACCAGATGCAATCATAGTGGTTACTTCCAGCACTCTTAGTGTTTCGGTCATGGTCCTTTTTTCGTAAACCTTCTGCAGGCCGAAACGCTGCACTATTTTTTCGCCAATATTACGGCTTTTCATCATCGCAATATAAAGCGCGTTGGGATCTTTTAGACCCAGTGCACTACCAGCTGCACCAGCCAACCCCCCCAGTTGGGCCAACATAATGGAATTAACTGAGCTGGACTGACTGGATTGGGGAGGAAGAATTTTGGCCGTGGCCGTATAGATATTAGGTAACAACAGCGAGTACCCAACGGCACTAAATGCTGCGACAAACGTTAAGCCTATGATCATTATTTTATGCTTGGCTAGAGTGATTGCTATATCAAGCAGGCTTATATCGTCCTCTTGGGGCACTGAATTCAACGGTTCGTTTTTTTGATTTTCAGACATAGCGCTTAGTAATTAATCTTTGTTTTGAATTGAATGGCGCCCGTGCAAATTCAGCAATTCATGTAAATATTTAATGGCCATGCAACTGCCCGTAAACAGATAGAGTACATACCACGGCGAATCCCCTGTGCCCAAACAGCTATAAGTTGTTGCAGTTGTTCCCCTGCTTTTGTCGGATCATGAATGGCTAATGCTGCCGCATTACCCCTCGGCATAAACTGTAACCCAACATATTGAACGCCATAAGTTACGTATCTGCTTATCACCGCCTAAAAACCCAACACCTTAAGCCCCGCAACACCCAGCGCAAACTGATAGAAAATCTGTGACCAGTCCTTAAGCTCTTTAGTGAAATTATATTTATCCAGCATCTCGGGTACGACCACCGCATCGCCTGGCATTAGTTTTGTGCGATAGAACGAGTTAAATATAGAGCTGGAATTCTGTGCACTTAGCACCGATCCGTCCGCGCGGAGCAAATATATGCGCGCCTCATCTGCATCGCGCGTCGGCCCGCCCGCCAAAGCCAGATAGCCGTTCACGTTATTGCTGGGGCGATATAAAAAGGCATTTTCGTTATACACTAGGCCCAGCACCTGAACTATGGAAGGCCTTGCCGGCACAACAAAGCGGTCGCCGTCGTCCAATGCCAAGTCCGGCAGATCTTTGACTTGAGTGTTATCAGGGGCTATTTCCAGCACTATACGCCCCTTGGCTTGGACCTTACGCATGCGCTCAATCAATTCTGTCTGAGCGGCAGCCTGTACTTTACTGGTGTCGGCATCCTCTTTGTTAATGGCATTTCCCTGCTTGCTGGATAAATTACGGTTAACCGCATCTTCCATTTTATCTGCCATTTCCCTCAGTTTCTGCTGCTGCATTTCACGCACAGACACGCGGGTAAATTCCGAACCGTAAAGGTAAGCACTGGGGGTCAGTCCGCCTATCCGTGCAACCAGCTGACGTAACGTTTCCCCCGGCAATGCTTGATATATTCCGGCATGCTGAAATTCACCCTCTAATCGCACATAGTGTCTTCGTTTATCAATCGGAACCTGAATTTCGGTTTTGGTGAATATTGAAATTTCGTCCCCGGGCAATAACGCCAAATTATTATTACCGTCCTTTTCAAGCACCGCTTTGCCAAGATCGAAAGTGATCATTTTGCGGCTTAGGTCGCTGGGCTCCAGCCTGATGAGATTGGCGTAATCCCAATTAATTTCGGCCGTCACATCCTGCGATGCAATTGCTGGCATAGCGGCTGTCGGCCTATCTTGGAAATTCCTATCTTGGAAATTCCTATCTTGAGAATTTCTATCTTGGGAATCCCTATTTTGGTAATTGCCATCCTGTAAATTCCCATCCTGGGAATTTTTATTTTGGGAGCTATTACTTGTTAAGGCGCCCGCGTATTCCTGTGACCGGGATTTAGCCGGTGCGACTATCCGTTGCCAATATCCATAATAATCGATCAGCCATTTTGCGTCCGGTATCAAGCTGCTGATCCGCATACCTTCACGCCAGACAAAACGCTTTTTATTGGGAGCGAATATGCTGCCACTTAATGCAATGTCATTTTCTGTTTTTGGCAATTCTTCATCGGCCGCATATATTGTGACTATATCGCCCGGTTGCAGCACCTCGTTTTCAACCGGATCGCCCTGTATTGCCTTGCCCAAGTTGAATGCGAACAGCCGGGTAGTCAGCGTCGCTTCGTCGAGCCGCTGTATAACGGCATAATCCCAATTGACTTCTTTTTTGTTGTAGCTGCTATTCACTGCGCCGCTGTTTTGCCTGGCCCAGTAGGCGCTCGGGATTAGCGCATCCCTGCCGCCGAGAAGATCGCTGACGCGCATACCCTTCTGCCATACATGGCGAATTGGGATAGCAACGTTGCCCTGCAGTTTGACCGCGTTATCGAAGCGCTGTGAAATCGGAAAAACCGTGATGACGTCGCCATTATGCAGCGTATGGGTAAGCCCGGCCGCATCGAACCGGAATTCATCCACCTTGCGCAATTTCCTGTCGAGTATTTGTTCAACCGATGCCTTTTGCGTAGAAGCGATGTTGGTTAGACCACCCGCTAGATCAAGCAGATCAGCAAAGGTTGAGCCTTCCTTCATTTCATAAATTGCGGGCACGTTCACGCTGCCGGTGATGGCCACCTGCTGGCCGACCGGTGGAATATAAATCACGTCGCCTGGCAGCAGTTTTACATCTTTGGATTTATCACCTTTGCTGATCAGGTCATATAGATCAAAGGTGGTGATGACCTTGTTGGCGCGTTTGACCTGTATCTGCCGCATCGTGCCATTAAGCGAGGGCCCACCCGAAGCAAACAGTGCATTCACCAGAGTACTCAGCGAGCTCACTGTGTAGACGCCGGGACGCTTGGCCTGGCCCACAACAAATACATCGACCGAGCGCAATTTCCCGAGCGTCACGTCCAGCGTAAAGTTGCGGAATACCCGGCCTACAGCCCGGGTAAGATGAGATTTCAAATCCTGGTAACGGATGCCGGCGACGTTAACGCTACCTATCTTGGGTAAATTGATCTCGCCGTTGCGGTTAACCACTGCGCGATAATCGATGTCTATTCCGCCCCATGCTTTAATCACCAGTTCATCTCCGGGGCCGATCACATATTCCTGTATCACGGGAATGTTATCCAGCGGAGCAAAGGTGTCGGGCGAGCCACGGAATAAATCATAGCCATAAAGCGGCAATTTTTTCCCGATAGAAGAAGCGATAAATTCCTGGAACTGGTTGATCTCGGTCGCTGCTGCTGGCTCTGGAACTTCCGTTTTGGCCGGCGCACGCGCTGATTGCGCGCCCAGTGGCCGATTTGTTTCAGGCACCGATTGAATCTGCTTTACCTGCGTCGCTACTATTTTTTTTCTGCAGGCATCTTTATCAATCGCAGTCGAACAAGGATCAACGATGCTATTTACGGTGGAGTTGCCCTCCCCGCCCAGCATCATGCCGCCCCCGGCCGCGGTTCCGCTATCCAGCATTTCCTGCCCGGCCGCTGGAAGGCTCAGCAATGCTAGCGACAACAGTAGCGCCGCAGTTTTGTACGCGGCAGCAAAACATGAAGACAAACAATGGTGCTCGACCCGATTATTTTTCACTTGCTCTTCGCTATTTGCCGTCATCACTCTTTCCAGTACGCACTTATCAGCGCGAATATTATTGGGCATGAAGCTCTACACTCTATTCTATGCGATTTAGCGGCCTTATTGCACAGGCGCCCGGATTGTTGCGGGTCGCGGTGGCATATACGGCCTTTTGATTTATGACAAAATCCCTAAGCCAATACCGGCTTGACTGCCCACACGTTTAGTTAAAATCCGATTAGGTCGAGGCTCGTCGGCGAAATAACAACGGGTATTGCCGAGGATTGATAAAATCCGGATCAATGCAGTTTACTTCTCCCCTGTTCAGTATAATCTCAGCAGTGCATTGGTTGCTTATTGTAATTCAACTGAGCCGGGAAATTATCGCTTTCGCCTTTCCAGAAAGAATTTATGATCTATCCAGTCATCCTATCCGGTGGTTCCGGAACCCGCTTGTGGCCCTTATCGCGCGCGGCGTTGCCCAAACAGTTTTTGCCGTTGCTGACCGATCACACCCTGTTCCAGGAAACGTTGCGGCGGCTTAACGGCTTACCGGGCATGGCTGCGCCGCTGGTGATCTGCAATAACGAGCATCGATTCCTTGCTGCTGAACAACTGCTTGAGATCGGCGTTGAAGCGCAATCGCTGATCCTCGAACCGTTCGGCCGCAATACTGCACCGGCGGCAGCCGTTGCCGCGTTTGCGGCGCAGGCCAAAGACGAACAGGCAATTCTGCTGGTGCTGCCTGCGGATCACCTTATCCAGGATATTGCCGGTTTTCATGCGGCGATACAGTCGGCATTCAACTTGGCGCAGCAGGATAAATTGGTCACCTTCGGTATCACCCCGAGCGAGCCGGCCACCGGCTATGGCTATATCGAGCGCGGCGCAGCACTGGATGCGAACGGGCAGACTTTTTCGGTCGCGCGCTTCGTCGAAAAACCAGAGCTGGAAAAAGCCAGGCAATTTCTTGCATCAGGCAATTTTTTCTGGAACAGCGGCATGTTTGTATTCAAGGCCGCCGTCTATTTGCGCGAACTGCAGCGCCATCGGCCGGATATTTATCAGGCGGCTCAGCAAGCCTGGCTGCACAGCACGCATGATCTTGATTTTTGCCGCCTGGATGAGCAGGCCTTCGCCGCATGCCCCGCGGATTCGATTGATTATGCGGTAATGGAGCACACGCAGGATGCGGCGATGGTGACGGTAGACATAGGCTGGAACGATATCGGCTCGTGGTCGTCGCTGTCCGGCGTCAGCGCGCTTGATAAGCATGGCAATGCCTCGCGCGGGGATGTCTATACCGCTGAATCCACCAATACCTACATCCGGGCGGAAAGCCGTATGGTCGCCGCGATCGGCGTCCAGGATATGGTGATCGTGGAAACCGCCGATGCGGTGCTGGTGATGCACAAGAATTTTGCCCAGGACGTCAAAAATACCGTCGAATATCTGAAACAGGCGGAACGCACCGAGCACTTAATCCACCGCCGGGTCTACCGTCCGTGGGGCTATTACGAGGGCATCGACGCGGGCGAGCGGTTTCAGGCCAAACGCATTATGGTCAAATCCGGCTGCAAACTGTCATTGCAAATGCACCATCAGCGCGCCGAACATTGGGTGGTAGTGTCGGGGAAAGCACGGGTCACGCGTGGCGAGGACTCGCTGGTGCTGAACGCTGACCAGTCCACGTATATACCACTCGGGGTCAAACATCGTCTGGAAAATATTGGTCTCGATCCGCTGTATCTGATCGAAGTGCAGTCGGGAGCTTACCTGGGCGAAGACGATATCGTCCGGTTCGAGGATGACTACAAAAGAAATTGACGCGCAGTGCCTTAAACGCTACTTCTTCGTCGCCTGGCGTCTTTCCGGTAGGGCACCCCTACTCATCACCGTCACGTCTCCATAGATCGGCAGTAAGCCGGCCGGTTCCTGGGCGACGGCCGACTCTTTCCCGCGCTGTTACGCGCTCCTCCTGCCGGTCGGATTTGTGTGTTAGCGCATAGATAGCGGAACGCCGGCAACCTAATCTACAGTCAATTTTTAACCGCCAGGCTCGGTTGCTCGAGCGATCAGTAGAGGAGAAAAAGATGGATATCGACAATCGGGATAACGAAGCGGTAGCCGGACAGCAGACTGAGGAACACACTGCTGCCAAACATAGGACGATACAGAGCGAGCAGGACAACCGCGACCGGTCCAAGGGCGGATCAGGTAAACAACAAAGCAAGGAACCGGTACAAACCAGTGACCGAGTACGCCCCGGCCCGCCGCTTTCTTCGCAGCATCTGCAAAAGCCGGGACTAGAAGCCGAGATGGACACAGCGCCACAATTCTTGGCGCCGGATTATAAAGGCAGCGGTAAGCTTGACGGGCAAACCGCATTGATCACCGGTGGAGATTCCGGCATAGGCCGCGCAGTCGCAGTACTGTTTGCACGCGAAGGCGCGGATGTCGGAATTGTTTACCTTAACGAGCATGATGATGCCCAGGAAACAAAACGCTATGTTGAAGCTGAAGGGCGACGTTGCGAATTGATACCTGGCGATGTCAAGGATGCAAATTTCTGCAAGAACGCGGTGGAGGAAGTAGTCAAGGAGCTCGGAAAACTGGATATCCTGGTGAACAATGCGGCTTTTCAGGAGCACGCTGAATCGCTGATGGATATTACTGAAGAACGCTTTGATGAAACATTGAAGACCAACGTTTACGGATATTTTCATATGGCCAAGGCGGCGCTGCCCTATCTGCACCGCGGCTCTGCCATTATCAACACCGGCTCGGTCACCGGATTAAAAGGCAGTAGCCAGCTGCTCGATTACTCAACCACCAAGGGAGCGATACACGCGTTTACCATGGCGCTGGCGGCCAACCTGCTGGAACAGGGCGTACGCGTGAATGCTGTCGCGCCGGGACCCGTCTGGACGCCGCTGAATCCATCGGACCGCAGCGGTTCCGAAATCGAAGAATTCGGCGGAAAAACCAGTTTTCACCGCCCCGCACAACCCGAGGAAATTTCACCTGCCTATGTGTTCCTGGCGTCGGCAGCGTGTTCGAGTTATATCACTGGAATAGTTTTGCCCATTACCGGCTCCGTCGGTGAGTAACGGGGCGACAGCGGACAGAGGCTTCTCTGGCGGTTACGCCAGGGTTGCTTCCGATGCAATTACCCGGTCCCGCCCGGTTCTTTTGGCATGGTACATAGCGGCATCGGCGGCTTTAACCAGCGTCTCCATATACTTTCCATCTTCAGGGCAGGTGGCGATGCCCTGAGACACCGTCACGCGCCCGATTTGCATACTGCCTAGCCGTACGTCGAGCGTTCTGATTTCGTTCCGCAGCTTTTCGGCGCACGCGCTTGCATCCTGTTTTGTGCATTCGGGAAGTATGATTAGCAGTTCCTCTCCGCCGAACCGGCAGACTATGTCGGTGTCCCGTACGATCGTTTTGATGAGGTGAGCAAGACTGCGTAATACAGCATCGCCGGCGTCATGGCCGAAGGTATCATTCACATTCTTAAAATGGTCTATGTCCATTACCACAACAGACAGCGTGAGAGATTTACGCACAGTCCGGGCGATCTCCCGGGTCAGTGTCTCTTCCATATAACGGCGGTTAAACAGTCCGGTCAGCGGATCGACTATCGATTGCAGCTTCAGAAGTTCTCTCAAGCGGATATTGGATAACGCCAGCGCCACCTGTTCGGAAACCGAAATGGCGAGTAGGTCCATTTTCGCGGTAAACCTGCCCGCCGTAATGTCGTCCTTCACATGGCACGTCTCGATATAGATCAGGCCCAGCACCTCGCCCTGCGACATTAAAGGCAGACACAGATGTGAAATACGTTCCGCCGCCTCGCTGTTTTTATAATGCGGACACAGTAGATCCTCCGGACGGTTTACCCGGTGCGGCTGACCGCGGCGCAATCCCCAGCAGTCATGCGGCTCGATCGCATCGCGTTCCGCGTCGGGAATTCCCCACTGCATTTTTTTTTCAAGCAGGTCGGCTGAATTGCGGAAAATGTAAAGCACTCCTGCGGTATCAGGGAACAGCTGATTACAATGATTGCCGATTAATTCATACGCCTCATCGATGGATACCGGGGATTGCAGCGCCTGCACCATTTTGCCGATCAGCGTGATTTCTGTATTGCGGTCGGCCAGCTCCTGCAGCCCGGCGCTCAAATCGCTGCTCGTTTTACTAAGCGTGGCGGCCGTGGTCTTTTGCTGCTTCAGCAAACGAAATACGAAAAACATGGTTAAAGCCAGCAACAGCATATTGACCAGTGTGGCGGCGAAGCCAACTCTCGCAAAAACCTTGCTATACCACTCCAGCTTATCCCCGAGCTCAGCGCGCCTGAAAATTTCCTGATTTACCAGGGTGTCGGAGATGGCGCGCATCCTGTCCATATAGTCTTTGCCGCGGCCGGAGGACACCACCGGCTCCACTCCGCCGAAGCCTACAAGCCGACGTAATTGAACAGTCAGATCGAGCTCATCCAGTTTTTCGTCAGTCAGGACATCCAGTTGCTTGATCGTTGCTATTTCGGCCGGGGTGCGTTGCATTGCTTCACGCAAAAAATTACGGTTGACGCTGATGCGCGGTAACGCTTCGTTATAAGGGGCGAGGAAATCTTCGCTGCCGGTAATGACGAAACCGCGCTGCCCTCTTTCCGCATCCTTCATCAGGGAATTATGCTCTTCGATCAGCTCTATCCGGCGCTGCGCGTCGCGCATCGAGTCTTGCAAGGTATGCACCCAGGCCGCCGTCTGGAAAGGCACCAGCGCGGTAATGAACATCACCACCATTGCGACGGCTAGCGCAATTTTTAGTTTTCGTTCTATTTGCATTGGTCCTTGGGAGGCCAGTCGATAGGGCTGCAATAATTGATTGACTGTGAAGACGACCTTCACCTAGGCTATATTCTACTGCTAAATTATGAGCGCAATGCGCGCTACGATTGTTGATGATCTGTAGGCTATTGATTGATAAACGCTATTCCCACTCTATCGTCGCAGGCGGTTTCCCCGAGATATCATAAACCACGCGGTTGATGCCCGGCACTTCGTTGATGATGCGGTTGGATACCTTGCCCAGCAATGCGTGCGGCAACTCGGCCCAGTGTGCGGTCATGAAATCCTGGGTTTGCACTGCGCGTAACGCCACTACCCATTGATAAGTGCGGCCATCGCCCATCACGCCCACCGATTTCACCGGCAGGAAAACGACAAACGCCTGTGATGTTTTTGCATACCATCCGGAGGCGTGCAGTTCCTCGGTGAAAATGGCATCGGCGCGGCGCAGCAGATCGGCATATTCCTGCTTGACCTCGCCCAGGATACGCACGCCCAGCCCCGGGCCGGGAAATGGATGGCGATAAACCATCTCGTGGGGCAGGCCCAGTGCGACGCCCAGTTCGCGCACTTCATCCTTGAACAGTTCGCGCAACGGTTCGAGCAATTTCAAATGCAACGAATCCGGCAAGCCGCCCACGTTATGGTGTGATTTGATGGTATGGGCCTTCTTGCTCTTTGCGCCGGCCGACTCGATTACGTCGGGATAGATGGTGCCCTGCGCCAGCCATTTGGCCTGAGGCAATCTCGCCGCCTCGCGCTGGAATACCTCGACAAATTCACGCCCGATTATTTTACGTTTCTGTTCAGGATCGGATACCCCGACCAGATGTTTCATGAACTCCGCGCCGGCATCAACATGCAGCACCCTGACGCCGAGATTTCTAGCGAATGTGGCCATCACCTGTTCAGCTTCATTCAGGCGCAGCAGGCCGTTGTCCACAAATACGCAGGTCAGCTGAGGACCAATGGCGCGATGCAGCAGCGCTGCTGCAACCGACGAATCCACTCCCCCGGAAAGCCCGAGGATGACTTCTTCCTGGCCCACCTGGGCGCGGATTTTTTCCACTGCTTCGTTGATGTAGTCGGGCATGTTCCAGTCCTGCCCGCAACCGCAGATGTCATGCACGAAACGGCTCAACAGCGCCTTGCCCTGATACGTATGAGTGACCTCCGGGTGGAACTGCAAAGCGTAAAAACGCCGTGCTGCATCGGCCATTGCGACGATCGGCGTGGCCTCGTTGGAGGCGATCAGCGTAAACCCCGATGGCATGCTGGTCACCTTATCGCCATGGCTCATCCATACATCCAGGAGGCCGTGGCCGAGGTCGTTGCTTCTATCCTGAATGCCGGCAAACAGGTCGGAGTGACCGCGCGCGCGAATTTCCGCATAACCGAATTCACGCACCAGCCCATTTTCCACGGTGCCGCCCAGTTGCGCCGCCATAGTCTGCATTCCGTAGCATATACCCAGTACCGGCACACCCAGCTCGAACACGGCCTGCGGCGCGCGCGGCGGATCGCCTTCGGTCACCGAGCTGGGGCCGCCGGAAAGGATGATGCCGTCCGGCTGGAAAGCGCGGATGAATTCGTCGCTGACGTCGTACGGATGCAGCTCGCTATATACGTGGCCTTCGCGCACACGGCGTGCTATCAGCTGGCTGTATTGCGAACCGAAATCGAGAATAAGAATTTTTTTATGGGACATGGCTGGTCAGTAGGAATTAATAGGCGAACGCGTTGCCGCTCTCAATTTTGCTGGGGCACACTTAACAAGATGTTAGCGCGGTATAACATGGCATACCGCGACGCCGGCGAGGATAATGCATCAGAATTTCAATCCGAGTAAACGCTGCTCCCGGCCGCTCAATCATGGCCTCGCATTAATCCCGGTGGTAGTTCGGCGCTTCCTTGGTTATGTGCACATCATGCACGTGCGATTCGCGGATACCGGCGGTGGTAATCTCGACAAACTCGGCCTTGTCATGCACGGTGCTGATATCGGGACAACCGAGATAGCCCATGCTGGCGCGCAAGCCGCCCATCAGCTGGTGTATCACCGCCAGCACGCCGCCTTTGTAGGGCACCCGCCCCTCGACCCCTTCCGGCACCAATTTGTCATGATTGTCGTCGTCGCTGTCCTGGAAATAGCGGTCGCTCGAGCCCTGTTGCATCGCGCCGAGGCTGCCCATGCCGCGATAGGATTTGTACGAGCGGCCCTGGAACAGCTCGACCTCACCGGGTGCTTCCTCGGTACCGGCAAACAGGCCGCCGAGCATCACGACATGCGCGCCTGCCGCAATCGCTTTTGAGATATCGCCGGAAAAACGCACACCGCCGTCCGCAATCAGCGGCACACCGCTACCGCGCAACGCTTCCGCTACGTTCTGTATCGCGGTGATCTGCGGCACACCGACGCCGGCGACCATGCGTGTAGTGCAGATCGAGCCAGGGCCGATACCCACCTTGACGCCATCGGCGCCGTGCTCCACCAGGGCGAGCGCAGCTGCGCCGGTGGCGATATTGCCGCCGATCAGCTCGACCTGTGGAAAGTTTTTCTTGACCCAGCGGACCCGATCCAGCACGCCCTGCGAATGGCCGTGCGCCGTATCGACGATCAGCACATCGACGCCCGCTTCAACCAGCAACGCGGTGCGTTCGTCGGTGCCCTCGCCCACGCCGATGGCCGCGCCTACCCGTAACCGGCCCATTTCATCTTTGCAGGCCTGCGGATGCTCGCTCGATTTAAGGATGTCTTTTACCGTGATCAGGCCGCGCAATTCGAAAGCGTCATTGACCACCAGCACGCGTTCAATGCGGTGCTGGTGCATCAGCGCACGTGCTTCTTCGCGGCTGGCATTTTCCTGCACGGTAATCAGCCGTTCGCGCGGGGTCATGATGTGGACGATAGACTGATCGAGATTGCTTTCAAAGCGCAGATCGCGGTTCGTTACGATGCCCACCAGCTGCTTGCCCTGCACCACCGGCAGGCCGGATATCTTGTGCTGGCGAGTCAGCTTCAGCACATCCAGCACGGTCATTTCCGGCGTAACCGTTATCGGATCTTTCACCACGCCGCTTTCAAAGCGTTTAACTTTGGCGACTTCCAGCGCCTGCATCTTCGCCGTCATGTTTTTATGCACGATGCCGATACCGCCCTCCTGCGCCAGCGCAATTGCCAGGCGGGCTTCGGTAACGGTATCCATCGCCGCCGACAGCAGCGGAATATTCAGTCTGATATTGCGGGTAAGCTGGGTACGCAGATCGACTTCGCGCGGCAACACGGTGGAATGCGCGGGCAGCAGCAGTACATCGTCAAAGGTAAGCGCCTTCTGGGTGATACGCATGGTAAGCGTCCTTACAAAGAAAACATTATAACAAGTTCTACTGACAAATCCGGGCGGCGCTCAACTTCTCCACCCGCACTGCCGCCGTCTGCGCGACGCTGGCCATCAGCCGATCCGGCGCCAGCCGCGGTCCGGCCAGATCGGCCGTGCCGATAAATTGGCCGCCCGCATACAATCGGACTTTGCCGTCCGGCAATGCAGTGGTAACAGCCAGCCGCTGTCCCTGTGCAATGCGGGTCATCTGTACTTCATCCAGTTCAAATATGGGCAAGTTCTGCAACAAGCAATCGACTGGCAGCAAACACGCTTCGCGCTGGTCCATCGTCATCGCCTCCAGCGCCTCCAGACTGCAGGCTTTTTCAAGGCCAAACCGACCGGTTCCGATGCGGCGCAATCCACCGAGGTGGGCGCCGCAGCCGAGCGCTACGCCTATGTCCTGCGCCAGCGTACGAATATAAGTGCCTTTGCTGCAGCGCACGGTGATTTCGAATTCGGCCCCGGCGTAGCGCTCCAGCACCAGTTCATGAATGGTTACGTTGCGGTGTTCGCGCTCTATGGTCAGTCCGCTGCGGATGTACTCATACAGCGGCTTGCCCTCGAATTTAAGTGCGCTATACATCGGCGGCAGCTGACTGATTTCGCCGATAAACCCCAGCAGTGCGGAGCAAACCTGCGCTTCTTCCGGCACCCGTTCGGAAACGACTGTCATTTCTCCTTCCGCATCGCCGGTGGAACTGGTCTGGCCCAGCCGAACCAGCGCGCGGTAGGTCTTGTCGGAGTCCAGCAATGCACCGGAAAATTTGGTCGCTTCGCCGAAACAGATGGGCAGCAGTCCGGTGGCCAGGGGATCGAGGGTGCCGGTGTGGCCGGCTTTTTCAGCCTGGAACAGCCGCCGTACCTTTTGCAGTGCTATGTTGGAACTGAGCGTGAGTGGCTTATCGAATAGCAAAACCCCGTCCAGCGGACGCGCGTTACGGGCCATCGTGCCGTCTCAGCTTTCCGGCAAATTGCGATCGCTGGCGATCGCCTGGTCGATCAGCTGGGATAAATGCGCGCCGCGCTCGACCGAAGGATCGTAAACAAAATGCAGTTGCGGCGTGATGCGCAGCTTCATCGCGTGGGCAAGCTGGCTGCGCAGAAAACCGCTGGCGCGCTCCAGCCCATGCTGGACTGCGTCGCTGGCGCCGTCCAGCGTAGTGTAAAAAATTTTGGCGTGGGAGTAATCGCGTACGACTTCCACACCCGTCACCGTGACCATACGCACGCGCGGATCTTTGACCTGCAGGCGCAGCAGTTCGGCCAGTTCGCGCTGAATCTGCTCGGCCACACGGTCGGTCCTGGCGTAATCCTTGGCCATCATAGTGCCCGCGCGACCTCAACGATTTCGAACACTTCCAGCTGATCGCCTACTTCCAGATCGTTGTAGCCACGCAATGACAGGCCGCATTCGAAATTGGCGCGCACTTCCTTGACGTCATCCTTGAAACGTTTGAGCGAGTCCAGCTCGCCGGTATGAATGACAATATTGTTACGCAGCACACGCACCTGTGCGTTACGTTTGATGATGCCTTCGGTCACATAACAGCCCGCGACTGTACCAATTTTGGAAATATGGAACACCTGGCGAACCTCGACGTTGCCGATGATGCTTTCCTTTTTCTCCGGCGGCAGCATGCCGGACAGCGCTGCTTTAATCTCATCCACCATTTCATAGATGATGTTGTAATAGCGCACATCCACACCGCTGGACTCAGCCAGCTTGCGCGCAGTCGCATCGGCGCGCGTGTTGAAGCCGATCACTACGGCCTTGGAAGCCAGCGCGAGATTGATGTCCGACTCGCTGATCGCGCCCACGCCGCTGTGGATGATATTTACTTTCACTTCTTCATTGGACAATTTATGCAGGGAGTTGGCGATGGCTTCGCTTGAACCCTGCACATCGGCCTTGACGATCAGCGCTAGCGTGCGCACTTCGCCTTCAGCCATTTGCTCCAGCATATTTTCCAGCTTGGCCGACTGCTGCTTGGCCAGTTTCACATCGCGGAACTTGCCTTGGCGGAACAGTGCAATTTCACGTGCCTTTTTCTCGTCCGCCAGCACCAGCACATCTTCGCCCGCTATCGGCACTTCGGACAGACCCTGGATTTCAACCGGAATGGACGGCCCTGCTGCATTTATCGCCTTGCCGTTTTCATCCAGCATCGCCCGCACCCGGCCGAATACCGCGCCGATCAGCACGGTGTCGCCACGCTTCAGCGTACCCGACTGCACCAGTACGGTCGCTACCGGGCCCTTGCCCTTGTCCAGTCGCGCTTCAATCACGATACCCTTGGCGTTGGAATCTTTCGGCGCTTTCAATTCCAGCACTTCAGCCTGCAGCAACACACCTTCAAGCAGCGTATCTATTCCCTGGCCCGTCTTTGCCGACACTTCGACAAACATGGTGTCGCCGCCCCAGTCTTCCGGCACGACCTGTTCCGCGACGAGCTCCTGCTTGACGCGCTCAGCGTTCGCGTCCTGCTTGTCTATTTTCGTTACCGCCACCACGATGGGCACACCGGCAGCCTTGGCATGGTGGATGGCTTCTTTAGTCTGCGGCATCACGCCGTCATCTGCAGCAACCACCAGGATAACGATATCGGTCACCTTGGCTCCGCGCGCGCGCATCGCAGTAAACGCTTCGTGGCCCGGCGTATCAAGAAAGGTGATCATGCCGCGCGGCGTATCCACGTGGTAAGCGCCGATATGCTGCGTGATCCCGCCTGCCTCGCCGCTGGCAACGCGGGTGCGGCGAATATAATCCAGCAATGAGGTTTTGCCATGGTCCACGTGGCCCATTACCGTAACGACCGGCGCACGCGGCTCCAGCACCGCATTTTTATGCTCGTCCGATTCGGCAAGGTAAGCGCCCGGGTCGTCCGCCTTGGCGGGTTTGGCGATATGGCCCAGCTCTTCCACGACGATCATTGCGGTTTCCTGGTCCAGCACCTGATTAATGGTCACCATGGAACCGAGCTTGAACAGGGCTTTGATAATTTCGATCGACTTGATCGACATCTTCTGCGCCAGTTCAGCCACGCTGATGGTTTCCGGCACCATGACCTCATGCACAACCGGTTCGGTGGGCAGCGAGAAAGCGTGCTGCGCCGATTCTTCTTCCTTCACATTCCTGTTGTCATGATGGCGCGGACCTGAGCGGCCACGGCCGGCATTCCAGCCGCCCGGGCGAACGTCCGTAGTGGACGGCGTACGTTTTTTGTGTCCGGCCTCATTCCACGGGCTGTTCTTGTCGCCAGGCGCAGTTTTCGTCCCCTTCTTGACCGGTTTGGTAACCTTGTCTCCAGGCTTGGCGGTAGGTTTGTGCAGTGTCCCTTCGACCAGATTGGGCTTGGCGGGAGGTGCCACGGTTGCAACGGCAGGGGTAGCGGTTTCCGCCGTCGCAGCAAGAGGAGCAGGCGCCGGTACAACTTCCGCCGGTGCGGCCTTACGCTTTTCACGCTCTTTTTTTGCCTGAACTTCAGCCGCCTGGCGTGACGCCAGCTCATTCTGGCTGCGCGACTCTTCCTTGCGCAACGCAAGCTCCTGCGCGCCTATGCCACGGGACACTTCAGGCGTGGGTTTTGCCGTCTCGGCCACCGCTTTGACTTCTGCCGGCTCAGCTACTGCCGGGGCAGGCTCCGCTTTGACTACAGGACTAACCGGGGAAACAACCACGCGTTTCTTGCGCACCTCTACCTGGATGGTACGGGGCCTGCCGGTGCTGTCTGCTTTTTTAATTTCAGTTGTCTCGCGCCGGGTCAGGGTTATTTTACCTTTTGCGTTATTCCCGCCATGAGCAGTCCGCAGGTGCTCCAGCAATTGAGCCTTGTCCTGCTCCGATATCGGATCCGAGTCGAGCTTTTTGACCACGCCGGCCGCCTGCAGTTGTTCCAGCAACAGCCCTATCGGCAAGCCCAGCTCGCCGGCAAACTGCGCTACATTTATTTTTGCCATCATTACCCCTTAAATCCCTGGAACTGAGCGGACACTTTTTTAAATCCAAATTTAGTCAACGCTACGTGCCCGGACTCAATCAGAAATTTTTTATTTATAAAGCCATCCGGCAACCATCAGCAGGCCGCCCGACACCTAATAAACCTTCCCCCACACGCCAACGCAGACCTGCACAACATTGTCAGGCAAACCATGGAGCCCGAGCAGTCATGATCAGGTGATTGGCGCGTTCACCATCCATACCGGTTAATTCCACCAATTCATCCACATCCAGATCAGCCAGCTGATCCTGTGTTCCTATTTTTTTGCTGGCGAGAACGCGCGCCGTTTCTTCGTCCATGCCGTCAATTTTAAGCAGGTCATCGATGCCGTGGCCCACTTCTTCTTCGCTGACTATCGCAGCAGTCAGCAGTGCATTGCGGGCACGGCTGCGTAACTCGTTGACTGTTGCTTCGTCGAATGATTCGATCTCCAGCATTTCGTCCAGCGGGACGTAAGCCACTTCTTCCAGCGTATTAAAACCTTCCTGCACCAGGATGTCCGCCATTTCTTCGTCTACATCAAGCTTGGCGATGAACAGATCGCGCACCTTGGCAAATTCCTGCTCATTTTTCTGGCCGGATTCTTCCACGGTCATGATGTTCAGTTCCCAGCCGGTCAATTCGCTGGCCAGCCGCACGTTCTGGCCATTGCGGCCGATCGCCTGCGCCAGGTTTTCTTCCTCGACCACGACATCCATGCTGTGCTTGTCTTCATCCACCACAATGCTGGTGACATCGGCCGGCGCCAGCGCGTTGATTACCGCGGTAGCAGGATCCTCCGACCAGAGAACGATGTCGACGCGCTCGCCCGCCAACTCATTGGTGACCGCCTGCACGCGCGAACCGCGCATGCCGACGCAAGTGCCGATCGGATCGGTGCGCGCATCGTGCGAACGCACTGCAATCTTGGCGCGGGCACCGGGATCGCGCGCAGCGCTGACGATTTCCAGCATACCCTCCTCGATTTCCGGCACTTCCAGTTCGAACAGCTTGACCAGGAATTCGGGCGTGATGCGCGACAAGACGATTTGCGGCCCGCGCACAGAGCGATCAACACGCAGCAGGTGCGCACGCACGCGGTCACCGATGCGCATGTTTTCCTTCGGGATCATCTGG
Source organism: Pseudomonadota bacterium (assembly GCA_040390665.1). Taxonomy (GTDB): domain Bacteria; phylum Pseudomonadota; class Gammaproteobacteria; order Burkholderiales; family Gallionellaceae; genus Nitrotoga. The sequence continues at coordinate 8,544 of JAZJXX010000016.1, read as the reverse complement.
TCGCGCGGCAGCAGCGCTTCGATCTTGCCGAACTCAATGATGGCATTGCCGCGTTCGACGCGTTTTACCGTGCCGGACACGAGATGCTCCTTGCGCTCCATGAAGTCGTTCAGAATCTGTTCGCGCTCGGCGTCGCGTATTTTCTGGAAAATCACCTGCTTGGCGGCCTGTGCACCGATGCGCCCAAAATCGATAGATTCCAGCGGTTCTTCGATGAAATCCCCCAGCTCAATCTGTGGATCGCTTTTCTGTGCTTCGCTCAGCTTGACGTGCAACTCGGGCGTTTCGAAAGTTTCGTCGTCCATGACTTCCCAGCGGCGGAATGATTCGTACTCCCCGGTGTTGCGGTTTATGCTGACGCGCACATCCGATTCTTCGGTAAAACGCTTTTTGGTGGCCGACGCCAGAGCAGACTCCAGTGCGCCAAACACAATTTCCTTATCGACGTTTTTTTCGCGCGCCAAGGCATCCACTAACAACAGAACTTCACGACTCATCGCTGTCTCCAACTAAATAATCATCTGCCCGCACTATCGGCACGGACAAACCTTTGTATCACTCAAATGTCGGCACCAGACGCGCCTTGTCCAAATTCGACAAATCTATCTGCACCTGATTGCCATCTACTTCCAATTGCAACACGCCGTCCTGAATTTCTCCCAGCGTGCCGGAAAAATTCTTTCTGCCAGCCATCGGCATACGTAATTTTATTTGCGCCCTGGCACCTCTGAAGCGGATGAAATCCGCCTCCTTTTTCAATGGCCGATCCAGACCTGGCGAGGAAACTTCAAGACGTTCATAATTCACCCCTTCGGCCACAAACAAATGCGTCAACTGATGGCTCACACGTTCGCAATCTTCGAGTGTAATACCCGCGGGTTTATCCATCAGGATGCGCATCATGCCTCTGCCGGATACTTCCAGATCAACCAATTCATACCCCATGCCGGTTAATGTCGTGTCCACAAGCTTGGCTACATCCATGATTTCAGTCCACAAATAAAAAACGGGCCTAGGCCCATCAGAATCTGTGTGAATTATAGCAAAAATTAATAGCTATTGGAAATTAAGCCGTGAGCTATAACGTACTGGCGGCGGCTTTTTGCATGGCTTAATTTTGCAACAGCTCAATAATTTCGCGCAACTCGCGGCGCAGATCCGCAGTGTTGACAGATAACGGCAGTAACGCCGCCTGCGCGATTTCGGGCGGCTGCTCAGCCATATGGTCCAGCCGGCTGCGCGCGCCGCTTATGGTAAAGCCGTCTTCATACAGCAACTGGCGGATACGGCGTATAAGCAGAACCTCGTGATGCTGGTAATAACGCCGATTGCCGCGCCGTTTGACGGGCTTCAGATGGGTAAACTCCTGTTCCCAATACCGCAGCACATGCGCCTTGACGCCGCACAGCTCGCTTACTTCACCGATAGTGAAATAACGTTTGGCCGGAATCGGCGGAAGCCCTGAGTTAGGAGTGTGATTTTCCATGATAATTTTTCTCTACCATGCTCTTCAATTTCTGGCTGGGGTGAAAAGTCACCACACGGCGCGCGGTAATGGGGATTTCTTCGCCGGTTTTGGGGTTGCGGCCGGGCCGTTGCGGTTTGTCACGCAACTGAAAATTGCCGAATCCCGATAATTTAACGCTTTCGCCCCGCTCCAGTTGGGCACGGATTTCCTCGAAAAACGCTTCCACCATATCTTTGGCTTCGCGCTTGTTCAAGCCTACTTTTTCGAACAGCAAATCTGCAAGCTCTGCTTTAGTTAATGTCATGATTACCCTTTACATACGCAATTGCGCGCCCAGCAACTGCAAAACTTCCAGCAGCTGAATCACACTCTGATCTATTTCAGCTTCTGTTAATGTCTTTTCAGTATCTTGTAATAACACACGGAAAGCAAGGCTTTTTTTACCGTTTTCCACGCCTTTCCCGCGATACAGATCAAACAGCGCCAACTCAACTACGTGTGCAATATTTGCCTGGCGCATCGCATCCAGCAGGGTCTGTACGACTACATTTTCGTCCACAACCACAGCCAGATCCCGGCGTACCTGCGGGAACCGGGAAATTCCGCCGGCATGCGGTACAGCCGCACGCGTCAGCGCAGCGGCATCAACTTCAAACCATACCGCGGTCTGCGGCAAATCATATTGCTGCACCCACAGCGGATGCAACTCTCCAATCCAGCCGACCGCGTCGCCGTGCGCAAATATCTGCGCCGAACGCCCGGGATGCGATGCCGGATGCCGCGCCACCACAAAATTTAACGCTGCAGGCGCGAACAACGACTCGACATCCGCCTTGGCGTCATACAAATCGACATTTCTTGGCACAGCTCCCCACTGCTCAGGTAACTGGGGACCATAGCTGAGCGCGGCAAAGTATTCACGCTGCCCAAAGTCTGTGCCGAAAAAGCATGCGCCGGTTTCGAACAGGCGCACCCGCGTCTGTTTACGCGCAACATTGGTACGCAGCACCCCCACCAGTCCGCCCAGCAGGCTGCTACGCATCACCGCCAGCTGGCTGGAAATCGGATTCTGCAGCGTCACCGGCGCGCTGTTGCCGCAAAGATCGCGTTCGCTTTGCGCGTCCACAAAAGCATAGCTGACCGTTTCCTGGTAGTCACGGCTTACCATGATCTGGCGCAGGCGTGACAACGGCCGCTGCGATTCGGTTTGCGCCAGCATGCTGAACGTACCCAGCGGTGGCTGTGCCGGAATATTATCGTAACCGTATATCCGGGCCAGCTCTTCGATCAAATCCGCCTCCAGCTCAAGATCGAAACGATAACTGGGCGGCGTGACGTAAAAATTATCGGCCTGTTGCGTAAAAAAGAACTGCAGCCGCTGCAGCATCGCGGCGATTTGCATTTCACTCAGCGTGATACCCAACACCCGCTGCACGCGGCTGGTGCGCAATAATATCGGCGAACGCAGGGGCAGCTCTGCCTGACGCACGCTAACCGCGCCGGCTTGTCCGCCGCATATTTCCTGCAGCAATTGGGTCGCCCGTTCCAGCGCAGCACGAGTCGCGCCAAAGTCCACCCCGCGTTCGAAGCGATGGGATGAATCAGTCGACAGCGCCAGCCGCCGGCCTTTCCCGGCAATCGCGGCAGGATCGAAATAGGCGCTCTCCAGAAACACATCGCGCGTGGCAATGTCAACGCCGCTGCCTGCGCCGCCCATAATTCCGGCCAGCGCCAGCGCGCCTGCTTCGTCGGCGATCACCAGCATGTCGTCCTGCATTGCTATGGTCTGTCCGTTCAGCAATGTCAACGGCTCGTCTACGAAGGCGTGGCGCACCGTAATGCCGCCGCGCACCTTGGCCAGATCGAAAGCATGCATGGGCTGACCCAATTCCAGCATGACGTAGTTAGTAATATCGACCACCGCATTAATGCTGCGTATCCCGCTGCGCTCAAGGCGGCGGCTCAGCCAGACGGGCACAGCTGCGCCGGCAGTGACGCCTCGCACAATCCGGCCCGTGTATAGAGGACACGCTGCCGGAGCTGCCACCTGGATTTCCAAAGCCATATTCGAATCGGCAGAAACTGCAGCAATTTTCTGAACGTTCAGACTGCTGCCAGTAATCGCCGCGACCTCCCGCGCCACGCCAGCTACGCTCAGGCAATCGCTGCGATTGGGAGTCAGCTTCAGGGTCAGCAGCGTATCGTCCAGCTCGAGATAATCGCGCAACGCGGCGCCGACCGGAGCATCATTGGGTAAAAGCCACAGCCCGCCCGTATCGTCTCCCACACCCAGCTCCTGGGCGGAGCACAACATGCCGCTGGATTCAACACCGCGCACCTTGGCCTGCTTGATCTGGAAATCGCCGGGCAGCACTGCGCCGACGCGGGCACAGGGCGCCTTTATACCGACCGCGGCATTCGGCGCACCGCATACTATGGTCAGCGGCTGAACTTCGCCGACATTGACCTGGCACACACTCAGGCGATCCGCGTTCGGGTGCTTAACCACTTCCAGCACTTCACCTACGACAACGTTGCTGAACGCCGGCGTCAGCGCTTCCAGCGCTTCCACCTCCAGCCCGGCCATGGTCAATGCATGCGCCAGTTCGGCGCTGGTGCAGGCCGGATTAGTCCAGGTTCGTAACCAGTTTTCAGAAAATTTCATCGCCCACCTCTGCCGCTGCCACAAGCAAGCTCTGCGCAGGTATCAATACCTTGGTGCATGAGGCCTGCCTTACACACGCGGCCGTCGGTGCTCCATGCAGTAAATTTGGCGTTATCCATATCAATTAAATTGCTTCAGAAAACGCAGATCGCCTTCATAAAACAGACGTAAATCAGCAACTCCGTAGCGCAGCATCGCGAGGCGTTCGACGCCCAGCCCAAACGCGAATCCGAGATATTTTTCGCTATCGACATTCACATGTGCCAGCACATTGGGATGCACCATGCCGCTACCCAGAACTTCCAGCCAGCCCGTCTGGCTGCACACGCGGCAGCCTTTGCCGTTGCATTGCACGCACTGAATATCCATTTCCGCCGACGGCTCGGTAAACGGAAAGAACGAGGGACGGAAGCGCACCTGCAAGTCATCGCGTTCAAAAAAGCATTGCATGAAATCGGCGAGCACGCCCTTGAGCATTGCAAAACTCAGGTCTTCCGCGATCCATAATCCTTCCACCTGATGGAACATCGGCGAATGCGTCACATCGGAATCGCAACGGTAGACTCTTCCCGGCGCTATGATCTTCAGCGGCGGTGCATGAGTTTCCATATAGCGGATTTGCACTGGCGACGTATGCGTGCGCAATACATGCTGCGCATCAATATAGAATGTATCGTGCATTGCCCGCGCGGGGTGGTTCTCCGGAATATTGAGCGCGGTAAAATTGTAGTAATCGCTCTCGATTTCCGGCCCCGAAGCAATAGCGAAACCTAGCGAATGGAACAGGCTTTCGATGCGTTCGAGCGTACGCGTAACCGGATGCAGGCCACCGCTGCCCAGCCCCCTGCCCGGCAGGGTCACGTCCAGCGCTTCGGCTGCCAGCTTAAGTTCCAGCTGGCGCTGCTGCAACGCGTCTCGACGTTGCTGCAATGCGCTTTCGATGGCCTGTTTGACCTGATTGATGCGCGCCCCGGCCGCCGGGCGTTCCGCCGCCGGCAACCTGCCGAGATCTTTCAGCAACGCAGTCAGCCGCCCCTCTTTGCCGAGAAAGCGCGCCTTGGCCTGCTCCAGTTCGGCGGCCTGATCCAGCGCCGCAAACTGGAGCAGTGCCTCATCAAGAATTTGTTCGAGTTCGTGCATGCTTATCGATTATCTGCATGAGTTAAATTGGGAATAACAATAAAAAAGGAGGCGCAGCACGCCTCCTCGTTTACTTTCAGCCGATGCTTAAACGCCCAGACTGGCTTTGGCTTGTCCGACCATCTGCGCAAACGCAGCCTTGTCAAACACGGCGATATCCGCCAGCACCTTACGGTCTATTTCAATCGCAGCTTTTTTCAGGCCGTTCATGAATACGCTGTAGCTCAGACCTTGCTCACGCGCTGCGGCATTGATACGCGCAATCCATAAGGTACGGAATTGGCGCTTGCGCTGGCGACGGTCGCGGTAGGCATATTGCCCAGCTTTCATCACCGCTTCTTTGGCAATACGATAAACATTCTTGCGGCGGCCGCGGTACCCTTTGGCCAGCGCCAGAACTTTTTTATGGCGCGCGCGCGCCGTTACACCACGTTTAACTCTAGGCATGTTCGCTCCTTATGCGTAAGGCATCATGGCGCGTATAGACGCCGTGTTGCTTGCGTGAACTTCAGTGGTACCACGCAACTGGCGCTTGCTCTTCGTGGTCTTCTTGGTCAGGATGTGGCGCTTGAACGCCTGCGAGCGCTTGACGCTGCCGCCGGCGCGCACCTTGAAGCGCTTGGCTGCGCCGCTCTTGGTTTTCATTTTAGGCATAACAACTCCATTATTTGATGATGCCGGGAGGTACCTGACAGGCACACTTAAAACCCGTAATCACTTATGCGGGACTGATTACTGCTTAACTGTACCGGCCAGCCCCTTCAATCGGTACCGCTTCAACTCATATATTGCTTGCGGGAAATATATTGACGTCTGTTACTTTCGCTTCGGCGCCAGAACCATGACCATCTGGCGGCCTTCCATCTTGGGGAACTGCTCTACTACGCCGTGTTCATCCAGATCCGCCTTGACTCTTTCCAGCAACCGCATGCCGATACTCTGGTGGGCAATTTCACGTCCCCGGAAACGCAGCGTGATCTTGGTTTTATCACCTTCTTCCAGGAAACGGATCAGATTACGCAACTTGATGTTGTAATCCCCGTCATCAGTGCTGGGCCGGAACTTGACTTCCTTGATCTGTATCTGTTTCTGTTTAAGCTTGGCCTCGTGCTGCTTCTTGCTTTCGGCATATTTGAACTTGCCCACATCCATGATGCGGCACACCGGCGGCTCAGCCATCGGCGCAATTTCAACCAGATCCAAATCCGCATCTTCGGCCTGACGTAGCGCTTCCGCGACTGTCACGATACCGAGCGGCTCTCCTTCTACCCCAACCAGCCGCACCTGCGGTGCCGTTATCTGCTCGTTGGTACGTTGTGCTTTATCCTGAGCTATTGCAGTTTCTCCATCAAATTAAAGTAACGCCTGATAATTCGTTGCGATAGGGCGCCACTTAATGTTATCGCTAAACACTTCCGTATTGTTATTGCGGCTGCCGGCATATCCCCTCGGACACTCAACGCCCTGCCCGCAACTCCGCGGTTAGCTGCTGCAGCAACTCCTGCACCGGGAACTGACCGAGGTCATCACCTTTACGGTTTCGTACGGCCACCAGACCTGCAGCCATTTCCTTGTCACCGACAATTAGCTGATAAGGTAACTTCTGCAAGCTATGTTCGCGGATTTTATAGGTAATCTTCTCGTTGCGCAAATCCAGTTGCGCGCGCAGGCCAGCAGCGCACAAAGTTTGCGCTACCTGGCGCGCATAATCATCCTGGGCCTGCGAGATATTCATCACCACCATCTGTACCGGCGCCAGCCATAACGGAAACGACCCGCCGTGATGTTCAATCAGAATACCGATGAACCGTTCCAGCGACCCCAGAATCGCGCGATGAAGCATTACCGGGGCTTTACGCGTATTGTCTTCATCAACATATTCCGCGCCCAAGCGCACCGGCAGATTAAAATCCAGCTGTATCGTGCCGCATTGCCACACGCGTCCCAGTGTATCCTTCAGCGAAAATTCGATCTTAGGCCCGTAGAATGCACCCTCCCCAGGCTGCAATTGGTATTCCAGTTTATTCTGCGCCAGCGCTGCGGCCAGTGCCGTTTCAGCCTTATCCCAGGTCTCATCTGAACCGACGCGCTTTTCAGGGCGAGTGGATAGCTTGACCAGCACATCGTTAAAACCAAAATCCGCATAAACCTTCTGCAGCATCAGAATGAAATCCGCCACTTCACTTTCGATCTGCTGCTCGGTGCAGAAAATATGCGCATCGTCCTGGGTAAACCCGCGTACGCGCATCAAGCCATGCAGCGAACCCGAGGGTTCGTTGCGATGGCAGGAGCCGAATTCGGCCAGGCGCATCGGCAGGTCGCGGTAGCTGTGCAGCCCATGATTGAATATCTCCACGTGTCCAGGGCAATTCATCGGTTTGACGGCAAAATCGCGTGACTCCGAACTGGTGCTGAACATATTGTCGCGGTAATTTTCCCAATGCCCGGACTTCTCCCATAAGGTGCGATCCATCATGGTCGGGGTGCGCACTTCCTGATAGCCGTATTCGCGGAATTTGCCGCGCATGTACTGTTCGATTTCCTGCCAGATGACCCAGCCATTGGGATGCCAGAACACCATGCCGGGCGCTTCGTCCTGCATATGAAACAGGTGGAGCTGCTTGGCCAGCTTGCGATGATCGCGCTTCTCCGCTTCCTCCAGGCGATGCAGATAGGTGTCGAGATCTTCCTTTTTCGCCCAGGCCGTGCCGTAAATGCGCTGCAGCATTTCATTGCGATGATCGCCGCGCCAGTATGCTCCGGCCACGCTCATCAGCTTGAACACCTTGAGCTTGCCGGTGGATGGCACATGCGGCCCGCGGCACAGGTCGGTAAAATCACCCTCACTGTAAAGCGAGACCTGCTGATCAGCCGGGATGGACGCAATGATCTCGGCCTTGTAATGCTCGCCTAATTGCTTGAAGTAAGCGACCGCCTCATCGCGCGGCAAAACCTTGCGTGTCACCGGCAGATCGCGTTTCGCCAACTCGGCCATGCGTTTTTCTATCGCGGCAAGGTCCTCGGGCGTGAACGGCCGCGCGTAGGAAAAATCATAGAAAAAACCATTCTCGATCACCGGGCCGATCGTCACCTGTGCCTGCGGAAATAATTCCTTAACGGCATAGGCTAGCAAATGCGCGGTGGAGTGCCGGATGACTTCCAGCCCATCCGCATCCTTGTCGGTAATAATGGAAACTGCTGCGTCAGAATTTATCCGGTAGGAAGTGTCGACCAGTTGCCCGTCCACCTTGCCTGCCAGCGCTGCCCGCGC
>JAZJXX010000015.1:37207-53202 GCA_040390665.1 Pseudomonadota bacterium | reverse complement strand
CACCAGATTCGCTCGTACGTGCTGGATCAGTCGCGCATCAAGGATCTGCGCACCAATGTCGAAATTGGCAACACGCAGGGCGTGCTGGACGGGGATCTGGATGAGTTTATCAGTGCGAGTTTGAAGCAAGGGGTTTAGCGCTAAGAAGAGATTAGCTAGTCCCACATTGGGATTAATTAAAAACTGCGTAACTCGAATTTAAGTGTACTAATTCAGATTCGATCAGACAGACAATGTCCGATCACAACTTCCGATTGTGGCCCGCAGCGGATGGTCGAATTTCCGCAAAGCGGACCATAAAGCAGACCATCAATGCTGCTTGGAGTGCGGGGGGACGAAAGGAAGAATTGTGCGACTTGGAAACGACTCTCTCGATCCAGGCATTACTGGATGGTGTGATCGTGATAATCAGCCCCCAAAAGCTGATAGTAACTTTCCTCCATCTTTTTCACTACCCTGTTCATAGTTAAATAAGACCATCTCGGCCACATTGCGGAATGGCAATCGAAATCCCTGCATGGATGACTCTAATGCGCCAAGTTCAGCCAGATTTAATGAAACTATTCAACCCGGATATGCACGACAGCAGACTTCTCGTTAGCTAATGGGGTTCTAACCTGAATCACATGTTCTCCGACTTGTAGCGGCCAACGCACAGTGTATGGGTAAGCAGTCAACTGGTATGGTTTATCATCCACCATCCAGAGCACTTCGCGCACCGCCGGGACGACTTCGGCCCGGAAGCCAATCGTATTCAGAGAGGACGGTAACGTCATGTCTCGCAGCAGACTCACCCCTTCAGTGGGCGAAACAATGCGCAATGTGACAGCGCCGGATCCAAGTGTAGTGACTCTTCCCTCGGGTAACCTGCGCTTCACGGCAGTAGTCATTGTTCCCTTGATCAAACTCACTTCTCGCGGCGGTAGTGGCAAACCCGCCTGCATGGCCCAATCTGCGTAGCGCGGCGGCAATTTCACGAAGGTGCGCTGCTCGACATACCGCTTGGGTGTGCCCGCATGTGCAAGCAGCCCATTGCGTGTATCGATTGCAAGACGAATATAGGCATCATCGTCTTGTTGCGGCTCCTGTCCCGGCTTGAACCACTCCTCGAACACTGGATCGCAGGCCGGTGTGGCGCGCTTGCCGGTCAGTGCGCAAATGGCTGTTTTGTTGTATCCCTCCGGGCGGAGGAAGCTTAAATCGGTCTGACCGTGCCGTTCATTGCCATGCAAAAAATTGAGTATCCGCCGCGCCAGCTCGGCAGCGTTGCCTGCCCCGGTAACATCATGCATCGGCGTGGCATCGGGATGCCCGACCCACACCCCCAGCAGGTAGCGCTGCGAGTAGGCGATAGTCCAAGCGTCGCGTTGCCCCTCCGAAGTTCCCGTCTTCAACGCAACGGGGAAAGCGTATTCGGTGCTGCCCATGCGAGGGAACGATGGCAACCTGGCGCTCGGGTCTGCCAAATGCAAAGTCACCAGCCGGGCTGTACCGGGAGACAGCAGCTGCCGGGTATCGCCGGGCTGGCCTGTATACCAATTCAGCGAGCGCCATTGCCCGTCGTTCGCCAGCGTCGAATAAGCCTGCACCAGATGCTCCAGCGTTACCGGCATGGAGCCGATGGACAGGCCGAGGCCATAGTACCGCGCATCGCGCTCGCCGTGATGCAGGCCGAGTTCGCGCAGGAAAGCATAGCCTTCTTCCAGCCCGACCTCGTTGAGCAAATGCACGGCTGGCACGTTGCGCGAATTCGCCAGCGCCTGCCGTGGCAGCAGAGGCCCGAGATAAGACCGGTCAGCATTAGCCACCCCCTCTCTGACCGTGGGCAAATCGTCCAGGATGGTGGCCGGCGTAATCCGGTTCTGCTCGTACGCGAGCGCATAAAAAAAAGGTTTCAAGGCGCTGCCGGGCGAACGCAAAGTCTGGGCGAAATCGATCGCACCAGCCTGGCCGCGATCAAAGTAATCGGTTGAACCAACCCATGCCAACACCCCGTTGGTTGCGCGATCCAGCAAAACCACAGCGGCATTCCCCACCCCTTGGCGCCTCCATTCGCTGATGGCCTCAGCGGCCAGCTCCGCCACATTGTCCTGCACATCAATATCCAGCGTGGTAGTAATGCGGTAAGGCTCGGAGCCGCCTTGCGGTACGGTAGAGGCCAGCACCTGCTGGAGCTTGAGCGCCGCATGCAAACTTTGCGGAGGGCGCATCGACGGCTGCGGGAAGTGCATGTCGAGAATTTGCTTTTGCGCCAATTCGTACTCAGCTGCGGATAATATCCCGTTATCACGCAATTGTTGCAGCAGCCGCCCCCCTCGGGCGATTGCGCGCAAACGGCCATCTTCATGAAACGGATTCATGTGGGTCGGGGCTTGGGGGATAGCCGAAAGAAACGCTATCTCCGCCCAGCTCAAATCCGCCACCGGCTTATCGAGATAACGCCGTGCGGCATAAGCGATGCCGTGCGCCCGATTGCCGTAGGGAACCAGACGCAAGTAGGCGGCAAGAATTTCTTTACGCCCGTAACGCGCCGTCAACACCAGCGCGCGCGTGGCCTCGCGTAATTTGTGCCAGTAACTGCGCTCGCCGGGATCGAGCAACCGCGATACTTGCATCGCAATGGTGGATGCGCCGGACACGCGCCTGCGGTGGGTGACGTTCTGGTACAGAGCACGCGCCATCGCCAGCGGATCCACACCGGGATGGCTGCCGAAGCGTTTATCCTCCAGCGCCAGCGCGGCCTCCACTACACGCGGCGGCAATTCCGCAACAGGCCAATAGCCGAAGTCTTCGCCTTCTCCGGTAAGCTCCGCGATAAACCTCCCGTGCCGGTCGAGCAGTAGAAACGACGGCGGCGGGCCACGCAAATCGTATCGCATGGCGTCGGCGATCAGCAGGCCGATCAAAGCCAGGAATACACCGCCTGCACACCATGCGATGCCCGCACGGCGGGATAACGCTGGCATCCATTTTTTTAACGCTTCGATTTTCAAGGCTGCGATTCTGAAATGATGTCTTTGTTGACAGGGAAAGAATTACTGATATTGCCGAGGCATATCGCTCAGGACGCGGTACTCTAACTTTTCGAACCGGTTCCCAATGTCACAAAGTAGTGCGGCGAATTTGTGGTGCATGCCCTTTGCACTGATCAACATAGCGGAAGGTTCACCTGCTGGGATAGGAGAAGCGCCAATCACTTCTCCTTTGCGCTCACCTCAACCCTTGCTCCCACCGATTCTCCATGCACCGCTCCGTCGTACATCAGCTCCGCGCGTGCCTGCGGCTGGGTGAACTGACCGGGAACAGTGGCGCGGGTGCGGAAGTAGAAGTGGTGGGTTCCCTTCGACAATGCGTCATAGTAAAACGTGACTTGGTCATCCAAGTAGGCGACGTAGCTGGGCGTGGAGGTGATTGTACCGCTAGGGGTAGCTTCCGGCGGGGCGGTTGCCAATTTCGGGTTGAGCGGTTCCAGCCCTGCTGCCAGGGGCACCACGATGGCGACATAGTGATGACTGCCGTTGGTGACGACTTCGACGTGTTCTTCCACCACGTCTCCGACGGTCAAGCGAACGACCGCACCCGGCTTGCTCAAAACCATTTTGTCAGCCGGTTCGCCTCTGCCGCGCCAGCGCAGCATCTCGCGTGTAACGACGAAGCCGCTCGCCCCGGACGGCGCCTCAGAGCCCAATGCCTGCGGCAGGTAGCTGGTCTCAGCGCGTACGATCAACGGCTGCTTCGCCTCGGAGCGCAGCACAATTTTTGCCGAGCTGTTGGTGGCGGTCTGCATGATTTTGTTTGCTGGGCCGATCTCCAGTGTTTGCGATTGCGCCCCTACCGTCACATTCAGTTTTTGAATTTCGGTTTTTGCATCCTTGCGCTTCATCACATCCGACAAGGCGAGCATGGCCGATGCATTGGCCTGCGTGGAACCCCAACCGTCATCCTGGCCCAGTGTGATGAGCGCATCGGTCAGCACGGCGAGCCTCGGGTCGGCCTTGGTATTCGACGCGGCAGCGCGCGTCACTTCGGCAAGTGTACGCGTCTCGCTCGACAGGATCAGGCCGTTGCGCGCGCTGGCCGCCTCCAGGAGTCCGCCGTAAATTTCCTGGCCCTGATACTGACGAATAACCACGCCATCCCAGACTTTTTTGCCCAATGCCGTGCTGGCTAAGGATGTTGAGTTACCGCTAGCGTTGAGCAAGCGCCACACTTCTGCGCTTGACTCCAGATTGAGGTAGTCGGTACGACGCGCCAGTTCGGCAACATAGCCGGTATCAAGCCGTCCCGCTGCCGCCAGCGCGCGTAGCGCCATCACCCGTTCGGTATAGTTTTCCCCGGTTATGAAATGGGTGTAGTCGGATCGTAGCGCCTGTTGCAATGTGCCGATTAAGCGGTCGAACATCGCTTGGTCTATGGTGAATCCGGCAGTGTGCGCCTCGACCATGAACTCGGTCACCCACGCGGTAAGCGAAACATAGCCGGTCGAGCCGGGCCAGTAGGATACCAGCCCTTTGCCGTCAATGACGCCGGGCAACCAGGCGAGCACTTCGTTTACGACACGCTTCAATTCCTTGTCCTGCCCATCGCGAGATAGCCGCCCATTGAATTCCTTGAACGCCAGGTAGGCACGCGCACGGGAAACACGCTGCTCGGTGCAGTTGTGCGGATATTCCAGCAGGAAGCTCAGGCCCGCAGCCATGCGCACCAACGCCGGCTGATCCGAAATCAACAGCGAACGGCGCAAGCTGCCAGCGCGCACAGCCTCCAGCACCTCGGGGATTTCCGCGCTTGCCCCCGGTTTAATTTCGATCAGTTTGCGTTGCGTCAATTTGACTCGGTCCGGGCGCACCGGCAGTTGCACATCGAAAGCATCGCGAGCCTTATCTGCCGTGCGTTCGACTGCGACGGTAAAGCCGACCTTGTTATAACTTATCTCGCCTTGTGCCGACACCGGCGGCGTGGGCACAGTGACTTGGTACTCAATACGTTGCGCCTCATTTGGCTTGAGATTAATCGAGCGTTTTGCAGTGCCGCTTATCTCGACGCCCTGGGCGCGCATCTCGGCAACGGCGGCGCCGCCCTCGCCTTCGACGATGCGACCGATGGCCGTAGCGGTGAATTGATCACCAGGGCGGACGAAGCGGGGCAAAGCGGGTTGCACGATAACCGGCAGTCGCACTGATACTTGTCCGACACCTACGCCGAATCGGTCAGGACCGCTCGCGGCTTTGGCGCGCAACTTGAAATTGGTAAGGTTATCGGGCAGCTTCACCTGAACCGTCGTCACGCCGTTAGCTCCAACCTGGATGTTGGGGTTGAAATACGGTACCGACTGAAAATCCCGGCGCAACGTCACCTTATCCAGCAAGCTCTCGTCGGCATCCTTGCCCTTGCCGTCGCCGCCGGGATCATCACTCCAGGGCAGGATCCCCAGCGTCCAGTTGCGCGTATCCTGCACCCCCAGGCGTGAGCGTACCGGCGTGATGAAATCGGGGATCGGATCGAGACGCTGTTCCTTGCCAAGTGCCAGCACCGCTTGATCCACCAGCCATAGCGTGACTTCGCCCGCAGACGGTTTGCCTGCGCGGTCTGTGAGCGTAATTTTGACGTCCACTGTTTCACCCGGCTTGGCGTGTTCCGGGTGGAGCAACACGACATTCACCTGATGTTCCACCGGTTCGACGGTGAGCCAGCTTGTTGCTGCCACAGTGGCAGGTTTACCAAGATCTATACGTCCGCCTGGGGCTGGCAGCACACCTGGAATACGACCACGCATCAAGACGAAATGCACCGGCAAGCGAGGGACGAAGTTTTTCTGGACGGTTACATCGAGACTGGCCGCACCGTTCTTAACCGTGAACCATTGATAGCGGTTTCCATCCGGCGTCTCGACGATGGCGAGCCCATGCGCTTGCTGAAACGGACTCTGAACAATCAGGTGCGCAATATCCCCCGGCGCATAACTCGCCTTATCGGACGTGACTTTGAACACATCGCTTGACTGCCGCGACCAGTTCACCGGCTCATCGCCACCTGCATACAGATCCACCGCAACCATCTGGGCGCGCCCGAGCCGATCCTGAGTTTCAAGCTCGATCACATATACACCTGCGCCATCCAGCGGAAGAACGACCCGCAGCGGCTCCGCCCCGCTTTTCACCTGCTGCTCCGAGATTTTCTTGTCTACGACCTCGGTGATGTACTTAGGCTCGGCCTGCGAAAAATCGTCCGCGCGGAGATACGAATGCCACTCGCGCTTGATCAAACGCACGGTAACAGTTTGCTGGGCGACCAAACCACCATCGGGTCCCACCACAATAATCTCCGGCGTGACGCTCTTGGCCTGTTCCAGATAGCGTGGAGTTTTGAGCCCCAGTACGACCGCCGGCAGCGCCAGCACGCGCTTCGTGGTGCTGACGGTCTGGTCGTCCGCGCCCGTCACAGTTGCCTCGACGATGTAACTTCTGGGTTGCCCGGTCGTTTCGGTGGCCGGATTGAGCACCAGGCTGGCAGCGCCCTGGGCATCGGTCACGCCTTCGCGTTCCATCACCGGGCTGCCCCGGAAACTTTCGCGCCCGGAGAAACGACCATCGGAAGAGTAGAAAAAACCGGGGCGCGCTGCTGGGGTCCATGCGTAGGGGAATTGCGTCACTCTCCAACGCACCGGGCGTCCCACTGCTTGCCCGCCCGCATAATATTGCGCGGCGAGTTGCACTTTGAACTCGCGATCAAGCGGCGCCTGATCCGGTGCGCTAAGCCGCAGATCGAATTCCGGCAGGCGATATGCCTCCTTCAAGATACTGACCGAACCACACTGCGTCTGGTCGTCATTTTTAAAATATAAACGATAGGTGCCTGTCGGAGTGTTGGCCTCGTCAAATACATAATTGAAGCTGCCTTGGGTAGAAAGCTTGACGGGGTAACTCCAGGAAAGCCCGCCGGGACCTTCCACCACAAGCGAGCCAGCGCCTCCGGCTACAGCGATAGCACCGCGATGGCGCTTGCGGGCATAGCCTTTGACATACACTTTCTCTTCGGGCCGGTACACCGGCCGTTCGGTAAACACATGGCATAGCATTTTCGATGGTTCGCTGCGGGGAGTTAGCGATTCCTGCGTCCACTGCAACCAGGTATTGCCGGATCGACTCCAGAGATTGTCCGCGAAACGATCCGGCGCGCGAGTAGGATCCAATACCAGAACGTCGCGTCCCTGCTGCACCACGATACGCCTCACGGCCACGGCATTATGCAGAACATTACCCGGAGCAGGCCAGCGATAGGTTCCGTCTGGACCCGTGGTTGCTTTTAACAGCGGTTCCCATTGCTTGTTGCGTGCGCCTTCCACCCTGATCTCGGCGCCGGCAACAGGTGCGCCGGTTGCGAGCGAATTGACTGCAAACCTGACACCATCTTCCTCCTCGATAGTCGTAAGCGAGAGGTCGGTCACTTGTACGCGTACCCAGCTGCGTTGCTCCAGTTCATCCAGCTTGCGAATGCCGACCAGATAGGTTCCTGGTTGCTGCTTACCGGCTATGGCGGCGAAATGAGGTTCGAGATCCAGGCCGAAATGGGCAGCGGATTCTGTGGCGCGCAGTGGTAGTTTCACTATGGCAGACACTGGCGGTGAACCGAGCGTGCGCAGTTGACGGGCCAACTCGCGAGCGCCAATGTGGCGATCAACGGACGCAAAGGCAGCAGGTTCCTCGCCCGGCGCTGGTGGAGATTCCTTTTCACTGGTTATCACCGGCTGCTCAGGAAACGGCCAGAACGAACGATCCAGCGGATCCAGCGGATAGACGCGCAGATCGACCCGCTCGAAGCCGCGACCATCTAGCGGTAGCTGTTGCGGCCCGAAGCGCTCGACTATGCCGTGGCCAATTTGTGCTTGCAGAAACTTAGGTTTGGGCGGGAAATGCAGGTATAGCTGGCTCGCCGCCTTGGCCAATAATGGGCGGTTGCGCGTATCGGTAAGCGGGAGAGGCATGAGGCTCACGCGATATAGCGTATCGGGCAGGAAATGGCCATCAACCAGAAGCCGGTGGCCCGCAACCTGGAACGTCAGCCCTTTGACTGCTGGAGTGAAACGCACCAAATTGCGCGCTTCGACGGGACTGAGCGCCTTGGGGGAGGAGGAAAATTCCACCTGCACCTGGCGTTGATCTGCGTTGCACGTCAAAGCCTGATCACGGGCATATGTCACTCCCTCGGGCGTGATCGGCAAGTGCCGTTCGGCGCAACCAAGGCCAGTGATACGAAAAGACTCAGAAGTTGTAAAACTAATATCCTTGAACGAATCATTCGTACTATCTTCCAGCGACAGGCGCAGGCGCACTATCACGCGCTGCCCGCTGGGAATCGGGCGACCTAGCGTGAGCACATAGCTGGCCGGATCGCGACGCTGAACACGTTCGATCACCTTCAGGTCAAAATCTCGTTGATCGAGCCAACGGGTCTGGCTGTCGTCTATCCCGGGCAGAGGACGCACACCAATGCGCACCATCTGGCGCAAAGCTTTCGGATCAAGCGGCTCGGCAAACGTGAGCGTAATCCGCTCGACCAGGTCGAGTCCTTCCTCGCGGTCGGCGGGGATGGTGTTCGTCGGCACTTCCATTAGCGTTATCACGTCATAAGATTTTTGCTTGATATGGAACGAAAAACGCGACAACGCCGGCCAGGGTTCCGCCGGGCGAAATTGCAATGTCTTGGCATTCAACCAGGTGAACACACCGGGATGAGATGGCGTCATTCGTACAAAGCGTTCGGGCTGATGCTCCGCCCCCCCCTGGACCGGACCGCTGGCCGAATCGAAAAAGAAGGTCACAGGATCCCAGCGGCGTAAAAATTTGTCGGGAATGACCGACACACCGGTTGGCTTCGCGAGTGTGCCGCTCGGAACAGAATCGACGGCATAAACGGGGCTTGCGCTCAGAGCAGCAAATAGAAAGAAAAGGCTGACCAACTCATGTACATGTGCGCGTTTCATTATTGCTCCCCATCCGTGCTCTGCTCCGACTCGTCATTGCTTGAGTCCGGCCCTTCCGATGCTTGAGTTTCTCCGTCTGGCGCAGGCGCCGATGACTCCTCAACCGTTTCGGTTTCGGCATCATTTTTGGCATTGGTGGCCTGGCCCGGCAGCGGTGGCACATAAAGCAAGGCTTCATTGTCACGCCCTTCTGCATAGCGGCGCAAAATTTCATACGGTGGCCGGGTATCGGGCTTTGTCAAACCAAACACTATCGGTTGAACCATAACAGGCGAACTGTCGGCTGGCGCTTCTATGACAAGGTAATAGTGACCAGGCAACAAGGTCGGCATCTGCACCACGCCTTGAGACTGCACGACTCCACGCTCGTTATACAACACGCTATTTACAGTATCGGACGAGGCGCGCACCCCGATACCAACCGCTGACTGTTGTCCCAGCTCAAAAGAAAAGAGCCGCGCGCTGCCGGGCGCCAGCAGTATTCCCGGCCCCGTCCCTTCGATCAGTTTGCTGACTTCGTTCGCCATTACGGTAGCCGCCCCGGACAAGCTGTCCGCCCCGACCGCGCGCAGAACCAGGCGCGACGCTCCGGCTGGCGCAAGCAAATTGACATTGGCGCCCCTTAGATGCGCCTGTGTTTGCGGCGCCTGCCCATCAACCAAGAATTGGGTTACCACCGGCACACTTGTCCGCACATTCAGCATCACCGGCCGGTCGGGCTTGAAGCCTAGAATTTGTGTCTTGCCGCTGAGGCTGACCGACTGTGGCGGTTTGACTATCGTTTCCTGAAGTGATTTGAGCCACTCCGCGCTGCCTTGTGCACTTGAACTTTCGAGCCAGGCCACGAGTATGCCTGGCTGATGCTGCAACCACAGCACGCCGCTGTCGTGTATCGCGATGTCATTTCCGTTCGCTATGCGCCCGCCTTTTTCAAGCCACATGGCTTGAGCATTGCCGCTCACATGCAGCCGAAGTTGGTCAGCTCCCATCCTGCGGGCCTCCACCGGAACGCGTAAACGACCGGCGGTGCTAAGGTTCCGTTCAAGTAACTCACCCGGTTTCAGTGCGGGTTCAGTCTCACCTGCGCCAGAAGCAATCTCCACAGCGTAGTACGTGTCGCTCGTTTCGGCATTAAGCACCCACAACTCGTCAGCATCGGTCAGGATGGATTCCTGCAAGGTATTTCCACCAGACCAGTGCGTAGAAAGTATTGCGCCACGTTTCATGAATACGGCAGCACTCATAGCGGAGAGCGTCAGTCGTACACGTAACGGACCGTTGGGGAGAGCAATCGGCAGCGCCATTCTTGCCCCGACTATCCCGTCGCTGGCGCCCAATCCGAGCAACTTGCTGCTTTCCCGTCGCAACGGCACTTGGCGTACATCCAGTTCGAGCGGATCGCTTGGACTGGCCGCATTCCAGACCAGGGCAGACTCGGTCGCACCTGACCATGCGACTGCGACAGCATCTCCCTGTGCAAGGCCGATCGTGTCGGGGCTGCGATTCACATTCATCGCAATGCCCGGTTGTCCGACGCGCGACTGCGCAACTATGAGCGAAGGACCGCGTAGGTTGGATTGCAAATCTATACTTCCAACGCGACCGCTTTGGAGTTCGATGCGTAATGATTCGTTTTCGACTGTGGGCAATCTCAATCGCTCAGCAGCATGTGCCTTGGCCTCTCCAGGTGCGCGCTGCCCCGAAACCAGCCACAGCGTCTTGCCGCTTACGTCAAGCACCGCATTGTTGCTGATTGGTTGGGCGCACAAGCCAGTGTCAGACCACTGCAATCCGACGAAATCGCCCTTAATACGGAATATCCCCGGGCGGGATACACCTATCATCGCCACTCGCACGTCATCGCGCGTTTCATCGACTCGCACTAGCGATAGTTTGCCCTGGAGCCACTGGCTCTCAGGTGTAGCGGCAAGCGCTACGGCTACGGACCTTAAACGGACATTCATACTGCGTCTGTCAGCGGACCAAGCGCGCAGGCGATACGACTGGAAGCGGTCTGCGCCAAGCGGCAGGGCCAGATAAGGAGCTTTCGCAAGGGTAGAGCCCAGATTGACCCAGCCCTGTCCAGAGTCGCCCTCAAGGGCAAGCCCTACCGTGTCGCTGGACCGTGCGCTCACCAGAAGAAAATTACGGTCGGCCGGCACTTGTAATGGATATACATGAACTCGCCCATCCTTGATCTCGGTGTCGCTTCCAAGGGCGAGCGGCGTTTCGACAACTTCCCCGGGGGTACGCATGGTAACCGTGGTCTTCGCCGCCTTCTCGTTGACCGGATCAACCATGAGCCTGTATTCACCGGGACTCAAGCGCCGTGCCATGTGGAAATTCCAGTCGTCCGGACGATCATCGTTTTGCGCAACAATCTCGCCGGAGGCATCAACAAGACGTGCGCGCACATCGCTGTGGCCAGAGGACTGCAACTCGACCAGCCCGTCAGCTCCTACAGATACAGGAATAGCCACAGGGGCCACGACCTCTCGAGATAAACCGGGAAGAAGCTGGGTGCTCGAAATCTGCAAAGTGTAGGGCACCTGATTGTTAGAACGGCTGTGCCGCGCTTGCAAACGGTAGCGCCCCATCGGCAACCGTCCAGTCCAAATGCGCTTGGCCACGACTTCCGCTACAGGAGTTTTGAGATCGGTCGCGTTCACCAGTGTTGCTTCCATTTCGCTGTCAAGCGAAATGGTGAGGTCTGCTGGAGCGGGCAAATTGAATTCCCATTGATCCGGGGCGCGCGTCTTCTTGCCCTTGGCCGGTTCGCGCCATGTATGTTCAACCCTTGATGCCAGTGCGATGCGATGCGGGCCGTGGCCGTTGTAACTCTTTTGCGGGAGGACGCGGTCAAGGCGCGTAAGCACGCGCGCATTGGAGGTCTGCGGCAAGACGATTAAACGATAGTCGCCCGGCGCAAGCTTCCCGGTAACTTCCCCATTGTGTATTGACCCGAACTGCGGCCAGCCCTCTGCATCCTCCAGACGCAACCTGAAGTCACGCCCGAGCCCCATAGCCTGCAAGTGGTATGTTCCTCGCCAGGTGATATGAAAACGATAAACCAGCGCTTGCGCGGACGGGAGTAGAGCACGCGCCACTTCGCCTGCGCGCAATTCGCCACCGTCAACGACTTCAGTGCGAGCCACCTGTATACCGATATCCCCTTGTGTCTGGCCCAGCGTATCCACGCTGAGCTGGTATTCGCCTTCGCGCAAATAACTCTGTATCAGGAAATTGCGCCCCACTCCATTTTCGGATTCGGCAAACAGGGACGGATTGATACGCGTCCGCACCTTTCCTCCGGTGCGCAGCAAACCGGTCGTTTCAAAACGATATAGGCCCGATTTTTCAACCTGCACTCTGAAATCACTGGAGCTGTTGCGCTTCAGGTCCAGGTAGTATGGCGCATCAGAGGTGATGGTCGGGAATTTCGGCAGGGCCGCAAGCGTCGCATCAGGCATGGACGGGAGTGGCGTCTGGCTCGCCAGCCGCTTGGGCTCTAACATGAGGGAATATACTTGCACTGCATCCGCACCTTTGACTGTGACCCGGTGTTGTCCTGCATCAACCTCCAAAGTCGTGCCGCTATTGCCTGTGTCGAGCGCTAGATTGAGGGAGCGACCGTCTTCGGCCAGCGCGCGCAAAGTCCCTTTTTCTGATATGCGCACAGGAAAGGTCAACGTCTCGCCAGCCTTCTGAGTCACTGGTAAAGCATCGCGTAAATCTATTGGCAACAGGCGCAGCACCAGGCCAGAAGCCACACCCGGCTGGCGGTTCAGGTACATGGTGTAATCCGTGTTCTTGTCCAGCCGCGTATTGGCAAAACGCGCCACCGGGTTGACCGGCGAAAGTTTTTCACCTGGCACGTTGATAATCGGCGATGTCGGTTCGTCCTGAATGACGCTCGCTTCCACTGTAGCGTGGGACGAGAGGGGAGCCACTTCCTGCACCACGTTGCCTGGCGGCAACAGTTGCAAATCAAGTATACCTTTCGTCTCTGGTTGCACGGTCAGCACGTGCACGCCACGGTCTAGATCAAATACGTGGCCGCTCTCCTGCCACGGCGGCGTTTTGTAATCTTTGGGACGCGAAGTCAGGAATGGCTCAAAGCGGTAGTGCGCTTTCACGCCTTGGCCGATGACTTTGATCTTGGTGGCGCTGGGAAGATTGACGAATAGCGTCAATTCGTCAATCAGATTGAAACGGCGATGCCATGGCATATTTTCAAGTGCTAGCGCGCGCGAATCCAGATACTCCTCGGGCTCATACGAACCGTACGTGCCCTTGCGGCGCTGGCGGGTGAGCACCGCAGTCGCCCCAATAGAGTCCTCCGCATATCCGGCGTGAATCGAACTGAGCCAATAATCGCCTGAGACACTGAAATGGTTTACATAACTTGCATTGAAATATTGCAAGATAAATGGCTTGCCTGCCTCCATCGTCACGGTCACCAGCTTGGCACCGCTGCTGCCCAAACCATTCAACTCAGCAACTGGAGGCAAAGAACGCTTGTCTATGCTGGCACTGGCGCCGGGCAATTGAAACGGATCATGCTCGTCATAGGTCGCGACCTGAAGGTTGGCCGCGCTCGGACTCGGCAATTCGAGCCGAAAAAAGTTGGGGTTCGAATTACCCGCGTCCGGCACGAGAAAGCGTTCGACCCCAAGCTCACCCATCGTAAACTGCTGGCGCATCGCTGGCCCCAGCGTCGGGATCCCGAGGCGTAGGAAAAACGGTTTGTCATCGGAAGCATCCGTCCACGGCTGGCTCTGTCCACCATATGCGGTAATCAGATACAGGCCCGGCTCAAGTTGTGTGGTGAAGCGGGCAATTTGCAACGGGCGATCTGCGTGCGCCTGACTTATCACAAGCTGCGGATTCACATTGACCAACCAAGTGCCATCTCGCCACAACCTGAGGTCTGCCAGATGTCGCCCCGCTGCCTCGATTGCGACGGTACGTTTTTCTTTCACCTCCAACCAGTAGGACCGCTGTTCAAAATCGTCCAAGGTAGAGCGCTCCAGCCGCTGCTCAACCAGCAGCGGCGGACGATCCTGTAACTCCCGAAAAGGGTGGACATTTAACGTCGCCTGGCCGGTGCCCTTAGGCGATGCATACGTCAGTATCTTGTACTCACCCCTATCCAGAAACAGATCGAGACGACCGTCTTGCTTGCCGGGCTCACCAACAATCAAACCGGCGCCTGCCATACGGTCAACTGACTGTAGCGCCACACCCTGCGAACTATTCACCGTAATGGCATAGCGACCGAATGCCTTAAGAGTGAGAAGTGCGGACTGATTACCGCGCGCGGTCAAGGTCGCAGGATTAATCAGGGCAATAGTGGAACCCGGTTCAGCAGCACCTGACGAGGCAGCGCCCAACAATAGCGCGATGATCGCCACTGAACAGTGGCGAAGAAAAGCAATGGTTCGATGCGAACGAACATTGACTCCTGCTTGACACACAGGCGAATTCACGTCTCTAATCAGGTTTGGCAAATGCCCCCTCATTTCGATTAGCTAACATCTATAACGAACAATTGGAGGCGGCGGTACCTTACCCTCCATAAGATGTCATCAGCGGGGGTATTACCCCTTCTTGTATGTAATCTTCTTTTTTCCGCCCTCGCAGACGCCAACGACCTTTTGATCTTTGACCTCTCCGACTGAAACAATCTCCAGTTGATATTTCTTCACTCCTCCCGCTTCGAGCTTAGTGGCGATTTCAGACTTCAGTTCTTCACATGGTTTTCGCGCAAATGCGGGAAGCATAACGATGGACAGACAGCACACCAAAGCAATTTTTTTCATTTTAATTTAGCTAATGATGGAAAACAGGCGAGACACAGTGCAGGCAATTTAACACCAAATTCCCTTACAGGCCACAAACAAAATGCATGGGCCTTTTATGCAAAGCGAAGGCTGACAACACGAATGAAAATATTGGGGCTCAATCGTAAAATTCCGTTGTTGGCACCACTCCAACGAAACCGATTCCGCAGTGCGCATCACCCACATCCCCACCAACATCGTGGTGCAATGCCAGAGCGACCGATCGCAACACCGCAACCGCGCCGAAGCGATGGCGATGCTGAAATCGCGTTTATACGAAGCCGAGCTGCGCAAACGCAACGCCGAAAAACAGGCGATGGAAGACGGCAAAACCGATATCGGCTGGGGCCACCAGATTCGCTCGTACGTGCTGGATCAGTCGCGCATCAAGGATCTGCGCACCAATGTCGAAATTGGCAACACGCAGGGCGTGCTGGACGGGGATCTGGATGAGTTTATCAGTGCGAGTTTGAAGCAAGGGGTTTAGCGCTAAGAAGAAATTAGCCAACCTCAAATTGAGATTACAGTTAAAAACCATGTAACTCGAATTAAGTATCCTATCTTCGGCCATTGCTACTGGTGGCGTAGAGGCCGGCTAATGACCGGCGTAGTCAATTCTGCAGAAGCGGACGTTCGCTCTGCACCACCATCAACATCGATTAGCCCTGTTTCAGCAGCGCCTCAAACTGCTCTATCGGCGCCGGCCTGCCAAACAGATACCCTTGATAGTGAGTGCAGCCGCTGTTCAGGAGGAATTGTCGTTGCTCTTCCGTCTCCACCCCTTCGGCAATGACGTCCAGGTTCAGAATATGGGACATCGCGATGATGGTGCTCACGATTGCTCTGTCGCTACTATCAATGGATATATCATGAACAAACGACTGGTCGATCTTGAGTTGGTCGAGCGGCAGTCGTTTAAGATATTGCAGGGATGAATAGCCGGTGCCGAAATCGTCCAGTGAAAACTGAACCCCGATCTCGTTCAATGCATTCATGACGGCAATAGTGTCTTCGATATTTTCCTGCAGCAGGCTTTCGGTCAACTCAAGCTTGAGCAGCATCGGGTTGATGGCATGGCGTTGAACGACAGCCTGCACTTGAGCCACGAATTCAACCTGGCGGAATTGCCTGGCACTCACGTTCACTGCCAGTGTCAGGTCGCAAGTGAG
>JAZJXX010000015.1:0-37197 GCA_040390665.1 Pseudomonadota bacterium | reverse complement strand
AGCATTTGGTTGCCATGTTTTGAGTTGAGCACAAGCCGTCTCCAGCACCCATTGCCCGACCAGCAGTATCAGCCCAGTTTCTTCCGCGAGCGGAATGAAGTGTGAAGGCATAACCATTCCGCGTTCAGGATGTACCCAACGAAGCAAAGCCTCTGCCCCCACCGCGCGGAGTGAGCTGTCCACCTGTATCTGGTAATGCAAATGAAATTGCTTGAACTCAAGTGCGTTGTGTAATTCGCTCTCCAGCGAGACACGGGCGGAGATACTTTCCTGCATCTGCAGATCGAAGAAACGCAGGGTATTGCGCCCAGCTTTCTTGGCCTGATACATGGCGATGTCGGCCTGTTTCATCAGTTCTTCTGGCACCTGCTGGTTGCCGTTAAACAGGGTGACGCCGATGCTGGCGGTACAGCGGAAGATATTCTTCTCAAGTTGGTATGGCTGACTGAGGGCGGCGAGTATTTTCTCGCCGATAGCTTCAGTCTGTGCTGCAGCTTCAATAGGTTGCTCACTCAGGTCCAGCAGCATCACTACGAACTCATCACCACCCAGACGAGCCTCACTGTCGCCTATACGAATGCAGGACTTCAAGCGCTGTGCGACCTGTTGCAGCAGCAAGTCCCCGATGTCATGGCCGAGCGTGTCGTTGAGGTTCTTGAAATTGTCCAGGTCAATGAACAGTAACGCACCCGTCCCACCGATACGTGCGCTGGAAATCAATGCCTGCTGAAGCCGGTCCAGCAGAAGCAGCCGGTTGGGCAGGCCGGTAAGGTGGTCATGGAATGCCAGATGCTGGATTTTTTCTTCTGATGCCTTGCGCTCGCTGATATCAATGATTATTCCCAACAGGCGAGCCGGCTTGCCACTTTGATCACGGAATAATTCCGCACTTGCATGAATATGGATTACCTCTCCATCGGGCCGGACCATGCGGTGTTCCATATCATATCTTGCTATGCCCGCAATGGAGTTTTGCAAGCCTATTTCCACACGTTCCTTGTCTTCTGGATGCAAGAGATTTATAACCTCTTCCAGGTTGTGTGTTTTCCTGTTCTTGTCTAGACCATAAATCTCTATTGCTTCATCGGATAGAAGCAATTCGTTGGTGTTCAAATTCCAATCCAATGATCCCAGCTTGCCGATACGCTGGGCATCTCTCAATCGTTGTTCACTTATGCGCAATGACTCTTCTGTCCGTTTGTGCTCAGTAATATCGATGGTACTGCCGATGAAATTAATGATGTTACTTTTATCATCCTTCATGGTGGAAATAGACGAGTACCCATAGAAAATACTTCCGTCTTTCCTGATGTAGCGTTTCTCGAAATACAGGTGATCGACCTGACCATTGGAAAATTGCTCGTACCGTTTCCTGGATTCTTCCAGATCGTCCGGGTGGGAATGATCAGCCACGGTTGTATTCTGAATTTCCTCGGCATCGAAGCCGGTCATTTTCAAGGCAATGTCGTTGGCCTGGGTAATGCGGCCATTATTCGGGTCAATGACGAACATGGCGACGGACGAATTCTCAAACAGCAAACGGAACTTGTTCTCGGAGTTGCGCAGGCGCTGCTGGGTTTCATAGGTCAGCGTCGCTCCCATGACGAGCACCATCGCTATCAGGCTAAACGAGCCCAGCTCAATGAAATCGATGACCGACATCCGCACAAGAATGCCATCGATTACGCCCATAAAAAATAACCCGACGGCGAACAGCATCCACAAGTCAACGCTCCGACGGTTGCGATAGTAAAGAATGCCGAAGGCGTAGATTGAGTAACTCATCGTTGCTACTGTCGCTAAGCTGCCGATGTAGAACCAAAAGCCATTGTGGCCTGCCATGCGCATAACTACCTCGCCCCATGGTAGATGCAAGGCACGGAGCCCGTCGACATGGTCGTATTGCAAACTGTAGGGTTCGATCAGATTGACTGCGAACAACACGACGTACAGCGCAGATATACTAATCAGAAAAGACCGCGGCTGTATCCTCGTGTACAGGGCGATAAACCAGGTGAACAAGAGTAAATTGCAGAGAGTGAAAGCAAGATTCCATTTGAGTAATCCGACAAACTCGATGATGCTGGTCGCTTGAAAAGTAGCTGCAAGAAAGAGTGCGAGCGGAATTAACGATAGAGGCAGGCACACAAATAACATCTGCATGCGGTTGTAAGGCTGACTTCTGGCAGCGGCAAGGTGATAGGCGGAGGCGTAAAATGCAATGCCTGCTAACAAATACAGACTATGGATGACGAGTTCGTTCATCTGCCAGTGGCACGTAGCTGGATTAGGTGTTAAGTATAACTGTAAAACTCAGCGGTAAGTCAGCATCCGATTGCCGCTGGCTTGACGAAGTTTTTGATTTATCAATATCGAGGCCAGCGAGATACTACCACTCGAGTGTCGACCTTCTGCTATTGGCACACAGTGATCGGTCAGTCCTCCGAAATACCTGCCGAAACCGGTCACTGTCAATAATAAATCTGGTTCGCCATAAAGCTGCTAGTCGTCAACTTACCCTATCGACCCTTTTCAGACTGTCGAGATGTACTATAGCGGACGTTCACTTTCCCACTTTAGTGCTCGTTGATTGCAGATCACTATTAACATCAATCCCTTTGGGAATTACGGGCAGAACTAACTGCGATAGTGCGGAAGTCGTATGAAATACTTTTTGAACAGCACTGACAGGTTTGATTTCTGTGGCGATATTGTTGCCAGTATTCGGATTTCGGTCATAACGTGGGTAATTACTGCTACTAACTTCAAGACGAATTCTATGGCCCTTTTTGAAAACGATGCTGGTCGGCCATAAATGAATTGTAATCTCACGTGGTGTAGCTACTCCAGTGGTGATGTAGTTTTGCCTTAGGATGCCATCAGAAACGTTATACGCTTTACCATCAGGATAAACATCGACTAGCTTTGCTGAGAAATCTGTATTTACTGCAGATGTGGTGACAAACAGGTTAACTTCCACATCGCCAGTCACTTCAGTATCCTCCATAAGTTTGTCGGTTGTATATATCAGCACGTCATTTCTGGTTTCTATGTCGTTCTGGGACGCGACACCGGCTCGAGGACCCAGCATGGCACCTCCTTTGGAAGGAACCGGATTGAGCGGGTCATATATAAACGTATCGTAGGGTTCATTTGCAGGCGCAGTCCTGGTTAGGACTCCAGATCCATCAAGGCCGTTTGCATTTCCAGGACTACTCAAGTAGTAAGAAGTTTGAACGGCTCGAGAAAGTGGCCATTCTTGTTCATTACGCCATTCATTGCGCCCCATTACGTAAATTCTTACTGGTGCGCTCTGTGGAGGAAGCTGCTTGTCAGGCATTAAGTAACGATCAAACCAATCAATACTTGGAGCCAAAGCAGCTTTGCGGTAGTTTTCCAAATCGGCATTGTCCGGCAGTGTGACGGTTTCAGCGTGTGCCCAAGGTCCGATAATCAATTTAGAATTGGTGGCGACAATGGGTTCGGATTCTTTGCGGATTCGCACAAAGTCACTAAGTTGTGTAGGAAGAAATGGGTCGAACCACCCCCCCATCAATAATACGGGTGCTTTCAATTGTTTTTGCCGATCCTCACCATCAATATTCAACCAATAATTATCTCGAACATTGTGACTGGCCCAATCGTTAAAGAATGGGACGTCTCCAACTGCGCGGTTGTCGGCTTCGACTAAAGGAAACCCCTTATAACCATTCTCCAGAGCATCGAGCGATGGATCTACATCAACCTGACCGCGACTTCTCGCCGCCCAAAAAAGAGCACTCTCGAGCGAGAATGCACCACCCGGATAAAACATTCCATAAAAGTCAGTACTGCAGATTTGTATGTCAAAAGCTGAAATGCCGGGGTTAACCTGATCAGCAAGAACC
Organism: Pseudomonadota bacterium; assembly: GCA_040390665.1. Taxonomy (GTDB): domain Bacteria; phylum Pseudomonadota; class Gammaproteobacteria; order Burkholderiales; family Gallionellaceae; genus Nitrotoga. The sequence continues at coordinate 33,310 of JAZJXX010000015.1, read as the reverse complement.
CACTGGGTATAACCAAAAGCGGACCCTCCCCACATGCCAATTTTTCCGTTGTACCAAGACTGCCGTGAAAGCCATTCGAGTGTGTCGATACCGTCCTTACGCTCAAAAACCAATGGGTAATAAAGCCCGCCTGACTCATAGCGGCCACGTGTTCCCTGAATCACAACCGTATAACCTCGACTACTCCAAAATCGAGCAATAGCCTCTGATTTGATCTGATTCGCCATGGTTTTTGAATACGGTATTCTGACCAGAATGGTTGGTGATTTAAAAACACCTCGGGGAGAATAAATATCGCTTGCAAGTTCAACGCCATCCGAAGCCGTCAAAACCACATGTCGTTGGATATCTACGCTGTAGTTTTCAGGTCTAATGCCATCCCGCGGCAGAAAATATGTTTTTGCAGCCCACTGACATCCCATCAACGGAACTAGCAGGATTATTACTACCGGGAACTTGTTAAACCAGAACGATGAAATATTCATGACTCATTTATTGGGTTAGCTCCCCCTGGTATCTCAAGGCCATTCCCAGCAGCAGTTGGGAAATGCCATTCTTCAGAAAGTAACTTTCCGTCTTTTCCAAACATGATGGGATAATTGCATACATCGTGTCCGAGCAGATGTGTGCCAAATGCACCTTCCATCGCAACTCTGGTATCACCAGCTGCTGATGCTAAGGCGATGCCTGCGCGGGAAAGTACACTGGTTTCGCCAACGTGTGCACCTATAATCAACTGCAATCCCAAAGAACGTGCATTTTCTAGGATAGCAATGGATCGTATAAGGCCGCCCAGTTTTGATACACGAAAATTTAGAACAAAATGTTTAGCTAGATTCTTGATGTCATGAATATCTTGCGCGCGAGTAAAGCTTTCATCAAGGATGATTTTTAAACCTGAGCGAGAAGCTACTTGTGACAATCCATCAAAATCTCTCGAAACAAGCGGTTCTTCGATTGCCCAAAGGGGCTGGCCTAACTGGTCAAGGTAGTCAATTACATCTTCGGGTTGACGCCATAGATTGTTCGCATCCCCACGGATTGTTACTTGCTTCCCAGTACCTAGCAGGCACGCAATCTTTCCTTTGTCTCTTTCAGGATCGCCCGAAAGCTTGATTTTGTAATCGCGAAATCCAACGCTCATGTACTTTACCACCTGCTTTGAAAATTCATCCAAATCATTGTCACCTAACACTGCAGAATATTGAAGTACGGGTGGAATAGGCGGCAATGCCAACAGCGCTTCAAGCGGCAGGCCTTCACTTTTACCCAATAAATCTAGTAATGCGAGCTCAATTGCGCACCACGCCGCAGGATCCTTATCAATCACTTGCTCATGTTTCACTACCCAAGCCTTTAGCGATTCCAGATCAGTAATATCTTTGACCAAGGAAGGTTTATATCCGTTGATCCAATCGAACGCGGATTTTAAATTTTCACCAGTCACATATTCCCTGGGGCATCCTTCACCGTAGCCGATCAACTCATCATGATTTGAGAAGGCTTCTATCCAAATACTTGCTGTTTTGGCACGATCTGCCGAAGCATGTTTGAAGTTTGTCTTGAATGGAATTTCAAGAGATGTTGCTTCTAGGCGTTCTATCTTCATACCACTTCAGTTACCAATTGCAAGGTTTGAAAAGGGAACGCACATTGATGAGCATACTGCAAGGTCACCATTTTGAATTGTCCTTCCTTCTGACCTGATTGAATACAATGGGCGCGATAATCTTCGCCTGCTCCATTTCTTAACAATATGACCTCAAGAAGATGAAGCCTGCCACTTTCACGCTTTGTACGATATTCAATGTTCAGATCGGAGAGCGCATGGTCCAAATATTTTGCGACTTCTCCAGTGTTTTCCTTCACGCCCGTCAGCTCTATATATAGGTGATATTTCTGGCGTTCCACATCGGCCAATAGAACATAGAAATCTGGATAAAAATCAAAGTGCTGCCCAGTTTTGTACATCGCTTCAGTTAGTTGGCCCTCGTATAATTTTTCCCCAGTAATATTGGTGACGCCTTTGCCTTTTTGTACAAAACGGATCAATGGCGTGCTGTGATAGATTCCCTCTGTATGGACGATATCATTGATAAAGTAACGATATAGTCCTGATGGTGTAGTGATGATCAGGTAATAATCCCGCTCTGCCTCAAGTTGATGAATGAGGCGAAACTTACGGCTCCCAGCGTCCCATTCTTCTGGTTCAATAAACTCAAAAAAATAGTTTGTGATAGTTGGCAATCCTGCAGTCAAGTTGCAGTCCACTGTAAGGGTTCCGCAAAATTCACTGGAAAGATATCCTAGCTCAACCATTTGCGTCCCATCAGACAGCTGCGCCCTGGCCAAACGCGCTGCTACGCCGCAATTCCCACCTTTCCAGGTTGAAACAAGCCGAATATCTGGCCAAAGATCGCTAAATTTAGCCGCCTGTTCGGAAGTAAATACACTGCGCAATTCAGCAGCTCGAACTAGGTTTGGCTTTAGCTTTGTTTTAATTGCTTTCACCACATCAGGTGCTAGTTCGGCTTGCCGATCGAATCTTCCGAGCTCAATATCCTTTACCAGAGCGTTGCCCTTTTCGTTTGCTAATGCACATAATCGCAGCAGAGTGGTTGGATTGGCCGCGCTGAAATAGGTGATATTTTTCTCGGCTAGAGCCAGACGGAGTATCAAATCATATTTCAGTGAATTATCCTTTATTGCAAAGACTTCGGGAGGGATCAAATATTTATTGGCAATTGCTGGTGACATACTTGCATACAAAAATCCGGAAGCCGAACCCCATGGGATTCCATTCTCGAATCGGCCTTCCACAGCAGATGCCGCCATTACCCAGACCTTGCCGCTGAAGGCGAGTAAGTCAAATACATATTGGGAATAGGTCAACAACGCCGTATGGCGCTTTTGGCGTCGAAGTTCTTCGCGAACGATAGGCACATATTTCGGTTCGCCTGTTGTGCCGCTGCTAGTTGCATACATGACGGGCTGCTCAGCAGTCAATGCTGGAATACCACCATGAAGTTGGCTTTCTATATATGGTCGCAATGTTTCATAGGTAACAACGGGTACTTGTTGTGCGAACTGATGGTATGTCGAAATTTTATCGAAGCTGTAGGCCCTGCCATACTGTGTTCTTTTGTTGTCTCGCAATATTGCCTGCAGCACTTTCTCCTGAGCAGCAAGTGGGCTTTTTGCAGAGTTGACCAAGCTGCGCCAATGTGTATGGCGTATCGCAAACATGCGACCGCGAACCAGTAGACTCTCAATCATTGACATGTTCTTGCGGATTCGCATCATGGCTGTACAGCTCATTTACAAATGGAGCCTTCATTTGTTGAATGATACCCATCGGGTAGTTAGAATTCAGCAATCCAAGCGTGCCAACTTCGCTAGCAGGACGATAGTACGTCCCAAAGAGGCGGTCCCAGATTATGAACACATTTGCGTAGTTCGAATTTGATTCGTTGGGGGTCTGCGAATGGTGCCAACGGTGCAGTTCTGCAGTGCTAAATATGCCACTCAGAAAACCAAATCGTAAGCTAATATTTGAATGCTGAAAGAAGCCATTTACCGAATACAACACAAACCAGAATCCAATTACATGCGGATCAACGCCCATCAAAATGAAGGGTAATGAATCCAGCATGAAATGAAACGATTTTTCGATAGGATGAAAGCGGCTGGTATTAAGCCAATAGAGCCGGTCGGTCGAATGGTGCACCGCATGCAGCCTCCAAAAAACTGGTGTGGTGTGTGACAGGCGGTGCATCCAATAGCGCATGAAATCTGCGCTTATGATCAGCAATAATGCCTGTGCAGGTATAGGCCAATTTCGTGGCCAAATTCCAGCAAATGGCGCGTCCGGACCAATCTGATCTGCAAGTAATAACACTACGACAAACCCCAAAAGTCTTGGGAACGCAATTTGTATAAGAATTGTATAAAGCAAATCATCCTTCACATCTTGTGGCCTCGGCCGCCACTTCAACTGATAAGGTGCGATTTGCTCAAATACTGCGATCAACATTGCGCCAAACACAACTGCACCGAAGGCACTGATGAGAAGATTACTTCCAAGACCGCTTGAAGTTGCATATATTCCAACAGCCAATGAAACAACGGCGGGATAAATCAGATAACTCATCGTCTTTTCATTCATTGCAAATCCTCACTTAATTGAGTTTATTATTCTTGCATATCCAATTCCTGTGGAATGCCGCAAGTAACAAGACAAAAGTAGCCAACACCAAGTGAAAAAAAGCTGGGATGGGCTTATGAAACCAAGGGTGCGTGGAAAAATTCGCAAGACCTATTACAAGCCGAGCTGACATGCTGAAAAAGTATAACGCCCCAAAAATCAGAAGCCATTTACCCTTGATGGGATTCTTTTGAACGCAAGCCCTCGCATGTTGGCGTGTAATGCGTATCATGACGCCTAAAATTATTATTTGAGTTGAAAGCAGGAATCCATAGGGCAGAGAACTCCCTTGCCATACATCAATCGGTGGAAGCCAAGAAACAGATTTGAGTTGCTGAATCAACTGGGCGATCACACGAAGTAAGAAAAATAAAATTAATGCCAATAAAAGATATACATATTCAGGAAATGTCGATGTATTTTTATTGCATGACATTGGCGATTTGGGAGGCGATTCCATAGCGACATACTACTATGGAAACATAACTGAAAATATCGATGTATAGATACGGAATGTCCGCTAACTGGAACAATGCCGGAGGACTGCAATTGGCACATTGTACTCGGTCAATTTTTCGAATTGCTTGCAGCAGAGCGGTCCCTCATTGCCACTAGAGTTCGGTCGGGAGTTAAGGATGGCTATGGCCGAGAAGGTCAGCCGCAAACCCATAGGTTATATCCCGGTTTGTTCAGAAATCTCCAGTGCATCGCCAACTTCAATCCCCAAATATCGCACGGTGCTTTCCAGCTTCGGGTGCCCCAACAATAACTGCACTGCCCGCAGGTTTTTGGTTCTCCTGGAAATCAGAGTGGCCTTGGTCCGACGCATCGTATGCGTACCATAAGCCGCACAGTCAAGGCCAATAGAGGCAACCCATTTACGTACCATTCTGGCGTATCGCCGCGTTGAGATATGCAGCGAATTCTTCAGGCGACTTGGAAATAGTACTGTTCCAATTTGAGATCGACTTGGGCAATCCGCGCTGAGACCGCATTTCTGGTAACTTCTGTCAGCTCAAATTGCACAGGCCGCTGCGTCTCTCGTTGAACGACAATCGCCCGCGATAACATCTGGTTGCCGTGAGCAACGTCGCGAACCCGAAGGGTAACAAGATCGCAACCGCGGAGCTTGCTGTCGATGGACAAGTTAAACATTGCTCGATTCCGATCGGCCGCACTTGGCACGCAGCGCTCATAGTGCGAGTGTATTCCAAAGCGGACGCCGTACAAAACTGCCCAACTTCTCCGCTCTGCCGTCCAAAATGTACACGCTACAGATAGCATCCGGTGACCTGAGTCCGCGCTCAATGACCTGACGCAAGCGGCGTACCGCAGTATTACGAGCATCAAAATAGCTAGCCATAGTTTCACCATCAATCACAACCGGTTGGCCGAATGGAACACGAGGCACTATGATAAAGCGCCACCGCAGCAGTGTGTCCAAATCGTTTTCGCCAGCTGGCGTTTCACCCCAACGCGGCAATGCGGTCTATTTGAAACATCTCGATCATGCGTTGCTGCATGTCAGGCGGCCCGGTTGAACGCGAGAAAAACAGATGGCCGCCAATGGATGAGACAGCGCCGCTTTGGTTTGCTGCCGATGCGGGCCAGCAACGGATATTGGCTTGATTGCTCATATTTTGATGTCGGCAAGGAATTCCCCCAGTTGTGCTCCAGGGAGCGGTTTACTGAAGTAATAACCCTGTGCTTCATCGCAGCCCTGCTCGCAGAGATAAGCGAGCTGTTCTGCGGTCTCGACGCCTTCAGCAATCGTGCGCAGACCAAGATCCCTGGCCATGCTGATAATTGCCGCAACGATGGCCTTGTCTTCAAGGTCAGTACTGATGTCGCGCACAAAGGACTGGTCGATCTTGAGCTTGCTCGCCTTGAATTTCTTCAAGTAGTTCAGCGATGAATAGCCGGTGCCAAAATCATCTATAGACATGCGGATGCCACGCTCACGCAAATTATTCATCACCGAGATCGCCCCTTGCGGATCGTGCATCGCCACTCCCTCGGTCAGTTCCAGTTCCAGATATTCCGGTGCCAAATGTGCTTCCCTGAGTATGCTGCTGACCAGGTCGGGCAAACTCGGATGGCGGAACTGCACCGCCGACAGATTGACTGCGATGACCATAGGCGGGTGGCCGTCGTTGATCCAGCGCTTGAGCTGGTTTACAGCCGTGCGCAACACCCATTCCCCGATGGGCAAAATCAGTCTGCTGTCTTCCGCTACAGGGATGAATTCCGCCGGTGACACATTGGCCATATCCGGATGTTGCCATCGCAGCAGAACTTCGACCCCGATAATGCGTTTGTCCCGCATCGACACCTGCGGCTGGTAATGTAATTGAAATTGGTCCAGTTTCAACGCATGGTGCAAGGCATGGACCAATTGCATGTTGCGCGACGCACGCGCCTGCATTTCCGAGGTAAAAAACCGGTAACCATTGCGGCCCTCGTGTTTTGCCCGGTACATCGCGGTATCCGCGCTCCTCGAAAGCGATTCCAGATCCGTGCCGTCCATCGGATAGCGGGCGATACCGATCGATGCGGTTACGACAAGATTATATTGTTCGATCTGATAGGGCCTGGAGATAGCGTCCAGCAGCTTCTGCCCCACTTGAGCTGCTCCCAGCGCATCGCCGCCCGGCAGAATCAATATGAACTCGTCGCCGCCGAGGCGGGATACGATATCCTCCTCGCGTAAAAGCGATTTCAGGCGCCCGGCAACTTCGACCAGCAGGGCATCGCCGATACTGTGGCCGAGCGTGTCATTGATATCTTTGAAGCGGTCAATATCAATGAACATCATCGACAACTGTTCGTTGCTGCGTTTCGCCAGACTAAGCGCATATTTGAGGTGATCAGCCAGCTGGGCGCGGTTGGGCAAGCCGGTGAGGGCATCGAAATTAGCCAGATATTTTATTCGTTCTTCAGCGTGTTTGCGTTCCGTGATATCGCGAAAATACCAGACGCGTCCGTAGTAAATGTCGTCTATTGCAATAATCGGGGCGGAGTACCGATCAATGATTCTGCCGTCCTTCAGCAGTATTTCTTCGCGGCTATTGTCTTCATGATGTTCATGAAGATGCTGTATCCGGGCGGTAAACGCCTCCGTATTCACGACTTGTTCAGCAACAAATCGGAAAACCGGGGCATCCAGGCCCGTATTCACGAGCTGCGGGGGGAGTTGCCATAAATCGATAAATTTCTGGCTGTAGGAAATGATTTGTCCATGCTCGTCGACTACAAGGATGGCATCAAGCGAAGTCTCCTGCTGGGTATTGAGGATCGTGTTCTGGAATTTTATTTTTTCCAGAGCGTATTTGCGCGCCACCTCGCGGTCGAAATTATCCAGCGCGAAACTGATGTCCAGTGCCATCTCGATCAGCAGATTCTTTACAGGATTATCAAACTCGTTTGCTGTGCTGGTATACAGATTAAAGAAACCGACTGCGACGCCATTTTTTTGCAATGGAAGTGAAGCCGAACCTTTCCAGCCGAATTTTGCGGCGCGTTGATGCCAGGCTGCATGGGCCTGGTCATGCTGAAAAGCCTGGCACCAGGTAGGCTGGTTGCTACGGATTGATATATCGGCCGCCTCCCTGCCGGGGGAATTTGTATCTACTGAAATTTCGACCTCATCCAGATATTCGATACCGGAGCCGAATGCGGCCACCGGCCTGATCAATTTGCTCGCCTCGTCGATCATGCCGATCCAGGCCATCTGGAAGCCGCCGTAATTGACCGCATCGCGGCAGATTTGCGGTAATAATTCCGCCTCGCTGGTGTGGCGCACGATAGCTTGGTTGCATTGGCTAAGAGCAGCATACAGCTGTGACATCCGGGCAATCTCGCGCTCGCGATCCTTCAGCACCTTTATGTCGCGGACGATCTTCGACGCACCGATGACCTTGCCCTTGGCATCCCTGATCGGGGATGTCGTGATCAAAACTTCAATCAGCCGCTCGTCCTTGGTCTGTCGCAACGTTTCAAGATGTTTCACCTTTTCGCCGCGGCTGAGTTTCGCCAGAATTTGGTTCTCTTCGTCTTGCCGGTCAGCAGGAATCAGCCTCATGACGGGAGTACCCAGCATTTCGTCGGCAGTGTATCCGAAGATCAATTCAGCGCCGGCATTCCAGCTGGTGATCACCCCGTTCAGGTCTTTGCTGATGATGGCATCGTCCGAAGATTCGACTATCGCCGCCAGCCGGGTTGAATACATTTCTGCCTGCTTGCGCTCAGTGGTATCACGGATGATTCCCAACAGTTTGCCATCCGGCATCGTGGTTGCCGTCACTTCAGCCGAAAAGACCGACCCATCCTTGCGACGGAACTGCCATTCCCGGAAGTATTCACTCTTTGCTTTAATCCCATCCAAAGCGGGTGCGATATGCTCTGTCTCCGCCTGCGTAACGATGTCCGAAGCGTGTAGCCCGACAAGTTCATCGCGAGTGTAACCCAGCATCTTGCATGCACTTGCATTGGCATCGAGGTAGTAGCTCTCGTTATCGGCGATGACGATACCGACCGGTGCATAATCGAAGAGCGAACGGTACATGGCTTCACTGACTCGTAGCGCTTCCTCGATCCGTTTACGCCCGGTAGTTTTTTTGGCATGGTTATCGCGATGTATTTTATTATTCATGTCCGGCTCCCGATAAGACTGCAGATTGGACAACGTGGTCGCAAATTGCAAGGTCTCGCAACAATTGTTTGGCGTCGATACAGATGGTACGAATGGGGTAGAAGGTCAAAATGGCAGAGTTGTTTTTTTACTGGCACAGACATTGCGCCTGCTGCGATATGGCATCACCAGCATGCCATACAAAATACCCCGGCAGCTGTTCAGGCCGGTTGACTTTGAATTGGAGAGCAGTCGGGGAGATAGGCAAGGAAGTGTGATCATCGGTAGGGTAGAATCGGTAGGGTAGATTACAGTACGAGAAAAATAATTTGTCTATCTGACTGATTAGCCAGCTTGACAAATTGGACAGGCATGGCGACGATTGGCTCGCATAAGACGGAGCGGAATTCGCAACGCGCCGAAACGCTGTTGCGTACAGGCAATTTACCGTCGCGCATGCGCTACCATATGGAAAGCATATATAAGATGTACATGTGCTCAATTTGCACAGGCCGCTGCGTCTTTCGTTGAAAGACAATCGCCCGCGATAACATCTGGTTGCCGTGAGCAACATCGCGAACCTGAAGGGTAACAAGATCGCAGCCGCGCAGCTTGCTGTCGATGCCCAAGTTAAACATTGCCAGGTCACGGATACGTCTGCTGAGTGGCAGATGGATGCGAATGGCCCAGCTGTCCTTCAGCTTCAGTGGTGACTTCTGCCCGATCAGTTTTCCTTTATTCCAGGTTTCACGTGATTGAGAGGTTTCATTTCAGACTCCTTGTTGATTGAACGGAATCTGGATTCTGCGGCAGGGCTTTGCTTCTGTCGGCGTCCGCTTTGGAATACACTCGCACTATGAGTGCTGCGTGCCAGGTGGCGGCCGTTCGGAATCGAGCATCGGGCATTAATATTACGGCGCTTAATTGGCATATCGTCAACGACTGTCTGTATGGTTGGGGTAGGCGGTTTCTCCGTTAGGAGCCTAAATGATCAAGCTTACTGTTAATGGAAGGTCTGTCGAGTTGAATGATGGCTCGACATTGCTCGATGCGGCCAGGAAGGCCGGCGTATATATTCCCACGCTCTGTTACTATCCTCGTCTGCCATCCCACGCCGTATGCCGCATGTGTCTCGTGGATGTTGATGGTGAGTCCAAGCCACAACCCGCATGTGTCACGATGGCGAAACAGGGTGATATCGTAGAGACGGACTCCAGAGATCTGCAGGAATTTCGTAAAATAAATGCAGAATGGCTGCTGGCACGCCACCCGAACGACTGCATGCGATGTGAAGTAAACGGGTCGTGCAAGTTGCAGAGCCTTGTTAGCGAGTATCAATTGGAGGATAGCTGGGGATATGTCCCGAGAGGATCCGTAGAGCATCCGGAACATATACTGACTGACCACACATCGCCGAGTATCTGGCGTGATCTGTCAAAATGCATTGAATGCGGCTTGTGTGTAGAGGCGTGCGGCAATTCGGGACAGCAACAATATGTGATCGGATTTGCAGAGCGTGGATCAGGCCGCTTGCCCGTAACCGTTTTCGATCAATCCCTGGCTGATACCAAATGTATCTCCTGCGGTCAATGCACGCTCGTGTGCCCGGTAGGTGCCTTGATCGAAACGCCGCACTGGCATGATGTCCTTCATACCCTTGATGCACGTAATCGTATATCTGCAGTACAGGTTGCGCCTGCAACGCGCATTGCCATTAGTGAAGAGTTCGGAATGAAACCCGGTACTGTGAGCACGGGCAGAATGATCAACGCCCTAAGACAGCTGGGTTTTGATTACGTGTTCGACACCAATTTCGGGGCTGATGTGACGATCATGGAGGAAGGAACAGAGTTTCTGGCGCGTCTCAGGAACCAGGAGAAGTTACCGCTTTTTACTTCCTGCTGTCCGGGATGGGTGAACTGGGTTGAGATCAACCGGCCTGATCTTCTGCCGCATCTGAGTACGACAAAGTCCCCACAGCAAATGCATGGCGCACTCACCAAGCGGGGGGGCTTCGCACGTGCGCTTGGTCCTGAATTCGCAGAGGGCAAGGCAGAGCCCTACGTTGTCAGTGTGATGCCCTGCACCGCCAAAAAAGATGAGGCCGTGCGGCCTGGTGTATCCGGAGATATAGACCATGTTGTCACAACGCGCGAACTGGCCAGAATGATCAAGGCACGCGGTATTGCGTTTGGTGCCCTGTCGGAAGAGGGTGATTTTGATCATCCGCTTGGTGAAAGCACAGGAGCTGCACAGATCTTCGGTGCATCGGGTGGTGTCATGGAAGCGCTGGTGCGTACAGTATCCCATTTCATCGGCGAAGAGAGCTCGCTTACGCTGGAATGGCATCAACTCCGCGGCGTAAGCAATGGAATTAAAACAGCCGAGATTTCCGGTGTAGGCAAGGTCGCCATATGCAATGGCATCGCAGCAGCGCAACGTATGCTGGAGACGGAAACATGGCGAGATGAGTACGTCGCAATTGAGGTCATGGCATGTGTTGGCGGGTGTCTGGGTGGTGGTGGCGAACCTAAATCCATGGATCCGCTTATTCTGGAGAAGCGCATGCAGGCCATTTATGAATTGGACAAACATGCGCCGCTACGACGCTCGTATGAAAATCAGGACGTTCAAAAGTTGTACGCTACAGAATTGAAGGAACCGAATTCCGTTCACACACACGAATTGCTACACACGAGCTATGCCGCGAGAAATTCCAAGCGATTGCTGCTGATGCGGTTTATGGATTGTGTAGACAGGCGGGATGCCAATGGTGCGGTCAGCCTGCTTCATCCGGATGCGTTGTGGTCAACGGCTTCACCTTTCGGTGACGTCCGGGGCGCCGCGAACATCGAGACGTTAATCAATACTCATTTGCCACCGCGCAAGTATGGCCCGGCATATACACGTCATCGAGTGGAATCTGCTGCGGATATTGAAGATCTCACCATCGTGACGCCCGCAGGCGAGCGCTGCAGGTTCAGTATGGAGGTAGACACAATACACGAAGGTAGTCATTCCAGAATGGTGATCACAAATCTTGTGCGGGAAGTCCTGTAATCAATTCGCATGCCCACATTCGAGTTCGCGTGTATTGATTTTTGTTATTTCATGTGTGTGCTAATCCTGCGTTTGTATTTTTCAGGTTTCATCGGCTGACCGTCCGCTTTCGAAAAAGTTGACTATCCGGTTCGGGTCAAGAGCATGCAGTCTCGTTTCGAGAAAGCTGCCATTCCGAATGAATCCAGCACATTAGGACGGGTTACTAAACCATATCAGTCTTAGCCGGCCTCCACGCCACCGGCAGCAATGGCCGATATGCTTCCATCATGCGTCGCCTGCTCGTCGGCCAATGCGGACGAAATATGGTAGATTCCGCCAGCATCTGGATGTCCGCTATATGGTACCTTAGCTATATGGCTACTTTGCCAATAACTTGCATTCAAGAGGGCCACCTATCGGTGCCCCATAATTTACGTTCGGCATCAGAAAAATTATGAATCCAAAAGTGTTCATTAGTCACGCTTCGGAGGATAAGGCCAGATTCGTGACTGCGTTCGCAGAGCGCCTTCGTGCGTCCGGGGTAGATGCTTGGCTTGACCGCTGGGAGATGCTGCCAGGTGATAGCCTGGTAGATAAAATCTTCGAGGAAGGTCTCCGTAACGCTTCTGCCGTCGTGGTCATACTTTCTGTAAATAGTGTCAACAAGCCTTGGGTGCGAGAAGAACTAAATGCTGCTTTCGTGAAGCGTGTGAATACAGGAAGCAAACTCATTCCCATCGTCCTAGACGATTGCGCAGTACCTGAGGCACTTGCATCGACGGTTTGGGAGCGCGTTGCAAATCTCGCAAGTTACGATGCGAGCTTCGGTCGAATTCTCGCCGCTGTTACAGGCTCGACGGAAAAGCCTCCCCTGGATCGTTGCCGGGATATGTAACTTCCCCAATAAATGAAATCGGTGGGCTCGCTCGCCTCGACAATCTTGTATTGAAAGTCGCCTGCGAACTTGCGCTAGTATGCGGCCACAATCTGATTGATGGATCAAACCTACAGGACTCGACGCAACTTTCTGATGTGCCAGAACAAGAATTAGATGACTCTCTTGAGATATTGGAACAAGCTGGGCTTGTGTCGGTATCACGTCATATTGGAGGTGGCCTGCCACACTTCCAAATCACTACATATGGATTTCAACAGTATGCTCAAGCTTACATCGATGGCTACGAAACTACCGTCAAGGGCGTAGCACTCGCAGTTGTCAACCAGCATTGTGCCAACAATGAATCACTAGCAGACCATCTCAAGTTGAACCAATTTTTGGTAGACCATTCACTGGCCGTTCTGGAATCGCAATCCTATGTTCGCTTATCGCGTTGCATTGGAGGACATATTTCAATTATCAATGTATCAGCAACGCTCCGTAGAGCGCTCGCTTGATGCGTCGGTGCCGAACCCTACATTCGAGCGGGGCGGATCAGAAGCGGCCTGCGCCTCAATTTGAACGTTAATGTTCTAGCCGGAGTTAAGACTGTTGTTTGAAAATAACGATATAGATAAATACTCGTTTGGAGAAATTCCTCTTGATAGAGATTGCTTACTTATGAGCGAAATTTACATGGAGGAATTCGATAAAGCATTAAAAAAGATGCTTCGGCGAGAAGAATGTAATCCATACGAAGTAGGCTATGTGAGTCCGGTTGCCATAAGAAAGATTAACGATAACTCAATGGAGCTATCCTGGTATCCCAATACACATACAAGGTTTCACGAAGTTTCAATCGCTCTACCAAGGGATAAGGTCAAGATATGTGTCGGTTGCTGGCAGTATGATATTGAGCCCTATATTTTTGTGGATCATGAATGGTTAGAACAACTACATTTGAGAGAATACTCTGTATTCGCATTAATTGACGCAATAGGTGTCAAAGCAGCAATTAGAGATAATCTCCTTAGCAAAGAGAAGCTAATAAAATTAAGAGACAAAATAGATAAACTGGCAGAGAAGTACGAAGATATCTCTTTCATCTCGTTCGCGGACAGCCTGATTCTGAAAAGTAACTGGGATGTTGGCTATTTTCACAAAGGCATCCAGTGTTCATATCGCCCAGAGAAATTCTTCACTGTTGTGAAAGAGCTCGAGAGTATTTATGGAGATGTGCTTGGGCTTAAAGTCTATGCGGTGCTAACACAGGGGAGTAACGAGTACTATGGCGAATCATTGCTCCACATATCCAGCTCAAAAAATCATATTTGCTTGAATAGCTTGGGAGTGCCATTCGCAGAGCTATTAGCAATAGAGAGTGCAGCTAAAGAAGCTATAAAATCTGGAGTACATCCTCCAATGCAGCTGTACATGGACGAACAGTTTTATCACTCTTTGCAGTTTAAATTGGAATTTGAAAAGAATACGAAACCCAAACACACATATTCAGCTATTATGAAATCGTACCAGCCCAGCTATTTTTATTCTTCTTGCGATGTGCTGATTGAAAATCTGCGAGATCGAGAAGGTAAATAATAATAATGCATTGCAGCGGCAAAGCCGCTAAATGCAGCGTTGAGCGTCCGCTTGTGTTGGGAACTGCCGCCCGATATTCAAACAAGCAGACACTCGTAGCGAGCTGAATCAGATAACTTGGCACAGTCCGCTATGGCCGAGAAGTGAGCCTTCATTGCGATTCTCCTGCCGGCCCGTTAACCGAGTGCCAACCTTCTATTCCTACGCCAACAGGATCACCTCCCCCGAGTAATAGTATAATCCGCAGCCATCTTGCTCGCGGAACCGAGCCGGACTTGTGATGGGAATAAGCCATCTGCCGGGCGGCGCTCCTGCGGTATGCATAATCGAACTTTGTATTTGGATAATTGAAATGACCATGGAATCCAGCACCACTCCCCCGCAAGACGAAAACCAGATCATCACCGAGCGTCGCGCCAAGCTGGCCGCGTTGCGTGAGGCAGGCCCGGCTTTTCCAAACGATTTCGAGCGCAAAAATCTGGCCGACGATCTGCACAGCGCTTACGCCGCGCTGAGCCATGAGGAGCTGGAAGCCGCGCAAATTGATGTGGCGGTAGCCGGGCGCATGATGCTGAAACGGGTGATGGGCAAGGCCAGCTTCGCCACGGTGCAGGACATGAGCGGGCGCATTCAGCTGTTTATCAGCAACAACGATACCGGCGAAGAAGTGCACAACGCATTCAAGCATTACGATCTGGGCGACATTCTCGGCGCCAGCGGCAAGCTGTTCAAAACCAAGACCGGCGAGCTTTCGGTACGTGTGAGCGGGTTGCGCCTGCTGACTAAAGCGCTGCGTCCGCTGCCGGAAAAATTTCACGGCCTGACCGACCAGGAACAGAAATACCGCCAGCGCCACGTCGATCTGATCACCAACGAGGCTACGCGCAAGACTTTCATCGTGCGCTCCAAAGTCATCCAGGCGATACGCGAATTTTTCATGCGCCACGATTACCTGGAAGTGGAAACGCCGATGATGCATTCCATCCCCGGTGGCGCGTCGGCCAAGCCTTTTACCACGCACCACAATGCGCTGGATATGCAGCTGTACCTGCGCATCGCGCCGGAGCTTTATCTGAAGCGGCTGGTGGTGGGCGGCTTCGAGAAGGTGTTCGAGATCAACCGCAATTTCCGCAACGAGGGTTTGTCCACGCGACACAATCCCGAGTTTACGATGATTGAATTTTACGAAGCCTATCGCGATTATCGTTACCTGATGGATTTTACCGAAGCCTTATTCAGCGAGGTGGCGCGCAAGGTGCTGGGCACCACGGTGTTGACATATCAGGGGCGCGAACTGGATCTGGGCCAGCCGTTTCACCGGCTGACCATTGCGCAGGCAATCCAGAAACATAATCCGGAATATACCGATGCGCAGCTGAACGACCGCAATTTTCTGGTCGCGACATTGCAAGACTGCAAAGCCAAGCACAATATCAAGGATGGCGTGGGCGGCCTTCAACTGTCGCTGTTTGAAGAGCTGACCGAGCACCAGTTGTTTGAGCCCACCTTCATCATCGATTACCCGGCCGAAGTTTCGCCGCTGGCGCGCCGCAGCGACGCTCATCCGGATATCACCGAGCGCTTCGAGCTGTTCATGGTCGGGCGTGAAATCGCGAATGGCTTCTCCGAGCTGAATGATTCGGAGGATCAGGAGGCGCGTTTCGATGCGCAGGTGGCGGCCAAGGAAGCCGGCGATGAGGAAGCGATGTTCAAGGATAACGACTACATACGCGCACTGGAATACGGCTTGCCGCCCACCGCCGGCGAAGGCATCGGCATTGACCGGCTAGTGATGCTGCTGACCGACAGCGCCAGCATCCGCGACGTGATTCTGTTTCCGCAGATGCGGCCAGAAGCATTATAGCTGCGCCATGCGCTCTGTGACTCTGCCGGGCAGGGCGATAACACCGACGTAATCGCTTGACATCTTCCTGCCAGGCACAGGGCACACATTTCGAACTGAATCGTTCCGGTTCGACCTGCGCCACTGACAACCGGCCCAGGTTTGCGTATGCTGTATGGCTTCAACACAGCAGAAGCACGTCAATGAAATCCAATAAAATCGCCCTGCTCGCCATCCTGCTCTGGCTGCTTACCATTGCAGTGTTTGCGTGGTTTTTTATACGCGGCAATACGATGGCTGGCACAGACAACAGAACCGCCGTGGTGCTTAAAGCCAACGAACGCGATTTCGTGCTGCGCGAAATGCGCGGGCTATTGTCTGCAACCCAGGTCATCCTGCATGGCCTCAATCAGGGGAATATGCAGCAAGTCGCCCAGGCAGCGCGCGCTGCGGGCATGGCGGTGGCCGCGGCCGGAGATCCGATCCTGATGACCAAATTGCCGATGCCGTTGAAAACGCTGGGAATCAGCGTACATCAGGACATGGACGAACTGGCCAGGGCAGCGGAAAGCGGCAGGCCGGCAGCAGAGCTCCAGCAAATGTTGACCGCCACCTTATCGAAATGCGTCGCATGCCATGCGACGTGGCAGCTGCAGGTCGAAAAATAGCAGTAACCAGGCGTATGTTTCTTGAATCCAGCGGTAATTTTTAAGGAGAAGATCATGAAAATGAATGTGGGCAGTATAGATCGCGTAGTGCGTATCGCAGCAGGACTGCTGTTGATAGGGCTGGCTATGACCGGGCGGATTGGCGCGTGGGGCTGGATCGGTGTGCTGCCGCTACTGACCGGCATCTTCAGATTTTGCCCGGCTTATGCGATGCTCGGCATGAATACCTGCACGAAGAAAAATTAGATTTTTCTCGTGCGACGTGCGATCAATCCCGGGGATTGATCGCACGCTGCGCTTTATCCGGCGCCTGGGATTACACCACTAACGCCACACTTTTTACCTGCGCAAAAACTTCCATACCGGTGCTCAGACCAAGCTGGTCACAGGAACGGCGGGTTATGCGCGCCAGCAGCATATGCCGATCGCCGATCAGCAGCCGCACGCTGACCTGGCTCAGACCTTCGTTCCGCATCTCAACGATGCGCGCCGCCAGGATATTGGCGATGCTGGAACCTTGCGGCGCCGTGGTGGCGATGCTCACGTCACGCGCCAGGGCACAGGCGCGCACCGGCGTACCGATAGCGTGCTCCACCTGGTTGATCCACAGCTGGCCGCCATTAAAATCCAGCCGGGTGAGGTGATAGTCCAGGTCGTGCGCAGCAACCTGCGCTTCAATCATCGTGCCGGCGTCTTCTCGATGCGCAGTCGATAAATCCAGCCGCGACAGCACTTCGTTGAGCCCGCCGCTGGCGGCCACGCGGCCGTTTTCCAGCAGCAACATGTGATCGGCCAGCCGCGCCACTTCGTCCAGCGCGTGGCTGACATAGAACATCGGGATTTGCAGTGCGCGCTGCACACGCTGCAGATAAGGCATGATCTCCTGTTTACTGGCCGCGTCCAGCGCAGCCAGCGGTTCGTCCATCAGCAGCAGTTGCGGACTGGTCAGCAGTGCCCGGCCAATGGCGACACGCTGCTGCTCGCCGCCCGACAGGCCGGCGGGAGTCTTGCGTGCCAGCAGGCGCTGCAGCGCCAGCAGTTCCACTACCTGGTCCAGTTGCACTTTGCGCGCGGCCGGCGTTATGCGCCGATAGCCATATTCAAGGTTGCGCTGCACCGACAAATGCGGAAACAGGCTGGGCTCCTGGAATACATACCCCAGCGCACGCCGGTGCGCCGGCACAAATTTTTTATCGTCCTGCCACACCTCACCTTGCACGCGCAACCAGCCTTGTGCCTTCTCCAGCCCGGCCATGCAGCGCAATACTGTGGTCTTGCCCGCACCGGATACGCCGAACAACGCAGTCACGCCCTGCGCGGGCACCGTAAATGCAACATCCAGATTAAATCCGCCCAGATTCAGATTGAAATGCGCTGAAATATCGCTGTTCACTGCCGCCCCCCGGCCATACGGCCGCTGACCAGGTATAGCGCCAGCAACGCAAGGAAAGAGCACAACACCATGCCGCCCGCCAGCCAGTGGGCCGCGCTGAATTCCAGTGCTTCAACATGGTTATAAACGGCCAGCGACAGGACTTGCGTTTCGCCCGGAATGTTGCCGCCCAGCATCAGCACCACGCCAAATTCCCCTACGGTGTGCGCAAAACCCAGAACGATGGCGGTGAGAAATCCGCGCTGCGCCAGCGGCATCGCCACGCTGATAAAACGATCCCATGGGCCAGCCCGCAATGTCGCCGCCGCTTCCAGCGAACGCGGCCCGATGGCTTCAAATGCATTCTGGATGGGCAGCACGGCGAATGGCAGCGAAAAAACTATCGACCCGACTACCAGACCGGCAAACGTGAACGGCAGGCTGCCTATATGCAACGCCGCGGTCAGGTAACCCACCATGCCATGCGGCCCCAGCAGCAGCAGCAGGTAAAATCCCAGCACGCTGGGCGGCAACACCAAAGGCAGCGCGACCAGTACCGCTACAGGGCTCTTGTACCAGCGGCGGGTGGACGACAGCCACCAGGCCAGCGGCGTGGCGATCAGCAGCAGCAGCCCGGTGGTCACAGCGGCCAGCTTGAGCGTCAGCCAGATGGCCTGAAAATCCGTCGCGGTAAGCTCGTGCATGGGGGCTGTTAACCAGTCACGGTGAGGCGTAGCCGTAACTTCGAATCACGGCAGTCGCTTTTTCGCGCTGCAGAAATTGCAGAAATGCCCGCGCCGCTGCGTTCTCTTTGGCGCCGGTCAGCAGTACCGCGCTTTGGCGGATCGGCTGGTAAAGATTCGGCGGCACCAGCCACGACGAGCCTTCGGTCACTTTGCCATCCCGGGTAATTTGCGACAGCGCAACAAACGCCAGCGGGGCGTTTTCGGTGGCAGCGAACCGATATGCCTGAGCGATGTTTACGCCGTTCACCAGCTTGCTTTGCAGTGAAGTCCACAGATTCAATTGCTGCAGCGTTTGCTGTGCCGCCAGCCCGTAAGGCGCGAGCCTGGGGTCGGCGATGGCGAGCTTGCTGAAGCCGCCGCTGAACAGCACTTTGCCCTGATCATCCACATACCCTGCGCGCTTGCTCCACAGCGCCAGCTTGCCCAGCGCATACACAAAATCCGATCCCGCGACAGCCTGCCCTTCGGCCTGCAATTTTTGCGGATGGATTTCATCCGCGGCCAGAAAGATATCGAACGGCGCGCCCGCTTTAATCTGCGAATAAAGTTGGCCGCTGGACCCCAGGCTGACCGCCACCGTGTTGCGGCTTTCCTGTTGGAATAATGTCGCAATGCGGGCCATCGGCGCGGCAAAATTGGCCGCTACCGCCACCCGTACTTCAGCACTCCAGGCGGGCGCAGCCAACCCCATCAACAGAGTTACAACCAGTGCGGTGACTCGCATTTCATCTCCTTACGCCGGCAGTGCATGCCTGAGGCACTCGACCGGCGCGATCAGGCCGCCACTTTGACGATCAGCCCCAGTGCGCGTATACGGTCGGCAAACGCTTCCAGCTGCTGTGCCGATAGCGACGCCAGGCGTGGCGCTTCCGGCTGCAGCGAAGGCCGCGCCAGGGTGTACAGCAGCACGCCCCGCGGGATGCTGCCGGCGCGCAACAGGTCCGCCACGAACTCCAGATAGGCATCCTCTTCGGCATGGCTGGGCGCCGCGCCGTCCAGCGCAAACCAGCAGGTCTGCAACCACGTCGGACACAGCGCAATCGCGGTGGCGAGGTGGTCGCGTGTTTTCGCCAGCGTGATGCGCGTATTGTTGATCTGCTGCAAGCCCTGTTCGCTGGCGCGGTCCAGCTTGAACCAGACTTCGCCGTTGAGCTGTGCCATCCGGCGCAGGCCGCGCTGCACGTTATCGCGATACAGCAGGCTGCCGTTGGTGATCAGCACCAGCTTGATGGAGGCGAGCAACTCGAATTCCTGCTTCAGCTGCGCGATCAATTCGATGACCTCGGCAAACTCGGCGGCGCTGGTGGGCTCGCCGTTGCCCGATAACGCCACGTCGTTAATGCGGCGCATGTCGGCCGGCACGCGCTGCTGCATGAAATCGCCTACGGTCAGCTCATGCAGAAATCCGCGCAGCTCGCGGGCCAGCAGCGCGAGATCCACCGGCGGCGCGGCGCCCAGCTGCAGATCGGGCACCTGGCAATAAATGCAGCGCCAGTTGCAGGCGTTATTCGGATTGAGATTGATGCCGATGGAAACGCCGCCGGCGCGGCGCGACACCACCGGATAGACATAACGCAGCCCCGCGCTGTCGCGGCTGTGGTCGCTTACGCTCAGTTCATCGTCCATGGCAATCAGGATTTCGGCGGAGGCAGATATCTGGCCGGGTCGACCGGCTTGCCGAACTTGCGGATTTCGAAGTGCAGCTTGACCTGATCGCTGTCGCTGCTGCCCATTTCGGCAATCTTTTGGCCGCGGCTGACGGTTTGCCCTTCCCTCACCACTATCTGGTCGTTGTGCGCATAGGCGCTGAGGAACGTTTTGTTATGCTTGATGATGACCAGCTTGCCGTAGCCGCGCAGGCCGTTGCCGCTGTACACCACCTTGCCGGCCGCGCTGGCGAGCACCGGCTGGCCGAGCTTGCCGGCGAAATCGATGCCCTTGCGGTTGGCGCTTTCCGAAAATTCACTGATGACCTTGCCGTTCACCGGCATATTCCATTCCAGTGCATCGTCGCCTTCATCGGCCCCGATGATCGCCGGCTCCGGCTTGAGCTCCACTTTCGGTTCGACTCTGGCTTCTGCCTTGGCCTCGACCTTGGCGTCGAGCCTGGGCTCGGTCCTGGCCCCGGCCTTAGCGTCCGCGGTTTCTGTTTTTACCGCGTCCTGTATTCTGGCAATTTCGGCAAGCGCCTCTTCGGAATAAGGCAGTTTGACCGCTTTAGGCTGATCGAGAATAACGACCTTGTTCTGATCGACCGGGACAACCTGCGGTTTGGCCGCCGCTTCCGGCATCCTGGAGATCGGCCCCGGCGACTTAGGTGCCGCATCCAGCGGTTTGCTGGTCACCGCAGGTTTGATTTCCTGCAGTGGCATAATCTGCGCGGCAGCCTGCGCGTCCTGCTCGGGTTGCGCTTCAGGCGCAGCCTGCACTACCGCGGCAGGCGCAGGTTCGGCAGGCCTGGTTTCGGACGCGGGCCTGGGCGGTGATGCGGTACCGGACAAACGCAGTTCCTGCCCCACGCGTATTACATTCGGATTCTGAATATTATTCAGCTCGAGGATTTCGTGGTAATCCATGCCCAGATTAAAAGCAATCGCGTACAAGGTGTCGCCCTTCTGCACCGTATACGTTTGCGGACGGGCATCCTTGTCATGCGCAATAATTTTTTTGGCCGGCGCGGTTTTCTGAGCACCATGTTCCATCACCGGCGCACGATTGCTGCCGGAGACACAGCCGCTGAGCGCAGCCATCATGGCGATCAATACGGCGCAGCGGTGATGAACGGGTGAGATCAAAGTTTCCCCTGCAATAAGGGCACGAAACGCACTCCTTCAAGACGGGTTTGGCGATAGCCCTGCGGTTCACGCTCAACCAGATACAGATATTGCTCCTGCGTGCCTAACGGCAGCACCAGCCGCCCGCCCACCGCCAACTGTTCCGCCAGCGCCGGCGGCACATGCGTCGCCGCGGCCGCCATAATGATGCCATCGAAGGGCGCGGCTTCGGGCAGGCCCATATTGCCGTCGGCGTAGCTGGCGAGCACATTGTCCAGCCGTAATTCGTTCAGCGTAGCCGCCGCGCGCTCATACAGCGGATGGATGCGTTCCACCGTATAGACCTGTTTTGCCACGCCGGCCAGCACCGCTGCCTGGTAACCGCAGCCGGTACCGACTTCGAGTACCCGGTTCAGCGGACGCCCGGCGCGTAAAATTTCTATCATGCGGGCAACGATATAAGGCTGCGAAATAGTTTGCCCGAAACCCAGCGGCAGTGACACATCATCATAGGCACGGCTGGCCAGCGCCTCATCCACGAAAATATGGCGCGGCACTGAATTCATCGCAGCCAGTACCACTTCATCCGTGATGCCCTGCGCGCGCAACCGTTCAATCAAACGCGTGCGCGTGCGCGACGAAGTCATGCCAATGCCGCTGTAGCGTATTGTGTTCAAGTGGCACCGTCCGCCAGCCAGCCGCTCACTGCATCCAGCTGGCTGTATTGCGTCAGGTCGATCTGCAGTGGAGTGATCGATACGCGGCGCCGGGCGATCGCATTAAAATCCGTACCCTCCCCGGCGTCCTGCGCCTTGCCCGCCGCCCCCACCCAGTACACCGTTTCGCCATGCGGGTTGGCCGCCCTGACCACCGGCTCGGCCTTATGGCGCTTGCCCAGCCGGGTCACTTCGGTTCCCTGCAGTTCATCATAGGGAATATCCGGCACGTTGACATTCAACAGCCATGGATGAGTGTGGGTGCGCTGCTCGAAGCGCCGCACCAAGTCTGCCACTACGCGTGCGGCAGTGGCGTAATGGGCCAGTTCGCGGCCAGCCAGCGAAACCGCAATGGCCGGGATGCCAAGCAGGAATCCTTCCGTCGCTGCCGCCACCGTGCCGGAATAAATGGTGTCGTCGCCCATGTTCGCGCCAGCATTGATTCCCGATATAACCATACCCGGCTGGGTATCCAGCATACCGGTGACCGCCAGATGCACACAGTCGGTAGGCGTGCCGTTGACATAATAAAAGCCGCTGGCGGCGCGGCGTAAATTGAGCGGCCGGTCCAGCGTCAGCGAATTGCTTGCACCGCTGCGGTCGCGCTCGGGCGCCACAACAACGATATCCGCCAGAGCGCTCAATGCGTCCGCCAGCGCAGCCAGTCCCGGAGCAAAATATCCATCGTCGTTACTCAGTAGTATGCGCATCAAATCTTAACAACCCCTTGGACCGCAATAAAACCACGCTGGCGAAATGCGCAGCACTCAAGCTAACAATCAGTCGAATTATACAACCGGGAACACCGTATCTACCGCCGAAAATAGATGAATTTGTAGCGGCGAAAATACAAAACCCGCATCGCTGCGGGCCTTGAACGGCAACTCGATACGGCCACGGTTTTATTTCACTATATGGTCTATGTTCAACTTGATGTCGTTGGTGCCGGGTTTGACATTAGCGGTGGTACCCTCCAGGTCGCCGGGATGAGCAACCGGGTCGCCGGACACGGTAATGCGCGCAAGCAGGATTACCTCGTCGTAATTCGATAGCTTCATCTGCGGAGCCATCGCATTGCTGTCATCCAGCTTGAACTGATACGGCAGATCCTTCACATATACGCGTACCACCGCCAGCGGCATCCGTGGGCCTTTCGCGGCACGAGCCACCACGAAGACCATATCGTCCGGCTTGGCCTTGGCTTTTAGTGCATCGCTCAGCATGACTGTGCCGGTTATGCGCTCCCGCCCGGAAGAGACAGGCGCTGCTCCCGACTTCATCTCTTCGCCCGCCGGCGGCTGCCTTTGAGCGGTTTGCGCAGTATTATTTTCAGCCGGCTTAGCGCCGGCGCCTCCCTGGGCAAGCGCGTCGCGCGCCTGCTGTATGCCTTCCTGGAACATCCGCGTGTTTTCCGGATCAAGCTTGACCACGGTAAGCAATTTTTCCCAATTCTTTATGGCCGCGGGATAGTCGGCGCGCCCCATCGCCGCGGATCCGGCCAGCGCCAGCGCCTTCGGATTGTTCGGATCGACTTCCAGCGCCTTGTTGATCAGCATGGTGGGATGCCCGGCAAGATTCTGTCCGCTGGCCATCGCCAGCGTATCGGCAAAATCCGCCCACAATTGCGCATTGGCCGGCTCCAGACCGGTCAGTGTGTTGTACACCTTGGCCGCATCCATAAACCGTTCCTGATCCAGATAAGCCCGTGCCAATTGCTCCAGCACGGCAGTATCCTTGGGGTTTTGCGCGACCTTTTCCTCAAGCGTCTTGATCGCTGCCGAAGTACGCCCCGATCCTGCTGCCGCCACCCCCGGCACTTGTGGCGTCAGCGCAGCCCGATTGCCGACTTTCATATACAGGCCGGCGGCGCTGAGCGGCAATATCACAGCCAGAATTATGGCTATCGCTTTCTGCGATTGCTGCGGCTGTGCCTGTACCGCCCCCGGCTCTTTCACCTCTTCCAGTAAGCGTGCCTGCAGTTCGCGTTTACCCAGCGTGTGCTGCTCCGCGGTAAGCAGATCATTGCGCTGATCCGCATCCATCTCATTGGCCTGGTCGCGAAAAATCTCAAGA
This sequence comes from Pseudomonadota bacterium, assembly GCA_040390665.1. Lineage (GTDB taxonomy): Bacteria > Pseudomonadota > Gammaproteobacteria > Burkholderiales > Gallionellaceae > Nitrotoga. The sequence continues at coordinate 8,766 of JAZJXX010000015.1, read as the reverse complement.
TTGGAAACGTCGCGCTGCACCGAATTTTTGATTCTGCTGCGCCAGAGTGGAAGGACCACAAACAGCACCGCGACTACCAGCAGTAGCGCGGAAATTATCCAGAATAATGTCATGCTTGATTATCTTTATGGTCGTTAAGCAAAGCGGCGGCGCGTTGTTCTGCTTCCGGAGTGAGAGTAGTGTCCAGCATGGTTTTACGACGCTTCCGCATCTGGTAAAAGAACAATGCAGCGGCCAGCAGGAATAACAGGAAAGGGCCGAACCATAACAGATAGGTGGTATTTTTTACCGGCGGCTTGTACAGCACAAAATCGCCATAGCGCGCCACCAGGTAATCGATGATTTGCTGATCGGACATGCCCTTCTTCATTTGCTCGCGCACTTCGCGACGCAAATCGTCCGCCAGCTCTGCGTGCGAACTGGCCAGCGATTCATTCTGACAAACCAGGCAACGCAAATTTTCAGCCAGCCCTATCATGCGCTTTTCCAGCACTGGATCTTCCGCCATATCCTTGGCTTCATTGGCATAGGCGAACAGCGGCAGGACACACAGCAAAATGATCAGTAAACGTTTCATTTTCTGTTTAGCTCCGCAACGAGGGGCAGTATTTTCTGATTCAACACCTGAGGTGTAACCGGCCCGATCTGCTTGTACTGAATGATCCCCTGTTTATCTATCACATAGGTTTCCGGTACCCCATAAACCCCGTAATCGATGCCGACCCGGCCCTCGCGGTCAGCCGCGCTCAGCACATAAGGATCTCCATGCTGCTCCAGCCAGTTTTTTCCGTCTTCTGCCTTGTCTTTGTAATCCAGCCCGTATACCGGCACAATATTTTGCCGCGCCAGTTCCACCAGTATCGGGTGCTCTTCGCGGCATGAGACGCACCACGAAGCCCATACGTTCAGCAACCATACTTTGCCGCGCATTTCCTGCGCCGAAAATTGCAGCTCCGGCTGTTGCAACTGCGGCAGTGAAAACGCCGGCGCCGGCTTGCCGATCAGCGGCGAAGGCACCTCATGCGGATTAAGATTGAGCCCCAGATACAGAAAAGCCGACAGCACCAGAAAAGCAACGAGCGGAAGGATATAGCGCATCACGGCGTCTTGCCCTCCATCACCAGTGCGGGTTCTCCGGCTGGACTGTCGCCTGCCTCAACTTTGGTTTTTCTGGACAGGACGCGGTAGCGCCGATCGCTGACGGCCAGGATACCGCCCAGGCCCATCAACAGGCAGCCGGCCCAGATCCAGTCAACGAAAGGTTTGATATAAATCCGCACCGACCACGCACCGTTGCTGTTGGGTATCGGCTCACCCAGCGATACATACAGATCGCCGCTCAGGCCAGGTTTAATGGCCGCTTCCGTCATCGGCATACCTGAGGCGTTATATACACGCTTCTCGGGGAACATCTGGGTGATCACCTTGCCGTCCTTGCTGACGGTTACGCGTCCCTGCGACGCGCTATAGTTAGGACCGGTCTGCTGACGCACACCGTCAAAGCGGAACTCATAACCACCCGCCTGCACAGTATCTTCTACATCCATGCGCACATCGCGTTCAGCCTCGTAACCCTTGACCATAGTCACGCCAATGATGAATACGCCTACGCCGATATGCGCCAGCTGCATGCCATAGTAACTGCGCGATTGAGATTTCAAACGCACGCCGAGGCCACCTTCGCGGCCACTCAGACGTTTGCCCATATCCATCACCACGGTGGTAATAACCCAGAACGCCAGCAGAAAGCCGAGCGAGATCATCGGCGTCCATTTACCCATCACCAGCGGCAACAGGATAGCGATGAGCACGGAGCAACCCAGCGCCCAGCGTATGCGCACCCACATATCGGGTACGCTCGCCTGCTTCCAGCGCGCAATCGGGCCCAGCCCCATCATCAACACCATCGGCACCATCAGCGGGACAAACACCGCGTTGAAATAAGGCACACCGACGGAAATTTTACCCAGACCCAGCGCATCCACAAACAGCGGATATAAAGTGCCGAGAAATACTGAAGCAGCGGCCACCGATAGCATCAGGTTGTTCGACAGCAGCATCGATTCACGCGAAATGATATTGAACTTGCCGCCCAGGCCGATTTTGGGCGCGCGCCAGGCGAACAACAGCAGCGAACTGCCGATCACGATCACCAGGAAAGCCAGAATGAAAATACCGCGCGCCGGATCAGTCGCGAATGAATGGACTGAAGTAAGCACGCCCGAACGCACCAGGAAAGTGCCCAGCAGGCTCAATGAAAATGCACTGATGGCGAGCAGAACAGTCCAGCTCTTGTATGCGCCACGCTTTTCGGTGACCGCAAGTGAGTGTATCAATGCGGTCGTCACCAGCCACGGCATGAAGGAAGCGTTCTCCACCGGGTCCCAGAACCACCAGCCGCCCCAGCCCAGCTCATAGTAGGCCCACCAGCTGCCCAGTCCGACGCCGAAGGTCAGAAAGACCCAGGCCATCGTGGTCCACGGGCGTGACCAGCGCGCCCAGGTGGCGTCCATACGGCCGCCAAGCAACGCAGCGATGGCAAATGCAAAAGCCACTGAAGTACCGACATAGCCGAAGTACAGCATCGGCGGGTGGATAACCAGGCCGGGATCCTGCAACAGCGGATTAAGGTCTCTTCCCTCCACAGCCGCGGGCAGCAAACGCTCGAATGGATTGGAAGTGAACAGCATGAACAGCAGGAAGCCGACCGAAATCAGGCCCATTACACCGATCACCCGCGCCACCATTTCCTGCGGGAGATGCTTGCTGAACTGGGCCACCATAATCGTCCAGATCGTCAGGATAAAAGTCCACAGCAATAGCGAGCCTTCATGCCCGCCCCACAGCGCCGCAAACTTGTATTGCCCCGGCAATTCTGAATTGGAATGTTCGGCCACATACAGCACGGAAAAGTCGTTGGTCAACAGTGAGCGTTCAAGGCAGAAAAATGCAATCGCTACAAATACGAACTGGCCGACCGCCATCGGTCGCGCTATGCCCATCAGCACGCTATTGCTGCGCGCGGCACCCAGTATGGGCAGAACCCCTTGAACAAACGCCAGGAGCAGCGCAATAATAATGCAGAAATTTCCAATTTCAGGAATCATGACTGTGTCTCCGGGTTATTTTTCTATCGGTGCGGTAACTGTGGGTGCCGCTGCGCCAGCGGACTTTGCCTTGGCCTGCTCCAGAGCGTGAGCAGCCTCCGGCGGCATATAATTTTCATCATGCTTGGCCAGCACTTCTTCTGCGCGAAAAACATTATCTGGCTGCAGCTTGCCCTGCGCGACTACGCCTTTTCCTTCTTTAAACAGGTCCGGCAAAATACCTTTGTATACCACTGGCATGCTGCGCGCGGTATCGGTTACGATAAAGTGCACGGTCAAACCGTCCTGTTCGCGCTTGACGCTCCCCTCTTCCACCAGCCCGCCTATACGGAAGTTGTGTCCTCGTGGAGCTTCATTGTTAAACACCTGGGTCGGCGTATAAAACAGGCTGACATTATTTTTTAGCGCATACAGGACCAGGCCCACAATGATGCCTAGTATTGCCAGCGCAACAATAATATACATAAATTTTTTCTGGCGCGGTTTCATTATTCGTCTACTCCCGCATCACGCAACAGCCGCAGCTGCTGCAGGGCTGCTTTTTTTCTATGCCGCACGGCCACGATTTCCGTGATAAATATCAGCAACGCCATACCGTACGCGCCCCATATATAAAAAGCATAACCCCTCATCGCAAAAAAATCGCCCCAGTTCATTGCTTGCTTTCCGGCAGGTCAAGTACCCACAAAGACTTGCGTTCACGTTCAAGGATAATACCGCGCACCCGCGCCAGCACGACTGCGACAGCATATAGCCAGCACGCCAGAAGCATGGTGTACAGCGCCTGCTGCATCACGACATGCATGGTGGTGCCGCTAAAGCTGACGGTGGCGCCCTGATGCAGCGTATTCCACCATTTAACCGAGAAATAAATGATCGGCACATTGACCGAGCCTACGATTGCGAGCAACGCGGCGGCGCGGTCGGCCCGGCGCGGGTCGTCAATCGACGCATGCAAGGCGATGAAACCCAGATACAGGAAAAGCAGGATCAGTTCAGACGTCAGACGTGCATCCCATACCCACCACGCACCCCACATCGGCTTGCCCCACAGCGCTCCAGTCCACAGCGAGATAAATGCGAATAGCGCGCCGGTCGGCGCCAGTGCCGACGCCATCATCGACGACAGTCGCGTATTGAACACCAGCCCCAACGCCGCATAGGCTGCCATCACCAGATAAATAAACATCGACAGAATGGAAGCCGGCACATGAATAAACATGATGCGATAGGCCTCGCTTTGTTGAGCATCGGTCGGCGCGACGAAAAAACTGATGTACAGACCGACCGGGAAAAGAATTGCCGCGGACCAGGAAAACCATGGAATGAGTTTGCCGGCAAGTCCATAAAAGGTGCTGGGTGCAGAATATTTAAACCAGTTTATAGCCAAACTTCACTCCATCGAAATTCGCAACGCATGAGCAGTAACCCATGGGGTAAACACCAGCGCCAGCAGCAGCAATGCGCCCAGCAGCGCCATATGCGGCATCACGTTCGTACCACTTGTGGCAGCCTCCACTGCACCCGCGCCAAATATCAGCACGGGTATACACAACGGCAGCACCAGTAGCGACACCAGTACACCACCACCGCGCAACCCCAGGGTCAGTGCGGCGCCCACCGCGCCGATTGCGCTCAGTGTGGGTGTCCCGAGCAATAGCGTTACTACCATTACCTGCAACGCCTGTGCCGGCATATCAAACTGCAATCCAAGTACCGGCGCCAGCAGCACCAGCGGCAGACCGGACAACATCCAGTGCGCAATTATTTTCGCCAGCACAAGCATCGACAGCGACTGCGGCGCCAGCAGCATTTGCTCCAGTGTGCCGTCCAGGTAGTCAGCCGAAAACATACGCACCAAGGACAACATGGAAGCCAGCAACGCCGCCACCCAGACTATCCCCGGGGCCATCCTGCGCAACAGCTCCGGCTCTGGCCCCACACTTAACGGGAAGAGGCTGACCACCATGATAAAAAAAACCAGCGTGGTCAACACATCAGCGCGGCGACGCATCGCCAGCACCAGATCACGCCGTATCACCAGACCCAGCAAACCAAATAACGGCAAGGCCTTCATGACAACTGCAGCCGCCGTACCGGCACGTCGGGCACTTCAAGAGGCTGGTGAGTGGTATAAATAACCATTCCACCATTAGCCAGATGTTGCGCAATCAGCTCCTGCATCAACGTAACCGCGCTTATATCCAGCGCGGTCAATGGCTCATCAAGTATCCACAGCAACGCATCACTAACCAGCAAACGCGCCAGCGCTACGCGCCGACGCTGGCCCTGAGACAGCACTTTGACCGGCAAAGTTTCACGGCCGCGCAAACCCATGCGCCGCAATGCTGTGCCCAGTTGTTTGTCGTCTACGTCGCAGCCGGACAACCCGCTGCTGATCCGCAGATTTTCCAGCGCATTTAATTCGTCTTTCACGCCATTCAGATGACCAAGGTAGATCATCTCAGCGCGGTACTCCTGGCCCAGCTCCTGAATATCCTGTCCGCGCCATGCGATCCGTCCGGCTTCGGGCATCGCAAAGCCGCACAAGGTGCGCAACAAACTGGTCTTGCCGCTGCCGTTCGCGCCCTCTACCTGCAGCAGCTCGCCAGCAGACAAGGAAAAGCTTAAACCGGAAAACAGCAGATGATCTCCGCGAGTGCAGGCAAGATTGCTAATTTCCAGCATTGCGTAGTCGATTCCGGTAAAACGCACAGCCTCGAATTATATACGATTGCTTCAGCGCGGTGCGCAGTAATGATTGTACGGTTATAATCCCGCTATCTAATTTGAACAAAGGCTAGACATGGGATTTTTGGCAAACAAACGCTTCCTGATCACCGGCATGATCAGTAACCGCTCTATTGCATATGGCGCTGCGCAGGCCATGCGACGCGAGGGTGCAGAACTGGCCTTTACCTATCAGGGTGAGCGTATACGTGATCGGGTGAGCGAACTCGCGCGTGAATTCGATAGTGCGCTGCTCTTTCCGTGCGATGTTGCCAGTGATGCCGCAATAGAGCAGTTATTTGCCAGCCTGGGCGAACACTGGGAAAAGTTTGATGGTTTTGTTCATTCAATTGCCTTCTCGCCGCGCGAAGCGCTGGCTGGAGAATTTCTTGAAGGGCTGACGCGCGAGGCATTCCACATTGCGCATGACATCAGTTCTTACAGCTTTCCGGCCATGGCCAAGGCCGCGCTGCCCATGCTGGAAGGACGCAACGCAGCGCTGCTGACATTGAGCTATCTGGGGGCGGTGCGCACCATGCCTCACTACAATGTGATGGGCTTGGCCAAAGCCAGCCTGGAAGCCAGCGTACGCTACCTGGCAATGAATCTGGGCAATCGCGGCATCCGTGTTAATGGGGTGTCGGCCGGACCAATTAAAACGCTGGCTTCGGCCGGCATTGCCGACTTTAACAAGCTGCTCGGCTACAACGAAAAAAATGCGCCGCTGAAACGCAACGTCACCATAGAGGAGGTTGGCAACACCATCGCCTTTTTATGCAGCGATCTGGCCAGCGGCATAACCGGCGAAATTACTTATGTGGACGGCGGCTTTAACACAACCGCTTTAGGCACTACCGAACCATAAATTAAACTGCTTTAACAATAAAAAACGTCTCCCGAGGGAGGCGTTTTTATGTCTCAGAAATTTATTTCCTGTCTTCGGTACTTAACGGCTTGGCACTGATTTTCGCCCGTTTCCTGAGATCCGCCAGATATGCCTGGAACAACTCGTCGCCGGTCATCTGGCGCAATTGCTGGACGTAGCGCGCGCGCTTGGCATCATCTATCGCAGCCCCTTCCTTGACGGCTTCCAGCCTTACCAGGGTATAACCGTGCTGCGGATTTTCTGCCCCTATATACGCAGGCAGCTTGCCGACATCCATCTGAAACACCCTGCGTACCAAATCACCCTCTTCGCTGCGTTGCGACCGGGTCAACACCTGCGTGGCCTTCCACTCCACAGCGGGATGCTCGCCGCGTAGCAACTGCTCCAGCGTGGTTTTTCCCTGCTTGTAAGCAAGCTCGAGCGCTTGCTGGCGCTGCAATTTCTGACGTATGGCATCACTTACCTCGGCCAAAGGACGTGTACTGGCCGGTTTATATTCCAGCAGGCGCACTGCCAGTAATGTGTTTGGAGCAATCTCAACGGCAGCACTGTTGCGCTTGTCTTTGATGACCTCCTTGGAAAACACTGCCTGCAGTGCTTTATCAGTCCAGGGCGGACTGCCGGGCTGGTTTTTGGTCAGCCACGGACTTTGCAGTATGGGCGTTTTTACCAGGTCCGCAGCGGATTTAAGCGTATCGCTTTGCTCATACACAATATTGCTGAACTTATCGGCCAGTTCGGTAAAGTTGTCATTGGCTTGCTGTAATTTCAATCGTTGCTCAATCAGGCTTTTTGCCTCGTCAAACGATTGGATTTTTGCCGGCTGCACCGCGATCAGCTTGATAATATGATAGCCAAACTCGGTCTGAACCAAGCCGCTTATCTCACCGGGCTTTAACTGGAACACGGCGTCCTCAAATGGCTTCGCCATCATCCCGCGTCCGAACATACCCAGATCGCCGCCATTCGCAGCCGAGCCGGGATCCTGTGAAAACTGCTTTGCCAGATCGGCAAATTTCCCTGGCGACTGCCGGACCTGCTGCAGCACCTGCTCAGCCTTGGCCTTGGCGGCCTGGCGCTCCGCGTCGGACGCTTGAGCGGGGACCGAAATCAGTATATGCGCCGCCTGGCGCTGCTCCTGCTCGCCCATTTCAGCCTGGTGCTCGTCATAATATTTCCGGACCGCTGATGCGTCGACCTTCGCCTGAGCCTGGAGCGCGTCAGCGGAGAGCATCACATACTCAACCCGCGCCTGTTCCGGAGTTTGAAATTCCGCCTGGTTTTTCTCGTAATAATTTTTGACCGCTGTATCTTCCACCGTCGACTGTTTAAGGAACGCGTCAGGCGGGATGACCGCCAGGCTGACCATGCGTTGCTGTTCATTCAGCCGGATTAAATTGTCCGCTGCGGCATTGGACGCATATCCGTTCTGGGTGTAGGCGTCGGTCAACTGCTGCATGCCGAGCTCCTGCATCAGGCCTTTTTCAAACGCCGGAGGCGTCATGTCCTGGTTTTTCAACGCAGCCACATATTGCTGCTTATCGAATTTCCCGTCCTTATGGAATGCCTCGATACCGGCTATCACTTCAGCCAGCTGGTCCTCGCTCACGCTTAACCCCTCGGCTTTGGCCTGTTGCATCAAAAGCTTCTGGCTGATCAGATTTTGCAGGACTGCGTTTTGAAATTCGGGTTTTTCAACGATTGCGGGGTCGAATTTTTCCGCCATCATTTCGCGCATTCGATTCTGCTGCTGCCGTAAGGCACGGTCAAATTCCTGCTGATGGATTTTTTCACCGTTTACTGTGGCCAGAGGTTCCCCCCCGCCATTCGTATTCCGATAAGACTCGACGCCCCAGAAAGCAAACGGAAGAATAATAAGCAACAACACAATCTGCACCAATCGCTTTTTTTCATGCACAAAGTCAAACATGGCAACCTATCCAATGGAATTTTGGAACAAATGAAAAAGGCGAACTTGCGTTCGCCCTGGTTTGGCGGAGTGGACGGGACTCGAACCCGCGACCCCCGGCGTGACAGGCCGGT
>JAZJXX010000014.1:50215-90663 GCA_040390665.1 Pseudomonadota bacterium | reverse complement strand
GGCGATCATCACGGCGGCCAACGACTGCGCGCGTGCATCGTGCAGCGAGCGCAGCTTGAACGTGGCGCGAAATTCACCCTGTTGCAGCGCCGCCACGCCGAGGTTGCCGGAGGTGTCCACTACGCCCGCGAATGCATCGCTCATACGGGCGACACCGTTCGCGGCGCCATGCATAAAGTCGAGCAGGCGTTGCTGATCGGCGCGTGCAATGGTGCTGTGTGGCTGCGCTGGCGAATTATCAGCGCGCAGAACGTTCGCGGCGCAAGCCCTGATTGTTAACGCGACATGCGCATCGATGTCGCTGTAGCGCCTGCGCCATTCGTTATGGCGTTGCTTCACCGCGTCTTCCAGCCGTGCCGCATCCGCGGTGGGCAGCGCGAACAGCGCATACGCCTCGCGCGGAATGGCATTGCGCGCCGTGCCTCCCTTAAACTCGATCAGGCGCAGATGCATCGCCGCAGAAAAATCGCGCAGCGCCTCCGCCAGCAGTTTGATCGCGTTGCCACGCCCGAGATGAATGTCGATGCCGGAATGCCCGCCGCGCAATCCGCTCACCTCCATCCGCCACAGCGTGTCACCCGGCGGCAAATCTTCCTGCGCGCAGTCGTGGCGAACTTCCACGTCCACGCCGCCGGCGCAGCCCAGATAAAAATGCCCCCACTCCTCGGTGTCCAGATTGATCAGCATCCTGCCCTGCAAACTGCCGGGCACCAGCCCACGCGCGCCATCCATGCCGCATTCCTCGTTGACAGTGAGCAGCACTTCCAGCGGCGGATGCATCAGGCCCGGCTCTTCCAGCGCAGCCAGCGCCAGTGCCACCCCGATGCCATTGTCCGCGCCCAGCGTGGTGTTCTCGGCCACCACCCAGCCATCGCGCACGACCGGGCGGATCGGGTCGCGCAGGAAATCATGCCGGGTACCCGCGTTGGCCTGGCACACCATGTCGAGGTGGCCCTGCATGATCACGCCGGGTTTCATTTCGCAGCCGGGGCTGGCGGGTTTTTTCAGAATCAGGTTGCCTGCCGTGTCCACGGTCGCCGCGATGCCATGCGATTCGGCCCACGCGATCAGATGCTCGCGCAGCGCCGCCTCATGCAGCGAGGAACGGGGAATGTCGCAAAGCGTCGCGAAGTGCGACCAGACGGAAGTGGGTTGAAGATTTTTCAAGGGATGGGCTCGATGGATGATTATAAATATACGCTGTAGCGAATTCCTGGTATCGCTTTAGTCTGTGCTCTCCGGTAGATCGGTGACTTCAGCGTGAAAATCGCAGCCGCTGCCCGCCGCGATGCGCGACGCGAAAAACCGGCCGCTGAGCGCGCGCCATCTTTGCGGAATCAGCCGCACATAACGGTCCGGACTGACCACCATGCCGCACACATAACGCGCTCCCTCTTCCTGCCACAGCAATGCGCGGCACTTGCCTTGAAACTGAAACAGGAACGCATACGCAACCGGGCATGGCCCGGCGGCGCAGCACGCTCCGCAGCCATTGCAGGGCTTGCCGAAATCAGGCTTGGGCGGGCAGCGCGGGTCCAGCTCAATTGTTTGCAGCGTTGCGTTCTTCATTGATCAGATTGAGCACATGAATTTTGCGGCGGATCAGGCGCGCTCTGTTATACGGTTTGCAGCGCGGGCGCCTGGCCGGCCGCGATAGCTGCGTCGTCCTGACCGAAACAGACGACCTTGTTGCGGCCCGATTGCTTGGCCGCATACAGCGCAGCGTCGGCTTCCATCAGCACTTCTTTTAGTCCACGTGTCGTATCGGGCGGGCAGCGCGAGATGCCGATGCTCACTGTAACGGAGAGCGCTGCTAACTCGGGCGCAAATGATGCGGAAGCGATGGTTTCGCGCAGGGATTCGGCCAGCGCCAGCGCTCCGGCGGTGTCGGTTTCCGGGGCGACCACGCAGAATTCTTCACCGCCGTAACGTCCCAGGAAATCATGCCCGCGCAGCCGCGCGGTCAGCAGTCTGGCGATTTTGCGCAGCACCTCGTCTCCGGCCGGATGTCCGTGGGTATCGTTGATCAGCTTGAAGTGATCCACGTCTATCATCAGCAGCGCCAGAGGCAAGCCGCTGCGCCGCGCCAGCGCGTGTTCGGCGTGTTCGATCAAGGCGCGCCGGTTGGCAATCTGGGTCAGGCTGTCGGTCATCGCCAGATGCATGATTTCCCGATCCGTGCGTTCCTTGACCATCAGCACAAAACCCACTGAACCGAGCAGCGCAGTCGCCATCGCGGCGATAAATGCAATAAGCTGCACCGGATGCAGCGCGACGTTGTTGTGAGGCTGGGCGAAATCACTATAGCCGGACAGCGCAACAGCGGCGCGCATTGCCAGCACCAGTACAATTAACATGATGCCGGCGAACAGCAGCCGCCATGCCCGTCCGCCGCGGGTTTCCCGGTCGGACAGCAGCGCGCGGCCGACCAGCACGATCTGGAAGGCGAAGATGAGGCTGCCCCAGATGAAGCGGCCGGCTATGTCGTCCACCAGCACCGCCATTGTTATCACGATCAGCGCGATCGGCGTGTAGTACTGCCAGCGCGGCGCGCGGCGCTGCTGGAACTCGTAAATCGCGGCCAGAATCAGCGCATGCGCCGCGGCCTTGCAGCCATTGGCGACCACAATCGAAAAGACGTCGGGAATTGTGCCGCGGAATGCAATCAGCATCCAGGTCATCGTTTCCAGCAGCATCGCCAGTGCCCATTTACCCATGCCGTCCCTGTTTCTGCCCGGGCTCCGCCCGGTTGCGGCGACGAACAGGCTCAGCACCATCAAGGCGTTGGTCAGCATCAGCGAAAACAGCAGGGTGCGGGCGTCCAGATCCATCAGGTTACTCAAAGGCATGGGGAATGATATTTCTTTCCGTGCCTGCTCTGTCTGACTTGGGCGGCAAGCTGGGTTAGTGTGGAGCGGGGATTACCGGTAAGCATGGAGTGTGAACGGTCTAGGTCTGTTGGTGGCTGGCGCGGATATCATTAAACATCGTTTGCCGCCAATTGTACAAAGTAATTGGTTAGGAGATTGGTGCTTTTAACCTTTGCACCCACAGCGATTCCGCGAGGATAGTATGGCGATGCGATGGAGGAAGATTGAGGAACCAGCAGTCATGCGAGATTACCATTACCCAGCCGGCGAATTCGAGCAGGGCGTCTTCCAGCACGCGCAGGGTTCACGTCGAGTGACTGGAGCCCCTCAGCCAGTCCTCATTTTCCTGAAGATTCAGAAATTCAATACCGCCCCTGCGTCTTATGGATGTAATTGGCGAGCTGCTGGGTTTCCTGGTTCATCCGCATCAGATTCATATGGGTATTCCGGAACAGCGCACGCATCACTTTGTAAACCAGGCGCGGCTGAGTATCCAGCAATGACTCAAAATCGTCCGGGGTGAGCGTGTAGACCGTGGCTTTACCGATCGCACGCAGGGTGGCTTTGCGCGGGGTCCGGTCGACGAATGCGCGCGTTCCGGCGCATTCGCCTTCGGTCATGGTGTAAACCGCTTCCTCTTTGCCGTCAGTGGTGACGCTGAACACAGCCAGCCTGCCGGAGGTGAGAATGAACAAAGTCTCATCGGCCGCGCCTTCACTGATGAGCAGTTCGCCATCCTTTAACTGGCGCACGCCCATTTTATCTGCCAGAGCGCGGGCTTCATCTTCGTGAAGTTCAGCGCCCACTGATGAGTTGCGGAGTAGCTTGTAATCTGCGGTATTGCCCATTTTAGTTCCTTCCCTAGTTTTTGCCGACGAATCAGAAGTGTAGCTCATAAGGCCGCCGAAAGTGCGCAAAGCGGCGGGACCTTCGACATGGAAAAGGCACGCCGCTGGCGCGGCTTATCGGCTGATCGGCTTATACCGGATGCGTTTCGGCTTCGCGCCTTCTTCGCCCAGGCGCTTCCTTTTGTCCGCCTCATATTCCTGATAGTTGCCGTCAAAGAATGTCCAGTGCGATTCGCCTTCCGCCGCGAGGATGTGCGTGGCGATGCGATCGAGGAACCAGCGGTCATGCGAGATCACCATCACGCAGCCGGCGAATTCGAGCAGTGCATCTTCCAGTGCACGCAGCGTTTCCACGTCGAGGTCGTTGGACGGTTCATCCAGCAGCAGCACGTTGCCGCCGGAGATTAACGTCTTGGCCAGGTGCAGCCGCCCGCGTTCACCGCCGGACAGGTTGCCGACGATCTTCTGCTGATCGCCGCCCTTGAAGTTGAAGCGGCCGATATAGGCGCGCGCCGGGGTTTCGTATTTGCCCACGGTGAGGATGTCGTTGCCGCCGGAGATCGCGTCGAACACGGTCTTGTCGCTTTCCAGCGCATCGCGCGACTGGTCGACATGCGCGATCTTGACGGTGCTGCCGATTTTGACTTCGCCGCTGTCCGGTTTTTCGCTGCCGGTGATCATGCGGAACAGGGTGGATTTACCTGCGCCGTTCGGGCCGATGATGCCCACGATCGCGCCCGGCGGCACCTTGAAGCTCAGGTTGTCGATTAGCAGGCGCTCGCCGTAGGCTTTGCTGACATTGATGAATTCGATGACTTCATTGCCCAGCCGCTCGGCCACCGGGATGAAAATTTCCTGCGTCTCGTTGCGCGTCTGGTGTTCCTGCGAATTGAGTTCTTCGAAACGCGCGATACGCGCCTTGGATTTGGCCTGGCGCCCCTTGGGATTCTGGCGCACCCAGTCCAGCTCCTGCTTCATCGCCTTGGCATGCGCGTCGAGCTGCTTCTGTTCCTGTTCCAGCCGGGCGCCTTTCTGCTCCAGCCAGCTCGAGTAATTGCCCTTCCACGGAATGCCGTGGCCGCGATCCAGTTCCAGTATCCATTCGGCGGCGTTGTCGAGGAAGTAGCGATCATGCGTGACCGCCACCACGGTGCCGGGAAAGCGCACCAGGAATTGTTCCAGCCACTCGACCGATTCCGCGTCCAGATGGTTGGTCGGCTCGTCCAACAGCAGCATGTCGGGTTTTTCCAGCAGCAGTTTGCACAGCGCGACGCGGCGCTTTTCGCCGCCGGAAAGATTCTTGATGGTGGCGTCCCACTCCGGCAGACGCAGCGCATCGGCGGCGATTTCCAGCTGGTGTTCGGCGTCCGAGCCCGAGGCGGCGATGACGGCCTCCAGCCGCGCCTGTTCGGCGGCGAGCGCATCGAAGTCGGCGTCTTCCTCGGCGTAGGCGGCATACACCGCGTCCAGCTTGGCCTGCGCCTCGAACACTTCGCCCAGCGCTGACTCAACTTCCTGGCGCACGGTCTTGGCCGGGTCGAGCTGCGGCTCCTGCGGCAGATAGCCGATCGAGATGTTCGGCAGGTGCTGCACTTCGCCGTCGTATTCCTTATCCACGCCGGCCATGATGCGCAGCACGGTGGATTTGCCGGAGCCGTTCAGTCCGAGCAGGCCGATCTTGGCGCCGGGGAAAAAACTGAGGGAAATATCCTTGATGATTTGACGCTTGGGCGGGACGACCTTGCTCACGCGGAGCATGGACATTACATATTGGGCCATGATTGATGAAGTAGTGAGGTAAAAATACAAGCTTACCGTAGCGCGCCGGCTTTGGGGAGATATAAAACCAGATGGGGCGGTGCTTCCCAAAAAGCGATCACTTCGTTACCATCGCAAAAACAACAGGTTCGCCAGGCAACCTGCCAACGGCCCGGCACCACTGATCCCTGGGATTACGATGAATGCACTTTGCTCCAATGCAGGGCCAGCCTCAAATCCCGCCGCGCGGATAACACGCGGCCGTCATCGAATAGCAATTCTGCTGTACCGTGCCCATGGTTCCTGACGACGACAGCGGCAAGCCGGACCACGCGCTCGCGGAACTGGAGGCGGCGCGTAATCTGCTGGCGCAACTGTCGGACGACGAGCCGCTCGACGCGCTGCGCGAAATTGCCGCGTGGCTGGGCACAATGCGCGATAGCGTTTCGTTTCGGCCGGAACGCCGCGTCGCAATCGTGATGCTGGTGGACGAAACCGCGCAGTTGCTGCTGGCGAAATTGCAGCAGCAGTATCTTGATCTGGCTGGGCCTGGGGAACTGGCCGGCGGATATCGGGCCGGTTCTGATGCGCAGGCGCAGCAGCGCATGCAGGTATGGCAGGGCATATATGACTTCATGGCAGTGCTGGCTCACGCGTATGCCGCATGCATCGATGCCTACGTGCAGCCCGGCAAAAAGCCGCTGAATTTTAAAAGCCATATGCCGCTGCTGCTGGTCCGGCTGTTGCGCGCGAGCGCGGCTCAGATGAAGCTGTCGCTGATGCGTTATCAGGAAGTCGAGCCCGCCGTGTGGGAACGCCTGTACCGGCACTACCAGCTGGCCAGGACCCATCTGCTGGCCAATAACATGGTGATGGCCTATGCAACGGACGCCATGCATATCAGCCCGCAGAAGGAGTTGCTGCGCACGCTGGTCGTCTATGTTTCCTCGCCGGCCTCGCTGACGCCGGCACAGATCGAAACGAGCTATCAGATCAGTTTTCAGCTGGTCAATTTCTTCGAATTAAGGGAAGCGAGCGATCCCAATTGTGCCTACCTGATCGATCTCGTCCTTGCCGGCCCGCCGCAGCGGGTACTGAGCGATTTGCACGTCAACGAACACACACGTTTTTTCGGGGCGGTTAAGGCCGTGGCCAAAGTCCAGGAGCTGATCGATAAACTGGGCAATGAAGCCGGCGCAATCAATAAGCAGCTGCCGCCTGCGCTCAGCGTGCTGCGCCATCTGCATGCGCACTGGTCGAAGGAACCGCCGCGGCGCCAGCGCGAACGCCGCGATATCGCTACCGACATTACCGTGGTGCACGGTTTCAACGCCATCAGCGGGTTTGTCGCCGAGGCTGAGGCCAGCCTGCTGCCTGCTGCGGCGCGGCACAATCAGCCCAAACCGGGACGGGCCGCGTTGCCGCTGGGCAGGCCGCACACGCATACCCGCGCCGAAATATGGGATGTGCTGGATGTCAGCACGATGGGGGTGGGCGGCGTGCTGCCGGATCCTTCCGATGCGAGCGTCAAGGTCGGTACGCTATGCGGAATCAAAGCTAAAAGCTGCAATGTCTGGTGGGCCGGCATCGTGCGCCGCCGTCAGGCCGACCGAAACGGGCAGACGCGCATCGGCATAGAAATACTGGCCAAGCATCCTGCAGTGGTGTTGCTGCGCCAGGTTCAGCGTCAACAGCCGCGCATGCACCGCATTTTCGGACGTTTCCCGGAGCCGGCCGCGGCCGCGGTGCTGCCGGGCATACTGTTGGCCGATGTGAAAAAATCCTGCACCAGTCTGTTGCTGGAGGCGGGAAAGTTCGTGATGGACCAGAACTACGAGGTAACGATGGGTGGGCAAAGCGGCGCGCTGCTCCTGACCGGCTTGCTGGTTGACGGAGACGATTACCAGCAGGTGAGTTTTCAGTGGCTGGTTGCGGCGAGCTAAGTTACGTAGCGTAAGTTCGCTCGATTTTTCAGCTTTAGAATTTAATCAATTAGCCAGTAATGAAACTGCAAAATTTAACAATTCCAAATGCTTTGATGCGGGCCGCGAGCGATCGGCATGATTCTCTCCTGTGCCGTCATATAAACGCGCTTTTCTCTGCCGCCTGTTCTCCGATTAGCTTACCCGTGCAGGCATCGATATGAACGGCGCCGGTTTTTTTGTCGAGGCGACGATTTATCTGGCAGCGGCAGTGATCGCCGTGCCGCTGTGCAAGCGCCTCGGTCTGGGCCCGGTACTGGGCTATCTGCTGGCTGGCATTGTGATCGGCCCGAACGCGCTGCAGCTGATTGCGGAACCGGAACGGGTGCTGCATTTTGCCGAGTTCGGCGTGGTGCTGCTGCTTTTCCTGGTCGGGCTGGAACTGGAGCCACAACAGGTATGGCGGATGCGCAAGGCCTTGCTTGGGCTGGGCGGCATGCAGGTGTTGATTACCGTTGCGGTGGTCTATGGCATTGCATTGCTGTTCGGCCTGAGCTGGCCGGTGGCATTGGTGATCGGTATGGGTTTTGCGATGTCGTCCACCGCGATCGGGCTGGCTTCGCTGGAGGAGCGCAAACTTTTCAATACCGCGGGCGGACAGGCTTCGTTCGCGGTGCTGCTGCTGCAGGATCTGTCGGTGATTCCGTTGTTCATGGTGCTGGCGCTGCTGGCGCCGGACGGGCCCAGCGGCATCAATGGCTGGCTGGCACTGAAGGCACTGCTAGTGGTGGCAGTAATTGTGATTGCCAGCCGCACCATATTGCGGCCGGTGATGCGCGTCGTGGCGCAGACCGGCATGCGCGAGATCTTTGTCGCGTTCTCGCTGCTGCTGGTGACCGGTGTATCGCTCGCGGTGCAGTCGGTCGGGCTGTCGATGGCGCTGGGCACTTTCCTGGCCGGCGTGCTGCTGGCCGATTCGGAGTATCGCTACGAATTGCGGCTGGATATCGAGCCGGTGAAGGGGCTGCTGCTGGGCCTGTTTTTCATCGCGGTCGGGATGTCGGTCGATTTGTCGCTGATCGCCAGCGCGCCGGTAAAAATCATCGGCCTGGCGCTGGCGGTGGTCGCGGTCAAGGCGTGCATACTTTTCGGCCTGGGCCGTTTGTTCAAGCTTTCTTACGGTGATGCCGGACTGTTTGCAATTGGTCTGTCGCAGATCGGCGAATTCGCCTTCGTCATCTTCGGCATCGGGCTCTCACAGAACACGCTGAACGTCGACCAGTACAATATGCTGAACGCCATCGTTGCGATCTCGATGCTGATCACGCCGCTGCTATTGGTTATCTACGACAAGTATTCGACGCGCCGCCTGCGCCCGGCCGCCAGCGAAAAGATAGAGGAAAAAAACCCGGTGATCATTGCCGGGTTCGGCCGTTTCGGCCAGATGATAGTGCGGGTGCTGAACGCCCAGGAAATTCCGATAACGGTGATCGATCGCGATCCCAACCAGGTTGAGCTGATGCGCAGCTTCGGCTGGAACTGCTATTACGGCGATGCATCGCGGCTGGATTTATTGCTGCAGGCCGGGATCGAAAAAGCCTGCCTGTTTGTGATTGCGATCGATGATCCGGTCGCGGCGGTGGCCACTGCGCGTCTGGTGCGGGCGCGCTGGCCGCAATTGCCGGTGATCGTGCGGGCACGCAGCCGCACCGATGCGTTCGATTTTCGCGAGCTGGGTCTCGACCCGATACGCGAGACTTTTTACTCGTCGCTGCATGCGGCCGGCCAGGCGTTGCAGGCGCTGGGTCAGAGCGAGTCGGCGGCGCAGCGCATCATCCAGCGCTTTGAGGAGCACGACAGAGATCAGCTGGAGCGCGCGCTCAAGGTTCGCCACGACCGCAAGGCGGTAATGAGCATCGCGCAACAGGGGCGGCGCGACTTGCAGGCATTGCTGGCGACTGAACGCGGTACCGGTCTGAACGATGCCGATCAGTCCGGCGCGCAATCGGGGCCGTACGATTTGAATAACGGTGAAAGACGGCGATTAAATCGCCGGCAATAATACCCAGTGTTATATGGCTGGGCGACAAGATTTAAATTGACACTGCGGTATTGCCCCCTGATAATCGCTGCATGAATTCCGCACTCGCCCTATACCCCATTCCCGCCCTGCGCGCATCGCTGCGTGCCGTGTGGCACATCTCATTGTGGCCGGGAGTATGAGCGTTTAAGCACTGTCTGCGTCAGCAGCTCCCACAAGGCCACAGATTATTTCTGTGGCCTTTTTGTTTCGTATGCGGTTAATGTTGGAGAAAAATAATGTCACTGCCCGCCGCATTTGTGTCGGTAATCATGATCTGGTCCACCACACCGCTGGCGATCAAATGGAGCGCGGTGGGCGTCGGGTTCAGTTTCGCACTGCTGTCGCGCATGGGAGTCAGCGCGTTGCTGTGTGTGCTGCTGATGGGGCTGTGGCGTGTGCGCTTTCCGCTGCATCGCGCCGCGGTGCAGAGCTACCTTGCCAGCGGGTTAACCATGTGCGGCACCATGTTGCTGACTTACTGGGCCGCGCAATATGTCAGCTCCGGCATGATCTCGGTGCTGTATGGGTTATCACCGCTGCTCACCAGCCTGGCCGCGGCGCTGTGGCTTAAAGAGGAAGCGCTGACCCCGGCGAAATTGACCGGTATGGCGCTGGGGCTGCTCGGACTGATACTGGTATTCCAGGGCGGATTAGGGCTGGGCAGCGGAGCGTTGCTGGGTGTGGCCGCGCTGTTCGTTGCGGTGACGCTGCAATCGCTGGGGCTGGTGTGGCTGAAGCGCATAAACGACGATAGTCCGCCGCTGGCGATGACGCTGGGCACCCTGATCGTCGCGCTGCCGCTGTTTTTTATTGTGTGGCTGATCAGCGATGGTCTGTGGCCGGAGTCGCCGCCGCAACGCACGCTGGCCGCGATTTTTTATCTGGGCGTATTCGGTTCGGTGATTGGATTCTCGCTGTATTACTACATGATCAAAAATATGGAGGCCGGGCGCATCGCACTGATCACGCTGGTCACGCCGGTGCTGGCGCTGCTGCTCGGACGGATGCTGAACGACGAGCAGATTCTGCCGCACGTATGGCTAGGCACCGCCAGTATCGTACTGGGCTTAGGCGTGCACCGCTGGGGAGGACAGTGGATGGCTATCGTGTTCGGTGCGCGGCGCAGTTAATCTAACTAAAGCGCAGCAGCGCAACGCTGCTGCGCAACTATTGATAATTCTGCTGTTTTTTCGTTGTAGGTAAAAGTCCTACAGCCGCTGGTGTTTGCCCGCCGCCGCTTGTAAATTACATTGTAATCACCCCTGCCTGACGGTAAAGTTCGGCATAGACATATATCGACGGGGTGACAATGGTGCTATTGACGGTGTTTGCTGTACTGGTGGTTGTGCTCCTGCTGGCGTTTTTCCGGTCGTCTATATGGGGGTGGCTACTGGCACTGGTGGTGTTTGTCCCGGTCATCGCGATACAAAACAAATTTTCCGCAGGCATGTTGCAAACCGTCATTATCCTGCTGGCCGTGCTGGCGGCGATTTTCGGCATTCCGATGCTGCGCCGGATGATAATCAGCCGCCCCATCTTCAATATTTTCCGCAAAATCCTGCCGCATGTTTCGCAAACCGAGCAGGAAGCACTGGATGCCGGCACGGTGTGGTGGGACGGCGAACTGTTCAGCGGCAATCCGCACTGGAACAAACTGCTGTCTTATCCCAAGGCCGGTCTGTCCGCCGAAGAACAATCCTTTCTTGATAACGAAACCGCTACGCTGTGTTCGATGCTGGATGACTGGAACATTACCCATGTGCGCCAGGACCTGTCGCCGGAGGCATGGCAATACATCAAGGACAACGGCTTCTTCGGCATGATCATCCCGAAGAAATATGGCGGACTGGAATTTTCGGCACAGGCGCATTCCGCAGTCGTAGCCAAGGTCGGGTCGCGCAGCGCGACTGCCGCGGTGACGGTAATGGTGCCGAATTCGCTCGGCCCGGCTGAACTGCTGCTGCATTACGGTACCGAGGAGCAGAAGGAGAAATACCTGCGCGGTCTGGCGCGCGGCGCCGAAGTGCCGTGTTTCGCGCTGACCGGGCCGTTCGCCGGGTCCGATGCGGGCGCGATCCCGGATTACGGCATTGTCTGCCGCGGCGAATTTGCAGGCCGGCAGGATGTGCTCGGTCTGCGTGTGACCTGGGAAAAGCGCTACATCACGCTGGCGCCAGTGGCGACGCTGCTCGGCCTGGCGTTCAAGCTGTACGACCCGGAGCATTTGCTCGGCGCGGAAACCGATCGCGGGATTACGCTCGCATTGATTCCGACGAACACGCCCGGTGTCAATGTCGGGCGGCGTCACTTCCCGCTGAATTCGGCGTTCCAGAACGGGCCGACCACCGGCAAGGACGTGTTCATTCCGCTGGATTACATCATCGGCGGCGAAGAGCGCATCGGCCAGGGCTGGCGCATGTTGATGGAATGCCTCGCGGCCGGCCGCTCCATTTCGTTGCCGGCCAGCGCCACCGGCAGTGCGAAACTGGCTGCGCGCACCAGCGGCGCCTACGCGCGCGTGCGCAAACAGTTCCGCGTGCCAATCGGCAAATTCGAGGGAGTTGAAGAAGCGCTCGCGCGCATCGGCGGCAACACTTACATGATGGATGCGGCGCGCATGATGACCGCGGTCGCGATCGATATGGGCGAAAAGCCTTCGGTCATATCCGCGATCGTCAAATACCATTGCACCGAACGCGGCCGTGTTGTGATTAACGACGCGATGGATCTGCATGGCGGCAAGGGCATCTGCATGGGGCCGAGCAATTACCTGGCACGCGCTTACCAGCAGGCGCCGATCGGCATTACCGTGGAAGGCGCCAACATCCTGACGCGCAGCATGATCATATTCGGCCAGGGCGCGATCCGTTCGCATCCCTATGTGCTGAAGGAAATACAGGCGGCCAACGACCCCGATCCGAAGCGCGCGGTGCAGCATTTCGATGAGGCGCTGTTCGGTCACCTCAATTTCAGCATCAGCAATGCGGCGCGGGCGCTGCTGCTGGGCTTGACCGGCGGGCGGCTGGTGCCGGTGCCGGGCGGTGCGCCGACGCAGCGCTATTATCAGCAACTGACGCGCTATTCCGCTGCGTTTGCGCTGGCGGCGGATGTGGCGATGCTGGTGCTGGGCGGAGACCTCAAGCGCCGGGAAAAGATTTCCGGTCGGCTGGGCGATGTGCTGAGCCAGCTGTATTTATGCTCGGCGACGCTGAAGCGTTACGAGGACGAGGATCGTCAGTCCGCTGATTTGCCGTTGTTGCATTGGGCCGTGCAGGATTCGTTATATCGCATCCAGGAAGCGCTGGATGGCGTGCTGCATAATTTTCCGAGCCGGATTGCGGCTGGCCTGCTGCGCGTGCTGATCTTTCCGCTGGGGCGCTGCCTTGCCCCGCCTTCCGATTATCTGGGGCATCAGGTCGCCGCGCTGCTGTTGCAGCCGGGGCCGGTGCGCGACCGCCTGACCCAGGGCATGCATGTGCCGCACGACGAAAGCCAGTCAGTCGGCGCATTGGAGGCCGCGCTGCTCAGCACGCTGCGCTGCGAACCGTTGCAGGCCAAGGTGGACGCGGCACGCAAAACCGGGCAAGTGCACGCGCTGGACGAGCTGGCACGCATTGCCGAAGCGCACGCCGCCGGTGTGATCACGGCCGACGAATCCGCACAGCTGATGCGCGACTATGCGCTGCGGCGCAAAATTATCATGGTCGATGATTTTGCGCCGGAACAGCTACCCGCGCAGCATTGAGCCGATGGCAATACCCCTGTTGCGCGGTAAAACCATTTTCATCACCGGCAGCAGCCGCGGCATCGGGCGCGAAATTGCGTTGCGCTGCGCACGCGACGGCGCGAATGTCGTGATCACCGGCAAGACGGTAGCCGCTCACGCCAGGCTGCCCGGCACGATACACAGCGTCGCGGCAGAAGTGCAGCAGGCCGGCGGCGCTGCGTTGCCGCTGCAGCTCGACGTGCGCGATGAGCGCGCACTGGAGGCCGCGGTCGCGCAGGCAGCGCAGCATTTCGGCGGTATCGATGTGCTGGTCAACAACGCCAGTGCGATCAGCCTCACCGCTACAATGGATACGCCGTCGAAGCGCCTCGACCTGATGTGGGATGTAAATATGCGGGCGACCTTTCTCGCCTCGCAGGCCTGCATACCCCACCTGAAAAAATCTGCCAATCCGCATATTCTGACGCTGTCGCCGCCGCTCGATCTGGCTGCGCACTGGTTTGCGCCGCATGTCGCCTACAGCATTTCCAAATACGGCATGAGCTTATGCACGCTGGGTATGGCGCGCGAGTTTGCCGCCGACGGCATCGCGGTCAATTCGCTGTGGCCGCGCACCACCATCGCCACCGCTGCGATCGAGTTTAATTTTCCGGCCGAGGTATTGCAGGCCTCGCGCCGGCCGGCCGTCGTGGCCGACGCGGCCTACCAGATACTGACGCGCGACAGTCGCGGGTGCAGCGGTAATTTTTTTATAGATGAGCAGGTGTTGCGTGAAACCGGCGTGCACGATTTCGAGCAGTATGCGATGCTGCCGGGAACGCCCCTGTTCAATGATCTTTTTGTGGTTTGATGGAGTCGGCCATGCAGCAGAACACCATACCGAATAATGTCGCGCGCGGCAGTACGCAGCGGGGCAGGGAACACATCATTACACCGGAGCAGGCGGTTACCCTGCACGGTCTGTTCCTGGAACGCGTCAAACGCACGCCGGATGCGTTGGCCTACCAGTATTTCGATCCGCGTCAGCAGCAATGGCTGAGTATGACGTGGCGGCAGATGCAGGAGCATGTTGCACGCTGGCAGGCGGCGCTGTTGCGCGAAGGTCTGGCGCCGGGGGACCGCGTTGCGATCATGCTGCGCAACTGTCCGGAGTGGGTCATGTTCGATCAGGCGGCGCTGTCGCTTGGACTGGTGATTGTGCCGCTTTATACAGTGGATCGGGCCGGCAATATCACCTACATCATTAACAATTCCGGCGCTCGCGTGCTGCTGTTCGAAACCGCCGAGCAGTGGGAAGAGCTGCGCAATGGCCGCGAGCAGATGACTTGCGTGCAGCGCATGATCAGCATCGATCGGGTGGAGGTCGCGGATGAGCCGCGGCTGCAGTCGGCGGCGAACTGGCTGGGCGCACCGTCAGGCGCGGCGCAGCCGCTGCAATTGCAGCCGCACGTGCCTGCCCCCGACGCGCTCGCGACCATCATGTATACCTCGGGCACGACCGGCAATCCCAAGGGTGTCATGCTGTCCCACCGCAATATTGTTTTCAATGCTCATGCCGCGCTGAGCACCAACAATATCGACAAGGACGACATGATGCTGTCTTTCCTGCCGTTGTCGCATGCGTTCGAACGCACTGCCGGTTATTACATGAGCATGATGGCCGGCGTGCCGGTCGCGTATGCGCGATCGGTCGCATTGTTGGCGGCGGATCTGCAGACCGTACGACCCACGTTCATGGTTTCGGTGCCGCGTATATTCGAGCGGGTGCACAGCGCAATTGAGAATGCGCTCGAAGACGGGCCGCCGCTGAAGCGCAAACTGTTCAGGCTGACTGTCGATATCGGCTGGCGCCGTTTCGAGTATCAGCAGGGGCGCGCCGGCTGGAGCCCAACCCTGCTGCTATGGCCACTGCTGAAGAAGCTGGTAGCCGATAAGGTAATGGCGCGCCTGGGCGGGCGTCTGCGCCTGACTGTGAGCGGCGGCGCGGCTTTGCCGGCGGAAATTTCGCGCACATTTATCGCGCTCGGTTTGCCGATACTGCAGGGCTACGGCATGACTGAAACCAGCCCGGTGGTCAGCGTGAACCTGGAGAACAACAATGTGCCCTCCAGCGTCGGACCCGCGCTGCCCGGCATTGAGGTGCGTATTGGCGACCAGAGTGCATTGCTGGTGCGCGGCCCGGCCAATATGCTGGGCTACTGGAACAACCCGCAGGCCACTGCCGCCATGATCGATGCGGATGGCTGGCTTAACACCGGCGATACCGCGCGCATCAGCGAGAGCGGACATATCACCATCACCGGACGGTTGAAGGAAATTATTGTGATGTCGAATGGCGAAAAAATTCCGCCGTCGGATATGGAGCAGGCCATCCTGCGCGACCCATTGTTCGATCAGGTCATGGTACATGGCGAAGGCAGGCCATATCTGATTGGTCTGGTAGTGGTGAATGAACCCGGCTGGGCACGTTTTGCGCAGGAAGTCGGTGTGCGTTCGGATATGCCGGAATCGTTGAGTGACACTCGAATTGAGAAACAGATATTGCAGCGTATCGCAACGCAGCTCGCCGGTTTTCCGGGGTACGCGAAGATACGCCGGGCAGTGGTGCTGAATGAGCCATGGGGTATTGAAAATGGCCTGATGACGCCCACTCTTAAAATCAGGCGCGCTCCGATAGTGGCACGTTACGCGCAGGAGATCGCAAAACTTTATGAGGGCCATTAAGTATGAGCGAGCAGATTCCAGAGCAGATGCTGGCTGAACTGCCGCGGCGTGAACCGACGCTGCGTGTGGTGACCATGCCTTCCGACTGCAGTTACACCGGCGATGTGTTTGGCGGCTGGGTGATGGCCCAGGTCGACATCGCCGGCGGCATCCCCGCGCTGCACCGCGCGCGCGGGCGCGTCGCGACGGTGGCGGTGAATTCCTTCGTATTCAAGCAGCCTTTGTTCATGGGCGATGTCGTCAGCTTTTATGCCGATATAGTAAAGGTGGGACGCACCTCGATCACCATCCACGTTGAAGTGTATGCACAGCGCAACCCGAGCAATCCGACCTGTGTAAAGGTAACGGAGGCGATGCTGACTTATGTGGCAGTAGACGAAAATCGCCGGCCGCGGGTTATCCCCGTAGATGAACAAAAGCCGGCAACAGAAATATAATCAGGCCTGGCAAACCAAGGAGAACATAATGAACCTCAACCCTATCCTGAAGTATTCGTTGGTCACCGTGCTGGTTTTGCCCGGCATCGCCGCGGCATCCGGTTTTGCGCTGATCGAACAGAACGCCAGCGGGCTCGGCAATGCCTACGCCGGTGGCGCGGCCATTGCAGAAGATGCATCCACGATATTCTACAATCCCGCGGGCATGTCGCGTCTGCCGGGCAAGCAGCTGGCGGTCGCGGTAAACGCGATTAAACCCTCGGTACGTTTTTCCGGCACCGGCATACCGGGCAATAATAATATGGGCGGCGATGCCGGGAGCCTGGCGTATCTACCGAATGCCTATTTTTCTATGGCAGTGCAACCCAAACTGACTGTAGGTGTAGGGCTAAACGTGCCGTTTGGCCTGGAGACTTCCTACGATCCAGGCTGGACCGGCCGGCATCAGGCGATTAAATCCAGATTGGAAACCATCAACCTCAATCCCTCGGTCGCCTACCAGTTTAGCGATAACGTCAGCATAGGCGCCGGCGTCGATTATCAACGAATTAAAGGCGAATTGACCTCTTTCGCCGGGGGCGCGGGAACGTTCGCATTGAAGGGCGACGACTCAGGCTGGGGCTACAATCTGGGCACGCTGATAAAAATTGATCCGAGTTTGCGCGCCGGGATCGCTTATCGTTCCGGCATACGCTATACGCTACGCGGTGAAGGCACATTCAGCGCCGCTCCGGGCGGCAATGGACCCATGTCGTTAAACATCGAAATGCCGCAGTCGATATCGGGCAGCTTGTTCCGTCGCTTGAATGAACGATGGGATACGATGGTGGACCTGAGCTGGACCGGCTGGGGCGCATTCAAACAATTGCAGGTGCTGCGGTCGAGCGGCGCGGTGGTGCAAACTGTGCCGCAGGATTGGCGCAACACCTGGCGCGTATCCGCCGGTGCCAGCCATCATTATAATGAACAATGGACGCTGCGCGGCGGCGTGGCTTTCGATCAAACGCCGGTGTCCGACCAGTATCGTTCTGCGCGTATTCCTGATGCCGACCGTTACTGGTTATCCCTGGGTGGCCAATACAAGCCAACCTCGGGCAGCGCGGTGGATTTTGGCTATGCGCACCTGTTTGTCAAAGACGCCAGCATCAACTCGCAGTCACCTCCGCCGGCGCTGGTCGGCAGCTATAGCAACAGCGTGGATATCCTGAGCTTGCAATATACGCACAGTTTTTAGCGCAGCAATTGCGATGTTTTCCGCGCAGCGATCACAGCAATTTTAGTGCAGCAATCGGGGGAAGCGCAGAACTTCCCTAATTTTGGAGATGACATGGCTGAGAATTTCGTGATACGCAAAGTTGCCGTGCTCGGCGCCGGCGTGATGGGTACGCAGATCGCGGCGCACCTGGTCAACGCCAACGTCGAAACCGTGCTGTTCGAGTTGCCGGCGCGCGAGGGGGATCCCGACGGCAACGTTAAAAAAGCGCTGGATGGCCTGAAGAAACTCGAGCCCAGCCCGCTGGCGAGCCCGGCCAAGCTGACGTTTATACAGCCGGCCAACTATGCGCAACATCTCGAACTGCTGCGCGGTTGCGATCTGGTGATAGAAGCGATCGCCGAGCGCATCGACTGGAAATCGGACCTGTATCAGAAAGTCGCGCCGTTCCTGAATGCCAACGCGATCTTTGCCAGCAATACGTCGGGCCTGTCGATCAACCAGCTGGCCCTGGCCTTTCCAGAGACGCTGCGCCACCGCTTTTGCGGCATCCATTTTTTCAATCCGCCGCGCTATATGCATCTGGTCGAACTGATCCCGTGCAGCGCGACAGAGCCGGCGCTGCTCGACCGGCTGGAAACTTTCCTGGTGTCCACGCTGGGCAAGGGCGTCGTGCGCGCCAGGGATACGCCCAATTTTATCGCCAACCGCATCGGCGTATTTTCGCTGCTGGCGACGCAGCATCATGCGCAAGCCTACGATCTGGGCTTTGATATCGTGGATGCGCTTACCGGCCGTTATCTCGGCCGACCCAAGAGCGCAACATTCCGCACGCTGGATGTAGTCGGGCTGGATGTGTTCGCGCATGTGGTGGACACCATGCGCGAGCATCTCGCGGACGATCCGTGGCATCGCCATTTTGTGCTGCCCGAATGGTTCAGCAAACTGGTGGAGCAAGGCGCGCTGGGCCAGAAAACCAGGCGTGGTATCTACCAGAAAGTCGGCAAGGAAATCCATGTGCTGGATTTGCGCACGCAGACTTATCGCCTGTCCGAAAGCAAGATAGACGAGGAGGTCAAGGAAATCCTGCGCGGGCGCGACTGGGCGGTAAAGCTCGCGGCGCTGCGCGCTAATCAGCATCCGCAGGCGCAGTTCCTGTGGTCCACTTTCCGCGATGTATTTCATTATTGCGCGTTGCAGCTGGAGCATATTGCCGACAACGCCCGTGATCTGGATCTGGCGGTGCGCTGGGGTTTCGGCTGGGACAGCGGACCGTTTGAAATCTGGCAGGCAGCCGGCTGGCAGCAAGTGGTCGGGTGGATCAACAAGGATATCGCCGCGGACAAGACTATGGCCGCAGCTGCGCTGCCGGCCTGGGCAACCGATGCCACGCGCAGCGGCGTGCACACCGCGCTGGGATCATATGCGCCGGCGCGGGATACGATAGAGCCGCGCCCGGCTTTGCCGGTTTACCGCCGCCAGCTGTTTCCCGATGCACTGCTGGGCGAAACAGCGCAGTACGGCATTACGATCTTCGAAACGGACGCGGTGCGCATGTGGCATACCGCGGACGACATCGCTATCCTCAGCTTCAAAAGCAAGATGCACGCAATCAGCAACGAAGTGCTGGATGGGATCCTGCAGGCCGTGGACGAGGCCGAGAAAAACTGGCGCGCGCTGATCATCTGGCAGACCGAGCAGCCATTTTCGGCCGGCGCGCATCTGCTGCAGCTGATGCAGGGCGTGCAGGAAGTCGGCGACCAGGAACCGGCGGGCGGGCTGCTGGGCAAGCTCAAGGGTGCCACGCAGCGCGTTAAATACACCATTGCGGGCGGCGGAGGCCTGGGCGAAATCATGAACGCGGCGACCGGCAAGGTGCCGCGCGTGGAAGAGGTGGTGGCTAAATTTCAGCAGGTGTCGCAACGCCTGAAATATGCGCTGGTGCCGACCATAGCCGCAGTCGATGGGCTGGCATTGGGGGGCGGCTGTGAATTTTCGATCCACTGCACCCGCATCGTCGCCGCGCTGGAGAGCTATATCGGCCTGGTTGAAGTGGGCGTGGGTCTGTTGCCGGCGGGCGGCGGCTGCAAGGAAATGGCGCAGCGCGCCGCGGCCGATGCCAAAGGCGGTGACATCTTTCCATTCCTGCGCAGATATTTCCAGAACATCGCCATGGGCGAAGTGTCCAAGAGCGCCGAACTGGCGCGCGAGATGGGTTATCTGCGCCCGTCCGACCGCATCGTGTTGAACCGTTTCGAGTTACTGCATGTGGCCAAACAGGAAGCCGTGGCGTTGACCGCCACCGCTTACCGGCCGCCGCTGGCTTCACGTCAGATCGCGGTGGCTGGCCGGACGGGAATTGCCACGCTGAAGGCGGCCATGGTGAATATGCGCGAGGGCGCTTTTATTTCCGAGCATGATTATGAAATTGGCTGCCGCGTGGCCGAAGTGATCTGCGGCGGCGATGTCGATGCCGGCAGTCTGGTGGACGAGCAATGGCTGCTTGACCTCGAGCGGCGCCACTTCATGGAGCTGCTGGCCACCGACAAAACCCGTGACCGCATCGAATATATGCTGAAAAAGGGCAAGCCGCTGCGGAATTAGCGGGAGCGATCGCCGCCTTGCCACGCTATACATCTAGATCAGGAGACGGATTATGAGTAAACAGATACAGGAAGCGTACATCGTTGCCACCACCCGCACCCCGGTCGGCAAGGCGCCGCGCGGCATGTTCCGCAACACGCGCCCGGACGATCTGCTGGCGCATGTATTGAAGAATCTGCTGGCGCAATGCCCGACCCTGGATAAAGCCGCGGTGGCCGACGTGGTCGTTGGCTGCGCAATGCCTGAAGCGGAGCAGGGCATGAATGTGGCGCGCATCGCGTTGCTGCTGGCTGGGCTGCCCGACACGGTGCCGGGCGTGACCGTCAACCGCTTCTGCGCCTCCGGCCTGCAGGCGGTGGCGCAAGCCGCGGATCGCATCCGCCTGGGCGAGGCAGATGTAATGATTGCGGCCGGCGTCGAGAGCATGAGCATGGTGCCGATGATGGGCAACAAGATCGCGATGAACCCGGCGATTTTTACGCATGACCAGAATGTGGCCATCGCCTACGGCATGGGCATCACCGCGGAAAAGGTGGCCGAGCGCTGGAAAATCGGCCGTGAGGCGCAGGATGCATTTGCCTACCAGAGCCATCAGCGTGCGCTGCAGGCGATTGCCAGCGGCGAGTTCAACGATGAGATCAGCCATTACCGGATTGAAGATCACGTGCCTGATATGCAGACGCGCAGCACGACCGTTGTTCCACGCGAGGCCACTCAGGACGAGGGACCTCGCGCCGACACGACGCTGGCGGCACTGGCCAAGCTCAAAACGGTGTTCGCGCAGGGCGGTTCGGTCACCGCCGGCAACAGTTCGCAGATGTCGGACGGCGCAGGCGCGGTGTTGCTGGTCAGCGAGGCTGCACTCAAACGTTATAACCTGACGCCGATCGGCAAATTCCTGGGCTATGCAGTGGCTGGCGTGCCGCCGGAAATCATGGGGATCGGCCCGAAAGAGGCCATTCCGCGGGTGCTTACCCAAGTTGGATTGAAGCTGGATGATCTCGGCTGGATCGAACTGAACGAAGCGTTTGCCGCGCAATCGCTGGCGGTTATCCACGATATCGGGCTGGATCCGGCCAAGGTGAATCCGCTTGGCGGCGCGATTGCGCTGGGCCATCCGCTGGGTGCCACCGGCGCAATCCGCACCGCTACCTTGCTGCACGGCCTGCGCCGCCACAACAAAAAATACGGCATGGTGACCATGTGCATCGGTACCGGCATGGGCGCGGCTGGGGTTTTTGAATCCTTATAGGATGAGTGACAACTCTCCCCATCATGCAGACTATGCCGCAAGACTGAATAACGACTGCCATACAGCTACCCTGGATCGCGCTGCGCTGGAGCGGGAACTGCTGGCGCAGGGCGAAGATTTCCAGCAGTACATCGCCGCAAACTGTCCCCATCTGTACGCGGCTGCGCCGCTGTTTATATCCACGTCCCAACTGGCGAACATGCGCGCGATCATCTCAGCGGTCGAGCAAGTGGTAGCGCTGCCGGCGTGGCGAGACGCGGGGCTGCCGCATGCTGCGGATATCACGCGTTACGTGCCACGGGCCAAAGGCGTTTTTTTTGGCTACGATTTTCACCTGAACGAGAATGGCGCGCACCTGATCGAAATCAATACCAATGCGGGCGGCGCATTGCTGAATGAGTTGCTGTTGCGCAGCCAGCGCGGCAACGCATTGCCGGGACGTCCCGCCGCCGCCGAAAATCTGCAGCATATATTTCTCGAAATGTTCCAAAATGAGTGGCGGCTGGAGCGCGGCGCGGCACCGCTGCAAACGGTGGCGATCGTAGATGAGCATCCGCAGCAGCAATATATGTATCCTGAATTCGTGCTGGCGCAACGCCTGTTTTTGCAGGCCGGCATTACCGCGCTGATAGCCGCTCCGGAGGAGCTGCAGGCGGAGGCGGACGGGCTGTATTGCCAGGGCCATAAAGTTGACCTGATTTACAATCGGCTGACAGACTTTTCATTGCAGCAGCACCCGGCATTGCGCACGGCCTATAGCAATAATCAGATCGTGCTGACGCCGCATCCATACGCTTATGCGTTGTATGCGGATAAGAAAAATCTCGCACTGCTGAGTGATCGCGACAATCTGGCGGCGCTGGGTGTGGCTGACTCGGCCATTGCAGTATTGCAGACGGGTATCCCGCAGACCAAGGTGGTGCACAGCGTCGATGCGGAGTATTGGCGGCGCGAGCGCAAACACTGGTTTTTCAAGCCGACCAGCGGTTTTGGCGGCAGGGGAACTTATCGCGGCGCCAATGTCACTCACCGGGTATTCGCCGAAATCATGCAGGGCGGTTATGTCGCGCAAAGAATGGCAGCCCCGGGTGAGCGCATGATATGCGTGAACGATGCCGAGCCCGTTTTAGTTAAATCCGATGTGCGATGTTTTGTTTATAATGGACACGTGCAACT
The DNA here is from genome assembly GCA_040390665.1 of Pseudomonadota bacterium. Lineage (GTDB taxonomy): Bacteria > Pseudomonadota > Gammaproteobacteria > Burkholderiales > Gallionellaceae > Nitrotoga. The sequence continues at coordinate 68,049 of JAZJXX010000014.1, read as the reverse complement.
GATTGTTGCGCGGCTTTACCAAGGGCAGACCACCAATTTTCGAACCGCCGGCGGCGGCTTCGCATTAGTCCATGTGGTCGATTAGAGTGCGGCGGGACGGTGCAATTTTGGGTGCAGGCAAATTATGGGATTGAATACCGTATGGATGGGAAGAACACCAGGAGGTATTAAACGGTCCGTGTGCGCAGCCATTTTTGCGTCCTGTCTGCTGGTCGTCGGTATGCCCAGCCATGCCGGACTGCAGGAAGGGCTCAATGCATATCGCAGCAAAAACTATAATGTCGCATTGAAGGAATTAACCCCGCCGGCCGAGGGCGGCAATGCCACAGCACAGTTTACTCTCGGCGTTTTGTACGACGCCGGACTGGGTGTGCCGCGCGATTTCGAAAAAGCGGTGAACTGGTATCGGAAAGCCGCCAAGCAGGGAAGTGTAGAAGCGCAGCACAACCTTGGTGTGATGTATGACTTGGGCAAGGGCGTGCCGCAAAGTTATTCGATGGCGGCGGAGTGGTATCGCCAGGCGGCCAATCAGGGATTTGTCGAATCGCAGAATAGCCTCGGCATGATGTATGAACTGGGCCAGGGCGTGCCGCAGGATTATAAACAGGCGGTGGAGTGGTATCGCAAAGCCGCGGCCCGCGGCAACACTGAGTCCCAGCACAGTCTCGGCATGATGTATGAGCTGGGCCAGGGTGTGCCGCAGGACTATAAAGCGGCGGCGGAGTGGTACGCTAAAGCGGGTGACAAGAAAAATCTCGCGGCGGTCCAAGCCAAGGCAGCTGGCAAACCTGCGGATACGGCCAGGGTCGGCGCTGCCAGGGGAGCTGCTTCCGACGAGAAGCTGGCCAGCGCCGATATACCGGCGAAAAAAGAACCGCCAGTGGCCAAAGCTCCGCCACAGCCAGCGCAAGCTGACGCCCAGGCTGCACAGCAAACTGGCAACGCTGCCGCAATTGTGTTGAGCACCCCGACTCCGCAGTCTGGCGAAGTAGCGCCAGCACCTGTTGCTGAGGCGCCCACCAGTAGCGCAGTAGAACCCGGGCCGGCCGCCCCGGCGGAAAGTACGGAGACTCAAATACCGGTCAGTGCGCCGGCAGCTGCTGAACCGCCAAACACAACTCAAACATCTGCTGCAGCGCCAGCAAACGTCGAGCAGGCACAGCCGGGCTCGTCAGGCGTTGCAGTACAGCCGCAAACCAGTCCGCCTTTATCCAGGCTGTGGAAAAATATGCGGCTTTCCGAATGGGGAGACGCTACGGTCACCGGACAGCAGTTGCCGGCAGAGCTATACCGCAAGGCGGCGCTACTGGGAAATGCAGAGGCACAGCAGTGGCTGGAAAAGCACCGGTAACTCGGACAAAAAAATAATAAACGCAGCCGCCGCGGCCCACACCGTGCGCTGTAAAGTTGCGTAATCGAGTTCGACCGATGCCGGCGTATTACAGTTATCTATCGGTTACGGCTGGGCATCATTCCATTGGTTGTGTTTGGGAAACGTTAAACGCGGCAGTGGATGCAGCTGTTCCGTTGGTTACGCACCGGCATTTTTCGCCGTGTTCAATGCCCGCTTGTTATATATTTGCGCCAGGCGCCTGCTGTTACGCTGAAGGCTGGACCTAAAACGTACTGATGTGAAAATATTGGTAGTCATTGAAGGTAAATTGATGAATAGAATTTTGCTCGGATTGTTGCTGACTGCCTGTCTTTTTGTATCTAGCCAGATCGCCTATGCCGGGCTGCAAGAAGGTCTGGATGCGTACCACAGCAAAAACTATAGCGTCGCATTGCAGCAACTCACTCCGCTGGCTGAAAACGATGACGCGCTTGCCCAATATACACTGGGGGTTATGTATGACCTGGGGCTGGGCGTGCCGCAGGATTTTGAAAAAGCCATGGAATGGTATCGCCGCGCAGCTCGGCAAGGCCATGTCGAAGCGCAGCACAGCCTGGGCATCATGTATGACCTGGGCAAAGGGCGCACGCAAAGTTATGCGCTGGCCGCGGACTGGTACCGCCAAGCCGCCAAGCAGGGTTACGCTGAGTCGCAAAACAGCCTGGGCATGATGTATGAAATGGGCCAGGGGGTGGGGCAGGATTATAAACAGGCGGCCGAGTGGTATCGCAAAGCGGCTGCGCAGGGCAATGTCGAGGCGCAGAACAGCCTGGGTATGCTGTACGAACTGGGGAATGGCGTTCCGCAAAATTATAAGGCAGCGGCAGAATGGTACGCCAAGGCAGGCGATAAAAACAAAGCCAGTGCGATGCTGGACAAGGCCGACAGGCAGCTGGAAGAAGCTCAATGGCTAAAAATGTTCTGCGGGACCAATCAGAATTGCACTGCGGATCTGGCTTCCGAAGCGGATAAGGCACGGGCTAAAGCGCAGGTTATCGCCCAGGCCAGGGCCGATGAGCAGGCTCAGGCGCAAGCCAGGGCGGAAGCTCAGGCCCGTGCCGAAGCTCAGGCAAAAGCTGAAGCTGAGGCAAAGGCGGCGGCTGCGGCCAAAGCACAAGCCGAGGCCCTGGCCCGCGCGGAGGCAAAGGCTAAGGCGGAGGAAAAAGCGCGTATCGAAGCAGCGGCGAAGGCAGAAGCCTTAGCCCAGGCGAAAGCTGCAGCGGAGGCTAAAGCTCAGGCACTGGCACAGGCCAAAGCCGAAGCAAAAGCCAGGGCCGAAGAGCAGGCGCGAGCCGATGCCGCTGCAAAAGCGCAAGCCAAGGCCGAGGCAGAAGCCAAAGCAGCGGAACTTGCCAGATTGGCAGCCGCCGCGAAAGCGCTGGCTGAAGCGGAAGCACAGGCCAAGGCTCAAGCCTTGGCGCAGGCCAAAGCTGAAGCAAAAGCCAAGGCGGAGGAACAGGCACGGGCTGACGCAGCTGCGAAAGCTGAGGCGCAAGCCAAAGCTCAGGCCGAGGCAAAGGCTAAAGCCCAAGCACTGGCGCAGGCTAAAGCTGAAGCAAAAGCCAAGGCTGAAGAGGAAGCCAGAGCCGCAGCAGCAGCGAAGGCAGAAGCCTTAGCCCAGGCGAAAGCTGCAGCGGAGGCCAAAGCTCAGGCACTGGCACAGGCCAAAGCCGAAGCCAAAGCCAAGGCCGAAGAGCAGGCGCGAGCCGACGCCATTGCAAAAGCGCAGGCCAAGGCCGAGGCGGAAGCCAAAGCGGCGGAACTGGCGAAAATTGCCGCGGGAAGAAAAGCCTTGGCCGACGCCGAAGCGGAGGCCAAAGCGCGGGCAATGGCACAAGCCCGTGCTGAGGCCAAAGCAAAAGCCGATGAGGAGGCCAAAGCCGTGGCCGCGGCAAAGGCCGAAGCATTAGCCCAGGCGAAAGCCGCAGCGGAGGCCAAAGCCCAGGCACTGGCGCAGGCCAAGGCCGAAGCAAAAGCCCGGGCTGAGGAACAGGCGCGAGCCGACGCCATTGCAAAAGCGCAAGCCAAGGCTGAGGCAGAAGCCTTGGCGGCCGAACTGGCGAAGGCCGCTGCGGAGGCGAAAGCCGTGGCAGACGCCGAAGCGAAGACTAAAGCCCAGGCATTGGCGCTGGCCAAAGCTGAAGCGAAAGCCAAGGCCGAGGAACAGGCACGGGCTGACGCAGCTGCGAGAGCTGAAGCGCAAGCTAAAGCTCGGGCCGAGGCAAAGGCTAAAGCCCAGGCACTGGCACAGGCTAAAGCTGAAGCGAAAGCGAAAGCCGCAGAGCAGGCCAGAGCTGTTGCCGCAGCCAAAGCTGAAGCGCTGGCGCAAGCCAAGGCTGAAGCACAGGCCATGGCGCAGGCCAACGCCGAAGCGAAAGCCAAGGCGGCAGAACAGGCGCGGGCTGACGCAGTTGTAAAAGCGCAAGCCAAGGCCGAAGCAAAAGCGAAGGCCGAAGAACAGGCCAAAGCGGATGCTGACGCAAAAGCCCAGGCGCTGGCTCAAGCTAAAGCAACAGAGCAATCCAAACCGGCGTCAATGCGCGCCGTTGACCCACCAGGTTCCGTGCCGGCGATAATGGCTGCCCAGATTGCGGGAAATCAGATTGCCGGCAGTGCAAAAGCGGCCGCGGACCTTGCGGCGGCTGGAGCGGGTGAGCAACTTTCTGCGCAGGGACCAGGTACCGCTGATACTTCAGACAACGCGACACTGGAGCGCTACCGCAAAGCGGCCGAGCAAGGGGATACGGTAGCGCAGTATTATCTGGGCACGCTCTACGATCTGGGAAAAGGCGTGCCGCAGGACTATAAATTGGCCATGGGATGGTATCTGAAGGCGGCCCGGCAAAATAATCTGCAGGCGCTGTTCAACCTTGGAATGATGAATGAACTGGGGCATGGCGTTCCTCAGGATGATAAAAAGGCCGCCGCGCGTTATCGCGAAGCTGCACAAGGTGGATACGCCAAGGCGCAGCTCAAGCTGGGAATGATGTATGCCGAAGGCAGGGGAGTAGAACAGAGCTACAAGATCGCGGCGCAATGGACGCGTAAAGCGGCTGAGCAGGGCAACGTAGAAGCCCAGAATAGCCTGGGCCTGATGTACGAACTCGGGCAAGGCGTGCCTAAGAATTACAAGCTCGCTGCAGAATGGTACCGCGAGGCAGGCGAACGGCAACAGGATGGCGCAAATGCTGTGCAAGCCCGGTTAGCCGCCGAGGCTAAGGCGAAGGCAGTCGAGGCCAGGGCGGAGGCCGAAATCAACGCAGCGGAACAAGCGCAGGAGTTGGCCGAGGCTCAGGCGGCGGCTAAAGCACAGGCCAAAGCCGAAGCGAAAGCGAAAGCCGCCGAGCAGGCCAGAGCCGCCGCCGCAGCCAAAGCTGAAGCGCTGGCGCAAGCCAAGGCTGAGGCACAAGCTAGAGCCCAGGCCTTGGCGCAGGCCAAAGCCGAAGCGAAAGCCAAGGCGGAGGAACAGGCACGGGCGAACGCAGCTGCGGAAGCTGAAAAGCAAGCCCAAGCTCAGGCCGACGCAAAGGCGAAAGCCCAGGCATTGGCACAGGCTAAAGCTGAAGCAAAAGCCAAGGCCGAAGAACAGGCAAGAGCCGATGCTGCTGCAAAAGCGCAGGCCAAAGCTGAGGCGAAAGCAAAAGCGGCCGAACTGGCGCGGGCCGCTGCGGAGGCGAAAGCGTTGGCGGATGCCGAGGCGAAGACTAAAGCCCAAGCCTTGGCGCAGGCCAAAGCCGAAGCAAAAGCCAAGGCTGAAGAACAGGCGCGGGCCGACGCCGCCGCGAAGGCGCAGGCTAAAGCTGAGGCGAAAACAAACGCCGAAGAACAGGCCAAAGCGGCTACTGCGAACACCGAAGCTAAATCCAATGTTATAGCTCAGGCCAGCCGCGAACTTCCAGACGCGCAAACTCATACCGATGGCGCAGCCAAGCCAGCAGAACAGGCTCAACCGGACGCGAAAGCCAAAGCTGAGGAACAGATCAGAATAAAAGCGGCCGCGAAAGCCGACGCAGAAGCGAAAGCGCAGGCATTGGCCCAGGCAAAGGCAGAGGCCAGAACCAGGGCCGAGGAACAGGCTAAAGCTGCGGCACTGGAAAAAGCCCAGGCCAAAGCCGATGCCGAGGCGAAAGCAGCGGAACAGGCTAAAGCCGCGGCCGCAGCCAAAGCGTTAGCCGAAACCGAAAAGCGCGCTAAAGCGCAAGCATTACTGGTGGCCAAGGCGGAAGCCCGGGCGAGAGCTGAAGAGCAGGCGCGGGTAGAGGCAGCGGCGAAAGCTGAAGCGCAGGCGAGAACCAAAGCCGAGGCAGACGCCAAAGCCTTGGCCTTGGCCCAGGCAAAAGCCGAGGCAAAAGCCGAGGCCAAGGCCAGGAAAGAAGAACAGGCTAAAGCTGTAGCGCTGGAAAAAGCACGAGCCACAGCCGAGGCTGAAGCAAAAGCGGCGGAACAGGCCGAAGCTGCGGCCGCCGCGAAAGCGCTGGCTGAAAACGAGAAGCGCGCTAAAGCGCAGGCAATGATGCTGGCCAAGGCGGAGGCCAAAGCAAAAGCGGACGAGCAAGCCAGGGCAGAGTTGGCGGCCAAAGCCGAAGCGCAAGCCAGGGCTAAAGCCGAAGCGCTGGCTAAAGCACAGGCGCTGGCTCAGGCGCAGGCCGAAGCAAAGGCGAAAGCTGAGGAGCAGGCCAGAGCGGTTGCGCAGGCAAAAGCTGAAGCAAAGGCCAAAGCTGAAGAACAGGCCAGACTGGATGCAGGGATCAAGGCCGAGGCATTGGCCCAAGCAGGTCGCACGGCCGAAGCGTTAACCCAGGCAAAAGCGACGACTTCCGCATCGCCGGAGCTGGCGCGGGATGGGCTGAAACTTAAACTGGATACAAGGCTGGGATCGCTGGGCGGACGCGATGCAATATTGGATACCGAGGGTTATGCGGAATTGCATCGCAAGTCAGCTACCTTGGGGAATTCGGAGGCACAGCGCAATCTCGGCATCATGTATGCCGAGGGCCGGGCCATTGCGATTGATCTGGTGCAGGCGGACAAATGGCTGCGCCTGGCGGTTGTGGGGGGCATGGAAATTGCTCAGCAGGACATACAACGTGTCGAAGGCAAAATGAGTCCGGAGCAAATCAAAAAAGCTCAGAAAATGGCGCAGAAATGGCTGGAAGAGCATAAGTAAAGCACTCTGCAAGAAACGTATGCCCATGCGATCAACGGAATTCATGGTTATGAACCCTGGGTTGAGCGGAGCATCCGGTAAGCGGTAAATATTTTTTTAATGCAAAAGGGTGAATTATGCGGGGAATGCAATGAGGAAATATTTTCTGATACCAGTCTTGTTGGGATATTTGCTTGGGTTCAGTATTGCGGCCCACGCTGATTTGCAAGATGGGCTGGATGCTTTTCTCGGTGGAAGTTACGGCGTTGCGTTAAAAGAGCTTACCCCGCTTGCGGAGAAGGGAGATCCCGCGGCCCAGTTCAGTCTGGGTGCAATGAATGATTTAGGTCTGGGTGTCCCGCAAAATTTTGAGAAAGCGGTGAGCTGGTACCGTAAATCGGCTGAACAGGGATATGCCGATGCACAATATAAACTCGGGGTAATGTACCAATTGGGGCGTGGGGTTCCGCAAAGTTTTACCGTAGCGGCAGAATGGTACCGCAAGGCGACCAAACAGGAACACGAAAATATCAGAGCGGCCCAAGCCAAAACCATAGCAGACGCTAAAGCCAAAGCTGAAGCTGAAGCAAGGGCGGCAGAGGAAGCCAGGGTCGCCGCCGAAGCCAAGGCCGCCATAGAAGCCAAGGCCGTTGCGATGGCCAGGGCAGCGGCGGAGGCTAAAGCCGCTGCTGAAGCCAAGGCAGCGGCCAAGGCCCGTGCCGCAGCGGAAGCCAAGGCAGCGGCGGACGCGAGGGCAGCGGCCAAGGCCGAAGCCGTTGAAAAAATCAGGCTGGCGGCGGAAGCCAAAGCGGCCGCCGAAGCCAAGGCAGCAGCGGAGGCCAAAGCCGCGCTGGAAGCCAAAGCTGCCGAAAGGGCCAGGAAGGACGCTGAAGCCCGTGCGGCCGCCGAAGCCGAGGCTGCAGAAAAAGCGCGGAAGCTGGCGGAAGCGCGCGCAGCGGCTGAAGCCGAAGCTGCGGCCAAAGCGAAAAAAATTGCGGATGCCAAGGCGGCTGAAGCTGCAGCGGCGAAAAAGGCAGCAGAAGCCAAAGCAGCGGCGGAGGCCGAGGCCGCGGAAAAGCACAGGCAAGTGGCGGAAGCCAAGGCAGCAGCTGACGCTGCTGAAAAAGCCAGAAAGGCTGCAGTAGCTCAGGCCGCGGCAGTGGCCGAGGCGGCAGTAAAAACAAAGAAGGCGGAAGAATTGAAGCGGGCGGCTGATGCGGAGGCCGCAGCCAATGCGCACAAGGCAGAGGCAAGGGCAGCAATGCAAGCGGCTGAAAAAGCCAAGGAAAACGAAGCTAAGATAGCTGAAACCAAAGCTGCTGAAGCAAAAAGGGTGGAAATCAGGCCCAGGATTGTACTGCCCGGAAATATACCGGGCGGCGGGATTGCGCAGTCCGCAGGCGTGTCTGAGCAATCCAAACGTGAAGCGGAAGCAAGAGCGGAGATCGAAGCAAAATTTGAAGCCGAAGCGATACTGGAAGCTGAGGCTACGCTGGAAGCAAGAATGAAGGCGGAAGCCAAGGCCAAAGCTGAAGCCAAGGCCAAAGCTGAAGCACAGGCCAAGGCTGAAGCGCAGGCGCGCGCTGAGGCGCAGGCCCGGGCCGAGGCACAAGCGCGCGCGGAAGCTCAAGCCCGAGCCGAGGCACAGGCCAAGGCTGAAGCCCAGGCCCGGGCGGACGCTCAGGCTCGCGCGGAAGCGCAAGCGAAGGCGGACGCTCAGGCTAAAGCAGATGCCTTGGCCAAAGCCGCTGCACAAGCCAAGGCAGACGCGCTGGCCAAAGCGGAAGCTCAGGCTAGAGCCGAGGCGCAAGCGCGAGCCGATGCGCAAGCGAAGGTGGTGGCGCAGGCTCTGGCCGAGGCGCAAGCTAAAGCAGAAGAGGCTAGTGCGCGCCGGGCCAGAATCGAAGCTGAAGCCATTGCCGCTGAGCGCGCTCGGGTGGAGGCTGAACCGCAATCGATCAAACAGGCCAGACTTGAGGCAGAGGCCAGGGCAGCCGAGCAGGCACGACTTGCGACGCAGGCCCTGGCGGCAGATCAGGCGCGGCAGGAGGCGGCGGCCAAGGCGGCGCAGCAGGAAAAATTGGCTGCCCAGGCGAAAGCGGCCGAGCAGCGACGTCGTGTCGCGGAAGAAAAGGCTGCGGCGGAAGCCTCCGCGGCCGAACGCTCCAGAATGGCTGCGGTTGCCAAGGTGGCTGAGCAGGCTCGCATCGAAGAGCAGGCGCGCAGCGCACAACGGGTGCGGAATGAAGCTACAGTTGAAGCAAAAGCTGCGGCGCGGGCTGTTGCGCTGGCCCAGGCTGAAGATAAGGCGCAGTTGGAGGCCGAAACGCAAATGGCGCAACATGTACAAATCGCCGAGCAGGTTAAAGTCGAAACCCACGCGGCGGCGCCTCCCGGAATTGAGATCCGGCCGCTGGACGCACCCAGCCAGAATACCGCGCCTGCACCGGAAAGCACCGGGGAGCCCGACGATAAAGCCAAGGCCGAGTTGTATCGGCAAGCCGCGGAAGCCGGCCAACCGGGAGCGCAGCGTAGCCTGGGCATGATGTATTTGAAGGGGCAGGGCGTGCTTACCGATCTGATGCAGGCACATAAATGGCTGCATCTGGCTGCGCTGGGCGGAAATGAGGGCGCTCAGCAGGATATGAAACTGGTCGAAAGCCGGATGACCCGTGTGCAGATCAAGCGCGCGCAGCAAATGGCACAGGAGTGGCTGGAAAAGAGTAAATGATTTTCGGCGGGGATGCCGCATGATGCGCTACGCCGTTGTTGCTGTTGGCCTGGGAGCGGCGCTGGGTGCGTGGCTGCGCTGGGGATTAAGCCTGTGCCTGAACTCTGTGTCGGTACCGTTGCCGCTGGGTACACTTTGCGCCAACCTGATCGGTGGTTATCTGGTCGGCTTTGCGATTATTTTTTTTGTGCGCCGCCCAAAGCTGGCGCCGGAATGGCGGCTCTTTACCATCACCGGGTTTCTCGGCGGATTGACTACTTTTTCGGCGTTCTCAACTGAAACGGTGGGATTGCTGTTAAGCGGGCAATATGCCTATAGCCTGATGAACATTGTTGCCAATCTGGCCGGTTCGTTGTTGCTGACGGTGCTGGGAATGCAGACTTACCGATGGATAAGCAGGTAAAGCCAATGTGATGAGTTTTGCACTGTGGGGCTGAGCTATATGAGATGCATCGGCAATCGCCTGCCGTCCTGCTGAGGAAGCGCCAAGCCAATGCTCCAGAGGCTATTTCTGCTCCATTTTGCTCAGCCATAATTCCACATTCACCTTGGCCAGGGTGGCGGGCATCGTTGCTTTTTTTTGCATCGCAACAGGAGTTAGCTGTTGCAACGCAACTGCAGCGTAAGGGCGGCCAGCATCGTGCTTCAAACCGGCTGCGGGTTCCATTGCGGACTTCTCAACTTCATAGCTGCTCATATCCATCACGATGTTCATGGCGCGCCTCCTGGTCTGGTGTTGTCATCACTCGTTGCTACTCACTATTCATATCGGCAAGGCGCAGCCGGAACTTTAGGGCTCACTGCGTCGTTGTTTAATCTCAGGTTGAGCGCGATAGGCTGCGGTGATACAATGTACAACCTGCATCTTGGCTACAGTCATCATTAAGAGCAGGAAATCCGCACACTCGTACACGTTAGGGTGCCCGCAAGGGTCAAGCTGGCGAGTGGAGGCTTTAACCCTTACATTGGAGTAATTTATGTCAGTCACCATGCGTCAAATGCTGGAAGCGGGCGTCCATTTCGGACACCAGACCCGTTATTGGAATCCCAAGATGGCGCCGTTTATCTTCGGCCATCGCAACAAAATTCATATCATCAACCTGGAAAAAACCGTAGTCATGTATAACGACGCGGTGCAGTTTGTGCGCAAGCTGGCAGCCAATAAAGGCACCGTGCTGTTCGTCGCAACCAAGCGCCAGGCACGTGAAATCATCAAAGAAGAGGCGCTGCGCTGCGGCTGTCCGTTTGTGGATTACCGCTGGCTGGGCGGCATGCTGACCAATTTCAAGACGGTGCAGCAGTCGATCAAGCGCCTGCATGAACTGGAAGCGCTGATGCAGGACACCGCGGCCATGGAAAAAATTTCCAAGAAGGAAGGCCTGATGATGAAGCGCGAACTGGAAAAACTGGATCGTAGTCTGGGCGGCATCAAGAGCATGAACGGATTGCCATCGGCAATCTTCGTAATCGACGTCGGGTACCAGAAAGGTGCCATCGTGGAGGCGCAAAAACTGGGTATTCCGGTGATCGGCATTGTGGACACGAATGCCACTCCGCTCGGCGTGGATTTTGTGATCCCCGGCAACGATGATTCCAGCCAGGCCATCCGTTTGTACGCGCGCGGCATGGCCGACGCCGTGCTGGAAGGGCGCGAGCAGGCACTGAACGAAGTAGTCGCGCAGCCTGAAGAACAGGTCGCCTGATTTTAATATGAATGGCCGAAAGGGGCGTAAGCCCCTTTTTTTGTAAGTCGTGTTTTCAAGGAGCAGGCAATGGCGGAAATTACCGCAGGAATGGTAAAGGAATTGCGCGAGGCCACCGGCCTTGCAATGATGGATTGCAAGAGGGCGCTGGTGGAAACCGATGGCGACTTCAAGGCGGCTGAAGAATTATTGCGCATCAAGAGCGGCGCGAAGGCGAGCAAGGCGGCAGGGCGGGTCGCGGCCGAGGGTGTGGTCAGTATTTATGTCAGCGGCGACAGCAAGAGCGGTGCGCTGGTAGAGGTCAATTCAGAAACTGATTTTGTCGCAAAAAATGATGATTTCACCGCGTTTGCCAAAAATGTCGCGCAAGTCATTACGCAGGACAATCCGGCCGATGTGGCAGAGTTGGGCATGAATAAACTGCCCAGCGGGGAAAGTGTCGAGGAAGTACGCAAGGCGCTGATCATGAAGCTGGGCGAAAATATCACCGTGCGCCGTTTCGTGCGCTACAGCACGGCCGGGCGGCTGGCGGGCTATCTGCACGGCAGCAAGATCGGCGTATTGCTGGACTATGCCGGCGGCAATGAAGCACTGGGCAAAGATCTGGCGATGCATATCGCTGCCAGCAAACCGATCTGTGTGTCCAAAGACCAGGTGTCACAGGAATTGCTGGACAGTGAACGAAAAATTTACACTGCGCAGGCGGCTGAAAGCGGCAAACCGGCCAATATCATCGACAAGATGGTGGATGGACGGGTTGCCAAGTATCTGGCCGAGATCACGCTGCTGGGCCAGCCTTTTGTCAAAGATCCGGACACCACTGTCGAAAAGCTGCTGGCGGCGCAGGGCGCCAAAATCAATGCGTTTCAGATGTACACCGTCGGTGAGGGCATAGAAAAAACGGTGGTCGATTACGCTGCTGAAGTTGCCGCCGCTGCGAAAGTGTAGCAATGGCTAATACCCAGGCCTATAAGCGCGTCCTGCTCAAGCTTTCGGGCGAAGCCCTGATGGGCGATGACAGTTACGGTATAAACCGTGTAGTGATCGAGCGTATTGTTGCCGAGATTGGTGAAGTGGTGGCGTTGGGCGTGCAGGTGGCGGTGGTCATCGGCGGCGGAAATATTTTTCGCGGCGTAGCGCCGGCTGCAGCCGGTATGGATCGTGCGACCGCGGACTATATGGGCATGCTGGCGACGGTGATGAACGCAATGGCATTATCCGATGCGATGAAGCGCCAGGGGATTGAATGCCGGGTGCAGTCGGCGCTGAATCTGGAGCAGGTGGCCGAGCCGTTTATACGCGGCAAGGCTTTGCGTTATCTGGAAGAAGGCAAGGTAGTGATATTCGGCGCAGGCACCGGCAATCCGTTCTTTACCACCGACACCGCGGCTGCGTTGCGAGGCGTGGAAATGGATGCGCAGGTGGTGATCAAGGCGACCAAGGTGGATGGCGTATATACCGCGGATCCGAAAAAAGATCCTGCGGCTACGCGCTACCAGAGCCTCAGTTTCGATGAGGCGATTGCCAGGAATCTGCAGGTCATGGATGCGACCGCGCTGACTTTGTGCCGCGACCAGAAATTACCGATTATCGTTTTCAGCATTTTCAAGGCCGGTGCGCTGAAGCGTGTAGTATTGGGTGAGGATGAAGGGACGCTGGTCCATTGCAATTGATGGGAAAATTATGATTGCTGACGTCAAGAAAACTGCCGAACAGAAAATGAATAAAACGCTGGAAACGCTCAAGGCGGATTTCGGCAAGGTGCGCACCGGGCGCGCTCATCCCGGCATCCTCGATCATGTGATGGTGGATTATTACGGCAACCCGACGCCGATTAATCAGATTTCCGGCGTCACCCTGATCGATGCGCGAACCATAGGCGTGCAGCCGTGGGAAAAGAAAATGGTTACCGCGGTGGAAAAAGCGATACGCGATTCCGACCTCGGCCTGAATCCTGCGACCAACGGCGATATGATACGCGTGCCGATGCCGATGCTGACTGAAGAACGCCGCCGCGACATGATCAAGGTAGTCCGCGGCGAGGCCGAGAACGGCAGAGTTGCAGTGCGCAATATACGCCGCGATGCCAATGAGCACTTGAAAAGGCTGCTCAAGGACAAGGAAATCAGCGAGGATGAAGAACGCCGTGCACAGGATGAAATTCAGAAACTGACCGACCGTTTCGTCGCCGAAATTGAAAAAGCGCTGCAAGTGAAGGAAGCTGACCTATTAGCGGTTTAATCTGTTTCGGCAGAAAGCGAATGATGTGTTATTACTCAACAGGGAGCTCACGATTGTGTTAACCCAACATGGCCAGCGCATGGCTATTTCGGCTGAGTAGGCGCCTATGGTCGGCTTTTCCAGTTCAACCCGCATTGTGCCCGATACGCTCAGCGTGCCGCGCCATATCGCGATTATCATGGACGGCAATGGCCGCTGGGCCAAGAAGCGCTTTCTGCCACGCGTAGCGGGGCATCAGCGCGGTGTGGACACCATACGCGAGATGGTTAAAGCATGCCAGGAAATGGGCGTGGAATACTTGACTCTGTTTGCGTTCAGCAGCGAAAACTGGCGGCGGCCGCCGGACGAAATCTCTTTCCTAATGCAGCTGTTCCTGAAAATGCTGGAACGCGAAGTAAGCAAGCTGCATGAAAATAATATACGGCTCAAAATTATCGGCGACTGCAGCCGCTTCGACGCCAGGCTCAACCGTTACATTATCGAAGCCCAGCAGTTGACCGCAGGGAACACCGGCTTGACCCTTACCATTGCCGCCAATTACGGCGGGCGCTGGGATATTATGCAGGCGGTACAGGGCATGTTGCGGCAGCATCCCGAGCTGGCCCAGACGTTCAGCGAGGCCCAGCTTGAGCCCTATTTTTCAATGCACTATGCGCCAGAGCCGGATCTGTTCATCCGTACCGGCGGCGAGCAGCGCATCAGTAATTTTCTGATGTGGCAGCTGGCCTATACCGAACTGTATTTCACCGACACCCTTTGGCCCGCATTTGATCGCGCAGCGTTGAACCTCGCGATCCAGTCCTATCAGGCGCGCGAGCGCCGCTTCGGCCGCACCAGCGAACAGGTTCGCGGGGAACCGATCACAACCGAACCTTTGCTCAACGAAAGGCAGGAAGGCACGACGGATGCTTAAACATCGCGTCATCACCGCTATCATTCTGCTGGCGCTGTTTTTATCGGCGCTCTTCCTGCTGCCCGACCCGGCCTGGGGCATACTGATTTTAGTGATCGTCATGCAGGGCACTTCAGAATGGTCGCGCCTGGCCGGGATGTCGGCCAGAACCGCCAATATATACTGGTGGCTGACCCTGGTGGTGATGGGCGGTATCGTCTGGATGGACGTCGGCCCGACCTTAACACTGCATCCTGTCCCGCATCTGCTGGTGTACTGGATATCCGCGTTGCTGTGGCTGCTGGTGGTACCGTTGTGGCTGCTGCTGGGCTGGCAGGTGCGCCACCCGCTGTTGCTGGCGCTGGCGGGCTGGGCGCTGCTGATTCCTACCGGGCTGGCGATGCTGGATTTACGCGATAACAGTCCATGGCTGCTGCTCGGTATCATGATGCTGGTATGGGTGGCGGACTGCGCCGCCTATTTCAGCGGCCGTGCGTACGGCAAACATAAAATGGCGCCCAAGATCAGCCCCGGCAAAACGTGGGAGGGCGTGGCCGGGGCATTGGCGGCGGTCTCGATCTGCGTGCTGGTGGGATTCCTGTTCAGCGGTTATGCGCATCTCTACAAATTTCTGCCGACGATAATACTGGCGGCGTGGTGCTGGGTTGCGCTGGCGGTCCTCGGTGATTTGTTTGAGTCCGCAATCAAGCGCCAGGCCGGAGTCAAGGACAGCGGGGCATTGCTGCCGGGCCACGGCGGTCTGCTCGATCGCATTGATGCATTAACCTCGACGCTGCCGCTGGCAGCACTGGCGATGCTATCGCAGAAACTGGCATGAGCGGCATTACCGGCTTGGCGATTTTTGGCTCTACCGGCAGCATAGGCACGAGCACGCTGGATGTGGTGGCGCGTCACCCCGACCGCTATCAGGTGATTGCACTCACTGCGCAGCGCCAGGATGAGCTGCTGTTTGAGCAATGCCTGCGCTTTCTGCCGCGTTATGCGGTGCTGCTGGATCAGCACAGCGCCGAACGGCTGGCCCACAAAGTCGCCGCCGCCGGGTTGGACGTGGAAGTGCTGTGCGGCGCAGCCGCGCTGGAGGAGGTCGCTGCGCTGCCCGAAGTGGACGCAGTAATGGCGGCGATCGTCGGCGCTGCCGGTTTACGTCCGACGCTAGCTGCGGCACGCGCCGGTAAGAAAATTCTGCTGGCCAACAAGGAAACGCTGGTAATGGCGGGCCGGATTTTTATGGACGCGGTTGAATTGAACGGCGCTACCTTGCTGCCGATCGACAGCGAACATAACGCTATTTTTCAGGCGCTGCCATCTGATTACTCTGGCGATTTCGCGGCCAGCGGTGTGAGTAAAATTCTGCTGACCGCGTCCGGCGGGCCGTTTCGAAAAACGCCGCTGGCCGAACTGAGCCAGATCACCCCGGAGCAGGCATGCGCGCATCCGAACTGGGTAATGGGGCGCAAGATTTCGGTGGACTCGGCCACGATGATGAACAAAGGCCTGGAAGTCATCGAAGCGCACTGGCTGTTCAACGTGCCGGCTGATGCGATCGAGGTGGTGGTGCATCCGCAGAGCGTCATTCATTCTCTGGTGCAATATATCGATGGCTCAGTGCTGGCTCAGCTCGGCAACCCCGATATGCGGACCCCGATTGCCCATGCGCTGGCTTATCCCGAACGCATAGAGGCTGGCGTGCCTCCGCTGGATTTATTTAAAATCGCGCAACTGGATTTTGCCGCGCCGGATTTTGCTCGTTTTCCATGCCTGGGCTTGAGTTACCAGGCCTTGCGCAGCGGCGGCAGTGCGCCCGCAGTGCTCAATGCGGCGAATGAAGTCGCAGTGGCGGCATTCCTCGACCGGCAAATTCCATTCCCTGCAATTCCCCGCCTGATTGAGGATGTGCTGGGCGCATTGCCGGTGACCGCGGTTAATACGCTCGACGATGTATTGCATGCGGATGCGGCGGCCCGTGCGGCTACCCTGGAACTCATTCAACGCAGCACCTGTTTACTATGACCACCTTACTGGCATTCGTAGTCGCGATAGTGGTGCTGGTGGTGATCCACGAATTAGGCCATTACTGGGTGGCGCGCAAATGCGGCGTGAAGGTTCTGCGTTTCTCGGTGGGCTTTGGTCCCGTTCTGTATGCACGGCACATTGGCGAAACGGAATGGGCCATTTCCGCGATACCGCTGGGCGGTTATGTCAAGATGCTGGACGAGCGCGAAGGCCCGGTGCCCGAGCATGAACTGCATCTGGCCTTTAACCGTCAGCCGGTGTTGCGCCGCATGGCTATCGTGGTGGCCGGGCCGGTTGCTAACCTGCTGCTTGCCATTTTGCTGTACTGGGGCTTATTCATGCATGGCGTGCCCGGCCTCAAGCCGATGCTGGGCGACATTGCGTCGAATACGCCGGCCGCCGCGGCGCAATTGCAGCCGCGCGAAACCATCACAAGCATTAATGGCGAAGCTATTCCCAACTGGCAGGAAATCCGCTGGGTGTTGCTGAAGCTGGCGCTGCAACAGGGGGTGATCGACATTGAAGGACGCACGCCACAGGGTGAACTTCTGCGCCACAAGCTTGATCTCGGCGCGCTCGCGCCGGCTGATCTGGATGGCGATTTTTTGCAGAAACTGGGTCTGCAGCCATTTCAACCGGAGGTATTGCCGGTTATCGGCAAGCTCACTGAAGGCGGCGTGGCGCAGCGCGGCGGGCTACAGGCCAATGATCGTATCAGGAGCGTTGATGGACGTCCGCTGGCATTGTGGATGGAATGGGTCGAGATCGTGCGCAGCCATCCCGGGCGCACGCTACGGCTGGAAATTGAGCGCGGCGATAATCTGCTGACGTTGAACCTTACGCCGGACACAGTGACCGAGGGGGGCAAGCCGGTCGGCAAGATAGGCGCCGCGCCGCATATAGACAAGCAGGTATTTGATGCACAACTGACTGAAGTCAGTTATGGACCGGTTGCGGCAATCGGCATGGCGGTGCGCAAAACCTGGGAAACCGCGGTGGTCAGCCTAAAAATGATGGTCAAGATGATATTCGGCGAGGTTTCGCTGAAAAATCTGAGCGGCCCCATCACGATCGCCGATTACGCGGGCCAGACCGCGCAGATGGGCGCCATCGCCTATCTGGGCTTCCTGGCGCTGATCAGCATCAGCCTGGGCGTACTGAATCTGTTACCCGTTCCGTTATTGGATGGCGGGCATTTGTTGTATTATGCAGTGGAATGGATCAAGGGTAGCCCGGTGTCCGACAAAGCATGGCAGGCAGGCCAGAATGTAGGGATTGCGCTGCTTGCTACCATGATGGTTTTTGCGTTGTACAACGACATCAACCGCTTGATATCTGGGTAAATATGAATTTTAAAAAATTGTGGTGTGTGCTTCCGCTGCTGTATGCCACATCTGCTGTAGCAATCGAGCCGTTTGTAGTTAAGGACATCAGGGTTGAGGGAGTGCAGCGCATAGAAGCGGGCACGGTATTCAGCTATCTGCCGGTTAAAGTGGGCGATACGCTGGATGACGAGCATGCGGCCGCGGCGATGCATGCATTGTTCGCAACAGGTTTTTTCAAGGATGTACGTCTGGAGGCCGACCAAGGTGTGCTGATCGTGCGCCTGCAGGAACGGCAGACCATAGCCAGCGTGGATATCAGCGGCGTGAAAGATTTCCCCAAAGACCAGCTGCGCGACAACCTTAAATTTA
>JAZJXX010000014.1:0-50205 GCA_040390665.1 Pseudomonadota bacterium | reverse complement strand
GGCGCATATTCGACCGCTCGGCGCTGGACAAGGCCGAGCAGGAGCTCAAGCGCCAATACGTCGCGCGCGGCAAATATGGCGTAACGATCAATACCACGGTAACGGATATGGAGCGAAATCGCGTTGCTGTCCGTTTCGATGTGGTGGAGGGCGAGGCTTCCACGATCAAGCAGATCAACATCATCGGCAATCAGGCGTTCAGCGAAAGTGAGCTGCGCTCGGCGATGCAGCTCGACACGCCGACCATGATGAGCTGGTTTACCAAGAACGACCAGTATTCCAAGCAGAAGCTGTCGTCCGACCTGGAAACGCTGCGTTCGCATTATCTGGACGCCGGTTATCTTGAATTCACGATCGACTCAACTCAGGTATCGATCACCCCGGACAAGCAGGATATCTATATCACCGTTAATGTCACTGAAGGTCCCAGGTACACAATTTCCGACATCAAATTTGCCGGGCCGGAAAGCATATTGCCGTACTCTGAAATGCGTAAACTGATTACGGTGAAGACTGGCGATACGTTTTCCCGCAAGGAGCTGACGGCCTCTACCACCAGGATCGGTGATCGCCTGGGGGACGACGGTTATGCATTTGCCAATATCAACGCGGTGCCGGAGCTCGATAAGGAAAAACACCTGGTGGGGTTCACTTTCATGGTTGATCCGGGCCACCGCGTGTACGTACGGCATATCAATATCACCGGCAATACCAAAACGCGCGATGCGGCGATACGACGCGAATTGCGTCAGATGGAAAACGGCTGGTTCGAGGCGGCAAAAATCAAGAAGTCAAAACAGCGAGTCGACCGGCTGGATTTTTTCAGTGAAGTTAACCTCGAGACGCCATCGGTACCGGGTACAACGGACCAGCTGGATGTCAACCTGTCGGTCAAGGAGAAAGCCACCGGGGATTTTTCAATAGGCGCCGGTTTATCCAGCGGCGAAGGCGTGGTGCTGACGACTTCGGTCACCGAGCGCAATCTGTTTGGCTCCGGCAGTTATCTGTCGACCCAGATAAATACCAGCCGCATTAACCAGGTGTACTCGGTGTCCTACACCAATCCGTATTACACGGAAGATGGGGTGAGCCGCGGGTTCGATATCTACAAACGCGACGTGAATTCGACTTCGACCGCGATCAGCCAGTACAATTCTTCAACTTTGGGCGCGGGTGTGCGCTTCGGGGTGCCGATCAGCGACGACGAGACCATCCATTACGGCCTGGCCACCGAGCAAACCAAGATCGGGTTGACTCCGCTCAGTTCGCAGCGCTATGTGGATTTCGTCAATATCTTTGGAGAAACCACTGACAATGTGATCGCGACGGTGGGCTGGAGCCACGACAGCCGGGATAGCGCGATCTATACCACGGAAGGCCTGGTGCAGCGAGCCTCTTCGGAAGCGGCATTGCCGATACTGGATCAGCGTTACTGGAAATTGACTTATCAGCAGCAATGGTTTTATCCGGTCAGCCGCGAAGTGACGCTGATGTTGAACGGCGAGGCGGGAATTGCCAAGGGCTATAGCGGCAAGCCACTGCCGTTTTTCAAGAACTTTTTTGCCGGCGGCCCCGGTTCGGTGCGCGGTTATGAACCCAGTTCGCTGGGCCCGCGTGATCTGCTGAACAACGCGCTGGGCGGGACCAAGCGGGTGGTCGGCAATATTGAATTGCTGTTCCCGGTGCCGGGGATGTCCAAGGAGAAATCAGTGCGGCTGAGCACATTTATCGATGGCGGCGGAGTAAACGGACAAGGCATCGACGGTCTGCGTTATTCTGCCGGGGTGGCGCTGGCATGGATTTCGCCGCTCGGACCCCTCAAAATCAGCCTGGCAAAGGCATTAAACGAAAAGCCCGGCGATAAATTGCAGAAATTCCAGTTCACGCTGGGTTCGATATTTTAAATGGTAAGGAGCCAAAATTGAAAACACTAACGTTTAAGAGCCTGCTCAAAAGCTCGATACCAGTACTGCTGGTGCTGTGGGCAGCGCACGCTGCAGCGGCGGATTTCCGCATCGGCGTAGTCGATACCGAGCGTATCCTGCGCGAATCGGCGCCGGCGTTGAAGGCCGAGCAGAAAATCGAGAGGGAGTTTAAGGCGCGCGACCAGGACATCAAGAAAGTCACCCAGCAGATTAAGGATATCCAGTCATTTCTGGACAAGGAAGGCATGACCTTGCCGGACGCCGATAGGCGCAACAAGGAGCGCGAACTGGATAACCTGAATGTGAATCTGCAGCGCATGCAGCGGGAATTTCGCGAGGATCTGAATCTGCGCAAGAATGAGGAACTGCAGGCGGTTCTGGGCTTGGCCAACAAGGCGATCCAGCAGATTGCTGAGAGTGAAAAATACGATCTGGTGTTGCAGGAAGCGGTTTACCGTAATCCTAAAATAGATATCACCGAGAAAGTATTGCAATTCCTGTCCAAAGAAAAATAATTCCGACAGGGAGCCGGCTGTATGCAGCGGACAGCTTATCGTTTGGCCGATATTGCGGCGCGGTTCGGCGGGCGGGTGCTGGGCAATGCGGATGAAATGGTAGACCAGGTTGCCACGCTGGAAAGTGCGCGGCAGCGACAGATCACCTTTCTGGCCAGCAGCAAATATCGCCACCAGCTCGCCACCACCGGTGCCGCCGCAATCATCGTGGGCGAGGCGAATGCTGAAGCCACTCCGTTGCCGCGCATCGTATGTGATAACCCGTATGCCTATTTCGCCAGAGTTTCCGCATGGCTGAATCCGATGCCGCAAGCTGCGCCCGGCATTCATGCCAGCGCAGTCATCGAAGGTGCGCAAATTGATCCGAGCGCCCACATCGGGCCGCTGGTGGTGATAGAAAACGGCGCGCAGATCGGCGCCCATTGTGTGATTCTGGCCGGGTGCAGCATCGGCGCCGGGGTGGTAATCGGACCGCACTCGTATTTATATCCGCAAGTGGTGGTGTACCACGGTTGCGTGCTGGGCCGCAGGGTGATCGTACACTCCGGCGCGGTGATAGGCGCGGACGGTTTTGGTATCGCCCCGGATGCTGGCCGCTGGCTGAAAATTCCGCAGATCGGGCGGGTGGTGATAGGCGACGACGTCGAAGTGGGAGCCAACACCACGATAGACCGCGGTGCGCTGGATGATACCGTTATCGAGGATGGAGTGAAGCTGGATAACCAGATCCAGGTCGCGCATAACGTGCGCATCGGTGCGCATACAGCGATTGCCGGCTGTGTCGGCATCGCCGGCAGCACTACGATAGGCCGGCATTGCCGCATCGGCGGCAGTGCCGGCATCCTGGGCCATCTGACTATCGCCGATCATGTGGAAATCGCGTCGTTTACGCTGATCGGAAAATCGATACGTGAAGCCGGCAGTTACAGCGGCATCTATCCGTTCAGCAAAAATGAAGACTGGCGCCGCAACGCGGTGCACTTGCGCCATCTGGATGCGCTTGCCGACAAAATAAAAGAATTGCAGCATGATATTGAAGTACTGAAAAGGACAGACTGATGAACCCCGTGATGGATATTCATGAAATTCTCAAGCGTTTGCCGCATCGTTATCCATTTTTGCTGATAGACCGGGTTGTTTCTGTCGAAGAAGGGAAGAGCATCGTTGCATTAAAAAACGTCACTATCAATGAACCGTATTTTCCCGGCCATTACCCGCACCACCCGGTGATGCCGGGGGTGATGATCATCGAAGCGATGGCGCAGGCCGCCGCCCTGTTATCGTTTACCAGCATGGACGTGGCGGACGACAGCTCGGTGTATTATTTCGTCGGCATAGACGGCGCACGCTTCAAGCGCCCGGTCGTGCCGGGGGATCAGCTGATGCTGAAAGTGTCGGTCCTGCGCAATATGCGCGGCCTGTGGAAATTCAGTGCGGTGGCGGAAGTGGATGGGCAGTTGGCGGCCCAGGCGGAAATTATGTGCACGGTGCGGGATAAATAATGCGCCACCCGACAGCTATCATACACGCAGCAGCCAGACTGGCCGACGATGTCGTGGTAGGCGCTTATTCGATCATCGGTGAACATGTCGAAATCGGTTCGGGCACGCATATCGGTCCGCATGTGGTTATTGACGGCCATACCCGGATCGGCCAGCACAACCGGATTTTTCAGTTCAGCTCGCTGGGCGAAATTCCTCAGGATAAAAAATACGCCGGCGAACCGACCCGGCTGGAAATTGGCGATCACAACACCATACGGGAATTCTGTACTATCAATATTGGCACCGCCCAGGATGTTGGGATAACGCGTCTGGGCAATCACAACTGGGTGATGGCATATGTGCATGTGGCGCATGATTGCCAGATCGGCAATCACACCATTTTTGCCAACAACGCGCAGCTCGCGGGACACGTGATCGTGCATGATTATGCGGTATTGGGAGGTTACACCGGAGTACACCAGTTCTGCCAGATCGGTGCACATGTGATGACAGGCGTGGGCACCGTGCTGCTGCACGATGTGCCGCCGTTTGTGACGGTATCCGGCAATCCCGCTGCGCCGCATGGTACCAATTCGGAAGGATTGAAGCGGCGCGGTTTTTCCAGCAGCGCCGTCATGGCGATCAAGCGCGCTTATAAAACGCTCTACAAATCCGGACTGACGCTGGATGAAGCAAAGGCGGCAATACTGCAGCAAGCGGCGCAGCATCCGGAACTCGATATGTTAGTGGATTTTCTGAGCCATACTCAACGCGGCATCGTCCGCTAATTTCCTATGACGCAGCAATCAAAAACTATCGCGATGGTCGCGGGCGAGGCGTCGGGTGATCTGCTGGGCAGTCACCTGATGGCCGCGCTCAAGCAGGCAATGCCCGGACTGCGCTTTACCGGCATAGGCGGCCCAAAGATGCAGGCCGAGGGCATGGATGTGTTATTCCCGATGGAAAAGCTGGCGGTGCGCGGATATGTCGAAGTATTGCGCCATTACTGGGAAATCCTGGGCATACGCCGCACGCTACGGAAGCGCTTCATCAATCAGCCGCCCGATCTGTTTATCGGCGTGGATGCGCCGGATTTCAATCTGGGTCTGGAACTGGCACTGAAAAAGCACGGGATACCCACCATTCATTATGCCAGTCCTTCGATCTGGGCCTGGCGCGGCAAGCGTATCCATAAAATCAAGCGGGCCGTTTCGCATATGCTGGCGCTGTTTCCGTTCGAAGCCCCGCTATATCAGAAAGCCGCTGTGCCAGTCACTTACGTCGGTCATCCGGTGGCTGACATGCTGCCGCAAAAGCCCGACCGTACCGCCATGCGCGAACAGATGCGCTTGCCCAGCCAGTACAGAATATTTGCATTTTTACCCGGCAGCCGTCAGAGCGAGGTGCGGCAGCTTGCCGTGCTGTTCATTGAAACCGCGCGGCTGATTCTGCTCAAGTTGCCCGAAGCAATTTTTCTGGTGCCGCTGGCCAGCCGTGAAACCCGGACCATTTTTGAAGAGGCGCTTTATCGCTGCGAAGCTCAGGATCTGCCGATCACGCTGTTGTTTGGTCATGCGCATGAGGCGATGATTGCGGCTGACGTGGTGCTGGTTGCATCAGGTACCGCCACACTGGAAGCGGCGTTGCTCAAGCGTCCGATGGTAATCACCTACCGCATGCCTGCATTGTCGTTCTGGCTGATGCAACGCCAGCGCTATCAGCCGTATGTGGGTTTGCCCAACATACTGGCCGGCAGATTCGTGGTGCCGGAGCTGCTCCAGGACGACGCCACGCCGGAAAATCTGGCGCAGGCGTTGTTGAATATTCTGGCTGACAAGAAATTGATCGAGGAACTGGAAATATTATTCGGCACCATGCATGAAACGCTGCGGCAGGATACCGCGCGCAAGGCGGCGCTGGCGATCCTGCCGTACCTGGCGGAACCGGCATGAAAACTGCATTGATCTGCGGCGTGGATGAGGCGGGGCGTGGGCCTCTGGCCGGCCCGGTATATGCCGCCGCGGTGATACTGAATGCGCGGCGGCCAATCAAGGGCCTGGCGGATTCCAAGGTGCTCAGCGAAAAACGGCGCGATATTCTGGCGCTTGAAATCAAGAGCCGCGCGACAGCGTGGGCCATTGCCGAAGCAACGGTAGAGGAAATCGATACAATTAATATTTTGCGCGCCAGTTTATTGGCGATGCGCCGCGCGGTGCTGGCGCTGCATACCTCGCCGCATGAGGTATGGGTGGACGGTCTGCATTGCCCGGACACGGGTCTGCCCAGCCGTGCGATAGTGCAGGGCGACGGCAGCGTCGCCGCAATTTCGGCGGCGTCGATCCTGGCCAAGACTGCCCGCGATGCGGCCATGGTATTGCTCCATGACCGCCATCCACAATATGATTTTGCCCGCCATAAAGGCTATCCGACCGAGGCGCATCTGGCAGCGTTAAGGCTGCACGGAGCCTGCGCGATACACCGAAAGAGCTTCCAGCCGGTGCGCGCAATGCTGCAGCCTTCCTTCGTCGACACTGAATAAAGAGAGAAAAAATGGCGTTGTTTAAATTGTTGCACATACTGGCCGTAGTGGTCTGGGTAGGTGGCATGTTCTTCGCATATATGGTATTGCGGCCCAGCGCGGCCGGGGTATTAAAACAGCCGGAGCGGTTGCGCCTGTGGGATAGCGTGTTTGGCCGGTTTTTTCACTGGGTATGGCTGGCGATACTTCTGCTGTTTGCCAGCGGGCTGTATATGGTTTATCAGGCCGGCGGTATAGGCCGCGTGCCCTCTTATGTGCATCTGATGCTGCTGCTGGGTATCGTGATGCTGCTGTTGTTTGTTTATATTTTTTTCTTCTGTTATGTGCGTTTCAATCTGCTGGTCGACGAAAAAAACTGGACCCCAGCCGGCGCTTTGCTGGCCACCATGCGCAAGCTGATCGCGGTGAATCTGGTCATCGGTCTGCTGACTATAGCTATAGCCGTCGTCGGCAGGGCTTAGCCTGACCGCGCGATCGACCAAGCGAATACTTCATGTCCATTATTGCCCACGAAGCGATAGGCTATATCGCCGCCGTGCTGACTACCAGCGCCTTCATCCCGCAGGCCTGGCAAGTATGGCGTACCCGTTCTGTGCACGATATCTCCTTGACGATGTATGTGGTTTTCACCTGCGGCGTCGCGGCGTGGCTGCTCTATGGCATACTGATTAATTCCTGGCCTATCATACTTGCCAACAGCATCACCGTGTTACTGGCGGGCGGTGTGCTGGTGATGAAGATCCGCTTTGGATAAATCACCGGCGCTCAGCGCTGATCGCCAGACCCAAAAGGAGCTGCATGCCCAGTATTGAATCAGCATTACAAAGCTGCCTGCAGCCGGATGCCGATCCGATAGAAAGCCTTGCCCTACTGGTTAGCGCAGTGCGCCCGAAGCCGCTGAAGGATATTGAACAAGCCAGAAACAGCCTGGAAAGCTTGTGCTTCCAGCTCGACCAGTACCCATCTTATCGCGTGCCTGTGCGCAATGCGCTGCTATCATTACTGACCGATACCAGCCAGGTCAGCCTGTACGTGGAGGCGGGGCTGGTTGCGGATACCGGCTTTTTTTCCGAACTGTCGCGCCGTATTTCCAATCGCCTATTTCCCGCACTGATACAGCGTGACCATCTGCGTGACGCGATCTCGCTGATTTTTTCCAACAAGGATGACCACCTGTGGGTCAATGGGGTTGGCGAAGACTGCTGGGAGCGGTTGTTCATCGCATTGCACCTGCACGAGGTCGATCCCACGCCGGCAATCAGGCATACCTGCGCGGAATGGCTGGATGCGGTGCAGATACTTTCGTATCGCATTGCTGCCGCCGGGCTCGATCAGGAGTTGTTGCGCAACGAGCCAACCATCGAGAAGTTTGAGTCGCCGTTCCTGACCCAGAACGTGGAAGCCCGCGCGTTCCTTGAGGCGTATCAGGCCTGGCTGCTGGACACAGGTCCAGCCACCCACGACGGCAAACACATACTGGTGCTGCTCGACCAGTGTGAACAACTGGTGCAGAAGATACGGCGCAATGCGATGCAGCGCGGCACCAGTATCGCATTGACTTATAAACTGTGGCACTTGAGCCAGCATATCGATCGCATGGAAAAATTGCTGGTCGTGCTGCATGACTGGAGCAACGTGGAGTCGCGCGAAAATGGAACGCATGTATTCGCGCTGGCCAGCGAGCTGTTGCGCGGCGAAAACCAGAAAAATCATGTCAGCAATCACCTGCGCGACAGCCTCGGCATGATCGCCCTGCGCATGACCGAGAACGCCGGACGCACCGGCGAGCACTACATCACGGAAACGCGCAGCGAATATTTTGGCATGCTGCGTTCGGCGATGCTGGGCGGCGTAATCGTTGCGTTCATGGCGGCAATGAAACTGGTGCTGGCGAAACTGCATCTGGCGCCGCTGACTGAAGCTTTCGCCTTCAGCCTGAACTATGCGCTGGGTTTCGTGCTGATCCATATCCTGCATGGCACGGTTGCCACCAAGCAGCCGGCGATGACCGCTGCCGCGCTGGCCGCGAGCATAGGCGAAACGCCCGGCAAGAAACGCGATTTGAGCCAGCTGGTCAATTTGATTGCGCGTACCGTACGCAGCCAGCTGATCGCTATCCTGGGAAATGTCTGCATGGTCGTGCCGGTGGCCATCGGCATCGCCATGCTGGTCCATATGGTCAGCGGCGACCATTTCCTTACGCCGCAAAAATCGCTGGAATTGATGGACAGCATCAATCCGTTAGGCCCTACGCTGTTTTATGCCGCGATTGCCGGGGTTTGCCTGTTCCTGTCCGGGCTGATTGCCGGTTACTACGATAACATGGCTATCTATAACCATATACCGCAGCGTTTGCGCCAGCTGCCGTCGTTGCAGCGCCTGCTCGGCAAGGTGAGGCTGGAGCGCTTTGCCGTATACGTCGAAAATAATCTGGGAGCCTTGGCAGGAAATTTTTATTTCGGTTTGCTGCTCGGAAGCATGACCGCGATCGGCGTATTGTTCGGCTTGCCGATAGACATACGCCACATCACCTTTTCGGCCGCCTACCTGGGATTTTCGTTGACTGCACTGGATTTTGCAGTGTACTGGCAGAGCGTGCTGCTACCGGCTGCGGGTGTCATGCTGATCGGCCTGACCAATCTGGCGGTCAGCTTTACGCTGGCGCTGATAGTCGCGCTGCGCGCCCGGCAGGTCAGTTTTGCTCAGGAAAGGCAACTGGTGATTAACCTGCTGCAGCATCTGCGCAGCCACACACGCGATTTCTTTTTGCCGCCGCGTAAGGCGGATGAGCAAGCAGTCGAGCCGGAAAAAAATGACCCGGAAACCTAGAGCCCCTGAAGGTTACCTGTCATTGCGAGGTACGAAATGCCGGTATTGTGGAAAATTTGCGGCACGGGTACTGATCAGCCTAAAAGCATCTTGACACCC
Source organism: Pseudomonadota bacterium (assembly GCA_040390665.1). Lineage (GTDB taxonomy): Bacteria > Pseudomonadota > Gammaproteobacteria > Burkholderiales > Gallionellaceae > Nitrotoga. The sequence continues at coordinate 40,814 of JAZJXX010000014.1, read as the reverse complement.
ATTAGCACCAGAACAATTCCGCCGAATATTTCAGCTTTGCTTTCCAGCTTGGTGCCGCTGTGTTTGCCGATGATTACGCCGGCCCAGCTGAACCCAAAGGTGATCACGCCGATAATCAGGCAGGCTGAGTAAGGATTAACCTCCAATAGCGTCAGGCTGAATCCGGCCGCCATCGCGTCGACGCTGGTGGCAATAGCGAGTAGCAGCATCAGCTTATTGGTGATGGCTGCAATATCTTCCTCTATGCCTTCCTGCAAGCCCTCGTATATCATTTTCGCGCCGATCAGCGCCAGCAGCCCGAAAGCTATCCAGTGTGCATAGGCATCAACCCAGCTGAGAACTCCCCTTCCGCCGAGATAGCCCAGAAACGGCATCAGTGCCTGAAAAATGCCGAAGAACAGCCCGGCTTTGAGCGGCAGCCCAGGGGCGCTTTTTTTTGCTCCCAAACCGATCGCAACGGCAAAGGCGTCCATGCTGAGCGCGACCGCCAGAACAATGACTTCCAGCATTAGCGGCGCATTTTCTTCATGGCCTGCTGCGCTTCCTTTTTGGCCGACTGTTCTTTCTCGGTGGCGCGCTTGTCGTGCTGCTTTTTGCCTTTCGCCAACGCGATTTCGAGTTTGACGCGGCCATTTTTGAAATGCATGTTGAGCGGCATCAGCGTGTAGCCGGCGCGCTGCACCTTGCTGATCAATTTTTCGATTTCGGCAGCATGCAATAGCAGTTTACGCGTGCGCAAAGGGTCAGGAAGAATATGCGTGGAGGCGGTGGTCAGCGGGCTGATGTGGGCGCCGAACAGATACAGCGCATCGTCTTTAACGGTGACATAAGCCTCCTTCAGATTGGCATGCCCGGCACGGATGGCCTTGGCTTCCCAGCCTTGCAGCATGATGCCCGCCTCGTACCTGTCCTCAATGAAGTAGTCGTGAAACGCTTTTTTATTTTGGATGATGCTCATATCTCGTATATTCTATCAGCTTTGGTATCAGAATCAGATGGTGCAATGGCCTTAGTCCAAAAATCAGTCCTGGTTCCGTTCAGCGCGGAACAGATGTTTGTGCTGGTGGATAATGTCGCGGATTATCCGCAGTTTTTGCCGTGGTGCGGCGGCACCAGCGTGATCCGGATAGACGACAGGACGGTGCATGCGACTGTGCTGATCGATTATTACCATATCAAGCAGAGTTTCACGACGGTCAACGTCAGCCAGCCGGCGCAGCGCATCGACATCGTGCTAAAAGATGGGCCGTTCAGGCAGCTCGACGGCAGCTGGCATTTTATCCCGCTGGCCGAAACTGCCTGTAAAATAGAATTCAAGCTGCATTACGAATTCTCCAGCAAATTGCTGGAGAAGGTGTTCGGCCCGGTTTTTAATTATATTGCAAACAGTTTTGTCGACGCTTTCATCCACCGCGCAGAAAATATTTATGGCTCAGCAAATCAACATTGAAGTCGTATATGCGCTGCCGCATCAGCAGACATTGCTCAGCGTGCGCGTGCCGGAAAACAGCACCGTTGCGGACGGGGTGAAGCTGTCGGGTATCCTGGAGCAACATCCCGAGATCGATTTTGCGCGCAACAAGCTGGGCATCTTCGGCCGGCTGAGCCGGCCCGAAGCGCTATTGCGCGAGCAGGATCGCATCGAGATTTACCGGCCTTTAATTGCCGATCCCAAGGAAGTGCGACGTCGGCGCGCAACGGCGGATCAGGCCATCAAACAGGCTGAAGGAGTCCGCTAATGCTGGATTATGATTTGCACTGCCATTCCACCGTGTCGGACGGGCTGCTGTTGCCGACTGAACTGATTGCCCGGGCGGCCGGGCGCGGCGTTAAATTTCTGGCGCTGACCGATCATGATGATGTCACGGGTTTACCCGAGGCCGCCGCGGCTGCGTTACAGCACGGCCTGCAACTGATCAACGGCGTGGAAGTCTCAGTGAGCTGGCGCAGCCACACGCTGCACGTGGTCGGCTTGAATATCAATCCTGCCTATGCTCCGCTGGTTGAAGGCTTGCGCAGCATACGCAGCGGGCGTGCGGCAAGAGCGCAGATGATGGCGGATTCGCTGGCACGCAGCGGAATCAGCGGCGCGCTTGAGGGGGCGTACCGTTTTGCCGGGAATCCGGGCATGATAGGCCGTACCCATTTTGCCCGATTCCTGGTCGAAAGCGGGCATTGCAAGGATGTGCGCAGCGTGTTCAAAAACTATCTGGTGAAAGGCAAGCCGGGCTATGCGCCGCATGAGTGGGCGGCATTGCCTGATGTGATCGGCTGGATTGTCGGCAGCGGCGGAGTCGCGGTGCTGGCCCATCCGGGGCGCTACACCGCCGGCCCTAAAGGCATGGGGCAGAAAACGCTGCGCGAACTGCTGCGCGAGTTTGCCGATGCCGGCGGGCGGGCGATTGAAGTGGTGAGCGGCAGCCATACGGTCGAGCAATATGTCGAGTTTGCGCGTTATGCGAAGGAGTTTGGTTTTTTTGCGTCGTGCGGCTCCGATTTTCACGGCCCCGGCGAAAGCTATCGGGATCTCGGACGCCTGCCGGATTTTCCGCTCGACTGCCGTCCGGTGTGGCAAGTATGGGAAGCGAACCAGGTGACGGCGTAGCCGGCATCAGCGACTTTTCCCGCACACTCAGATAACCTATGGCACAGTTTTTTACCATCCACAGCGCCAATCCACAACCTCGTTTAATCAAGCAGGCTGTGGCACTGGTGCGCAACGGCGCAGTGATTGCGTATCCAACCGACTCGTGTTACGCGCTGGGTTGCCACCTGGGAGACAAGGACGCGGTGGCGCGCATCCGCCAGATACGTGGCGTGGATGAAAAGCATTACATGACGCTGATGTGCCGCGACTTATCGGAACTCGCCCATTATGCGCGGGTCGATAACGTCCAGTACCGGCTATTGAAGAACAACACGCCCGGTAGCTATACCTTTATTCTGGACGCCACCCGAGAAGTGCCGCGGCGGCTGCAGCATCCCAAGCGCAATACGGTAGGTATCCGCATTCCGGATCATCCGGTGGCGCTGGCACTGCTTGAAGAGCTGGGCGAGCCTTTGCTCAGCACCACGCTGATCATGCCGGACGAGATCGACCCGCTCAATGATGCCGAGGATATCCGCAACCGCCTGGATCACCTGCTCGACCTGGTGCTGGATGGCGGTGCGGTGGGCCTCGAACCCACTACAGTAATAGACCTGACCAGCGCCGCTCCGGTGCTGGTGCGGCGCGGCAAGGGCGATATAGCGCCATTCGCGCTAGAAGGATAATGTGCAGACTGATCAACTGATCCAGACTATCGCGATTGCGGCAATTCCGGTTTTATTCGCAATTACCCTGCATGAGGCGTCGCACGGTTATGTCGCGCGTTATTTCGGCGATATGACCGCCCATCAGGCCGGCCGCATCAGCCTGAATCCGCTGCGCCATATTGATCCGGTCGGCACGGTATTGCTGCCCATTCTGACGTTATGGCTGGGCGGTATACTGTTCGGCTGGGCCAAGCCGGTGCCGGTTAACTTTGCCGCGCTGCGCGATCCCAAAAAAAATATGTTATGGGTGGCGCTGGCCGGACCCGCCAGCAATATGGTGATGGCACTGGGCTGGGGTTTGGTGGCCAAGCTGGCGCTGCTGCAAGGGACTTATTTTTCGGCCCCCATGCTCGAGATGGCGGAGATCGGCATACGCATCAATCTGGTCCTGATCGCCCTGAATTTATTGCCGTTGCCGCCGCTGGACGGCGGGCGGATCGCCGTCAGCCTGCTGCCTCACCGCGAGGGGGCCGTGTTGTCCCGCCTGGAGCCTTACGGTATCTTCATCCTGATATTTATGGCGATGACCCCGCTACTGGGCTGGATATTGAGCCCACTGGTGCGGATGATGGGCAGTCTGATCAAATTTTTGTTTGCAATGTAAAGTGAAAACTATGTTTGCCGATCGTGTGTTATCCGGAATGCGCCCCACCGGAAGTTTGCATCTGGGGCACTACCATGGCGTTCTGAAAAACTGGGTCGAGATGCAGCAGGAATTTGAATGCCTGTTTTTCGTCGCGGACTGGCACGCGTTGACGACGCACTACGATACGCCGCAGATGATAGAACAGAACGTCTGGAATATGGTGATCGACTGGCTGGCGGCCGGGGTCGACCCGGCGCGCGCGACGCTGTTCATTCAGTCCAGGGTGCCGGAACACGCCGAATTGCACTTACTGTTGTCTATGGTGACTCCGCTGGGCTGGCTGGAGCGGGTGCCGACCTATAAGGATCAGCAGGAAAAATTATCCGAAAAAGATCTGGCCACGTATGGATTTTTGGGCTATCCACTATTGCAGAGCGCGGACATCCTGATCTACCGCAGCACGCATGTGCCCGTCGGCGAAGACCAGGTGCCGCATATCGAATTTACCCGCGAAATTGCCCGCCGCTTTAATCACATCTATGGCCGCGAACTGGGTTTTGAGGAAAAAGCCGAGGCCGCAGTGAAAAAACTGGGCAGTAAAAAAGCCCGGTTGTACTCCGAACTGCGCACCCGTTTTCAGCAACAGGGCGATGACGATGCGCTGGAATCCGCCAAAGCCCTGCTGGACGAGAAACAGAACCTGAGCATGGGCGATCGCGAGCGTTTGTACGGTTACCTGGAGGGCGGCGGCAAAATGATATTGTCCGAGCCGCAGGCGATGCTGACCGTAGCGTCCAAAATGCCCGGGCTGGACGGGCAAAAAATGTCCAAGTCTTACAACAACACGATCGCGTTGCGTGAACCGGTGGCGGACGTGACAAAAAAAATCCGCACCATGCCCACTGATCCGGCGCGTGTGCGGCGCACCGATCCTGGAGAACCGGAACGTTGCCCGGTATGGCAGCTGCACCGCGTTTACTCCAGCCCGAATACCCAGGAATGGGTCAAGCTGGGCTGCCGCAGCGCGGGAATAGGCTGTATCGAGTGCAAGCAGCCGGTCATTGACGCAGTGGTTGCGGAGCAGGCGCCAATGCATGAACGCGCTCAGCAATATCTGGACGATCCGACGCTGGTGCGCAACATCATCGCGGATGGGTGCGAAAAAGCGCGCAAGCTGGCTACCGAGACCATGCGCGACGTGCGCGAGGCTATGGGCTTGAGCTACAACTAACGGCCCACCTGACGATGCGGATTATCTCCAGGCTGTTCTACGGTGTCCGGCTGACATGAGTTCGTCGCCCGCGCAACTTACCGGCGTCCTCGTGCATGGCCAGCCGCTGCTGGAAATGCCGCGTGATTTGTATATTCCGCCGGATGCGCTTGAAGTCGTGCTGGCAACCTTTCAGGGGCCGCTGGACCTGCTGCTGTATCTGATCCGCAAGCACAACCTTGATGTGCTCGATATTCCAATGGCCCAGCTGACCCAGCAATACATGGCCTACATCGAAATGATGCGGCGCAACCAGGTTGAACTGGCGGCGGACTATTTGCTGATGGCGGCAGTAATGATCGAAATCAAGTCGCGCATGCTATTGCCGCGGCCGCGCAGGGCCGGTGAGGAAACCGTGGAAGATCCGCGTGCCGAATTGATGCGTCGCCTGCTGGAATATGAGCAGATCAAGCTGGCCGCGCAGCAGTTGAATAGCTTGCCGCAGGCGGGGCGCGACTTTACTCTGGTACAGGTGCTGATCGAAAATACCGGGGTGCAGCGCTTGCCGGAAGTGTCGGTGGAAGACCTGCGCCAAGCCTGGCTGGCATTGCTGGCCCGCGCTAAACAGCATAGTCACCATAAAGTGCGGCGCCAGGAATTATCGGTGCGCGAGCAGATGATGCGGGTGCTGCGCCAGCTCAAGCACGGCGAGTACGAGATTTTCGCCAATCTGTTCGACGTGCAGGATGGAATTACCCATCTGGTGGTGACCTTTATTGCCATACTGGAACTGGGCAAAGAGAATCTGGTTGAGATCACACAAACCGAAACACTGGGGAATATTTATGTCCGAGCCAGCCGCAGCGTTACCGCAGAATGATGACGCGATCTTCTCAGCAGGCCAGCCTGGCGAAGGCCAGCCATCGCAGCCGCTTGCGCAAACCGTCGATTTTCCGCTGCTCAAGCGCGTGCTTGAAGCCGCACTGCTGACGGCGCAGGAACCGTTGACGCTGGCCGAGCTGAAAAAGCTCAGCGATGTGCCACTGGAAAACCGTCAACTCGAAGATGTGCTGGAACAGATGACGCAGGAATGGCAGGGACGCGGAGTCGAGCTTAACCGGGTCGCCAATGGCTGGCGTTTCCGGGCGCGCCCCGAGATGCAGAGTTACCTCGATCGGCTTAATCCGCAGAAGCCACCGCGTTACTCGCGCGCGGTGATGGAAACGCTGGCGATTATCGCCTACCGTCAGCCGGTGACGCGGGGCGATATTGAGGACATACGTGGCGTCGCGGTTTCTCCGCAGATTTTGAAAACATTGGAGGCGCGCGGCTGGATCGATGTGGTGGGCACCCGCGATGTTCCGGGTAAACCCGAGTTGTTTGCGACCACCAAAAAATTACTGGATGATCTGAACCTGCGGTTCCTGCAGGATCTGCCGACACTGGAAGAAATAAGCGGCCTGCTGGAGCAGGACGCGCAGCAAAAAATCTAGCGTTACCCTGACGTTTTCTTCTGTCGAATTTTATAGCGTCCAAACGCTGCCAGCTTATTTGGTTTGCGCGCCTTGGCAGTTTTGGCCGCGCCGGACGCTGACACTTTTTTCGATGCCGGCATCTTTTTCCTGGCGGGCTTTTTGCGGGGTTCAGGCGGCAAAGTGGCATTCGTGCGCAATGTTTTTTTAGCTGCCATCAGCTGGCTAAAGCGTTGTTCCGCCCGTGCCTGCAATTGCGCGTCGCTGAGTTTACGCGGCGCACGCGCGGCCGGGCCGATTGCGTATGCGATGCGGCCCGGCTGCTGATTGATTTCCGGTAATTGGGCGACGAATTGCAGCAAAGCTTCGCGGGAATCCTGCAGCGGCGGCTCTTTTTTCGGTGCGAGCATGCGCGGCAGCGGCCGGGCAGAAATAGCGGCGGGCGTATCAGTGCGGGGTGAGCTCAGTCTGGTCAATTCGGGCAGCAGGCTGTTGGCCTGCAGCGCACCGGCGGCGGGCGCAGTGCGGAGCCCCAGCGGCGGCATATTCCATTTGTCGCATACGTAACGCAGTATGCTGGTGTGATCGAACGGCGTCTGGCATACCCCCTGTTTTACCCACGGCGATATCAGAATTGCCGGCACCCGCACGCCCAGCTGGGTAAAGCTGTATTGCTCGGTATGCGTGTCCGGCGCGACCGTGGCCGGCGGCACTACATGATCATAGAGCCCGCCGTGTTCATCGTAAGTCACGATCAACAGCGTGGACTGCCATAACGCTTCATTGGCGCGCAGTGCGTTGTAGACATCGGCGATCAGCTGGTCGCCGGGGGCAATGTCGGAGGGAGGATGCTGGTCGTTTTCGGTTTCACCGAAATAGCTCGGCTCGATGAAAACGTATTCCGGGAAGTCGGCTTCCGCGCCTGCCGCGTCGCGGTAGAAGTGATCCATCGCGGCATAATGCGCAGTCAGGATTTTTGCCAGCAGATGGGTCATCACGATGCTCTGCGGGATGCCGTCATGATAAATGCGCCAGCTTTTTCCGGCAGCGCCGAGGCGGTCGTAAACGGTGTCCTGGTTATACACATGCATATATTCCGGATGCTGGCGTGAGGGCATCAGCACCTGGCCCAGACAGGTCCCGCTATGCGCAAAAAAACGGTTGGACCAGGTCGATCCCGGCATCGACGAGAACCAGCGGTCGCACACCAGGAAGTTGCGTGCCAGCGTGTGCAGCGCAGGCAGGCTGTCGGCACCCGGCGTGTCGCCCAGCGGGAAATAGTCCATGATCTGCTCAACCTGATCCGGATTGCTGACGCTGACGCCGGGCACTTCAAGGTAAGTATCGACAAACCCGCCCATTACTCCCGCCGCGCCGCCGTTGATTTGCCTGAGTACGACCGCGTGTTCGTGCGGCGGATCTACCGCAATTTTGCTGGCTGCCTGCGGTTTCTGTTCGTAAGCAATACCGTCGCGCGTAGCAACGTTGCGGTACTTGGGTCCGTGCTGCGGGATACCGTCGAGGCCGGGATACAGGCGGGTGGCATCGCCCAGCATGTGATCAAAGGAACGGTTCTCCAGCATCAGTACCACCACATGGCGGATAGGATCCAACACGGCGCTGGAGCTGGCGGAGGTCGAATTGTCTGCCGGTTTCTTCATTATGCGATTGGCAATATTTATTGGCGCAGGTCGAATGGAATTGTCTTCTAACCCTGGATCAGGCGGAATCGTCAGGTAATGGCCACGCAGCGCCGCTCAGGCGGCGACCAGACGTATCGTCCAGAAGTCGTCGGCCAGTCCTGAATCCAGCAGGTAAGTGTAGGGCATCGTAAAATAACCCTTCATTCCCCATTTGCTGCCCCAGGAATTGCGCACGATAAAGCGTTGCACACGATCGTCATAACCCACCGCCAGCACCGCATGCCCGCCGAGCAGTTTCTCTTTCGGGCCGGGCATGTCCAGTACACCATTCTTCGCTACTTGCTCGTCCTCGAACGCGGTGTATACCGAAAAGCCGAACACAAAAGGGAAGCCCGAAGCCAGGCAGCCCTTCATCTGGTTTAGCACTTGCGGCACGCGCTGGTATTGCACCGCCTTGTATTTAACCGCGGCCCTGTAGCACTCCTTGCCGGGTTTTTCAGTAAATTTGCTGATCACATAGGGCCAATCCCGCTCCGGGCAGTTGCCCTGTTTTGCGACGGTTTTAATGCCATCACGAATCTGCGCGCCGGCATCAGAGCCGACCGTATGTTCCATGACACGCTCGTTGTAATAGATGAAAAGGCGCGATGGAATGAAGTCGGGCTTGAGTTTCTGCTTGCGCCGTTCGAACTGGATCGCGGCGCCCAGTGCGTTGGCGGTGCAGCTGCCGAGCTCGCCCTGGTCGTATACCGGCGGCAATTTTGCGCGGAGATCAGTCGATACGGGAAGTTTGGCGAGGTGAACGACGGGAGTGGAATAAACATGGTCGCGCTGATCCGGCACATCCGGCAGCCAGCCCAGGCCGCGCCCTTGGCCTTTGGTGCGTATCATAAGCCTCCTCTTAACCTGTCAAGTTAACATTCATCCGGACATCGGAACCGCAGAGCTGGTCATATCTTAAACCGGCCGATACATGGAGACAACAATGACAGTCGAAAACCGATCAGCGATAATGCAGATCTTGCCCAATTCAGCCCACCGCAGTGAAACACATTTCTTCGCGCGATAACCCGTTCTTTAAAATATTGCTTAAGCTTGCCGGTTCGGCGCGCCAGCGCAGCGAATCGGGACAAACCCTGCTGGACGGAATACATCTGGTGCGGGCCTATCTGGACGCCGGCAATCAGCCATCGCATCTGCTGGTAACCGACGCGGGTCTGCATAACGGCGAAGTGGCTGCGCTATTGCGGGCGATGCCGGATGTGCCGCTGACCCAACTGGCCGAGCAGCTGTTTGCGGAACTGTCGGGACTCAGGACACCGAGTGGCCTGCTTGCGCTGATAGCGTTGCCGGGTACCGGCGGGCCGGTCGGGAGCAGCCGGTTCTGCCTGCTGCTGGAAGATATCCAGGATCCGGGCAATCTCGGTTCGATGCTGCGCTCCGCGGCAGCTGCGGGATGCGACGAAGTATTCCTGTCCAGCGGTTGTGCCGATGCCTGGTCGCCGAAAGTGTTGCGCGCCGGTATGGGCGGGCATTTTGTGCTCGGCATTCATGAGTCGGCGGATTTGATTGAAGTCGCCGCGGCGTTTCCGGGCCAGTTGCTGGCGGCGTCGCTGCAGGCGCCCCTCAGCCTGTACGACTGCGATCTGCGCGGCAGGCTGGCGTTTGCGGTGGGGAATGAAGGATCCGGCCTGTCCGCCGCAATGCTGCGCGCGGCCAGCGCGCTCATAGCCATCCCAATGCCGGGAAAAATGGAATCGCTCAATGCCGCAGCAGCCGTTGCCGTATGCCTGTTTGAAGCGGTGCGGCAGCGCTGAAGTACGCGTATTAACTGTTGAAAATTTTACCGAACCGTATCATGCTTCTGAACGCACGTGGTAAAGTAATTAACGAGCTAATGACAGGATCGGCGACGGAATCGCGGTTTATTTGCACTATTCCAACAAGGAGAATCAGATGAAAAAAAATATCGCAGCAGAAGAAGCGTCCCAATATGTCACCAAGGAAAAATTGATGGAAGACATGCGGGCTGTGGTGAACGATGCCGAAGAGCTGCTTAAAGCTACTGCCAGCCAGACCGGCGAACGCATCGCGGCGGTGCGCGCGAAAACCAGCGAGTCGCTGCAGAATGCCAGGGATCGCCTGGCGGAAGCACAGGATACGGTAGTCGAAAAGGTCAGGGTTGCGGCAAAAACTACCGATGATTATGTGCATGACAATCCCTGGCAGGCAGTCGGCTTTGCCGCCGCGATCGGCCTGGTGCTGGGCGCGTTGATTTCCCGCCGCTAAGCTATGTTGACTGAAACGCCCGCTCAGGATGCCGGCGCCCAGGGCGGTTTATATAATTCCCTGAGGCGGCTGGCGGCGACCCTGTTGGCGATGGGGCGTACGCGCCTGGAATTGCTTTCGGTCGAAATCGAGGAAGAGCGCGAGCGGCTGAGCAGCATGTTGCTGTGGACGCTGGTCGCGCTATTCTGCGCGGCCTGGGGCGTGGCTCTGGTTACTGTGCTGATCATGGTGGTGTTCTGGGATACACACCGGCTCAGGGCCATTGGGATACTGGCGCTGCTGTTTCTGGGCGGTGCAATTCTGGCGGCACGGCTGGTGCAGGCTAAGGCGCGCAGTAAGCCGCGGCTGTTTGCTACCAGCCTGGGCGAGTTGGCCAAGGATCAGCAGCAAATCGGATTCGATGAATAACCGGCAGCGTGAGTTAGCCGCGCGCCGCGCGCTGCTGGTGGCGCATGCGGCTCTCCAGCGGGTTGAGCTGGCGCAGACGCTGACGGCGTTGCGCAGGCCGCTGGTATTGTTTGATCATGGTTTAGGCGCAGTGCGCAATCTTGCGCGCCATCCTCATCTGCTGCTGGCGCTGATGCTGGGCGTTGCAATAATCCGCCCGTGGCGCATGCTGGGCACCGTGCGCCGCGGCTGGTTGTTATGGCGCGCTGCGCTGGCAGTCAAAAACAGGCTTTTCGGGTAGTTTATAACGCTGGAAAAATCGTTCGTTCTGATGTCCGGTTTAAAGGCCTGTCCACGCAGTTGTGATACTGCTATGCCGAGTGAGCCACCATGCTGGAAATTCTGTTAACTATAGTAGCGCTGGTGCTGCTGGCGGCGTTGCTGGTGATGCAACGCAGAGCACCGGCGCAGGTATCCTATGTGCTCGAGCAGCAACATCGCGCCATGCTGACCGGCTTGCACGATGGCCTGAATAAGCAGGCCGATCGCCTGATCGACAATCAGGCCGGCCAGGCGGAACGTTTGCGTGCCGCGGTCGCGGACGAACTGCGTGCCACCCGTGACACCGTGCATACGCTGCAGGGCAAACTGGATGAGTTTCGTGCCGACATGCTGGCGCAGACGCTGGGCCGGCTGGCGGAGCAGGCGCGGGCCGATCAGGAGCTGATCCAGAAATCGTTTTTTAACGCGTCTCAGCATCTTTCGGCCAGTGTCGATACCTTATCCAAAACCATGGATGGCCGACTCGAACAGATCAGTGGGCGGGTCAGCGAACGACTCGACGAAGGCTTCAAAAAAACCAATGAAACGTTTGTCAACGTCATGGCGCGCCTGGCTACCATTGATGAAGCGCAAAAGAAAATTGACGGGCTGACCACCAATATGGTCAGCCTGCAGGAGCTGCTGGGAGACAAGCGTTCGCGCGGCGCCTATGGCGAGGTTCAGCTGGAGGGGCTGGTGCGCAACATCATGCCGCCGCAGGGCTACGCGATGCAGCACACCCTGCCCAACGGGACCCGCGCCGATTGCGTGCTGATGTTGCCGGAACCGACCGGCATGGTGGCGGTGGACGCGAAGTTTCCCCTGGAGAACTATCATCGCATGCAGGACAGCGGTCTGCCCGACGCCGAGAAAGCCCTGGCGCAACGGCAATTTAAAAATGACATCCGTAAGCACGTGGACGATATCAGCGGCAAATATATTATTCCCGGCGTTACTTCTGATGGCGCAGTAATGTTTGTTCCGGCCGAAGCGGTTTTTGCCGAGATACACGCGCGTCATCCGGATATTGTCGACTACGCGATGCAGCGGCGCGTCTGGGTGGTATCGCCGACCACGCTGATGGCGGTGCTGAATACCGCGCGCGCGGTGCTGAAGGATGTTGAAACGCGCAAGCAGGTGCACATCATCAAGGATGAACTCGGCAAGCTGGGGCGTGATTTCAACCGTTTTGAAGAACGCATGGGCGATCTGGCCAAACATATCGGCCAGGCGAATAAGGATGTGGAGCAAATCCACATCAGCAGCAAAAAAATTACTGACCGTTTTTCCAGGATCGAACGCGTAGACCTCGAGCAGCCGCCTGCTTTGCTGGATCCGGAATAGCATTCGCCGATCGCTGCTGCCCGAGCGCGAGACTTGTTGCGGACAGCTCGCGGGTCGTTGTTCCGACTTGCACTGCTTTGCCGCCAGATATGGCAGAGCTTATGCGATAATTCGCTGCAGCATAAAACCAGACCGTTAATCTGCTCCAGGAAGGGCTCTAAATGAAAAAAATCGTGATGAGTTTCGCTACGTCCATAGTCGTGCTGGCGATCGGGCCCGCTGCCGCCAGCGGATTTTCGGGTGGTTATCTGGGGGGTAAACTGAGCTCCAATAACACCGATATTTCCGGTGCGGCAGCTGCGCCGGGCAACACCGCTACCAGTTATGGTTTGCAGGGCGGACGCGGCTGGGATAAGGAAAATTTCATGCTGGGGGTGGAGGGATTTTACGATCACAATCGCCAGTCCGGGCACGCCGCAATTTCCACTTACGGCAGTAACGTCTACGGCGTCGATTTCAAGTTAGGCTTGCCGCTGGATAATTTTTTGCCGTATGCCAAACTGGGCTATGCGCACACCGGCGGTTTCGGCGCGGCGGCGGCATTCAGCGGCAGTGCAGTGCATAGCGGGTTTGGGGTGGAATACAAATTTACGACGAACTGGAGCGTCGCTGGCGAGTGGAGCACGAGTGCACCTTCCAGCAACGGCTCCGCGCTGAAGAATAATAATTCCAGCCTGATGTTGAATTATTATTTCCTGCCGCCCAGGGCCACTGCCGCAGCCGCTCCGGTTGTTACAGCGTCTTCGGTAACGGCTGTTGCGCCGATCGCACCCCAGGCCGAGCCGATAACGCGTAACGCGCCCACACCGCTACCAGTAGCGGCCCCGGCAGATGTGCCCGGTTCCGCCGCCGCGATGAAATCCATATTGATCAGCAGACCGGTGCTGCTGCAGGGGGCAAACTTTGCTTCCAGTTCAGCGCAGTTGCTGCCGAGCGCAAATAAAACGCTGGGTGAAGTGGTGGCCGCCGCCAGGCAGTATCCGGATGTGCAACTTGAAGTGGGCGGCCATGCCGACGCCAGTGGCAATAAGGCGGTTAATCAGAAATTGTCCGAGGAGCGTGCAAGCGCGGTCAAGCGCTACCTGATGCATCATGGTGTGGCGGGCAGCCGCATTACCGCCACCGGATATGGCGATACGCGGCCAATCGCGGATAACCAGACTGTTGAAGGCCGCACCGCCAACCGTCGTGTGGAAGTGCGCTATGTGCTGAAGGAAGAAACAAAGGTACAGGTAGATAAATAACAGAGCAGGCGGATTAGCAAGGCGGGCGCTGCCCGCCTTTTTTATTGTTGCCGCAAAGACTGTATGATAATAAATTGGCCGTATGGCGCAACGCAGTAACCTGAAGATTGGCCGCGTGAAGGAATTGCATGAAACTGGCAGTCGCACAAATCAACTGCACCATTGGTGACCTGGCGGGTAATTCCGCCAAAATTATCGCCCAGGCCGACCGGGCGCGGCAGCAGGGCGCCACGCTGTTGCTGACGCCGGAGCTGAGCTTATGCGGTTACCCGCCGGAAGATCTGTTATTGCGCCCGGGATTCTTTCGTGAATGCGAGCAGGCGTTGCATCAGCTTGCGCAACAACTGCACGGTATTACCGTAGTGGTCGGACATCCGCATGCCGACGGCGCTGACCGTTACAACGCCGCTTCGGTGCTGCGCGACGGCCACATCATCGCCACTTATCATAAACACGCGCTGCCGAATTATGCGGTGTTCGATGAGGAGCGTTATTTCTCGCATGGCACAACGCCGTGCGTATTCGAACTGGAAGGCATCAAGTTTGCACTCAATATCTGCGCCGATATATGGCAGGAACATGCGGCGCAAAGCGCGCAACAGGCCGGCGCGGAAGTACTGCTGGTGTTGAATGCCTCGCCTTACCATATAGGCAAGCAACAGCTGCGTTATGACATCAGCCGCAGCCGTATTGACGAAACCGGGATGATAATGGTGTATGCCAATATGGTCGGCGGACAGGATGAGCTGGTGTTCGATGGCGGTTCGTTCGCAATGGACGCGCGCGGCCAGGTAACTCACCAGTTTGCTTCGTTTGAAGAAACGCTGGGCTACATCGAGATCCGCAATGGAAAATCGGTGGTGGGAGAAATCGCGCCCGCGCTTGCGCCTGAAGCCAGTATTTATCGCGCACTGTGTTTGGGTATTAAAGACTACATTGGAAAAAACCAATTTCCCGGTGTGTTGCTAGGTCTGTCCGGCGGGATTGACTCAGCGCTGACGCTGGCGCTGGCGGTGGACGCGCTGGGCGCCGCCAAGGTGCGTGCGGTGATGATGCCATCGCCGTACACGGCGCAGATCAGCCTGGACGATGCGCGCGCCATGGCGGCGATATGCGGAGTGCAATATGACGAGCTGGATATCGCGCCGGCGTTTACCGCGTATCTTTCGACATTAAAGGATTTATTCGAAGGCACCGGGCCGGATGCCAGCGAAGAAAATATTCAGGCGCGCATACGTGGCAATCTGCTGATGGCATTGTCGAACAAATTCGGTGCGCTGGTGCTGACCACCGGCAATAAATCGGAAATGACCGTGGGCTATTGCACGCTGTACGGCGATATGGCCGGCGGTTTTGCGGTGCTCAAGGATGTCAGCAAGAGCTGGGTATATCGTTTGGCGAATTACCGCAACAGCCTGAGCCGGGTCATACCCGAGCGCATCATTACACGGCCGCCCAGCGCCGAGTTGCGCCCCGATCAGACCGATCAGGATAGCTTGCCTCCCTATGATGTACTGGATGGCATCATGGCCAGCTATGTTGAGAAAAATCTGAATATTGCTGAAATCATCGGCAGCGGTTACGCGCCGGCGGATGTATACCGCGTGGTCAACCTGATCCGCAGCAACGAGTACAAGCGCCGCCAGTCGCCGGTCGGCGTGCGCATTACCGAACGCAGCTTTGGCAAGGACTGGCGCTATCCGATAACCGCGCGCTATCTGGATGGTTTCTAGATAGCGAAAGCATCGGCGAACCGCCCAGGCGAGGCCATGCGCCAATGTGATTCAGGCAAATTTAAGTTTACGTTATACTTACCCCCAGGTTAATTGGAGCAGCTATGAAAAAAATCGAAGCGATCATCAAACCGTTCAAGCTGGATGAAGTGCGTGAAGCGCTATCCGAGGTCGGCGCCAGCGGTTTAACGGTAACCGAAGTAAAAGGTTTCGGACGGCAGAAAGGCCATACCGAGTTGTACCGCGGCGCCGAATACGTGGTGGATTTCCTGCCCAAGATCAAGATTGAGCTGGTGATCGCCACCGATATGGTGGAGGCGGCGGTCGATGCGATCGTCAAGTCCGCGCACACCGGCAAGATCGGCGACGGCAAAATTTTTATCACCTCGGTAGAGCAGGTCGTGCGCATCCGCACTGGCGAAACAGACGAGGCAGCCATTTGATCGTCTAGACAGACCGGCCAAACCGCGCTGTCAGTCAGCTGTTTTAAGTAACACCTTCACCGCTCCGCCGCCGCCTTCATTCGCCGCAGGCTCGCAGAACGCCAGAACCTCGGGGCACTGGGTGAGCCAGTGGCGTGCGCGAATTTTGAGTATTCCCTCGCCGCCACTGTGGCCGCCTTTGCCGTGTATCACGCTGACGCAACGCAGGCCGGCCCGACTTGCGCCGTATAAAAATTCTACCAATAATTGGCGCGCCTCGTTGCTGCTCAGGCCGTGCAGGTCGAGGCTGTCCTGTGTCGGCCAGTAGCCGCGCCGCAATTTCCGCAGGGTCATGCGTGAAACGCCGGAACGCATGAATTCGGTGAGCGTATGCTCGGGCATGCCATGATCGGAAAGGGAGTCGTGAATAACCGGCGTGATCGGCCCGGCAGCGACGGCCTGGTGCGGATATTTTGTGGCTGGTTTGATCGTGGCGCGGTCCGATGGCGGCAATGGCGTGACGCCATCCAGTGCCTGGCGGAACAGCCCGTCGTCCGGCGATGCGGGCGGTTCCCGGTCTTTGCTCATTGCCCGCTAAGCGAATCCGCTCAGATATTTGTCGGCGTCGAGCGCCGCCATACAGCCGGTGGCCGCGCTGGTGACCGCCTGGCGATAAATATGGTCCTGTACATCTCCGGCCGCGAACACGCCCGGAATGCTGGTCGCGGTCGCGTTGCCGGCCAGGCCGCTGTGCGTGACGATATAGCCGTTATGCATGTCCAGTTGTCCGGCGAACAGGTCAGTATTGGGTTTATGTCCGATGGCGATGAATACGCCGGACAGCGGAATGTCGCGCGTTGCGCCGTTCTGCGTGCTTTTGATGCGCATGCCGGTGACCCCGCTATGGTCGCCCAGCACTTCGTCCAGCACATGATGCAACTGGCGCGTGATTTTGCCTTCGCTGACTTTTTCCATCAGCCGGTCAACCATGATGCGTTCGGCGCGGAAAGTGTCGCGCCGGTGCACCAGCGTGACATGCCGGGCGATGTTGGCCAGATACAGTGCTTCCTCCACGGCGGTGTTGCCGCCGCCGATCACTGCGACATCCTGGCCACGGTAGAAAAATCCATCGCAGGTCGCGCAGCCGGATACGCCTTTACCCATGAATTTTTCTTCCGAGGGCAGGCCGAGATATTGCGCCGAAGCACCGGTGGCGATGATCAGTGCGTCGCAGGTATAAGTGTTGGCGTCGCCGATCAAGGTGAACGGTTTGTGCTGGAGTTGGGCGGTATGGATATGGTCGTAGATGATCTGCGTATCGAAACGCTCGGCATGCTGCTGGAAACGCGTCATCAATTCCGGTCCCTGTACTCCCATCGCGTCGGCCGGCCAGTTGTCCACTTCGGTCGTCGTCATCAATTGGCCGCCCTGCGCAATTCCGGTTATCAAAGCTGGTTTAAGATTTGCGCGCGCGGCATACACCGCGGCGGTGTAGCCAGCCGGGCCGGAGCCGAGGATCAGAAGAGGATAGTGCTGTACGGTTTTTTCCATGACTGCGCTTTCTGGCGAATTGCAAAATGAGGGCGGAATTTATCAGTGACGCGGCTGGCTGTCGAGTAAAATGCGCAACTATGCTTCTACGCCTATGGTCAGCCCTGCTGCTGCTAATTTTCCTGCCTTGTGCGTCAGCAATGGACTTGCCGGGCATTCCGCAGTTTATTGATGACATGGTGGCGAAGCATCAGTTCCGGCGCGACTATCTGGAGCAGATTTTTGCGCAGGCGCAGTACCGCCCGACCGTGATCGAATCGATGTCGATTCCGTCCAGCCCCAAACCCTGGCTGGAATATCGCGCCGGTTTTGTCAATATCCAGCGCATAGGCAGCGGTCTGCAATTCTGGCAGCGTTATGCCGCGACGCTGGAGCGTGCGGAACAGGAGTACGGCGTGCCGCAGGAAGTGATCGTGGCGCTGATCGGCATAGAAACCACGTATGGACAGAATACCGGGCGGTACAACACGCTTAGTGTGCTGGCTACGCTGGCTTTCGATTACCCGCGCCGTGCTGATTTTTTTCGCCGCCAGCTGGAACAGTATCTGCTGCTGGCGCGCGAGCAGGGCTGGGATCCACTTGTAGTGCAGGGCTCATACGCGGGCGCGCTGGGCATTCCGCAATTCATGCCGGACAGTTACCGCAAATACGGAGTGGATTTCAACAATGATGGCGCGATCGATCTGCTGCACGACCCGCAGGACGCGATCGGCAGTGTGGCGCACTACCTGCAGCAATATGGCTGGCGCACCGGGGAACCGATCGCGACGCGCGCCTACGTGGCGGATGAGAGCTGTAGTGATTGCCTTAACGGGGTACGCTCGATCGAGCACTGGCGCGCGGGTGGGGTGAGGCCGGAGAAAGATATTGCCTATGATCAGGCGGCGCGCCTGATCAATTTTACCGTTTCCGACGGCGCGGAATTCTGGCTGGCTTTCTACAACTTCGAAGTGATCACGCGCTACAACAACAGCTATTTTTATGCGATGGCGGTGTTTCAGCTGGCCGATGTGTTGCGCGCAATAAAGTATTAAGGGTTGACGCTGACCCGGCGCGCGCCGTTGTAGCGCGTGCGCCAGTAGGTGTCCTGCATGTTCACCAGTGCTATGGATTTGCCGCTGCTGGAGGCGTGCACGAACCGATCGTCTCCCACATAGATGCCCACATGGGAATAACGCTGCTTGCGTGTGTTGTAAAACACCAGGTCGCCGGGACGCAGCTGATCCGGTTCAAGATGCGCCCCGATCCTGCTCATCTCATGGCTGGTCCGCGGCAATTGCAGACTGAGCGCATTGCTGAATACGTAACGCACGAACCCGCTGCAATCAAACCCGTCCGCGCTGGTATTGCCGCCATACTGATAGGGCGTGTCGGACAGACTCATCGCATATATCGCGAGATCATTCATTACATCGTTCTGGCTGGCACCCACGGGCTCGGGCGCTTGCTCTGCCAAGGCCGCGCTGCAATGCAGCAAGGCTAGAATTATTAAGAGTATTTTCATCTCCCCGCAATTTACGATATAGCTGGGCTATTTGTAAAGCGGTTTGAATATGCCGTGTGCGGCGGTTATGTGCTGCTACATATTCAGCATGCCGTCCGCGCAATCCTGCCATTGTTCCAGCCGGGTGATCGTGGGCAGCAGATTGAGACCGGTGCGTGTTTTTAACATGACTGCCTGCTCGCGCAGATCATGCAATGACATGCTGATCGGATCGCCACTGGCGGCAAAAGCAATGGTGTTGCCGGTGTCGCATGAGGGAAAGGTCAGTGCGCGGCCGTCGAAAGCGCCACGAATGCGTTCGACGCTTTCGGCGAAGCCGCGGCTATGGCCGAGCAGGTTAACCGCCATAATTCCGGTGGGGCTAAGCCGCGCGCGCGCCGCCTGATAGAAGGGCGCGCTGTCGAGTGCGCCGGCGCGGGCGTTTTCATCGAAGCCATCCACCAGTATCAGATCCCAGTGCTGATTGCCTTCCAGCACAAAGCTGACGCCGTCGCCGACCACAATGCGCAGCCGCGGCGGGTCTTCCGGCAATTTGAAAAAATGTCGTGCGGCAGCTACCACACTGGGCTCGATCTCGACCACGGTAAGCTGGGCAAGCGGATAATGGCGATACAGAAATTTGGTCAGCGACGCCGCCCCGAGGCCGATCAGCAACACTTTACGCGGATAGCGTGGCACCAGCGGCCCCACACGCGACCGGGCATCAGCGTCTTCGCGCAGCAGCAGGCTCGCCATCATTTCCTTTGTGTAGTCCAGCTCCAGATGCCAGGGGCGGGCGATACGCATCGCGCCCTGGACCCACTCTGAACCGAAATGCAGAGTGCGCACACCGGACTCTTCGCGGATGTCGATAGGAAAAGTCATATTAGGCGCTTCCTTTAATTTTCGGCAGGTAAAGCACGTTCCGAAATACTACTAAGCCACAGGTTCAGTAAATGGCGCGCCTGCTCGGTGACCTCGGTGGCAGTCATGCCGACGCCCACATGTTGTTGCGCCAGGGCGTCGCCGGCCGCACCGTGCAAGTGGACCGCGAGCAGCATCGCGCGTCCGGGCTCCACCTTTTGTGCGATGAAGGCAGCGATCATGCCGCTCAGCACGTCGCCCATACCGGGGCCGCTCATGCCGGGGTTGCCGCTGCCATTGATAAGGATTTCCCCTGCGCGCGTCACGCACAGGCTATCCGCGCCTTTCAGTACCACTGCGCAGTTATAGCGCTGTGCCAGCTGCTGTGCGGCCTGCAGCCGCCCGGCCTGCACCTGTGCGCCGCTGATGCCGAGCAGATGCGCGGCTTCGCCGGGATGCGGTGTCATGATTGCGAACGGTTGGCGTAGCCGCAGTATCGTGGCCAGATCGGGGCGCGTTGCGATGATGTTGAGAGCGTCCGCGTCCAGCACCAGTGCGGCGTCCAGATTCAGTGCGTCATGCAGAATATTCTGTGCATGTACATCCTGCCCCATCCCGCAGCCGATCGCGATGACGTCCAGCCCGGGCAGCCCTAGCGCGGCTTGCGCGCTGTGCAGCATCAGTTCGGGCTGCACGATATCCACCGCAGGCGCGTCGTCCGCCAGCCAGCCGATGTGGACGCGTCCTGCGCCCAGCCTGAGCGCAGCGCGCGCTGCAAGCAGCGCTGCGCCGTTCATGCCGCGAGCTCCGCCGATCACTGCGACTGTGCCGAACATGCCTTTGTGGCTGTCGCGGGGACGCGGCGGCAGATAGCCGGCAACCTGTTGCCGGGTGATCGGTTGCGGGTCGTCCGGATTGAGGATGTTCATGGGCAGGCTTCGGATTGATCGGGCTGCATAGTATAATTCCAGTCGTTATTACACTGTGCCACTATATCCATGTATCGAGCTTCCGCGGGCCTCCCGGCCCTGTCCTCCTTCCGCTTTGAAAAACTGTGCGCTGCACTGGCCGCCTGCGCTCCCGGTGTTCAACTGGTCGATACGCGCCACTGGTATTTTACCGCGCTCAGCGGTGCCGGGCTGACTGAAGACGCGGCTGGCCGGCTCGATCGGGTGCTCGGTCTGGACACCGCGGGTGCGCCGGACAACGCCGCCGCGGGACCGTTGCTGCTCGTCATACCGCGGCTCGGCACGATCTCGCCGTGGTCATCGAAAGCCACCGATATCGCCCGGCATTGCGGCCTGCCGCAGATCGAGCGGATCGAGCGCGGGATTGTTTACCATTTTAAAAAGCGCGGCAGTAAAGGGCTGACGCCGGCCGAGCAGGACGCTATATTGCCGCTGCTGCATGACCGCATGACCGAGTCGGTGCTGCCGGAGATCGCCGGCGCAGCGGAAAAGATTTTCCGCCATGGCACGCCTGCGCCGCTTTCCACCGTGGATATCCTGGGCGGGGGCAGCGCTGCGCTGCAGCAGGCTAATCGTGCCCTCGGGCTGGCGCTGTCGAACGATGAAATTGACTACCTGGTGGATAACTTCAGCCGGCTGCAGCGCAACCCCACCGATGTCGAGCTGATGATGTTTGCGCAGGCCAATTCGGAGCATTGCCGGCATAAAATTTTTAATGCGGACTGGGTAATTGACGACGAACGGCAGGCGCTGTCGCTGTTCGACATGATACGCAACACCCACCAGTTGCACCCGGCCGGCACGATAGTCGCTTATTCGGATAATTCCTCGGTGATAGCCGGCGCCGAAGTTGAACGATTTTATCCGCGCGCTAACGGCAGCTATGCCGCCAGCACCGAGCTGACCCATACGCTGATGAAGGTCGAGACGCACAATCATCCGACTGCGATCGCGCCATTTGCCGGCGCGGCGACCGGCGCCGGCGGCGAGATACGCGACGAGGGCGCGACCGGCACCGGCTCCAGGCCTAAGGCCGGGCTGTCCGGTTTTTCCGTTTCCAATTTAAATATTCCGGGGTTTCAGCACGCCTGGGAAAAATCGGGGGCGGGCGCCAGCCGATCCGGCAAAAGCGCAGCAAGCTCGGGCAAGCCGGCCAAAAAGAGCGCGTCTGTTTCCGTCGCGGCCGCCGCGGATGACAGCTACGGCAAGCCCGCGCGCATCGCTTCCGCGCTGCAGATCATGCTCGAGGGGCCGATCGGCGCGGCCGCATTCAATAATGAATTCGGCCGGCCCAATCTGGCCGGGTATTTCCGCACCTATGAACAGGCTGTGGGCGGCGCGATGCGCGGCTACCACAAACCCATCATGCTGGCCGGCGGTGTCGGCAGCATTGCCGCGCAGCATACGCACAAGAAGGCGCTGCCGGTAGGCGCGCTGCTGATCCATCTGGGCGGTCCCGGCATGCTGATCGGTTTGGGCGGCGGCGCGGCGTCCAGTATGAACAGTGGCGCAAACGACGAGAATCTGGATTTTGCTTCGGTGCAGCGCAGCAACCCGGAAATGCAGCGCCGCGCCCAGGAAGTGATAGACCGCTGCTGGCAAATGGGCGAGCGCAACCCGATCCTGTCGATACATGATGTGGGTGCCGGGGGTATTTCAAATGCGCTGCCGGAACTGGTGCATGGCGGAGGGCGCGGCGCGCATTTCGAGTTGCGCGCGGTGCCGATCGAAGAGCATGGCATGTCGCCGATGCAGGTGTGGAGCAACGAAGCGCAGGAACGCTATGTGCTTGCCATTTCCGCCGAGCGTCTGGAAGAATTCAGGGCGCTGTGCGAGCGTGAGCGGTGTCCCCACGCCGTGCTGGGTCAGGCAATCGAGCATGATCAGTTAATCGTGCATGACGAGTTGTTCCACAGTAATGCAGTGGATATGCCGCTATCAGTGCTGCTGGGCAAGCCACCAAAAATGATGCGCAAGGTGAGCCGCGCAACGCAGCCGCTCGCTGCCTTCAATAGCCGTGGGATCAAGCTGGAAGAGGCAATTTCACGCGTGCTGCGGCTGCCTGCGGTGGCCGATAAAACGTTCCTGATCAGCATAGGCGACCGCACGGTCGGCGGGCTGACCGCGCGCGACCAGATGGTAGGCCCGTGGCAGACGCCGGTGGCCGACGTTGCCGTCACGCTGATGGACTATAGCGGCACGCGAGGCGAAGCCTTCGCGCTGGGCGAACGCACGCCGCTGGCTTTGTTGAATGCGCCGGCTTCCGGGCGCATGGCGGTGGGCGAGGCCATTACCAATATTGCCGCCGCGCGCATCGAGAAAATAGGCGACATCAAACTGTCCGCCAACTGGATGGCCGCAGCCGGGCAGCCGGGCGAAGATGCCGCGCTGTACGACACGGTGCGCGCGGTGGGCATGGAGCTGTGCCCGCAGCTGGGCATCAGCATACCGGTCGGCAAGGATTCCATGTCGATGCGCATGGCATGGCGGGACGGCGCGCAGCAAAAAGCGGTGACTGCGCCGCTGTCGCTGATTGTTACGGCGTTCGCCCCGTGCACCGATGTGCGGCTGACGCTGACCCCGCAACTGGTCGCCGATCTGGATACGGTGTTGCTGCTGATCGATCTCGGCGCCGGAAAAAACCGCATGGGCGGCTCGGCATTGGCGCAGGTTTACCAACAGACTGGCAGCGTTGCGCCCGATCTGGACGACGCGGCTACACTGAAGTCATTTTTTGACGTGATCCAGCACCTCAACGGCGCCGGCAAGTTGCTGGCTTATCACGATCGTTCCGATGGCGGCATTTTCACTACTTTGTGTGAAATGGCTTTTGCCGCGCATATGGGACTGGATATCGATCTTGATCTGCTCAGCGGCGACAGCCTGAGTATTCTGTTCAACGAAGAACTGGGCGCGGTGGTGCAGGTGCGCCATGCCGATTTGCCGGAGGTGCTGGGGCAGTGCCTGGCGGCCGCGTTGCCGATACATGTGGTGGCTCGTCCGATCACCACAGGTCACATAGTGATCAGGCACAAAGGCCGGAAATTGTACGATGAGAATGCGATTGTGCTGCGTCGCATCTGGTCGGAGACGAGTTATCAAATGCAAAAACTGCGCGACCATCCAGATTGCGCGCAGCAGGAATACGATCGCATACTGGACGCGGCCGATCCGGGTTTGCATGCAACGTTGAGTTACAACCTGAATGAGGACCCGGTTGCGCCCGCGCTCAAATTGACGCGCCCCAAGGTCGCCATCCTGCGCGAACAGGGCGTCAACGGCCAGGTCGAGATGGCGGCGGCATTCCACCGTGCCGGCTTTGACGCAGTGGATGTGCATATGAGCGATATCATCGGCGGGCGCGTAGCGCTGGCGGGGTTTAAAGGCGTGGTGGCATGCGGCGGTTTTTCCTATGGCGATGTGCTCGGAGCGGGCGCAGGCTGGGCCAGGTCTATCCTGTTCAACGCGCGCGCGCGGGATGAGTTCACCGCTTTCTTCCAGCGCAGCGATACGTTCGCGCTGGGTGTATGCAACGGCTGCCAGATGATGAGCAAGCTGAGCGAGATGATTCCCGGCGCAGAACAATGGGCGCACTACGCGCGCAATCGGTCGGAGCAATTCGAGGCGCGCCTGGTAATGGTGGAAGTGCAGGCTACGCCATCGATACTGTTTGCCGGAATGGCCGGCAGTCGCATGCCGATCGTTGTGGCGCATGGGGAGGGCTATGCCGAGTTTGGCGATACCGGTAAGTTCAACATGGCGCAGGCGCTGGTGACGTTGCGCTACGTGGACAACTACGGCAGGCCGACCGAAACGTATCCGCTGAATCCGAATGGCTCCCCGCATGGCGTGACCGGGCAGACTACCGCGGATGGGCGTTTCAACATTCTGATGCCGCATCCAGAACGGTTGTTCCGCGCGGTGCAGGGTTCATGGCGCCCGGCTGAATGGAAGGAGAACGGCGCGTGGCTGCGTATGTTCCAGAATGCACGCAACTGGGTAGGTTAGCGCGTACCGCACTCGGCGCTAACCCAGGCCCGGTTCGTGCCTGTGATTGACACAGCGGCAATTAGAGCAAATAATCGCCCGGCATCATCTTGACATATGGGGGATTACATGTTCTACATAACAAGAAATAGATTGCAAACGATAACAAATATCGCCGCTGGTTTTACTCTGGTTTTCTTATTCCTCTCAGCCAACGCAGCAACCGATCCTAACAAGGGTCGCATGGGTTTTGACGATGACAGTGCGGAGAATATCAAGCAGCGCAGCGCACCGGGCAACCCGGCAGCAGGCAAGGAAAAATCACAGTTGTGTCAGGGGTGCCACGGCGAGTCGGGAATGAGCGCCGAGCCTATGGTTCCCCATCTGGCCGGGCAATACGGGAAATATATCGCCAAGGAACTGCGCAATTTTCAGTCCGGAGTGCGTACCCATCAGATCATGAGCGCGATGGCAGCGACCATAGATGACAGCGACCTGGCTGACATTGCGGCGTATTTCGCCAGCCGGCCCAAAATGCGCGGCAAGCCGGTGAAGACCGGCATCAAGGTCGGGCGGGAGATATTTCTGAACGGTGACATGAACCGGATGATCGTTTCCTGCATTAATTGTCATGGCGTTAACGGCAAAGGAAAGACCCCCAGCAACCAGACGTTCCCGGTCATCGGCGGGCAACAGGCTGGATATCTGCGCGGGCAGTTGATCAACTGGCGCAAAGGAGATCGCACCAATAGCCCCGGCGGCATCATGAATATCATTGCCCAGAAGCTGAGCGATCAAGAAATCGATTCACTCGCGAAGTACATATCTTCACTTTAAGATCCAGTGTGGAGTGCGACGGCGCAGTAAACTGCTCAGTATTTGCCGCAGTTATCAGGCGGCGCTGATTTCAGAGCGAGCAACAAAAAGGCGACCTTGGTCGCCTTTTTTGTTGTGCCGAGTAAGCTTTTTTTATTCAATTTTTGCAGTTGCCCGCAATTCAGTAATCAGGCTCTGAATGGCCTGTTGCTGCAATCGTTGTGCAATCTGTGGCTTCACATCCGCAAATGGCGGCAGGCTGAGATCGCGGACGTCGTCCAGTTTGATCAGGTGCCATCCGAACTGAGACTGCACCGGTGCGCTGACTTGCCCCTTGCTCAGTGTCATCACAGCATCGCCGAACGGCTTGGCGAAAGCGGTTGGGATGTTGCCGACCGGAATCCAGCCCAGATCGCCGCCGAGGTCCTTGGAACCCACATCCTTCGTATTGATCGTAGCGAGTTTGTCGAACTTGGCGCCTTTTTTCAGCTTGGCAGCAATCGACTTCGCGTCGCTTTCCTTCTCAACCAATATGTGGCTCAATTTATATTCCTTGTTGCCGAGCGTGCTCTTCAGGTGCTCGTATTCCTTGCTCAGGACCTCATCGCTGACCGGATGGCTTTTAACGTAGTCCTGTATGAACGCTCCGACCAGTACCGATTCTCTGGTTAATTCCAGTTGTTGCGCCGTCTCTGGTTGCTTATCGAGATTCTTCCTGGCCGCTTCCTGAGACATCAATTCAATGTTGATCAGGTCATCACGGACCGCTTTGCGCATTTCCGGCGTATCCGCCTGCTGGCCCTGCGTGGCCAGCATTTTGACGCGCAGCTCAAGCCGTTCCTGCGGAATAGGTTTGCCGTTGACCACCGCGACCGGCGCACTCTGCGCATATGCCTGCGCGGCAAATGCGCTGAACAGTGCAAGAGCAGCAAGTTTTAAAATTTTTTGCATGAATTTATCCTTGGTTGAATTAAAAGTTAGTTATCTGGTGTGGATGCGGTAATGTTCAACGCGTGTATTTCCTGCTTCATCATTTCTCCCAGAGCAGAATATATCATACGGTGTCTGGCCAGGGTCGGCTTGCCAGCGAACTGCGCCGAGACGATTTTGAGCCGGTAATGCCCGCCACCTCCGCTCGCACCGGCATGGCCTGCGTGGCGATGGCTGTCATCGATCAATTCGATCTGGGTGGGCTGCAATACCGCCAGCAGGCTGCGGATTTTTGTGAGGCGATCAGTAGTGTCGACAGTCATGCTAACAGTTCAGCTCGGGAAGGTTTTCTTGAACGGTTTGACCGTCACTTGCGCGTATACTCCGGCGATTAAATACGGATCGGCCTGAGCCCATGTCTGGGCTTCAGCCAGCGTGCCAAACTCCGCTACAATCAGGCTGCCGGAAAACCCGGCGGCGCCCGGCTCTGTTGCGTCGATGGCCGGGAACGGGCCGGCCAGCAGCAGGCGTCCGGCATCCTGCAGTGCGTTTAAGCGTGCCACATGTGCGGGCCGGGCCGCCAGCCGTTTTTCCAGGCTATGCGGTACATCCTGAGCTACGATTGCATACCACATCAATTTTTCTCCTGATCTTCTTCGGCATACTTGGCCAGCACGATGCCTTGCAGCAATAAGAAACCGATCATGATGCCCGTCGCGCCGAACAATTTAAAATTGACCCACGCATCGGTATCGCCGGCGTAAAGGTAAAACGCGACGTACAGATTGACGGCCCCCATCAGATAAAAAAACATGCACCAGCTCAGATTAAGCTGAGTCCATATCCGCGCGGGCAGCGAAATTTTGTCGTGCAGCAAGGCACGGATCAGATTTTTGTTGAAGATCAGGTTGGAAAACAGCAGCACTGATCCAAATACCCAGTACAAAATAGTCGGCTTCCACTTAATGAAATTTTCGTTATGCAGCAGCAAGGTGGCGCCACCCAGCACACTTATGATGGCGAAGCTCACCCACAGCATATTATCTACTTTGCCATGACGCCATTTGGTCCAGGCGATTTGCGCCACGGTGGCGCCGATCGCTGTAGCGGTTGCAGCATAGATATCGAATAGTTTAAAGACGATAAAAAACAGGATAACGGGGAAAAGATCAAATAGGATTTTCATGTCGGGGCTTAAGCGGCCTGAGTTATGCCTGCGGTTCGTTGTTTCGATCCAGCGTGAGCGAAGCCGAATTAATGCAGTAGCGCAGGCCGGTCGGCGGCGGCCCATCCGTGAACACGTGACCGAGATGCGCATCGCAGCGGCTGCACAGCACTTCCTGGCGCAGCATGCCGTGACTGGAATCGCTTCGTATGATAACACTGCCGGGTTGTTCAGGCTGCCAGAAGCTGGGCCAGCCGCTGCCGGAATCGTATTTTACCTGGGCATTAAATACCGCATTGCCGCAGCACGCACAGCGGTATAAGCCGGGCTCATGGCAATCCCAGTACTGCCCGGTAAAAGGAGCTTCGGTGCCGCACTGGCGGCACACCTGATATTGCTCCGGCGTCAGCTGCGCGCGCCAGTCGGCCTCGCTCTTGGTGATTTTTTCCGGTTCGCTCATAGCACCTCCGCTGCGTGATCAGCCAGGCGCGAGCGTTCGCCGCGTTGCAGAGTGACGTGCCCGCCGTGCTCCCAGCCCTTGAAACGGTCGACTACATAGGTCAGGCCGGAACTGCCTTCGGTCAGATAAGGCGTATCGATCTGTGCAATATTGCCCAGACAAACCACCTTGGTTCCCGGACCGGCTCGGGTGATCAGGGTCTTCATCTGCTTCGGCGTGAGATTCTGCGCCTCGTCGATGATCAGATATTTGTTCAGGAAGGTACGGCCGCGCATGAAGTTGAGCGACTTGACCTTGATGCGGCTGCGGATCAGATCGCGCGTTGCAGCGCGTCCCCATTCGCCGCTTTCATCGTCGGACTTGTTGAGCACATCCAGATTATCGTCGAGCGCACCCATCCACGGCGCCATTTTTTCTTCTTCGGTGCCGGGCAGGAACCCGATATCTTCGCCGACCGGTACCGTCACCCGGGTCATGATGATTTCCGAATAGCGTTTGCTTTCCAGCGTCTGCATCAGCCCGGCGGCCAGCGTCAGCAGCGTTTTTCCGGTGCCTGCCTGGCCGAGCAGCGTGACAAAATCGATCTCCGGATTCATCAGCAGATTAAGCACGAAATTCTGCTCGCGGTTGCGCGCGGTAATGCCCCAGATTGAATTTTTCTGATGCGTGTAATCGGTCAGCGTGCGCAGCATTGCCCGATCGCCAGTCTGTTCGGTAACCACCGCATAAAATGGATTGTTCTCGTCGGTTTCGAGATAGACGAACTGATTGACCAGCAGGTCGCGGCACAGCGGTCCGCTGATATCGTAAAAATTATGGCCGTTGAGCAGGCCGGATTTCATGTCCTTGCCATGTGTTTCCCAGAAATCCGGCGGCAGCTGCTGGACCCCGGTATACAGCAGATCGGTGTCTTCCAGCACCTTGTCGTTGAAGTAGTCTTCCGCCGACAGGCCCAGCGCGCGCGCTTTGATGCGCATATTGATGTCCTTGCTGACCAGGATCACCGAACGCTGAGGTTGTTGCGCCTGCAAAAACATGACCACTCCGAGTATCGCATTGTCGGCTTTGCCGAGCGCCAGATTGGTCGGCAGGTCATGATTGATGAACTGGGTCTGCAGAAACAGCCGGCCGGTAGCCGAGCGATTGCTGCCGGTCTGCAACGATACGCCGGCTTCAATATTCTGCGCATTTTCGCTGACTAGCTCGTCCAGAAAGCGGCTGGCCTGGCGCGCGTTGCGGGCAACCTCGGTCATTCCTTTTTTGTTGTTGTCCAGTTCCTCCAGGACGAAGATCGGCACGAAGACGTCATGTTCTTCAAAGCGGAATAGACTGGTTGGATCATGCATCAGTACATTGGTGTCCAGCACGAACAATTTGGTAGCGCTGTTGCTTACAACCTGAGTTTCAGGGGAAGTCATATAGCTCCTTAAAGAGTTTGAACAAACTGCAGCACTTCCTGAGCATGGCCGTCTACTTTGACCGCGCGCCATTCGCGGCGCAGCACGCCGTTCCGATCCAGCACAAACGTACTACGCTCTATCCCTCGCACTTGCCTGCCGTACATGTTCTTCAGCTTGATCACGCCAAACTGTGCACAGACGATTTCTTCGGTATCGGACAGCAGCGCGAAAGGCAGTGTGAATTTGGCCTTGAAGTTTTCGTGAGATTTAACGCTATCGCGCGAAATTCCCACAATCTCGCAACCTGACTGCTGAAATTCGCCATACAGGTCGCGGAACTGCTGGCTTTCGGTGGTGCAGCCCGGCGTGTTGTCCTTGGGATAGAAATACATCACCAGGGATTTGCCACGCGCTGCTGAGAGATTGAAAACGACCCCGCTGGTGGCGGGCAAAACAAAATTGGCGACAGCCTGATCGGGCATCTAGTTAAAACTCCTGTGCGGTACACCATTGTTGACAAATTCGCCCGACAAGGCAAGCGCCTCATCAATAAAACCTAAAGCATAACCATAGCAGTTTGTAATGCTGAGATTGTTGCCAGACGTAAATATCGGGGCGGATGGTCGCGATTGCAATATCGGAAGTCCACCATTTATAGCTATACCATCGGCGTGCCTGGTCTGATCCTGTAAATGAGTGAGGGGGACGTCAGTATTGAGCATTAACCAGAAATTGCTGCCGCTACAGCCCGCCATGCAAGCAATTTTTGCTGATAGGTCGTCCCGGCATTTGCCGGGCTGGTGGAGGGCAGCCTGCAATATCGCAGCAGGGGAGTCTTGAGTTCAGGCAGAACATAACGCTGATAAGCCTGCTCGGCCTTGGCGCCGTTAAAAAATACATGGGTGAGATTGGGGTGACGAAGATAAAAAGTCGAGAAATCGTTCGGCACGATCGATGCTTCCTCAATATGCGCGTCCAGGCTGGAGGTCCGGATACACGACTCAAGCACGTCCCACAGCGCCAGACCTGACGATTCCAGAATGTGCATCCTTCTGCGATACGGCAGATCCGGAGAGGCGCCCACCAGCTCGCCCATGATGGTCCAGAACAGGTTGCGCGGATGGGCGTAATACTGGGCTGCACGCAGAGATTCTTTTCCGGGCATGCTGCCCAGAATCAGCGCCTTTGCAGCGGGATTTTCCAGCGGGGCGAAACTGTGGATATGCTGCGGTGCGGCCGCTTCAATGATCTTCATTGATACGCATTGTCGGGCTTGGTAGCCCACCAGATGCACGCAAGCAGCATGGCCTGGATTACCAGGCGCAGGCTCAACAGTTGAACCGGAATGCCGGGAAATAATTGCGGATTTTGCCACATGTAAATGTTGGCCGGCGTCACCGCCAGCGTAAGTAGGCACAACCCTATGCCGGCAGACCTGCGCAGCTGTGGATGAAGAATAGCGAACGCGCCGGCAAGTTCAAAAAAGCCACTGATATAAACTGCCGCGGAACGGAACGGCAATGACGGCGGAACGATTTTTAGAAAATATGCAGTGGCGGCGAAATGTGCAATGCCGCCGATAAAAAACCAGATAAAAATAAACCCCAGCGCTATTCTTTTATATCGCATTTCTTAACGGCCGGTAATCGCATGGAGCACATGGAGGAGCGGCACCTGCAATATGCTCCGCCATCTGATACTTGTGATCACGGAGCAGGTACATCGGTTGGCGTTGGGTTCGAGACCGGTGCCGATGCCGCATCGGGTGGGGTATTGCCGACCCTGTTGTCGGGAGTGGGAACGTCGGTGGCACCGGGCTCACCGACCTGGTCTGTTTCGATGCTGTTCTTTACTTTGATGTCCGTGGATGTGCCGGCAGGAGCAACAGCGCATCCGGTATCAGTTTTTTCAGCGGCGATGAGTTCAGCATAGCTTTTGTATGGAGGAGGCAGCACGACTCTGGTACCGAGCGGCACGGTTTTTTCAAACTCAATATTGTCCGCCAGGCTGTTGTCGAAGGCTTTGCAGGCCGCCTCTTTATCTTTTTTCTGAATGTACGTCCATGCCATATTTCGATCAATATTCGTCAGTATGTCGTATTTGTTTTGCGCCGAGGCGATGTCCCGGGCCATATTGAAGTATTCCAGGGATTTGTCCAGGCGCTGATCATAGCTTACGCTCTTATCGAGAAAGCCGGTCTTTTGGTAATGTTCCTTCCATTCCACCACCGCGGCAGAGCGAAAAAAATACGCATACCTGAGGTAGGCTTCCGCCAGGCCGAGTTGATTTTGTTCGACTTGTAAAGGCGTGGAATTTTTCTGGTTGCGATATACCTCAATGGCTTCACGGATCAGGCGTTCTGCCTCAGGGGGGCGGTCTTTCATATCGAGTAGCTCCACACTGTATGCCAGTTTTTGTACCGGATCGTTGGTGTTGGGTATACGAGGAGACCAGCAGCCGGAAAGCGCAACGCAGCAACCGGTTATTGCGATGAAGTTAAGGAACGCTTTCATAAACTCCTTATTGTTAACAGTGGACTGTCCCGACCGAAAAAATTGGCTCTGCCGGCAGTCGGAAGTCTATGATTGGCTAGTCGTGTTTTGTGCAGCGGCGGCCAGCCTGTCATCGCGCTCACGCATGAGCCAGTAGATCACTCCTAACGCCAATGTAACGGCAGCCAGCCCGAGTAGCTGCCCTGCAGTCACTTCGTGCAGATCCAGAATAATTAATTTCCGGGCAAGAGCCAGCAGGGTGATCAGTAAAATGACCTTGGTCTGGATAATACTTTGCTGATGTGTGACTACATACTGTAGCGTGTGGTTAAACTCGAGCGCAATCAGCAATGTCATAATTTCACCGAATACGTCCTGGAACATTCTGTGATCCAGCGGGTCCAGCGCACCCAGCAGTAATCCCATGACTACACCTGCACTCAGCCGGTACAACGCAACAAGAATAATCAGGCCTATGATTATTGTTAAGATAAAGGCGACCGAACTCTCGAAACGCTGATAATAGCTCAGTACTTTCCATTGGGACCACACATTTTTCCACCGCCCCAGCATCATCGCCGTTCCTGGAAAGTGTAGAGCACAGTATGGATTTCACAGCTGTTTGACATTATCTTTACTTCGCCGCTGCCTTCAGCGTTATTTACCCTGAGCGTTTATTTATGTCGAGTTAACTCTCTGACCGTCGGCTAACCCTTCGGTTCTGTATGCGCGCAAGACCATTCGATATCCATGCGGCGTAACCTGTCTACCAGCACCTGCATTACATGCAAAGAAAACAGCGGGGCCTGTTGCACCATAAACAAAAATTGCTGGGCATCGACTGCGGCAAGTCGACAGTCCGATTTGGCCATTGCTGAGGCGCTTCTGGACGCGGAATCGATTAGCGCCATTTCTCCGATGATTTCTCCCGGCCCGACAATTTCTATCAGCGCTCCCTGTATGCGTAGCTCCACTATGCCGTTCAGCACAACATACATAACTTCGCCGGGAGCGCCTTCACTGAAAATAGTCGCACCGGCCTGAAACTCCTGTACGTTATCACTATGCTCAAAAAGACTATATAGGTTCATGTTCGCACCGTCAGTACTTGCTGGCAATTCCACAGTTTTGTAATCTTGCCACGGCGGAAAGCATCCGGCAACATGGCTTTATGCAGAGCTGCTCTCGTCAAATTTACCCCGTTATGCTACGTTGCCGGGCTCACCACACCTGAGCTATTAACATGACGGATTTGGATTACATGCGGTTTGCGCTCGGACTGGCGCGGCAGGCGGAAGTTCTAGGCGAAGTGCCGGTAGGGGCATTAGTGGTGAAGGATGGCCTGATTATCGGGCGTGGTTACAATTCTCCCATCGCCCGCAATGACCCATCGGCACATGCCGAAATACTGGCTTTGCGTGAAGCGGGGCAAAGCCTGAATAATTACCGGCTAGTGGGATGCCAGCTGTTCGTTACGCTGGAGCCTTGTGCCATGTGCATAGGCGCAATGTTACATGCACGCATCGAACGTGTAGTTTATGGTGCAAGTGATCTCAAAACCGGAGCTGCAGGGAGTATATTAAATTTATTTGCCGAGCCACGCCTCAATCATCATGCCGAGATAACGGGTGGCGTTTTGGCTGAAGAATGCAGTTTGGTATTGAGCAATTTTTTTGCGGCACGGCGTATTGCTAAACGTAACCTCTGCAGCAATGCTGATATTGCTGCCGACGGAATTAACGAAACATGAAAATCCTGATACATATCCCCGATCAGCAATTGGAATGGTATGGTGATGATGGCAGCGTGCTGCGTCGTTACCGGGTGTCAACCGGTGCCAATGGAGCGGGCGAGGAGTCGGGTAGCTATTGCACCCCGCGTGGTCGGCATATAGTGCGCGCCAGGATAGGCTCGGGTTGTGCTATCGGGACGGTGTTTGTGGGACGGCGCCCAACGGGTGAGATTTATACTCCAGAGCTCGGCAGCCGGCATCCGGGGCGCGACTGGATATTGACGCGTATCCTGTGGCTGTCGGGATGCGAACCGGGATATAACCGGCTGGGCTCATGTGACACCATGCGCCGTTATATTTATATCCACGGTACGCCCGACACCACACAGTTAGGCCAGCCGGGCTCCAAGGGCTGCATACGGATGGACAACGAGGATTTACTGGAATTGTTTGAGGCTCTCCCGCTTTATACTGAAGTGGAAATTATTGCCTGACACCTGATTAGTTGAGCATATAAATACACAGGGGAGCGTAAATACGCTCCCCTGTGTAGCTCCACGCTGGAGTGGTGTATCAGTTCTGCGCCAGCCCTGAAAGAATTTTCAGCGCCGCTTCCAGTTGTTCTGTTGCATATTTCAGATTGTCGACGCCAATCTTGTACTCCTTGTTCTTGCCGTCGCCGACTGCCTGCTCGTAACGTTCCTTGGCTTTAACCAGATAATTATTGATCTCTGCCTTGGGACCGTCAGGTATCGGCTTTTGCTCCATGGTTTGCGGAATCAATTTATCCAGGCTGTTGTATCGTTCGAGCTCGTACTCATACTCCTGTTGCGGCGAAGTAAACTTCAACTCGTAAGCCATAGTCCGGCTGCCCAGCAGGGTGTTTAACGAGCCGGAGATTTCTCCCATCGCACCGGAGAGCATGCTGTTCGCTTTGTCGTATTGGCCCTGTGCGCCCAGCGCTTTGGCGGACTCTACGGTTTTGTGGATTTTATCCAGATCCAGCTTGGCTCCGCTACCACCGCCGATCGTTTCAAGATTTTGCTTGTAGGATTTCTCCAGCGTGGTCACACCCTGCAATTGCTCCTCAAACTTGGCTTTGGCCCGTTTCTGGGTAAACTCGGATGGCACCAGCGCCGAAGCCTCTTTCATTAACGCAATGGCTATTTCCACGTTGGACTGGGCGTCAGCCAGATTGTCCGCGTTCAGCGCGGTCTTGGCGCTGGCCAGTTTGTCCTGCGCACCCTTGTATTTTTCTTTGGCTTCACTGTTGCTACTGGCTGCAATGCGTTTGGCAGCTTCGGAGGTGCTGATCGACATTTCGGCAAAGCTGACCTTTTGTTTGAGTTCGCCTTTGTCCAGGGTGGTTGGATGATCATTTTTACCGGAAGCAGCCGGGGCGGGTACGGCAAGTTTTATTTTGCTCTCTTCGCCAGCATTGACAACGTGGATCTCCCCACCCATATTTTTGTGATTGCGGCAATTATAATAAACCAGATCCGGAGTTTCTGCGGTCGGTTTAAAAGTAACCACTCCTTTATAGGTAAAGTTGCCAGTAACGCCTTGAGTTAATGCTCCGGGCCCCGCACCAACTGGATCTTCGGTGATATAAAAATCGTGCATGGCCGGCGTATCTACATTAAATGTATAAGTTTTACCGCGGACCAGAATCAGCGGCTGTCCCTGCACGCCATTCACTACGAAACCGACCTGGCTGCCTTTGTTATATTGGGGATGGCTTTGATCCTTGGTGGCTACCCTGACTTCAAAGTTGGTGACGGCATCCGCCGCGTTGACTTGATGAGAAGCAAATATACCGCCTAGCACCAAGGTTGCGGTGAACATTACTGTGGCGAGACGAGCCTTTATAAAGCCAAATCGCAATCGCATAGTCGACATTCCTTAAATGGAGCTACAATTTAATGGTGGGTGGGTTGGGTCAGTATTTCCGACTCTAATGTGATTAATGCACAGGCAATTTCAAATTTTACTTGTTTTTCAGAATTAATCATATAAATGCAACGTTATTAGCAGGATCAGCAGTCTTTGCTGACTGCAAAGTGACAGCATAATCGCTCGCGAGTTCATGAAAACGCATAATACGTCCACTAACTTTAATATTTTTTGCCAATGACTGAGTACCATTAATGTGAATGCACGCCCCCGCAAGCAATAAAATTCGAGCAGCAGATATGTCTCTGTTGTCCGCTCAGACCGGGCGCAGCCATTTGCAGCGGCTGGTGTTATTGCGCACCATCACCGTCCTTGCGCAGTGCGCTGCGCTGGCACTGGCCTATTATTTTCTGGCGATGCAGCTGCGGTGGGCACCCATGCTTATCACCATTGCGGCGCTGGCAGGGCTGAATCTGTTCAGTTGGTGGCGGCTGCGCGCAGATTATCCCGTTTCACCTGCGGAGCTGTTTCTCCAGTTGTGCGCCGACGTGCTCGCGCTGTCGGTGCTGCTTTTTTATGGCGGGGGATCGACTAATCCGTTTATATCGCTCTTCCTGCTCCCGCTGGTAATCGCTGCGACCACGCTGCCGCGCAGTTATACCTGGGCAATGACCGGTATTACCACGGGTTGCTATACCTTGCTGATGAAGTTTTATTTGCCTTTAACCGCCGCCGAGCATGATGGCATGCAACATGCCACCGCGCAGGATGACGCGTTTAATATGCATGTGCTGGGCATGTGGCTGGGTTTTGTCAGCAGCGCGGTGGTGGTGGCTTATTTTGTGGTGAAAATGGCGCATGCGGTGCGGGAGCGCGACGAAACGCTGGCACGTATACGCGAGGAAACATTACGCAACGAACGCATTGTTGCGCTCGGCATACAGGCGGCAGGAGCTGCACATGAACTGGGCACGCCGTTATCCACGCTGGCGGTCGTGGTAGGAGAACTGCAGCGTGAACAGACTGAACCGCCGGAATGGCGCGACAATCTGGCGATCATCGATGAGCAGGTGCGTGCCTGCAAGCGCATTCTGAACAAGCTGCTGGCCAATGCGCAGGAGACGCAGGCGTCTGCGCTTACGGTGGAGGAATTGCTCGCGACCACGCTGGACGAATGGCAATTGCTGCGCCCCACCATGCGGTGTCACTATCGGGCAAACACCGAGTTGCCTGCACCGCAGCTGCGCCTTGATCCTGCGTTGCGTCCGGCGCTGCTGAATCTGCTGAATAATGCCGCGGATGCGTCGTCCCAGGAAATCAATATCGAGTCTGATTGGGACGACAATAAATTTATTTTAAAAATTCACGATCACGGGCATGGGCTCACCCCCGAATCGGCTGCTCGCGCCGGCTCGGCGTTTTTTACCACCAAGGAGGAAGGGCGCGGCTTGGGCCTTTTTCTGGCCAACGCCACCGTGGAACGCATGGGCGGCAAAGTGCGGCTGTTCAACCGCGAGGGCGGTGGAGCCACCACCGAAGTTATTCTGCCACTGAGGGCATGATGATTAAACCTGACTGTATCGACCCACCTGCGCTTTTGCTGGTAGATGATGATCCTACCTTCTGTCGCGTATTGTCGCGTGCGTTGGAGAAGCGGGGTTATGCGGTAACAGTGGCGCACAGCGTGGAGCACGCTCTCCCGCTGGCACAGGATAATATACCGGAGTATGCAGTAGTGGACTTAAAGATGGCCGGGGCGTCCGGCCTGGTGCTGGTGCGAGCATTGCACGAGCTGGATGCGACCATCTGTATCGTTGTGCTGACCGGTTACGCCAGTATTGCGACCGCGGTTGAGGCGGTTAAACTCGGGGCAACGCAATATCTTTCCAAACCGGCAAACGCTGATGAAATTGTGGCGGCATTTGGGCACCAGCCCAGCGTCAGTACTTTGCCGAGCGCGCAGCCGTCTTCGGTAGGCCGGCTGGAGTGGGAGCATATCCAGCGTATCCTGCAGGAATATCACGGAAATGTTTCCGCCACGGCCCGGGCGCTCAATATGCATCGGCGCACTTTGCAACGCAAATTGACCAAGCGGCCCGTGAGCGGTACGGGAAGTGGCGAGGACTAACGCTTATTCGTTCTGCGCCAGTCGGGGTTTTGACAGCGCCGGGTTCTGCGCAAAATAACGCTTAATACCGCTGAGTATCGAGCGGGCCATTTTCTCCTGGTAAGCTGCGTCGTTCAGTCGGCGTTCTTCCGCCGGGTTGCTGATGAAGGCGGTTTCCACCAGCACTGAGGGAATATCGGGTGATTTAAGCACAGCGAAACCGGCCTGTTCGACAAACCCACGATGCAGGGTATTGATGTCGCCCAGCTCACCCAGCATATGTTTACCCAGCTTTAGACTATCACTGATGGTGGCGGTTTGCGAAAGATCGAGCAGGGTGCGCGCGAGGTATGGATCTTTGACGGCGAGGTTTACTCCGCCGATCAAGTCCGCCTCATTTTCTTTTTTGGCCAGCCAGCGGGCGGTGGAACTGGTCGCGCCGCGTTCAGACAGTGCGAACACCGAGGAGCCGCGCGCATCGGGTCGGATAAACGCATCGGCATGGACCGAAATAAACAGGTCGGCATGTAACTGGCGTGCTTTCGTGACCCGTCCACCCAGCGGCACAAAATAATCTCCATCCCGGATTAGTACCCCACGCATTCCGGATGTGTCATCCACCAGTTCCTTGAGTTTGCGCGCAATAGCCAAGGTGACATTTTTTTCCAATGTTCCGCTGTGCCCGTGGGCACCCGGATCTTCGCCGCCGTGACCCGCATCGATTGCAATGATGAGGGTGCGGGCGCTGAGCTCTGAACGTGCTTTGGGCGGGCGTTTGTCGGGGGAAGGCTTAACTCCGGCGAGCGTTGCAGCAGGAGTGCTGGCCGCTGAGGCGGTACCCTTGTTCAGGTCGTTTGCATTGGGTTGAACCGAGGAGCTTGTCGGCGTGTCTGTAATGTCTGGACCCTCGCGTTTGCCTGATCCCTCGTTGGATTTGGGCTGCTCCAACAGTGCCATCAGCGGATCGATCGGAATAGCCGGGTAAATATCCAGCACCAAGCGATGGCCATATTCGCCTACGGGTTTCAAGTTGAATAACTGTGGTTTGACTTCGGCTTTCAAGTCCAGCACCAGTCTTACAACCCCTGGTTTAAATCGGCCCACCCGCACGCTTTTGATATAGGGGTCGTTACTGGCAATTTTTGCAGTGAGTTCGCTGAGTATGCCATTAATCTCGACTTCATCCAGATCAATGACCAGGCGTTCGGGGTTTTTGATTGTGAACTGTTTATAAGAGATCGGCTGGTTTGATTCCAGAGTCAGCCGGGTATATTCCTGAGCAGGCCAGACCCGAACTGAACTGATGGTGACTGCCTGGGCCGATGCCAGCCACAACAAAAAAAATAATGCGATTAACCTTGCAGCGCTTTTGTGCATTCCCTGCCTGTCTCTGTGTTGGCGTGAATGGTGATGCATCGGCCGTTGGCAAGTATGGTAAATGTAATCTCGACATCTCCCGGCGGGACCAGCCCCTGTGCTTTTTCCGGCCATTCCACCAGACATACGTTTTCGCCATTAAACTCGTCGCGGAAGCCGGCGGCATCCCACTCGGCGGGATCGCGAAAACGGTACAGGTCAAAGTGGCGCAAGTGTAACCCACCCGCCCGGTACTGCTCAAGCAGCGTATAGCTCGGGCTTTTAACACGGCCGCTATAGCCCAATCCATGCAGCAGTGCGCGTACCAATGTGGTTTTGCCGGCTCCAAGATCGCCACTTAAATGTATTACCATTCCGGCCCTGAGGGTTCCCGACAATTTGGCGGCGAAGCGCAGAGTAGCGGCCTCATCGGGCAGGAATATTCGGTTATCATCTGATTTATGCAAAGCCCTACCTTTCAGACAGATTATGTGGCACTCGCAGCCGACATAAAAAAATGGGGCCAGGAACTGGGTTTCCAGGCTGTAGGTATTAGCGATACCGAACTGAGTGAGGCCGAAAACGGCCTGTTGCAATGGCTTGCGCATGGCCATCACGGCGAGATGGATTATATGGCAAAACATGGCACCCGACGCAGCCGGCCCGACGAACTTATCCCCGGAACCCTGCGGGTTATTTCGGTGCGTATGAACTATCTGCCGCCCGCCGCCAGGGATAGCTGGGAAGTGCTGGAGGATGGCGATCGCGCATTTATTTCCCGTTATGCGCTGGGGCGGGACTACCATAAAGTGATGCGCAGGCGCCTCGAAGCCCTGGCAAAAAAAATCCGCGCCGTCGCCGCAGAATTCAGCTGCCGCGTATTCGCGGATAGCGCACCGGTCATGGAAGTGGAGCTGGCGCGTAAGGCACGGCTGGGCTGGCGCGGTAAACACACGTTGCTACTGTCGCGCGAACACGGTTCTTGGTTTTTTCTGGGCGAGCTTTATACCAACATTCCATTGCCGACCGATACTCCGCAGGATAACCATTGTGGTACCTGTACCCGGTGTATAGATATTTGTCCGACGCAGGCCATCATTGCCCCTTATAAACTCGATGCGCGGCGGTGCATTTCTTACCTTACTATCGAGCTTAAAGGCAGCATACCGATTGAATTGCGTCCGTTAATAGGTAATAGAATTTATGGCTGCGATGATTGTCAGTTGGTGTGCCCCTGGAATCGTTATGCGCGCACCAGTATCGAGTCCGACTTCGCGGTACGGCACGGATTGGATGATGTAGCGCTGACCGAATTGTTTGCGTGGAATAAAGAAAAATTTGAGGAACAATTTGCCGGGAACCCGGTGTATCGCATCGGTTTTGAACAATGGTCCCGTAACATAGCGGTAGCGCTTGGTAATGCACCTAAAACGGTAGAGGTATGCGCCGCATTGCAAAGTCGGGCGCTGGATGAATCGTTGCTAGTGCGCGAACACGTTGCATGGGCATTGGACCAGCATTAATACTTAAAAGATCATTGCAAAGTGATTGACAGATTTTAGGCTCGTCGCTATAGTAACGGACTTCACTGACGCGGGGTGGAGCAGTCTGGCAGCTCGTCGGGCTCATAACCCGAAGGTCGTA
>JAZJXX010000013.1:147943-186828 GCA_040390665.1 Pseudomonadota bacterium | reverse complement strand
CATTGCACCACGATGTTGGTGGGGATGTGGGTGATGCGCACTGCGGAATCGGTTTTGTTGATGTGCTGTCCCCCCGCACCGGAGGCGCGGTAAGTGTCGATGCGCAAGTCAGCCGGATTGATTTCCACTTCGATCGATTCATCCACTTCGGGATAGACGAACACGCTGGAGAACGAGGTGTGGCGGCGGTTGCCGGAATCGTAGGGAGATTTGCGCACCAGCCGGTGCACGCCGGTTTCGGTGCGCAGATGACCGTAGGCATAGTCGCCGGTGACCTTGATCGAGGCGCCCTTGATGCCGGCCACTTCGCCGTCGGATTGTTCCAGCACTTCGGTGCCGAAGCCTTTCTTTTCGCAGTAGCGCAGATACATGCGCAGCAGCATCGCGGCCCAGTCCTGCGCCTCGGTGCCGCCGGAGCCGGCCTGGATGTCGATGAAGCAGTTGTTGGCGTCCATCGGCTGCGAGAACATGCGGCGGAATTCCATATCCGCGACCTGCTTCTCCATCTGCTGCAAGTCCTGCGCGATGCTGTTGAGGCTGCCATCGTCGTTTTCCGCGGCGGCCATTTCAAACAGTTCGGCCGCATCGCTCAGGTTCTGGTCGAGCTGGGTCAGCGTGAGGACGATGCCTTCCAGCATTTTGCGTTCGCGCCCGAGATCCTGCGAGCGTTTGTTGTCCTGCCAGATCGCGGGATCTTCGGCGAGGATGATGACTTCGGCGAGGCGTTCCTGCTTGCCATCGAAGTCAAAGATACCTCCGTAATTCGGCGGTGCGGGCGCGCAGGTCCTGCAGCTGGTGGGTGAGGGCGTTAAGTTGTTCGGCTTCCATGGTGTCGTCGCGTGCGCAAAGT
The DNA here is from genome assembly GCA_040390665.1 of Pseudomonadota bacterium. Classification (GTDB taxonomy): domain Bacteria; phylum Pseudomonadota; class Gammaproteobacteria; order Burkholderiales; family Gallionellaceae; genus Nitrotoga. The sequence continues at coordinate 185,978 of JAZJXX010000013.1, read as the reverse complement.
CGATAATTATACTCGTTCTTGGCACCTTACGAATCGACACCGCTGATTCGGCAGCATGGGCTCTGGTGCAAGCCATGCTGCCAGCGGTTCGCAGCTAGAACGCCACGTCGAAGCCGATCAGCAGATAATTCTCCTGAGTTTTGTGCCCGACGAAATTCGGACCGTTGTCTTTTTTCTGGAAGTCGATATTTACCTCGACAAAGCTCTTCACATTGCGCATGAAGTAATAAGTCGCCGTTGTGCTGAGAGTGTCGACCGGGATACCCTCGTAAACGGTACCGGTGCCGCGGAAGTCCGCGGCATCGGCGTGGTTATACAGCAGGGAATAGACCCAGTGGTTGCTGTAAATATAATCCACACCGACAAAGCCGCCGGTCCAGTTGCGGTTTACGTTGGGGCTGTCATCCAGAAAATTATTCCAGCGGTTCCACAGCACTTGGCCGTACCAGTAAAGCTTGCCGTCATCGGCTGAAAAATCGATGCCGAGCACATTCTTGTCGGTTTCGCGCGTTCCCACCTGGGTCGTTGCATAGTTCGCCACCGCACCGCCGCTGGCCTGCTTGCCGGATAAGCCAAACAGCCCGGTCCTGACCGGCCCGATGTTGGTGCCGATACGGCCGAATACCGACTTCGAATTGTTATTGTCGAACTGCGTGCCGGGGCGGCGGTAACCGGCGCTGTTGGCTGGATAATTGGTGTCGATGCCATTGCCATTGACCGCGCCCACGGACACCTCCAGCTTGCCGATGTTGCGGTTGAATATTATGCCGCGCTCGTAGGTGATGCCGGCCATGGAATAGGTCAGCATATCCTGCGCGGTGAGGCGGGTTTCGCGCGGAAACATCAGGTCGCTCACCTGGAACTGGCCTAGCTGCATACCGATCCCGCTGCCGAACAGATCGTTGTGGCTGATCCAGGCGTCTTCGACAAAGGTTTTTCCGTTATCGCCCTGTTCCGCCAGAATGCCATAAAAATAATAGGAGATATTATCCGACAGCGGAGCAGAGGACAGCAGCTTGAGCAGATAAGGCGACTGAAAATCCCAGGTCGCCTTGTTCGCGACTGCGCCTGTGACTGGATCGATATCGCTGGTCTGGCGCATCTGAACGTATGCCTGCGCGCGCAACGCGAGCGGCACGGTTTTAGGCAGCGCCAGCATGTCGTCACCCGTATCGAGCGCGGTTTCCCTCCAGTTCGGCAGGCGGTAATTGTTTGCAATAAATTCGCGGCCGAAGCTGTTGAGTTTGGGGAATGCGGCGTGACAGGTCGTGCAAGTCAGGTTGTACTGTCGTGCGAATACCGGGATGGCGGAAGCGGAGGCGGGTAACAAACTGCCGGCGAGGGCAATTAATAGCGCGATCAGCGAAGTATATAAATTTTTGCGCGAGTTCAGATGATGTTTTCTGTTTATTGTGTTCATATTTTTCTCCCCGATCTTTGCCAGTGCCGCACAACTAGCTGCAAGCTGACTGTGCCATTGTAGTCCTGTATTCCCAATGCCGTACACCGCATGATTTTCGACGGCAACGCAGCGATACGGAATCACATCATGGCTGGCGCTGGATGTACCCGGTTTGAACTCAATGGTGTTTCGCCAATGCTGGCTCGGTGTGGCGAATTCTTCGAACAGCGGCTGCGAAATCCCCGGCCCATAGCCGTCCCTTCAGACCATACCTATCGCCGGTTAACCCGCTGCGTGATCCCGTAAAAACTCTCCATATGGATATACCGGGCTCTGCAAATAGTGAGACGGCAAGTCGAACAATGCCCAGTAATAGTCCTGCCGCCCGTGGCAAATTTGCGGTGGCAGGCAATACGATAGCCAGTCCTGCGCAATCGCATCCCGGTACATTCCGCCGGTATCCGAAAAGAAAGGCAGCAATTTCAACTTGCGCAGCGCGTTGATCAGTTCCGGCGGCGCGTCCTGATCCTGCGCCACCTCCAGATGCGAAATTAAGCCGGCCACCGTTTCTATCACCATCAGGGTTGCTTTCCCGCAATTATCGAAGAACAGGATACCGGCCGGATTTGGGAAAGAGTAATACTCCACAAAGCGATACCGATTACAGAGTGACTCAACAAGCGCTGCAATGGCGGGGTCGATCAGGAATTCGTACGAATGGCGCGACAGCAAGTCTTTTAAGGTATTGGTCTGTCCTTTAAAAAAACCCTTCTGTAATTTTATAATTTCGGCATCAAGAAGGTGCAGTGCGTCAGGGTCATTTTTTTTAATGAAGAAATCAATCAATCTTCGATTAAACGCGTCGATGGCGATTTTTTCGTCGGCTTGCCCGGTCAACAAAATTTTCTTGCAGGGCAGCCCTCGCACGGCCTGGCAAAACTCCACGCCGTTCATTTGCGGCATTGCGTAATCGATGACCAACACAGACGGAATTTCAAAGCGTTGCCGATTCGTCGCTATATGGTAAATCCGATCGAGATCAATAGCGGCGTTATATTGCTCGAACGGTGCGCCGCGTTCACTGTAGCCGACGCGGATGGGCTCACTTTCACTTTTTGTGGCGTGCAAATGCGCATGATTTAGCCAGTTGAAAGCATCCTGAGCATCATTGAAACCTTTGTATGCCAATTGCGGGTTGAGCTGGAATGCCAGGCTATCCAGAAAACTCTGGCTGTCGTCTATCAGCACGGTCAACGTTGGATGATGATAAACCGATAATTGGTTGTCCATTTGCTTGCATCGGAGGCGCTACGAATGCACATCCGCCTGATTTACAAAAACGTTAATTTAACAGAAGAATGATATTGGCTGCGTTCCGCAGAAAACAAAATTCGGGGGAAAAATGCACTGTGTTCCTGCCGCAATCTTTCTGGTATTGTACGCGCATGCACATACGCAACCATAATCGGATGGGGTATGCACCGTCCGGCCTTTCGGGATCCTACCTTGCATACACAACTACAAATAGATCCATTAGTTAGCTTTCGCAACGCGGAAGGTGAGGCGGCTCGCGGGACTATCGTAAATCTCCAGAGAAAATCTCTGGTGATGGAAGTTTATAATCCCTATTCCATCGTGCAGGTCAGCGAAGTCCTCAGTGAGCTGACAGTACGATTCCGCTCAAACATCGCCTACCTCGGCAAGGCAGTCGTTATTAGCCTGGTTAACACCGGCCTGACTGCCATTGTTTCGGTCACGCTGATCGATGAATGGCAGGAATTAAACGATGTCGTCATAGTGCCCGGTGCGGTCAGGGAAGAAGCACAGGCATTCGTCGAGGACTGGACGCAACGCTTCCAGATTCGGCGCGACTACCAGATTGTGGTCAATGAAATGCGCGCTTACCTGTCCGACGTGGCGCGCTGGGTTGAGCAGGTAGACTTGTCGGAAACGCTGCCTAAAGTCGATGGCCAGCTGCGTTCGGACGTGTTTGATGAGCTTTTTACGCCGTTAATGCAGAAGATGAAATTCTATCTGGACTCACTGAATAGCGAGTCCTACCTGATTGATGAAGAGTTTGCGGCGGTCCACCGCTCTTTTGCGCAAAATGCTCTGCACCCCTTGCTGCTCAGGGCACCCTTTGTGTTCCGCACCTATACGAAACCGTTGGGATACGCGGGTGATTACCAGATGGTGAATCAGATGCTGGATGACCCGCGCCAGGGGCCAAGCACGTATTTTCAAATGGTGAATGCGGCCTTTCTGGAAAACGCTCTGGCCGTCGCTCACCGCAACCGTATCGACATCCTGGTAGATTTCCTGAAACGCATGGCTGACGCGGCCCGACATGCAGGAAAGACCTTCCGTATCCTGAATGTTGGATGCGGCCCTGCCATCGAGATACAACGTTTTTTGCAAAGTTATCCGCATCCCGAAGCTCTAGCTTTCGAACTCGTCGACTTCAGCGAGGAAACGTTGGCGTGGACCCGGGAAAAACTTTCCTCTATTGTCCAGCAGACTGGAAAGCCTGTAGTCATTAATTACGTGCATGACTCAGTGCATAAATTGCTCAAGCGCCGCACTGACCCCGCTTCAGATAGCGCGCGCGAGTTTGATGCGGTTTACTGCGCCGGTTTGTTCGACTATCTGTCCGACAAGGTTTGTTCCAGGCTTATGGCGCACTTTGCGGCACGTACGTTTCATGGCGGCATGCTACTGGTCACTAATGTGCATTCGAATAATCCGATGAAGTTCGTGATGGAACATTTGCTGGAGTGGTATCTGATATATCGCGACGAAGCCAATCTGGAGCCGTTACTTCCTCCACAATCGACCGGGCGCAAAATTTATGTTGATGCCACCGGCATGAATATTTTCGCAGAGGCAACGATTACCTGACCGATGAATCCCTATTCATGAGCAAAGGGCACCACTCAGGATATCAGGATGAGATACGGGAATCGCGTCTCGCATTCAGCCGAGCCTGCGCGTATACCGCTATTGTTCTCATCCTTCTCGGTGTTGGCCTGGATTACAGTCTTTATCCGGATAAACAAATTTTGTTTGGCGCGGTCCGGGTGGCCACTTCATTACTGATCTTCGGCATTATCCTGGTACTGCGTACAAAATGGGGCCAGGATAGAACCGAGATATTGTCGCTCGTTTGGCTGCTTCTTCCTCAGATGATGATCACCTGGATGATCGCCGTGACGGAAGGGGCGGCGTCCATGTACAGTATTGGACTATATCTCGCCATTTTTGCGTCCAGCATTGCCCTGCCGTTCAACCTTCGGCATAACCTCGCTTTAAGTCTGCTAACGTTTTTGTTCTATATAGGCGCATGCTCCCTTCATCCGGAGACTTTTGTGCTGAGGGGTACTTTGGTTATCAATTCGCTGTTTCTGCTGTTTGTCATTGTGATCAGTGCGGTTTGTACCTACTTCAACGAACGCACCCGTTTCATGTTATTCCGGCTCAAATCAGAAGTGGCGGAAAAAAATACCCAACTGGAAGAAACCAACAAAAATCTCGCCGACATCAAAGGCCAAATGCTACAACAGGAAAAAATGGCTGCCATCGGCACGCTCGCGGCGGGCATGCTGCATGAGGTTAATAATCCCGTTAATTTTTGCCTGATGGCGATGAACGTCGCGCTGGAGGATCCTGTCGCCAAATCCAGTGCTGCGCTCAGCGAGTGCCTGTCAGATGCCAAGCAAGGGATGCAGCGGGTGCAGCATATTGTTTCGGATCTAAAAATATTCGCTTATCGAAGCCCGGAAAAATCGGCTGACGGAACGGTCTTCCTGTTGGAGAAAATTGCCGACTCGGCCATTCGCCTGGTCGGACACGAGACCAAGGGGATATCGATCACACGTGACATGCCTGCCGACACGCTGGTGCGTGGGGACGAAGCGGCCATCATCGGCGTGCTGGTCAATCTGATCGGGAACGCGGCCGTGGCGTTGCGCGCGGCAAATCGCGTCGACCCTGCCATTCAGATATCGGCCGCCTGGGACAATGACCGCCTGCGTGTCACCGTCAGGGATAATGGCCCAGGAATACCGCCCGAGAATCTCGCGCGCGTGTTCGAGCCCTTTTTTACCACACGTGAAATTGGTCAGGGCCTCGGCCTGGGACTGAGCATCAGTTATAGTGTCATTGAGCAGCACGGCGGAATATTGGTCGCGGAGAGTGCCGTTGGTGAATGGACGAAGATGATTTTTGACCTGCCACGAGCCCGATAAGGAGTATAGCGATGGATCAGCTTGAGCATGAGGTGATGACTGTCCTGTATGTGGATGATGAAGACATGGCGCGGAAATACTTCGTCCAGGCTATCGGTCCGGAGTATGAGGTGGTGACAGCCGCGGACGCCGACGCTGCGATTGAAATACTGCAGGATAAGGAAAGGAAAATCGGCATCCTTGTCACGGATTATCGAATGCCCGGCCGCGACGGCGGCGATCTGCTGCGCCAGATAGAACGGGATTTTCCTTATGTCGTGCGTATTCTGGTGACGGCTTATGCGGACCGGGAAGTGCTGCTGGATACCGTGAATTCCGGCGAAGTTTTTCGCATCCTGGAAAAGCCTCTGGATTTGGGCGAGGTCAGGAACACGTTGCGCCTGGCATGTGAATTGTCACGCGAACGGGGCGCTCGCCAGGAAAGATTGATGGCCATTGATGAGACGCTGGCCTTCCTCGCGCACGAGCTTAATACGCCGCTCGCGACGATCAGCAATTTTGCCCGTGGCGTGCAATGCCGGGTCGCCGATGCGAGAGTCTCGCCCCAGCAGCAGGCGGAGATAGATAAAGCCGCGCAGGCCATGGACGATAACGCCAAATATTGCCTTTCGATGTTGTCCACCTTCGTCAAATCGGTGCAGGGAGCGGGTGAGTTTTTTACCCATCACAACAGCTCTACGGCTCACCAGATGATTTTATCCCTGCTCTATACTTATCCGCTGACCTTTGGGCAACGGGCCACGATACAGGTTGATATACAGGAAGATTTCCGCATTACGGCGCTGCCGAATTGCGTTGCGCTGGTGTTGTCTTCGATATTAAGCAACGCTCTGCGCGCGACGCAAAAACATCCTCAACCGAAAATCAGCTTTACAGCGCTGGTTGACGAAAATCCCCAGATTCGGATTGTGGACAATGGTCCGGGCATACCACCTGAAGTCCTCGAACGGCTGCTGGAGGACCCGGTGACTACTCATGCGGATGTGGGTGGCAAGGGCTGGGGCATGATCTTCTGCAAGCGCATCATGCAATCGTTCGGCGGCGGAGTCGTGGTTAATTCCTCGCCCGGTACGCCGACCACCATCATATTGAATTTCCCGGTTATCAAATCAAAAGGAACGACCAATGTCTGATCATGGCACCGCTGCCCCGTTAATCCTGTTTGTCGACGATGAGTCGACGACAGCCAAATATTTCCAGCGGACGATAGATTCTCTGGCTCCGGTCGTTACCGCTGGCACGGTCGAACAGGGTAAGCGCATGCTTGATGAACATGCCCAGACACTGATGGTGCTGGTGTCCGATCAGCGTATGCCGGGAGGGTACGGCAACGAATTGCTGGAATATGCGCGGCTCAATTACCCGCACGTGATACGCATCCTCACGACGGCGTATTCCGAACTCGAGCACACCGTTGAGGCCGTCAATCAGGGGCAGATTCACCGGTATATCCAGAAGCCCTGGGAAATATCGGCGCTAAGGATGGAATTGAGGCAGGCGCTCGATCTGGCCAGGTTGAGCAAGGAGCACGCTCAGCTGCTGCGCGAGAAATTAATCGTGCTGCAAAAACAGACCATGTCGAACCGCATTGGCACACTGCATACCCTTTGTGCCAGCCTCGCGGGATCGGAGCAATTTTTACCGACAGAGAATTACCTGTCCGCCGCGGTGGCGGTGGGGGTTGCTCTTGCCGAACCGGATTGGCAATTGATGGACTATTCCGACCTGGTCAGTGCCGAGGCGTTTCGCAGCGGCCACTTTGGTTATGCCGTATGCAGCAGGCTAGCCGAAATCAGGGAACGTTATCAGCATAGCAAGGGCGAGGATGCGCTCCAGTTGATGCCCGAGATTCTGGGCGGCAAAGCACACATTTCCGGCGAAACAGTGGTGTTTTCCGATGAACGGATTTTTGCCGAATTTCTGGAAATGCCGTCCAACGCGGCGGTTTCATCACAACACGTATCCTGGCTGGCCTTCCTGATCTGGCTGTACGGCTGGGGCTGGTCATTACAGCTGACGCGGCAGGAAATCGGCATGCAGTGCCGCCTGGAAAAAAGCGTCAGGCCGGTGACCCAGCCAAATCTGGCCGCGTGGATCGAGCAGTTATGCGATGCGAATATTCGAGGACGGTAAGGCTTTCCGCGCCAGTCCGTAGTACTCAGACTTAAAAATCGGCTATTGCGATACTTGCCAGTGCCGCACGATCAGCTGCAGGCTGACCGTGCCGTTGTATTCGTTAATACCCAAGCCGTATACCGCATGAATCTCGGCCGGCAGCGCATCGACGCAGAAAAAATGGATGGCGTCATAGCTGGCGGTGGGGGTACCGAGCTTGAGCTTAAGATGTTTCTCACCCACCACGCGCTGGTTGTGCACAGCAAATTTCCCTTCGAATAGCGGCTGCGGAAATCCCTGGCCCCACACCTGTTGTTCCAGGCTGCGCGCCAGTTCCAGCGAAAAATCGGCGGATGTGAGTGCCCCGTCGGTTTCGATGATCTGGGTGAGATCGGCGGGGGAGAGCAGGCTTTGCGCAACTGCCTCGAAAGCGGCTTTGAACTCATCGAAATGCACTTCGCGCAGCGTCAGCCCCGCCGCCATCGCATGCCCGCCGAATTTTTGCAGCAGATGCGGATGGCGTTTGGACACCAGGTCTAGCGCATCGCGTAAATGCAGGCCCTGGATGCTGCGGCCGGAACCTTTCAGCTCGCCGTTTTGCGCGCGCGCAAAAGCAATCACCGGACGGTGGTAGCGATCCTTGAGGCGCGACGCGAGTATGCCGATCACACCTTGGTGCCAGCTCTCATCGAACATCGCCAGACTATAGCCATCGGCGGGATCGATCTGTTCCAGCGCAGCCATCGCCCCTTCCTGCATGTCGGCTTCTATACCGCGCCGCTGCTGATTAAGCGCATCCAGTCTGGCGGCAATTTCGGCGGCCTCGGCCGGGTCATCGCTGAGCAGGCACTGAATGCCCAACCCCATGTCTTCCAGGCGCCCGGCCGCGTTCAAGCGCGGCCCGGCGATGAAACCCAGTTCATATGCGGTAGCCTGTGCGGCCGGACGGCGCGCAATGTGCAGCAACGCCTGAATGCCGGCGACGGCGCGTCCGGCGCGGATGCGCTGCAAGCCCTGCTGCACCAGGATGCGGTTGTTCTCGTCCAGCCTGACCACGTCCGCGACCGTGCCCAGCGCGACCAGATCGAGTAGCTTGCCGAGGTTGGGCTCCGCCTGTTCGGCGTAGGCACCGCGCGCGCGCAACTCGGCGCGCAACGCCAGCAGCACATAAAACATCACGCCCACCCCCGCCAGGTTTTTGCTCGGGAAATCGCAGCCGGGCTGGTTGGGGTTGACGATGCACAACGCATTTGGCAGCGCATCGCCGGGCAGGTGGTGATCGGTAATCAGCACCTGCATGCCCAGCCGGTTGGCCTCGGCCACACCTTCAACGCTGGCGATACCGTTGTCCACGGTAATCAGGATGTCGGGGCCGGACTGAGCGGCCAGGTGAACAATTTCCGGCGTGAGCCCATAGCCATATTCGAAACGGTTGGGCACGATGAAATCAACGTGCGCCCCGAACGCGCGTAACCCGCGCAAACCCACTGCGCAGGCGGTAGCGCCGTCGGCATCGTAATCGGCCACGATCAGCAGCTTGCGCTGGGCGGCAATAGCATCGGCCAGCAGCGCCGCCATGGTCTGCGCATTTTTCAGCTGAGTGTACGGCAGCAGATTGCTCAGGCCGGTGTCCAGCTGTGCTGTTGCACGGATGCCGCGTGCGGCGTAGATGCGCGCCAGCAAAGGCGCAATCCCGGTGCTGGCGAGGTCGCGCATTGCATCAGCGGGATAGCTGCGGGCAACAATGTTGGGCATGGTGCAGGGCAGTAGGTGGAAGTGTGCAGTTTAGCAGAGGCTGTGCTGCTGCACCGCCCGACACTCATCCAGCGCCGCGCATGGAACGCAGAAGCTGTAATTGCGTGCCTCGTTTTTTGTGGCTGCTTGCGGTAGAATCCAGCCTGATTATTAAGAATAACACCGGGATATTGTGGCTTTAATTGTTCAAAAGTACGGCGGTACGTCGGTAGGCAGCCCCGAGCGCATCAAGAACGTCGCGCGCCGGGTCGCAAAATATAAGGCGCTGGGGCATCAGGTAGTGGTAGTGGTTTCCGCGATGAGCGGGGAAACCAACCGCCTCGTGGCACTGGCCCATGAGTTGCAGGCGGTGCCCGATCCGCGCGAACTGGATGTGGTGATCTCCACCGGCGAGCAGGTAACCATTGGGCTGGTGTCGATGGCGCTGATGGCGGAGGGCCTGAAAGCTAAAAGCTACACCGGCGCGCAGGTCAGGATACTCACCGACAGTGCCTACACCAAGGCGCGCATACTCAGCATAGACGAACACCTTATCCGAACCGATCTGGCCAACGGTTATACGGTGGTGGTGGCGGGTTTTCAGGGTATCGACGAGGCCGGCAATATCACGACGCTGGGACGTGGCGGTTCCGACACCACCGGAGTCGCGATCGCTGCCGCATTGCGTGCCGACGAGTGCCAGATCTATACCGATGTGGATGGGGTATATACGACCGATCCGCGGGTAGTGCCGGAAGCGCGCCGGCTGAAGAGCATTACTTTTGAAGAGATGCTGGAAATGGCCAGCCTGGGTTCCAAGGTGCTGCAAATCCGCTCGGTTGAGTTCGCCGGAAAATACAAGGTCAAGTTGCGCGTGCTTTCCAGCTTCCAGGATGAAGGCGAAGGCACGCTGATCACTTTTGAGGAAAACAGCAAAATGGAACAGGCAATCATTTCAGGCATCGCATTCAATCGCGACGAAGCCAAAATCACCGTACGCGGCGTGCCCGACCGGCCCGGCATTGCGTACCAGATACTTGGCCCGGTGAGCGAGGCCAACGTGGATGTGGATGTGATTATCCAGAACGTCAGCGTGGATGGCTCCACCGATTTCTCGTTTACCGTTCATCGCAACGAATACGCCAGGGCGATGGATATCCTGAAAAATCAGGTGCAAACCCATATCGGCGCGCGTGATGTGATTGGCGATAACAAGACCGCCAAAGTATCGGTGGTTGGTGTCGGCATGCGCTCGCACGTCGGCATCGCGAGCAAAATGTTCCGTACACTGGCGGAAGAAGGCATCAACATCCAGATGATCTCCACTTCGGAAATAAAGATCTCCGTAGTCATCGACGAAAAATACCTGGAACTGGCTGTGCGCGTGCTTCACAAGGCGTTTGACCTGGATCAGGAAGCGCTATAAAGTTTGACCTTTAGTGGGGTTTACGTTACTCTGCGCGGCCTTCCGGAGAGATGGCCGAGTGGTCGAAGGTACTCCCCTGCTAAGGGAGCGTAGGGTTTATAGCCTTACCGAGGGTTCGAATCCCTCTCTCTCCGCCAAGCCAGTCGGATAAGTTTTAAAAGTTTTTTGCGCCCGTAGCTCAGATGGATAGAGTACTTGGCTACGAACCAAGGGGTCGGGCGTTCGAATCGCTCCGGGCGCACCATAAAATCAATAGGTTAGATTAGAAATGGTCTAACCTATTTTCTTTTCGATGGGGACTTTTCGGGGACTTTCCCCAATGTGTTCCCGCCGAATCATGGCGAGGCTGCGATTGACCCGATTGCGTTCATCCGTGATGCGGTTTAACGCCTCCAGCAGCTCATCAATCTGTACGACCGAGTAATGTGCCTTCATACCTTGGCGCGTGTGCCACAGGATGTCCGTGATCGTTTCTTCGCGTGCCCCAGCTTCCCGTAATCGCATCCCAACCGTATGACGCAGATCGTGGATATGCAGATCAGAAATTTCTGCAAGCTTCCGCACCCTTTGCCACGCGTTGTTGTTCATGGTCTCGATACGGTGGCCCTGATAGGGAAACACATACTCGGCATGTTTTCCGCGCTGTGTTTCGATGATACTTTGAGCCACCATATTGCAGACCAGAACGCGACCCCGCTTTCGACCCTTGACGTTCTCCCTTGGAATATCAAATACCGATACGCCAAGTTCAGGAATAGCAATTTCCCATTCCCACTTCAGACCGCACACGACCTCATCCCGCGCGCCCGTGTTCAGGTTAAACAAGACCATCTGCGCCAGATGATCCGGCAGCAGCGGCAAGATGCGCCGCTGTTCTGCCCAGGTGATGGGACGTGGTTCGCGCTGGAATCCTATCAGCGGCAGCTGGTGATCAGGGGAGGGGTTCATCGCCATCTAAATCTACAGACCAATAACTGGGGGACACAAATTCAATATCTGCACTCGAAAAAATATGATTGAGTTCCTCATTGGTGGGTCTTAATGCACTTAGATTCGGCGGATTTGGCGCTTCGAGTTTTTCAATTTCGTCACGGTTCGCATAATCAGCTACAACGTGGCAGATTTCAGCATCAGACACGCCCCCTCTAGGTAACTGGATATAAGGTATTTTTCTTACCCTCTGCTTGTGCAGTGGTTAGAAGAGCCAACCAAACCAAAACAATCCAAGCAATTCATTTCATTCTGACCTCTCAATGCTGTACTTTGGCGCCGCATGTCTGATTTTACGTATGTCGACTCCTGGTACGCTACTGCTTTCATGTCCCCATACTGTCTTGCCTTATAGCAGCACATCGGTAAGCTCAACACCCGCCCCTTAACAAATAGCCGGCACTTCCTGACACGGGAATCTCAACTCCTAAAATCATAGAAGACGGGGCATTTTCGCGGCGCATCACCTAGATTGAGGACTAAATACTGGGTAGTTATAGCGCACAAGGATGACCGGCCTCATTCACTAATAGATTGTTGTGACAAGGTAGAAATGGTTACCGAAGCTTCTGACAGACGAAACCCCACCTTCCTCTTTCTTCCCATCTTTATGCAAGACTTCGTCGCTTTCATCAAACACTAAAACGTTAAAAATAGTAGAGGACAATGGCCCTCTTTGTATTGAATTCCAGTTCCACGAAAATCGGTGCGGATGCGGCCCCTCGATTGATCTGACTGTTTCTTCATAGCTTCGCTTATTAAACTCAAAGCGAGCCCACTGTGGGTCTATTCGCCAGTGTGAAAGTAACATCACAAGAAGAAAGATTATGAACGGTGCTGCAACTGCGGAAGCAAGTCGTCGCCACTTTGCCTGCCGCAGACTGACCACGATGCTAACGAACCAAATCAGACCTACCGCAATTACGATCAAGAAGAGGCCAAGGTCGAATACGAAATGAAGGGCGCCATTAGCGAAGAAGAGAGTGACGAGCGCCAATTGAAGTAAAACATGAAAAGGCGAAAAGCCGTCAAGTTTTGTTGTCTGCGTAACCGCAGATTTAGCTGTTGATGAACTCACGATTGGCTAGAAAAGCTGTAGAAAAAGCATCATCAGTGCATCGTGCCTTGACTCAAATGGAAGATCAAGCTGAACTTCCGATATTGGCACATAGCAGAAGTCCTCAACCGACATCCGCTGTAGATCAAGCACGATCAATCACGACGTTAATTAATCGGAGCGAACCTCTGAACAGTGCCGCCTTCATGCTCGACAAACTCAAAGAATACGTCCTTACGCCGAGTCCAAATTGAACCATCAGCAGCCTTCTAAACTACCATGATGACTTCAGGATCAGGCTCCAGAACAGCCTCACGAACAATTTGGTAGATGCCGCCTTTGTAGCGTCGATATTTCATTTCGTTACTTTCCAGATACACTCCAGACCGGACCCAAATTCGAGTGATGGCCATCAGAAATACTAGCTATCAGAACCGATACCTACTAGATTAGCTAAGTTAAAAAAACATTGCATATTTATTCAGAGAGAAAACTTTCGACCTATCAGATCAGATAGGTTAACAGCAACCCAATAATAGCAATTGTCCATATCCAATTGATGACCAAGACCAGGAGCATAAGCGTTGATTTTCTACTTTTTCGTCACCACGAATAAAAGCACCAAGATTCAGTTGGGTGATATCTTCCAAGTATGCAGAAAACTTGATTTTTGATAAGCGCAGGGTCATCGATGCACCGCAACTCCGGCCATACAAAGAATTCATCTATGACTAGATTTTTTTGGCACTATAACAACGGCAGAGGCATTAATTTTTTATGAAGCTTTCGCAGAGTGATGAGGATGGGCGTGGCATGGTCAATCTGAAAATGAAGTGGGGACGGGGATGAGCAGGATTGGGAATGTGTTAGTGCAAGACCTGACCCCGCGTACGCGCACGTTGACCCGGCGTGGTTTTCTTATCCATTGCATTTTAGTGATACTACTGCTTTCAGAATGTACAAATTTAAATGCGGGGATTTTTACTCCGACACCTTACGAAATCGGATTTCAACAAACCTTTGGCGAGCATCCAAGTGTACCTCCTGAACCCAAAGCGCTGATCAAAACCAAGGATGGGGGCTATGCATTTGCTGGCACATCCATCGCGTTGTCCGCTCCCGAAAGCTCAGGACGAGGTGATGGCTTTTGGATGGTTAAAACTGACCCAAATGGCAAGCAGCAATGGCAAAGAACATTCGGTACTTCGGGGTTTCATACCGGTAAGGAGCAGGCGTATTCCTTGGTTCAAACGCATGATGAAGGATACCTGCTAGCTGGCTATAGTTCCGCACAGGAGTTTAACGGGTTAGCAGAAATGAATGCTAACCTTAAGATGGACAAGTCTGCTGGCTTAGTTGTGAAATTCTCAAAAGATGGTCGCCTGCTTTGGCACAAGACCTATGGGGTGATCCAGCCACACGCAGTTAATAAATTTTATCGTATCGTAGCCGTAGAGGATGGCTACATGATGGTCGGTACTACGACCGTTTTTTTAACCGACCAGCCAACTCATACAGGGCGCGATGAAGTGCTTTGTCTTTGGCTGTTAAAAATCGACGAAGAAGGCAGTGTGCAGTGGGAAAAAGTGTTCAAGGATATCAATCCCCCCCCTCAGGAGTTGGACTTTTCCCATTTGCTGGCTGATGAAACAGGCAAGGTGGTGCTGGCATTGGCGGTGAATAATGAAGAATACGATTCGGCGCGTTGGCAACATCTGGAAAAAATGGGATTTGTACGTCCTGTAAAAAGCAAGCTGGTTTTACGATTCGACAAACAGGGTAATAAGACCAGCCATGTGGTGCTTCCTGAGTCATCTATGGGAAATATTAACTTGACGGCAACGCATGACGGTTATCTAGCATCGGGAAACCAGTGGGTGATCAATGGGGACAAATGGGAAACCAGGAACATGTGGTTCGCCTGGTTAGATAAATCACTTGCGCTCAAGGAACACAAAGTGGTGGATACACAAGGGATAAGCTTAGCTCATCTTGTTCCAACAAATGATGGAGGCTTTTATGGCGCAGGCTCAATGCCATCAGGTTCAGCACGCAAAACAATAATTGGTCATCTGGGCAAGGACGGCAAGGTTGGGGATACGACAAGTTCTGGGCTCAACTCGAAGTGGGCGATTGTGGATATTGTGTCAGGAGTCGATGAGAATCAGTTCGTCATGCTTGTGCAAGCGTATGCGCAAAAACGAGCAATGCTGTTAGAGGTGATTCACAAGCCTGGCAAAGAGCGATAGCCCAGCACTGAAGAATTATTAATTTTGAAATAATCATTTCGAGAAAGTAGGAATGTTATGCCAATTATCCCCACCCCGATAAACCCTATCAATGCACAAATTGCCCAAATATTGGCTAATAACGCTTACCCTGGTTCAACACTCCCCTTTCCAGATGGTTGGGCACAAAAAGGAGACCCAATATATGGCGTGAATAGTGATGGTTCGGCTAGCGTTTCGTCCTTCACGATATTTGTTAACGACAGTACCGGAGAGGCGGTTACGGTATACGCCAATGTGCTCAAAGAAGGCGATGTGCTGAAGAGCGACGGGAGTATCTCAAGCAGCGACGGGCGTTTCGTACGCACGATGCGTAACGATGGCAATTTGGTGATCCTTGACCGGCAAAGCGTGAATAGTGCGCGGGTGTGGAGTGCGGCTACCACTGGCATTGGCAATTATTTGAAGCTTGCTGGCGGTAAATTGGCGGTATACGACAGTAACAAGGCGCGCAGCTTGTGGGGTAGTTTGTAATGGGCGGATTCGCACTTGTGGCGATCACCTTTTTTGTGATCTGGTTTGTCGGAAAAATAATGGCAGAAAAGCCAGGTGATTCCGAAAAACAAGATCCTTGGCATCGTTTCAAAAGACGATTCAAGGGGGGGCGGGTTTATTTCCTGTTTGCTGCTAGAACGAAGGAGCGAATGTTTGGGGAACTATTTGTTTTGTATCTGATGGGGGTGGGGGCATTTCTAGCTGCAATTGACGTATCGCTAGGTGAATTAACACCTATTCAGAAGTTAGATCAGATGGTTGTTGTTCGAGGTACGTTGGTTTCACTTACTCTGTCTAAAAATGATTGTAGGCATAAGGTAGCAATTCAAATGCCACAGGGGACAAAAACCTTCGATATTTGTTTGGGCGAACCAAGTGACCGACGCGAACATTTGAAAAAGGCGATTGGTAAACCAGTGGAGGCATGGGTGGCAGATGAAGGCACTGTGCTGGATCAATACACTATGGTTAAGCAACTTGTCTCCCAAGGAGTCTTATTGGTCGACTACGCACAGACAAACCAAAAAGAAATCGCAAGAGGAACATTCATATATTTTGTCTTGATCCCATTTTTGGTTTCCGGACTATGTTTCTGGTTAGTAGCTATTATGAATATACGTAAATTTGGAACTAAACCGCCTCAAGACAAGGAAAATTAATTATGGCAACGCCACAACAGTCAACCGCAGAGGCTGTTTCACCTGTTTTGAATAGCCAGGCTACCCCGGTCAATATTGCCAACATAGCCAGTTCCAGAGTTTTGGGTCAAATTAAAGTGTCCCTGAGTCAGGGCATGGTTGATGAGGCCGAGGGATGAACAGGATTGGGAATGTGTTAATGCAAGACCTGACCCCGTGGATGTGGTTTTGTTTTTTTATGATAGGAGTTTTTGCCAGGGAAGCAAACGCTGTAGGAGTAAATGACAATAGAGACCCACGCTTTTCTTCTGATGGTAAGTCACTTATTTTTGATCGTTGTTCTACAGAGTATCCAGACTGGTGCCGCGTTCATGTCTACAACTTGGAGACAGGAATACTTGGATATTATTTACCGCCGCCAGGGCAGGCTTGGACTCAGGCGTATTTTTCCGATCTAGGTGATAAGGTCGTTTTTGTCACCATGCCGGCAGGTGATCACACTAAGGACATATATAGTCAGCGCAATGAAGTATTTCTAAAATCTCAGATTGCCATCATGAACTTGGATGGTTCGAAAATGCATGTAGTGACGAATACAGTCGGCTATAAAGGAATGCCTTCATTTTCCCATTCGGGCAAAAAATTATCTTTGCTCAAGCTGAGCAAATGCGCAATTCCGGGAAGTCGTTGGCGGCTCGCTGGGACCTATGGGAACTTGATTCGGAAACTGGAGCATTAGAATTTTTTGCTGGGCACTTCAAGTTTTACCAACTCGATATATCAACTTATTTCCCTGATGACCAGCGAGTGCTACTTAATGGGGATTCTCCCATGTCTCAACTGGAAGGTACGCATGAAACATTTTCTTCGAGGCTTGCTGAGTACAACCGACGGTATAAGCACAATGCTGTGTTTGAGGCATCTCGTGGACAAGCTACGCTTCCGCCGCCACTATTTTCTGACCTTGCCTCGGTTCAGCGCGCATCTTTGGATGCGGAGGGAAACGTATTTTTTATTGCCGATGGCGGCCCTAAAGAAGGGCTCAAGATTCGTCGTGCTAATTTAAATGGCCAGCGGAACTCTTGGTCCTTCCCGCAGGTTTCAAACTATTGGGGGGCTACAGTTTCGCGCGATGGCCATTACTTCATCATGAGCGTTACTCCAGAGGGCGCGCCAAGAAATCTAAGGAAATTAATTTTCCTCGACACCGTGACGGGGTTGTGGAAAGACATTGATTTGCCAAATCAAGCAAAGCAAATAAATAGATAAAAAATGAGTAATTGAGGCTTAACAAAGGGGACGAGTCATGAGTGGATTAACGATTGGCTGGTTCCGTGTGCAGTTCAAAATCAAACCACGGGCTTCCTGCACTGAATTCGACTGATGTCCTAGCGAAATACTCTGTGTAGAAGTGATAAATCTTCGAATGCCCATAATCACCATCAGGCATAGGGACACCACGTGGAATTAGAAAAATGGCTTTGTTGTCATTCATCAAACCGGGAGGGTAGGTAAATTCTTAAGTACAACATATGCATTCGCTTTTGATATCTCAGTAGCTTGCAGCGTTCATCGGCGGAAGTGAATCTATTGAGCAAAGTGTCATCGCCGAATATTCGAATGGAGAAGATGGAGAAAATGAAGCGGACTCATCCGCTGCCATCACTACTCAGCTTTCGCAAGAGCAGCACATTCCTGCCGCCCCAAAGCTTGGCCAAGGAATCTTCATTGCTCACGGGAAAAATAAGGAACCCCTAGAACAGCTGAAGAAAATACTAGATCAGTTTCATATTCCCTTCAAAGTTGCTGTCGACGAACCGAATCTAGGACGCCCGATTAGCGGTAAGATCAAAGAAATCATGCAGAGCTGTAACTGTGCGATATTGATCTTCACAGCCGATGAAGAGCTTCGAGACGCTAAGGGAAACGTCGTCTGGCGGCCCAGCCAGAACGTCGTCTATGAATTGGGGGCGTCTGGTTATTTGTATGACAACCGGCTCGTTATACTGAAGGAGGATACCGTAACTTTCCCAAGCAACTTCCATGACATTGGCCATATTTCCTTCAGTCATGACCAACTCGAGGCAAAGGCTATGGATGTGCTTAAAGAATTGATTGGTTTCGGCATAGTAAAAATAACAACATAGAAGCGCTTAACAATCACTGTAGGGCAGGCCAGAAGTGGCTCACAATTAACATTAATCTAGAAGAATAGAATTTTCCGGGTGCCCAGTTTATCGCTCCCGGCGCACCGTATATTTTAAAGGCTTAGCCAATCAGCTGACCTTTTGGTATGCCATCCGTGATCACAAAAGAATTAAATTCTGGCATAGCTGTGCGCACCGGTTATTACCATAAAATATAGCTTGGAAGGATACTGAATAAAACTATGGTATTAACACTGCCGCACCACTGAAAAGCCCCGCCCGCAGATCCGCAAGCGCTTCGTTAGCTTGACTGAGCGGGTAAGCAACAGGATGAGTTGTTACCGGAACCTGAGGGGCGAGAGCTAGAAACTCCAGACCATCTGCACGTGTCAGGTTAGCTACGCTGCGCACCACTCTCTCACCCCACAGCAGGTCATAAGAAAATCGAGGTATCTCAGTCATGTGGATCCCTGCGCAAACAACCGTACCTCCCTTTGTTATCGCCCTTAGTGCTGCCGGAACCAGGGCCCCGACGGGTGCGAAAATAAGGGCCGAGTCCAATTTTTCAGGGGCTAACATTGTCGAAGGTCCAGCCCATACCGCTCCCATCTGCTTGGCAAAAGTCTGGGCGGCGACATCATCCTCGCGCGTAAATGCATAGACTTCCCGCCGTTCGTGAATCGCCAGCTGTGCAACGATATGGGCAGCAGCACCGAAACCATAAATCCCAAGTTTATGCCCCGTACCTGCCCTCTTTAGCGCACGATATCCAATCAATCCAGCACATAGCAGAGGTGCTGCGTGCATATCAGAATATGACTCATCAATAGGGAAACAATAGTGTTGATCGGCGACCGTCAGTTCAGCATAACCGCCATCGATCTGATAGCCGGTAAAGCGCGCGTTGTCACATAAATTCTCTCGCCCACTTAAACAGTACTCGCATTTATCACAGGTCCAGCCGAGCCATGGGACTCCCACCCGGTCGCCGAGCGCAAATCTATCTACACGGGCTCCCATGCCGATGACTTCCCCCACTATTTCATGTCCAGGAATAAGGTTGGGCTTGGGTTCTGTCAGATCACCATCAACCACGTGCAAATCTGTCCGGCAGACCCCGCAGGCTAATACGCGCAGTAAAAGCTGCTGGTCATTGGGTTTAGGGTCAGGGACATCCGTTAATACCAGCGGACTGCCCTGCTTTTTAAGCAGCATGGCTTTCATGGCGTTATTGGCAACTCATGAGCCGGCCTTGAAGCTGCGCTGCATGAGTTTGTCGGCTTCAACTAGCAGGAATAGGGTAGCGCCAACCAGGATGCAACGCAACCAGGCGCCAGCGTCCAGAGGTGCACTGCCAAACAGGTGATGCATTGCTGGCATGTGCGTAAATACCAGCTGCAGGATTACTAAAGCACTGATCGAAATCCATACGTAGCGTGTTCCCCGCAAACCGGCCCAGTTAAGCGCAGAACCTGAAATCACACGGCAGTTGAAAAGGTAAAAAACATGCACTATTACCAGGGTATTAACCGCTGCAGTGCGTGCCGTTGCCAAGCTGGAACCGGCATTCAGCTCCCAGAAGTAGAGTCCAATTCCACCCAGGATCATAACGGCTGAAACCAGGGCTATGCGCCAGATCAATACACCTGACAGCAAAGACGCACGGGGATCACGCGGGCGCCGACGCATGATGTCACGCTCTGCGGGCTCAAACGCCAAGGCAAGCCCCAATGTTACTTCAGTAACCATATTGATCCAGAGTATCTGGACTGCTGTAATTGGCAGCGTCATGCCAAACAATACCGCAATTATTATCATGCCTGCCTCGCCGCCATTGGTTGGCAGCGTGAATAGAATAGCTTTCTTGATGTTGTCATAAATCGTACGGCCCTTTTCCACCGCTGATGCAATGGAAGCAAAATTGTCATCGGTGAGCACGATCTCGGCAGCATCTTTCGCCACTTCTGTCCCCTTCAGGCCCATTGCGATCCCTATATCGGCACGTCGCAATGCAGGCGCATCATTGACTCCGTCACCTGTCATTGCCACTATCTCGCCGCGATCCTGCAATGCCTTAACAATTCGCAACTTATGCTCAGGATCCGTGCGTGCAAATATATCGCATTCATGGGCCGCCCGACTTAGAGCCGCATCATCCATATGCGCCAGATCCGCACCTGTTAATGCACGCCCCTCAAAACCCATCTGCCGACCTATCGCAATGGCAGTTACCGCGTGGTCCCCGGTAATCATCTTTATCTGGATACCGGCAGACCGGCAATGGCTCACAGCCGCTATCGCCTCCGGGCGGGGCGGGTCTATCATGCCCACCAATCCCAGCATGACGAAATCATCACTCTTGTCTATATGCTCAAAAGACCCGCTACTGGAAGTACGTTTTGCAATAGCCAGCATGCGCAACCCATGTGCTGCATTAACCTCTATTTGCCTTTTCCAGTAATCCTTAGCCAGAGGTTCGTCTCCGACCAACCCACGCTGCATGTGGCACATTTCCAATACTTTTTCGGGCGCCCCCTTCAGGTAAGCAATATGGCGGCCCTGATCTGTGGTATGCCCGGTGACCATAAAGCGAAGCTCCGACTCGAAAGGTGCGACATTTGTGCGCGGCAGATTTTGCTCCAGATTTTCGCGCTTCATGCCGGCCTTGAGGCCCAGGGTAATCAAGGCGCCTTCTGTCGGATCCCCGCTGATTCGCCATTCGTCGCCCACTTTTTGTACAGATGCGTCGTTACACAGCATGCCTCCCTGCAGGAGCTCAAGCATATCGGGATAGTCTTCTACGGCCAGTAACCGGTCCTGTATTTTGAAATTGCCATGCGGCTTGAAACCCACACCACTTACATCAACACTATGCGATGCCGTAATTACCTTGGTAACGGTCATCTCATTCTTGGTTAATGTGCCGGTCTTGTCAGTGCAAATGACTGTTACCGAGCCCAGTGTCTCTACTGCTGGCAGCTTCCGGACAATCGCATTCTGGCGAGCCATTCGTTGCACTCCAATCGCCAGGGTCACAGTCATTACTGCAGGCAACCCTTCAGGAATGCCGGCTATGGCCAGGCCGATTGCAGCGGCTAGCATGTCTATAAATGGGTAACCTCTTACCCAGATACCGATACAAAAGACGAGGCTGGCAATGATAATAATGACCAGTGAGAGCCAACGACCAAACTGGGACATCTGACGTATTAAAGGGGTAGCGAGATCCGTGGTTTCAGTAAGTAGTTTGCTGATGCGGCCTATTTCAGTATCTGCTCCTGTACCCACAACCACCCCGGTCGCTTGACCATTGCTGACCAGCGTGCCGGAGAAGCCCATACAGCTACGCTCGCTGATAGGTACTTCACCATTGATTTTTGCAGCGGATTTGTCTACTGGTGCAGATTCCCCGGTAAGTATTGCCTCGTCAATGCGCAAATTATGCGTATGAATCAAACGTATATCGGCAGGTACCTTATCCCCGGCAGTAAGATGCACAATGTCACCCGGAACAATTTCTTCAACGGGCACGGTCCTGCTTAACCCTTCACGCATGACGGTGGCAGTAGGGGCCAAAAGCTGACGAATTGCATCAAGCGCGCTTTCAGCCTTCCCCTCCTGAATAAACCCTATCACTGCATTAATGATGACGACACTTAGAATCACGCCGCTATCGACTGAATGCCCCAGGAACAGCATCGTCACTCCGGCCACAAGAAGGATATAAACAAGGGGATTATTGAATTGCAGCAGAAAGCGCATGAACGGCCCTCGCCGCCGGGCTTGGGGAAGACTATTGCTGCCATAGCTGCGCAGCCGCTTGGTAGCCTCAATGTCGCTAAGCCCGTCCTTCCTTGCAACTAGCGTATCCAGCGTTTGCTGGACTGAATAGCTGTGCCAAAGAAAATGTTTCTCAGTGGCAACTTCTTGTGGTTTTATCGCCATATGACTCGTTTATTCAAACTGTAGGTGTGGAAAAAATGATCTTACAATGCCATTTGAACTTCAGTGTGTCGAATGTACCTGCTCAAACATCCGGAATGTTTGGTGACACGGTCAAGTTCGGGTTGGTCAGAAAAAAAGGCGGCCAATATATGATGACCAGAATTGCACGGTTCAAGTGAACTGATAGTGAGGCCAGCCGTATATTCCCGCCAGCACGCCGGCTTCGTTACGGGTCGCGCGTTAATATCTGCTGCGACACTGCCAGAAGTGATACGCTTGCTTTGCGTTGACATATCGGGCATGCGCCG
Source organism: Pseudomonadota bacterium (assembly GCA_040390665.1). Classification (GTDB taxonomy): domain Bacteria; phylum Pseudomonadota; class Gammaproteobacteria; order Burkholderiales; family Gallionellaceae; genus Nitrotoga. The sequence continues at coordinate 163,189 of JAZJXX010000013.1, read as the reverse complement.
TATAATAAAATTTATAAAATGCTGTACAGGCGGCGCCAGGCTTATCAGGTGTCGTGGACCTCAACTGTGGCGGATGCATCGCCAGAAAGGCGACAGTTCATCGCTACAGAAATGCCGGGTATCGAATTTAGCGGCAATCGATTGCGCTAGTCAGGCGTTGAAAATGTCTGCCAGCACATCAGCTAGCTGGTTCGTCTCATTCGAATAACAGGGGAGCGATCGTGGGAACAATTAAATTTATTTTGCTGGTAGTTTTCAGTGCTGCCGTTGCCACTGGCCTTATCATATGGAGTGGTAGCAAAGTGAGCGAAGTTCCGGCGCCCTCCATTTACAGCATATCGGGCAAGGTAACCGGCGCACCTGGTGTGACATTGGTGTTGACCGGCCCTGCAACAGCGACTACCACCACTGCGGCGAACGGGGCCTTTAATTTCGGCGGGCTGCCCAATGGGAACTATACCATCACTCCCTCGCTGCCGGGGTATGCATTCAGCCAGGTCAGTTTGGTCAGGACCGTGAGTGATGCAGACGTAGCCATACCGGCGTTCACAGCAGATCCTGCCACAACGACCTACAGCATAACTGGTACGACCGGCATCCCCGGAGTGACGATTGCGTTGAAAGGTAACGAAAACGGCGGATCGGTGTTAACGGGCGCGGGTGGCACTTACACTTTTGTCGGGCTGGTGCCCGGAAGCTATACGATCATACCGTCACGGGATGGCTATTCATTCAGCCCCAATAGCCTGCCAGTTAAGATAGACACGCAGAATTCAACGGCGAATTTTACTGCAACCGCAAAATCGGGATAATCGGAAGACGCCGGCAGCGGATTTAAATTGCCAAGGATATATTTACCGCAACTATTTCCTGAATATCCAGAAAATAAGAGACAACACCACTGAAACAACAATACTGGTGGTGATTGGGAAATAGAAACTGAATCCTTTGCGTTCTACGTAAACATCACCCGGAAGATGCCCCAGGCCCAGCTTGCCCAGCCAAGGCCATGCTATGCCGGCCAGGACAAAAATAATACCGGTAATGATAAGCCACTTCGCCATTATTGCCCCTCGTATTGATCTGGCCCAGAAAACTCCGGCCGTTTACCCATGCCGAATTTTGCAGGCCGACTCAGCGTTAACATTTGCTGTTAAATTCCACTCGATTGTATTATAGGTTTACGTTATTTGACGCGAGAACGGGCTACTGCTGTGGGCATGGCCTTTCGGGCCAACGCATGGCATGCCTCGTCTTGAACTGGAGTTGAAATGTATAGATCGATTTGCCTGTAACAACTAAACAAGCTGGAGAACGCCATGCTGAAATCCTCCTTGTCTCTCAACATAACACTGGCTATAGCTCTGCTGGTGCCGGCCCTGCGTGCATCGACTGCGGATACACTCCCTGATTCACCTGTATATCTCGGCGAAATCAAGCGAAACGAAAAAGGTGAATTGGTTGCCGTGCCGATACCAGTGGCAGCGCCCCCAAAGGTCACGGTGGTTGATGAGGTTATAGTTCCGGTGGCTGAAGAGATTAAAGTCATACGGGTCGGCCCGGCTCAGCCTTTGCATACGATAGGAGCAGCTGCGGCTATCGCTAAAAATGGTGATACGGTCGAAATCGAGGCGGGTGATTATGTGGGTGATGTCGCAATCTGGAAACAGGACCGCCTGACCATACGCGGCGTAGATGGCAGGCCGCGTTTAATAGCGAACGGAAAAAGTGCGGAAGGCAAAGCGATCTGGATAATCCGCGGGGGGCATATCACAATTGAAAATATTGTTTTTACCGGCGCTCAGGTTTCTGACCGCAACGGTGCGGGCATCCGTTTCGAACGGGGGAATTTGGTTATCCGGAATTGCGCTTTTCTGGACAATGAAAACGGTATTCTTGCCGGTTCCGGCGGCGAATCGCTTGAAATCGAAAACAGCGAGTTTGGCCGAAATGGGGCGGGGGACGGCCGTAGCCACAACTTATATGTGAATGCGATTAAAAGTTTGAAGGTAACCGGAAGTTACTTTCATCATGCCAATGTGGGGCATCTGCTCAAGAGCAGGGCCGCCGAAAATATCATCATGTATAACCGCCTTTCCGATGAAACCGGACAGGCGAGCTATGAACTGGAGTTCCCGGACGGCGGTTATGCATATGTGGTTGGCAATGTCATTCAGCAAAGTCCTAATACCGAGAACCCAACCATAATTGCCTTCGGGATGGAAGGCTATAAATGGCCTGCCAGTCAGCTTTACTTGACGTTTAATACCATTGTTAACGATTTGCCCGGACGTGGAACATTTTTGAACGTTAAACCTGGCGCACAGAAAGTCATCAGCATGAACAATCTTTTGGTGGGCAAAGGTGATTGGTATATAGAGGGGCAGCGCATCACTAAAAATGTAAGCAGCGATAAACCCTATGTCGATGCGACGGCTTCCTCTTCCGCCAGCGCAATTATCGTAAGAAATAATTTCAATACCGACGGGTCTGCTTTTGCTCAAGCCTCCAGCTACGATTACCGGGTGAAGAAATCGGCATTGCCGAGGATAAAAGCTGTCAGCATGCAGCCTGCAAATGGTTTTTTGCTGGAGCCTCAACGGGAATATGTTTCGCCTACGGGTTCCCAGGCTCTAATAGGTTCACCGGCCATCCCGGGCGCGCTCCAAAGCCGGGTGTTGCACCCTTAATAGCTGAGTTCATCGCAAGAAAATACCAAATTGACCAGGGTAGATTTAGGCCAACCCGAACAAAACTCAACAGACCGACTAATGACCTCATGGCCCATAAATGAGGTCTGGATAGGCGCTTGATAATTCTTGGTAAAGCTGAAAAAAAGGTGTAAGCTGGTATTTGCCAGTTGGGGCATTTCTCTGACTGAGTAACCGTGTCCAAACTAGTTCAAACTAGGGACATAACAGCGACTGATAAATGTCGTATACACCGATGCCATAGGCTAACGTGGTGCTGGTGGCTGGCTGGTAACCTTGATGTGGTTATGCCGCTCTCGCTAGTGGCAATTCGACGCTAAATCTAAAGGGAGGTCACATGAAAAATTCTTTCGCATTGTCCGCCATTGTGTTTGTCGCCATCTACGCACTCGTTTTCTTTGCAATTTATCTCACTGATACCATGCTGTTGCCCGGCCACGCTCTTGTTGACGCCAGCCTGATCGCCCTGGTGTTTGGTGTCGCCGGATCCCTTACCATCGCCGGCAGCCAGACATAATGAATGGTTGATCAGTGTTGATTACTGCCATGCGGCAGTAATCAACACCCCTCGACATTGGCTGTGAACCCCCCGATTGCTGGATGGGCACGCAAAAAGTGCAATCATCGCAGCGCTAGCTGGTTTTATGCTGACATCACCTGAGCCGATGAAATTGTGTAGACAAAGTTGCAAACCTGTACGTTAAACTGATAGCTCTGGAATTTCTCGCTCGTTACCAGTTTTAATAATAAAATACATAATCTGAGAACCTGAGTATATCCTGACTATATTAAATCCAGCCAAGACAACAAAAAAACCGGGCACGGAAAGTGCTAATATATTCGTAGTGAATTAAAATCGCGATACGCCAAAACTTGCTGGCAAGGCGACAGTCAATAGGCGGTCACTAGCGGATGAGCGATTTATGGAGAGTAATGTGAACAATCGAATTGAGTTAGGTATCTGGGCAAGGTGGTTTTGCGCATCCGTTTTACTTCTAGGGGTGTGGAATGACGCTTCAGCGGCCTTAACTGCGAGCCAGGTGGGTACGGCCGGTAAGGTTGAGCCAGGTTATGCAAGTTCTGTTAGTGCGACACCAGTCTCTTCCGTAGTAACTACTTTTACTGTATCAGGCGGAGCTATTAGTCCCTTTGCTCCTGTTTCTGCAGTAAATATTACGAATTCCAAGCATAACCTGGGCACTAAAAATACGCTGGGGACGAATCATACGCCCGATGTCTTGTCCGCTGATAGAACCACGGTCATAGGCACCAACCAGATTTGTGTATTCTGCCATACCCCTCACGGATTCAATACTGTCCAGTCGGCGCCATTGTGGAATAGAGGGGTTAAAAGCTCGGCAACTTACACCGTATATAACGGGACTGACGCTACCTACCTGAGTAGCACGCTGGATGCCCAGACACCTTCGATCGGTTCGGTATCACTGGCCTGCTTGTCCTGTCATGATGGTACTCAGGCGATGGATGTGATGATTAACGGGCCGGGCTCGGGGATGATGGCTTCGACCGGTATAAGCGGTGCTTCCAATGGTTATACGTGGAGCCAGTTTGGCATAATGAGTCAGACCGCAAACGTAGGCGATGGCTCTTTTTCTCCTACCAATAACGTCATTACTCCGACCAGCCCATCCGGTAAAGGTATTTGGCTAGGGACGGATTTGTCAAACGATCATCCGATCAGTGTTCAATATTGCGGTGGAGGTATACCGCCCGGCCAGAGGACAACCGCAGGCCCTGCCGATTATGCCCTCGGTTCATGTAATGACAGATTATTCAATCTGCCTACTGTTGGTTTTTTGAATAATGCAGAGAGATTCTGGATTGATACCAATGTAATACCGGACACTGATGCAATTGCCGCCAGCGCCGCGTCGATTGGCGGTCCGACGGCTTATCCGATTACTCGCGATCCGGCTACCGTAGAGCTGTTTGTAGCGAATGGAAGTACCTTGTCGACGGGGGATATTTTAGATAACTCTTCGGGCCGTGGTTTTATGCCTAGTACCTCACCCACGAGTGTGGTCAATGTATTGGGCTTCGGCGTACGTACCAAGCAGGATCTGATGCTTTTTACCAATCAGGGTGTTACCGGCCCCTCGGTAGAATGCGCAACCTGCCATGATCCCCATACCCCCAACAATGGAACATTCCTGAGAGTTTCCAATAACGGCAGCGGACTTTGTCTTTCTTGCCACATCAAGTAGACACACATGCTTTCAACGTGGCTGACTATCAATTCAGGTCAGCCATCGCGGCGTACAAGCCGCTGCTCCATGCCTGAAATTAGTGATTTAAATTGATGAATTGACATGTACGGCTTGGCCTGTCGTCGCGGGTTTTGCCGGACCTGTCCATCTAACTCCTATGGCTGATCCCCTTAGCTAAGCTCAGCGCTGCCTGAGAATTATGACTTGGTTGCGTATTCAGAATCTCATCCAATAGCAACGGCCGGGTGTTAATACATCTGGCGTTTGAAGCTATCTGTTGTTCTGTCGCGATTTGCCTTTAGCTCGGGCATGGCAATCTTGGGAGAAGTTTAGGGGAGGCGTCATGAATTCCATCATCACAGCTACCGTAAAGATTATATTTGGCATCCTCGCAGTAACTATCGCATTCGACTCATATGCTGAATCTCACTATGAACTATTAATGCAAATGCTGCAGCTTGAGCATACCGCTGATGATTTCACGTTGAGCAAACTGGAGAGCTGGATAAGCGGCACATTCAGACGCGAAGACGATTTTTTCCCTGCGTTTCAGCAGCCGGAAACCTGGTTGCTGGTTTCGTGGGTGGCGGAAGAGGTTAACCAGCGCGGTTTTCGATATGCAGGGTTGAAATCTGCAGGACAGATTGATACTGTTGTCCCCACCCCGGCGCTTCCTCAAGGTTATATTGTGCAAGGCGGGCTCACCTGGACGCCCAACAATTTAATCGTCCCCGACGCATATATAACTTGGGATGCAGCGAAAAACTATTGCGCCACAGGTACTTTCAATGGACAGAAGGGCTGGCGTTTGCCGACGCTGGGCGAATTGGGCAAGTTGTATCAATCAGGTGCGCTTAACGGCCACGGCTGGGCATTGCACCGCACCTGGTCTGCGACGCGGAATGGCGACGACGTGCACTGGCTTATCATTCTGGGCAATGGCAACATGTACGATTACAGAAATTCATATAGAAGTTCTGTAACGTGTGTGCATTAGCATTGCCGTTGGCTGCGCTCTCTCATTTAACGGTAATCTCAATTTTTTGTGAAACCACCGGCGGGTTATGCTGGACGTGGGTTTTATCGCCCAGTATTAACTGCAGTGTATGCTTACCCGGCTCCAGCGTGAGCTCGGTTTCGGTTTGACCTCCGCCAAAATGCTTGACCTCTGTGCCCATCGGTGCGCTGGCGGCAGGTAACGCTTTGCCGTCTATCAACAGATGATGGTGCCCGGTATTTATTTTTTCCACTCCGGCTGGCGCAACTCCCATGCCTTTCAGACCAAACCTTACGGTAAATGTAGTAGGTACGGTTTCCCCGTTGGCCGGTGAAATGATGTACACCGATGCACCGGGCGGTGCAGGCGTAGGAGTAACTTCGTCCGCAACGGCGTTAGCAGAAGTTATGGCTGAAATTGCGATCAGGAATGCTATAAATTTCATTTTTTTCTCCCTTCAATGATTATGGTTACAGGTTTAAACACTCTGGAGTTACCTGAGCTATTGAGGTGTTTCGCAACAAACAATTTTAAGCATAATACATAATCACGGTGCCGAGGTGGATCATCAGAGCCGGTGCGCAAGATCAGTACTATGCCTTCATCGTTTTCAGCCGTAAGTCATTATTCAGAGGGCACCGGAACAGCACTTGCGCGGCGTTCCAGCACGGCCGCAAAAAACGCGTCGGTGCCGTGTACCTGCGGCGTAAGTTCCAGATATTCTCCAGCTTGCAGCGGAATTTTCTGCTGTGTCAGAACGTTGCCCGCCGGGTATAAGGTGTAGTCCGGATGGGCGGCAAGAAATGTATCCACTATGGCGCGGTTTTCTTCTACCAGAAAGCTGCAGGTGGCATACACCAGCCGTCCACCGGGCTTAAGCAGTTTGCCCGCTGCGTTGAGTATGGCGGTTTGTTTATGGGTGAGTTCCACCAGGCTTTGCGGTGACTGGCGGAATTTGATGTCTGGATTGCGCCGCAGTGTACCCAGTCCACTGCATGGCGCATCGACCAGTACGCGGTCGATCTTGCCGGCCAGGCGTTTGACCTTGACGTCATTCTCATGCGCAATCAGTTGTGGATGCAAATTGCTCAAGCCCGAGCGTTTCAGTCTCGGCTTCAGATTGGCCAGGCGTTTTTCCGAAACATCCAGCGCGTATAGCCGACCCTGCGAGTTCATCAGCGCGCCCAGCATCAGTGATTTGCCGCCGGCGCCGGCGCAGAAATCCACGACCATCTCGTTGCGCCTGGGGGCAAGCAGAAAACCCAGCAACTGGCTGCCTTCGTCCTGAACCTCAAATTTTCCGCTGAGAAACAGCGGATGCCTGCTGAGCGACGGTTTATCCCTGAGGCGTATGCCGATCGGCGAATACGGCGTCGGCTGAGCATCCATCCCTTCGGCTTGCAAGGCCTGCAATATTTCTTCGCGTGTGGCGAGCAAGGTGTTAACGCGTAAATCAAGCGCGGCCGGCACCTGCATCGAGCGCCCCAACTCCAGAATGGCGGTTTCCGACATTTGTTGGCTTTGCAGACTGTCCACGATCCATTGCGGCAACTCGGCTTGCACCGACAACGGCTGAGCGGTGTATTGAATCGCCTTTACCTGACCCAGCCAGTCACTCTCCTCGCGTTTCAGTAGCGGGCTGAGTTCACGCAAATTGTAACCGCCAAATTTAATCCAGTAGGCCAGCGCGATTCGGCGCGGCGTTGATTGTTCGCCGCAGGCTTGCTCCAGAAACAACCGGTGGCGTAATACCCCGAACACGGTTTCGGCGACCAGCGCACGTTCATTGGAGCCGATGCGCTCCTGCTGGAAAAAATAGCGTAACGAGGTATCAGCAGGATGCTGTAGCGGCAGGATGATACGCAGGGCCTGGATGACAAGGTCTAAACGGTATTCGGTCAGTAGCATGGCGATGTTTGAGGTTGTAGCGTTGGAAAATGCAAAAGCAGTAAATGTACAGCGCCCTAGCTTACTTGCCAGCTTACCATTAAAATCACTTCCCAAGCGGCTATTGCCGCCCGATAAAGCAGTCATCAATAACTTATAAAATTCGAATGTCACGTATCCTCATTACCGGCGGTGCCGGTTTTATCGGCTCCGCCGTTATTCGTCAGCTGATCAACGAGACTGACCACACGGTCATCAACGTGGATAAGCTGACTTATGCCGGAAATCTGCAATCGCTGACGTCGGTAGCCGATCATCCGCGCTACCATTTCGAGCACGAAGATATTTGCGATGGCGCTGCGCTGACGCGAATATTTCGCGAGCATCAGCCGGATGCGGTGATGCATCTTGCCGCCGAATCGCACGTCGATCGCTCGATCAGCGGCCCTGCGGCGTTTATCCAGACCAATATTGTCGGGACCTATACACTGCTGGAAGCCGCGCGCGAACACTGGAATAATCTGGCTGCGCCGGCGAAGTCCGCTTTTCGCTTCCATCATATTTCGACGGACGAAGTCTACGGCAGCCTGGGCAGCACCGGTTATTTCACCGAACAGACAGCGTACCAGCCGAATTCGCCTTACTCGGCCAGCAAAGCCTCATCCGATCATCTGGTGCGCGCATGGCACCATACCTATGGATTGCCGGTGGTCACCACCAATTGCTCGAATAATTACGGGCCCTATCACTTCCCGGAAAAACTGATCCCACTGGTTATCCTGAATGCGCTCAACGGCAAACCGCTGCCGATCTATGGCAAAGGAGACAACATCCGCGACTGGCTGTATGTGGACGACCACGCGCGCGCGCTGCGTCTGGTGCTGGAGCGGGGCAAGCTCGGCGAAACATATAACATCGGCGGATGGAATGAGAAAACCAATCTCGAAGTCGTACAGGCGATATGCGTGATCCTCGATGAACTGCGTCCGCAGCAGACGCCGTATGCCAGCCTGATCACCTATGTGCAGGACCGGCCGGGGCATGACCGCCGCTATGCAATCGATGCCGCCAAGGTTGCCGACGAGTTGGGCTGGAAGCCTCTGGAGACGTTTGAAAGCGGATTGCGTAAAACAGTGCAATGGTATCTGGCCAACAGCGCCTGGGTGCAGGGGGTGACCAGCGGCGATTACCAGCGCTGGGTTGAGAAAAATTACGCTAACAGGAGTGTCGCATGAAAGGCATCATACTGGCCGGCGGTTCCGGCACGCGCCTGTATCCGGTAACGCAGGCAGTATCCAAGCAGCTGCTGCCGGTCTACGACAAGCCGATGGTATATTTTCCGCTCAGCACCCTGATGCTGGCGGGCATACGTGAAGTGCTGGTGATTTCGACGCCGCAGGATACGCCGCTGTTTCGCCAACTGCTGGGCGACGGCGCGCAGTGGGGCATGCAATTTTCGTATGCGGTGCAGCCGTCACCCGACGGTTTGGCGCAGGCGTTCATCATCGGTGAGGAATTCATCGGCACGGACAGCTGTGCTCTGGTGCTGGGCGACAATATTTTTTATGGCCACGGCTTCGACCAATTATTAAATGCGGCGGCGGCCAGGCAGAATTGCGGCACCGTCTTTGCCTACCATGTGCAGGATCCGGAGCGCTACGGCGTGGTCGAATTCAATGCGCACGGACGCGCCATCAGCATAGAAGAAAAGCCGCGCCAGCCCAAATCGAACTATGCCGTTACCGGGTTGTACTTTTACGATAACGAGGTGGTCGAAATCGCCAAGTCGATCAAGCCTTCGGCGCGCGGCGAACTTGAGATTACCGCAGTCAACCAGATTTACCTCGAACGGGGCAAGCTCGACGTGCAGGTGATGGGCCGCGGCTATGCCTGGCTGGACACCGGTACTCATGAATCCCTGCTCGAAGCCGGAACCTTCGTGCAAATTCTCGAAAAACGTCAGGGCCTCAAAATTGCATGCCCGGAGGAGATTGCCTACCGCAAGGGCTACATCAGCGCAGAGCAGCTGGCTCGCCTGGCGCAGCCTTTGGCCAAAAACGGCTATGGGCACTACCTGCTGAGTCTGCTGCAGTGAAGCCCTTATCCATGCAATGCGTCGCGAGTGCCATTCCCGATCTGCTGATACTTGAGCCTAAGGTATTTGGTGACGACCGCGGCTTTTTTTTCGAGAGTTTTAATCAGCGTGTCTTCGAGCAGTTGACCGGCTTGAATGTTAATTTCGTGCAGGATAATCACTCGCGCTCGGCGCGCCATGTGTTGCGCGGGCTGCATTACCAGATCCGGCAGCCGCAGGGAAAACTGGTGCGGGTAACGGCAGGCGAGGTATGGGACATCGCGGTCGACATCCGCAGGAATTCGCCCACGTTCGGTCGCTGGGTCGGCGTTAATCTGTCCGCTGAAAATAAACGCATGCTGTGGATTCCGCCGGGTTTTGCGCATGGTTTTGCGGTGCTCAGCGACTACGCCGAGTTCCTTTATAAAACCACCGATTACTGGGCGCCGGAATTTGAGCGCACCATCATCTGGAACGATCCTGACTTGGCGATAGACTGGCAACTGGCCGGCGCGACTCCGCTGTTGTCGGGTAAGGACAGCGCAGGAAAACTGTTGCGTGATGCAGAGGTATTCTCGTGAAGAAGATTCTGCTCACCGGCAAAAATGGCCAGGTTGGCTGGGAGCTGCAACGCACATTGATGCCGCTGGGCCAGGTTATTGCGCTGGATATGGATGAACTGGATCTGACTGATGGCGCGGCCATTCGCCGTGTTGTACAGGCGATCCGCCCGGACATCATCGTTAATCCCGCGGCTTACACCGCGGTGGACAAAGCCGAAACGGAACCTGCGCTGGCCTTGGCGGTGAACGGCCATGCTCCCGGAGTACTGGCCGAAGAGGCGAGCAAGTTGAACGCGCTCCTGGTGCATTATTCCACCGACTATATTTTTGACGGCACCAAATCCGGCGCGTATCTCGAGGACGATCCGGCTAATCCGCTCAGCGTTTATGGTCGGACCAAACTGGCGGGCGAGGACGCGGTTCGCGCGGTTGGCGGCGCCCATCTGATCCTCCGTACCAGCTGGGTTTATGGTACGCATGGGCGGAATTTTTTATTGACGATGCTGCGGCTGGCGCGTGAGCGCCGGGAGCTGCGCGTCGTCGATGATCAGATTGGCGCGCCGACCTGGAGCCGTACGCTGGCCGAGATCACCGCGCTGATGCTGGCACAAATACAGGTCGCCCCTGGATCGCTGGAGCGCGTCTGCGGCAGCTATCATTTAACTGCCTCCGGCAGCACATCTTGGTTCGGGTTTACTTCTGAAATTTTGCGGCTTGCGGCAATCGCGCCTGTGCCGCAGCTGATACCGATTACTACCCCGGAATATCCGACACCCGCCGCGCGGCCGATGAATTCGGTGTTGTGCAATGACAAGCTGGCGCGGGTATTTGGTCTTGCAGCGGGCAGTTGGAGCGACAATCTGCGGCTGTGCATGCAGCAGGAGAGTGTGCCTGCACCAGCCTTGTAAGCCGTCTGATATGGAGCGGCTTAGCGGTCGCTGATGAAAATATCGGAAATAACCGTTTCCTCGAGTACCGTGCCGGAAGGTTCGGTATATAAAATCCTCACCGGTAACAGGCGAAAATCCAGCCCCAGCCAGACCTCGAAGAATCCTTCCTCGCCTGTATGCAACTGCCGCAGATGCACTGCGCGCAGCTTGCCCATCGGCGTGGAAATTTCTTCATGCGCGCCGATTTCAAGTTCGTATTTCGCCAGTTTTGTGCCGTCGCTGATAGTCAGCGGAATGATTTCCCGATGCAGCGAAAGCTGTGACAGTTGATAAAGAACACTGAGGCTATCCTGGCTATCAACGGGCAATTCAGCCATCCCCCCATCGGCAAAATGCAATTGCCGGGCAGACCAGTCAAACGTTGCGCTCAGATTCCGGGTGCTGCCGTCGATGACTTGCTCGGTATATGACATCGGCTGTAATCCCGTGTCATCCGCTTTGCCGCGGCTGGTTTGCGTACTCTGATAGCTGCTGAGTAGTTTGGCCAGCCCCACAGTCTGCTTGACGGCCTGCAGCGTATATTGATCGCCGTTTATTTCCAGCTGATGCCGCGCTTCGCCGATGCGCAAGCTGCCTTTATAGACGGCGAATTTCAGTTGGGCGTATTTGGGCAAGGCGTTGGGTGCCTGAGGCGGTGTGAGACCAGTCCCATCTGGAACTTCATTCAGCTGCGGCGAAGAAAGCTCTGCAGGCGGGTTATCCGCGAGCTTGCCGGGGTTGGTTTGGTTCTGGTCTGCAGGCGGCGCGCTGAGTGCCACCGGGGTGACGGATGGGGCGGGCTCATGGGCAGCCTTTGCCTGATGCGGCTCGGTGATTGCCAGCTTGTGCTGGAGCGATGCAGCGGGAGCAAGCTGTGGCTGCGGCACAGCTTGCGCTATAGGTTGTGCCGCAGGTTTAGCCAGCGGCTCTAGTCTGACGGTCAATGCCGGTGCTACGTCTTTGTGCAGCGGCTGGGTTCGTGGCAGGGACAGTACAGCGTAGTGAAACAGCACCGACAGCGCGACCGCAAGAGCAATACGGCGAACCGGGGGGCGCGGGCGGGTCACGGCTCAACGGTAAGCTGGGTCAGTAATTGAATGAATTTGTCGCCGTTGGGATCAGTGATGACCATTTTGTAGGGGAAGTTCGCATGCTCCGCCGCCAGCCAGACCTCAGTTTGGCTGGCGCCCGGTTCGGCCGGGCTGACCAGATACCATGCCTTGAAGGTCCCCAGTGGAACGGTCACGCTCTGATTGGGCGTAACGTGGTAATTGTAGATATCTACTTTGCTGCCGTTGGTCATATGAAAACTGAATTCGCTGGTGTTTTCAAACGACAGAAACAGAAACTGGTACATGGCGCTGAGCCGATCCTGGGTATCAGCAGGCAAGGGCAGAGTGCGTTGCCCGGCGTTATCGGTCAGCGTGATTTGACCCGACGCCCAGTTAAAATCGGCGCGGGTATTGCGTTCGGTGTCGAGCTTGCGTTTAGTGATGAACGTCGTCGGGCGTAGTCCTTTTGCGGTAACAGTGCCGTGGCTGGTGACACGTATGATTTCCGGTTTAAGCATGGCCAGCAGGCCGAGCGGTTTGCTGACGCTTTCAAGCTGGTAATGGTCGCGGTTACGGGTGTAGGTTTCGCTCATCGAGGCAATTTTGAGATTGTCCCTGTACACGTCGTAACTGACCCGCATCCGGCTGGGCGAGGAGGCGGCAGGAGAAGATGCTGCGGTTCGGGGTGCAACCTCGGCCGCATGCAGCGACGCGCTGCTGCACAGCATAAGCCAGACGGTGAGACCTACTAGTGTACGCATATGTTTATTCCAAAGCGGGTGTGATTAACGCAGGGCCGGGTTGTTCAACTCGTTCAAGAAATACTTTGCCTTCGGGGGTTTGCAGTAAAGCCCCATCGCAGAACCAGCGTACCGCCTGCGGATAAATCCGATGTTCCTGCTGCAGTACGCGTTGAGCCAGCGTGGCTGGCGTGTCGTGCTGCAGCACGGCCACTGCGGCCTGGACGATGATCGGGCCGTGATCGAGGTCATTGCTGACAAAGTGCACGGTGCAGCCATGAATTTTCACGCCATCGCGCAGCGCACGCACATGCGTGTCCAAGCCTGGATAAGCGGGCAGCAGCGAAGGGTGAATATTGATCAGCTTGCCGCGGTAGCGTGCTACAAATTCTGCGGTGAGGATGCGCATGAAGCCCGCCAGCACAACCAGATCTGGCTGATATACGTCGATTGCCTGAGCCAGCGCGGCATCAAAGTCGGCGCGTTCAGGATAGTCGCGCTGCACCACCACCTGCGTGGCTATGCCGTGCTGCTGGGCAATTGCCAGGCCGGCAGCATCACCACGGCTGCTGATTACCGCGGCTATGCGATAAGCCTGCTGGCTCTGCAATAGCGCCTGCAAGTTGCTGCCACGCCCGGAGATCAGGATGACGACGCTTTTCATCGTTTCCTTATTGAACTCGGGTTTGTGCCTCATCGCCCATTCGTGCCTGAATAGCGCCTATGGTCCACACGGTTTCCCCGGCTTGCTGCAGCTGTTTAACCGCAGCAGCGGCATCCTCGCGGCCAACGATAACCACCATGCCGATGCCACAATTGAAGGTACGATACATTTCCTGCTGCGCCACCTGGCCTTCGCGCCGCAGCCAGTCGAACAGCGCGGGCGTATCCCATGCGGCGCCGTCCAGCACTGCTGTGACGTGTTGCGGCAGCACGCGTGGAATGTTTTCGGTCAACCCACCGCCGGTGATGTGCGCCATCCCTTTCACTGTCAACGTCTGCATCAGCGCCAGCAGTGGTTTTACATAGATGCGCGTGGGCGCCATGATGCAATCGGCCAGTGTGCGGGTGCCGTCAAAGCGGGCATCCAGATCAGGTTTGCTGCGCTCGATAATCCTGCGCACCAGCGAATAGCCGTTGGAATGCGCGCCATTGGACGCCAGGCCCAGCACCACATCTCCGGGGCCGATTGCCGCTCCGCTGATGATGCTGGCTTTCTCCACTACGCCCACGGCAAAACCGGCCAGATCGTATTCGCCGGTCGGGTACATGCCGGGCATCTCGGCTGTTTCGCCGCCGATCAGCGCGCAGCCGGCCTGTTCGCAGCCGACGGCGATCCCCTTGATGACTTCGGTGGCTGTATCTACATCCAGTTTGCCGCAGGCGAAATAATCGAGAAAAAACAGTGGCTCGGCTCCCTGCACCAGGATATCGTTAACGCTCATGCCGACCAGATCGATGCCGACCGTGTCATGGCGGTTGAGATGGAACGCCAGTTTTAATTTGGTGCCGACGCCATCGGTGCCGGATACCAGCACCGGTTCACGGTATTTTTTGGAGATTTCCACCAGCCCGCCGAACCCGCCGATGCCGCTCAGGACTTCAGGGCGCATTGTGCGTTTGGCATAGGGTTTGATATTTTCCACCAGGCGGTCGCCGGCTTCAATGTCGACACCGGCGTCGCGGTAAGACAGCGCATCGTCGGGGCGGTTAACCAGGGTATCAGGCAGACTCAAGTTGAGTTCTCGCTTTCTTCGGGATAAAGTGCAGGCCGTTCACAATTTTCATAATGAATTTTACCTCAAATGACCCTGGAACGCTCGGCTGCACTGCAATGGCTGGTGATCATCAGTGCGCTTGCATGGCTGATGTATATGTTAAGTCCCATCCTGACGCCGTTTGTGGCGGCGGCGATAGTTGCTTATATCTGCAATCCGCTGGTAAGCCGGTTGTGCCGGCTGAAAATCCCGCGCCCGCTGGCGACGCTGCTGGTGCTGCTGATATTGCTCGGTCTGCTGGTGCTTCTGGTGCTGCTGCATAGGGTACACCAGAATCTCTTAAAAAA
>JAZJXX010000013.1:139569-147933 GCA_040390665.1 Pseudomonadota bacterium | reverse complement strand
TGCTTCTGGTGCTGATCATGTTGCCGCTGCTGGCCAAGGAAATCGACCACGTGATGACGCGTCTGCCAGCTCTGCTGGACATGGTCCGGCTACGTTTGCTGCCTTATCTGGACCAGCATTGGGGCATCACTTTGCAATTGGACAGGGCAGCGCTGGAGCAACTGGTAATGACACATTGGCAAGGGGCGGGCAGTGCATTGCTGCGCATGCTCCCGTGGCTGGGCGATAGCAGCTCCATGGTAATAACGCTGCTGGTGGACCTCGTGCTGGTTCCGATCGCGCTGTTTTACATGTTGTGCGAATGGCCGATATGGTTGAAGCAGATCGACAAGTTGATTCCGCGCCACTGGCATGCCAAGGTGGTGCAAATCGGGGGGGAAGTGGATACCGTCCTGGCTGAATTTCTGCGCGGACAGATCTCGCTGATGCTGGTAATGAGCGTGTTCTACTCGGCGGGTATGTGGCTGGTCGGTCTTGAGTTCGCCTTACCCATCGGTATAGTTGCGGGCATGCTGGTATTCGTACCGTATCTCGGCATGGCTTCCGGGTTAACGCTCGCCACATTGGCCGCGCTGACCCAGTTCGACCGTTTTACCGATGTGTTGCTGGTCTGGGCGGTATTCGGCACCGGCCAGATGCTGGAAGCCTGGGTGTTTACGCCGTGGCTGGTGGGTAAACGCATCGGGCTGCATCCGCTGACCGTGATTTTTGCGCTGCTGGCGTTCGGGCAGTTGTTCGGCTTTTTTGGCGTGCTGCTGGCTCTGCCGTTGTCGGCAATCCTGCTGGTGGCGCTCCGCCACCTGCGGCATTGGTACCTCGACAGTCGCCTCTATCAGTCTGACAGCGCGGCGCCGCGGATCATAGACCACAGTAATTAGTACCGCTTTTGATCGGATCTATTTTATGAGTCAACTGCTGCTCGACATTGCACCGGACTGGGTGCCGACACTGGACAACTTCATAGTGGGGCGCAATACCGAGCTGTATGCCAATTTGCGTAATGTGCTCGCAGCAAGCTCAGGCTGTATCTACATCTGGGGAGAGGCCGGCAGTGGCAAGACGCATCTGTTGCGGGCCGCAGTGCATCGATTGTCGCTGCAACAACGCCCGGCCTCTTATGTCGCCGACGCATTATCAGATGACGCTTTGCAACGTGCCGAGATGATCGCGGTAGACGACGTCGACACACTGCCGGAAGCGGCGCAGATAACGCTATTTTCACTGTACAACCGGATACGGGAAAACACCGGTGTATTGCTGGTAAGCGGCAACGCGGCGCCATCCCACCTTTCTTTACGCGATGATTTGCGCACTCGGCTGGGCTGGGGCCTGGTCTACCAGTTGCACGCATTAAACGACGACGAAAAGGCGCTGGCCCTGCACCAACACGCGCATGCTCGCGGCTTTATTGTGTCGCCGGAAGTGATGCAATATTTGCTGCGTCACGGGCGGCGGGATTTGCCTGCGTTGCTGGCGGTGCTGGACGCGCTGGACAGGCATTGCCTGAGTTTGAAACGAACTGCGTCGGTGCCGTTGCTAAAAGAGGTAATGGAGAGGTACCTTAAGGCAGTCTAGCGGCAGTACTATTCCAGCACCGACTTCTTTCTGGGCTTATTGATTTCAGGAATCAATTCAATAGATGAACCGGCGGACGGCGCGGACAGGTCTCCATTATCCTGCGCTGCAGGCAGTTCCAATTCCTGGTGTTGAGCACCGGCAGCCGACTCAAAATCAACTTCCAGCGGCTGGATTTTATTTCCAGGGGAATCAAACTCAAATTCCAGATCCGGCGCGGTTGCGGACAATGGTTCGGCATCGGTCGGCGCGACTCCTCCATCAGTCGGTGCGACTTCTGCCTGTTGCAGTAGCAGCGCTTCGTTCAGTTGCGCCAGCGTAATCATTTTGCGCGCTATTAAATAACCGCCAAATCGGCCGTGCAATTTTGAGTCGAAATCCGCCAGACACTGGTGCATTTCTTCTACCGATAATGCACCCATCGTAACCAGTACATCTCCAATTGGACGCGCCTTCCTGGTGGATATATCCGTTAATGCAGCGGACGTGCCCGGATTATCCTGGTTGTCGTAGAGCGTGTTATGCTGATCCAGCGTTCGTCCCAGCGCCTGGATTTTTTTCCAGGAGTCGTTGTTCGGATTGAGCTCAAGGAAACGCCGTGCCGCCTGTTCGAATTCGGTTGTCAGGCCAAGCGAAGAAAGAACTGACAGCAGCAGCAGCCATGCTTCCACATGGCCCGGATTCTGGGCGATTTCTTCCTGCAGAATTTTAATGGCTTTGTCCGGATGTCCATGCTCTGCGTAAAGTTCTGCCTCGTCCAGTATCGAATCTTCTTCGGTTAATTCCTCTGTATCATTTTGTGGTGGAAGCCGTTGGGCAGTTTCCGTGTCTGGCACTGTCTCCGCAACGGGTGCGATATTGCCGGGCGTCTTGAGGTTGAGCCCCATCGGCGGGGAGGTTTTGCGGAAGGGACGCGGAGGCGCAACCGGGGCAGCGGGTTTTGCGCCGCCCGGACGTTTCAGTGCAGGCTTAGCCGACTGTTGTGACCTCATGCCGGTGTAGTAGCGCAGGCCGAATACCAGCGCCAGTATGGCTGCCGCCAGACCGCCGCCGATTAATATCCATTGCAGCGTACGGTCGTCCTGGTTTTCGGGTTTTTGCGCCGCCACCACAGGAGCAACAACGGCACTGCTTTGTGCTGCGGCTTCCGTTGTTGCTGCCGCCGTCGCGCTGGACGGGACTACACCAAGCTGGCCCAGCTGCAGCCTGATTGTGCCTAGTTCATCCTGTAACAGCTTGACCTGATTTTGCAGTGCCAGGAAATTTGCTGTCTGATCGTCGGCATCGAGCAGTTTCTGTCTCGCGCGCAACTGGTCGCGTTCCGCCGGAGTGGTTTTGGCGATGCGTGATTCATCTATCGGCTCGCCGGAAAGTTTAAGCTGGAAAGATGACCCCTGATTCCGTTGTTTTCTTACGCTGCTTGTTGGGGTCGGCGGCTGATTACTATTTTCTCCAGTGGCACGGGACCTGCCGCCGCGTCGCGCAGCAGAGCTGCGGCCCGACCGCGATTTGCCGGCGGTGCTGTTTTGATCGGTATCGCCGGCCCGTCCTGGAATGGCGGCCGGGGGTCTGGCGGATGTACTGGCCGGTATCTCCCCGAGTTCAGAGCTAATTGCCAGTGATTGAAATATCGATTCATCCAGATCCGGCAGGATGGTCATCGTTTTGACTATCGTGCCCATGCTGGCGTCGGGGCATTTAATCTGCAGCCGCAATTTGGCAAACGGCTCGGTGAATCCTCTGGAGGTGGTGATTACCACATATTGCCGCGCGCCCTCTGTTTTAACCGCAAGCCTGGCCTGGGTCAGATAATCGCGGATATCATCTTCGGCGGGATCGGGTTTAAGCAGCGACAGGCATTTGTTTTCGACGACTTCGTTACTTCCCACCATCAGCACTACCTGTGCAAGCAAGGGTTCACCCAGCTTGCTCTCCAATACGATGTCGCCAATGCTGAGAGCTTGCGACACTCCGGGAGTCAGGAGGGCAGCCAACGTAAAGGCCGCGATCAGAGGCGGCCTGGTAAGGAAATTCCAGTTATTCATAGCGAAGTCAAATTTAGCATATGTTCTCAGGGACGCGCTTATTATTGTTATTGTTTTAATTATTTCTATGCATCATATCTCCGCTGCGGCTACCATCGGCCTGGGGGATGCGGCTATCAGCAAAATTAAATACAGGCACTGCGAACTTGTACCATATCGGTGATTCCTCGGATAACTTTTTCAATACCATCCTGCTTCAACGTGCGCATGCCATCAGCGATTCCCGCAGCCAGATATTCGGCGGCGGATGATTGGTGGCGTATCAGTGCGCGCATTGCCGGAGTAGGCCGTAACAATTCATATAAGCCTATACGCCCCTTATATCCGGCATTGCATGCCTTGCAACCGACCGGATGCATTATATAGAGCTTATCATCGACGCCAAAACTTTTGCGCCACTCCTGAATGATCTGGTCACGTTCAGCCCGCGCCGGGGCCTTGGCGAACCCGGACTGATAGTATTCCGTGGCCAGGCTATCCAGCAACAGCGGGCTGGCTTCTTCGCGCCTGGCGCAAGCCGGGCATATCTTGCGCGCGAGACGCTGCGCCAGAATCGCGATCAGCGCATCGGAAAGATTGTAGGGGTCGATATCCAGATCGATCAGCCTGGCGATGGTGTCGGCGGCGGAATTGGTATGCAGAGTGGAGAGTACCAGATGGCCGGTCATTGATGCTTCCAGCGCGATCCTCGACGTTTCCTGGTCGCGCATTTCGCCGATCATGATGATGTCGGGATCGGCCCGCAGCAGCGAACGAAGGATGGCGGCGAAGGTCATGCCGATTTTGCTGTTGACTTGCACCTGGCATAAATTCTTCTGCACAATTTCAATCGGGTCCTCAGCGGTCCAGATCTTGCGCTCCGGTGTGTTGAGTTCTTTCAAAACCGAGTGCAGCGTGGTCGTTTTGCCGCTGCCGGTGGGGCCGCATACCAGAATCAGGCCGTATGGTTGCGAGAACAGTTCGCGAAATGTTTTCATGTCGCGCTCGCCCATGCCCATATTGACCAACGGCTGTGGCTCGCCCGAAGCAAGGATACGAATCGTGACGAATTCGGTGCCGCGCAACGCGGGAATGGTTGCTACCCGCAGATCGACGCGCGTGCCATTTTGCAGCGGCAATGAAATTTTGCCGTCCTGCGGACGCCGCTTCTCCGAAATGTCCAGGCTGGCCATGATCTTGATGCGCGATACCACCGCATTGTGGTAGTTGCTCGGGAAGCTGGAAAAATGTTCCAGGTTGCCGTCGCGGCGAAAACGGATATTGGATTCGCTGCTGCCGGGGAACAGCTCGATATGAATGTCGGATGCGCCTGCGTCTATCGCGTTCAGGGTCAGCTGGTTGACCAGGCCAATAATAGTGGAATCATTTTCCGAAATATCGGTATAGCTTACTTCGTCAGCCGATTTGACGGTGCTGAACTCGCTCCCGGCTTTGCTGGCCAGATTGCGAAACTCTTCGCGGGCTTCGATTGAACTTTTTCCGCCGCCGTATAAATTCAGGCGGTTGACAATTTCATGCTGCGGCGCAAAGACCAGCATGATTTTCAGGCCGGTCAGAAACGAAAAAAACGGGCGATCGGTAAAGGTGAAAGGATTTGATACCGCCAGGTATAACGTGTCATGGTAAGTGCCGATGGGCACCACCTGCTTTTCCCTGGCCTTGGCAGTAGGAACAATCTTCAGCGTTTCCGGCGGAATGCTGAACGTCAGCAGATCGACCATGAGCACGCCCGCCTGGATGTGCAGCGCGCGCGTCAATTCTTCCTGTTTGATGATGCCGATCTCTATCAGGATTTCGCCGATCGGCTGGTTTTTGTGCTGCGGCTTTTTCTGCATATTGCGCACAACACGCATGGCTTTTTCATCCATCAGGCCGTAATACAAAAGGATTTCGCCTACTGGTTTGTCCTGCAGTGGATAAACATTTTCGCCGTTATGCTGTAGCTTGGCGCTTTCAAATAATTCATTCTGAGTATGGATAATCGGCCAGTCGGCCCGCTCATTGGAACGGCGGCGCTCGCTGGTCCATCCCGGCTCCTGCAGCGACAATGTCGACAGGGTCGCTGCACTGGCTGCGTTGTCGGGATGGCCGTCAATCGCAAGCGCGCCCTCATCGGAGGACCTTTGCAGCGCAGGCTCGTGGATGACGGCTGATTGTTGCAGCACGGAATTGGTTGGTGTTTCAATTGGTAACAGCGCATCGCTGCCACTAAAAGGATCATGCGGATTCTGCGATGGTGTCAGGAAGTAGCGCTGGTGTATCTGCTTGAGCAGCACAAGTTCATTCACCGCGCTCATCGGAAAACCCTGCCGATCGGTCCGGGCGGAATGTCCTGGCTTGGTGGGATCCGGGCGGTCTTCCAGAAAAAGCGATTCAATGTAAGCAACGGCCTCGGGGCTGCCCCACAATAATTCGACACGTATCAGTATGCGTGCAAAGTTTTTTTCCAGGAAATCCGGAAAGGGGACTTCAGCCTTGGTCAGGGATTCGGTGATTCTGGGGTATTGGTTTTCTTCAGTGCTCATGTCCTAGCCTATTAACTGATAACAGGGGCGCAGATGATTTATCCATTACAACCACCATACCGCCGGATTTTTACGCTACCAATCAACTGTTTTGAAATCAGCCGTCGCGGCAAGCTCGTACTGGAGTGCGATTCAATCAGCATTGAGGCTACGATGCAAGCAGCTACTCTGGTATTCTTTAAATATTTCGTGACGCACGTGTCGATATTTATGAATTATAACCTGCGATCTAAGGGCAAGGAGCCCATTAAGCAGTGTTATTCGGGACGCAGAAACATTATCGGCCATATTGGATAGGATTTCATAGTGAATTTAACTTTATTTGATCTGGATAATACTTTATTGAGCGGCGACAGCGACTTTGAATGGGCGCAGTTCCTGATGGAGCGCGGAGTTCTGGACCGGGAACTGTTCGAAGCGAGAAATCTGGAGTTTTATCAGCAGTACAAAGCGGGAACGCTGGACATCTACAAGTTCCTGAAATTTCAGTTGCGCCCGCTGGCGTGTCATTCCCGCAAAGAGCTGGACAAGTGGCATGCAGAATTCATGCAGGACAAGGTTCGTGGCATGATCGCCCCGGCGGCGCGCGAATTGGTACAACATCACCGCGCGGCGGGCGACATATGCGTGATTATCACTGCGACCAATAGCTTTGTAACCGCGCCGATCGCGCGTGAGTTTGGGGTCGAACATTTAATCGCGACCGAGCCGGAACACAGCAACGGCGAATTCACCGGGCTGGTGGCGGATGTGCCAAGTTTCCGCGAGGGCAAGATCATCCGGCTGGAAAGCTGGATGCAGTTGCACGGCTGGAATTGGGAAAGCTTCAGCGATACCCGGTTCTACAGCGATTCACTGAACGACCTGCCTTTGCTGAGCAAGGTAAAGCATCCGGTGGCGGTCGATCCGGATGATATATTGCGCGCTCATGCCGAGCAAAATGATTGGCCGGTGATCAGCCTGCGCTAGGTCTGCCATTTTGTAACCTCCCTGCGTAACCCGAGCACAAGGCGCAATTGCCGTAAGTTGTTTGGCGGCGTTGTATAATAGTTACCGTTACGCCGCAGCCATTAATTAAAGCATGCCGATATACGGGCGCGCCTATGCTGTGGGGTTCATATTGCATAGAGCACAATGATAAAAAAACTGTTCAAGCGCGTATTCGGAAAAACTCCCCGTGTCCGGACGGAGGGCAAATGCCACATCATTCCGTTTGAAGTACATGGCGTCAGCCGCGACGGCATCAGCCCGGCCGCGCGCAAGGTGGCCGAGGGCCTGCAGGCGGCTGGCTACCAGGCATTTGTGGTCGGTGGTGCAGTGCGCGATCTGTTGCTCGATCGTCATCCCAAGGATTTTGATCTGGTAACCAATGCCACACCGGAAGAGGTGCGTCAGATATTCCGCCGTTCGCGCATTATCGGCCGGCGTTTTCGCCTGGTACATGTGATGTTTGGCGAGGAAACAGTAGAGACCTCAACCTTTCGCCGCATGATAGAAGTCGAGGATGCGGAAACCGACGCGCATGGCCGGCTGCTGCGCGACAACGAGTTCGGCGATCAGGAGCAGGACGCGGCGCGGCGCGATTTTACCGCCAACGCGTTGTTTTACGATCCGGCCACCCAGGAGATTTTTGATTACCACAACGGCTATGCCGACATCAGAGAAAATACTCTGCGCATCATCGGCGAGCCGGAAATACGCTACCGCGAAGATCCGGTGCGCATGTTGCGTGCGGTGCGGCTGTCGGCCAAGCTCGGGATGCAACTGGATGCCGCGACCGGCGCGCCGATCGCAACAATGAAGGATTTGCTCGGCAACGTGCCGCAGGCCCGGCTGCTGGACGAAATGCTCAAGTTGCTGCTGTCCGGCCATGCGGTGGAGTGCATCAAAAAGCTACGCGCGATGGATTTGCACCACGGCTTGCTGCCCATGCTGGACGTCATTCTGGAGCAGCCGATGGGAGAAAAATTTGTGATGCTGGCACTGCAGAATACTGATCAGCGCATACGCGAGGAAAAATCCACTTCACCGGCGTTTTTATTTGCGGCGCTGCTGTGGCACGAAGTGTTGTCGGCCGCCAAGCTGCATCAGGAAGCAGGGGACCGTGCACTGGCTGCGTTGCATACGGCGATGGATGAAGTACTCGACCGCCAGCGCGCGCAGCTTGCGATTCCGCGCCGTTACGACGCCATCATGAAGGAGCTGTGGCTGCTGCAGCC
>JAZJXX010000013.1:0-139559 GCA_040390665.1 Pseudomonadota bacterium | reverse complement strand
CTATGATTTTTTGCTGTTGCGCTGTGCCAGCGGAGAAGTGGATGAACAGCTGGGGCTTTGGTGGGACGAATTTCAGGACGCCACGGAACATCGCCGCGCTGAAATGCTGGTACCGGATGAAGCGCCAAAAAAACGCCGGCGCAAGAAGTCCGGTCGTGCAACTGCGGCTGCCCCGACAGAATTGCCTGTCGAATAATGGCCGGGCAGGGGGTTTTCGCAGGCCTGGGCAGTAATCTTGACGACCCGCGCAGCCAGGTTTTACAGGCTTTTCAGGCGCTCTCGGCGTTGCCCCATATCAAGGTAGCGCAGCGTTCCTCGCTTTACCGCAGCGCGCCGGTAGGTTATCCGGATCAGCCTGACTTTATTAATGCGGTGGTTCGGCTGGAAACCAGCCTGAGCCCGCGTGCGTTGCTCGATGCGATGCTGCGGCTGGAGCAAACCCATGGGCGCACGCGGGAATTCCGCAATGCTCCACGCACGCTGGATATCGATCTGCTGCTGTACGATGACCTGCAACAGCACGAGCATGGGCTGACTCTGCCGCATCCGCAAATGCATTTGCGCGCATTTGTACTTTGTCCGCTGCTGGAGATTGCGCCCGATTGTGTGATACCGGGCATCGGAAAGGCAGCGGTGGCGCTGCAGTCGTGTCCGCCGCAGCGCCTGGAGAAAGTTGCCGATGGTGTTTGAAAAATACCCCTACATCGCGATCGAGGGCCCGATCGGCGTAGGCAAGACCAGCCTGGCACGGCGTCTGGCCGAGCATTTTCAGGTGACTGCTTTGCTGGAAAAGCCACAGGATAATCCGTTTTTAACCAGGTTTTATCAGGACCCGGTTCGCCATGCACTGCCGACGCAGCTGTTCTTTCTGTTCCAGCGCATCAACGAAATGCGCGATCTGATGCAAATGGATATGTTTCGCACCAGCTTTGTAACGGATTACCTGTTCGACAAGGATAGCCTGTTCGCTCGCCTGAATTTAAGCGATGATGAGTTCGCCCTTTATCACAATATTTACCAGAGCCTGGCGCCGCAGTTGCTGGTTCCCGATCTGGTGATTTATCTGCAGGCGCCGCCACACATTCTGATCGAGCGCGTGCACAAGCGCGCCCACAGCTATGAGCGCGCGATTTCAGATGATTACCTGAATCGTCTGGCGCAGGCCTACAGCGATTTCTTTTATCATTATGATGCCGCGCCGGTGCTGGTGGTGAATAGCGAACACCTGAATTTTGTGGAGAATGACGACGATTTTGCGCTGCTGTTGCAGCGCATCAATGGAATGCGCGGGGCGCGCGAATTTTTCAGCATGGGGACCTAATGCGCAAAACCATCACAGTGCTGCAGGCCATGCACGATCAGGGCGAAAAAATTGCGGTGCTGACCTGCTATGACGCCAGTTTTGCGACGCTGCTGGAAGCCAGCGGTGTCGATGTGCTGCTGGTCGGGGATTCACTCGGCATGGTGGTGCAGGGACATGACACGACGCTGCCGGTTACACTTGATGAAATGGTCTACCACACCCGCTGCGTGGCGCGCGGGGCCAGCCAGGCATTCATTGTTGCCGATATGCCATTCGGCACTTTCCAGGCCGGTCCTGACCAGGCGTTCGTTCATGCCGCTCGTTTGATGGCCGCGGGGGCGCAGATGGTCAAGCTGGAGGGGGGCGCGGTCATGGCCGATACGATAGCGTTTCTTACCGCACGCGGTATTCCAGTCTGTGCCCACATCGGACTCACCCCGCAGTCGGTGCATCAGCTCGGCGGCTACCGGGTGCAGGGCCGCCAGGATGGCGAAGCGCAACGTTTGATGCACGATGCCGCCGCGATCGCACAGGCTGGCGCCGGAATGCTGGTGCTGGAAGCAATGCCGGCGCGCCTGGCCCAGGAAATCACTGCGAGCATTGCGCTGCCGACCATAGGCATAGGCGCAGGCTCCGCGTGTTCCGGCCAGGTATTGGTGCTGCACGATATGCTGGACATTTATCCCGGTAAAAAAGCACGTTTCGTAAAAAATTATATGCAAGGCGGCGGAAGCATTGCGGCCGCGGTGGCATGTTATGTGAGCGAGGTGAAGGCGGGCATATTTCCAGCGGCGGAACACAGCTTCTGATGCAGGTTATTTCCACAATCGCGGAGCTACGCGCGCGTCTGCAGCATGAAACGCAAGTTGCGTTCGTGCCGACCATGGGTAATTTGCACGCAGGTCATCTCGACCTGATACGCATTGCGCGTCAGCATGGGTCGTGTGTGGTGGTGAGTATTTTCGTCAACCCACTGCAATTCGGCATCAATGAAGATTTTTCCAGTTATCCACGCACCCTCGCGCAGGATCTGGAAAAGATGCGGGCGTGCGGCGTTGTTGTCGTATTCACTCCCGATGAACACGAACTTTACCCAGTACCTCAGCAGGTAATGGTGGACGTGCCTGCCGCCGATGATCTGTGCGGAGCCTTTCGCCCCGGGCATTTTCGCGGCGTGGCAACCGTGGTGCTCAAACTGTTCAACGTGGTGCAGCCGCAGCTGGCGGTGTTCGGCAAGAAAGATTATCAACAGCTTTATGTGCTGCGCCAGCTGGTAACACAGCTGAACCTTGCTATTGCGGTAGTCGGCGGCGAAACAATGCGTGCACCGGACGGGCTGGCGCTCAGCTCGCGCAACCAGTATCTGACCGCGGCCGAGCGTGCCGAAGCCCCGTTCCTCTACCAGACACTGCTTGGGATGCGCCAGGCGATAGCGCAAGGCGCCACAGATCTATCCGCGCTGGAGCACGTCGCTGCGGCGGCGCTCAGTGCGCGGGGCTGGCAAGTGGATTATGTGGCGGTGCGCAGCCAGGAAAACCTGGCGCGGCCTGAGCAGCCCGACAAACCGCTGGTTATTCTGGGCGCGGCGCGGCTGGGAGCCACGCGCCTGATCGATAATGTAGAAGTTTCAACGCCGAATAAGCCAGCGGTTACTGCTTTCTAACTGAGCTGTAGTGGGTATAATCGCATCGTGCGGAGCCCTAGACTCGTTTCGGGCCAAGCGAATTCATAATAATGCAGCAGTCAGGATAGCAGCCGGCATCCCATGTGATTGCTTGTCCTGAACATACAAATAAAAACTTGGGGGTTAAATTAAAATGGATATTGGGGAATATCGTTTGATATATCTGCTGATTGCTGCGGCAGGCATAAATTTATTGGCGGTCACCAGCGCAGACGCGCAGACTGCGCCGCAGAAACAGGAATCGCGGGAGTCAGGCGATACCGCAAAGAAAAAAATTCTCGCCGATGCCGATGCGCTGATCAAGACCGGCAAGGCCGCGGCAGCGTATGATCTGCTGCAATCCTATCAAACGGAGCGCGCCGGAGACCCGGCCTACGATTATCTGCTGGGTATTGCGGCGCTGGACAGCGGCAGGCCGAATGAAGCGATCTTCGCGCTGGAACGGGTACTGGCGGTGGAGCCTAATCATTTGCAGGCGCGCGCCGAAATCGCCCGGGCGTATTGGGCGACCGGCGAGATCGCAGCGTCCAGGCAGGAATTCGAAGCAGTGCAGCAGCAAAATCCCCCTGGCGAGGTTCGCGCCAATATTCAAAAATACCTGGATCTAATCGGTGTGGCGCGCTCCGGTGCAGCGACAACAGTACGTGGCTACGTCGAAGCAATTTATGGCGATGACAGTAACGTTAACAGCGCCACCGGCAGCAGCCAGATCGCGTTGCCGGTGTTTGGCGGCGCCTTGTTTAATCTGCCGGCGAGCGGCATCCAGAATCATGACACCTTCGGCGGAATTGCTGCCGGCTTTAATGTGCGCAGTCCGCTCAACGCACGCTGGGCGCTGGTTGGCACAGCCAACGCCAGCCAGCGCAGGAACTCATCGCAAAGCGCGTTCAACCCGGGTAATCTGGACGGCAATTTCGGCGCGAGCTATGTCAATGGCGTCAACAATTATCTGGCCTTATTGCAGCTGCAGAGCTTCAGCCTTGGTCAGCAGCGTTATCGCGACGCTGCCGGTATAACCGGCCAGTGGGAGCGCAACCTGGACAGCAGCAGCCAGGCCAGCGCCTACGCTCAATACGCTTATTTGTCCTATCCCGGGCAAAGTGTCCGTAACGTCGACCGCTATGTGCTCGGCGGCGCCTATGTGCGTGCGCTGGACGGCCGTTATACGCCGGTGATTTACGGCGGCGCCTATGCCGGTACCGAACAGGCACGGACAAACGGCCGACCCGACATCGGCGATAACCTGTTCGGCCTGCGCGCAGGCGGGGAATTGAAGCTTAGCCCGCTGGCGACACTGCTCGCATCGACCAGTCTGGAAACGCGTAGATACGGGGGGCAGGACCCGACGTTTGTGACTACACGCGGCGATATTCAGTATGACCTCAGGATAGCTGTCAATTACGTCCCGGCAGCGAAATGGACGATTAGCCCTGCGGTCAGCTATACCCGCAACAGTTCCAATATCATACTGAACGACTATGATCGCACCGTGCTGAGCATTTCGGCGCGGCGTGATTTCAACTGAGCCGGAGGAGAATAACGATGATCCCTCAACCCTATTTTAAACTGACCCGCCAGGCGGTTTTGCTCGGCATTATTTCGGCTGCGTTTCCGGCGACAGGTTATTGCATCGCAGCTGGGCGTGCTGATTTCGTGATTGGCAAAGTCGAGGCGCTGGCCCCCAACGGCAGCCGGCGCGTGTTGATCAAAGGCTCGGAAATCAATCCCGGCGATGCCATCAGCACCGCCGCCGGCGCGCGCGCCCAGCTGCGCTTTACCGACGGCGGCTTTGTTTCGCTGCAGCCGAATACATTGTTCCGAATTGACGAATTCAACTATCAGAATAAAACAGACGGCGAAGAGAAAGGGTTCTTCAGCCTGCTGAAAGGCGGCCTGCGCGCAATCACCGGCGCGATCGGTCACATCAACCGTGGTACTTATCGGGTAAATACGCCAGTTGCGACTATCGGTATTCGCGGGACTGGCTATAACGCGGTGCTGGGCGATGGCCTCCTGGTCAGCGTCGGCGAAGGCGCAGTTTCACTGACCAATAATGGCGGTATGCTGGTGGTTAGCGCGGGCAACGCCGGGTATGTGGCCAATGCTAATGCGATCCCCGTGCCCACAGCTCAGCAACCGCAGACGCCGCCGGCGGCGTTGCAGCCGACTGCCCAGCCCATCACCGCTGCGCAATTCACTGCCGGGGAAGAACGCGATGCGTCGGGCCATCTGGTCGTTGTAGCGGAGAGCAGTCCCGCCGGGTTGGTCTCAGGGAGTGGCTATGCAGTAGCTTATGCTTCGCTGTGTAACGGTTGTAATAACCCCAGCACCGGCCTGTTGCCGGAGGTTAACGCCATCTTTAACAATTCAGGCCAGTTAACTGAATATAGCAATACTCAGCAGGAGGTCGCCGGCAAGATCAACGACGGCACTATTACGTCATCTGGCAATGACGGTATTATTGGATGGGGGCGCTGGGATGGCAATACCACAGGCACCTCACCTCATCCTTTAGATCCGGGCGTGTTCCATTATGTGGTGGGTATGCCAACGGTCAATATGCCAACTGCTGGATCTGCTACTTACACTATGATAGGTGCCACCACGCCGAGTTCGAGTGATGAATCGCACGGCTGGAGCGTGGCGCCCGGCGCGCAATTGTCCGCCTATTTCTCCAATTCAAGCCCGGTGCTTTATGTTGACTCAATGACGATAAGCAATAGCACCAATGGCTATTCCCTGCACAGCGGTACCTCCCCATTGGTAATAAACAACTCAAATTCGACCTTCAGCGGATCGGTTAACACCACTGCCGCCGCCGGTTTTTCCGGTACGAGTTGCACTTCCGGCTGTACTACCGCGATTAACGGTCTTTTCGCAGGGAACAGCGCGGCGCGCGCCGGTCTGGCCTATTCCATAAATGACACGGTCGGCCCAAAAATTCAGGGTGCGGCAGCTTTTTCCAGTGGCGGAGTCCGGTGAACACCAGTTCTGTTGTAAGCGTCTTATAAGAATTATTGCCGTGTATCTCCGGCGCGGATATGGGTTTAATGTCTAGCCAGGAGGCTGCACTCAATGCTGCCGAGCAACTGTTGCGCCAAGGCGAGGCGGAGCAGACTCTGCCGCAGCTATTACAATACTGCGGAAAAAATCTGTGCGATGCGCGGGCCTGGTTTCTGCTGGGGGTCGCTTATCACCAGACCAAAAAACTGGAAAATGCGCTGCAGGCGGTGGAGCATGTACTCATGCTGGAACCGCGACATCTGCAGGCCAGAAGCACTAAAGGTGCTGTACTGCATGATCTTGGCCGGCTACAGGAGGCGATACAGGTCTACCGCAAGGCGCTGCATCTGGCGCCCGGCGATGCGCAACTGCTGGTTAATCTGGCTATCGTTATGGAGCGCGCAGGAGATTCCCTGGGTGCGCTGGAGCGCTACAACCTGGCGCTTAAACATCATCCTGAATTTCCATCAGCACTGTTGAACCGCGGCTCGCTGCTGCTCAAACTCGGCCGTCTGCATGAAGCGCTGGATACCCATCATCTGCTGACCCAGCTACAGCCCGCCTGGGATATTGCTCACTATAACCACGGCGAATCGCTGCTGGCGCTGAGCCGCTGGCAGGAAGCGCTGGCGGCTTATCAGCGCGCACTGGAGTTACGGCCTCGTTTTGCCCAAGCACTTTTCGGCACAGCCTTGGCACTATCGATGCTGCGCCGTTTCGACGAGGCGCGCCAAGCGCTGGATAGCGCCCATGCAACGGATCCGCTGGTGGTGGAATTCTGCATCCGCAATGCCGCCCTAACCGGCGCAAACGAATTGCGTCAGGTAATGCCGGAGGTAATTTATTTACTGCGGCGTGCGCATGAGCTGGGAAATTGCGACTGGACGAATTACGCCGAATTCGTTGCTGATTTTGAGACGCTGGCTGCCCGCCCAATTGAACACCCAAACGCCCTCAGCGAACCGGCGTTGGTGTATGCCGCGTTAAGCCTGCCGCTTGCGGACACCACCCGGATGACCTTGGCCACCAATGCTGCGCTGGCCACCGTTGCCGCGCTACCAGCACCTCAGACACCATTCCCGTATCTCCCTGGCCGTCCCGGAAAAAAGCTGCGCATCGGTTACGTTTCCCCCGAATTCGGCATGCACCCGATCGGCCGCTTGACGCGGCAGCTATATGCGCTGCATGACCGCAGCCAGTTTGAGGTATACGGCTATGCATTGCAGTCCGGCGACGGCAGCGCGATACGACGTGAGATTGAGCAGGGTTGCGATCATTTCAGATTGCTGGCGGGTATCGACGACCCCGCCGCCGCGGCGCTGATCCATGCCGACAGCATCGACATACTGGTGAATCTGGGCGGCTACATCACACATGCGCGCAATGGCATATTCGCGTTGCAGCCAGCGCCGATACAGGCCAGCTACAACGGATTTCCCGGCAGCATTGGCGCTTCGTTCATGCATTATTTCATTACCGACGCGGTCTGCAGTCCGCCCGGGCAGGAGACGCAGTTCACCGAGCAGCTGGTTTATCTGCCGCACAGTTGCATGATCTATAACAACCGCGAAACAATTTCCGCACGGCCTGTTACGCGCGCCCGCTTCGGGTTGCCGCAGCAGGGTTTTGTTTTCTGCTGCTTCAACAATAGTTATAAGATTGAGCCGCTCATCTTTGCTGCCTGGATGAACATTCTGCAACGCACGCCCGGCAGCGTACTGTGGCTATCAGGCAAGAATGAAATGATGGCAGCCAACCTGAGGGCAGAAGCCGAATTGCGCGGCGTCGCTGGCTCTCGTCTGATTTTCGCGGATTTCTTGCCTGATATTGCGGAGCATCTGGCGCGTTATCGTCTGGCCGATCTGTTTCTGGACACCCTGCATTTCAATGCGATCACCACCGCTGCCGATGCATTGTGGGCAGGGCTGCCGGTGTTGAGTTGCCCCGGTTCGACTTTTGTGTCGCGCTGGGCGTCCAGTATGCTGAAGGCGGTGGGCCTCGACGAGTTGATTGCGGATAATCTCGATCATTATCAGCAGCTCGCCTGCGATCTGGCGAGCAATCACGGCGAACTTGCCCGGCTTAAAGCCAGGCTCGCAACCAACCGCATGAGCCGGCCGTTATTCGATACGCAACGTAATGTCGGGGATATTGAGACAGCCTACCTGACCATGTGGCAGCGGCATTTATCCGGCGGACGCCCGATGTCTTTCAGCGTAGCCGCTGGTCGCGCGGACGCGTAGCCATTACCGGATCAAATACGCTGCGCCAGCTGCGCCGCGATGCCGAGGTAGGTTTCCGGCGTGAGTGTGATCAAACGCTGTTTTTCGGTGTCGGGGATATCCAGCGTCTGGATAAATGCGCGCAGGCTGTCGCGATTGATGCCGCCCTGGCCGCGCGTCAGGTCTTTCAGTTTGTCGTAGGCGTTTTCAATATTGTAGCGCCGCATGACAGTCTGGATCGGTTCTGACAGTACTTCCCAGCTCTGGTCCAGGTCTTCGCCCACGCGCTGCGGATTGGCTTCCAGTTTGTGCAAACCCTTCAGGCAGGAATCATACGCCAGCAGCGTATAGCCCAGTGCCACGCCGATATTACGCAGCACGGTGGAGTCGCTCAGGTCGCGCTGCCAGCGCGAGATCGGCAGCTTCTCGGAAAAATGCCGCAGCAGCGCATTGGCCAGGCCGAGGTTGCCCTCTGAATTTTCGAAGTCGATCGGGTTGACCTTGTGCGGCATGGTCGACGAGCCCACTTCTCCGGCCACCACTTTCTGCTTGAAATAGCCGAGCGAAATATAGCCCCATATATCGCGGTTCAGGTCGATCAGTATGGTGTTGGCACGGGCGTACGCATCGAATAGCTCGGCCATGTAATCGTGCGGCTCGATCTGGATCGTATAGGGATTGAAAACAATGCCCAGCGCGCTGACGAAGCGCTGCGCAAAACCTTCCCAGTCGATAGCCGGATACGCTGCAAGATGCGCGTTATAGTTACCGACTGCGCCGTTAATTTTCCCCAGGATTTCCACTTCCGCCAGACCGGCGCGCGCGCGCTGCAGACGGTACACCACGTTGGCCATTTCCTTGCCCAGCGTACTGGGCGTCGCGGTCTGCCCGTGCGTGCGGCTCAGCATCGGCAGATCGGCCAGATCATGGGCAAGCTCGCGCAGCCGGGTGATCAGCGTGTCCAGCATGGGCAGCATTACGGTGCTGCGCGCATGCTGCAGCATCAGCGCGTGGCTGAGATTGTTGATGTCTTCTGAGGTGCAGGCGAAATGGATAAATTCAAGCGCACCAGCGGTTTCAGGCGACGCCGATAATTTTTCGCGCAGCCAGTATTCGACCGCTTTGACGTCGTGATTGGTACGCTTTTCGATCGTTTTGATCTGTTCCGCATCGGCTGCGCCGAACTGCGCGGCAAGCTGATCCAGCTGGGCAATGGCGCCAGCGGATAAAGGCGCTATTTCGGCTATGCCAGCTTCGGCGCTCAGCGCTTTAAACCATTCGATTTCGATCAGTACGCGATAGCGGATCAGAGCGAATTCGCTGAAGTAATTGCGCAGTGCATCGACTTTGCCGTGATAGCGGCCGTCCAGCGGCGACAGAGCGGTGAGAGTGGTTAATGGCATGGGTTGGATTTATGGATTAGTAAAAAGCGTCGCTATTTTACGTTAAAGCGCTGCGCTCACGGATGATTCCGCCACCAAGGCACATTTCGCCGTGATAAATAACTGCCGACTGGCCCGCTGTGACCGCCCACTGCGGTTCCTGAAAAGTCAGCGTTGCAGCGCCCGCGGCTGAGAGATCCATACGGCAGGGCGCGTCAGCTTGTCGATACCGTGTTTTCGCACCGTAGCCGAGTTCCGGGTCAGGCTCCTGGCTGCTGATCCAGTGCATGTCCAGCGCATCCAGTCGCGTACTCAAAAGCGCCGGATGATCGTGGCCCTGCACCACAATGAGGCGATTGCCGGCCATATCCTTGTCTGCCACAAACCACGGCTCGCCCGAGGCAGCCCTGGCTCCGCCGATGCCCAGGCCTTGGCGCTGGCCTATGGTGTAGAACGACAGCCCGACATGCTGTCCGACGATATGGCCCTCGGGGGTACTCATCGCGCCGGGCTGCGCGGGCAGATAGCGCCCCAGGAATTCGCGAAACGGGCGCTCTCCGATGAAGCAGATGCCGGTGCTGTCTTTTTTTGCGTGGTTGGATAACTGATGCTGTTGAGCAATCGCGCGCACCTGCGATTTGAGCAGCCGGCCCAGCGGAAACATGGTCTTCGATAATTGATTCTGATTGAGGCGGTGCAGAAAGTAACTCTGGTCCTTGCTGGCGTCCTGTGCCTTGAGCAATTCGTAACGTCCATCGCGCTCGCGCACCTGGGCATAGTGTCCGGTCGCGATTGCATCCGCGCCCAAGCTCAGCGCGTGCTCGAGAAAAGCCTTGAATTTGATTTCTGAATTGCACAGAATATCCGGGTTGGGCGTACGTCCGGCTTCATATTCGCGCAGAAAATAGCTGAATACGCGCTCCTTGTATTCGGTCGAAAAATTGATCGCTTCGATTGGAATGTCGAGCGTGTCGGCGACCGAAACGGCGTCGATCAAATCCTGCCGCGTCGAGCAGTACTCTTCATTGTCGTCATCCTCCCAGTTCTTCATGAACAGGCCGATGACTTCGTAGCCCTGCTGTTTAAGCAGCAGCGCGGTGACCGACGAATCGACGCCGCCGGACATGCCGACAACGACGCGCTTAACCATAATGCACCAGCAGATCCAGCGGATGACGTTTGCCGTCCAGGTAATCCTCCACGCAACGCAACAGCAAGGGGCTGCGATGCAAATCGACCGTCGCACGAATTTCATCGGGCGCTAGCCACACTGCACGCACGATTCCTTCGTCCAGCGCGCGTTCGGCGTCATGCGCCAGAATGCGTCCGGTGAAAGCGAAGCGTAAATATGTGGTGTCAGAGGCGGTGGAATGCCAGTGGTAGATACCGATCAGAAAGTCCGGCTCGAAGGTATAAGCAGATTCTTCCAGCGTCTCGCGCACGACAGCGGCCAGCAATGATTCATTCGCCTCAAGGTGGCCAGCGGGCTGGTTGAACCGCAGGCCATCCGAGGTGTGCTCTTCCACCAGCAGGAATTTATTGTCCTGTTCCAGCACGGCGGCAACGGTGACATTAGGTTTCCAGACCACGGGCATATCTCATGAGATGAATAACATTATTATAACTGGCTAGCTGGCGCTCGAAGCAAGCTTTGGGGATATGCAGTAATGCGGACAATAAAAAAAGGCAGGGTTGCCCCTGCCTTTTCTCGAAGAACCGATATTACTTGGCTGCTGGAGCGGCCATAGTGTCAGAGTTCTTTTTGGCTTTCTTTGATTTTTTGTGCTTCTTGGCTGGCTTTGCATCAGTAGCAGGAGCAGCAGCGGCAGTAGTAGCAGCTGGTGCAGCAGCTGGAGCAGCCATTTTGTCAGCAGCGGCAGCGGAGAAAGAAGCAGCAACGAATACAGCAGCGATCAGTGTGGATAACAGTTTCATGTAAGCTCCATTTGGTAGGTTGATAAACGTGTACTTTTTCGTTTATGACATTACGAGTGTCGCTGCCAATAACGTATTACGTTTCATCGCGTTGACAATTTTACTAAATTTTTTGGTGCCGGGAGAGGGACTCGAACCCTCACATCCTCACAGACACTGGATTTTGAGTCCAGCGCGTCTACCAATTCCGCCATCCCGGCGAGGGAGGCGCGGATTATCCCTGAAACGCTGCGCTTCATCAAGTTACAATGCTCCACTTGTCCCTGATGCCGACTTAGAGAATGCGTACCGAAGAGTTTGATTTTGCGCTGCCCGTGCACCTGATTGCGCAGCATCCCCCGGAACGCCGCGGCGCCAGCCGCTTATTGCATGTGCACGGCGAGCAGCGCAGCGACTGTCTGTTCGCCGATTTGCCAGGCTTGGTGCGCCCCGACGATTTATTCATATTCAACGATACGCGTGTGTTAAAAGCGCGTCTGTTCGGCGTTAAAGCCAGTGGCGGACGCGTCGAGGTTTTGATCGAGCGTGTGCTGGACGAACATCACGGGCTGGCCCAGATACGCGCCAGCCACGCGCCGCCGGCCGGCAGCCGGCTGCTGCTCGCCGACACCCTGCAGGTTACTGTGCTGGGACGGGCAGGGGAGTTTTTTCATCTGCGTTTCGACCACCCACAAGACGTACTGGCGCTTCTGGAAGAATACGGCCGGCTACCGCTGCCACCTTATATTACCCATGCTGCCGATGCCCAGGACGAAGAACGGTATCAGACGGTGTTCGCCCGGCAGCCCGGCGCCGTGGCCGCGCCGACTGCAGGGCTGCATTTCGATCAGGCCATGCTTGGGGCGCTGCAGGCCCGCGGCGCGCATGTGGCTTATCTGACGCTGCATGTCGGTGCAGCCACTTTTCAACCGGTACGCGCGGAAAATATTCACGAGCATGTAATGCACAGCGAGCGTTACCTCATCCCTCCCGCCACCGCGGACGCGATTGTGCAGACTCGCCGGCGGGGAGGCCGGATCATCGCGGTGGGCACGACCAGCCTGCGTGCGCTGGAAAGTGCGGCGCAGCTACAGAGCTCGGCGCAACCGGCATTTGCCGCCGAAGGGGAAACCACAATTTTCATTACGCCTGGCTATAACTTCAAAGTGGTCGATTTGTTACTTACCAATTTTCATCTGCCCCGGTCTACACTGCTGATGCTGGTATCTGCTTTTGGCGGCATGGGTGCGTTGCGTGCGGCTTATCATCATGCGGTGGAGCAGCAATACCGTTTTTTCAGCTATGGCGATGCGAT
Source organism: Pseudomonadota bacterium (assembly GCA_040390665.1). Lineage (GTDB taxonomy): Bacteria > Pseudomonadota > Gammaproteobacteria > Burkholderiales > Gallionellaceae > Nitrotoga. The sequence goes on along the minus strand of JAZJXX010000013.1, from coordinate 126,736 downwards.
GCTGATCGAGCGGCAACAGGGCTGAGCGATAATCATGGATTGGAACAACGCGACACTATGAAATTTATACTACACGCCACGGATGGTCTGGCGCGACGAGGTACCCTGCAACTTGCCCACGGCATTGTCGAAACGCCGGCGTTTATGCCGGTCGGGACTTACGGTACCGTAAAAGCGATGTCCCCGCTGGAGTTGCGTGACATCGGCGCTCATATAGTGCTGGGCAATACTTTTCATTTATGGCTGCGCCCCGGCCTGGAGGTGATCGACGCGCACGGCGGTTTACACGGTTTCATGGGCTGGGATGGACCGATACTTACGGATTCCGGCGGATTTCAGGTATTCAGCCTCGGTGCGTTGCGCAAAATCAGCGAGCAGGGCGTTACTTTTCAATCCCCGGTAAACGGCGATAAATGCTTCCTGTCGCCGGAGGAATCGATGCATATCCAGAAGGTGCTGAACTCGGACATCGTGATGATTTTCGACGAGTGCACGCCTTATCCCGCGGATGAGCAAACGGCCGCGACATCAATGCGTCTGTCGCTGCGCTGGGCCGAGCGCAGCAGGCAAGCGCATGCGGGCAATCCCAATGCGCTGTTTGGCATCGTTCAGGGCGGCATGCATGAGGGACTGCGCGATGAATCCCTGCGTGAGCTGACCGGGATCGGCTTCGACGGATACGCGATCGGCGGGCTCTCCGTTGGCGAGCCCAAGGAGGATATGTTGCGCATCCTCAGGCATACCGCGCCGCAATTGCCGCAGGAAAAGCCGCGCTACCTGATGGGCGTCGGCACGCCGGAGGATCTGGTGGATGGCGTGGCCCATGGAATAGATATGTTCGACTGTGTGATGCCGACCCGCAATGCGCGCAACGGCATGCTGTTTACCCGCAATGGCAATATCAAGATCAAAAACGCGCAGTACCGGCTGGACATTCGTCCGCTCGACGAACAGTGCGCGTGCTACACCTGCCGCAACTTCAGCCGCGCTTATCTGCACCACCTGCACCGCCTCGGCGAAATTCTCGGCGCGCGCCTTAATACCATCCACAATCTGCACTATTACCAGGAATTGATGGGTGGCATTCGCGCCGCGATTGCGGTCGGCCGGTTCGATGCTTTTGTCGACGCTTTCCGCCAGGCACGCGGGGTGACGATGCTGGCTGGCTGAACAGCGGCCGGGCCAGGAAAAGCAGAGGTTGGCAGAGTATTAGCGGACTTCGTGCTAAAATCCGCAGCTTCATTTTTTAGTTGCTTGATCATTTTGTCTGGGAGACAGCTGTCATGTTTATGAGTAATGCTTACGCGCAAGCTGCCGCGCCCGCGGGCGGTTTCGACATCATGGGTATCCTGCCGCTGATCGGGCTGATATTGGTGTTTTATTTTCTGATTCTGCGTCCCCAGCAAAAACGCGCCAAAGAGCAGAAAGCCATGATGGACGCGCTGCAAAGCGGCGATGAAGTGATCGTGGCCGGCGGCGTGCTGGGCCGGATTACCAAGGTCGGCGAGACCTATGCGACGGTAGAAATAGCTGATGGCGTGACCGTACGCGTGCAGCGTAATTCGGTTCAGAATGTGCTGCCTAAAGGAACCATCAAGTCGATTTAAGGTACCGTATGAATCAATACCCGTTGTGGAAATACCTGGTGATTCTGGCGGTGCTGGTGCTGGGGTTAATCTATACCTTGCCTAATTTATATGGTGAAGCGCCTGCGGTGCAGGTATCGCCTATCCATACTCGCGTTAAGGCGGACAGTGCGTTGATGCAGCGAGTGGAAAATGCGCTCAAGGCGGGCGGCTTTAATCCCGAAGCCGTTACGCTGGATGCGGCCAGCGTGAAAGCGCGATTTGCCACGACGGATGTCCAGCTCAAGGCCAAGGATCTGTTGCAGACGCAGCTGGGCAACGACTATGTCGTGGCGCTCAACCTGTTGCCGCGTTCACCGCAATGGATGAGCAACATCAAAGCCCTGCCGATGTATCTTGGACTGGACCTGCGCGGCGGGGTGCATTTCCTGCTACAGATTGACATGAAAGGTGCGCTGGACAAGGCGCTGGAAGCGGCCGCGGGAGATTTCCGCAGCACTCTGCGCGAACAGAATATTGCTTATGGCGGTGTGAGCCGCGACGGCAAGGTGGTGATGGTCAAATTCCGCGACGCAATTTCGCGCAGCAAGGGTGAGGCTGAACTCAGGCAGCGCTTTAACGGCCTGCTGTTCAATGATCGCGATGAAGGCGGTGAATTTTTGTTGCTGGCCACGCTCAAACCGGAGGAAGAAAAACGCATTCAGGGGGCGGCGGTACAGCAGAATCTGGTGACCTTGCGCAACCGTGTCAATGAGCTGGGGGTAGCGGAACCGGTGATTCAGCAGCAGGGCGCTGATCGCATCGTGGTGCAGTTGCCCGGCGTGCAGGACACCGCGCGGGCGAAAGATATACTGGGGCGCACCGCGACGCTGGAAGTCCGGCTGGTGGATGATCGCCCATTTAGCGAAGGCTCGCCGATACCGCTTGGCGCGGATATGTTTCGCGAACGCGACGGCACTGCGCTGCTGCTGAAAAAAGCGGTGCTGTTTACCGGCGAACGCATCAACGATGCTCAGCCCGGTTTTGACAGCCGCAATAATGAACCGGCGGTGCATATCAATCTGGACAGCGTAGGCGCGCGCAAATTCAAGGAAGCGACGCGCGACAACGTCGGCAAGCGCATGGCTATCGTCCTGTTTGAAAAGGGCCGCGGCGAGATCATCACTGCGCCGGTCATCCGCGAGGAAATCGGCGGCGGGCGCGTGCAGATCAGCGGCCAGATGAGCACCGAGGAAACCAAGGATACCGCGTTACTGTTGCGCGCCGGTGCGCTGGCGGCACCGATGGAAATCGTCGAGGAACGCACCGTAGGCCCCAGCCTGGGCGCCGATAACATTACGCGGGGTTTCCACTCGACGCAGATCGGCTTTGCCGCGATCGCAGCTTTTATGGTTGCCTATTATCTGATCTTTGGCGCCGTCTCGGTACTCGCACTGGCCGCCAATCTGCTGCTGCTGGTAGCTGTGCTGTCGATGCTGCAGGCTACATTGACATTGCCGGGCATGGCCGGTATTGCATTGACGCTGGGGATGGCGATCGACGCCAACGTGTTGATCAACGAGCGCATCCGCGAGGAATTACGCAATGGCAACTCGCCGCAGGCATCGATTCACGCCGGATATGAGCAGGCCTTCCGCACGATTCTGGACTCCAATATCACGACCCTGATCGCCGGCATTGCGCTGTTCATGTTCGGGTCGGGACCGATCCGCGGTTTCGCGGTGGTGCTGTGTCTGGGTATTCTGACTTCGATGTTCAGTTCGGTCATCGTATCGCGTGGTTTGGTCAATTTAATCTATGGGCGCCGTGCCCGGCTGTCCAGTGTTGCGATTGGCTGAACGACACGGCATACAGGAATAAGAAAATGGAATTTTTCCGAATCAAGCGCGACATCCCGTTCATGAGTTACGGGCGCTACACTACCAGTATCTCGCTGGTGACTTTTATACTCGCGGTATTTTTTCTGGCGACACGCGGACTGAATCTCGGGATCGACTTTGTCGGCGGCACGGTACTTGAGGTGCATTATGCTCAATCCGCCGATCTTGATAAGGTACGCGCGGAATTGAGCAGCATAGGTCTGCATGACGCGCTGGTGCAGAATTTTGGCAGCAGCAAGGATGTGCTGATTCAGGTGCCGCTGAAGCAGAATACCTCGGGCGCCAAGCTCAGCGACACTGTGCTGGCGCAGTTGCGCCAGCAGGACGCCAGCGTGGAAATGCGCAGGGTCGAATTCGTCGGGCCGCAGGTGGGTAAGGAACTGGTCGAAAATGGCGCGCTGGCATTGCTGCTGGTGTCGCTGGGCATAGTCTGCTATCTGTGGTTACGCTTCGAGTGGAAATTTGGTCTGGCCGCGATTATTGCGAACCTTCATGACGTGGTGATTATTCTTGGTTTCTTTGCCTTTTTTCAATGGGAATTTTCGCTGTCTGTCTTGGCGGCAGTACTCGCGGTACTGGGTTATTCGGTAAACGAGTCGGTGGTGGTGTTTGATCGGATACGTGAAAACTTCCGCAAAATGCGCAAGACCGAAGTGAGCGTAATTATCGATAATGCAATCACCCGGACCATGTCGCGCACCATCATCACGCACGGCTGCACCCAGATGATGGTTACCGCGATGCTGTTTCTCGGCGGCGCAACACTGCATTATTTTGCGTTGGCACTGACCATAGGCATCCTGTTCAGTATTTATTCGTCGGTGCTGGTGGCCAGCCCTATCCTGATGTGGCTGGGCGTATCGCGCGAAGATTTTATCAAGCCGGAAAAAACTGGAAACGAGGAAGTGCTGCCCTGACGTTTATCTGCTGTTCATTGCAGACACCGCCGGAAAATCCGGTATATAGAGCTGGGGTACATTGATTGGATTTATTAACTTCTTTCATCGACCTGGTGCTGCATCTCGACGCGCACCTGCTGACGCTCACGCAGCAATATGGTGTGTGGGTATACGCAATTCTGTTCATGATTATTTTTTGCGAGACGGGTCTGGTTGTGACGCCATTTCTGCCGGGCGATTCGTTACTGTTCGTGGCTGGCGCATTATCTGCAATGGGCTCCATGGAGCTGCAGATACTGTTGCCATTGCTGATGGTCGCAGCCTGTGCCGGTGACAACACCAACTATTGGATCGGGCGGCTGATCGGCAAGAAGCTGGTGCAAAACGGCGGCTCACGTTTCTTCAAGCATGAGCATCTGGATAAAACCCGCGCGTTCTACGATAAACACGGCGGCAAGACCGTGCTGTTCGCGCGCTTCCTGCCTATCGTGCGCACTTTTGCGCCGTTCGTTGCCGGCATTGGGATGATGCCTTATCGGTTGTTCGTGATGTTCAGCGTGCTGGGCAGTGTGGCGTGGATCAGTTTCTTTTTACTGGGCGGATATTTTTTTGGCAACATTCCGGTTATAAAAAATAACCTGATTTTAATGGTCTCCGGAATTATTTTAATATCCCTCTTGCCTGCCATTCTGGAATTATTCCGTCATTTTAAGTCCGGACGTTAGATTCGATTCGTTGCTGTATGCGTCGATCAGGCATCATAGCCGGTATGCTGCTTCGCAGCTGGGCCTGATTGAACCTGGGGAAGTAGAATGCTTGATAAAGCCAAGTTTGAAGAACTCAAGGCAAACGGTCGCCTGCCGTCGCCTAAGGGTGTCGCTTTCCATGTGCTGGTCCTTATCCAGAAAGAGGACATAACCAACCAGGAGATTGCGCACGCGATCAAATCCGACCCGGCATTGTCCGGCCGTATCATCAAGGCGACCAACGCGCTGGGCGGGTATCAGGTGCGGCCGGTGGTTTCGATAGTCGATGCGGTGATGGTGCTGGGTTTAAATACGGTGCGGCAGCTGGTCCTCGGTCTGTCACTGATCAATTCCAGTCCGCCGGACGATTCCCATAAATTCGATATGCATGGTTTCTGGCTGCACTCGCTGCTGGCCGCGATTGCCGCGCATAATTTATTATTACACAGCGATTTGGGCGCTCCGGAAGAGATGTTCATCCTGGGGTTGCTGGGACAGGTAGGCTCGCTCGGCTTGGCCACATCGTATCCACAGGAATATGCGCGTTTGCTCGAACAGGCGGGGGCGGACGAAAGTTCAGCTCTCGAAGAGCTTGAGCTGGCTGAGTTCGGATTTCACCATAATCAGCTGACTCAAGCTTTGCTGGCGGACTGGGGCATGCCGCGCATCTTTCAGGACATCGTCCTGTATCAGGAAAATCCGGCCCAGGCGAATTTTGCCGAAGGCAGCCGCGAGTGGCGACTGCTACATGCTTTGCATATTGCCAATTACCTGGCTACCCTCTGCCTCGCTCCAACAAATCGGCAGGCAAATATGGTAGCCCAATTAATTCTGCTAGCAACCCGCCTGGGGGTGGAGGTGGGTATGCTGGTTGAGCTGGGCGATAAATCCGTGCGCGAATGGGCTGAGTGGGGCGAGTTGTTCGGTATGGGTACTGTCGAGGTGCCGCCTTTCGCGGAACTGCTCAAGGCCGGACCATTGACGTCGAATACAGTCGACGCTGGTGTGTTATTGCCGACGCCTGAAGCCGACTACAAATTGCGCATCCTGCTGGTCGATGACGACTGGGCGGCGTTATTCCTGCTGAGGACCATGCTCGAACAGGCCGGTCATACCGTGGTGACTGCGGCTAACGGGGTAGAAGCGTTGCGGCAGGTTGAAATATCGATGCCGCAACTTATCATCACCGACTGGGCCATGCCTGAGATGGATGGCATTGAATTTTGCCAGGCACTCAGGCGTAATCCGGCGTGGTGCAATATTCATGTGTTCATCCTGACTGCGCAGGAAAGTACCGACCGGCTGGTGGAGGCATTCGAGGCCGGCGTGGATGACTATCTGACCAAGCCGATCAACTCGCGTGTACTGGCTGCGCGGCTGCGTGCGGGACAGCGCGTCGTGCAGCTGCAGGAAGAGCTTGAATATGATCGCCAGCAACTGCGCAATTTTGCGGTGGAACTGGCTGCGTCCAACGAACGGCTTCAGCTGCTGGCGCTGACTGATGTGTTGACCGGGCTGCACAACCGCCGCTATGCGAATGAATATCTGGAGCGCTTATGGGCGCTGGCCGAACGTAGCGGTCGTCCGCTTTCGTGCATGTTGCTGGACATCGATGGCTTCAAACAGATCAACGATACGTACGGCCATAAGATGGGCGACGACGCGCTCAAGCAGGTGGCGACCGTGCTGCGCGCCTCGGCTCGCACCGAAGATGAAGTGTGCCGTTTTGGCGGCGAGGAGTTTTTGTTGATCTGTCCCGATACGCCGGCGGAGCAAGCTTATCAATATGCTGAGCGGTTGCGCCAGAATGTGGCAGCCAGCCGTATCCGAGGCGCGGACGGAAAAGAATTCCACCTGACTGTCAGCATCGGCATAGCCAGCAAGAAGGTGGGCCTGCTGAACACTGAAATGCTGCTGCAACTGGCCGATAAGCGCTTGTATGCGGCAAAAAACAACGGGCGTAATTGCACCGTTGCCGCATAGCGCATGTTAGGCACGGAGTTGCTTGATTCCGTTCAGCCGCTGTGTATCCCAATGGGTGACCGCCCAGTCCAGTACTGTAATTAAATCGTAAGTGGCGAGCTCGTCAGGCGGATCCTGACGCAGGAAACGCAACAGGCGCAACAGTGTGGCAACCGGCCGGCGACTGTCTACCGGGGCGGCCAAGGTCTGCTTGCTGAGCTTTTCGCCGTGGGCATCGACCGCGAGTGGTATATGCATGTAGGCCGGCGTGCAATAGTTGAGCAGATGCTGCAGATGAATCTGCCGCGGCGTCGAGGTCAGCAGGTCAGCGCCGCGCACTACATGTGTAATCCCCTGCGACTGATCATCCACGACCACCGCCAGCTGGTAAGCCATGAGCCCATCTGCCCGCCGCACGACGAAATCGCCGACTTCATTTGCGAGGTGCTGCTGAATGCGGCCCTGCAACAAATCGTCGTATTTGATTACTTCGCCTGTTTGCGCCGCCGAGAAATGATCTCGTGCGGGGACGTCCGTGCGCACTCTCCAGGCTTGCGCCTGCCGGGTCGGCAAAATGCCGTTGCGGCAAATGCCTGGATAAATCACCCCTTCAACGCCATGCTGTCCACTGTCCGAGATTTCTTTGCGGCTACACGTGCAGGGATACGCAACACCGCTTTTTCGCAGCGCCATTAACGCCTCTTCATAAGCTGATGTGCGTAGGCTCTGATAGATTGCAGGCTCGTCGCTGTGCAAACCAAAAAGCTCCAGCGTGCGCAGTATATCGTCGGCAGCGCCGGGGACCACTCGCGGTCGATCCAGATCCTCAATGCGCACTAGCCAGCTACCCAGATGCTGTTTGGCATCGAGGTAGCTGGCCAGTGCAGTAACCAGAGAACCAAAATGAAGAGAACCACTGGGCGAGGGAGCGAAACGGCCTCGATACCCCCGCTGCAGTGGCATGTTGCAGAAGATTTAACGCAAATTAGACAGCAACTTCTTCCGTGCTGAAGTCAAGCCTGACCTTGCCGTCCGCATCCACGTCGACGATCACTTTGCCACCGTTAGCCAGGCGACCAAACAGCAGTTCATCGGCCAGCGCGCTACGGATCGTGTCCTGAATCAGCCGTGCCATGGGCCGCGCGCCCATCAGCGGGTCGAAACCTGTTGTGGCAAGCATATCCTTCAACGCATCGGTAAAGACCACATCGACTTTTTTCTCGTGCAGTTGTTCTTCCAGCTGCATCAGGAATTTGTCTACGACACGCAGTATGACTTCCTTGTCCAGAGGAGCGAAGGACACGATAGCGTCTATCCGGTTACGGAACTCCGGCGTAAACATGCGTTTGATCTCGGCCATTTCATCGCCGTTGACCTGGCTTTTGGTGAAACCGATCTGGACTTTGCTCAGTGCTTCCGCGCCTGCATTCGTGGTCATGATCAGCACCACGTTGCGGAAGTCGGCCTTACGTCCGTTGTTGTCGGTCAGCGTGCCATGATCCATTACCTGCAACAGAATATTGAAGATATCCGGATGCGCCTTTTCAATTTCATCGAGCAACAGCACGCAATGCGGCTGTTTGCTGATGGCCTCGGTCAACAGGCCGCCTTGGTCAAATCCGACATAACCCGGTGGCGCACCAATCAAACGGGACACCGCATGGCGCTCCATGTATTCCGACATATCAAAGCGATGCAACGGCATACCCATGCTGTAAGCAAGCTGGCGCGCGACTTCGGTCTTGCCTACCCCGGTTGGGCCGGAGAACAGAAAGCTGCCGACCGGCTTCTGCGGATTGCCTAAACCGCTGCGCGACATTTTGATTGCACGCGATAGCATATCGATGGCCTTGTTCTGACCAAACACCACGGCTTTCAGGTCGCGGTCCAGCGTCTTCAGCGTATTGCGGTCATCTGAAGAAACCGTGCGCGGCGGGATGCGCGCAATCTTGGCAATGATGTCTTCGATCTCGTGTTTGCCGATCAGTTTTTTCTGCTTTGATTTGGGCAGGATGCGCTGTGCCGCACCCGCTTCGTCGATCACATCAATGGCCTTGTCCGGCAGGTGTCGATCGTTGATGAACCGTGCCGAAAGTTCAGCCGCGCTCGACAATGCGGCTGCGCTGTATTTAATGCCGTGATGCGTTTCAAAGCGCGGCTTCAGCCCTTTCAAAATTTCCACAGTCTGCTCTACCGATGGTTCGGCTACATCAATCTTCTGGAAGCGACGGGACAACGCGTGATCTTTTTCAAAGATTCCGCGGTATTCCTGGTACGTAGTTGCGCCTATGCATTTAAGCACGCCGCTCGACAACGCCGGCTTTAACAGGTTGGAAGCATCCATGGTTCCGCCCGAAGCCGAACCTGCCCCGATGAGGGTATGAATTTCATCGATAAACAGGATGGCATTGGGCGCGTCCGCAAGACCCTTAAGCACTGCTTTAAGGCGCTGCTCGAAATCGCCTCGATATTTAGTGCCGGCCAGCAGGGCGCCCATGTCGAGTGAATAGACGTGTGCGTCCTTAAGAATTTCAGGCACATTGTTTTCGATGATACGGCGGGCCAGCCCTTCGGCGATCGCAGTCTTGCCCACACCCGCCTCACCCACCAGCAGTGGATTATTTTTGCGGCGCCGGCACAGCGTCTGAATCACGCGTTCCAATTCCACTTCGCGCCCGATCAGCGGATCGATCTTGCCGGCCTGGGCCTGCGCATTCAGATCCAGGGTGTAGTCGTGCAAAGCACCCTCAGGACCGGCTTCCTGTTCTGTTTCTCCATCAGTTGATTTTTGTACACTATGCTGGTTCGCATTGTTGATGCCATGGGCAATATAGTTCACCACGTCCAGGCGCGTAACGGCGCGCTGGTTGAGAAAATATACCGCATGCGAATCTTTTTCGCTAAACAGCGCAACCAGAATATTGGCGCCCGCGACCTCTTTTTTGTTGGTGGACTGCACGTGCAGAATTGCGCGCTGAATGACGCGCTGAAAGCCCACCGTAGGCTGCGTGTCCACCTCGCCGGTGCCCGGCATCGTCGGGGTATGGGTATTGATGAAATCGGTCAAAACCGCGCGTAACTCTTCGATATCCACCCCGCAGGCGCGCAGAACATGGGCGGCCGACGCATTATCCAGCATGGCGAGTAACAGGTGCTCAACCGTGATGAATTCATGACGTTTCTGGCGCGCTTCCACAAATGCTAGATGCAGACTGACTTCAAGTTCTTGCGCAATCATTATGTCTCCTCCAATTCGCATCGCAGCGGTTGCTCGCGATGCTTGGCAAATGCCATTACCTGGGCAACTTTAGTTTCGGCTACATCCCGTATGTAGACACCGCAAACTGCTGACCCTTCCTGATGTACTTTGAGCATCACTTGAGTAGCACGTTCCCGGGGCATCGCAAAAATTGTTTGCAAAACTTCAATGACGAATTCCATGGTGGTGTAGTCGTCATTGAATAATATTACCTTGTATAACATCGGCGGCTTGACCTTGCTGCGCTCAGCTTCAAGCACGGAGCCGTTTTCACGTTTTGTTGCCATCGGTTCTACATCCATTGTCACACTTTAATGTGCACTATAGTTGTGGATTAAAGCAATTTTTTCAAGCCCATTCTAAAAAAATTATATATAAGCACTTGACGGAACGGGTTATACAGGAGTACAAAGCACCTCGGGTGTTTGGATCAAGTTACCTGCAGTACTGGTTTTGCCATGTGCGGTCTTGGAATTCAAACAGTTTAACGGGAATCCACCCGGTTTTTAAGTTAAGGGAAGCAACATGGCAAACGGTACAGTAAAGTGGTTCAACGATGCAAAAGGTTTTGGTTTTATTACTCCCGATGATGGCAGCGAAGATCTGTTCGCGCATTTCTCGGCGATCAATATGAGCGGTTTCAAAACCCTCAAGGAAGGCCAGAAAGTCACCTTTGACATCGTTCAAGGTCCTAAAGGCAAACAAGCTTCCAATATCCAGGCTCCTTAATCGGTTTCTGGCAAGAAAAAAGCCCGTGAATCGCGGGCTTTTTTTATTGGCGCCGTGCTGCAGCACCGGCTAGGCTGAACCCTGCATATGACTGATCATTGCTTCGGCAAATCCTGAGCAAGAGATTTTTTTTGCGTCCTGCATCAGGTCGGCGAAGTCGAAAGTAACAGTTTTTGCGCCAATCGCCCCGTTCATTGCGCCGATAATCAGATCGGCCGCTTCTACCCAGCCGATATGGCGCAGCAGCATCTCAGCAGATAAGATCAGTGATCCGGGATTAACCATATCCTTGCCGGCAAATTTAGGCGCAGTGCCATGGGTTGCCTCAAAAATCGCCACGCTATCGGACAGGTTGGCACCCGGCGCAATCCCTATGCCGCCGACCTCAGCGGCCAACGCATCAGAGATGTAATCGCCGTTCAGGTTAAGCGTTGCTATCACATCGGATTGTTCGGGGTGCAGCAATATCTGCTGCAGAAACGCATCCGCAATGCAGTCGTTGATGACGATGCCGTTGGGCAGTTTCAGCCATGGCCCTCCATTTATTTCGACACCGCCAAATTCGCGTTTGGCTAATTCATAGCCCCAGTTCTTGAATCCGCCCTCAGTGTATTTCATGATGTTGCCTTTATGCACCAGCGTAACCGACCTGCGCCCGTTGTCTATTGCATACTGTATTGCGCGGCGGACCAGGCGCTCGCTGCCTGCGCTGGAAACCGGCTTGATGCCGATGGCGGAGGTTTCCGGAAAACGGATTTGCGTAACGCCCATTTCCTGCTGCAGAAAATTGATCACTTTCTTCGCCTCGGGCGTGCCGGCGGCCCACTCGATACCGGCATAGATATCCTCAGTGTTTTCCCGAAAAATAACCATGTCCACCTTTTCCGGCGCTTTAACCGGGCTGGGTACGCCCTTGAACCAGCGCACAGGGCGCAGGCATACATACAGATCCAGCTGCTGGCGCAACGCGACGTTAAGGGAGCGGATGCCGCCGGATATCGGCGTAGTGAGTGGGCCTTTTATGGATACGACATATTCACGCATGGCCTGTACAGTTTCCTCCGGCAGCCATGTGCTATTGCCATAAACCTGCACCGCTTTTTCGCCGGCGTAGACTTCCATCCACTCAATTTTTCGTTTACCGCTGTATGCCTGGATTACCGCCGCGTTGACCACGCGCTGCATCGGCGCTGTAATATCGACGCCTATCCCGTCGCCTTCGATAAATGGAATAATGGGGTGATCTGGAACATTCAGCGAACCGCCAGGGCCGACAGTAATCTTCTGGCCTTGCGTAGGCACTTTGATGTGCTGGTACATTATTATTTCTCCAGTGGGCTGCGCTAATTATGATATCAATTGAGTGGAAATTTGGATGAGCCGTGTGCTGTTGTTCAACAAACCTTATGGCGTTATTTCCCAGTTCAGCTGCGATGGGCAGCACCCGACGCTGGCCGATTATATCCCGCTTTCCCTGTTTTATCCGGCCGGGCGGCTGGACACCGACAGTGAGGGTTTGCTTTTGTTGACCAACGATGGCGCGCTGCAGCATCGCATTACCGACCCGCGTCACAAACTGCCCAAAACTTACTGGGCGCAGGTTGAAGGCGTACCGGACCGGGCGGCGTTGACACACTTGAGCGCCGGAGTGCAATTGACGGACTTTAAAACTGCGCCCGCTGAAGCACAGCTCATGGACGAACCGGACCTATGGGCGCGCAACCCGCCGATACGAGTGCGCAATCATATTCCGACCAGCTGGGTCTCGCTGACCATACACGAAGGTAAAAACCGCCAGGTGCGGCGCATGACCGCGGCGGTGGGTCACCCGACATTGCGCCTGATCCGTTATCGCATCGGCGCATGGTCGCTGGACGGCCTGGAATGCGGCGTCTGGCGCGAGGCTGCGGTATAATGAGCCCTTTTCCGGTTAGGAACGTGTCATGCCTATTTATGAATATCTTTGCAGCAGTTGCGGAGCGCGCAAAGACGTGCTGCAGCGGATCAGTGACGCGACGCTCACTGTTTGCCCCGAGTGCGGTTTAGCCACATTCAACAAGCAGCTTTCCGCTGCGGGTTTTCAGCTTAAGGGTAGCGGCTGGTATGCCACGGACTTCAAGGGCGGCGGCAGCAAGCCGGAAGTTAAGGCCGAAGCTAAAACCGAGGCTAAAACCGAAGCTGCGGTTAGCGCGCCTGTTGCGCCGGCAAGCAGCGACACATGAAAAAATATTTGCTCACCGGGCTGCTGGTCTGGGTGCCGCTGGGCATTACCATATGGGTGCTGAACCTCGCGATCGGCACGCTCGATCAGACGCTGCTGCTGTTGCCGAGTGACTGGTATCCGGACCGGTTACTCGGTGTACACATCCCGGGCCTGGGCGTAATACTCGCTGTCGCGATTGTGATCGGCACGGGTTTGCTGGTGCGCAATGTGTTCGGGCAACGCCTGCTTCTCTACTGGGAAGGTCTGCTGCGGCGCATTCCGGTGGTAAACAGCATCTACCACAGCGTGAAGCAGGTCAGCGATACGCTGCTTTCCAGCAATGGCCAGGCATTTCGCAAAGTGTTGCTGGTGCGCTACCCCCATCCGCAAGCCTGGTCGCTGGCATTCCAGACCAGTATAGCCAGCGGTGAAATTGCGTCACACATGGATGGGGAATACGTCGGCGTGTTCATTCCCACCACCCCCAGTCCGGTTAACGGCTTTTATTTTTATGTGCGCAAAGCCGACACCATAGAGCTTAATATCAATGTGGACGTTGCGCTGAAATCGATAATATCGATGGGAGTGGTGCCTCCGGTATCCAATGTGCGGCCAGGAGTTTTAATCAGGCCTGGCGAGAATCAACCTTAAACTGACAGTAGACATGCGAACTCATTATTGCGGCAACCTCAACCTTACCCACCTCGACCAGACCGTGACATTGTGCGGCTGGGCGCACCGCCGCCGCGATCACGGCGGAGTGATTTTTATAGACCTGCGCGACCGCGCCGGTCTGGCGCAGATCGTATGCGATCCGGATCGTGTCGAGATGTTCGGCATTGCCGAATCAGTGCGTAACGAATTTGTGCTGCGTGTCACCGGCCGGGTGCGCCGCCGCCCAGAAGGAACCACCAATAGCAACCTCGGCAGCGGCGAGATCGAGATTTTGTGCCAGGAAATCGAAGTGCTGAATGTCGCGCTTACCCCGCCGTTCCAGCTGGACGATGAAAACCTTTCCGAGAATGTCAGGTTGACTCACCGCGTGATTGATCTGCGCCGTCCGCAGATGCAGAAGAACATGCGGTTGCGCTATAAAACCGCCATGTCGTTCCGCCGTTTTCTCGATAGCCGCGATTTCATCGACATCGAAACGCCGATGCTGACCAAGTCAACGCCGGAGGGTGCACGTGATTACCTGGTGCCGTCGCGCGTGCATGCGGGCCAGTTTTTCGCGCTGCCGCAATCGCCCCAGCTGTTCAAGCAGATGCTGATGGTGGCCGGCTTTGACCGCTACTATCAGATTACCAAATGTTTCCGCGACGAAGATTTGCGCGCCGACCGCCAGCCGGAATTCACCCAGGTCGACATTGAAACGTCATTTATGAGCGAAGCGGAAATCATTGCGTTGACCGAACAGATGATCCGTACGGTATTCCTGGAAGTGCTGGACGTTACCTTGCCCGATCCGTTTCCACGCATGACTTTTGCGGAGGCGATGGCGCGTTTCGGCTCGGACAAGCCGGACCTGCGCGTAACGCTGGAACTGACGGATGTCACTGACGCTGTCCGGCAGGTCGCCTTCAAGGTCTTCAGCGGCCCGGCCAATGCCCCGGACGGCCGTGTCGCCGCGTTGCGTATTCCCGGCGGCGCTGCCTTTACCCGCGGGGAGATCGACGATTACACCCGGTTCGTCGGCATTTATGGCGCACGCGGTCTGGCCTACATCAAGGTTAACGACACAACCCAGCTGAATGAAGCCGGCCTGCAATCGCCCATTGTAAAGAATCTGGACGCGGCAGCACTGCAGGCCATCATAGCCCGCACCGGGGCGCAAAACGGCGACCTGATTTTTTTCGGCGCGGACAAGACCAAAATAGTCAACGACGCACTGGGCGCGTTGCGCAGCAAAATAGGCCACGAAAAAGGCTATCTCAGCGGCGCCGTGTGGGCGCCGCTTTGGGTAGTCGATTTCCCGATGTTCGAGTATGACGAGGAAGCCAAGCGCTGGAATGCCTGCCATCACCCTTTTACTGCGCCCAAGGATGAGCACTTGCATTTGCTCGCGACCGACCCCGGAAAATGTCTGGCCAAGGCTTACGATCTCGCGCTGAACGGCTGGGAAATCGGCGGCGGTTCGGTGCGGATACACAAGGAAGAGACGCAGTCACTGGTGTTCCGCGCGCTCAACATCGGCCCGGAAGAAGCACAGCAGAAATTCGGCTTTCTGCTGGATGCGCTGCAATATGGCGCGCCGCCGCACGGCGGGCTGGCATTCGGCCTGGATCGCATCGTGACGATGATGACGGGCGCCGAATCCATCCGCGATGTGATCGCCTTTCCGAAGACGCAGCGTGCGCAATGCCTGCTGACTCAGGCGCCCAGCCCGGTGGACGAGAAGCAGTTGCGCGAACTGCATATACGCCTGCGTCAACCGGATGTAGTCAAGAGCTGACACCATGCGCCGCATTATTCTGGGGCTCGGAGTTGCAGCAATGCTGTTTTGCCTGCCGTGGATTGCGCAGGCGCACGGACATCATCCTCAGGGTAGTACAGCGGCATGGGTTAGCCTGGCGGAGTTGCCGGGCGAAGCGCGCGAGACACTGGGTCTGATCCGCCAGGGCGGGCCGTACCCTTACCCGCGCGACGGCGTCGTGTTCAGCAATTTCGAACGGCATTTGCCGATGCGGCCACGCGGGTATTATCACGAATATACGGTGAGAACGCCCGGCGCGCGCAATCGCGGGGCGCGCCGCCTGGTCTGCGGCGGACGCGACGAGTGTTATTACAGCGACGACCATTACCGGACGTTCCGCCGCATCAAGGAGTAAATATGGAAGATTTGGCCAGGCGGCTACAGCATCTGGATGAGGCCGGGATATATAGTCTGAATTGCGGTGTGGACGAATTGCGCGCTATTGCCGCACGATCCGGCTTTACGTTGTTTGACGCGGATCTTTCCGACGTGCACAGCAAAGGTGAATTGCTCGCGGTGCTGGCGCAGGCCATCCATGCGCCGGACTGGTTTGGCAGTAATTGGGATGCGCTGGCTGATGCATTGGGCGATCTCGCGTGGCAGCCCGCCAGTGTTTATATACTGCTGCTGCAAAATTATGCGAATTGCCCGTTGTCTGATGCGGAGCGCGATACGGTTAACGAAATACTTGCCGGCGCGGTTACGCACTGGCGGGCGCAACGCAAACCTTTCTGGGTGTTCTTCTGCTAACCACCGCGCCAGACAAGCGACCAGTGTCTGCACTGGTAGTGATCTACACCGCATCGCTGCAAGTGCTGCTGCTGGAACGCGCCGACCATCCAGGCTACTGGCAATCGGTGACCGGCAGCCAGGAACCCGGCGAGACCCTGCGCGAAACTGCTGCGCGCGAAGCATACGAAGAAACCGGTCTGGCAGCCGGGGGCCATCAGTTGAGCGATTGGAATGTGCAGAACGTATTTGAAATTTATCACCAGTGGCGGCATCGCTACCCGCCCGGCACCACCCACAATACCGAGCATGTATTCGGGCTGAAGTTACCCACTATGCTGCCGATTAAATTATCCGCGCGTGAACATTTGAGTTATCTCTGGCTGCCCTGGCAGGAGGCGGCGGAACGCGTGTTTTCGCCGAGTAACCGCGCGGCGATTCTGCAATTACCAGAAAGGGCGCGCCATGCATGAGCACGATATACAGATTACCTATGACCATCCGCGCGCGGGGGACATCAGCAGTTGCAGCACCGCGCTGGCCTGGGCCAAGCGTCCACAGGAGCCGGGACCGGATGAAAAGGCCGCCCTGATCGCGCATATCCGGCAGTTGCTGCAAGCCCAGGACGCCGTTCTGGTGGCGCATTATTACGTGCACCCGGATTTGCAGGATCTGGCTGAAGCTACTGGCGGTTTTGTGTCCGACTCGCTCGATATGGCCAACTTCGGCTATCAGCACCCGGCCAGTACGCTGGTGGTCGCGGGTGTGCGCTTCATGGGCGAAACGGCGAAAATTCTCAATCCGGAAAAACGCGTGCTGATGCCGGATCTGGACGCCAATTGCTCGCTAGACCTGGGCTGCCCGGCGGACGATTTTTCTGCTTTCTGCGACGCGCATCCGGACCGCACCGTGGTGGTCTACGCCAATACCAGCGCGGCGGTGAAAGCGCGTGCCGACTGGATGGTGACCAGCTCGATCGCCTTGCCGATCATTCGCCACCTGAAAGAGCAGGGCAAGAAAATCCTGTGGGCACCGGACCGCCACCTGGGCCATTACGTGCAGCAGCAGACCGGCGCAGATATGTTGCTGTGGCAAGGCTCCTGCATCGTGCACGATGAATTCAAGGCCAGCGCGCTGGCTGCGTTAAAGGCGCAGCATCCGGATGCGCGTGTGTTGGTGCATCCGGAATCGCCGCCGGCAGTCGTGCAGCTGGCCGATGTGGTGGGATCAACCACACAGCTGATCAAGGCGTCGCAGAGTTTGCCCGCGCAGCAGTTTATTGTTGCCACTGATAATGGCATCCTGCACAAGATGCGGACACTGTCGCCGGGAAAAATATTTCTTGAGGCGCCCACCGCCGGCGATGGCGCGACTTGCACCAGCTGCAACCATTGCCCGTGGATGGCGATGAACGGCTTGAGGAACCTGGCGGCCGTACTGGAAAGCGGAAATAACGAAGTCCATGTAGATCCGGCGGTTGGGCGGCGTGCCAAGGTTTCGATAACGCGCATGCTTGATTTCGCCCGGGAAACAGGCCTGCCCACCCGCGGTATCGGCAATGCTTGAACCCACTGCGCGGGCAAGGCCATGACTATACTGACCATCGCGACCTACAACATTCACAAGGGCCTTTCTCACTTCAACCGACGCATGGTGCTGCATGAATTACGCGAGCGTCTGCGCGTACTGAATGCGGATATCATGTTTTTGCAGGAAGTGCAGGGCCAGAACAGCAGCCCTGCGAGCCGACGCCTGAATTATCCAGCGCTGCCGCAACATGAATTCCTGGCCGAGCAGATATGGATGCATCATGCCTACGGCAAGAATGCGGTATACGATGATGGTCATCACGGCAACGCGATTATCAGCCGCTATCCGATCATAAGCTGGGACAACCAGGATGTGTCGGCGCACCGTTTCGAGAGCCGCGGCCTGCTGCATTGCCAGATCAGCCTGGGCGACGCGCATCCGCCATTGCACTGCATCTGTGTCCATTTTGGTTTGTTCAAGCTCGGGCGCGGGATGCAGTTTAATGCGCTGGTTGAGCGTATCAACGAGATGGTCCCGGCCGATGCACCGCTGATCATAGCTGGAGACTTCAACGACTGGAACAACCACGCCAGCCGGCTGCTGGTGCAGGAGTTGAAGGTGCATGAAGTATTCAGTGCGAGCCGTGGCAAGCTGGCGCGCAGTTTTCCGGCGCGCATGCCATTGTTATGCATGGACCGTATTTATGTTCGCGCGCTGGGTATACAAAGTACCGATGTGCATGCCTGGAACAGGATTTCCGACCATGCCGCGTTATCGGCGACCATAGTCGTACCATGACCAGCACCCATGAGGTCGATGGTCACATACTGACATTGCTTCGTAACGGCGAAGAATATTTCCCGCGCCTGATCGTTGCGCTGGAAAACGCAACGCAACTGATCTATCTGGAAACCTACATCTTCGAAGCGGATGCCACTGGGCGCATGGTCGCAACCGCGCTGGCTCAGGCGGCGCAGCGCGGGGTGCAAACGCACCTGCTGCTGGATGGTTTCGGTTCGGCCAGTTTACCCAAAGCATGGCTGGATGAACTGCGCGCAGCCGGGGTGCAGGTATTAAAGTTCCGCCCGCAAATCTCATGGCTGACTTTGCAGCGGCAGCGCTTGCGCCGCCTGCATCGCAAGGTCGCGCTGATCGATGGGCGGGTCGCATTTATCGGCGGCATCAACATCATCAACGATATTCCCGGCGGCGCAATCGTTGCGCCCCGGCTGGATTATGCAGTTGAAGTGCGCGGACCGGTGATAGAGGATATATATGCAATCACCCGGCAGCTATGGACGCTGGTGGCGTGGACCAATTTCCGGCGGCAGCGCCTGCATGTGTCGTTAAAAAAAACGCCGGGCGCGACGCAGCGGAAAGTGGCTTTGCTGGTGCGCGATAATCTGCGTCACCGTCGGGACATCGAACAGGCGTATCTCAGCGCGATCTCCGCTGCTCAACAGGAGATCATCATCGCCAATGCCTACTTCATGCCGGGCACGCATTTACGCCACGCGCTGCTGCATGCAGTGCGGCGCGGCGTAAAAGTGGTTTTATTGCTGCAGGGCAGGGTGGAATATCACCTGCAGCACTACGCCACGCTCGCGCTTTATGATGAGCTGCTGCTCGGGGGCGTGCAGATATATGAGTACTATGCCAGTTTCATGCATGCCAAAGTCGCCGTGGTGGACAGCTACTGGTCCACAGTGGGATCTTCCAATATTGATCCGTTCAGCCTGTGGCTGGCGCGCGAAGCCAATCTGGTGATATACGACCGCGAGTTCGCCCTGACCCTGCGGGCCGACGTGCTGCAGCAGATGGAGAGTGGGGCGCACCCGGTGGCGCACGCCGATTGGCGGCGGCATAATTTTTTGCGCCGCTGGCTGGCGCGTGCGAGCTATGCCGTGGTGCGTTTCCTGGCCGCTACGGTCGGGTACGGGCAGAAGTATGATATGTAGATTGGTGGCCGCAAGTTTGAATGCACCTGCTTTATGCGGTAAGCAGCCGGCTGGAAAAGCTGGCTGACTGATGAGGTAGAGCGAGGAACACCGATACGCAAGTCCTATCAGTTCGCCGTCGGTCAGGGTTTATAATACTGTCTTCATTTATTGCAGGCCATAATGCGTTCCCATCCCGCAGCTCCCGATCCTACACCGCCCGGTGATCTGAACACCATACGCACGCTATTCCCCTACCTGCTGGAATTCAAGGGCAGGGTGGCGCTGGCGATGACATTGCTGATTCTGGCCAAGCTGGCCAATGTGGCAGTCCCGCTGGTGCTCAAGGATATAGTCGATTCGATGAACCGTCCTCAGGCGCTGCTTGCGGTGCCGGTGATGCTGGTCGTCGGCTATGGTTTACTGCGCTTGTTCAGCACGCTGTTCAGCGAACTGCGCGATGCGGTATTCGCCAAGGTTACGCAACGCGCGATCCGTCGTGTGGCGCTCAAGCTGTTTGTGCATTTGCACAATCTCAGCCTGCGCTTTCACCTCGATCGGCAAACCGGTGGCGTGTCGCGCGACATTGAGCGCGGCACCAAAGGCATCAGCTTCCTGCTGAATTTCATGCTGTTCAATATCTTGCCGACGCTGCTGGAAATCGGGCTGGTGGCGGCGATCCTGTTCAGTAAATACAGTCCGTGGTTTGCAGTGATTACCTTTGTGACGCTGGTCGTCTATATCATCTTCACATTGCATATAACCGAGTGGCGCATGATCTACCGGCGCACCATGAACGACATGGATTCCAAGGCCAATACGCGTGCAATCGACAGCTTGCTCAACTATGAAACGGTGAAGTATTTCGGCAACGAAAATTACGAGGCGCGGCGCTACGACGAGCATCTCGGCACGTGGGAAATTGCCGCGGTGCAAAATCAAACTTCGCTGGCCGCGCTGAATGCCGGGCAGAGCATTATCATTGCCGTGGGCGTAACTGCGCTGATGCTGCTCGCCGCGAACGGAGTCGCCAACGGCACCATGACCGTGGGTGACCTGGTGCTGGTGAATGTGTTCATGTTACAGCTTTATATGCCGCTGCATTTTCTCGGCTTCGTTTACCGCGAAATTAAAAATGCATTGGCCGATATGGAAAAAATGTTTCGCCTGCTGGGCGAAAGCCGGGAAATAGAAGACGATGCAGATGCGGTGCCGTTACAGGTGGGGCAGGCTGCAGTACGTTTTGACAAGGTGAATTTCGGTTATGCCGCCGATCGGCAAATTCTGTTCGATGTCAGTTTCGACATTCCGGCCGGGCACACCGTCGCCGTGGTTGGATCAAGTGGTGCGGGCAAGTCGACTTTGTCGCGCCTGCTGTTCCGTTTTTACGAGGTGAACTCGGGCCGTATACTGATCAATGGGCAGGATATACGCTCGGTCACCCAGGCCAGCCTGCGCGCGGCCATCGGCATCGTCCCGCAGGACACCGTATTATTCAACGACACCATCTACTACAACATTGCTTACGGCAACCCCGGCGCAACGCGCGACGAAGTTCTGCAGGCCGCGCGTTCGGCCCATCTACATACGTTTATAGAGTCCTTGCCGCAGGGTTATGAATCCATGGTGGGCGAACGCGGGCTGAAGCTGTCCGGCGGTGAGAAACAGCGCGTCGCCATTGCGCGTGCAATTCTCAAAAATCCGGCGCTCCTGATTTTTGATGAGGCCACTTCGGCGCTGGATTCCAAATCGGAAAAAGCGATCCAGGACGAATTGCGCACGGTCGCACGCGACCGCACCACACTGGTCATTGCACATCGGCTGTCGACAGTTGTGGACGCGGCACAGATACTGGTAATGGACCACGGCAGTATTGTCGAGCGCGGCACGCATCGCGAGCTGCTGGCGCGGCAGGGAGTGTATGCCCAGATGTGGGCATTGCAGCAACAGCAGGAGCGCGCCACGCCTTGATTTGTCGCGTTGCCGTTGAATTGACGCGCCGCTGTAACAAGACTTCCTACAAGTAAGCAAAATTCAGTTAAAAGTATTTCACTTTCTGTGATTATTGCTATTGATTTATGTTGGCTTTGCGGTATCCTTAAATCTGATTTTTTGTCCCGGGATTATTTATGCGCAATAAATTCCTCATGCTGCTGCTGCTGAGCCAGGTAATGGTCGCGCAGGCCGCACCAAATGACGTAACCACGACCCCCAGTGAAGCGGCCACGCTGGAACAAGCCGATGAGCTTACCGCCACCGTTTTAAAGCGGAGTTCGTCTCCCAAGCTGCGCTCTTCGATCGCGCTGATTTACGATGTGAAAGGTAAGCGGCCCCTGTATGTTAAAAATATTGATGCGGTCGTGCCGATCGCATCCATCAGTAAACTGATGACCGCAATGGTGGTGCTGGACGCACAATTGCCACTGGATGAGGAAATCAGCATCAGTACGCTGGATATTGATTTGCTCAAGGGAACTCATTCACGCATGCGTCCCGGCATGTCTCTTACGCGCGGCACATTGCTCAAACTTGCGCTGATGGCTTCGGAAAACCGTGCGGCGGCGGCGCTGGCACGCACCTATCCGGGCGGCACCCAGGCGGCAATCGCGATGATGAATGCCAAGGCACGCGAACTGGGCATGACCAATACCCGTTTTCTGGACTCAACCGGCCTGAACAGCGGCAATGTTTCCACTGCGCAGGATTTGGTCAAGATGGTCGTCGCGGCGCAAAGTTATAGCCTCATTCATGAAGCCACAACATCTTCCAGCCATTTTGTTGAGCCAACCGGATACCGCGCAATGCGTTTCAACAATACCAATCCTCTGGTCAAGAGCGCCGCTTGGGACATCGGTATCAGCAAGACCGGCTACATCAGCGAAGCGGGTCGTTGTCTGGTGATGGAGGCCAAGATTCGGCAACGTCCGGTAGTCATCGTGCTGCTTGATTCGTGGGGCAAGCAGACGCGCGTTGGGGATGCCAATCGTATCAAGAGGTGGATGGAGAGTGCGTTGCAGCGCGTGCGTACTACACGTCACGGTTGATTGCACCGGAAGGTATTTACGCTATCTGTTGAGTTGTTGAGGCTCCGTCAGAAAACTGGCGGAGCCTTTATCTATTAAGACGGAAGTTTGGCGATGTTACTGCTGCGCCTGCGCTAGCGGCCGGGCGTTCAAACTCAGGTGCGCCACTATTTCGTTGCGTCCTGGACTAAACCCTGAATTTGCTTACCACGTTCTGAAACTCGTCTGCCAAACTTTTAAGTTCCGCGATGTTCTGGCCGTTTAACTGTATAGCCGAATAATTTTCCTCCGACATTTGCGCGATTTTCTCGACGTGACGAGCTATATCCGTGCAGGCCAGGCTTTGTTCGCCGACTGAGGTGGCAATATCGCTCACACCGTGGCTGGACTTTAACACTGCGTCTCCTGCATTGCCGAGTATTGAGGACACATGCTTCACTTGCTCCTGCGTTGCCTGCAGAGAAAGCAGGCCGGCCTGCACCGCCTCTTCTGCCATCGCGGATTTCTGGTTCAGTACGCTGGTGACGCGATCAATTTCATTCGCCGACTTCGCGGATTTTTCCGCCAGATTGCGAACTTCATCCGCGACTACGGCGAAGCCCCGGCCTTGTTCGCCCGCCCGTGCCGCTTCAATTGCCGCATTCAGCGCGAGCAGATTGGTCTGATTGGCCAGATCCTTCACCTGCTGGGTCATGCCGGCGATCGCGCGCGTACTGTCGACGAATTCGCTCACTGATCCGGCAATCTGGTTAACTGCGTTCTGCACGCGCCCGATCTCATCTATCATGGCTGTGACATTCTGGTTACCTTGCTGAGTCTGCTGCAGACTGGTGTCGGACAGCTTGCGCACATCCTCGGTATTTGCCGCCACGGAATTGATGCTGACGGTGATCTGTTCCACTGCCGCGGCGGTGGATGCGGCCGCGTCGCTTTGCGTCTGTGAACCCTGGGAAATTCGTGTCGAGGCCAGAGCCAACTGGGTCACTGTGCTGGAAACTATGTTTGCCGCACCAGTCAGTTGCCGGATGATGGCGGCAAAGCCGCTGATCAAGGTATTGAAGGCGGCCGAGGCTTGAGCAATTTCATCATTGCCGTATATTTCGGAGCGCTGGTTTAAATCACCGTCCGCCGCCATTTTCACCATAGTGCCGCGCAGATTGTCCACTGAGCGGTTAATGCCACGGATAATGGCCGCGGCAACCGCAACGCCGGCACTAATCGAAGCCACCAGAACGATTGCCAGCAACATGGTAGCGGACCAGATGCGGTCGGTCGCCGTCGCCTCTTCCGCCATGCCGCGTTTATTGGTGATCTGCACGACCTGGTCTATAGCCTTGCGATGAGTTTCATAGATGGGCTTGATGTGCGCGATGACCGCATTGACGGCGTCTTTGTCATTGCTCTGTACCGCCGGGATGAGCTTGTCAAAAACCAGTTCGTAGAACGCGACGGCAGGCTCATGAGCCTGCTTCAGGAAGACATTCTTAAGCTCACCGCTCAGATTTTCCTTGAGCCAGAATTCATGTCGGGCATTGTAGTCAGCTCTCAGTGTCTGGAGTTTATCTATCAGCTTTTTTTGTTCAGCCGGGTCGGCTTCGCCGGTTAGTTGCAGGACGACCAGATACGACTCCAGAATATATTCCGGAGGCGGCAGGATGTCCGCCACCAGATCTTTGCCCTGAATAATTTGTTGATATAGCGGACCGTTGACTTTGAGGTCGTTCAGCGTCTTGAACGACCAGCCGCCAAAGATAATAAGGCCCGAGGTAAATACCGCTACCAGAAGCACAAGGCGATGAGAAATCTTCAGGGAGTTTAAATAGTTCATATAGAAACCCACAACGGATAAGTCATTCCTGCTCCACCGCGATTTTCGATATCCGGGGTTTGTTCATTCATCACGATCTCCTTGATCTTTGCTAACCGCGAGTCTGGGTAATTTGTGGATAAGGCAAAGCTGGAGGCCGCACCCAGCAATCGGATATCGGCACGATTCGGGTGTTCTTTATCTAAGCGATCTAAGCGGCCACCCGGATCAAATGACTTTGATCCAGTCGACCTGAGGCTTATTTTAAACAGTCCGCCCAATTGTTCGGGGTTTCATAGATGCGTACCCGTTCCAGTTGCAGGTGGTTGCCGTAAGTGTCGCGATAAGCGTCGGCCAGCAGCCGGAATGCGATCATCGCCAGGTTTTCGGCGGTGGGCGGAACTTCCAGCACAACGGTCTTGTGGCCGGGCAGTGTGTTCAGAAAATCAAGCACCGCGATGTCGTTGCGGTATACCAGAAAAGCATGGTCCCATTCGTCTACCAGCTGTTCCTTGGCGATGCGCTTGACTTCGGAATAGTCCATCACCATGCCCTGCTCGGATAAACCCTCGGCGGTAATGATGTCACCCGACAGCGTAATCTCGATTGCATAACGGTGACCGTGCAGATGGCGGCACTGGCTGGCGTGGTTGGGGATACGATGGCCTGCGTCAAATTCCAGCCTGCGGGTAATTTGCATAATGACAAATGGCTAAATAATATCCAATTATAACTTGAATGCCGCAACCTTGCGGCTGAAGGCGCGCAGCGCATCGGGGTGCTGTTGCCGTGCGTAACGCAACTCGACATAGCTCGCGGTAATGTCGGCGATGGCCGCGGCCCGTTGTGGTTTTAGCAATGCCGCCCGTCTGGAAAAATCATGCGGGCCTTCGTGTATCGCGCGCACAATGCCAGCCTTGGCCAAGCTGCGGCAAAATTTCAGGTAGATCAGCTGGGTGGGGTCGGTGTCCCGCATAATCAGCCGGCGCAGCATGAACCATGCGAATACGCCGACCAGCAGCGCCATTCCGCCGATCAGGCTGAACGCCATTTTTTGCCACCCGATATCTTCCATGCCCAGACGCGTGAGCAGCGCGAATTGCCGCTCGGGGTTATAACCCAGCACCCACTGGTTCCACTGGTTGGTCCATACATCCAGGTTGTAGCGCAGCTTCAGCAGCCAGGGCGATTGCGTGCGCGCCAGGAAGGGCAGCGCAGTACTGTCTGTCACCGCTGCTGCCATTCCGCTCTGCACTCGCGCCGGCGCGATAGCCGCGGTGGGGTCTACGCGCACCCAGCCGCGCCCGCTTAGCCATACCTCGGCCCAGGCATGAGCATCCGACTGGCGCACAATATAGTAATTGCCGAGACTGTTGTACTCTCCACCCTGATAGCCGGTGACCACACGCGACGGAATGCCGGCGGCGCGCATCAGTATCACGAAGCTGGAAGCGTAGTGTTCGCAGAAGCCCTTGCGCGTGTTAAACAGAAAATCATCCACTGCGTTGCTGCCCAACGGCGGCGGTTCCAGCGTGTACTGAAAATTTTCGCGATTGAAATGGCTGAGCGCGGCTTTGACCACGGCATTGTCATCCTGCAGACGCGCGCGCCATTCCGCAGCCAGCTGTTGCGATCGCGGATTGAGCTCATGCGGGAAATCCAGCGCGCGCTGCAGCTGACGCGGATCTTCTGCGGCATTTGCACGGAAGCCAAGCTGGGAATGCGCGGTATAGCGCAGCCGTGACGTGACGTTGGCGTTTCCCTGTACCTGGAAATCATTCGTCAGCCCCGCCGGAACTGAAATCTGCGTCGGCATCTCCAGCGTGAACAGCCAGTTCTTGTTATGGGGCTCCAGCGTGACGGTATAGTCTATACCCTCATCAAGCTGATCCAGTTGCGGACGCCTGGCGCGTAACGCCTGCCCCGCAGTCCATGTGACACCGTCGTATTGCCATAGCACCGGACCGCGCCAATACATTTGCTCGCGACGCGGCGGCTGGGCCGCGAACATCACACGGAAGGCCACCGCGTCCGACAGCGACAGTCTGCTCACGCTGCCCGGCGACATCCTGTCGTCCAGCCCGCTGTTGGCATACGCATCCTGCGGCATTCCCCACAGCGGGCCCTGCACGCGCGGGAACAGCACAAACAGAATCAGCGTCAGCGGGATCGCCTGCAATAGCAGCACACCGGCTGTACGCAAACTCAGCTGTAATGTCAGGGATGGACTTTGCAGCTGCAGCCAGACCGTGACGATGATCAGTAAGGTGGCCAGCATGAACAGAGCGGTGGCAATGCTCTGCGAGTAGAAAAAATTGGTGATGATGATGAAGCAGCACAGGAATAGCACCAGCATCGCGTCGCGCCGGGTGCGCAGTTCCAGCATTTTAAGCGCGGCCAGCAGGATCAGCATGGCGACGCCGACTTCGCGTCCGAACACGGTATGAAAGGTGTTGTACAGGGCTGCCACGCAAGCTGCTGTGATCAGCAGCAACAGCCAGCGCGGCGGCAGTGCGCCGCCGTGGCGGGCCAGATAAGCGCACCAGCCGAGCAATGCTATAGCCAGCGCGCTGAGCCATAGCGGCAGGTGCAGCGCATGCGGCGCGCTGACCATCAGCACACACACGAGCAACCCGTATATCAGTGCCGGCCGCAGTTTCACGATTCAGCGGGCAGGCCGAACAGCGCCAGCGTGCGTAGGCATTCATTGCGATGTCCTGCGTGCGAGTTCGGCGGCAGCTCAACGCCGGGCAGGCGCAGCCCATACCTCAGCTGCCGGACATCCGCCTCCAACACCCAGTGGGTTAACACCGCCAGCCTGGTTTCGGTATCCGGCGCCGCTATTGCATCCCAGTCCAGCCACAGCTCATGCCCCTGAGCAGCGCTGAACTGCTTGACCTGCAGCCCGTGCTCTTTCGCCATGGCTTTCCAGGCGATACGCGGCAATGGGTCGCCCGGCACATAGTTGCGCAAGCCGGAAAAATCTTCGTCGCCAATGTTGCCCAGTGTTCCACTGCCGTCCTGGGCGGAGCTGGCCGGCAATGGCTGCGTCGCCGCCGCCTTGGGATAGACCAGGCAACGGGTATCGAACTGTAAATAACTCCAGGCATAAAAAAGGCCAAGCGGAAAACGGGTGTACAGCGTCACCCGGCCTGAGCGTAACCAGCCGCGCCGCAGCGTTGCCACCGGTAATTGCACCTGCAGGCTTTGTCGCGCCGGAATATCAACGCTGATCTCGGATGCACGCCCAGCTGTGGTCGCGCTGCCGGCTTGCAACTGCAGTTGATAACGCGGCAACGGTCCGCCATTGTGCAGCGTAAAAGTGAATCGGGCCTGTTCTCCCGCATGCACGGCTGTCACCGGGCCCGCGCTGACTTCCAGCTGTGCCATATTGCGAAACGCGTACAGCATAGTCATCAGCGCAATGGTCGCCAGCAAAAAGGTCAGCACGTAACCCAGGCTGAGATTGTAGTTGATGTCGCCCATCAGCATCAGCAGCAGCACAACGGCAAAGGCCATCCCCTGCCGCGTCGGTACAATGAAAATACGGCGCTGGGTGAGGGTGACCGGGCCGTCGGCAATATGCGGCCGGAACAGCCAGATGCGGAATTTTTGCGGCAGCCCGGTTAGCACTTGATGAGGGTTAACGCCGTGTTAGGGGTGGCCCGCGTAACAGGCGCATTGCGCATGGTGGGCATTCGTTCTGTCCGGGCAATTCAAGGAAGTTATTCTAGCATCGGCAGGCCAGCCTGAAAGCCCCGCGCAACGCCGGCTACTTTCTGGCGTTCAGCAGCGCCTGAATAATTTCATAAACCAGGGTTTGATGTTTGGGGGTCAGTCGCTGAAAATCCTCGAGCAAGTGGGTGTCTATCTCTGCCTGATAGATGCCCGGTTGTTCCTCGACGCTTAATTTACCGATGCTTTTTTCACCTTCTCCGTAATGCAACCAGTGCGGAGAAACCCTCATCCATTTCGCCAGTGCCCGTATCCGGTCCCCGGCGGGTATCGATTCACCGTTCAACCATTTGCGCACCGCCTGTGCGGTAACCGGTTTGCCCGAATAGCGTCGGTTGAATTCGCGCGCCAGGTGGGTGGGGCTGGCAATGCCGATGCCCGCATCGTTGAATAAACGCGTCAACCGCTTGCTAAAAGCTTCCTTCTCATTCATCAGGCTCATACATAAAAACTAACATTCTGACAGTAATTAATAGTTGCTTTTGACAGTAACTGATAGTAGATTGTAAAAACCGGAGCAACTTGTACCGCAGAATAGAATTGAGGGAGGCTGGCGTGCATTACAATGTGCCGATATCTACTCCGCAGGATCTGGTGATCAGCGCAACTGAATCACGCATCTATGTAGCGTTCGGGCGCCTGCGTGATGCCGCCATCGCGGTGATAGACAGGCAGAGCAATACGGTTATCGCGGTTAGCCGGCCGGGCACGGCTCATTTGAATTCGGCAAGATGCATCGTGCCCGGAAATCTCGCCGTGCATCCGGATGGCGAGCGCCTGTATTTATTGTCGGGCATGGGTCTGCATGTATTTGACATCAACAACCTTGCGGTAAAGAAAATAACCGGCAGCCACATAGACCTGGGGGCGCACTGCGTCGCGGTCAATCCGAACGGGAATCATGCTTATATTATTCATCCTGACGGAACCATAGTGGCGCTAATCGATGCCATTACGGATAAGTTGATCAGCGGTTACTGAATCACTGTGTCATCAGCAAGGTGTAGCCGGCTACCAGGGGGAGGCGGCGGGGCAGCATGGACACGGGTTCGTGTCCATGCTTGTTTCGCCGCTTGACTGCTCACGGGATGGCTACCGCCTCAATCAAATCACGCGCCAGCCTGCCGGTATCCTGGGTTGAATTCTGTACGCTGGTCAGACTTTGCAGCCGGTGGCCGGCAATGCCCGGCAATACCGCCTGCACATCTTCGGGTACCAGCGCGGTGCGCTCATGCAGAAACGCCCAGCCGCGCGCCGCCGCGAGCAGCGCGAGGCCGGCACGCGGCGACAGGCCATGCACGTAAGCCCCGGATTCGCGCGTATAACGCAGGATGGCCTGCACGTAGTCGAGCAGCGCGGGCGACACGAATACCTGCCTGACCTGCTGTTGTAATGACACCAGTTCGGCGGCATCCATTTGCGGCGTGAGCCTGGCCAGAATTTCGCGCCGATCTATGCCATCGAGCAGGCTGCGCTCCGCCTGCGCATCCGGATAGCCGAGCTGGATGCGCATCAGGAAACGGTCGAGCTGGGATTCGGGCAACGCAAAAGTGCCGATCTGGTGGGCCGGATTCTGCGTTGCGATGACGAAAAACGGCGCAGGCAGCGGACGCGTAATGCCCTCAATGGTGACCTGCTGTTCTTCCATCGCTTCCAGCAATGCGCTCTGCGCTTTCGGTGTAGCACGGTTGATCTCGTCGGCCAGTATCATCTGGGCGAATATCGGCCCTGGATGAAACTTGAATCCGGCGCTGTCGCGCTGAAATACCGAGACGCCCAGGATGTCGGCCGGCAGCAGATCGCTGGTGAACTGAATACGCTGAAAATGCAGGCCGAGCGTACGCGCCAGCACATGTGCCAGCGTAGTCTTGCCGACACCGGGCAAGTCTTCAATCAGCAGATGGCCGCGCGCCAGCAGGCAGGCCAGCGCGAGCCTGATCGGCTGCGGTTTGCCAAGAATGATGCGTTCGGTCTGCTCTATTACCTTGTTTAATGCCTGGCTCATGGGATGGGATTCTCGTTATTATTCGATGCGGCGGACAGCGTTGCGCGCGTGGAAAGTACAGTTAGCTACGGTCGCCGAACCCGGCGCATTACCTGAATAAAATCCCGGCAACCACCTTGCGGTCTTCCGCCATTAAGATGTTGAACGTGCGGCATGCGGCCGGCGTGTCCATAAATTCGACGCCTATACGCGCATCGGTCAGGGCACGATACAGCCGCGGATGTGCAAAGCGCTGCCGCGGGCCGGTGCCGAGCAGCACGATGTCCGCTTGCAGCGTGACAAAATAATTAAAATCCGCCTCGTTCAGCTGATCAAAATCTTGCGCCTTCCAGTCGGAAAAGATCTGCGTCGGCGTGACCACGATCGCGTTTTCAAAACGCTCGCCGTTGACGGCAACAAAGCCCGCGCCATGCGCAGTGAAGATATTCTGGTTGGCGATCTTGGAAAGATGCAGTTTCATGCCGGACCTCCATTTGCCGCAAAGGGCTTGCTCGGATAGAATTGCGCCCTTTGCAGTGCTAGTCTGCAATGGCCGGATGGCAGGATTTTACCGGATTCAGCGCGCTTGAGCTGGCAGTTTAATTTGTGTAGCACCCATCGTTAAGGAAGCCATGCGTCCCGTATTGAAATCCGCCAAGCTGTCCAATGTCTGCTACGACATACGCGGGCCGGTAATGGCGCGCTCCAAACAGATGGAGGAGGATGGCCACCGCATCATCAAGCTGAATATCGGCAATCTCGCGCCGTTCGGTTTTGAAGTGCCGGACGAAATCCGCCAGGACGTCATACACAATCTCGCCGACGCGTCAGGCTATTCCGATTCCAAGGGCCTGTTCGCTGCGCGCAAGGCGATCATGCATTACGCGCAACAGAAAAATATCCTCGGCGTGGGCCTGGAAGACATTTTTGTCGGCAACGGCGCCTCTGAACTGATCGTAATGTCGATGCAGGGCCTGCTCAACACCGGCGATGAAGTGCTGGTGCCGGCGCCCGACTATCCGCTATGGACTGCCGCGGTGACCCTGGCCGGCGGCACGCCGCGCCATTACATATGCGACGAGCAGGCCGGCTGGCTGCCTGATCTGGCGGACATGCGCAGCAAGATTACCGCGAATACGCGCGCGATTGTGCTGATCAACCCGAACAACCCCACCGGCGCGCTGTATTCCGATGAAGTGCTGCTGGAAATTGTCGAAATCGCGCGGCAGCACCGGCTGATCATTTTCGCCGACGAAATTTACGACAAGATGCTGTACGACGGCGCAAAGCATACTTCGGTCGCGGCGCTGGCTGACGATGTGCTGTTCGTCACGCTGAACGGCTTGTCCAAAAATTATCGCGCGTGTGGCTATCGCGCCGGGTGGATGATCGTGTCCGGCGAAAAGAGATACGCGCAGGATTATATCGACGGCCTCGGCATTCTGGCATCGATGCGGCTATGCTCGAATGTGCCGGGACAGTTCGCGATCCAGACCGCACTCGGCGGCTATCAAAGCATCAACGATCTGGTCGCGCCGTCCGGGCGGCTGGCCAAGCAGCGCGAAATTGCCTGGCAAGCGCTGACTGCGCTGCCCGGCGTGACTTGCGTCAAGCCGAAAGCCGCGCTGTATTTATTCCCGCGCCTGGATCCCAGGATGTACCCGATCGACGACGATCAGAAATTCATACTGGAATTGCTGGAGACCGAAAAAGTGCTGGTGGTGCAGGGCAGCGGTTTTAACTGGCCGCAACCGGACCATTTGCGTCTGGTGTTCCTGCCTAATGCGGACGACTTGAGCGAAGCGCTGGGTCGAATTGCGCGTTTTCTGGAGCACTACCGTAAGCGCTACGGAAAATAATTAATCAGGAACTGGAAAATGAAGCCAATTAATGTGGGCCTGTTGGGCATAGGAACGGTAGGCGGTGGTACCTACACTGTGCTGATGCGGAATGCCGAAGAAATCATGCGGCGTGCCGGTCGCCCGATCCGCATCACGGTGGTGGCGGATAAAGATACTGAGCGCGCCAAGGCTGTTACCGGCGGCAAGTGCCGCGTCACCAACGATGCGTTTGCGGTGGTGAACGATCCTGAGGTCGATATCGTTGTAGAACTGATCGGCGGCTGCGGCGTCGCGAAGGACTTGGTGCTCAAGGCGATCCACAACGGCAAGCACGTGGTCACCGCGAACAAGGCGTTGCTGGCATTGCATGGCAACGAGATCGTGCTGGAGGCGCAGAAGATGCGCGTGATGGTCGCTTTCGAAGCGGCGGTCGCCGGCGGCATCCCGATCATCAAGGCGCTGCGCGAAGGGCTCACTGCGAATCATATCGAGTGGATCGCCGGCATTATCAACGGCACCACCAATTTTATCCTGTCCGAAATGCGCGACCAGGGCCTGAGTTTCGACGCCGCGCTGAAGGATGCGCAGCGCCTGGGCTACGCCGAGGCTGATCCGGCGTTCGATATCGAAGGCGTCGATGCGGCGCACAAGTTGACGATCCTGTCCGCGCTGGCGTTCGGTATTCCGATGCAGTTCGGTCAGGCTTATATAGAAGGCATTTCCAGTCTGCAGGCGGCCGATATCAAATATGCCGAGCAGCTGGGCTACCGCATCAAGCTGCTGGGCATCACGCGGCGCACCGCGGAAGGCGTCGAGTTGCGTGTGCATCCCACGCTGATTCCGGCCAGGCGCCTGCTCGCCAATGTCGAAGGCGCGATGAACGCGGTGCTGGTGCAGGCCGATGCGGTGGGCGCGACGCTGTATTACGGCAAGGGTGCCGGCGCCGAGCCGACCGCCAGCGCGGTGATCGCCGATCTGGTGGATGTGACGCGTATGCATACCGCCGACCCGGCCAACCAGGTGCCGCATCTGGCGTTTCAGGCGGATCAGCTGGTCGATCTGCCTATCCTGCCGATTGCCGAAGTGCAGACCAGCTATTACCTGCGTCTGCGCGTGCTGGACGAGCCGGGCGTGCTGGCCGACATCACGCGCGTGCTGGCCGATGAAAAAATTTCGATCGATGCGGTGATCCAGAAGGAGCCGGGTGAAGGCGAGCGTGAAGCGGACCTGGTGCTGCTGACACACTTGACCCGCGAAAAATTCATAGACGTCGCGATTGCCCGGCTGGAAAAATTATCGGCGGTGGTAGGCAAAGTGATCCGGCTGCGCATGGAAACATTAGGTAAATAATGAAATATATTTCTACCCGTGGCTTGGCGCCAGCCCGGAGTTTCAGTGAAATTCTGCTGGGTGGGCTGGCTCCTGATGGCGGCCTCTACTTGCCGCAGGAATATCCGCAGGTGAGCCGCGCCGAGCTGGATGCCTGGCGCAAGTTGTCGTATGCTGAACTGTCATACGAGGTCTTGTCGAAATTCGCCACCGATATACCCGGCGCCGACCTGCAGGCCATCGTCAGCAGAACCTACACGTCCGCGGTGTACTGCAATGCGCGCGCCGGCTCGGACCCGCAGCAGATTACGCCGCTGCGCACGCTGGAACCGGGCATGCATCTGCTCGAGCTGTCCAACGGCCCGACGCTGGCGTTCAAGGACATGGCGATGCAATTGCTGGGCAATCTGTTCGAGTATGTGCTGGAGCGGCAGCACGAAGAGCTGAACATCCTCGGCGCCACCTCCGGCGACACCGGCTCGGCGGCCGAATACGCGATGCGCGGCAAGCGCGGCATCCGCGTGTTCATGCTGTCGCCGCACGGCAAGATGAGCGCTTTCCAGCGCGCGCAGATGTATTCATTGCAGGACGCGAATATATTCAACATCGCGATCCACGGCAATTTCGATCAGGCGCAGGACATGGTCAAGGCGGTGTCCAACGATCATGCGTTCAAGGCCCGGTACAAAATCGGCACGGTCAACTCGATCAACTGGGCACGCGTGTCGGCGCAGATCGTTTACTACTTCAAGGGCTATTTCGCCGCCACCGCTTCGAATGATGAAAAGGTGGCATTTTCGGTGCCGTCCGGCAATTTCGGCAACATCTGCGCCGGCCATATTGCGCGCATGATGGGTTTGCCGATCGGCCAGCTGATACTCGCCACCAACGAAAACGACGTGCTGGATGAATTTTTTCGTACCGGTGTATATCGTCCGCGCGCGATCCAACACACATATGAAACCAGCAGCCCGTCGATGGACATTTCGAAGGCCTCCAATTTCGAGCGCTTCATATTTGACCTGGTCGGCCGCGATGCGGCGCATCTGCGCGAGCTGTGGGCGCAGGTGGAGCAGGGCGGCGAGTTCGATATCAAGGCCACGCCGTACTGGCATACATTGCCGCAGTTTGGCTTTGCCTCCGGCAAGAGCAGCCATTATGATCGGCTCAAGACCATACGCGAGCTGTGGGAAGAATACGGCGTGATGATAGATACGCATACCGCCGACGGTATCAAGGCCGGACTGGAACAACGCCGGCCTAGCCTGCCGCTGATCTGCCTGGAAACGGCTCAGGCAGCCAAATTTGAAGAAACCATTGTGGAAGCGCTGGGGCGGGAACCGGAACGCCCCGTTGCGCTGGCGGGGATCGAAAATCTGCCACAACGCTGTGAAGTTATGGAAGCGGATGTTGCTCGACTCAAGAGTTTTGTTGCGGAGAAAGTCGGCTATTAAGGGTACGAAGGGGGGCGACTTGTCATTCAGGCAATACTATTAATTAAGAGCAAATGAAAATGGCCGATTACTCGGCCATTTTCATTTTGCAGGGTGAAAACCCGGGGCTAAATTCTGCCCAACAACACCAGAATCAGCACGATGACCAGTACCAGGCCCAAGCCGCCACTGGGACCGTAGCCCCATGATCTACTGTGTGGCCAGGCTGGAATCACGCCTAGCAACGCCAGAATCAAAATGACTAAAAGTATGGTTCCTATCGACATTGAATTCTCCTTTTAAAACGCAACAGTTCGTAAACTGAACTGTTGCTTTCTGCTGCCATTAATTACTGGCCTTTAACCTGCATATCGTTTTTGACTGAAGACACGCCCTTGACGCCGCGTGCAATCTCGACCGCTTTGTTTGCATCGGACTGCGAATTGACGAAGCCGCTCAATTGCACCACGCCCTTGAAAGTCTCAACGTTGATTTCGCCGGATTTCAGAGCGGTGGCATTCAGTATTCCAGCTTTCACCTTGGTCGTGATTACGCTGTCATCGACATACTCGCCGACTCTTTCATGTTTGGCAGCTTCGCCTGTCTTATCGGATTTGTATGCCGCTTTAGCTTCATCCATTGCGCGCGTTTTTGCGGCTTTGGCTTCCTTGGTGCAATTGCTTTTAGCATCGCCGGACAAGTCATCGCATTTTTCAGTGGCTACTTTGTAATCAGCCTTGGCTTTAGCTTTGCTCAGCTTATAGGTCGCTTTCGCTCCAGGCTCATACCTGGCTTTTAGCTCAGCTTCGGCAACTTCTTCCTTACCTTTGGCTTCGGCCTGGCAAATATCCTTGGCGTTCGCTGCCAAAGAATCGCAACCGGCTTTAGCCGATTTGTATTCGGCTTCGATACGGTTCTTGCTTGCCTTGTATTCATCCTTGGACATGCTTTCGGCAAATACGCCAGCGCTAAACGTCAAACTTAATGCTGCGGCGATTAAAGTGATATTGAATTTTTTCATGATTGCCTTTTAGTATATTTTAGTTGGGTGCGGCTTATTAACCTGCTGCCTTCATCGTTGCCTTGGCATCTTCTTTGGCGCGCTTATAGGTATTTTTTGCATCCTTGGTGCAGGTGCTCTTTGCGTCGCCGGAGAGGTCATCACATTTTTCCTTGGCTACTTTATAATCTGCTTTGGCCTTGGCTTCGCTGACTTCATAAGTAGCTTTTTTGCTGGGTTTGTAATTGGCTTTTAATTCGGCTTCAGCAACTTCTTCTTTACCTTTTGCTTCCGCCTTGCAGATGTCTTTGGCATTACCGGA
Organism: Pseudomonadota bacterium; assembly: GCA_040390665.1. GTDB lineage: Bacteria > Pseudomonadota > Gammaproteobacteria > Burkholderiales > Gallionellaceae > Nitrotoga. The sequence continues at coordinate 90,329 of JAZJXX010000013.1, read as the reverse complement.
AAGATTGCCGCAAGTGGCCTTGGCGGATTTGTATTCACCCTCAATCCGGGCTTTACCCGCCTTGTAGTCATCCTTGGTCATGCTTGTGGAAGTGCCTTCGGCCAGTACGTTCATGCTGAATACCAGGCTAAGTGCCGCTGTAATAAGTGCAATGTTGGTTTTTATCATGATGTTTTTCCTTAAAATTAGGATGAGTAAAAGCGGCGACGGCCTATCAGGGGATGTTAAGCAGAATGATTTTTATCCTCCACCCGGTTTTGCCAATGGGACAGCTGGCGCTCGGCCTCGTCCTTGGACAAGCCATAAGTCTCCTGAATTTTCCCGGCAAGCTGGTCACGTTTTCCGGCAATTACATCGATATCATCATCGGTGAGTTTGCCCCATTGTTCTTTAACGTTGCCCTTGAGTTGCTTCCAATTTCCTTCAATGCGATCCCAATTCATTTTTATCTCCTTCGTCGATTTTCTTCAGCGACAAATGCCGGCTGTGATCCCTGCGCCGAATACCGTTCAGCGTACCGCTGCTGCCAGGTATCCGTGGTGAGGTAATTTATTATGAATAAAGCAGATTGCGCGCTCTGTCTGCTAGCGCACAAAGAAGCTGCTGAGGTTTGATCAGTCGATCAGTAGAGCGCTGGGCGCCTGGCAAGCCGGACGCGATTAACCCAGCATCGCCTTCAGACGGGCGAGCTTTGCCATGCCGTCGCTCTTGCTGACCTCCGGCGCACTGCCTGCCTTGGCCACGCCGGAATAACTGATTTCATGCTGCGGCAATTCCTGCACGAAGCGGCTGGGCTCGCACAGCTGCCATTCCTTGCCTTGCTTGCGCCGGGTGCAATAGCTGATCTGCAGCGAACGTTGCGCTCGCGTAATGCCCACATACATCAGGCGCCGTTCTTCCTCGATCTGTTGCGGTAACTCACTCTGGCGGTGTGGCAAAATCCCTTCCTCCACGCCGATCAGGAATACATGCCCGAACTCCAGTCCCTTGGCCGCATGCAGGGTGGACAAGCTGACGGCATCGGGTTCCTGCTCGCGCGATTCCAGCAGATTCATCAGCGCAATGGTCTGGGTCATCGCCAGCAGCGTTTTGCCGTCGGCTTCCGATTTGCGGTTAATCCAGCCGACGAAATCCACTACATTGGCCCACTTGGTTTCTGCCTGCCGGGGCTCATGGCTATCGAACAGCCATGCTTCGTAATCAATCGCATGCATCAGGTCGGCCAGCACGGGTGCGCATTCCTCGCGGCCGGCGCGCGACTCCATGCGATTGATGAAATTACAGAAGGTCAGCAGATCTTCATGCTGCCGCACCGGCAGCTGGTGCGCCATCGCATTTTCAAACGAGGCTTCGAACAGGCTGATATTGCGGGTGCCTGCGTACCCTGCCAGTTTTTCCAGCGTCTGGTTCCCGATGCCGCGTTTGGGCGTGGTGATGGCCCGTATGAATGCCGGGTCGTCATCGGTATTGGCAATCAGGCGCAGATAGGCAATCAGATCCTTGATTTCGGCGCGGTCAAAAAACGACGTGCCGCCGCTGACGGTATAAGGCACTTTCTGGCCGCGCAGCTGTTCCTCGAAGGCGCGCGATAAATGGTTGCTACGGTACAGAATGGCGTAATCGGAATAGCGCGTACCGTACTCCATCTTGTGCGCCAGCAACCGCATCACCACTGACTCGGCTTCATTTTCGTCATCCTTGGCCGCGTATACGCGTATTACGTCGCCTGGCCCGTGGTCGCTCCACAGTTTTTTCTCGAACAGCTTGGGATTATTGCTGATCACATGGTTGGCGCAGGCGAGGATGCGTTGCGACGAGCGGTAATTCTGCTCCAGCTTGATCACGCGCAGGCTGGGGTAATCGTTCTGCAGATTCTGCAGATTGGCCGTGCTGGCGCCACGCCAGGCGTAGATCGCTTGATCGTCATCTCCCACCGCAGTAATAGCGGCGCGCTGGCCGGCCAGCAAACGTGTCATCTGGTACTGGCAGTCATTGGTATCCTGGTATTCATCGATCAGCAGATAGCGGTAGCGCTGTTGCCACCGTTCCAGTGCTGCCGGAAAGTTCTGAAACAGATGCACCGGCAGCAGTATCAGGTCATCAAAATCCATCGCCTGGTATGCGCGCAACGTTTCCTGGTATCGCGCATACAGCAACGCCATGCGTTGCTGTAATTCATTCTCCGCCATGCCGGATGCCTGTTCGGGTGTGATGAACGCGGTCTTCCAGCCAGAGATCGCGCTTTGCGCGTTCCGAATATCCTGCTTATCCGGAGCGCCGAGCAGTTCGCTGATGATTTTGGCGGTATCGGCGCTGTCGAAAATTGAAAACTGTTTTTTGTAACCGAGCAGCCCGGCGTCTTCGCGAAGAATCTGCATGCCCAGCGCGTGAAAAGTGCTGATGGTCAAATCCCTTGCGTCACGGGCGGTAAGCAATTTACCGACGCGTTCGCGCATTTCATTGGCGGCCTTATTGGTAAACGTGATTGCCGCAATGTTGCGCGGAGCATAGCCGCATTGCTCAATCAGATAGGCAAGCTTATGGGTGATGACGCCGGTTTTGCCGCTGCCGGCGCCGGCAAGCACCAGCAGCGGGCCGTCCAGATATTTGATGGCTTCGCGTTGAGCCGGATTAAGTTTGCTTAACATGTAATTGATGCAGCGCCCGGTTGATTCGAGTCCCGAGCAGGTAAACGATGACTGGCTAGCTGGACTATTTGGGAGCCGGAATTATAGCCGATTAGACAGGCTGGACGTGCTCGGCGTTCTATTGCTGAGCGCCCAAGGGGAGGTCGTCGAGGTGACTACTAATCACCAATGATGTTGCTACAGTCCGTGCTTGATCCGGTCAGAGTCGGTAATTCCCAGGGTTTCATTAAAACCCTTGAAGTATTCGGTCTCCATTTCCTTGTTGACCTTGCCAAACCTGATTTTTAATAAGGCGTGGTCTTCCGATCTTAATACCGCGGCGGGCTTCATTTTCATCCAGCAATTTTTATCCCCATATATTTCCAGGATCATTTGACCGAACTCTCTGCCCACTTTGTATGCTTCTTCTATCACGTCCATTTTATCCTCCGCCAGTTGCGCTTTTTTGCCAGCATAGCTCATCGCTACGGCGGTGCAATTGTATTGAAGTACTAATTCTGGTTATAGATTGGGTAATACTTTCTGTGGCGGATGCAGACGGCCGCTTGTATTTATATACGTTCAATTTTAAAATTCCGACATGGGGATAGCGACCTCCCATTCAGACGCCTGGCGTCCAAGGTCTGCTCCAATTAAAGTTAATTGTTAATTGACTTACGGAGAGCGCATGGACCTTACAGGCAATACCGCAAATCCCAGCACCGCACCAGCACCTCAACCGGTCACCTTTGCACAGGCTTTCTGGTACTGGCTGAAACTTGGATTTATCAGTTTTGGCGGACCGGCCGGGCAAATCGCGATCATGCATCACGATCTGGTCGAAAAAAAACGCTGGATTTCGGAAAAGCGCTTTCTGCACGCACTCAACTATTGCATGGTGCTGCCGGGCCCTGAGGCGCAGCAGTTGGCGACTTATATAGGCTGGCTGATGCATCGCACCTGGGGCGGCATCATTGCTGGCGGCCTGTTTGTGTTGCCCTCATTTTTTATCCTGGTGGGATTGGCCTGGGTCTATATGGCTTATGGTTCGGTGCCCGCGGTTGCCGGCATCCTTTACGGGATCAAGCCCGCTGTGGTGGCGATCGTGCTCTTCGCAGCCTATCGAATCGGGTCCAGGGCATTAAAGAACAGGATAATGTGGGTTATTGCAGCAGGGGCTTTTTTAGCAATTTTCCTGCTCCGTCTGCCGTTTCCCTTAATAGTGCTGGCTGCGGGTTTGATCGGCTATTTGGGAGGCCGATTATTCCCGCAGCAATTCAAAATGGGCGGCCATGGCGCGGCTCAGCGGGATTACGGCCCTGCGTTAATTGATGATGACACACCCACTCCCCGCCACGCCCGCTTCAATCGATCCAGAATGATCCGTGTGGCGCTGATCGGCGTTGGCATCTGGCTCGCCGGCATGGCTTTCCTTGCTTTGAGGTACGGCTGGGAAGGTGCTTTTACCCAGATGGGCTGGTTCTTCACCAAAGCCGCGCTGTTAACATTCGGCGGGGCTTACGCGGTATTGCCTTACGTCTACCAGGGAGCAATCGAACATTACCATTGGCTGACGCCTACCCAGATGATAGACGGCCTGGCGCTCGGCGAAACCACACCCGGGCCGCTGATCATGGTGGTGACATTTGTCGGCTTTGTCGGGGGCTGGGTAAACCAGGTGTTTGGGCCGGACGCGGTGTTTGCATCCGCGTTCGTCGCAGCCGGGGTGGTAACCTTCTTCACGTTCCTGCCGAGCTTTATTTTGATCCTGCTCGGTGGGCCATTCATCGAAACGACCCACGGCAATCTCAAGTTCACTGCCCCATTAAGTGCGATTACGGCCGCAGTAGTGGGAGTTATCCTGAATCTGGCCTTGTTCTTTGCCTACCATGTGTTCTGGACGCACGGGCTATCCGGGACTACGGACTGGTTCTCCATGCTGCTCACCTCTGCCGCGATGGTCGCATTGTTCCGGTTCAAGGCCGGGGTGATACCGGTCATCCTGGGCAGTGGGATCTTGGGAATGATCTGGCATCTGCTCGCTTGACCATTATGGATATCGCTAACTGGTTGATGGTGCCCGGGACCGGAATTGAACCGGTACGGCCTTTTCAAGCCGACGGATTTTAAGTCCGTTGTGTCTACCAATTTCACCACCCGGGCGAGCTAAGGACAGCTGCTGGATGTGCAGGAAAATGCGCCTTCTGCACAGGGCGCGCATTATACAGCGATGACGCGCGAGCGGGCGAAAACATACGCATGCGAGCGCGATTACAGGCATGGTCATATTTGTTGTCGCCAGCGATTTCTTGACAGGCAAGGCAATATCCCTATAATGCGGACTTCGTTTTTTGCGGGAATAGCTCAGTTGGTAGAGCGATACCTTGCCAAGGTATAGGTCGCGAGTTCGAGTCTCGTTTCCCGCTCCAAATTTTAAGGGAAGGCGCTGCGCTTTCCCTTAATTTTTCCTCCCTGTACTTTCCAGCACGGCGGGGTAGCAAAATGGTTATGCAGCGGATTGCAAATCCGTAGACGCCGGTTCGATTCCGACCCCCGCCTCCAAATTTAATATCGTGTCGAACTAGATTGAAATTCCTGGCCTTTAACCAGGCCGAATCGTTCGCTATGCGGTGCGCTCATTGAGCAGCTTAAAGCATCCTCTCGGGTAACCGTGCGACTTTTCTATTACAATCGCTAGATGTCTGATTTTTACGCTTTAGTACCCGCTGCCGGGACCGGTTCGCGGATGGGCCATGATGTGCCGAAACAGTATTTGCCGCTGGCCGGGCAACCGATGATTTATCACGCATTGAATGTGCTGTGCTCCAGCCCGCAAATCACCGCGGTGTTCGTGGTGCTTGCACCGGATGACAAGTGGTTCAATCAATATGACTGGTCGGCCTTCGGCGATCGGCTGCAGCCGCTGTTTTGCGGCGGAGCGACCCGCGCCGAGAGTGTCGCAAACGGCCTGCTGGTGTCCGAGCTGGAGCTCGATGACTGGGTGCTGGTGCATGACGCGGCGCGCCCGTGCCTGACTCAGGCGCATGTAGCCAGGCTGATAGGCGAACTGAGCAACGACCCGGTGGGGGGCATACTTGCGGTGCCGGTGGCGGACACGCTGAAACGCGCCGATCACACGACGAGGATTATCCGTACCGAAAGTCGCGAGCAGTTATGGCAGGCGCAGACTCCGCAAATGTTTCGTGCCGGCTTGCTGGCGCATGCACTGCGAAACTGCCTTCATGTCACTGACGATGCATCGGCAATCGAGGCGCTGGGTTTGCAGCCCAGGCTGGTTATGGGCGAGCCGGCCAATTTAAAAGTGACCTATACGCAGGATCTGCTGCTGGCGGAGCTGTTGCTGAACCATCAGGAAAACGGGAAATGAGAATCGGGCAAGGCTATGACGTTCATCAGCTGGTTGCGGGCCGCAGGCTGATTATCGGCGGCGTGGATATTCCCTACGATAAGGGGCTGCTCGGCCATTCCGATGCCGACGTGCTGCTGCACGCGATCTGCGATGCGCTGCTCGGCGCGGCGGCGCTGGGCGATATCGGTCGCCATTTCTCCGATGCCGATACGCAATATAAAAATATCGATAGCCGTATCCTGTTGCGCGAAGTGGCCGCCATGGTGACGCAGGCTGGCTTTCGCGTCGGCAATGTCGACGCCACCATCATCGCGCAGGCGCCGAAAATGGCCCCGCATATCGCCGCAATGGCAGCGAATATCGCTGCTGATCTGGGCCTGGAATTGAATACAGTGAATGTAAAAGCCACCACCACCGAAAAGCTCGGTTATACCGGGCGTGGCGAAGGCATCGCGGCGCAGGCCGTGGTTCTGCTGCTGTGATCGCACGTCTGCGGTAATGCGTATTCTGGCGCTGGAAACGTCGACCGAATATTGCTCAGTTGCGCTGTGGCAGGATGGCGCAATACACGAGCGTGCGGTTTTGGCGGGGCAAAAACATTCCGAATTGCTGATCGAAATGCTGGACGCTGTGTTGCGCGAAGCGGGCGTGACGTTGGCACAACTGGATGGAATTGCATTCGGCGCCGGGCCAGGCTCCTTCACCGGGGTACGAATCGCCTGCGGTGTGGCACAAGGGCTGGCGCTCGGCGCGGATTTGCCGGTGGCGGCAATATCCACGCTACAGGCGCTCGCCCAGGCCACCGGACGAGATAAGGTCATCGCTGCGCTGGATGCGCGTATGCACGAGGTGTATCACGCCGCTTACCAGAAAGACGGTAATAACTGGGTGACGGTATGCGCGCCGGGCTTGTGGCTGCCGCACGCTGCGCCGGATGTGCCGGGCACCGGCTGGTTTGGCGCCGGCAGTGGTTTCGCCGCGTACGATGATGCCTTGGCAAAGCGTTATGACGGGCAGCTCACCGATTGTGATGCTGAGCTTATTCCGCAGGCTCGCGCCATTGCTCAGCTGGCGGTGCCGGTGTTCGGTGCAGGGCTGGGAGTCGATGCGGCGCAAGCGATGCCGCTGTACCTGCGCGACAAAGTGGCTCTGAAAACCAGTGAGCGCGAACAGCAACACGAACGGAATAACGGCAGGGAATGATGCAGCCTCAGTTGCGCCCGATGACAGCGGAGGATGTAGAAACGGTGCTGCGTATCGAGCAGCAAATACAGCGCTATCCATGGACGCGCGGGAACTTTGCCGACGCACTCAAGAGCGGCAATATCTGCGGTGTTTACCAGCAGGGCGATGAAATACTGGGGTATGCGGTGCTGCTGGCAGCGGTGGACGAAATGCAGCTGCTCAACCTCGGCATAGCCGCGGCATATCAGCGCCAAGGCCTGGGGCGCAAACTGCTGCTGGAAGTGCAGGCCGTGGCGCGCGCGATGAACATGGGCCGCGTGCTGCTGGAAGTGCGCCCCTCCAATACGGCGGCGCTGGCGCTGTATCGCAAAGCCGGGTTTAGCGAGCTGGGTTTGCGGTCGAGCTACTATCCGGCCGATAATGGGCGCGAAGATGGGATCGTGATGGCGTGCCGGCTGTAAGCCGGAGCGTATCAAACCGGGGAAGGTGTTATGCCAGAGAATATCGACGGACTAAAATTGCTGGTGGTTGAAGACAGTAAGATGACCCGCGAAGTGGTGTGCGATTATCTTGCCAAAGTCGGCCTGCTCAATCCGCTGTTAGCCGAAACCGGCGAGGCGGCGCTGGAGATATTTCGCACTAACCGTCCGGACATCATAGTGCTGGACGCGATACTGCCGGATATTGACGGCTTCGTGGTCGCCCGGCAGATGCGTGAAATGGAGCAGGACGGTGAATGGGCGGCCATCCTTTTTCTGACCAGCAAGGATCAGGATGATCAACTGGAACAGGGCATCGGTGTGGGCGCGGATGACTACCTGACCAAACCCATCAGTGAGACCGTGCTGAAAGCCAAGGTCAGGGCGATGTGCCGGCTGGTGGACATGCAGCGCCGGCAAATGGCAGTGGCCAGCCAGGCAAAAATTGCCAACAAGGAATTGCAGCGGCTCTCCACCACCGACGGGCTGACCGGCATCGCCAACCGCCGGTCGTTCGATGAGATCGCCGAGCGCGAGTGGCGGCGCTGCATACGTATGGGGAAGCCGGTATCCTTCCTGATGCTGGACGTCGATCATTTCAAGCAATATAACGATACCTACGGCCACCCGGCCGGTGACGAATGCCTCAAGGCCATCGCTGCGGCGCTGGCGCGCGCGGCACCGCGCGCCAGCGATCTGGTGGCGCGCTATGGCGGGGAGGAGTTTGCGCTGGTGCTCGGAGAAACGGATTCCTATGGCGCGATGGAAGTGGCCAACCGCATACGGCTGTATATTGCCCAGCTCAAATTGCCGCACGACGGTTCGACGTCCCAATATGTCACGGTGAGCTGCGGGGTTTGCGGTCTGATACCGCGTGACAACCTGTCGCTGGAAACCTCGCTGAAATCTGCCGACCATGCGCTGTATATGGCCAAGGCGCAGGGCCGCGACCGGGTAGTGCGCATCGAGTACGGGCAATTAGGCTAGCATTTCCCACTCCCTGCCGTGTTGACAGGCCCGCGTCCGGCGGAAGAATGGTTTGCGGCGCGGCTACTAACTAGTCGATAATGCCTTCAGGACATCGTTAATATGAATCTTTGCCATGAAGCAGCCACACGGGGAACATAGTTCGTCAGTTACACCAGACCAGTCATTGCGTGAAGCCGCAATGTTGCGCGAACTCAATCTTTATCCATTGTGGCGGCTGCGTGCGCAGCCCTCGCCGCGATTCAAGCCTGCCCCCGCATCTGCATTATCTCCCGATGAGTTGCCCCAGGCGGCGCCTGCGGAATTACTCGAGCCGGTACGCACGACCGTGCTGGACGGGACGCCGCCGTTCGCGCACATGGGCTGGGAGGAATTGCAGGCACGGGTGCAGAGTTGTACGGCTTGTCCTTTGCGCGCCAGTTGCACGCAAACTGTATTCGGTGTGGGTAATCGGAATGCTGATTGGCTGTTTGTTGGCGAAGGTCCCGGCGCGGAAGAAGATCTGCAGGGGGAGCCGTTTGTCGGCCAGGCGGGCAAGCTGCTCGACAGCATGCTGATGGCGATCGGACTGGATCGCAAACACACAGTCTATATCGCCAACGTCGTCAAGTGCCGCCCGCCGGGCAATCGCACGCCGCAATCGGATGAAATCGCCCAGTGCCTGCCCTATCTGCGGCGTCAGATCGAACTATTGCGGCCCAGGGTTATCGTGGCGCTGGGTGCAACTGCGGCCTCCGCGCTGCTGGGGCGACCCGCGACTATTGGTCAGCTGCGCGGCAATGTGCATGAGTATCATGCTGCTCCGGATTCGTTGATGGGGATTCCGCTTATCATTACCTACCATCCGGCCTATCTGCTGCGCACGCCGCCGGATAAGGCCAAAGCATGGCAGGATCTGCGCCTGGCGGTGGCGACCATGAAAAGCAGAGAGCAGTTGGAACGTAGCGGGCTTGAATAAAGGTGTCACATGGTGCGCAATGACAGTGAGCTGAAAGTGCTGGTGGTGGAGGATAGCAAGGTGACGATGCGCGCACTGTGCAATTATCTTGTACGCATGGGCATCACCCAGCCGCTGACGGCAGTGACCGGCCATGAAGCGCTTGAAATTTTTCGCAACAATCGTCCCGACATCGTATTGCTGGACGCTATCCTGCCCGATATCGACGGTTTCGATATTGCCAAGCAGATGCGTGCGCTTGAAAAAACAAATGAATGGACCGCCATCATTTTCCTGACCAGCATGGACAAGGATAAGGATATTGCGCGCGGCATTGAGTCGGGCGGCGATGATTACCTGCTGAAACCGATCAGTGCGGCGGTGCTGAGCGCCAAGATACGCGCAATGGGCAGGCTGGTTGAAAAACAGCGCACGCTGGTCGAGGTGGCTCAGAAACAGAATGTGGTGAATAAGAAATTGCAACGCCTGTCCACCGTCGATGCGCTGACCGGCATTGGCAACCGCCGCTCGTTTGACGATTTCGCCGGGCGAGAATGGCGGCGCTGTCTGCGTATGAAAAAGTCGCTGTCGCTGGTGATGCTGGATGTCGATTATTTCAAGCTATACAACGACACTTATGGCCACCAGGCCGGCGATATGTGCCTGAAGGTAGTCGCCGCACAGGTGGCACGTTCCGCGCCGCGGGCCGGTGACTTGGCGGCGCGATATGGCGGCGAGGAGTTTGCGCTGATTCTGGGGGAAACTACCCTGGAGGGCGCTACCTGGGTCGCCAACCATATTTGCCAACACGTGTTCGAGCGCAAAATGGCTCACAGCGCTTCGCCGTTCAAGTACGTTACGGTGAGCTGCGGGGCAACTTCTGTGGTGCCGCATGAGGATCTGTCGCTGACGATGTTGCTGAAGGCGGCAGACAATGCGCTCTACCGGGCTAAAGCACTGGGGCGAAATAAGGTGGTCAGCGGAGATTACTGGCAGCCGGGCTAATCGTGTAGCCCAGTCAGCTATCATGTAGCCCAGTCAGCTAATCGTGTAGCCCAGTCAGCAGGAGTAACTGCGCCGTGGCTGTTGCCTGACGCGCCAACAGTGCGTTAAATTTTTCCGTTATCCTGATCGTGGCCGTGTTTCTTGTATAGCACGCCCATAATGCCGGCCAGCAGTACCCCGAATACCATGATGATGGTGTAAATGCTGACCCCCTGCCATTCGAGTACAGTGTACAGCGTCAGCATCACGAAAATACTCAGGTTTTCATTGAAATTCTGCACCGCGATGGAACTGCCGGCACCCATCAGCAAATGGCCGCGATGTTGCAGCAATGCATTCATCGGCACCACGAAATAGCCGCCCATCGCCCCGATGATCACCAGCAAAACTACCGCCACTATCGGATTGGTTACCGGTATCATCGCCAGCACCATTACGCCCATCGCAATTCCGACCGGCAGCACTTTCACCGAACGTTCCAGCTTGACGAATTTGGCCGCCAGTACCGCGCCGATTGCGATGCCCACCGCAACCCAGGCGGTGAGCTTGGCGGCAGCACCCATATCAAAATGCAACGCGGTGGCCGCCCATGCCAGCACCAGCAGGCGCAATGTTGCGCCTGCTCCCCAAAACAGCGTGGTGACGCCCAGCGATACCTGGCCCAGCGGATCTTTCCACAGCAGCTTGACGCAGTGAGCGAATTCCCTGATCAGGAAAATGGGATTATGGCTGAGCGGTTTGTGATCAATGGGCAGGCGCGGGATATACCAGTTGAACAACGCGGCAATCAGATAGATGCCGATAATAATTGCAATGGCCAGTTCCGGCGCGGTGTCTATCCCGGTATCGATCAACGGCACATCCCACCATTGCAGCATCGGCACGGAAATCGCCGGGCTGATCAGCACTCCGCTGATCACTGCGCCGAGAATAATGGCCAGCACAGTCAGCCCCTCCATCCAGCTGTTCGCCAGCACCAGCTTGGAGGGCGGCAGATATTCGGTCAGGATGCCATATTTGGCCGGTGAGTAGGCCGCCGCCCCTAAACCCGAAAAAGCATACGCCAGCAGCGGATGCACACCGGCGAGCATTGCAAAACAGGCGAATAGTTTAATGGTATTGCTGATCAGCATGACGCGGCCTTTGGGCAGCGAATCGGCGAAAGCGCCGACAAACGGCGCGAGCATAATGTAGGAGACGACGAAGCCTTCCTGCAGCACCGGGGTATGCCACGCGGGGGCATTGAGTTCTGCCAGGAGCGCGATGGCAGCGAATAGCAGGGCATTGTCTGCCAGCGCAGAAAAAAACTGTGCCGCCAGAATGATGTAGAAGCCGAAATTCATTAACGGTGGCGGATTTTCAGAGCACGTTTTATAACACGAAAAGCCACCGACTGCTATCTGCTATTATTAGCGGAAGCCTTGTACAAATCCTACGCATGCCCCGCCCGATACGCGCCAGCCTTGATCTATCTGCTCTCGAACACAACCTGCGCATCGTCCGCCGGCGCACCAGCGCACGCATCATGGCGGTGCTCAAAGCAAGTGCATATGGCCATGGCCTGCTGCCGGCCGCCGCCGCGCTGGACGCCGCGGACGGCTTTGCGCTGCTGGATATTAATGACGCCATGGTGCTGCGCGAAGCGGGCCACCGCCAGGTCATACTGCTGCTTGAAGGGTTTTTTGGCGCGGACGACGTCCAGCTCGCGGCTGAATATGACCTGGCCTGCGTAATCCATAATCCGCAGCAGCTTGCGCTGCTTGACGCCTATCCGCGACGCGGCAGACTGCAGGTATGGCTCAAGGTAAACAGCGGCATGAATCGGCTCGGATTTGCGCCGCAGGATGTACCCGCGGTCATGGAAAAGCTCAAGGCCCATCCCGCGATCAGGGAAATAACGCTGATGACGCATTTCGCGCAGGCCGACGAAACGGCCGGCGTGGCCGCGCAGCTGGAACTGTTCAACACCCTGGCCGCACCTTACCGCGTGGCGCGCTCGCTGGCCAACTCCGCTGCACTGCTGCGCTATCCAGCCACGCACGCGGACTGGGTACGGCCCGGCATTATGCTGTACGGTATTTCGCCGTTCGCGGAAACCAGCGCGCAACAGCTGGGTTTGCGGCCGGTGATGACCTTGCGCAGCGAAATTATCGCGGTGCAGACATTGCGTTCTGGCGATAGCGTGGGTTACGGCGCGACCTATACCGCGGAGGCGGGAATGCGCATCGGCACAGTGGCCTGCGGCTATGCCGACGGCTATCCGCGGCACGCCCCCGGCGGTACGCTGGTGCGGGTGGCGGACCGGCTGACGCGCACCGTGGGCCGCGTGTCAATGGACATGCTGTGCGTGGATATCAGCGCATTGCCGGACGCCGATGTCGGCAGCAGTGTCGTCCTGTGGGGGGAGGGTCTGCCGGTCGAGGAAGTTGCCCGCGCCGCCGGCACGATCAGCTATGAGCTGCTGTGCGCGCTGGCCGCCCGCGTGCCGGTGCAAAATCAGTAGCACCGCGGTTTTTTCTTTATAGTCGTAGCTTTACTGTTTCTGTATCTGCCCGACGAACAGGACCATCGCAAATTCACGCTTCAGTTCCTTGCTGTACCAATTGGGCATATCCACGCCGTCGCTGAAACCGACGTGATCGCCAGGCTGGATGTCGGCCATTTTCGGCGCAGCAAGCCATACGCCGCCCAATTCACTGGTGACCATCAGGTAGGTATATCCCTCGGTCTGGATGACTTCTTCCACCAGTCCGGAGTAGGGCAGTTTCAGTTTTTTCGCCTCGCGCTCCTGCAGCCGGTCCTTCAGCGCCTGAGCCTCCTGCGCGCTGCCCCAGTAACCCAGGTCTCCGTCCTTGTTATGGTCCGCATAAATCACGCTGTTCAGGTAGCCGCTGCGGTTGGTGCCGCCGATGACATACAGGTGGCCCCGGAAATCTATGGTGCTGAAATTGGCGCGCGGCTGGTCCAGCGGGGTGGTGTATTGCCACGGAGCCAGCGCGCCGTCCGGCCCGACGGTAGTCCGTTCGATGCTGTCCAGGTATTCGGCGCCGGAAATACCGCCCAGCGCATACAGGAAATTCTCGTGGCTGGCGCTGGACAGGCCATAGCGCCCCTGCTGCATGGCCGTGGTTGCCTGCCATTTTTCCACGCTGCCTGAGCCCGCGGGACGCGACCATTCGACGTCGGTAATGCCGGCGCCTTTGTTCTGGTCATGGCCGCCGATGACGAAGAAGCGATCTCCTTTCTGCTTCACGCTGTCGACATAGCGCGGGATAGTCATCATTTCCTTGTCGATCTTCCATACACCGAGGCTGCCGTCCGGCTGGAATTCGGCATATTCGACACTATCCAGCAGCACCCCGGCGAATCCGCCGAACGCGTAAAGCCGTTTATCGGTTGCCAGCAGCTTGCTGCAGCGGCGCAGCATCACCATCTGGTTTTTTTCTTTCTCCCATGGTCCCAGCGTGCCGTCGCTGTAGATGCGTGCGCGTTCCGCACTGCGCAGCAGGTTGTGGCCGTACGGACCATTGCCGCCGCCGACTACGTACACGTAGTTCCCATGCACCACCGCTTCCATGAAACCGCGATCCTCAGTCAGCGGCCGGCCTGGTTGCCAGGGTCCCAGCGTGCCGTCCCGGTGAATCTGCGCAAACTCGGTGGTGTTGACGAAAACACGACCGTCGAGACCACCGATCAGATACATTTTATCCTGCACCACCACCGCCGCGCTGCCGGCGCGCGGTGCGCTGATGGAAGAGGTGGTTTTCCAGTCGGGTATCCAGACCTGCGATGCGCAGCCCGATATCAGCAGTAGCAGCAGGGCAATGAGCGGCTGAGAGAATTTGAGCATGCTGATCCTTGATTAATGTGGCGCCGGCTTTGTTGCCGTACGATGCCTTAATGTTCAACGGTAGAGCGTAACTCAACGATAGACGTTATTGTAACGGCGGAGTGGCCAGCTGCATATCAGCCGCGCGCAGTTTGGTAAAACGCTACTGTCCATATGGCCATGTCAGATTTCGGCTAATACTGTCGATTTATATTGGAGCGTGGGTAACATTATAGTCTGGCGTCAAATTGCCGATAAGGCTGGACTGATAGTAGTTAATTGCCCACCACAGTATGCCTGATTGAAATTCAAGGATTATCGAAATGCACAAACTTCCTACCATTTTTCTTGTTGATGACGATGATTTTGCCGCGGAGCTTACGGCGGAAATTCTCGCCGTGGATTACCTTGTGCAGCGCTACGATAACGGCCAGTCCGCGCTGGATGAACTGGCGATGCGGTCGCCGGACCTGATCCTGCTGGATGTCTCAATGCCCGGGCTGTCTGGTTACGAAGTCTGCCGCGCGCTGCGCGGGATCCCTGCAATGATAGACCTGCCGGTTATTTTTCTGTCCGGCATGATCAGCGAAGAGGAGCGCATGGCCGGCTATGAAGCCGGCGGCGACGATTATCTGACCAAGCCGGTCGCCGCGGAAGAGCTGCGCTCCAAAGTGCATCTGGCAATTACCCGCTATGCCGAGCGGCAGCGCCTCAAGTCTTATCTATCCAGCGCTTTTTCCAGTGCGATGACGGCGATGACCAACGCCGCCGAGCTGGGAGCAGTGCTGCAATTCCTGCGCAACAGTTTTAAATGTGCAGATTATATTTCGCTGTGCCGGGAAATATTGAATGCGATGACCGCCTACGGTCTCGAGGCCAGCGTGCAGATACGTGGACGCCAAAGTCCGGTATGTTACAGCGCGCACGGCCCCTGTTCCCCGCTTGAAGAGTCCGTGCTCAGCAGTATGTCCAGACAGGGCCGGGTCATCGAGTTCGGCACACGCACATCCTACAGTTTTGACCATATGACTTTGATCATTAAAAATATGCCGCGGGACGATGCCGAGCATTACCAAAGTCTGAACGAGAATTTGATGCTGCTTTCCGAGGGCGTCAGTGCACGCGTCACCGCGCTCGACAACGGTTTGGCAGCCCTGCAGTTGGCCGAACTCCGCAATGCACAACAGCAAGGCGTCCAGCATCAGCAACGGCTAAGCCTGGACAGCAGCCGTTTGATTGACGATTTTGGCAGGAAGCTGGACAGCGTGGTGCGCGAACTCGGTATCGCTCCGGCACAGCAGCAAGCGCTGTCGGAACCCACGCGGCACTTAGGCGAACAGCTGCGGGCGCTGTTTACCGATAACACTGCCGATAGCACCACCACTCAACGGGGCACTGGCAACAGCTGAGCCCCGCTTGCAGCCACCAGTCATCAACGATTTAACGGAAAACATGATGCCTCAGTCAATGGCTAAACTGGATATCGACCTCACTGATCAATTGCAACGCGAGCAGGTTGAGCTGCTTTATGCCGGCCTGCCGATGTCGGTGTCGATCAGCGCGTTGCTGGCGCTGATACTTGCGGCGGTGCAGCAGCCGGTCATCGCGGCGCCTGTGCTATTCAGCTGGCTGGCGGTGATTTGCCTGATTCTGCTGGCGCGAGCAGCGACGGCAATGGCCTGGCATCGCAGTTCGAAGGATACGGCCGACCATTCAATGCGTTGGATACATATCTTCCGCATCGGTGTGCTGGCCGGCGGATCGGCCTGGGGCGCAGGCACGGTCCTCCTGTTCCCTGAGGGCGACATATCGCACCAGGTGTTTATGGCCTTTGTGATGGCCGGGCTCAGTGCCGGGGCTCTCACCTCACTGGCGATAGATCGGGTGTCGACCCTGGTTTTTCTGTTGCCGTCGCTGTTGCCGCTGATAGTCTGCTTTGCGCTGCAAGGCGGTGCGATCGCGCCGCCGATGTGTGCAATGATTGTGCTGTACCTGATCTTCGTGCTGGCCAGTGCAACGCGTGTTGCTCGTAATCTGAAGGAGAATATACAGCTGCGCCACAAGGTATTGGCGCATGAGCAAGTGCTGGCGCGCAATATGGAGCGCCTGAATGAAGCACAGCACATTGCCCAGGTCGGCAGTTGGGATCTGGATTTGCAGACCCAGGAACTGAACTGGTCCGACGAAGTTTTTGATCTGTTTGAAATCGATAAATCCAGAGTCGGCGCGACCTCTCAGGCCTTTCTCGGCGCAGTCCATCCGGACGACCGCGCGGATGTGCAGCAAGCCTATGAGCAGTCGGTGATAACGCGCCAGCCGTATCAGGTTACTCACCGGCTGCTGATGGAGGATGGACGTATCAAGTGGGTGCATGAGCGCTGCATCACCACATACACGGCCGCCGGCAAGCCGCTGCGGTCCGCTGGTACGGTGCAGGATGTCACCCTGAGCAGGCAGCTGGAAGAGCTGCAACGGGAAACACTGGACCGTTTTCAGAAAATTACCGCCTGCGTCCCCGGCCTGGTCTATCAGTTGCGCCTGTGGCCGGACGGCAGTTCCTGCATGCCGTTTGCCAGTGCAGCTATCAACGAGATGTTCCGTATGAGTCCGGAGGCGGTCCGCGAGGACGCCAGCGCGGTTTTTGCATGCATACATCCGCTTGACCTTGGCGAACTGAACGACGCGTTACAGGTTTCCGCACAGCAAATGACGCCTTGGCGCCATGAGTTCCGGGTGAAATTCCAGGATGGTGTAGCGCGTTGGATGTACGGTGATGCGTTGCCGCAACGGGAAAGCGACGGTTCCTCGCTGTGGCACGGCTTTATCACTGATATCACCGCACGCAAACAGGCGGAAGAGGAATCCTGGCTGACCCAGGTCATCATAGACAGGACCCAGAGCATCATCGAACGGATCAGCCCGCAGGGGCAAGTGCTGTATGTGAATGACTATGCCTGCGTCAGTCAGGGCTATCAGCGTTCCGAACTGATCGGCAACTACGTGTGGGATTTCGATCCGGATTTTCCCCGGCCGCTATGGGCGTCATGGTGGGAAAATCTGAAGCAGAAAAAAGTCGATAATTTTGAAAGCCGGCATCGGCGCAAGGACGGCAGCGTTTTTCCGGTTGAGGTATCGGCGAATTATATTTCCCACAACGGCGAGGAATGCATTTTCGTTTTTGTGCAGGATATCACCAAGCGCAAGAATGCCGAGGACGCGTTGCGCAGAAGCGAAGAGTCATTCCGCAGGCTATTTGTATCCTCGCGTGATGCAATCATGACCGGCGATCCTGAAAAGGGCTTTCTCAGCTGCAACCCCGCGACGCTCGCGCTGTTCGGATACCAGGATGAGCAGGAATTCACCCAGCTGACTCCTGCAATGGTTTCTCCGGAGTATCAGCCCGATGGGCGCAGGTCAGATGAGGCGGCGCGGGAAATAATGTATGCGGTACTGGAGAGCGGGTCCCGCTTCTTCGAATGGACGCACATGCGCCGCGACGGCACCGAATTTGTCTGCGATGTGATGCTGACGCGTATGCAGGTGGATGGCAAAAATCTCGTGCAGGGTTCGGTACGCGATATTACCGAGCGCAAGCAGGCCGAGCGGGAACTGCAGCGCCATCGCAATCATCTGCAGGAACTGGTCGATGAGCGCACGCTGGAACTGCGCAACAGTGAGGCAGCCGCGCATCGCGCGCTGTTTGCGCTGAAACAACAGAAGCTGATACTCGATCAGCATGCCATCGTTGCAATTACCGATGTGCAGGGAACTATCACCTATGCCAACGACCGGCTGTGTGCACTCAGCGGATACACGCGGGAAGAATTGCTGGGCAGCAATCACAGCTTACTGAACTCGGGCTACCACAGCGACGAATTTTTCGCGGACTTGTACCGCACGGTCGGCAAGGGTCTGCCGTGGCATGCGGAAATCTGCAACCGACGTCCGGATGGCACGCTGTACTGGGTGGATATGACGGTCGCTCCGTTTATCGGCGACGACGGCAGGCTGCAGGAATATATTGCGATTAGCACTGATATCACCGAGCGCAGGCGTGCCGAACATGCTGCCGAGTCGGCCAGCCGTGCAAAATCCGAATTCCTGGCCAATATGAGCCATGAAATCCGCACGCCTATGAACGGCGTAGTCGGCATGGTGGATATCCTGCAGGTGAGTAATCTTTCCGTCGACCAGCGCCGCATGGTAAGGACCATACGCGATTCCTCGCTTGCGCTGCTGAGTATTCTGAACGATATCCTGGATTTTTCCAAAATCGAGGCCGGCAAGTTATCCATCGAGGCGATTCCGACCCAGGTGCGTGAAGTCGCAGAGGGCGTGGCGCAGTTGCTGATCCCTATCATGGCGACAAAGAACGTGGACATTTACGTTTACGTTGCGCCTGACTTGCCGTCGTGGTTGCTGACCGATCCGGTGCGTCTGCGTCAGATACTGGTTAACTTGCTTGGCAATGCAGTGAAGTTTACCCAGAACGATGAAGGCTCCGTCAACGAAAGTTCCGCCAACGAAATGCCTGGCGGCGCAATCGCTAAACATAACAGGGTTGTGCTGAGGGTGCAGCGCGGCATGCTGGCCGAGGGCGGCGAAAGTTTACAGCTAAGCATTATGGATAATGGCATAGGCATGTCGGCGGAAGTCTGCAGCCGCTTGTTTCAGCCGTTTTCGCAGGCGGACGAAAGCACCACGCGGCGCTACGGCGGTACCGGCCTTGGCCTCAGTATCACCAAACGGCTGGTGGAAATGATGTGCGGGCAGATCTCCGTGCATAGCACACCCGGCGCCGGGTCTGAATTCATCGTAGAGTTGCCGCTGCAGGCGGCGCCGCCGGGTGTTGATGCTGCGCCGGCGCTGGATTTGACCGGGGTACAGGTGCTTGCGCTCACCGCTGACGCCAGTTATGGCGAAATTCTGCCGGCTTACCTGCGCTTTGCCGGCGCCCAGGTAACTGTAGTCGCGGATCTGGCGAGTGCGCACCGGCAATTGTCTGCAATGACGGGCGAGACTGTGGTGTTACTCGACCCTGAGTATAGCGAGAGTGCGCAGCAAGTCGATCTGGCCGCGGCCGCCCGCGTGGTGCAGCTGGTCCGGCGCCGCAACAGCGTTATTGCGAACAAGGCCGTGACGGTACCGGTGAATCCATTGCTGCTGCATGAGCTGTTACAGGGCGTGGCGATCGCCGCAGGAACCCTTTCGGCCCAGAATATCGCCACGCTGAGCGAGCGACGCCAGCAGGTGCGCATCGAGGCGCCAACGGTGGAGCAGGCGGCGCAGAGCGGGCGTCTGGTGCTGTTGGCGGAAGACAACGAAATCAACAGCGCCGTCATCCAGGAGCAATTGCGCATACTGGGTTATGCAGCCGAGGCCGCCGCCGATGGGCTGGAAGCGCTGGCGCGCTGGCGCACCGGTAAATATGCGCTGCTGCTGACTGATTGCCATATGCCGAATATGGACGGTTTCCAGCTGACCGCGGCGATACGCGAGGAAGAACCGGACGGAACGCGGTTCCCTGTCATTGCGGTGACCGCCAACGCGATGCAGGGCGAAGCGGAGTTTTGCCTGAAGCAAGGCATGGACGATTATCTGTCGAAGCCGTTACGGCTGGACCAACTGGGTTCGTTGCTGGCGAAATGGTTGCCCTTGCCGGGCGGCGCATCGCCCCGTGTATCGCGCGATCCTCAGCCTTGGGCGGGGAAAGCCGAACGCCGTGCGAGCAACCGCCGCGCGAGTGCGGCCCCGGTTACCGCCAAGGTCTGGGACGCCGCTGCGCTGGGGCGCATTGTCGGTGATAATCCGGCGATGCACCGTCGTTTCCTGGATAAATTCCTGATCAGCGCCGAGCAGCAGGTGGCAAATATCCACGCCGCGGTAACCACGGGCGAGGCGAAAGTCATTACCGGCACAGCCCATAAACTGAAATCATCGGCGCGCACGGTCGGGGCAATGCTGCTGGGCGACTTATGCCAGCAACTGGAATACGCTGCCGGCGCCGGTGATCAGCAACAACTAGCCAGGCTGGCGGGTGAACTGGAGGAGGCGTACAGCGATGCCGCGGAGCAGATACGCCTGAGTTCCTGAGCGCGTCTGCTATTGGTCCAGCGCGACGTTCCGGGTTTCCGGCAGAAACAGCAGGCCGACCACGGACGCGATAATCAGCAGCCCGACCGGGTACCACAACCCTGAAATTGCATCGCCCGCTTGTACGCTCAGCAAGGTAATCATGAATGGCGACAAACCGCCTATCCAGCCGGCGCTGAGATTGTGCGGCAGCGCGACAGCGGTGTAGCGTGTCCGCGCCGGGAATAATTCCGCCAGCGTGGCGGTTTGCGGTCCGGTGATCAGCGCCACCGCAAGCAGTGGCACCAGCAACAGCAGCGCCAGCATCGGCCAGTTGATCTGCAACGGATCGGCATGTTCCGGCCAGCCGGCCGCCTTTAATGCGCGGGCCAGCTGCTCTGGTTGAAAACCAGCGATGCTGCTGGTGCCGATGACGATCCAGGTGTTGAGATACTGCGCTTGATTAAGCGTATAAGACACGCCCAGTTTGACCAGCATCTCCTGGTTGCGCTCACAATCATTGCGCGGCGCGGTAAACGGGCCATAGGCGCAGGAGTGGCCGTGCAGCGCTACCAACTGATTGTGGTTGAATTGCTCCAGCGCCGGGTTGCCGTAATGCAGCAGACCTTTATAGACCGGTAATACTGCCAGACTGCCCAGCAGCAGCCCGGCCAGCAGCACCGGACGGCGGCCGATCCGGTCGGACAGCCAGCCGCACAGTATGGTCAGCGGAAACAGCAGCAGCGTACTGGTCATCACCAGCAGGGTGGCACGTTGCGGGTCGAGCTTGACGATGTTTTTAAGGAAGACGGCGGTGTACACCTGCGATGAAAAAAACAGCAGCGAGCCGCCGGCAGAAATACAAAAAAACAACAGCGCCATGCGGCCCAGCGTGTGGCGATCAGTAAAGCATTCGCGCAATGGGGCTGTGGACAAGACCTTTCTTGCGCGCAGCAACTGAAATATCGGCGACTCATGCATATTCATCCGGCTTTTGAG
Organism: Pseudomonadota bacterium; assembly: GCA_040390665.1. GTDB lineage: Bacteria > Pseudomonadota > Gammaproteobacteria > Burkholderiales > Gallionellaceae > Nitrotoga. The sequence goes on along the minus strand of JAZJXX010000013.1, from coordinate 68,839 downwards.
CGAGATCAGTAACAGCACGGCGGAAAACAGAAACGGTACGCGCCATCCCCAGCTCTGGAAATCTTCCGGGCTGAGCCAGGTCTGCAGCAGTATGACCTGCAGCGTGGAGACCAGCACCCCCAGCGGCCCCATCAGTTGCAATACGCTGGTGTATACACCGCGCCGGGTGGCCGGCGCATGTTCGGTCAGGTAGACCGCGACGCCGCCGATTTCGCCGCCCGCGGCAAAGCCCTGCAACAGCCGCAACGTCAGCAGCAAAGCCGGCGCCAGCAGGCCGACCTGGGCGTAGGTCGGCAGTAATCCTACACAAAACGTGGCCACCCCCATCAGCACGATCGTCGCCAGAAAAATCGGCCGGCGGCCGTGTTTGTCAGCCAGCGAGCCGAACACCGCCGCACCCAGTGGACGCACCAGCATGCCTACGCCGAAGGTGGCCAGGCTGGCCAGCATCGCGGCGACCGGATTGTCCGGCGGAAAGAAAAGTATGCTGAAATAAGTCGCCAAGGTGGCAAAAGTCAGCAGGTCATACCATTCCAGGAATGTGCCGAAGCAGGCGGCAATGATGACTTTGCGCTGGATTAACGCGGATTCTGGCGGAGTTTTTTCGGTGGAGTCGATGGACATGATGGAGGTGCGCCGGCCGGTAATTTTTATTGTTCCAGCTACGATATATAATGAGTGCCCGATCTTATCATTACACGCAGCAAACTGATGGGCACGCCGTTAGGCAGGCATGGAATGAATCCTGGCGTGCAGTTCGTAGCTGATCATTAGATGAAACCCTATTCAGTATCTTGCGAAAAAAATCAGGGCCCGATACTCGAGGTGCTGCGCGATGTATTTGCCGGACGCAAACGGGTGCTCGAAATCGCCAGCGGGACTGGGCAGCATGCGGTGCACTTTGGCCGGGCGCTGCCGCATCTGGTGTGGCAGACCAGCGAACTGCAACCTAATCTGGCCGGCGTGCGCGCCTGGGTGGATGAAGCGCGGCTGGCTAATGTATTGCCGCCGTTGCTGCTGGACGTTAACGACAGCGACTGGTCGGTCGAAAATATCGACGCGGTATTTAATGCCAACACCGTGCACATTGTTGCATGGCCGGAAGTGCAGCGGATGTTCGCCGGGATAGCGCGGGTTCTGGGTGCAGACGGCATACTGTGCCTGTATGGGCCATACAACTATGCGGGGAAATTCACGTCGGACAGCAATGCCCGTTTTGATCAGTGGCTGAAGGCGCATAACGAGCACAGCGGGGTACGCGATTTCGAAGCGATTAACCAGCTCGCCGAGGCGCACGGGCTGCAGTTGCTCCGGGATGTTGCGATGCCTTCCAATAATCGGACGCTGGTCTGGCAGCGCATGCTGTAGTACGCATGAACTTCAAGCTCATCACCTCTATCGCGGATATTCCGGCGTCACAATGGGATGCGCTCGCCGGCGGCAACCCGTTCGTGTCGCACGCTTTCCTGAGTGCGCTGCAGGACAGCGGCTGCACTACGCGGGAGAGCGGCTGGCAAGTTCAGTTTCTAAGCGCATGGCAGGGCCATGCGCTGGTCGGCGCGATGCCGCTCTATCGCAAATATCATTCTTATGGGGAATTTGTGTTTGACTGGGCCTGGGCCGATGCCTACCAGCGGCACGGCCTCGATTATTATCCCAAGCTGCTGTGCGCGGTGCCGTTTTCGCCGGTGACCGGACCGCGCATATTGGCAGCGTCGGCCGGAATTCGAACTCAATTGATTGATGCTGCGCTGCAGCTTGCCCGGGACAGCGGTGTTTCGTCGCTGCATTGCCTCTTCCCGGATGAAAGCCAGGCGGCCGAGATGCAACAGCAGGGAATGATGCTGCGGCGCGGTGTGCAGCTGCACTGGCGCAATCCCGGCTATGCCGATTTCGCTGCCTACCTGGCGGGGCTGCGCCGGGATAAGCGCAAGAAAATAAATCAGGAGCGGCGCCAGGTCGCGGATGCAGGCATCACCTTTCAACGTCTGGTGGGTGCCGATATCACTGCGGACATGTGGAAGTTTTTCATGCGCTGCTATGTCCGCACCCTGCGTCAATATCATTCTCCACAGCCGCTGAACCTGGATTTCTTTACCCGTATCGGCGCGACCATGCCGGAAAATATTTTGCTGGTGATTGCTTCTCGTGACGGTGTACCAATCGCCAGCGCGTTCAATTTATTCAGCCGCGATGCATTGTATGGACGCTCGTGGGGCACGCTAGAGTACCACTCCGGCCTGCATTTCGAGACGTGCTATTACCAGGCGATTGAATTCTGCATCGAGCGGAAAATCGCGTTGTTCGAAGGCGGGGCGCAGGGCGAGCACAAACTCGCGCGCGGTTTTCTGCCGGTCACCACGTGGTCCGCGCACTGGCTGGCGCAACCTGAGTTCGCTCATGCAGTAGAGGATTTTTTACAGCGGGAAGCCGGTGTGATCAACCGGTATGTGGATGAACTGAATGACAGCAATCCGTATAAATGATGTTTGTAATCGCGAATCGAATCGTTGAGCCACGGCAAGGTCCCGGCAAAAGCAAAAAAATCAAAGGACTATTGACAAAAGAACGCTCGTTCCATATTGTGCCGGGCTATGGAAAACGATGCCGCCTATCTCGCGAAACTGCAGGACTACTATGCCGCCAATGGCGTGTTGCCGCCATACTCCACGATTATGGCGCTGGTGCGGTTTAAGTCCAAATCTCCGGTAGCCGCCCTGGTTGCGCGGCTGAAGCTGGCGGGCTATCTGGATGCTACGCCGGACAAACGCCTGAAGCCGGGTAAACGTTTTTTTGAACGTCCGCTCTTTGACAGCGTGCGCGCCGGTTTGCCCAGTGCGGCTGGCGATATTCGTAACGATACGGTCACAATAGACGAGTACCTTGTTGAGTGTCCTTCCAGTACGGTGCTGATCACGGTCAAAGGGGATTCAATGATAGACGCGGGTGTCATGCCCGGGGACACGGTTGTGGTGGAAAAGCGTGCTACCGCGAATGTTGGACAAATGGTGGTGGCCATCGTCGATAATGAATTTACGCTGAAAACCCTGGGGCGGGAAAAAGATGGTTTTGTGTTGCTTCCGGCCAATCCCGCGTATCCTGTCATCCGTCCCAGGGGCGATCTGGAAATATTTGGTATTGTCGTCGGGCAATTCCGCAAATATACGTAATGGTTTGGTATAGACCACAGCCGAGCGAGTGATATTATGCAATGCATAAAGATGAGCGTCTGAGGAATTAAAAATAATTATGGCTAACGAAGATCCCCGGTCCAAACATGTCGCATCAAGGCTGTTTCATACGTTTGAAATTCTGATCACCCGGGGCCTGGTTCTGATCATCTCGATACTGATCCTTTCGGCGTTCTGGGGGCTGGTCGTGGAAACTTACCACGTCGTTTGGGAAGGCGCATTGCGTACCTTTGACCACAAGTCCTTCCAGTCTGCGTTCGGCATCATCATGACTTTGCTGATCGCGATAGAACTTAACCGCACCCTGCTGCATATGACCGAGCAGACCAATCGCGTGATCATCGTAAAAACGGTGATCCTGGTGGCGATCCTGGCGGTTTCGCGCCAATTCATCGTGTTCGAAATGGAAAGCTCTTCGGCAATCACACTGGCTGCTCTGGCCTTTGCGCTGCTTACGCTGGGCGCGGTTTATCGCCTGATGGAGCGGCCGCGTCCTACCGACAGATACCCGAACAAATAAACTCACCCACTCGAACGCTCCGTTTTCCGAGAGCGTTTTTTTGGGAGCGCAGTTCGTAGCGTATCTGACCCTTCATAGTTGTGTCTTATGCTCGCTAGCGCACAGAATATGTGTTGGTACGGGCGCATTCTAAAACCTCAACTGCCGGGTATCTGGTTGTGTATCAAGCATGCCAATGAAGTCCCGGAACTGTCCAAGGACAACTGTTCGGAGGAATGCATGACACATACATATGATGCAGTGATTGCGGTATTCGAAGATTATCGGGTAGCCGATGATGCGATCGGAAAACTGATCGATAGCGGATTTGACATGAAAAATTTCAGCGTCATCGGAAAAAGCCATAGTGCGGAGGATAAGCTGGTCGGCCTGTACAATGCTGGCGATCGCATTAAATTCTGGGGTAAATACGGCGCGTTCTGGGGCGGGCTCTGGGGACTTTTCCTGGGCGGCGTATTTTTGTCGATCCCTATGGTGGGCCCGGTCGTGGTAGTCGGCCAGCTCGCCGAGATGGTGGTATCCGCGATAGAAGGCGCGCTGGTGGTCGGCGGCTTAAGCGTATTAGGCGCAGCCTTATACCATCTGGGCATACCACGGGACAGCGTGATCAAGTATGAGCTGGCCATCAACGCCAACGAGTTTTTGATGGTCACGCATGGCACAGAGGAACAGATTCAGCGCGCCCGCGCGATTCTCGCAGCTGCCTTCCCGGCGCAACTGGATACCTATCACGCGATCAGCATAGTGGAGGCTGATCGCAGTTATGCCACTGCCTGAACGGCTGCCCTGCCGTTTTTTGATAAGCGTCGAGCCGCCATTAATACCCGCTGAATTTTGGGCTGTGTCGTATCGTATCCACGATGCGGACGCCTGTCGTATCTGAACCTGACAGAAAGAAATGGATGGACAAAAATAAGGCCCCGGCAATTCCATCCGACGCGCTGGTGCTGTTTGGCGTAACCGGCGATCTGGCCCACAAGCAGATATTTCCCGCGCTTTACGCTATGGTCAAGCGGGGTGCGCTTAACGTTCCGATCATCGGCGTAGCGCGTTCCGGCTGGGGATTGGACAAGTTGCGGGCACGGGTGGCCGACAGCGTCAAGGCGGCCGGCGAGAGCGCCGACGATACGCAGACACTTGAACGTCTGCTGGCGCTGTTCCGATATGTCGATGGAGATTATAACGACCCCGCCACGCTGCAAAAACTTAAAGCCGTGCTGGCCGACGTACAGCGCCCGGCATATTACCTCGCCATCCCCCCCAGTCTTTTCGCGACGGTCATAACCGGTCTCGGGTCTGCCGGCCTGGCCAAAAATGCACGCATCATTGTCGAAAAACCGTTCGGCCGCGATCTTGCCACGGCGCATGAACTCAACCGCGTTGCCTGTTCGGTATTCGGTGAAGACTCCATCTTTCGGATAGATCACTATCTGGGGAAGGAGGCGATCATGAATATTCTTTATTTCCGGTTTGCCAATTCCTTTCTCGAGCCGATCTGGAACCGCAACTGCGTGGCCAGTGTGCAGATCACGCTGGCCGAAAATTTTGGTGTCGGCACACGCGGCGCGTTTTATGAGTCGGTGGGATGCCTGCGCGATGTGATAGAAAATCACCTTTTTCAGGTCGTGGCGCTGCTGGCCATGGAGCCGCCGGCTTATCAGGCATACAGCGCAGTACACAGCGAAAAGGCCAAAGTGTTCCAGGCGATGCGCCCGCTGAGCGCGGCCGACCTAGTGCGCGGCCAGTATGAAGGTTATCGCAATGAGCCCGGTGTAGCTCAGGGTTCCGATGTCGAAACTTTTTGCGCCGTGCGGCTCCATATCGATTCATGGCGCTGGCAGGGAGTGCCATGGTATCTGCGCTCCGGCAAACTGCTGGCTGACACGGCTGCCGAAGTTCTGGTTCAGCTGAAACCGCCGCCGCAAAAATTATTTGACGATGCCGCGCCGCAGGGCCACGCCAATTACCTGCGCTTCCGGCTGTCCCCGCATTCCGCAATTGCACTGGCTGCGCGCATTAAACGCGCCGGGCAGCAATTCGTCGGCGAGCAGCATGAGCTTTATCTGAGCAACGAGGTGAACGGGGACATGGCGCCTTATGAACGGTTGCTGGGCGATGCGTTGGCCGGCGACACCGCGCTGTTTACCCGCGCGGATGCGATTGAAGCGGCCTGGGCTGTGGTTGAACCGGTGCTCACAGACCATCCGCCGGCGCGCCCGTACGCGCCGGGCAGCTGGGGTCCGCGGGAAGCGGACGATCTGATTGCCGCGGATGGCGGCTGGCACAATCCACGGTCCCATGAGGAAGCGCAATGAGCCGGTCGGCCAAGGTGGTGTTCATGCTCGATGTCGACAATACCTTACTCGATAACGATCGCTTCGAAGCGGATTTAAGCGTCTACCTGGAAAATGAATTTCACGACCACGACGGAGCGCGTTACTGGGCGCTGTACGAAGCAGTGCGCGCCGAGCGCGGCTATGCCGATTATCTGGCCACGCTGCAATCCTACCGTATGGAAGTGAAGGATCAGCCGCAGTGGATGATGATGTCCTCTTTCCTGCTGGACTATCCGTTCGCCGAACGGCTCTATCCCGACGCGCTGAACGTAATCAATCTACTCCGGTCGCATGGTGAAACCGTTATTCTGTCCGATGGCGATGCGGTGTTTCAGCCGCGCAAAATCCAGCGCTCAGGATTGTGGGATGCGGTAGACGGACGGGTATTGATTTATTTGCATAAAGAGCAAATGATGGATGATATCCGGCAGCGTTATCCGGGACACCACCATGTAATGGTGGACGATAAACTCAGCATACTGGAGGCCATGAAAAAAATATGGGGAACACATCTGACTACAGTGTTCCCGCGTCAGGGACACTACGCGCTTGATCCGGACAAAACGGCGGGCCATGCGCCAGCCGACATTACGATAGAGCGTCTTGGTGATTTAATGAATTCAAATTTAGCGGCGCTGGCGGTTTCGGCAGCGCAGACCAATCAGGAGAAACCATGAAAGCCACCCAACAATTACACGATATCGGCCAGAGTTTGTGGCTGGACAATATTACCCGCGGACTGCTGACCAGCGGAACGTTGCGCCGCTATATAAATGAGCTGTCAGTGACCGGCCTGACTTCCAATCCGACTATTTTTGAGCACGCGATTCATGACAGCGATTTTTACGACGCTGCGATACGGCAGAAAGTCGTTGAAGGAAAGTCGGATGAAGAATTATTCTTCGAACTGGCGCTGGAGGATTTAACCCAGGCCTCCGATCTTTTTCGGCCGATCCATTTTGCCACTGGCGGCGTGGACGGCTGGGTATCGCTGGAAGTGTCACCGCTGCTGGCGTTTGACACCGCGGGTACGGTCAAGGCTGCAAAGTACCTGCACGGACTGGCCCAGCGCTCCAACCTGTTCATCAAGATTCCCGGCACTCCTGAGGGCATCGGGGCAATTGAAGAATCCATATTCTCCGGAATACCGGTGAATGTCACGCTGCTGTTTTCGCGCGAGCATTATCTTGCCGCGGCTGAAGCGTATATGCGCGGAATTGAGCGGCGCATTGCCGCCGGGCTCGATCCGGCCATCGACTCCGTCGCATCCATCTTTGTCAGCCGCTGGGACGTTTCGGTTAACGACAAGGTACCGAAGTCCTTGCGTAATCGCCTCGGCATTGCGATTGGCATGCGTACCTACAAGGCGTATCGCGATCTGCTGGCTTCGCCGCGCTGGCGTAAACTGGCTGAGGCAGGAGCGCGGCCGCAACGCCTGTTGTGGGCCAGCACCGGCAGCAAGGATCCGCAGGCGTTTGACGCGCTCTACGTGACTGCGCTGGCCGCGCCGGACACCATCAACACCATGCCCGAAAAAACCCTGCTGGCTTTTGCCGATCACGGCAAGGTGCAGGAGTTGCTGCCGGCCGATGGCGGCTATGCCGAGCAGGTGATTGCCGAATTTGAGCGCGAAGGGATTGATGATGAGGCGCTGGCAGCCGAGCTGCAGCGCGATGGTGCCGCAAGTTTCAGCAAATCGTGGAAGGACCTGCTGGCATGCATCGAGTCAAAAAGCAAGGCGCTGGCCAAACCTGCAGTAGCGGCGGTGCGTGAAGGCGCAGGAGCACAGGCGGCGCGATAGCGGTTGCGGGAAGAAATGATGAGTCCCGGATATACCGAGCCGCTTTATCTGCTGCCCTTCGATCATCGCCATTCTTATGTCAGTGGCATGTTCCATTTTTCACCGCCGCTGACGGCCGAGCAGCATGCGCAGGTGGCCGACAGCAAGCAACTCATCTACGAGGGTTTTCGGCTCGCCCTCGTTGAAGGTGTCAACTCGCAGTACGCCGGTATTCTGGTGGACGAGGAATTCGGCGCTGCGATACTGCAGGACGCCAGCCGCCGCGGCATTATCACTGCGATGTCCACCGAACAGAGTGGATCAGATGAGTTCCTGTTCGAATACGGAGCGGATTTCGCCCGTCATATCGAGCGATTCAATCCGACTTTCGTCAAAGTGCTGGTGCGTTATAACGTAGAAGACGACGCCGAGTTTAACCGGCGCCAGCGCGATCGCCTCAAACAACTCTCCGCCTATTGCCGCAGCAGCGCGCGCCGTTTCATGTTCGAACTGCTGGTTCCGCCGACTGCGAGGCAACTCAAACGCGTGAATGGCGACCAGCATGCCTATGATCTGGAATTGCGTCCCGAGCTAATGCGGCAGGCCATCTTCACTTTGCAGGACGGCGGAGTAGAGCCGGATATATGGAAAGTTGAAGGGCTCGACCGGCGCGAAGACTGCGTGCGACTGGTTGAAGCTGCCCGGCGCGACGGGCGCGACACGGTGAGCTGCATATTGCTGGGACGCGGCGCCGATATGAAAAAAGTGTCGGCATGGCTCGAAACCGCTGCGTCCGTGGATGGGTTTATCGGATTTGCGGTTGGCCGCACGACTTTCTGGGACGAGGTCAGCGCCTATCAGGCGAAGCATGTGACCAGAGCGGAAGCCGCTGCCGGCATTGCCGAGCGCTATCGTACCTGGGTTAATATTTTTGAGCGTGCGCGAGTTCCCCGCGCCGACAGTTGAATCCGGAAACGGGTCAGGAGAAACACCATGGATGCAGCTTTGGACCAGCTTTGTATCAACACCATACGCACGCTCTCGATAGACGCAGTGCAGCAGGCCGAAAGCGGGCATCCCGGCATGCCGCTGGGCGCCGCGCCGATGGCTTATACGCTGTGGACACGTTTCCTCAGGCATAACCCGAATAATCCGCTGTGGCATAACCGCGACCGCTTTGTGCTGTCGGCCGGACACGGCTCGATGCTGTTATACAGCCTGTTGCATCTCACCGGCTATGACCTCGCGCTGGACGATATCAAACGATTTCGCCAGTGGGGCAGCAAAGCGCCTGGACATCCGGAACGCGGCCATACGGCCGGGGTGGAAATCACCACCGGCCCGCTCGGGCAGGGCTGCGCCAATGCGGTCGGCATGGCCATTGCCGAAGCGCAGCTGACGGCGCGCTATAACCGTCCCGGCCACACAGTGATCGATCATGCGACCTACGCCATTGTCAGCGATGGCGACCTGATGGAGGGCGTTGCGTCCGAAGCCGCTTCGCTGGCCGGGCATTTGCGGCTGGGCAAACTGATTTTTATGTATGACGATAATTATGTGTCGCTGGCGGGTGGGACCGATATCACGTTTTCCGAAGACCGGGCGGAGCGTTTTGATGCGTATGGCTGGCATACCGTAAAGGTGGATGATGGCAACGATGTTGCTGCGATCGACGCTGCGCTGAAATCGGCGCGCGCGGAAACGTCGCGGCCGTCGCTGATCCTGGTGCGTACCCATATTGGCTACGGTTCACCGAATAAACACGACAGTTTTGAGGCGCACGGGTCGCCGCTCGGCAAAGAAGAAGTGCTGCTGACCAAGCAGAATCTCGGCTGGCCGGTGGAGCCGCCGTTTTTGATTCCGGAAGCGGCGCTGGCGCATTTCCGCCTGGCGCAGGCGCACGGCCTGCGCGACGAGATGGAATGGGATGCCGGCTTTGCCAGCTATGCACAGGCTTATCCTGAACTGGCGGAGGAATTGCAGCGCAGCCTGCAAGGCGAATTGCCGCCCGGCTGGGATGCCGACATCCCGTTTTTCGCGGCCGATGCCAAGGGAATTGCCACGCGCGCGGCCTCGGGAAAAATCATGAATGCAATTGCGCCGCGGCTGCCCGCGCTGACTGGCGGCTCGGCCGATCTTGATCCGTCTACCAATACGGCGCTCAAGGGCTACGGCGATTTCAATCCGCCGGCGACCGCACAGCAGGATCAGCAAGGCTCGGACAGCGGCGGCTGGAGCTATGCCGGTCGCAATGTGCATTTCGGCGTGCGTGAGCATGCGATGGGAGCAATCATAAACGGGATGGCGGCGCACGGCGGCATGGTGCCGTATGACGCGACCTTCCTGGTGTTTTCCGATTATATGCGTCCGCCGTTGCGGCTGGCCGCGCTGATGGGCCTGCACGTAATCCATGTGTACACGCACGACAGCATTGCACTGGGCGAGGACGGGCCTACGCACCAGCCGGTGGAGCAACTGGCTGCGCTGCGCGTCATTCCCAATCTGACTCTGATCCGGCCGGCCGACGCCAATGAAACTGCGGTGGCATGGCGGGTTGCGCTGGACAGCCGCGACCGCCCGGTGGCGCTGGCGTTGACGCGGCAGGCGCTGCCCACGCTGGACCGTGCTGTATATGCATCGGCTGATGGGCTGCGCCGTGGAGCGTACGTGCTGGCCGATGCGGCCGACGGGAAAGCTGAGCTGATCCTGATCGCGAGTGGTTCCGAGGTGTCGCTGATTGTGGCCGCGCGCGACCAGTTGCAACAACAGGGTATAGCCGTGCGCATCGTGTCCATGCCCAGCTGGGAATTGTTCGACATGCAGCCGCAGGAATATCGCGAATCGGTATTGCCGCCCGCTGTCACCGCGCGGCTGGCGGTCGAAGCGGGTGTGGCTCAGGGCTGGCATCTTTACGTGGGGGCGGGCGGGTCCGTATTGAGCATAGAACGCTTCGGCGCGTCCGCGCCGGGGCCGGTGGTAATGCGCGAATATGGATACACGGTGGAGAACGTCTGCGCGCGTGCGCTTGCTCTGCTGCGAAAATAAAGATACAACACAGGTTTACCGAAGAATCGATAGCGAGACCATGAAAATAAGTCCTGATGCCGGCCACCCGGCCAAACCGGCGATGCTGGTGAATGTCGCAAAGCTGATTACCGCTTATTACGCCGAAGTACCCGACCCCTCGCTGCCGCAGCAGAAAGTTTCGTTTGGCACGTCAGGCCATCGCGGCTCCGCGTTTGAACGATCCTTCAATGAATGGCATGTGCTGGCGATCAGCCAGGCGATTTGCCTTTATCGCCAGCAGCAGGGCATCGACGGCCCATTGTTTCTAGGCATCGACACGCATGCGCTATCCGAGCCCGCCTGCGCCAGCGCGATCGAGGTGCTGGCGGCCAACGGCGTGCAGGTGATGCTGGCGCACAACGACGAATACACGCCCACGCCGGTGATCTCCCATGCGATTCTGGTATATAACCGCGGACGCGAAAAAGGACTGGCCGACGGTATCGTCATTACCCCTTCGCATAACCCTCCCAATGACGGAGGCTTCAAGTACAACCCGCCAAACGGCGGCCCGGCGGATGTGGCGATCACCAGCTGGATCCAGGCCAGGGCCAACGAGTTCCTGCAGAATGGACTGCGCGGCGTGCAGCGTATGGCCTATGAAAAAGCGCTGCGTGCGGACACCACGCATCGCTACGATTATCTGAACGCGTACGTCAACGATCTGGACAGCGTCATCGACATGGATGCGATCCGCGGCGCCGGTATACGCATGGGTGTGGATCCGCTCGGCGGCGCCGGGGTGCATTACTGGGCCGCAATTGCGGAGCGCTACCGGTTGAATCTGGCGGTGGTGAACACTGAAGTTGATCTGACCTTTCGCTTCATGACGGTGGATTGGGACGGCCAGATCCGCATGGATCCTTCGTCGCCGTATGCGATGCAGCGCCTGATCGAGTTGAAGGATCGCTATGACATTGCGTTCGCCTGCGACACTGATCACGATCGCCATGGCATCGTCACCAGAAGCGCCGGCCTGCTGCCGCCCAATCATTATCTCGCGGTTGCGGTTTCTTACCTGTTCCAGAACCGCGCGCAGTGGCCGCAATCGGCAGCGGTCGGCAAAACCGCGGTGAGCAGTCAGATCATAGACCGGGTGAGCGCCAGGTTGGGACGCAAACTGTATGAGGTGCCGGTCGGGTTCAAATGGTTTGTCGATGGCTTATACAACGGTACGCTGGGCTTTGGCGGCGAAGAAAGTGCTGGTGCATCTTTTTTGCGTAGAGATGGCAACGTCTGGACTACCGATAAGGACGGCATTGCTCCGGCGCTGCTGTCGGCCGAGATTACCGCGCGCAGCGGTCGCGATCCGGGCGAGCTCTACCGTGAGCTGACGCGCGAGTTTGGCGAGTCGGCCTATACACGCGTGGAGGCGCCGGCGACCGCGGCGCAAAAGGCAATGCTGAAAAAGCTGGCGCCGCAACAGGTCACTACCACTGATCTTGCCGGGGAAAAAATCCAGGCGGTGTTAACGCATGCGCCGGGCAATGGCGCAGCGATAGAAGGCCTGAAAGTGGTGGCGCAAAATGGCTGGTTTGCGGCGCGTCCATCCGGGACCGAGGATATCTACAAGATTTATGCCGAAAGCTTGCTGGGTGAAGATCATCTGCGGCTGATCGTCGAAGAAGCACAGCGTATCGTCGATGCTGCGCTGGCAGCGGGTACGCAATAGACGGCTGGCCGGGCAATACCGCGGTACTCTATGCAACAGCAGGATGTTCCACCGCTAATTCTGACCATAGGCCATTCGACGCGAACGCTGGCGGAGTTTATTGCGCTGCTACTGGCCCATGCCGTGCAGCATCTGGTGGACGTGCGCAGCATACCGCAGTCACGGCATAATCCGCAGTTCAACCGCAGCACCTTGCCGGTCGCGCTTAGCGGCGCCGGCATACGTTACACCCATATGCCCGCACTGGGCGGTTTACGAAAGACCCACCCCGCATCAGTGAATACCGCGTGGCGTAATCTGTCTTTTCGCGGGTATGCCGACTATATGCAGACTGCCCAATTTGTCGAGGGTTTGTCCAGTGTAATCGGCATCGCAGATCAGGAACGCATCGCGCTGATGTGTGCCGAAGCGGTCCCCTGGCGCTGTCACCGTTCGCTTATCGCCGACGCGTTGACTGTGCGCGGTATACGGACCGAAGAGATTGTGAGCGCTACCCATTTGCAGTTGCACTTGCTGACATCCTTCGCGCGCGTGGAAGGCGTGCGCATTACCTACCCGGGTGAAACGGAACAGTTACGGCTTTTGTAGTGGGTTAAGCGTATAGCGGCGCTGGTTACTGGCGTGGCGTTTCCCGCCGATTTCGTGCAATAGTACCTTCCTCAATCACTTCGTACGACAACGTACAGAAAGCAACCCGCTCGCGGCGTAAATTATTTTCAGTTTTAATTGAGTGGCGGATCCTCAGGGAGATACAGATGGCACACACTGTCAGTGATTTTTTAGTCCAGCGACTCAGTGCCTGGGGAGTGAACCGCATATATGGTTATCCCGGGGATGGCATCAATGGCGTGATGGGTGCCTTCGACCGTGCGGGTAAACGCTTTGAAATGATACGTGCGCGCCATGAGGAGATGGCTGCCTTCATGGCTTGCGCCCATGCCAAATTTACCGGCCAGGTTGGAATCTGCGTAGCCACTTCGGGGCCGGGCGCGATTCATCTGTTAAACGGATTGTATGACGCCAAACTTGATCACCAGCCGGTGGTCGCGATAGTTGGACAGCAGGCGCGCGCTGCGCTGGGCGGTTCATACCAGCAGGAAGTTGATTTGCTGGCGCTCTTCAAGGACGTTGCCGGTGACTATGTGCAGATGATTACGGTTGCGGCGCAGGCGCGCCATGTGATAGACCGCGCATTGCGAATCGCGATGGCAGAACGCACGGTCACCTGCATCATTATTCCCAATGATGTTCAGGAATTAGCGGCGGTCTCCGAGCCGCCGCGCAAGCACGGCACGGTCCATTCCGGCAGCGGCTATAGCGCGCCTTATGTGATTCCGGCAGCCGGCGATTTGACGCGCGCGGCCGAAGTGCTGAATGCCGGCGACAAGGTCGCCATCCTGGTCGGTGCGGGCGCGTTGGCGGCCACCGATGAGGTGATGGAAGTTGCTGAGCTGCTGGGCGCGGGCGTTGCCAAGGCGCTGCTCGGCAAAGCGGCAGTGCCCGATGAGTTGCCTTATGTGACCGGCGCGATCGGCTTGCTCGGCACTAAACCCAGCTGGGACATGATGTCTGAGTGCGACACGCTGCTGGTCATTGGGTCGGGCTTTCCCTATTCGGAATTCCTGCCCAGGGAGGGGCAGGCGCGTGCGGTGCAGATTGATCTCGACCCGAAAATGTTATCGATTCGCTACCCAATGGAAGTCAACCTGGTTGGCGATAGCGCTGCCACGCTGAGCGCCTTGATTCCGGCGCTGCAATACAAGACCGATCGGGGATGGCGCGAAACAATAGAGCAAAACGTGGCCGAGTGGTGGGCGCGGCTGGAATTTCGTGCGATGGTCGCGGCTAATCCAGTCAATCCGCAACGTGCCTTCTGGGAATTGTCTCCGCGCTTGCCGGATGGCTGTATTCTCGCGGCGGATTCGGGCTCGGTTGCGAGCTGGTATGCACGCGACATAAAAATCCGGCGTGGCATGATGGCTACATTGTCAGGCGGACTGGCCAGCATGGGCTGCGGCGTTCCTTACCTGGTCGCTGCCAAGTTCGCCTTTCCCAACCGTGTGGCAATAGGTTTCATCGGTGATGGCGCGATGCAGATGAACGGCAATGCCGAGTTGGTCACCATTGCCAATTACTGGAAGCAATGGGCCGATCCGCGGCTGATTATCATGGTGCTCAACAACCATGATCTCAACCAGGTCACCTGGGAACAGCGGGTAATGGTCGGCGACCCCAAGTATGACGCTGTTCAGTATGTTCCGGATTTCCCCTACGCCGGTTACGCGGGGATGCTCGGTCTGATGGGTATCCGCGTTAACACCCCGGAACAGATCGGGCCCGCCTGGGATGCAGCACTGGCTGCTGATCGACCCTGTTTGGTTGAGGTGATCGCTGACCCTGATGTTCCCCCTATGCCGCCCCACATTACCTTCAAGCAGGCGATGGCCTTTGCCTCTTCGATGGTGAAAGGGGACAGCGATACGCTGGGCGTGCTGACCCAATCGGCCAAACAGATGCTTTCTGCGATTCTGCCGCATGGCAGGGAAAATGGCTGACGTTATTTATGCGGTGCCGGATTCGAATGCGGTGGCAGACCAGCGCCGCGTAGATTGGTAATAACAATGGTGTGACAGGACATTACGTCGTCCTAAATAACAAGGAGAAATATTGTGGAATCAGATACACAGCAATTGTGCGCTCATCCTGCCTGCGCCTGCATCGTCGAAGCAGGCCATGAATACTGTAGCGAATACTGCAACAATGCAGCCGATCAGTCCGGGACAATGGAAGAGGAAATGGAAAACGCATGCGGCTGCGGCCATCCGCAATGCGATCAGCCAGCCGACATGTGAGCAGGACCAGGTTCTGGATTGGTGCTGCCAGGTCGCGGCGGCTTTAATAATCGGGGAACCTAATGAGTCATTCAAACGGCGGGGATAATAGATGGATACTCAGCTGAAGGGCAGCGCAGGCTGTTACGATGCGCTGGCGGAGCTTGCTCTGGATATGCGCTGGTCATGGAATCACCGCACCGATCAGGTGTGGCGACAGCTGGACCCGGTACTGTGGGATCTTACGCATAACCCTTGGGTTATATTGCAGACGGCACCGCACGATCAGCTCGAGCGTTTGTCTGCCGACCCCGATTTTTGCAAGCAGATAAATGATTTGATGCAGTCCAGGCGGGAGGCGGAAGCGGCGCCGGCGTGGTTTCAGCTCACTCATTCACAAACACCGCTGAGTTGCGTGGCGTACTTCAGCATGGAATTCATGCTGAGCGAAGCGCTGCCGATTTATTCCGGCGGACTGGGGAATGTCGC
This sequence comes from Pseudomonadota bacterium, assembly GCA_040390665.1. Taxonomy (GTDB): domain Bacteria; phylum Pseudomonadota; class Gammaproteobacteria; order Burkholderiales; family Gallionellaceae; genus Nitrotoga. The sequence continues at coordinate 52,954 of JAZJXX010000013.1, read as the reverse complement.
GGGCGATCAGCTTAAGGCCGCGAGCGATCTGGGCGTGCCGATAATTGCGGTCGGCTTGCTGTATCAACGCGGCTATTTCCGCCAGGTCATCGACAAGAATGGTACGCAACAAGCACTTTACCCCTATAACGAGCCGGGTCAGCTACCGATTACCCCGCTACGCAAATCGAATGGGGAATGGGTGCGGCTGGAGGTGAGCTTACCCGGTTATTCGCTGTGGCTGCGCGCGTGGCAGGTCCAGGTCGGCAGAGTGCGGCTGTATCTGCTGGATAGCAACGACGCGGCTAATTTTCCTGCGCATCGCGGCATTACCAGCGAACTCTATGGCGGAGGAGCCGAGCTGCGGCTGCAGCAGGAACTGGTGCTGGGCATAGGCGGGTGGCGCATGCTGACAGCGCTTGGGATCAAACCTGAGGTATGTCATCTGAATGAAGGGCACGCGGGTTTTGCCGCGCTGGAGCGGGCGCGTCAATTCATGGAAGAAAGCGGCCAGCCTTTCGATGTGGCGCTGGCGGTTACACGGGCCGGCAATTTATTCACGACACACACCGCCGTGAGCGCCGGTTTTGACCGATATTCACCCGCGCTAATGAGGCAATACCTGGACCATTACGCGGAAGGGCTGCACATAAGCATGCATGATTTCATGGCGCTGGGCCGTCAGAATCCGGCCGATGAAACCGAAGACTTTAATATGGCTTATCTGGCGATACGCAGTAGCGGCGCGGTCAATGGCGTAAGCCGGCTGCATGGCAAAGTCAGCCGGCAGCTTTTTTCATCGTTGTTTCCACGCTGGCCACTGGATGAGGTGCCGGTCGCGCATGTCACCAACGGCGTCCATATGCCTACCTGGGATTCCGTTGCAGCCGACAAACTGTGGACCGAAGCGGGCGGTAAGGATCGCTGGCTGGGCACGATGGATACCTTGCACGAGGATGTACGCGATTCCTCCGATAAGCAGCTGTGGGAATTACGCACCGAGGCGAGGCTGGCCTTCGTTAACTACGTGCGGAAGCAATATACGCTGCAGCTGTGCGTATCCGGTGCGGCCGAGGGCAAGGTAGAGGCGGCCCAGCATTTGCTCAATCCCAACGTGCTGACCCTGGGGTTTGCCCGCCGTTTCGCGACCTATAAACGGCCTAACCTGCTTCTGCGCGACCCCGAACGGCTGCGCCGATTGCTCACTTCCGTGCAACATCCGGTACAGCTGGTGCTGGCCGGCAAGGCTCATCCAGAGGATGCCGCAGGAAAAGCGCTGATCCAGCAATGGACGAATTTCATCGCTTCAAGCGAGCCGCCGCTGCCGATAATTTTTCTGGCGGATTACGACATGCAGCTGGCCGAGCAGATGGTGCAGGGCGTCGACGTCTGGATCAACACCCCACGGCGCCCCTGGGAAGCGTGCGGCACCAGCGGCATGAAAGTGCTGGTCAACGGTGGAATTAATTTATCCGAACTGGATGGCTGGTGGAGCGAAGCTTATACCCCACAGGTGGGATGGGCATTGGGCGATGGAAAGGAACGCGGCGAAGATAGCGCTTGGGATGCAGTGGAAGCCGAAGCCCTATATACAATGCTGGAGCGTGAGGTTATCCCGGAGTATTACGCCCGCGATCAGCAAGGCTTACCGGTCGCCTGGCTCGCGCGGATGCGGGAGAGCATGGCATTGGCCCCGCAATTCTCGGCCAACCGCAGCGTACGGGAATATGTCGAAAAATATTATATTCCGGCGGCGGCGGCCTATACAGAACGGGCGAAAGACAGCGGTGCATTCGGCCTGGAGGTGGTGCAATGGCGGAATGCTGTCAGGGAAAAGTGGGCCGGGGTACATTTTGGTACGGTTAAATGTGTAACCCGCGGCGAGCATCATCTGTACGAGTGCCAGGTTTATCTGGACGGGCTTGAGCCCGGCGCTGTACGGGTTGAGCTTTTTGCTTATGCGCCAGATGGTGCACCCCTGTGTGCCGAAATGCAGCGTTCAGCCGCGTTGCCTGACGCGCCGGGTGGTTTTCTATATCGCGCAACGGTATCTGCGCAGCTTGCACCGGACGACTACACCGCGCGTATTGTTCCTTGCCACGATCGAGTCGCGGTACCTCTGGAAGCTGCCCACATTCTCTGGCAAAAATAACGCCGCATCTGGCAAAAAAAGCAGCTCAAGGGTACCGGCATTTAGTTGGATTGGTTAGCTTAGCTGGTGCACTGATGGGCCTAGGCTATTTAAGGGCCGGCAAGAATCCCAGCCAATTACCGTGGCATAAAAAAAATGCCCCGAAACATGAGGTTCGGGGCGAAACGTCTTAACATTTGGGGGGGTTAAGACACCCGCTAAGGGAGGGAAAGCGGGTGATGACTAGGTCATCTGTACAGTCAGATACAGCACTGTTCAATTAGTTCCAGAAAGTGGCGTTATTTTTTCGAAGTTATTCATTTATTACCGAATTTTGCAGAAATCTGTACCTTTGTACAGTATATACATCCTGAATTGTGCAACCGTTGGCTGATTTATGGCTTGGTTGATATTTTTTGGAGAAAATTCGTGGAAAACGGAATTTCAGTGAGGCTAATTTCCTGGAATGACGGGGAATTTTTGCTCCGAGGGGTCCGCGAGACGGTTTTTATTCGAGAGCAAGGAATACCCGACGAGCTTGAATGGGATGGCATTGATGAGATTTGTCATCATGTGCTTAGCCTGGATAAGCAGGGCAACGCCGCCGGCTGCGGCCGTATTACGCCCGCTGACGGAACGAACACGGCCCATATAGGGCGCATGGCAGTGCTGGCGGAGTGGCGTGGCCAGAAATTGGGAACCGCAATGCTGCAGGCGCTGGTGGAGTACGCGCACGGTCGGGGATATGCCCGGGTGGACTTAAACGCGCAGGTACACGCAATACCGTTCTACCGGCGCTATGGATTTGCTGAAATTGGCGTAGGGTTTATTGACGCCGGGTTGCCGCATATCAGGATGCAGCTGGTGTTGCGATGACCCCGCAGCCTGAGCATCGTGGAGCTTGCTTAATAAAGCCGGAGTAAAGGTTAAGAAAAAATAGAACGGTTGAACTTGGCGCAGCAGTCGAATTGCTTACTTAATATTCAGCAGGCAATATTCAACGCAAATTTGGTCTATTGCGGGTTCGTTATCAGGCTCTTCCCAATTTGAACGCCAGCATATCTGCTCTGCCAAAGCCGCCAAACTATCCTATCGCGTAAGGCAAGGGCAAAAATTGCAACTCAGGTCCCTGCGGCTTCCAGTGCACTGCATGATGTTCACGGCTTTCAATGTGCACCACCGCGAGCAGATCACAGCCTCCGCCCGGCGCCAGCGCGGCATTCACCACCATGCCGCTGGCTTGGTCCTGCAGATCGCTACTGAATAGTTCGTCCCCTGCCAGTGGCACCACTTCACTGTCCAGATGCGCCAGATACATGCGTCTTTTCAGCTTGCCCAAGTACTGGGTACGCGCAACGATTTCCTGTCCCGGATAACAACCCTTCTTGAAATTTACCCCGCCCAACAGTTCCAGGTTGGCCATCTGCGGCACGAACTGTTCCTGTGTCGGTGGGGTAATCACCGGGATGCCGGCCCTTATGTTAAGCCAGTCCCAGCAGCCGGAGCCAACCGGCCGTAGATCCGCGGCCAGGCTTTGCCATAAGGATGGTGCCCGTTGCAACGTCGCGCTGATCAGGAAGCGCTGCGCGTCCAGTTGGATTACGCTGCAATCATCATGCTGCGTGACTTCCCAGCGGTTTTGTCCAATAGACCCCAATTGCCGTTGCAGCGCCGTCGCCGCGTCGGCACCGCTCACTCCCATGCTTACCCTGAGCGCGCCCATCGGTATAATCTTTACTTTGGAGCGCAGCACATACATCGACAAACGTTTGTGCAGCACCGGCACCAGACTTTGCGGCAGATGCAGCAAATAATCGTCGCCAGTGCGCCAGATCAGCATGGTGGCCAACATGCGTCCCTTGGGATTATTCATGCTGCTTATTTGCGCGTGCCGCTGGTTGACTTCGTTAATATCGCTGCTCAGTAAATTCTGCAGAAATCCCTGGGCATCTTCTCCGGTCACCTGCAACAGACCAAATTGGTCCAGATCACACAGCACACTGCTATTCCGGGTGGCGAGCAATTCACCCTGGATGTCACCAAAATCCAGCACTGCGCCGTCCTGCAGATGCGCTTGCTGCTGTTGCAGGAACGATTGCCAATCAGCATTCATGGAGGGTATGTCCGGTATACGAGATAAGAACGATGGGTGCCATCAACATGCCTGTGCTTACTGGCAGCGGTCAAATTTCGCACCATAAAATGCGGGGCCACTTTGCCCTATTGAGGCATGCTTGGCCGGGGGCGGATCATCGCCGGACTTGTCAGGATCGGTTATCGGGGGCGGCGGCGGTTCATTCGGGATAGGCGCGGGGTTGTGGCCAGCCTGGCGCCATATACATGGCAGGCCAGCCGAGCTCGCGCGGCGTGCCGGCCGCTTGAGATGAACAGACATTGCGGACGCGATAAACTGGGCAGCGGTCGGGTTTTTTGCGCTGGAAATGCTGACTTTTATAGCATGCGGCGCGGCGCTGAGGCCCTGGTTGTGCCGACGTAAATCGACTGATACGTTCCTTCTCAGCCGGTCGAAAAATGTAATGCAAACAGTCATGTTATTTTCTTGAAATATTGATATCACACTACTAGCTTTCCATGGTTTGCGCAAACTGCTTCAGGGCTCGTGCAAACTTGCTCAGGTTTTGCAGCTGACGGTAATTTATCCGTACAAACAAAAAGCGGGGACCGAGGTCCCTGCTTTTTGCACTGCGGTATTGCTACTGAAGAACCTTGCGGCGCTTCAGTTATTGTACGGTGTTAGCGTCCGCCGCTGCTGCTGCCGCCACGGCTACCGCTACCGCCGCCACTGCTGCCGCCTTTACCACCGCTGCTGCCGCCCTTGCCGCTGCCGCCTTCTTCGTTGCTGCTACCGGAATTGGCGCTACGAGCTTGCCCACCCAGATGTCCAGCTTCGCGTGCTTCTTCAGAAGTAAACTCGTGAGCAGTGCCTTTTTCATGAGCGGCATGTCCACCCTTGCTGGCAATTTCACGTTGCTTTTCAGGATCCATAGAAGCGAAACCGCGGTTACTGGTTCCTCCGCCTTCTTTGCCTCCGCCTTGTTTACCGCCACTACCTTGATTCGTAGTATTTTGCTGTTGAGCCATTTTGATCTCCTTAAACTAAATAAGAAATTACATTTAGCCCATTACTCGTTGAAGCACTTACTGGGCTTAACCTCTTCTCTGCCGCAAGAAGTTATGGTCGAAATTACAGAAAAGTCAGGCGTACTTCTGTTCGGTAACTAACGTCTGTGCATGATATGTAAAGGCGATTTTTACTGCGGGGAATGCGGCTCACCGGGCTACAGCTGCGATGACTTGCGCGGGCCGTTCAGCTAAACTGACGGTCCATGAAATACTTAGCTTCCATTCTTCTGTTATTGCTGCTGGTCGCCTGCGACAGCGGCCTGTGGAACAACCCGTATCCCGCTGCAGAACAAGGCCAGCCGATTTTTTACACGGCTTTCACCGAGCGCCCGAAGCACCTCGATCCGGCGCAGGCCTATAGCGAAAATGAATATGATTTCCTGTCGCAAATTTATCAGCCGCCGCTGCAATATCATTACCTGAAACGGCCATACACGCTGGTGCCGCAGGCAGCGGGTGAGATGCCGCAGGTAAGCTATCTGGACAAGAATAACCAGGCGCTGCCCGGCGATGCGCCGGCCGAGCAGGTCGCGTTCAGCGTCTACGAAATCCATCTGCGTCCGGGTTTGCGTTACCAACCGCATCCGGCGCTTGCGCGGGACCAGCAGGGGCGTCCGGAATACCTGGCATTGCGCCCGGACGACTTACGTAATATTTATTCTCTGAATGATTTCCCGCACAGCGGTACCCGTGACGTTACCGCAGCGGACTATGTGTACCAGATCAAGCGCCTGGCGCATCCTGCGGTGCATTCCCCGATAGCCGGGCTGATGGGTGAATATATCGTCGGCCTGAAAGAGTACGCCACTACTTTGCAGAATGCGCAGAAGGCCCGTCCCGGCGCGCCGGTGAACGTGCAGGACTATCCGCTGGAAGGTGCGCAGGCAGTCGACGACCACACTTACCGCATCAAGATACATGGCAAATATCCGCAGTTTTCCTATTGGCTGGCGATGCCGTTTTTTGCTCCCATGCCGGCGGAGGCTGATGTTTTTTACGCGCAGTCGGGCATGCGCGAACGCAATCTGACACTGGATTGGTGGCCGGTCGGCAGCGGCCCGTATTACCTGTCGGAAAACAATCCCAATCAGCGCATGGTACTGGCGCGCAATCCGAATTTTTCTGGGGAATTTTATCCCGCTGAGGGCGACGCCGGAGATCGCGAAGCCGGCCTGCTGGCCGATGCGGGACAGCCGTTGCCGCTGGTGAACAAGGTAGTGTTCACGCTGGAAAAGGAAACCATTCCGTACTGGAATAAATTCCTGCAGGGCTTTTACGACGCCTCCGGCATCAGTTCAGACAGCTTTGATCAGGCGGTGCGAGTAGACGTCAGCGGTGAAGCCGCAGTGACCGACAGCATGCGCGCGCAAGGCATTACGCTGTCCACTTCGGTCGGCACGTCCACCATGTACATGGGCTTTAACTGGCTCGATCCGGTGGTTGGCGGGCCGTCGGAACGGGCGCGCAAGCTTCGCCGCGCCATCGCTATCGCGGTGGACTTCGAAGAATTTATTTCGATCTTTGCCAATGGTCGTGGCATCGCTGCGCAATCGCCGATACCGCCCGGCATTTTTGGTTATCGCGAGGGTGAGAGCGGCCTTAACCATTACGTCTACAACTGGGTCAACGACGCGCCCAGGCGCCGGCCGATAGACGAAGCCAAAAAATTGCTGGCCGAGGCTGGATACCCGAATGGCCTGGACGAAAAAACCCGGCAGCCACTGGTGATCTATCTTGACACCACCGCTAACGGCGTGGGCGATAAATCCCGCCTGGACTGGCTGCGCAAGCAGTTCGAAAAAATCAACCTGCAGCTGGTGGCGCGCAGTACCGACTATAATCGTTTTCAGGACAAAATCCGCAAGGGCGACACGCAGCTGTTTTATTGGGGCTGGAATGCGGATTACCCCGATCCGGAAAACTTTCTGTTCCTGCTGCACGGCCCGCAAGGCAAAGTAGCCAAAGGCGGCGAGAATGCGTCCAACTACAGCAATCCCGACTACGACCGCCTGTTTGAACAAATGAAGAATATGCCTAACAGCGCAGAGCGGCAGAAAATCATTGATGACATGCTGGAGATTTTACGGCGCGATTCGCCCTGGCTGTGGGGACATCATCCCAAGGATTACGTGCTGCGCCACAGCTGGCTGCATAACAGCAAGCCCAACAAGATGGCCAATAACAAAATGAAATACCTGCGCATAGACGCGGCCAGCCGCGACCAATTACGCCAACAGTGGAACCAGCCGGTACTATGGCCGCTGTGGCTGGGCGGCGCGCTGTTTGCGCTGCTGGGTGGGTGGCTGTGGCGTGCGTTCAGGCAGCGCGAAGAGGGGCGGTAGCGTCAAGAAGGACGTAGTATCAATACGACCATTGCATAGTTTTCGCCAACGGCCAGTTGAGTGCCGACCGCAGCGGTTTATTTATCGCGGCTGCGATTTTTGTCCAATATGGCAACGATGATCAGCGAAAAGGAAAGAAACCTGAGCAGGTAAAAAACCGGACTCACTTCCATTTCATGTGACCATGTTCCCATCAATATGCGGTTTACTCCCTCAATCAGAAATGACACCGAGAACAGCAGGAAGAAGCGGTCGCTGGTGGTGCGCCAGAAACGCAGAAAGAACATGCCGATCACAAAATAAATGGCAACAATCGCACCTGTTAATATTTCATTCATGGCTACCCTTACTCGTCGAAAATCAGGCCATACAGCAGCGGTAGCAGCGCCACCAATGCGATGCTCAGGCGCAGCGTGGTCAGGTCGGTATCGGGAAGTAGCAGTTTGTCGAGTATCAGGACTGCATTATTGAGCGCCAGCCCTGAAAAACACAGGCCGCTCCACCAAAGCAGGCGATAGCCGTTGCCGAGATAAGCGCGGAACAACAGGACTGCGCACAGCAGGGAAGTCAAAGCGCACATGGCATAAACAATGTTGACCACTATTTATCCTTTCTCCATTTGAATGCGTCGGCGAATTGCTGGACACGATGGCTCCGCGATCGGGCGTGGATCAGGTTGGTGACCTCGACCAGATTACAGTCATAATATATCGCCAGTTCGGCCAGCAGAGCGCCCAGTTCTGCCGAGACCGGCGCGTACACATAGCTGTCGGGATGCTCGGGGTGGCGCGTGCAGATACCCGCCGTGTAAAGTCCGTGCAATATGTCGGCGGCAACCTGTTCGGATTGAATATAGAGCCGTTGCGCCAATATTCCAGCCTGCCATGGAGTAAGAGGTGGTGAATTGCGCAACAGCAGTATCGCTTCAAGATACGGAACCGAGGGCAGTGTAAGGATAAAGCGGCGTAGCGAATCCGACATGATGGGTTTCGTCATTTTCGCTGTCGACCTGCAGCTATGAACACTAACACTCTCAAAACCGCATATGCTCCATTAAACATTGCAAACCTATCAACAGGCAACGGATGCGTTAGTGGCCGCAGCCTTAAGCCGGTAAGCCTGCGACGCGCAGTGTGGCCCAGGCAGTTGTTTACGATCGCTGCATAGCCGCCACGGTTTGCTTATAAAGCTGGTACGCATAAAATAATAATCCTGTTATTTCCACGCAACGGACGTTGCCCGCACAGGCATTAATTCCGTCGAAGCATGGATTATAGGGCGCTGCGATTTTCCATGCAGTCGATAATGCCGCTTGCGGATGTGGCTTATTTGTCGACTGCCCCCGCAAGCAGGCCCGTTACCGCGCTCAGAAGCGCCTTATCAAATTCCAGCGACTCGTCATAAAGCGATTTCAGCAGGCTATTAGCTTGGCCGATCTTCTCCGCGTCGTTTGAGCGGTACAGTTCGCGCGCCTTGCCGACGCTGATGTCGCGCAGATACAGCTGTTCGGCGAAATCTGACAAGACCGCAAATCGGGAAGGATCCAGCGCGGCCACCGATGCCTGCAAACCCACCAGATCGCTTAATACGTTGATCATGCCTTTGTCATATTCGGCGAAATCCTTTTCTGCCAATGACGCGTCCGGCTCGGTTGCACTCCACGACAGCCACGAGATGAGATGGCTGCCGGCGGCAAGTTTTTTGGTGAGCTCCACCACGGCGGCATTTGCGGTGCGGGTAAATTCCTGCTCGCGTGTAAGCTTGCCCTTAAACGCCTCCAGAACTTTATTCAGGTAGAAGCCTGCGACCAGCACTATCAGCGCCAGCAGGCCCTTGTCGAGAATGGTAAGCCAGACTTTTTCCCAGAATCCACAGTCGTCCATGATTGCTCCTTTTTGATTTCCCACGCACTGCCGGAAAATGAGCCGGTATAAACAAGGTGCCTATCTATACCGCCGCCAGATCGCTAAACCGATCCCTGCGGCAGCGCAGGGCAGCCATACCCAGGCAAATTCCGACGCCAGAACCGTAATACCTCGCGCCGAGAAAAAATCTGCGCCTATCGGTGAAACCTCGATCATTCGCACCGGCGCGAAAAAGCGTTCATCCGACCACGGCCACAGAAAAGCAATGCCGCGGCCGCCATTGGTGAAACTGTCCAGCACGCCATGGGAAACCGCGGCTACCCACACAAACACAAATGCGCTCAGGCGCCGCGCATGCAACGCACGGTGAGCCAATAAACCGAGCAAAGCCAGCAGCAGCGCGAAACTAATGGAGTGACTGAGGCCGCGGTGGCCGAATGTGGAGGTGTATGGAACACCGAAGCTGAACGCCAGCACATCCAGATCGGGAATCACCGAAGCTGCTACGCCGGCCAGCAACAAACGTCTGGAAATGACGCCCGATCCCAGTCCCAGACCTATGGCCAGTGGCACCGCCGGATGGGTGAATATGGTAGGCATCTGCGCGTCGATCAGGCGGCATGCGCACTTGTAATTCCCTCAGATACTCGGCGCTGAGATAAGCCGGGATCGCGAGGAATGCTGGCGTTTAATGAGATCATCAACGTCCACCCGCCAGCAGCAGGGCGACGACCGCCACGACGCCGAAAAAAACGGTGGCGATGGTGAGCCACTTCACCCGAATGCGTAGTGCTTCGATGCGCGTGACCAGCTGGATATTCTGGTCGGCCAACGTTTTGATCAGTTCGGACGAAGCGAGCATCTGACTGTGCAGCTCGGCCGCAGTGATCTCCATTGCTTCAACACGCGCCTGCAAAGTGGCCAGGGTTTGCGGCTTTTGCGCCAAGGCAGATTTTCTACCTTCATCTGTTTTATCTTGCGCGGCAGACTTCCCGCTAACACTGCTCCAGAGTTTCTTCGCACCCTCGGTAACCTTGGGCGCGTTCTTTATTACGTCAGTCCAGGGGACGCTTTGCAGCACGAGTAACCATGGAATTGCCATTGAAAATCTCTCCTTGTTGAACACTAACCCGGATAAGCGAACGCACTGTAGAGCGCCTCACTGATGGATGAGCTAGCGGGTGTTCACTGATAACTTATCATACCAAGAGAGCATGCGCCGGGTATAGCCAGCGTTCTAATCAAACGCGACCCGCGCTGGAGGGCTGGCCGTCCGCGTTAAGCTCATTTACCTGACGCAGAGCATGAGCACGGCCGGCCCGTCTGGCGTGATGATTAGTCCGGCTGAGCTGAAGCCGGCCTTGGTGTAGCAGCGTATTGCACGCAGATTATCGGGAGACGGGTCTGTCTGCACTTTCGTGACCGCGGGGTCTTCAAAAAGCTGGTTCACAAAGGCTGTGATCATGGCCGTACCCAGGCCCCGGTCGAGGCGATGGGCATCTGCTATGAACTGATCAATGCCTCTTGCGCCGGAATCCTTTTCATCTTCCCACCAGCCATCGCCCGAGCCCATGACGACATACACCTGCATGAATCCAATCTGTACCTCGCCGAGGCTGACGATGTAAGCCTTTGTTGAGGACGTTCCTGCGATCACCGGAAGGTACTCGATTTCAATATCGGCCAGCTCGCTGGGCCCTTTCCACCATGCGGCAACATGCGTGCGCCCGATCCACTCATGGAGCATCGGCAGGTCGCCTCGCGCAAGCGGCCGAAACGAGATGTTTGCAGGATCAGCGTCCATCCATCCTCCGTAGACAACTCAAGTGGCTAACGGTGACCAGGCAGCGTCCGCTGCCGGCGCTGCGTCCAGGCGAGTACAGCGCTGGGCGGCGCCCATTGCTCAGATATTTCCGGGAGAGTGGTTTATAGATCGATCATCATCTCAAACCCGCCGTAAACCATGCGTTTTCCGTCAAACGGCATGGTCTCGGGTTTCATAAACTCGGCCATGCGCGGATCCTTCATCACTTTGTCATTCACCTCGTCGCGATGCGCACGCGACTCGTACACAATCCACGAAAAAACAACAATTTCGCCTTCTTCGAGATTGACACTTTGCGGGAACGAAGTGAGCTTGCCGGGCTTCACGTCGTCACCGATGCATTCGCGGAATTGCAGTGCTCCGTGATCGCGCCAGATCGCGCCGCATTTGCGCGACATTTCAAGATAGGTTTCCACATTTTTTTGCGGAAGCGGCAATACGAAACCATCGACATAAGCCATGATATTTCTCCTTGAAAATAGTTCGTTGTATATGCGTTACATGCTCACGGGACAATAGCATTTTTTTGGATTAATCAATGATGATGTCCGCCCGGGCCCACGACATCTCCGGCACGCTGGTTCAACCGCGGCGGGCCCTTTCGATTGTGGCGATGTCGATCTTTGTCATCTCCATCATCGCGTCGAACGCGCGCTTGGCGCCAGCGGGGTCGGGATCGGTTATCGCTTTGAGCAGAGCGATCGGCGTAATCTGCCAGGACACGCCCCATTTGTCCTTGCACCAGCCGCATGCACTCGCTTCGCCGCCGTTGCCAATAATTGCGTTCCAGTAACGATCGGTTTCGGCCTGGTCGGCGGTTGCGACCTGAAACGAGAATGCCTCGTTGTGCTTGAACATGGGCCCGCCATTGAGCCCAACGCAGGGAATTCCCATCACGGTAAACTCGACCGTCAACACCTGTCCTTTTTTCCCGGACGGAAAATCTCCCGGCGCGAGGTGCACCGCGCCGACAGACGAATCGGGAAAGGTCCTGGCATAAAATTGCGCCGCGTCCTCGGCGTCGCGGTCGTACCAAAGGCAAATGGTATTTTTTGCTTGATTAGTCATTTAATCCTCCGTTGTGATGAACCCGACGCCGCGGTAAGACAATGCGCCCGTGGTTCGGGAGCGTTGATAGGCCGACATTGCCGCATCCTTACCTCCAGCGTAACCTTGGAGTTACATAGTGACAAGCCTCTAAAGCCTGGATGAGCCGCCCAGGCGCGTCGGCTGGGCTCAACGGCCGGCCGGTTCCTTCTTGTCGGTGGGCGACTTGTCCGTGAAAACGGCCAGCTGAGCGTCGAAAGCACGCCTGAACGCCGGCCGTGCTTCGCCGCGGGCGACATAGCCAAAAAGGTTCGGGTATTCCTCGAGCAACCCCGATCCGCTCAGCCTGCGCAGCACCTGCACCATCAGCAGATCACCGGCGCTGAACGCGCCGTCGAGCCAGTCGGCATCGCCCAGCCGGTGGGACAGATCGCCCAGCCGGCCACGGATGCGCTCCTCGACGATGGGCAGACGCTCCTTGTACCAGTTCTTGTCACGCTCCGAGAGCACGGCGACGCTGCGCTGAACGATCACCGGCTCTATCGTGCTGAGCGCGGCGAACATCCAGGTAATCGCGCGTGCTCGGGCGTTTGCATCCTGTGGCAGGAGACCCGCTTCGCGCTCGGCGATATGGAGCACGATCGCGCCCGACTCAAACAACGCGATTTCGCCTTCTTCATAGGTCGGTATCTGGCCGAAAGGATGAAGCGCGCGATGCGCCGCTTCCTTCATCGCGCTGAACGAAACCAGACGAACGTCATAAGGCTGGCCCACTTCCTCAAGCGCCCAGCGCACCGGCATGTCCCGCGCCAGCCCGCGGCCGCGATCTGGCGACTGTTCAAAGGCGGTTATGGTCGGGATTATTCGCATGATTTTCCTCAGCAGCCAGCTGCGCGTTTTTGCGCAGTCTGCTTGAGCGCACGGTCAGCCATTTTTCGCCATAATGTTGGTGGGAATATTATCAAGGCTGATTTGATTCTTCTCTTCCCAGTACATTTTCAAACCTTCATCGCCTTTCTTAACGGCCCAATCTTTCAGCAATTCCCGATCTTCGTCGTAAGAATAGTACGGCACCCCCATTCCGCAGGATGTCTGCACCAAATCGACAGAGATGTCGAAGATTTGCCTGGCACCCGCCAACGGCTCGAACAAAGGAAAAAGCGCATCCCACTCCACATCGTTTTTGTGGATAACCCTGGCGGTGCCATAAACGCGAAGGATAAGCGGGGGGCCTTCAAACGCACAGAACATGATCGTCATGCGTGGATTCAGTTGAACATGAGCAGACGTTTCATTCCCGCTACCCGTCACGTTTAGCCATGCCACACGTTTTTCCCCCAGTACCCGAAGCGAGTCCATACCTTTGGGCGACACGTTTACGCGACTGTCAGCGGTGGCCGTACCGACGAAAAATATTTTCTGTTCCCTGATGAACTCAATCAGTCGTTCAGGTAGCGCTTCGTATTGTTTGGCCATGGCATTCCTTGATGTTTATGTCTGACGTGGAGCTAAGGGGCTGCGCTTTTGCAGCCCCGGACGAATGATGGGTTAGACCTTGGCTGCCGACGAGGGCTCATTTGCCTTTGGCTCAGTTTTGGGCTGCCACGGCCACCGTCCCTCGATCTCTACCTCCAAAGCCATGCTCAGGAATGTACGAATCAGCACGATCAGCCCTAAAACCAGGACGCCACCCAGGGTAGGCGCGACGGCGACTGTTCGGATAATGTCCGCCGCCACCAGGAACTCAAGCCCAAGCAGAATGCCACGTCCAATATCCTGGCGGAATTGCCGATACGGATCGGGCGTTTTGCGCATGGTTATGAAAAAGCGGGCTACGGCCACGGCCAAACCGAGCACGACCACCAGCACACCGATCCCATCGATGAATTTTCCTATAGTTTCGATAACCGGCGTGAAATTTTCCATGGGCTGACTCGCTATGTCTCGGGCCTAACGTGGAGCTAAGGGGCTGCGCGTTATCGCGTTGGTCTTTAATTAATGGGTAAAGATTTTCATGGTTTTGATACTCATGTCAATAACTAGCGGCAGAACACGCAATCGCAGAGTGGCGGGGCGGTAAGGCGGAGAAATGTCTCGCCAACGCAAACTGCTGTATTGTTTGAACTGGGATGAGTTCGAGCTCTTCCTTTGACACATTAAATCTCGACTGTCTGGATTGGTTGCACAAGTTGAAGCCAGCCAACACGGCCGCCTGGGCTCGGTTGACCCAGGAAGACCCAGTCCCTTTTGGGGACGAAACATTGAGCAGGGAGTGTATGGCCTACTCACACCCCGCCCATTTTTTCTGAGCTTCAATCAATTCTGGAACTGAACCAACCGGAGAATATGGCTTGGCTTCTGGATTGCGCTTGATGTTTTCGGTATACGCCTCCAGCGCTTTGTCGTAGAAGGCGCAAGACTTTGCGCGGTCATCAAGACGATGCCATGACCACGCCATATTGAGGTAGACATTGGTCAGTGCGTCAAATCGGTTTGCTTCACGTAGTCTTGATTCCGCGCGTGCATAAAATTCAAGAGCCTTTAGGTAATATTCAGATGCCTTATCTTTTCTGTTTTCGAAAGTCACCGATTTATCCTGGAACCCATGCTCACGATAGAACTTCTGCCATTTCCCGGTAACAGATGGCGACAGCAGCAGGTCGGCGTATCCACGATAAGCGTTGCCGAGGCCATGCGGATCATCCCGCTCCTGATAGATAACCATTGCTTCCCGAATCAGTCTTTCTGCGATTAACGGCCGATCCTGCCTCGTGTATAAATACTCGGCGTCGGTCAGCTTCCTAAGAGGATCAGAACTTGCAACAACTCCGACACCGGCGCAGCCGACCAATACAAACAAAATATATAACGCAGCAAAAAGACGAGCTGTAAGCATGGCTGGATTCCTATCGAAAAATATAACGTGGAGGTAAAACACTGCGCGTTTTTTTGCAGTCCCGCTTGACGACTTTGAGGTCACTCCCTGTAAGTTTTAGGGTCAAATCCCATTTCGACAGCTTTTCTCTCAAGCTTATTTCTGACTTCACCCGGCGCCGTGGCTGGTAATTCCTGGCTATAGGCGTAGAAAATTGCAGCAACCGTTTTCCTTTCGATACCCTGATATGGAATGGCCGACGTATAGAGCCTCTCAACATAAGGAGCTCCCTCGTCATACTTTTTTTCCTGGGCATAAGATATGGCAAGTTCAGCAAGACGCCGACCAATCCTTTCGTTAGAAGGTTGAGGTTGCCTTTCCTCAATCGCGAGGGAATCTATATACAGCTTTTCCGCCTCATCGAACTTTTGAAGTTGTCGCTTGATTCGGGCGAGGTTATACATCTTTTGCGATTTCTCCACCTCACCAAGATTGCCCAAATCCACGTTGACGAGCGCTCGATAGCACGCCTGTTCTGCGATGTTTATCCGGCCACTTCGCTCAGCTTGAGCGCAACTTTCGCTGTATCGGTCTGAAGTTACTTGATTGAGCGGATTTGCACAGGCAGCCAAGATCATTGACAGGGTCATTACCACTAATTTGGAAAACGCTTTCATTAGTGCTCCCGATGCTAACCAACGTTAAGGCAGGGGACGCCGGCCAAAGGAAGAACCTGTGAGCGCCGCTTACAGGCGGTCCTTTTTGACGCAGGTCAGAGCTATAAAGTTGTAAAGAGTCCACTGCAACCGTTTATCAGGCCGCCCTCACTGACGCACATAACGCAAGTGTGTAGCAGCCGGACCATCAAGAACCCGGTCAATGCGAAACTGCGGCCCAGGTTCGAGCAGGTTCTCGAAAAGACGCCGCCCGCCGCCGAACAACACGGGGGCCAGGGCGATTTCCAGCTCGTCGACAACACCCAGATTCAGGTACTGCTGGATCACATCCGCTCCCCCCGCGATACGAATATCACGACTGCCGGCGGAGGCCCGGGCCAGTTCCAGGGCACGCTCCGGCCCCTCGTTGATGAAGTAAAAGGTCGTCCCGCCGGGGCGCACCCAAGGGTCGCGTTTCTGATGGGTAAGCACGTAGACCGGTGTGTGAAACGGAGCGTCCTCCGGCCAGGCCACCTCGCCTTGGTCGAACATTCGCTTGCCCATGATGTTGGCACCGATGCGCTCCGTGGTGCTGCGAACCAGGTCATTGACCGGGCCGGTCTCTCCGCCTGATCCGAGCTTGAGGACGTTCTCGCGGAAGTGCTGTTGATTGAGGAGCCAACCCATCAACGCCCCCCACTTGGCGCCCCAGCCCTTGTACTCGAAATTCTCCATGGTCATTCCTTCCGGTGCCATGTAGCCATCGAGGCTAAGTCCAATATTGACGAATACTTTGCTCATGATTCCTCCCGCATGGGCTGGCATCGCCAGTCCCTCTAGAATGAAAAGTTAGGTTATAAACGCTTATCAAGTGATTGAAGAATTCTTGTTTCCCAATCCGCCGCAGTGATGTTTGTGGCAAGCGCACGTTTGTTGACGACTTCAACGCGGGTTTGTATTCTTCCATCGACAGGCTCAACGAAAATTGCAACGTTCTCTCCCCAGCTAAAGGCGGAAATAGCACCTTGAGCCAGAATACTTCCCTTGTCCTTATTTTCGCTCACAAGAGCGAGGCCCGATGAACGAACAGTTTCTATCACTGCGTTCCATACGACATCATATGGCTTGTCGTACACTCTTGAACTGCCACTACCCCTTGATGACTGAGCATCGGCAAGCGTGGCGCAACCGGAATTTAACGCAGCTAGAAAAACAACAAAAGCTATTGCGATGTATCGTTTCATGGCCATTCCCCTTTTTTTTATTAAAAAACCTTACGTTCAATTTGAGGGACTGCGACTTTGCGCAGTCCCGCTCAACTCTCTGATCAAGAAAATGGGTGAAGAAGTTTACGTCTTTTTTCGGCCAGAAGAGGGTAGTTCCTGGGCAAGCCCAATCAGAATTTCTTCGGGCCCCCGGATGTAGCAGAGCCGATACGTGTCTTCGTACTGGACCACTTTGCCGACGAGCTTGGCACCGCGTTTGCCAAGACGGGCGAGCGTATCGTCGATGTCCTCCACGGTGAACATGACGCGCAGGTAGCCGAGGGCATTCACTGGAGCGCTGTGGTGATCGGCCACCACAGGCGGCGCGAGGAATCGGGATAGTTCGAGCCGGCTGTGGCCGTCCGGCGTACGCATCATCGCAATCTCAACGCGCATTTCGCGTAATCCGGTGACGCCATCTGCCCAGTCCCCTTCGATTGGGGCACGCCCTTCAAGCTCCAGGCCGAGCTCGGTGAAGAACTCAATGGCGCCGTCAATGTCCGCTACCACGATGCCAACGTTGTCCATACGCTTGACCGTCATGATGTCTCCTTAGTGTCTAACGTGGAGCTAAAGGGCTGCGCTTTGCGGCGCGCCATTTGAGCGCAGGGTAGGCATTTACCTAAAAGAGCTTTGGATAATGAAGCCGAAATGAGGAGTCGGATTGCTTACGATGATCTGCTCCCCAGTCGATTTTTTAATTACATACCCGTCAAATATTCTTTCCTGGCCGCTCTGCAAGTTGCCATATACCTTGACTCTCTCATCAATAGAAATATCTAGTTTTTTATTGTCTGCCAACTTGGCTCTGACGTGAATTGAGCCGGAATTATCAGTTAGGATAAATCCACTTTCATCGAGTTGCGTGATTTTTCCCTCGATTGTACTTACCGGCGGCAATGCCAAGTTATTGATCGGTGTAGTGCTAGCGCACCCACTCATCATTAAAATAACTATGGCCAGCAGCGGTAGATAGATAGTTTTCATTGCGATTTCTCCTTTGTGATTAGCCCAACGTCGCCATTGAGCAGCCGGGCAAGGGCGAAGCCCGCTTGCGAAGGCCCGCCTCGAATGCCTTGTTGGGCGTCTAATTCAAGCAGAAGCGTGATTTGTATAGAACCTTCTGAATGCCTTACACACCGCCAACGCAAGCCACAGCTCAAGGATATCTCTATTCCTGCCCTTCGTAATCTTGAATTGCCAAAGCCCGGTCTTCCGCTGATTCTTCACAAACCATTGCAGAGCTTTTGTGATTTGAGGATTTTGTGCCGAGAATCCTAGAAGCGAAAGTGTATCTAAAGCAGAAATCAAATCGGTAAACCAGAACGGAAAGACAAATCGCAGCCAATATTCGGCTCCGGCTCTGTCGGGATAATGATCCTTGTTAAATATCCTGGAAACAAGCAAATTGGCTGCCTGGTGAGCTTCTTTTGATTTTCGATACGTTGGGTGTGCGGCAAAAGCTCGCAAGACAACGCCAGTGACCATGTGCGAAGAAGGTTTGGATTTGTCAGGTTCTATGGTTTCCGAGCACTTGGCGATAACGTCCAGGTTGCGGTTTCGCGTCCTGAAAGGAATAGCCCAACCCGCGTCTTCCTGACGGATGGAAAGCAACCATTCAAATACTCTCTCTATACGGGCGTCGTTTCCGTAACCGGCCTTGACGAGCAATTCTGTTATACCGGCGGAATAGTTGGGGCTGTATTGGTTGCCGTAAATTCCTCTGAAATCTCCTTTAGTGGATTGAAACGAAAAAAGATACTCTGCTGCTTTGGCAATCGCAGGGTGTTCTTTGTTAAATCCAAATTCTTCAACGAGCACCCCAAAGTTTCTGTACGTCTCGATCTGATTATAATTTTCTTGTGTACGGACAGTATCCTTTGCACTCGGATATATCCAGGAGCCGTCGGGTTTTTGTTTCTGCAGAATCTTTTGCGCCTCGGCCAGTTGCCACAAGTCCTTCACTGCAACAACCTGGTCCAGAAGATCACACCTGACAAATGTTTGAATTGCCGCGTTGCCGCATTCAAGCAAAGGAGCGAGAGGATCGTACTTGAGATCGCCGAGCCACCTATTCATCGGTTCTTTTGGCTCCTGTCTTGAAACGCCCAACGCTCGATGGAGGGGTCAAGCGCCGCTCTATGCATGCCTGGACTCGGAGCGAACCACCGCCGACAAATAAGGCGCCACAAGTGTGACGAGCAAGACCACCGGCCAGATGTTGCCGTCTTTGAACGTATAGGCATCGAGCAACTCCGACCAGGGCTTGTGCTGAGCAAGTCGGCCGAAGCCAAACTCAAAGACGAGTGTGAGGCACAACCAGAGTGCCCCGACAAGCACGCCTTGCGAGCGCGTGATGCCCTTTCCCAGACGCGCGAAGGCATATGCGACAAACGCGATCAGCAAGGAGAGCATCACGCCGCTCAGGACAAGACCAGCGCTCTTGCCAAGTGTAGGGATGAGCACGGCCTCACGTAAAGCGCCGTTGGCTACCGCGAAGCACAGAATCAGCAGCCAAGCGATTACGGACCTTAATAGAAGCACTGCGTTTCCTTGAGACGCCTAACGCGTGGGCTCAGCCGCGGCTCCGCCGAAGGCAAAGACGTCGGCTGGAGCCTGTTGTTGGGCGGCACTCACCAGCTAAGGGCGCAGCTCGAAAACGGCTTCACCTGAGACGGGGTCAGTGACACCAAGCCCATTGCCGAGATCCTCCAGCATGGCTCGCAAACGATCCAGATTAGCAATCATTGCGGGGCGTGCGTTGGCGATGCTCTGCATGCTTTCCCACTCACCTACAACGCAATAAGTCCTATCTCCAGTTTTCACAACAGAAAAGCTGCGCATTCCGGGGAAGTCGGCATTCATAGTCCGATGAACATCGACAAACTCTTCCTCGCGACCAGGCTTTACACGGAAACGTACAATGTTAAATGCAGTCATAGACCCTCCTTACTGTGCAGGTACCGCGTTATGACGAAAGCGCTACGGGTTTTCCTTGCGCCGGAATAGACGAAACCAGAATACGCTCTCAAGTATAACGCCAACCACAAAGAAGATTACGGCTCCCGAGGCGCTGCCAGCAAGATATGAAGTTACAGCCGCGATGAAACAGAAAAACGTAATAACATGTTTCATTTTAAAACACCTCCATTCTAGAAGCGTAATAGTGGAGCTAGGAGCAGGCCGCTTTTGGTCTGTCTCGCCTGAGCGTAGGGTTGGGTGTCACTCGATTAAACCTCTCCTTCTTGCTTCCTCTTCGCCAGGAAAAATCGCCATAGCTGTTTTCATTTTTTGAAATCCGAAGCGCTCATAATATGCCTCTTTACCCGGCACCGAGTACAGCATGATGACATCGACATTAGCAGCTCGAATAAGATGCTGAATAATCTGACTGCCGACATCCTTCCCTTGGTACTCGGGCAAAACCGCAACATCATAAATTGCAGCGCGCCACACACCGTCTGACAATGCTCGACCCGCACCCACAAGCTGAGTACCATGAAAGGCGAAAACTCTCAGCAGGCTGTTCCGAAACGCAACTTCAAGCTTTTCAGGATCGCGCTTTTTGCCCAGTGGAGCCAGCTCGAAAACACGAGCTAACTCTTCCCATGAAATACTATCAATGTTTGTTGAGAGAATAAGTTCCATAGATAAACACGCTACACCCTTAGTGATCCGCGAAAGCCCCTGGCGGCATAGTATGACTGTGCTCCGTTGTGATACACGAAAACCTTGTCATAGCGGCGATCACAAAACAGAGCGCCACCAAGCTTCCTAATATCCGAAGGCGTCTTTACCCAGCTCGACGTTTTGGTATCGAAGTATCCAAGTTTCTGAAGATATCGATACTGTTCTTCGGTTAGCAGTTCAATGCCAATGCTGGCGGCCATATCCATGGCGCAATTTTCTGGTCTATTTTCCTTCCTTGACTCCAGCCCTTCACGGTCGTAACAAACACTCCTGCGCCCCGCAGGACTCTCTGGAGAGCAGTCCATAAGAATTAACTCTCCCGATTTCTTATCATGACCAACAACATCGGGCTCACCGCCAGTTCTCTCCATTTCATTGAGCGACCGCAGCTTTTCTGGACTAGATTCCAGTCTAAATTGCACAGTAGACCACTCAATACCTTTATGCCGGTCCATGTTCTTCTCAAAACGGGCCTTCAATGTCTTGAGTAGTTCTTCACGTTGTTGTGCTTTCATGCCCATAGTTCTTCGTCCTGATTAGCTACGCTGCATTCACCGACCTTCCTACGATTCTTCTTTAGCGGCCAACGTTAAG
Organism: Pseudomonadota bacterium; assembly: GCA_040390665.1. Lineage (GTDB taxonomy): Bacteria > Pseudomonadota > Gammaproteobacteria > Burkholderiales > Gallionellaceae > Nitrotoga. The sequence goes on along the minus strand of JAZJXX010000013.1, from coordinate 31,541 downwards.
TTAAGGGGTTCGCCCGCTTCTGGGCGAGTCCCGTTTGAACGATGGGTTGGGCTCACCGCCACTTATAACGCTTGATCCGTGCCCTTGTCTTGAAGTACTTTCAGCAGCGGCTTTTTCGGCAGCAACGGATTCCTCCGTGCTACACAGGAACTTTGAGCTGCCGTCAGCAAATTGCATCGTCCATGTATGAACCTTTTTCACATTAGCGTAGGTAGGGTCGTCGCAATCGAAATTATCAGCACCGCCAACTAATCGAATCGAGTCGCCATTGCCGTAATCGATAATCAGATCCTTTTTTTGGGCACATCCAGACAGGAGTGTTGTACCAATCATCAATAGGACTAACAAGTGCCTACTATGCTTTTTCATTTTTCTTCACTTCCATGGTCTTGTAAGCACAAGTGAGATACCGATTTGATGCCCAACGTGGAGCTAAGGGGCCGCGCGGCTTTATCGCGCAGCGTCCAGCGACCGAAGTTGAGCGCCATGTTAGAGCCCGAGGCACAACACTAGACAGAACCAACTAAGCGCTGGACAAACTGGCCAACGACAACTGCTAGAACCATGATTGCAGCAAGAGCCGGAACCGCCAGAAGAATGCGCATTGGGCGGGAAAGACGAGCAAAGAACTGCGACCCGAGCACAGTTGTTCCCACCCACTCAAGCGCAAACCACGCCGGTAGGCCAAGCAGAAACAACGCCACCCAACCAAGAAGCGACTTTGGAACCGCAGGAAAGTAGGCGAGCAAAAGGGCGCAAGCCAACAGGCTCACAAGGCCAAGCAATGACAGACAGCTTCGCAGGTTCGATGACATAGGCTCTAACGTGGAGCTAAGGGGCTGCGCGCTTTTGCGCAGTCCCGCTTGAGCGTAGGGTTAGAGCGATTTGTCATGGAACTCCTCCAAAAACCAACACCCCTCAATGTTTCTGAACATGTAAAGAACTCGATCACTGTCAGCCTCATCCTTGTCATGAAGAACTTCAGCATAGCGTGACGTTTCCAGAGCAATGGACTGAGAAACGTAATCGGCTTTTCTTTCTTTCGCTGATCTAAATAATGAGTATGGAAGTTTTGCAATCTCCGGCTGACTCATTAGTTTTACCTCTGCACCGTTAACAAAGTAATCGCCTTGTCGAACAACCAACGGCACCAATATACGCCCCCGTTGAAAATTTTTATCTTCGCTAAAGGTTTCCAAGAAATGAGTGAACGAGGGATCGGCCTTTGCACACATGACGGGCGGAATACTCGCACCTTCTGCGGTAGCCGTGAGAAAAAAAAACGCAAGGACAATAGTGTAAAGTTTCATTGAGCGCTCTAACGTAAAGGTGCAACGTGTCCGAGTCGACCGACCTGTTAGGGCGCATGGCCCCGGAGCTTAGTGCCATCAGGGTTCTCCGCCTCGTCGTCGCGACGCGTGGGGTAGTACTGCTTCTTGTGCTCAAGTTCGTAGAAGAGGATGCCGTGAACTCCCATTGCATCCGACTTTCGGACCGGCCGCTTCCAGATGCGCGAAAACGCCGCATCCAGTTCCTCCTCAGGACCGCGCCCCATGACCTCGTCGATGAACGCGACGTCTTGCTTCGGAGGGAAGATGAGAGCGAACTCATCGTCGGTGGCCGCAAAGATGTCGTACACGCAGTTGTCAGCGCCGTCGATGACCTGGATGTTCTTCATGCGCTCTAACGTGAAAGCTCAGGGACGCGGAGCCGGCTTACCGGCGGAGCGTCCCTCTGGAGCGGCGGGTTAGGGCTCATTTTGCGCCTTGAGTTTCTTGTAGTTTGACTCGGACGAATACCAGATAACGGCGCCAAAGGCGCCACCGGCACAAGCCCACAGGACTACCTGAAACAAAGCAGTCGGTAGTGTGAATGCAGCACCGCGGAACCAAGTTGGGACTAGGTACATGGCCAAAAACATTGGACCACCCCAAGCGCCCACACCGCGACTGATAATGAAACGTAATGCTCCGCTTGCGCTGTTCTTCCCACTTGTTTAGAGATGCGCGCGAGGCGTTGACTCCTTCAGTTGCCGCCTTATCTTGCTTTAGCCAGTAATCTGGTACTTCGGAGTTTAAGAACACTGCGAATACCTTTGAGGCGGCCAGCCGAGCAAGTAGCATGCAATTGCTGCGTTGATAACCCAGCCGAGAAGGTACCCGATGATCATTCCGACAACGAACGCAGACAAGAAGATAACGAGCCATAGAAAGCCGTTCGGATGGTCGCGGACTGGAGAATTGTGGGGAATGCCCATCGCAGTTTAAGCCACGGAACCATTAGGAACAAAGGTATAAACCACGAAAACATCAAGCCGATCGGCAATACACCAATAGCGAGTTGGTACTTGACTCGCATTGATTGCGGAAGCACCGTGTTCATGGCGAGTGGGAGCATTCAATGAGCCCTAACGTAAAAGTAAGGGGCTGCGCGCTTTTGCGCAGTCCCTCTTGACTGCCGAGTTAGGCCAGCGCATGACGAATAGCAGCTTGTAAAGCTGGAACCAGCACTGTTTTAGCAATAGCGATATAGCAGAACAAAACCGCATAGAAAGCGACAAGTCCAGGGTCGCCCCATGACGAAAAATTTTTACGACCCTTGCTGGAAATGATAGCGAACCATAGCACGGGAAGGCCAACAACGCAGGAAGAGAAAAACACAATCGAAAAATCGACATTAACAAGAGCAGTTGCGCCAGTGAAAAGAGCGCAGCCTGCAATAACCCAATAACCCAAGCGATCTTTTCGCTCAAGTGGGATATTCAGGTTTGTGGGTTCAAGGCTCACGAGACAGGCCTAACGTGGAGCTAAGGGGCGCCACGCTTGCGTGGCGTCCCGCTTGAGCGAGGGGTTAGATGCGACTCAACGAGGCTAACAAAAGTTTTAGGGTCGCGAGGATACAGGATGTATGAGGACTTTAGCCCACGCAGCCTTATGAGAACGCCGCCAAGAGAGAGAAAGTTTTGTTTCCATAAGACCTCAGCAATGTCTTGATATGGAATGACTGTCGTTGAAAACCCGCGCATGATCATAAAATCAGAATAAAGCGCTACACGAATGAACGGAATATTAGTTCCGGCACCGATTCCAAAACCTCTAGACCCTCCTGAACATCTCTGCTGCCATAGAGATTTCAAATCCTTCTCGGCCGGTGCTCTACGGAAGCTGTTCACGATGGGCCAAAGCAGCACACCTGCCGCCACTAGGAGAAATGCAACGAGACCGATGAAGGGATCCATAGCATCTAACGTGAAGGTAAGGGGCTGCGCTTTAGCGCAGTCCCAGCGCAGCGAAGCGGAGCGAACTTGACCGTAGGGTTAGACCGTGAATAAGCCAGACTCATTTTTGCTTCCTGACAGGAAGGCAGTAGATTAACCCGCCGACAAAACCAACGCCTACGCACCACGCACCGATAGTTGCGCGATCCATGGCCGCTGGCAACAAAAACCATACGCAAGCGGCAGCCAATAAACCAAGACCAAGCCCAACCCAGACTGCACTGGGCACAAAAAGAACATCAATTATGAAATCAATCAAGTTCTCTGCTCTCCATTACAAACGGTCTAACGTGGAGCTAAGGGGCCGCGCGCTTCTGCGCGGTCCCGCTTGAGCGCAGGGTTATACGGCGCTTCACCGATGCCGCCACAAACATGGTTAAGCCGCCGACAGTGGAAATAATGCCAAACTCCAAGATCGACACGGCTACCCCAACAACCAATTTCGGATCTTGTGAGCCATAAGTAATGTAGTAATGCGTAAATGCGACCACCTCACTGATTAGCGCACCAATGATAAAAGCCGATATGAGTAGAACGATACGCGGTTTGTTTTCGCCGAACAGCGCCAATGCAATAATAGCACCGACAGCCCCAATGACCACCACAATCGTAAGCGCGAATGTGATGCTGCCTTCGCGTGTCAAACCGTATGTGGCCAAAAGACAAGAAGCTCCGGCGAGTGATGCAAGCGCAAATGGTTTCATGCCGTATAACGTAGAAGTAAGGGGCTGCGCGCTTTTGCGCAGTCTCGCTTGACTGCAGGGTTAGGGTGGGGGCAACTAGGTGCCATTTGCCACCTCCGAATCCATGTTGACACCGCAGCCCGGACAATAATTGAAACGACGCGTCTTGATCTTCGAGTTGAGGCGAAATGACAATCCGCCATCAAATAAAACCCCGCAACGCGGACAACGCACCGTATAAAGCATTGCCCAAGCGCCAACCAGTACCACTGGCACAAGGAATATTAAGACGGAGAAAAAAATGTGAGGCGCCATTAACGCAAATACGGCGATGAGGATGGCAACAACAAGGCCAACTAAAGCTTGGACGCGAGAGCGATATAGAAGATGGTTACGGATGGACATGCGCACTCCTAACGTAAAGTTGAGGAGCGAAGCAAAAGCGCAGTTTTTGCGGAGTCCCTCTCGAACGAAAGGTTAGAGGTATGGACTACTACTATTGGATAAATGCTGCTTGTTTTTTCACTATGGGGCTTGCCATTGCCAGCCTTGGAGTCAAAGTAGATGAAAAGAGCGACTGCGGCTGCAAATACCGCTGCTATGAAGCCGGGGAAGTGTTTGACTATGTACTGAGCAAACTGCGCAGAAACGGAAGGTTCAAAAGTGTTAGGTAGCCGGGTTGTTGTTGAGCCGTTGTTTTCTTCTCGAATAGGCAACGGCCCGCCAAGATACCAGCGTTTAATTTTGGATGGAATGCTCATAATCTTGGGAAACCTCTAACGTAAAAGTGAGGGGCTGCGCGCTTTTGCGCAGTCCCGCTCGAATGTAGGGTTGGGGGTCATGCGCCAAGCTACTCGAACTGTGCGTGGATGCGACAAGGCCATTCCTTGAACTTCCCTTTGTACTTTTCAAATACCTTCTTGATGGACGGGTAGTGCCTTGCGAGGAACAATCCCTTTTTGTTTAGACCATCAACGTCGTTCAACCACTTGTGCATTTCAGACATTAGTTGGCCGATCTCGAACCATACAATTCTCGCCTCAACTGTCCCAGAAAGAATTTCATAACAGATGATTTCGAAACTTCCAGCCATTCGCTGAATTGCATCGTCGTCCTCACTGCCCTCAGACCACATTACGTCCAAAGGCACAGCACGACCATCACGACTTATGAAATGTCCGGGAGGTGCGGACGCAGGTTCGCAGGTGCCGACAAACAATTCTTTCCAATGTTCAAGGTCATTTTCTCGAAGAGACTCTTTGAACAAGGCCAGTAGCTTCAACGCATTTTCAAGCCGCCGCTGTCTCTGATTTTGAAAGTAAGCGGATAGCGCGATTGTTCCACCTATAACGACAAAGGCGAACTGAAGCCATTCTCTGATTTCGGTAAATGATGCGCTCATGTAGGGAAAGGGTATGACCCCCAACGTGCAGCTAAGGGGTGCGCCGAAGGCGCGTCCCAGCGACCAAAGGGAGCGAACTTGAGCGTAGGGTTGGGCATCTTCACTGGCTTTGACCCTTAGTAACATGCCATGCAATGCAGCGCGCTAGAGCTTTTGGTATTCCCTTAGCTTTTCCATCTTGAATGGATTTCAGGACAAACCTTTCATCATCTTTGGTGTAGGCACCGGCTAAGATCGTTAGATAGTTGTTCTTGGATGGATCGCCTTTATAAAAGAGATAGCCTTCATCTGAGACGTGAGTATTAACGTTAATGATGTACCAGTCTCTATAGTGAAATGACTGAAGTACTTCAACGGACTCAACATTGTGAAGTTGCTGTGCGACTTGTTTAGTGATGATAGGCAAAAGAATAGCCTTTCGCTCTTCGGTCAATGTTCGATCAATACCGGTGCAAGGAGATGCCAACGCAGTTGTAGAAATGGTCGCCAAAATGTAAATGGAGAAATGCTTCATAAATGCCCAACGTTAAGTTGAGGGGCTGACGCGGGCTGCTTCGCGGCAGTCCCGCTCGAACGTTAGGTTAGAGATCGATTTTAAATTCATGGCGCTTGATTGGCGTACTAGGAAGTGCAAGCGTGGCGACTGCCCAAGATAGAACAACTAGGACTGCACCGCCAATAAATAATGACCAGGAATGGTGATCAAATGCGAGAAACCCACATACAACCCACGCGGGAACGACTAGTTGAATTAAAAGCCTCGATGAGACAGCGCTCATGGTGGAAAGTCGGCCACAGGATGTGCAACGTGCTGGCATCGTTTCGCTTGAAATGAGCTTTTTGAGAACTCCAATTCCGTTTTGTTGACAATGCGGGCAGAGTGGCATAGCGATCTCTAACGAAAAGTAGACACCCTAAAACGCACCAGTAAAGGCACCTTCAAGGTATATAATCTGGCACCCATCGTGCAATGCTTTGACTTGATTAAGGGCGAAATTATGGCACCCCCTAATTTGCCGGATAAAAGCACCACTGCGACCCCCAGGTTACTTGACCAGGTACGCGACAAGTTGCGCATAAGTACTACAGCATACTGCTGAGCAAATCTAACGTGCTGGATTAAACGCTATATTTTCTTTCACGGCAAGCGGCACCCGAAAAACCTGGAGGGGCGTGATTTGGAAGCATTCTTACGCATCTGGCCGTGGCGGGCAAGGTTACCGCGGCTACCGGCACCGAGTTGCGTCACTGTTGATACCATCAGCTTTCGTTTGAATATCAGGTAAGGACAACTTCTCTACTCGAACGAAGCATCATCGACTGAAGCTGCCACTTCGGCACTACTGAAAAATCCCCCTGTTGCCCGTACAATAGCGGCCAACATGATCGCCTACCTCATCCGCCGCATTCTGTACGCCATTCCGATCCTCATCGGCGTCAATCTGCTCACCTTCGCGCTGTTCTTTGTGGTCAACACCCCCGACGACATGGCGCGCATGCAGCTCGGCATTAAGCGTGTGACGCCAGAGGCAATCGAGAGGTGGAAACAGCAGCATGGTTACGACAAGCCGCTGATGTTCAACGCTACGGCTGCGGGTGCGGGCAAGCTGACCGATACGATTTTCTTCCAGAAATCGGCCGGGATGTTCGTATTCGATTTCGGCTATTCCGACGACGGACGTAACATCAGCCGCGAAATCCAGACGCGCATGCTGCCCAGCCTGGCGATTGCGCTGCCGACTTTTTTTGTCGGGCTGCTGATCTACATTACCTTCGCGCTGCTGATGACGCTGTTCCGCGCCACTGCGCTGGATATCGCGGGGGTGGCGCTGTGCGTGCTGCTGATGTCGGTGTCGGGGTTGTTCTATATCATCGGCGGGCAGTTCATCGCCAGCAAGCTGTGGCACTGGGTGCCAATTTCCGGTTATGCCGGCGGCACGGATATGTTCAAGTTCATCCTGCTGCCGGTGCTGATCGGCGTGCTGGGCAGCGTGGGCGCCAGCACGCGCTGGTACCGCACGATTTTTCTTGAGGAAATCACCCGCGATTATGTGCGCACCGCGCGCGCCAAGGGCTTGTCGGAACTGGCGGTGCTGTTCCGCCATGTGCTGAAAAACGCGATGATTCCGATCCTCACCGGCGTGGTGGTGGTGATTCCGCTGCTATTCATGGGCAGCCTGCTGACCGAATCTTTTTTCGGCATTCCCGGCCTCGGCAGCTACACCATCAATGCGATCAACGCGCAGGATTTCAGCGTGGTGCGCGCGATGGTGTTCCTCGGCGCGGTGCTGTATATCGCCGGGCTGATCCTGACCGATATCTCCTACACGATGGTCGATCCGCGGGTGCGTCTGCAATGAAGATCGTCATCCTGTGGACCGACGCGATGATATTCGTGCTGCTGGCGGCCATGCTTATAGGCGCATGGATTATCAGGCGGCGGCCGCATCTGCTGCTGCCGTGGCAGCGCGTGGCGCGCAGCGCGGCGGGCATGGTGTCGCTGTTGGTGCTGTCGCTATTCGTGCTGGTCGGGCTGCTGGATACGCTGCATTACCGCGTGGCGCTGCCGGATAAAAGCGCGGGCCACACGGTGTATTCGCCGGAAGTGCTCAGCGCGTTCGACACACTGGCCGGCGGTCTCAGGTCGCGCACTGAAAAAACCTATTCCGCGCCGCTGGCCGCTTATCTGTATGCCAAGGAAAGCATCGAAACCGCCGACGGCAAAACGCTGCGCGACTATCCGCGTCTGCGCTACGGCGGTGCGCATCTGCAGAACCCGGAAAATGAATGGACCGGCGATGTAGTACAGCGAACGCTATTCGGCGCATTGTACGGATTGCTCGGCGGTGCGCTGATTGCGGCGTGCGGCATCTATTTACTGCGCTGCAGAAAAACGGCGGAGGGAACGCGTGCATCATTCGGCGCAGCGCTGTCCGGCGTGGCCCGCAGCGCGCCGTGCCGCGCGGTCACGATTGCCATACTGCTGCTTGGTGCATTGATCGGTATCACTGCCAACCTGAGCGCCGCCTACCATGTGCTGGGCACCGACAAAGTGGGGCAGGACGTGCTTTACCTCGCGCTGAAAAGCATACGCACCGGGCTGGTGATCGGCACGGTGACCACGCTGGTGATGCTGCCGTTCGCGCTGCTGCTGGGCATCGCGGCGGGTTATCTGCGCGGCTGGGTGGACGATGCGATCCAGTATCTGTACACCGTGCTGAGCTCGATTCCGAGCGTGCTGCTGATCGCGGCGGCGGTGCTGATGATGCAGGTATATATCGAAATGCACGCGGACTGGTTTGAAACCGCGGCGGAACGCGCCGACCTGCGCCTGCTGTTCCTGTGCCTGATCCTCGGCGTGACCAGCTGGACCGGGCTGTGCCGGCTGCTGCGCGGCGAAACGCTGAAGCTGCGCGAGCTGGAATACATCCAGGCGGCGCAGGCGTTCGGCGTGTCGTCGTTTCGCATTCTGATGCGCCACATTGTGCCGAACGTGATGCATATCGTGCTGATCGCGGTGGTGATGGATTTCAGCGCCTTAGTGCTGGCCGAGGCGGTGCTGTCCTACGTCGGCGTCGGCGTCGATCCGACCACGATGAGCTTCGGCACGCTGATCAACGCGGCACGGCTGGAAATGGGGCGTGATCCGGTGGTGTGGTGGACGCTGGCGGCGGCGTTCGGCTTCATGCTGGTGCTGGTGCTGGTGCTGGCGGCCAACCTGTTTGCCGACGCAGTGCGCGACGCGTTCGATCCGCGCCTGAACCGGACTGAGGCGGTGTGATGGAAAAACATCTGCTGAAAGTCGAACATCTGGTGACCTGTCTGCAGGATGGCGCGCGCATCGTCGATGATGTCAGCTTCACCATCGAGCGCGGCGAAACCTTTGTGCTGCTGGGCGAATCGGGCTGCGGCAAATCGATGACCGCGCTGTCGCTGATGCGGCTGCTGCCGGAGGGCGTCCGCCAGCAGGACGGCAGGGTACATCTGGGCGGCGAAGAAATTTCGGCGCTGCCGGAGCGTGAAATGCGCGCGATACGCGGCGGGCACATGGCGATGATTTTCCAGGAGCCGGGCCTGAGCCTGAATCCGGTAATGACCGTGGGTCGGCAAATTGCCGAGGTGCTGGCACTGCATCAGGATATGCACGGCGCGGCGGCGCAGGCGCGCTGCATCGAACTGCTGCAGCAGGTCGGCATAACGGGCGCCGCGGATCGGGTAAATGAATATCCGTTCCAGTTTTCCGGCGGCATGAAGCAGCGCGTGATGATCGCGATGGCGCTGGCCGGGCAGCCCGAACTGCTGGTCGCGGACGAGCCGACCACCGCGCTGGACGTAACGATACAGGCGCAGGTGCTGCAGCTGCTGCGCGACACGCAGGCGCACAGCGGCATGGCGCTGTTGCTGATCACCCATGATCTGGGCGTGGTGGCGCAGATGGCGCACCGGGTGGCGGTGATGTACGCCGGACATATCGTCGAGATGGCGACGCGCGAGCAGTTGTTCGCGCATCCGGCGCATCCGTATACGCAGAAACTTTTTGCTGCGCTGCCCGATACCGCGCACCACGGCCGGCCGCTGGCCGCGATCCCCGGCAGCGTGCCGGCGCTGCATGAAATACCGCCGGGCTGCCGTTTTGCACCGCGCTGCGACCGCGCCTGGGAGCTGTGCCACCGGCAGCCGCCGCAATGGACGCAGCTGCCGGACGGGCAGGGCGTACGCTGTCATCTGTATGACCCCGCGGCGCTGGCCACCCATCCCGATGGAGCTCAGGCCGCCGTGCATCATCCGCAGGAGCAGGCGGCGGCAATCACGGCGCAGTCATCCGCCCCGGCTGCGCCGCTGCTGGAAGTGACCGACCTGAAAGTTTACTTCCCGATTCACAAGGGCATATTGCGCCGCGTGGCCGGGCATGTGAAGGCGGTGGACGGCGTAACACTGCAGCTGGCGCAGGGCCGCACGCTGGCGCTGGTGGGGGAATCGGGCTCGGGCAAAACCACGATCGGCAAGGCCTTGCTGCAGCTGATCCGCCCGACCGCCGGAGGCGTGCGTTTCGAAGGCCATGAGTTGATGGCGCTGGATGCCGCGCAGCTGCGCGCGCTGCGCGGCGGCATGCAGATGGTGTTCCAGGATCCGTATGCATCGCTGAACCCGAAGATGCGCATCGCCGAAATCCTGCAGGAAGGCATGGATGCGCTGCGCATCGGCAGCAACAGCGCCGAACGGCAGCGGCGCATCGACCAGTTGCTGGATCAGGTCGGGCTGGCGCAAAGCGCGAAGTGGCGCTATCCGCATGAATTCTCCGGCGGCCAGCGCCAGCGCATTGCGATCGCGCGTGCGCTGGCGGTCAACCCCAGGTTGCTGATTTGCGATGAGCCCACCAGCGCGCTGGATGTATCGGTGCAGGCGCAGATTCTGAATTTACTGAAGTCGCTGCAGCAGGAGCTGGGCCTGAGCTATTTGTTCATTACCCACAACCTGGCTGTCGTGGAATATCTGGCGCATGAGGTGTGTGTGATGTATCTCGGGCGCATCGTCGAACGCGGCACGGTAGAGGACGTATTGCAGCGGCCGCAGCATGTATATACGCAGGCGCTGCTGGCGGCGGTGCCGCGGATCGATCAACCGATTGTGGGGTAGCACCGCAGAGCTGTTATTCTCGTCCGCCAAAGCTACGGTATTTGTCCAAAGTTGTTGGGGCGATTGCGTCAGCTTTAATCCCGCCGTATTGCACCCATCAGGCCTGATTACTCCGGAGATTTTAAAGACGCGAGCCCGAGCGTTTGCGTGGCTTGGCTGTGGAGGAAATACGTTGTACCGCCCGGCGGTTCCAGTGCTTCCTGTTTTTGGCCGTGCTTTTGGTTGCGCTGACGCGTTTGATCGGGCTTTTTGTAGCGCTGGCGGCGAGCCTGGCGCGTGCGGGTTTGCCAGCCTGCACTATGGTAAGGCGCTGCCCCGGACGGATGTTGGTGACGCCGTTATTCCAGTCCTGCAGCTGAGCCAGATGGACGCGGTACCGGCGCGAAACCATACTCAGCGTTTCGCCCTTCCTGACGGTATGCGTAATGGTCCGGCCAGCCGGGCGTTCGCCCGCGATGTAGTGCGTATTAAACGCGGCGAACTGTATGTTGGCATTCCCGTTCAGCGGCACCAGCAGGGCTTGCCCGGAGCTGAGTCTGGTGCGTTGTGAAAGACCGTTGATTGATCTCAGCTTGTCCAGCGTCATGCCGAAGCGCGGGGCGAGCTTATCCAGGCGCTCGCCTTTTTTGCTTTGGTAGGCTTGCCACGACACCAGCGATTTACTGTAATTTTCCAGATTGATGCGGAAGATTTCGGCTTTGTTCACCGGCAACAGCAGAGTGGTCGCGTTCTCCTGCAGGATCACCGGGCGGTTGTGCGCCGGATTGAGCGCATTGAACTCGTCCACTGAAATCTCGGCCAGCTCAGCGGCCAGCTTGACGTCGATATGGCGCGAAGTAGTGACGGCCGCGAAATAGGGACCGTTCAGCAGCGGCTGCAGCGTCAGGCCGAATTTTTTCGGATTGCTGATGATATTTTTTATCGCCAGCAGTTTGGGCACATAGTTGCGCGTCTCGCTCGACAATTTCAGGCTGGCGTAGTCGGTCGGCAGACCTTTGCGGTGATTGCTTTCCTGCGCGCGCAGCACGGCGCCTTCGCCGCTGTTGTAGGCCGCCAGCGCCAGCTCCCAGTCGCCGAATTGTTCGTGCAGTTTCTGCAGGTAATCGAGTGCGCCTTTGGTCGCGCTGATAATGTCGCGCCGGCCGTCATACCACCAGTTCTGTTGCAGGCCGAAATTTTTTCCGGTGGATGGGATGAATTGCCAGATGCCGGATGCGTGGCCGATCGAATAGGCGCTGGGATTGAAGGCGCTTTCTATCATCGGCAGTAGCGCGATTTCGGTGGGCATGCCGCGCTTTTCCACTTCGTCCACAATGAAATGCAGGTAGCGCTGGGAGCGTTCCACCATGCGTGCGACATATTCCGGGCGGCTCGCATACCATTGTTCATGCCGTGCGATCAGTGCGCTGTCCAGCGCCGGCATCGCATACCCTTCGCGTATACGCTGCCACAAGTCGCGCTGCAACATGGTGTGGTCGGTGGTAAGAACCGGGGTAATGTCTGAAGAAAGTGTGGTGATGACCGTATCTGCAGGGGCGGTGATGGGTGGACTAAGCGCCGGCAGGGTTGAATCGGGCGCGTTTGTTACTTCATTTTCATAGGGGGTCTTCAGCGTGGGGTGTAGCGGCGAGGACGGAGTCTTCAGTGTGGTATCAAGCGGCAGCGCTGAAACCTTAGGTGTGGCGTCGAGCGGCGGAGGCGCCTTCAGTGTGAGGTCTAGCGGCAGGACCGGATTCTCAATCGGCGGGGCGGCATCGGCGGGGGCTTCCTGACCTTGCGCTGAACTCAGCGATACCAGCGCGGTGAGTACAGAAAAGATCAGGATAGATAGTCGTTTCAAATGCACGGCACCATCCAGGATGGAGTTAAGGATGAGGATGGTAGCTGACGGCACAGCCAGCGTCAAGACGAAAATTTATTACGCCATTGATTTACTTGGGTTTTGTAGCGCGTGCAGGGCTGGGCTAAGTAGTACGCGAGAAGCCGACTGTCGAATTCAGCGCTCGAAGCTATTCCGGCGAACTATTGCCGGGTTGTTTGAGATAGGGCGAGAGGCAGCGCAGCAGGAATACATTGGTTGGCGGAGCGATGACAGGAGTTTGAGCCGCAATCAATATCTGCAATATTGTGGTGTGGATTTGTTCGCAGGAAGTCATCTCGACCTCGGCATTCGGATAGCGCTCCAGATGAGCGCGCAGCCCTTCCGCTTCGTCAATTTTGCAGTTTCCGCTGAACGTTGCGCGGCTATCGGTGTAGGTAATGGGCATCAATCATTCCCTCGATATTCAGTATCAGCAGGACCGTGCCGTCGGGCTGCAAGGCCGTCCCGTTATAATTACCCAGAGTGCGCAAAATCCCGTCCATTGGTTTGATGATGACTTCTATCGGGTTTGCAAAATCATCAACCGCAACGCCGATCCTGCCGTGCCGCGTCTGCACCAGCAGCACGGCCAGCCCGCTACTGCCAGATGGCTCAGGCAGATCCAGCAGAGTATGCAACCGCAGCAGCGGGATGATCTCTTCATGCAACAGGAAACTGTCGCGGTTCCTGAACTTGCTTATCGCGGACATCGGCAGTCGCAGCGACTGCCGAACTTTGGATAAAGGAACGCCGAACAGCTGATTCGCAACTTTTACGGTCATTACCTGATTGACCAGTATGGCTAAAGGAAGCAGCAGGGTAATTGCGGTGCCGCTGCCTGAACCGCTGTCTATCGTCACCGCCCCGCCTACACTTTCTACGGCGGATTTGACCACATCCATGCCCACTCCGCGACCGGATAAATCCGAGACTTCCGCCGAGGTGGAAAAGCCGGGTAAAAATATCAGGTTCAACGTTTCCTGATCGCTGAGTCCGGTGATCTCGGCAGCAGGCAATATTTTTTTATGCAGGGCTTTTTCTTTAATGGCGCCCAGATCGATGCCTCTGCCATCATCGACGATTTTTATCACCAGATTTTCGCCCTGATGAATGGCGCTGAGTTCGATCAGGCCGACCCCCGGTTTTCCGGCGGCCATTCGTTCGTCAGTGGCTTCTATACCGTGTGACAGGCTGTTCCTGATCAGATGCAGCAAGGGTTCCGCCAGCGCCTCGACGATATTTTTGTCGGCCTGCGTTTCTTCCCCGCTGATGACCAGCTGTACTTTTTTATCCAGTTGCTGAGCCAGGTCGCGCACCAGCCGGGGCAGCCGTTGAAAAACGGTCGACATGGGAATCATCCGCACATCCATCGCAATATTTTTCATGTCGGATACGATGCGCTCCACCAGGGCGTGATGATCCTTGATGGAACGGCTAATGGCGGGACTATTCTGCTGGCTCTGCAATTGTTGCGATATATGCAGCAAACCATTTTTTGCGACCGCCATCTCTGCGATCAGGTCTATCAGCTGGTCTATCTTGGTCTGCTCCACTTTCATAAATCTGGACGAGGTTTTATTTTTTCCGGTCACCGGATTTTTTCGCTCGCGCTCGTCCGCGGGCGGATCTTCAGGCGCTATTAAATCCGCAATAAACCGCCGCAGCGGCTCCGCATTTTTATCCTGCGTAGCCTGTCGGGCGACCGCGTCGAGCAGCAGCAGCGGCTGTTCTTTTTGCATGAATCCCAGCGCGTTGCGGATGGTCTGCAGGGCAGCCTTTAAATGCGGCAGATGCTGCCCGAACAAGTCAGGAAGCTGCAGCACACGCAACTGGGCCTGCATGATCCGGTAAAAAATCGCCTGCTCGTCGTTCGCCGGGGTAGCGGTTTGAGGAGCCGACATCGGCACCGGCGCAATCGCAATTTGCTGCTCGAGATGCGCACAGTACTGGCTGACCTCCCGCTGGCTGGCGCGCGACAAAGCATAAAACTTCAGCTGGCATGCATATATGTCCAGTTGGGCAAGGGGCGGCAATGCAATGGCCGGTTCGATATATACGGCGCACAGGCCTGGAAGCAACCGAATGAAATTCAGCGGATCTTCGCCGCTGAAGAAGCAGCCGCTGTCCGGCGTATAAATGACGGCCGTCAGCGCGCCTGCCGCACCCGAAGTGTTATCCAGCCAGGTTTCGGCGGTGAGCCTGGATTGCCACTCGAGATTGTCGGGTACGGCAAACCGGCTGGCGGAAGACGGCTTTTTGTGGTCACGGTAGCGCTCCAGTTCATCAATCAGCCGAGTCGATATTTCATCGGCGTTGTCCGCGAGTTTCTGCTGTGTTTCGAGCGAGCTTATCCATTCCGCCACCTGGTCGATTACGCCGAACAACAGATCGGAAAGCTCCCTCGTCAGGGCGATGCGGCGCTCTCTCAGGCTGTCGAGTACATCCTCGGCGGCATGGGTGGCGCGTATCAGCGGGGTCAGCGCGAACAGTCCCGCGCCACCTTTTAACGTGTGCAACGAACGGAACAGCCGATCAATTTCGGCGGGATCGTCGGGGGTTTTTTCCAGGCTGAGCAGCGCAGCAGTGCCGAGCTGCAGGCACTCGCGCGACTCGATAATATATTGATCAAGCATCGCGTCCATCAGCTTTTCTGGCCGATCAGCATATTGACATGCAGCAGCAGCTCCGCCGGCTCCACCGGCTTGACGATGTAAATACTGGCGCCTGCCTCATAGGCACGCTGTACATCGCGTTCTTCGGATTCATTGCTGATCATGATGGCCGGGACATCGGTCAGATCGCGAACTTTGCGCAGGAAAGTGTAGCCGTCCATGATCGGCATATTGATGTCGACAATAAACAACGCAAACGGATGCAGCAACGCTTTTTCGATACCCTCATAACCATTGGCGGCCTGTTCTACCGTGTACCCCGCCTGCTCGAGAATTCCGCGGTAGTACAAACGTATCGTTACGGAGTCATCAATGACCAGTACGGTTTTTTCCATATTATCAATCCACAGGCTTCTGGTAAACAATTCCGTCTGGGAACCGACGTGGGTTAAAAAGAGGCGATATCCTGCTCATCGATTCGGCATGTCCCAGGCAAATAAAGCCGCCGGGAACGAGGGCGTCGTAAAAAGTCTGGGCCGCCATCCGTCGCGACAGATCGTCGAAATAGATGAATAAATTGCGGCAGAAAATGATATCAAAATTCTGATATGGAAGAGTTTGCGCCGGGTTGGTAATGTTTACCGTGGTAAAGCTGATGGAGTTTTTCAGATCGGCGCTGATATGGTGCAGGCCGTTCGCATCCTGAGTAAAATAATTTTCGATTATGTGCGGAGGCAGATTCTGCAGCGCGCGCTTGAGGTAACTGCCGCGCTGGGCCTGCATCAGCATATTGGTGTCGATGTCCGAGGCGTGCAGTTCAATTTCATATTCATCCACCTGCGCCCAGTATTCAAGCAGGTATATCGCCAGCGAGTACGGCTCTTCGCCCGAGGCGGAAGGGATGGACCATATACGGATAGGCTCGCCTTTTCCTTTGGTTTTTACGATCTCCGGCAGCAGCGAATTGACCAGGCATTTGAACTGATATTCCTCGCGGAAGAAATAGGTTTCATTGGTGGTCATCAAGTTGATCAGATGCTGCAACTCATCGTCCGACTGACCCAGGCGCAGCATCAGAAAATAATCATTAAAGTTTTGCGCGCCGGTGGCCTTAAGGCGCTCGAGCAGCCGATGATCGACAAAATAGCGCTTCCTTTCATCGAAATACATACCGGTTTTATGGTAAAAAAAATCTCTAAAACGCAGAAAGCTTTCGGCGGTAATTTCCTCTGGCAGGCTCAATTGTGCATTTATCCCAGGATGCGTCGTATCGCCAGATCTGCTGCGAAACGCGTATAAGAACTGTCAAAGCGCTGTGCCGCAGCCTGTATCGCCGGCACCATTTCAGGTGTGCCGATTTCGGCCAGCGCATCAATTGCAGTGGTACACACATTGATATGCGGGTCAGTCTGTATGACCTCCAGCAACCACAAAGGCGCCTGGGCATGGCGCAGCATTGAAATGATATTAAGCGCAAAAATGCGCACATCATGATCATCGTCGCGCAGCAGCGCGGGCAAAAACAGCGCCACCGGGTCGGGCATTTGCTGGAGCGCGCTGATGACGTCATTCCTGAGCCCGACATCCTCGCTGCGTAAATGCGGGATCAGGCTGCCGGCAGCAGATGGGGTATTCATTTTTATCAGCGAAGTGAGAATGGCCGCGCGCACCGAGGCTTGTGCTTCGGTCGCGAGCCGGGCGCCCATTAGCTCGGCTGATTGCGGATGTTCGGCCAGTTGCTGCGCCGCAGCCTTGCGCCCGGCCGAATCATCCTGCGCCAGCGCTACAATCAGTTGCGCATAACCCTGGTGGGCGTTCTCCGGTGTAACTGCGATGAGCGGCTTTTTTATGAATGCCATAAGGTCGTTCCCAGCAAATTAGCGCAGCCACAGTTCCAGCCGGCCTGCGATTTCATCCGAGCGTAGAACAACTTCTGCGCCGCCTTTTTGTATCAACGCCTGCGGCATGCCGAATATGACCGCGGTTTCCTTTGCTTCGGCAATGGTGCGGCCGCCGGCGGCATGCAGCAGGGTCATCGCGGCAGCGCCATCATCGCCCATGCCGGTCAGCAGCACCCCGATGATTTGCTCCGGCGCGAACACTTTCATCGCGCTTTCCACCAGGATATCCGTGTTCGGATGCCATGAATAATCGGAATTGACCGGCACGGGCAGGACCATAATTCCATTTTTTCTATTGATCAGCTTCGCATCGGTTTCTCCCCTGGCGATATAGATGTGGCCGCGCTCCAGCAGCACCGGCTGCATCACCTCCACCACCTCAAGCTGGCATAACGGGGCCATGCGCTTCGTTAAAGCCGACGTAAAATTAGCCGGCATATGCTGGGCAACTATCACAGGCCACGGGAAATCAGCCGGTAATTGCGGCAGAATTTCCTCCAGAGTGCGCGGCCCGCCGGTAGAAACCCCGATGATCACGACGCCGCGGCTATGCCTGTTACGCGGTCGCGGCAAAACCAAATTCAGGTTTTGCTCGCGCAGCCGCTGCGTCAGACCCAGGCTCTTGCGGATTTTTGCCTGCGCAGCTACGCGGACTTTCCACACCAGCATCCGTGCGATCTGCTCCAGATGTAATGAGATTGCGCCTTCCGGTTTCGGCATATAGTCCACTGCGCCAAGCGCCATCGCTTCCAGTGTGGCCACCGTTCCGCTTTCGGTCAGTGCTGAAAACATCACGACCGGGGTCGGGCGCTCTATCATGATGCGGCTTAAGCATTCCAAACCGTTTTTCCCCGGCATATTGATATCAAGCGAAATGACATGGGGCTGGAACTGGTGCAGCGCCGCCAGTGCGTCATCGCTGTTACACGCTACGCAGACTTCAAATTCCTTTTCCTCGGCGAAGATATCGACCAGCAGCTTGCGCATCAGGGCAGAGTCATCAACGATCATCAGTTTGATAACCTCCGGGCGACCTTTTGCGGCTGACTCCACCAGATCAGGACGCGGGTGGTTGCTGCGCGGCCTGAATTTCCGCCAGTGTGGCCAGTTCGGCGTTATTCAACATTTCATCATGATCCAGCATCATGATCATCTCGCCGGCCTGGACATGGGCAATTTTTTTAATCATGGGCATCTGCGCCGACAGGAAATCAGGCGTGGGTTCAAACGCCTCATGGTCCAACTGCAAAATCTGGCTGATGGAATCCACCAGGTATCCGGTACTCAGGCCGTCTTTTTGCATGACAATAATGCGCTGACTGGATTGGCTGCCAATGTCGGCCAGCCCGAACCGCCGGCGCTGGTTCACCACCGGCACAATGACGCCGCGTATATTAATGACGCCTGCGATAAAGTCCGGCGCCTTTGGTACTGCGATGATGTTCTGTGCCCGGACAATTTTATCTATGCATTCGATTGCCAGCCCGAAATGCACCTCACCCAATCGCAAAACCACAATTTGCGTGGTCTGCGCTGACTCATCCTGGTCCGCTATCGCAGAGGCGGCGTAAGTATCCCTGAGGCTGGACAGCAGCGTCTTGATCAGTTCGGTGCCGAACAGCGCAGGCAGCGATAAAATGGCGGTCAGGCGCTTGCCGTTATCCTGTGGGTATACTCCGGTAATTTCGGGACCCGAATTATTCCGTCCGAAAAAATTAGGCACGTCCTTCACCGCATCCTGCTCGACTTGCAGAATCTCGGATACCTCGTCGACCAGCAGCCCGACCGAAAAAGTCACGCCATCCGCCTGAATCGACGCGACGATCATCCGGCCGGAATTTTTTTCTGCGGTGGACTGGAGCATTGCGCCGAGATAAAAAACCGGGATCAGTTTATTGTGCAATGAGAAAACTCCGGCCACGCTTTCATGCGCATTGGGAATTTTCAGCAGTTTGTCAGGGACGGCCAGCACCTCTTCCACTTGATGTATATCCACGGCGTATTCCTGGTCCGCCACGGTGAAGGCGATCAGCTGTATGCTTTCATCCTGCTCGTCTTCTGCCGGCGCATAAAACTGATCTGCCTTGCCAGCCGGTTCAGCAACAGCCGGCACGGCGGTGAATTCACGCTGCAGGATCTCGCCAAAATTGATCAGCATAGCCGCGCCATCGGCGTGGCTGATTAATCCCGCCAGCAGGCCCGCTTCATTTTTTTCCGCCGCGATATTGCGGTCAATTTGCATTTCGTCCAGGTAGATCAGCTGGCCAACCCGATCCGCGATGACGCCCACCGGCTTATTCAGCATGATCACCAGCAACCGTGCGGTATCCCCGTACGGTTGCGGCGGTATCCTGAAAATATTGCGCAAATCCAGCACAGGCAGCACCGCGCCATGCAGATTCGCCAATCCCAGCAACGCCGGCGGGCTCATCGGCACTGCCGAGATGGTGGGCAGCCGCAGGATTTCCAACAGTTCAGAAATCGGCACCGCGAATACATGATCGCCAACATTGAAGCGTATATATTGCTCCGCCGCGGCGAGTAACTCAGCCTCGTCTTCGGCTACGAATGCGCTGGCCGCTGCCGTCATCGGACTACGAGGGGGCTTTACTGCTGTACAGCGAATTGGCGAGTGATGCAATTTCTTCAATCGCCGCAGCCAACTCCTCGGCCGCCTGCGATTGCTGATTCGCCGCACTCACTGCCTGAGTGGCCGCGCGATCGGCCTCGACAACGACTGTAGCAATTTGCTCCGAACCGACCTTGACTTCGTTCAAGGTGCGCGTCATTGAGGTGGACATCGCGACGATCTCGAGCAAGCGTGCTTGTACCTTGTCCATTTCCACCGTCACGGCGTCGATATTGCTCATTACGCGCTGGGTTTTCTCGGTTTCCTTAATTGTCGCTGCGACAATCTGGTTCAGAGTGATCAGCACGGATTGAATCTGGCTGCGCACATTGGCAATCAAATCCTTGATCCGCTCCACCTGATCCGCGGCGTCGCGCGACAGGCTGCGTATATCAGACGATACGCCGACAAATCCTTTACCGTGTTCCCCGGCGCGCGCCGCTTCGATCGCGCCGCTGACAGCCAGCATATTGGTCTGAATAGCAATGCTGGCGATGCCATTTACGGTCTTGTCTATGCGCTGGCTGAACTGGTCCAGTATTCTTGCCTGCCCGATGTTGCGTTCGGTTTCGGTAACCGCCGCCAGGATGCCGCTGATCATTTGGCTGATGCCGAGCTTATTGCGTGTCAGGGCTTCGTGCAGCACCAGGATGTTATCCACGCCTTGCCTGGCGCGGCTTTCCATGGTCTGCGCGCCTTTTTCGATCTGCGTGGCCGCGGTGGATGATTCCTCGGCCGCAACGCTTTGCTGTTGTGCTCCCTTACTAATCTGGGCCAGTGCAATCCTGATCTGAACTGCGGCGCGATTGATCTCCTCAATCGCCGCCGAGAGTTGGTCTGCCACCGTCGCAACCTCCTCGGAATTCTCGATCGTTCTGCCCGTGACGTCATCGGCAATTCTGGCCAGCTCCTGCGAGCCCTGATTGGACTGGCTTAACGCAACGGTTTGCTCGGCCATCATGCGGGCGCATTGTTCAGCGGCGTTGGCCTGTTCTTCCGCCGCTGCGGCGATCATCTCCGCGCCTTTTTCCAGCTCGACCGCGGAAGTTGCCGATTCCTGCGCCAGCATTGAAATATTTTCCCCATCCAGCGCAACTCGCTGGATGCCGAGGTTCACCTCATCCAGCTGGACGTTAAGCAGTTTGCCTTTTTCGATTTCCGCGATCGATTTCTCCGCCGCTACCTCTATGCCCTGGGAGATGATGCCGACCTGTTCCTGAATTTGTTCCACCAGCGTCTGAATTTCGCGGGTGCTTTTCTCCGAACTGTCAGCCAGGCTGCGAACCTCTTCCGCAATGACGCCGAAGCCCTTGCCGTGCCGGCCGGCGCGCGCGGCTTCGATCGCGGCGTTCAGCGCCAGCAGGTTGGTCTGGTCCGCGATCCAGGCGACGACTTTGACAATTTCGCTGATATCGATGACCTGCTTTTCCAGTTCACGCACAGCCGTTTTTGATTTGTACTGGCGCTCCGCGGCAACATTCAAATCGGTAATGGCTTCGGTGATGGTGCTGCTGACCGCGTTAATCAGCAGTTGCAGGCGCTGGATTTCCTGCTGCGAAGTTTCGGCATTGGTGCGGATCAGCGTCAGGCCGCGCGACATTTCGGCCACGGCACGCAACGATTCCTGCGCGGCGCCGGATGACTCTTCGGCACCGCCGCTGATTTCTTCAACCGAGCGCTGCAGCTCAGTCGCGGCCGCCGCAGCTTCGTGTATGCCCGACGCCAGCTCGGTCGCGGTGGCCGCCAGGCGTTTCGACATCTGGTTTTTGAAGCCGCCATTCGCCGTTTCCGGCGCTGCAGTCGCGGCCTGCCGGGCGATTCTTCTTGCGGGCAGCGGCGGCGTCGTCAGGACAGCGGTTGCGGTTTTAGCCACCTGCGTTTTTTTTACTAATGCCATGATTCCCTCATCATTTTTCCCGAAGAAATTACGAGTATTATTTATGTTTGCTTTTTTGTCGAGCGCTAATACTGAAGCTGAAGCAAGGCAATCTGGTCAGGAGGTCAGCGCGCCATTGATGCCATTTTTCAGGTGCACCGCAAAATCTTCGCTGTTCATCGGCTGGCTCAGGTAAAAGCCTTGTATCTGATCGCATTTATGCAGCTTTAAAAACTTGAGCTGATCCAGTGTTTCCACCCCTTCGGCCACAACCGTGAGATTGAGCTGTTTCGCCATTGAAATAATGGTACCGGTGATCGCCGCATCGTTGGCGTTGGTGGTGATGTCACGCACAAATGAACGGTCTATCTTGAGGTAGTCGATCGGAAAACGCTTCAGATAGCTGAGGCTTGAGTAACCTATGCCGAAATCGTCTATCGATAGCTTGACGCCGATTTTTTTCAGTTCATCCAGCATGCCTATGGTCGAATTGACATCGCGCATGATCACGGTTTCGGTAATTTCCAGGTCCAGGCATGCCGCCGACATTTGAGTGTCGGCCAGACACTTTTCCACCATAGCTATGAAATTCTTCTGCAGTAGCTGCACTGCGGACAAATTGACCGCAATCGGGATGATCGGCAAATCGGCTTTCTGCCAAGCGAGGTTTTGCCTGCAAGCGGTGGTCAGCACCCATTCCCCGATCGGGACTATCAGTCCGGTTTCTTCGGCAATATTGATAAAACGGTCGGGATAAATGACCCCGAGCTGCGGGTGATTCCAGCGGATTTGCGCCTCGGCCCCGACGATGGCGCCGGTATTCAGGTCAACCTGAGATTGATAATGCAGCTCCAGTTCATTTCGTTCCAGCGCGTGGCGCAGCCCGGTTTCCAGGGTCAGCCGGTCGAGCGAAACCACCTTCATGTCCGCGGTAAAATATTCATAACCGTTGCGCCCGGTCTGCTTGACGCGGTACATAGCGAGGTCCGCATTCTTTACCAGGCTGGCGATATCTTCACCATCCTGCGGAAATATGCTGATACCCAGGCTCGCAGTGATCACGACCTCCTGATCATCTATCACGTAAGGGCGGCAAATCAGCTCATTGATTTCCTGCGCGACCGGCTTCACATCGGCGGGCAGTTTGACATCGGTCAGCGCCAGCACGAATTCATCGCCGCCGACGCGTGCGACGATATCCGCCTTCTGGTTCGAGTTTTTGAGCCGGTCTGCAACTGCATGCAGCAACTGGTCGCCGGCGGTGTGGCCCAGCGTATCGTTGATTGTTTTGAAGCGGTCGAGGTCTACATAAATGATCGCGATACCGTTGTTGTCCTGCCGGGCCTGCGCCAGCAACTGGGTCAGGCGCTCAAACAGCATGAAGCGATTCGGAATCTCGGTGAGCGTGTCGTAATGTGCGAGGAAATGGATCTTTTCTTCGGTCGCTTTGCGTTCGGTGATATCGCGCGCCACGCCGGCGATTCCGACTATTTTGGGCCCATCGTCAAAAATGGGCGCCTTGATGATTTCCACCCATCTGATCTTGCCGTCGTGGGCGGCGATTGATTCGTCGTAGCGTTTAATAGTGCCGGACTCCAGCACCGCCCGGTCGGTGAGTTCGTTGTGTTCGGCCTGGGCCGCCGGATACAGGTCGCGGTCGGTTTTCCCTTCGACTTCCTGCGTGCTCATCCCGTATACCGCGGAAAATTTGTCGTTGACCGAAATGTAGCGGCCTTGCGTATCTTTCAGCCAGGCAATATCGGGGATGCTGCGCAATAACGCGTTCTGGCGTTGCTGGAAATTTCTGATGTCGCGCGCCTGTTTTACGATGGTGTCTTCCCGCACCCGGGCCGAGGTGACATCGCTTATCTGTATGACCGCGCAACGGGTGGCGTCCGGTAAATTCAGCGCAATCACCTGGATCGCCTGCTGGATAGGGCATTTCTCGTGAGGGACATCCAGATAAAGAGGCAACGGTGAATTGTTGAGCGAGTTCGACAGCAGCGACGGATAGCCCGTTTCGAGCGCGGTATAAATCGCGGTGTATAGCCGCCCGTTTTTAATCTCGGGGAAAAGTTCGCTTAGTTTCAGGTTTAATGCCTGCTGCTGCGATATGCCGGATGCGTCCTCCAGCCATTCATTCCAGACCAGGATTTGCTCGGTTGAATCGACCACGATCAGGCCAACGGGCAATACTTTCAATACTTCCGCTGCTAAATAGGCATGACGCTCAGAGAAATCTTGGGGTATGGTCATACAATACCACTGACTTAATGTTTGACTGTAGAAAGATAGTCTTCTATTTTTTTTGCAAAAATCGGAATCGAAACGATGTCCTGCAATATCGCCAGGTGCCCATGAATTTTCCGGGTTTCCATGATGAAGTCGATGTATAGCAGCATCACGACTTCATCATGGCTTCTTCTTTCCAGTTCGAGTATCGCCCAGCACGTGTCAATTTTGGTCGACGGCAGCGAAATATTGAATTCACCGCCCAGAATATTGGTCAGCGTTCCAATACAGGCATTCAGTATGATGTTGCCGATCTCGCACAGCGCTTCAAGCTCCAGTTCGCTGAGATCCTGGACCGTGGTATCGCCGACCATCAGCTTGACGATCTCCAGGCTGTTGGCCTGGGGAAAGATCAGTATCGCATCGGCGTTGAATGTCCCTTCCAGCCGCTGCATTACGCTGCACACCACTTCGCCTGCGGTAGTCACCAGGATGCCTGCGGCTTTTTTGCGCGTGGTGAACTTTATCGAGGGCACCGTCAATCCCACCTCGTCCATGGCCATCAGGCTCAGTGAATTGGCCGCACGACCAATGCCGATATTGAAAATTTCGGTTAACACATCCTGCTGCAGAGGCGTTATATAAATCATTGATTATATTTAGCAGGCATCAAAAATCTTTTGCATATTATTTTCTGTCAGGGGCTTTTCTATGACTGCGAGAAATAAAATGCCTAAGGACTGGATTTTCTGGCGGACCGTGTTCTGAATGTTCGCGGTGATCACAGCCATTTTTGCGCTGGGATATTTTTCCCGAAGCAAACGGGCTGCGTCAAAGCTGCTCATACCCGGCATGTTGATATCTATGGTTATTAGATCCGGCGCAGCAGGCACTGCTACGTTTAGTGCCTCGTCGCCATTGCTCGCTTCAATAACAGAACAATTGGGAAATTTCGAGAGCACCATACGACGGATCAGCATTCTGGATAACGAACTATCATCAATAATCAATATTGTATTTAAATCGGACATTATTTAATTAATTAATACATTAGCAATGCATACTATAGTGGTGCGTTATAACCACGTTCTGTGCGGCAACGCACATAGATAATTATATGGAGAAGTTCAGGCAAGGCAACTTCTACTTTGATTCTCCCCCTTGATCGAAACCAAGTAAAAGCATTCAAGAACAGCGCCTTGCCCAGGCTAAAGCGGACCTCTCATTTTTGGGCGCCGCCCTGCCAGAGTTTCAGCAGATCCGGCGAGCCCTGCGCCGATATGCCATTCGCATTCAATATTCCGCTAGTGGCGGCGACCAGATCCGCGCGCGGAAAAACCAGCGCTTCGCCGCCGCGGCCGTCAAAATCGATGACTACAAAATCATCCTTCAGGTCGCGCAGCAGCGTCACCAGGTGGCGCAGGCTGCTGATGCGGGTGCCGTTGACCGAATAGACTACCGTGTTGGCATGATTGGAATAGCCTTGGGCCAGCCAGTGCGTAAAGAAAGGGGAGGAAATAATCACCAGCTCTTCACGTTCCGCATCGGGCACATCGCCGCGCTGGGTGACCAGCGGATTTTCCATATAGCTCAGGGTGTTGATGGTGCTGGCATTGGTGATGACCGACGAGAGGTATTCCAGCGTGGCTTTCGAAAAGACCAGCGGGCCGTAAATGAAGTAGGGCGGATATTCGCTTTTCAAGGCGGATATCAAGGTCGGCCGATCAGCCACTACCGGCAGCTCGACCTCCAGCGGCTTGCCGGCGCGGATGATCGTTAACGGCACTTTGCCCTGTTTGGCAATTTTCTGGACGAGGTAGCGAAAGCCGATGCGCCGGTTGTCGCCAAGCTTGACCATGCCTTGGCCGTCGATGACGGTGTCGCCGATGCGCGTGATGATGTCCCATTGCTTGAGCGGATACGCGGCGCTGGTTTGCAGCGGCTGATGCACGATGACCCCGGTGATGGACGCATCGATTTTAAGAAAGCTGCGCAGCGTCGGGTTTTCCAGCGTCTGCAAATAGTCGAATATGGCCGGCTTGCCGTCGTAGTGGCCGTCGGCGATGTCCTGCAGGAATAATTCTATTTCTTCGTTCGGGATGATGTAGCCGGTGCTCTGGGTATCGGCGAGATTGCTGAACATCAGGCCGATCATCTTGTCGCCGGCGAGCGCCGCGCCGCCGCTGACGCCGGGATCGATCACCGCATCCGTCTGGAAACGCAGCCCCGACACATAATAATGGTAGGGCGCAAAATCGATACGTAATACCTGGCCCTTGACCGGGGTGAGCGCGGTCGCGGCCGTGTGGTAGCCATACGCCACAAAGGGCGCCTTGTGGTCCGGCAACACGCTTGCCCGCGGCAATGGGGCATGGCTGGCGAAAAACGATTCATCGTTGAGTTTCAGCACAGCCAGATCCATGCCCGGCGCAATGGCCGCCACAGTCGCGGGGATTTTGCTGGCCTTGTTGGCCTGGATGCTGATCTGGCTGGCATACAGCACGGTATGCGCATTGGTCAGAATACGGTTGCCTTCGATCACCACGCCAGAGCCCACAATGTCGCGCGGCGGCTGTTTGGTCCAGGGCTTGAGCGGGTCCGGATAACTTACCGTTGCATAGATTTTTACCACTGCGCTTTCCGCGTTGCCGGTGCTCGCAATGATTGCAGCGGCGGGGTGTTCGGACGGAAGCAGCGGACCGACGAAACGGCTGCGGTCCTGTGCCGGCGGCTCGGCAGTTACCGGCGGATCAATGGTTACTGGCGGGCCGTCGGTTACTGGCGGGTTTGCGGCAAAGGCGCTGGCACTGAGCAGCAGGAACAACAGACAGCAACGCAAGCAGTCTTTGAATCGCGGGTAGCTCATATTGGGAAATAGATTAATGGATAAACGTCCGGTTCGACATGCATGGAAGAGTAACGGTTCCTGCGCTGGGATGCGCTGATTTTATCGATCAGGGCTGCTCATGTGCATCAGGCTAATGCTGAATGCGCTAGTGCGCCACCTGCTTCAGCTGTTCCAGAATAGCCGGGTTTTCCAGTGTGGAAATATCCTGCGTAATCTCCTCGCCATTAGCAATGGCGCGCAACAGCCGGCGCATAATTTTACCGGAACGGGTTTTCGGAAGATTGTCGCCGAAGCGGATTTCATCCGGTTTGGCAATCGGGCCGATTTTTTGGCCGACCCAGTTGCGCAGTGTTTCGGCCAGCTGCTGCATCGCGGCGCTATCGCCTTTTTGCGCGGCCTTCAGCACCACGAAGGCGACTATGCTCTCGCCTTTGATATCGTGCGGACGCCCCACCACTGCCGCCTCCGCTACCAACGGATTCGAGGTCAGCGCCGATTCGATCTCCATCGTGCCCAGGCGGTGGCCGGAAACTTTCAGCACATCGTCGATCCGTCCCATGATCCAGAAATAGCCGTCCTTGTCGCGCCGCGCCGAATCCCCGGCCAGATAAGCGCCCTGCATTTCCTCGTGGAAATAGCTTTTGCGGTAGCGCTCCGGCGCGCCCCAGATATTGCGCAGCTGCGAAGGGAAGGGCCGGGTAATCACCAGGAATCCGCCGCTGTTGTCCGCCACCGGCGCGCCCGCTTCATCCACTATCGCCGCCATGATGCCCGGCAGGGGCAGAGTGCATGAGCCTGGCTTGGTCGGCACTGCGCCGGGCAGCGGCGAAATCATATGACTGCCGGTTTCGGTCTGCCACCAGGTATCCACAATCGGGCAGCGCGATTGGCCGACTACGGTGTAATACCACATCCAGGCCGCCGGATTGATAGGCTCGCCCACGGTACCCAGAAGCCGCAGCGAAGAAAGATCGGATTGCCTGGGCAATTCAGCGCCGAGCTTGATCAGCGAGCGGATCGCGGTAGGCGCGGTATAAAAGGTCGTCACCTTGTGCGCCTGTAT
The DNA here is from genome assembly GCA_040390665.1 of Pseudomonadota bacterium. Classification (GTDB taxonomy): domain Bacteria; phylum Pseudomonadota; class Gammaproteobacteria; order Burkholderiales; family Gallionellaceae; genus Nitrotoga. The sequence goes on along the minus strand of JAZJXX010000013.1, from coordinate 3,520 downwards.
CATCCGCCAGTAACGCCCGGCATCGGGGAAGGTCGGTATACCTTCGTAGATTACCTGCGTCGCGCCCACCGCGAGCGGGCCATACGCCACATAACTGTGCCCGGTGATCCAGCCCACATCGGCGGTGCACCAGAAAATATCGCTGTGCTTATAGTCGAACACCCATTGCATCGACAGTATCGCGCCGAGCAGATAACCACCGCTGGAATGCTGCACCCCTTTAGGCGTGCCGGTCGAGCCGGAGGTATATAGAATAAACAGCGGATGTTCCGAACTGACCCATGCCGGCTCGCAAATGTCCGGTTGCCCGGCGATCACCTCATGCCACCACACATCCCGCGCGTGCCACTGAACCTCGCCACCGGTGCGCCGGTAAACAATCACGCTGCGCACCGCCGCGCAGCCGCCCATCGCGAAGGCTTCGTCCAGAATGGACTTGAGCGGCAGGGTACGGCCGCCGCGCATCTGTCCATCGGCGGTAATCACCGCACAGGCGGACGCATCTTTGATGCGGTCGTTCAGGCTCTGTGCCGAAAATCCGCCGAACACCACCGAGTGGATCGCGCCGATGCGTGCGCAGGCCTGCATCGCCACAATCACCTCGATGCTCATCGGCATATAAATAATGACCCGGTCGCCCTGTCCCAGGTTGCGCGACTTCAGCGCATTGGCAAACTGGCAGACGCGCGCATGCAGCTCGCGATAGCTGACGCGGCTGATCGCACCATCGTCCGCCTCGAATATCAGCGCCGTTTTTTCCGGCTGGGTGTGCAGATGCCGGTCCAGGCAATTCCACGAAACATTCAGTTCGCCGTCTTCAAACCATTTGAAGAACGGCGCATTGCTCTCATCCAGTATTCGGGTGAACGGCTTGCGCCAGCCGATATGTTTAAGCGCCAGCCTGGCCCAGTACCCTTCGTAATCCTGCGCGGCTTCAGTGCACAGCGCCTGATAGGCCGCCATGCCGGAAACATTGGCCTGCGCGACAAAAGCATCCGTCGGCGGGAAGACGGGGGAATCGTTCATATCAGTATCGGGTGGAATGCCGGGCATGGCGATCCTCAGAATTATTATTTACTTGAACTTGAGGGGCTCATGTCCAGTGGAAGAATGTTGGCTTATTTGGCCGGTAACGTCAATCGTGGCCAATGGATGACCGGTAGTGCGCATGAAAGAGAGTACTACAGCCGGCAAAAATTTGACCAACATGGCCAATGTGCCTAAAATCCGCACCCTTACCGTAGGGTTGTTAGCTCAGCTGGTAGAGCAGCGGACTCTTAATCCGTTGGTCGTGTGTTCGAATCACACACAGCCCACCAATAATCAATGACTTGCAGTGATGCAAGTTTTTTGTTTTTGATTAGTAGACCATTAGTAGACCGCTTCGCGGAGCTATTTCGTCTCATCGATTTTATCGTCCCGCAAAAAAATCCTGGCCGCCTTGCTGGTTCGAAACCGGCTTTGACTGATCCGCCTTTTGTTCTCTGAGTCGAACATACAGAGCCGCGTACATCAACTTCCCAAAAGCGTCTTTCACTGCAAGCCAACCTTTCAGGCTACGTTAAAAAACCGTGGCAGTGCTCATTGCATTGTGCGCTGGCCGCACCTCTTTTTTACCTTCGGGCTTTCCGTTCAATCCTTGCTTTTTCCAGTTGCGCTGCGCGACGCGGCTCCGAAAAGCATGTTCAACCCAAAAACGAAGGAAAGACCATGATCACTCAACACTCAAACCAGCAAGCCGGACAGACCATCCCAACCGACGCTCACCCAAAAGCATGGGTTGAAACGCAATCTCCTGCGGCTTACAACGTTGAGTGCGAAGAAACAATTATTCGGGATGCGTTGAACATTCTGGCGCGGCGGATGCGTCAGGCAGAAGCAGTATTGAATTCACCCGCGACCGTTCGGGATTTTCTGAAGCTCAAAATGGCGGGGCTGGAGTTCGAGGTTTTCAATGTGATTTTTCTGGATGCCCAACATGGGGTAATTGCTTCGGAAGAAATGTTCAGGGGCACACTGACACAAACCAGCGTCTATCCCCGCGAAGTGGTGAAGCGCGCACTGTTTCATAATGCCGCTGCCGTGATATTCGCACACAACCATCCTTCGGGGGTATGTGAACCCAGCCGGGCAGACCAGACGCTGACCGATGCGCTCAAGCAGGCATTAGCGCTGGTTGATGTGCGGGCGCTGGATCATTTTATTGTAGCCGGGACGGATTGTCTGAGCTTTGCGGAACGGGGGCTTATTTAGTGGCGTTTGCGCGCACAGGTTAAGAAGTTAGGACTGCGGTTGGAATGTGCTTACTTGAGGCGCAACCGCCGATGAGTCTTGAGCCATTCCCCTTAGCCAGATCGCGAAACACTACGGTTTCACGGACAACCATTTACAATGGAGTCCCGCAGTGCCACGTCGGTCACCGAACCTCAGCCGGACACTAGCGGAAAAAATCACACAGGCAAGATGCCCCAATGAATGCAGTAGAAATCGAAGAAGCCATCTCGGACTTGGCCCTTCAGCCCTTCGACGCGGCTGAGTTCCCGTTCGCGTTCCTTCAAGCTTTCGGAAATAAGGACACCACACTCAAGCGCTTGCGTACCGGTAACAACAACGCCTCGGATGTGTCCGGTGGGGTGCTCCAGCGCAACAACATCCACATCGCCGTATGCGAAGCCGGCACCGTGAGCAAAACATTCATGGCGTTGCGTGCCAGCCCAGCTACTACGAAGGCCAAGGCCAAGTTCATCCTCGCCACCGATGGGCAGACTCTGGAGGCCGAAGATTTGGCGGGTGGCGAAACCATCGTCTGCGCCTATCCTGACTTTCCCAACCATTTCGGGTTCTTTCTGCCGCTGGCCGGTATCTCCACCATCAAGGAGATTAAGGACAACCCCGTTGACGTTCGCGCGACGGGGCGATTGAATAAGTTGTACGTCGAGCTGCTACGCGAGAACCCAGACTGGGCCAAGGACGAGTGTCGCGCCGACATGAACCACTTCATGGCCCGGCTGGTGTTCTGCTTCTATGCTGAAGACACCGACATCTTCAACGGAACCGGCTTGTTCACCCACACCGTAGCGCAGATGAGCGAGCGCGACGGCTCCAATACTCATGAGGTGATGGAAACTATCTTCCGCGTCATGAACATTAAGGTTGCCGACCGCGCTAATGCCCAGCCCCGTTTGCCGAACTGGGCCAATGGCTTCCCCTACGTGAATGGCGGCTTGTTCTCCGGCGCAACCTGCGTGCCGCGCTTCACCCGCATGGCGCGAACTTATCTGGTGCATGCCGGCAATCTGGACTGGCGACAAATCAATCCTGACATCTTCGGCAGCATGATCCAGGCTGTGGCCGATGACGAGGAACGCGGCGCATTGGGCATGCACTACACCAGCGTTCCCAACATCCTGAAGGTGTTGAACCCCCTATTCCTGGATGACCTGCGAGTACAACGGGATGAGGCCGGCGACAACAAGATCAAGCTGCTGAACCTGCGCAAGCGCATGGCGCGCATCCGTGT
>JAZJXX010000012.1:0-9079 GCA_040390665.1 Pseudomonadota bacterium | reverse complement strand
TTTTTTTGCTACTGCTTTTTTCGCTGCTGGCTTAGCCGCTGCTTTTTTAGGAGCTACCTTTTTTGCCGCTGGCTTGGCCGCCGGTTTTTTTGCTACCGGTTTTTTTGCTGCTGCCGCTTTTGCCGCAGGCTTTTTAGCCACTACTTTTTTAACTGCGCTCTTTGCAGCAGCCGCTTTTTTTTCTACGGGCCTCGCAGTGGCTTTTTTTGCTGCGGGTTTCTTGGTGGTGGTACTTTTTGCTTTGCTGTTTGCTGTAGCCATTTTCATTCCTTATTAAAATTATCTGACTTTAACCCATGCACTGCATTGCGGAACCACTTCTCCCAAGCACTTTATTCCTATCATTTTCAGCCGCAACATACTTGGTGTGCGCATTCTATGCGTGAATAAATTTTTAGCGCAACAGATTTCTACGTTTTCACACAAAAATTTTTTCACACGAAAATAATTGCTGTGCCGTTTCACGCTCGCGAATTATTTGCGCGACTGTTCCCGACACCATTATTTCGGCCGCACGCGGACGCGTGTTGTAGTTGGAACTCATGCTCATGCCATACGCGCCAGCCGACATGATCGCCAGAAAATCATTCGGCGCCACGGCCAGATCACGTGCGCGGCCGAGGAAATCACCCGTCTCGCACACAGGCCCGACCACCTCATATTGCTGCGTCGCGGCATTGCTTTGCAACACCGGCTGTATATGGTGATAGGCGTCGTACAAGGCCGGACGCATCAGGTCATTCATCGCCGCATCGACAATGGCGAAATTTTTTTCCTCGCCGTGCTTGAGGTACTCCACCCGCGTCAATAACACCCCCGCGTTGCCGACCAGCGCACGGCCTGGCTCTATCAATATTTTTTCGCTGCGCCCGTGCAGCGCTTTGAGCAGTGCGGCCACATAATCGGCAATTAATGGCGGCGTCTCGTCCTTATAACGTATACCCAAGCCTCCGCCGAGATCGAGGTGCTCCAGCACGATACCCTCGGCTGCCAGTTGATCCACCAGCGCCAGGATTTTTTCTGCCGCGGCGATAAAGGGGCTGGTCTCCGTCAGTTGCGATCCGATATGACAATCCATGCCGGTCAACCTGATATGCGGCAGCGAACTGGCTGTGCGATACAGCGCCAGCGCTTCACTGTACGCCACGCCGAATTTATTTTGCTTCAGCCCGGTGGAAATATAAGGATGGGTGCGGGCATCCACGTCCGGATTAACACGCAGGCTGACCGGCGCCACTTTGTCCATCTGCGCCGCCACATCATTCAGGCGCATCAGCTCCGCCGCCGACTCCACATTGAAGCATAATATTTCCGCATCAAGCGCCATGCGCATTTCTGCTGCCGTTTTGCCGACGCCGGAAAATACGATCTTGTCCGCACTGCCGCCTGCTGCCAGCACGCGCTGCAATTCACCGCCGGAAACAATATCGAAGCCCGCCCCCATCTGTGCCAGAACATTCAGAACGGCCAGATTGGAATTAGCTTTTACCGCGTAGCAAATTAAATGTTTATGGCCAGCCAGCGCCGATGCAAATTGTTGATAGGTATCGGCCAGCGCTGCCCGTGAATATACATAACACGGTGTGCCGTAGCGTTGCGCTATTTCAATGAGCGGCAGCTGCTCGGCACAAAGCTGTCCATCCCGACAAGTAAAATATTCAGTCATGTTATTCATTGGGAGTCATCGGCGTGGTGGGAGAAGATGGCGTGATTACGGGTTCCAGCGGAGTTGATGGCTGCACCGCAGACTGCGGCAAGTTTTTTTGTTGACCGGATGTTACCGGTGCAGAGCTCGGCGGCAGGAACAGCGAACCTTTGTGCCCGCAGCCCTGCATCAGAACTAACAGCATGCTGCCGCTCGCAGCAATGATGATCAGGCGCATCAGAATTTTCTCCGGGAGAATTTGGAGCCGGGATTATATGACGGAAAGTGTCTGGCAATTTGCAGGCACGATATGCACGTTACCCGGCACTGATTGATGTCCAGTTTTTCAGTTTTGCTCGAAGCTGCAGATAATCGGGGCACATCTTTTCTACCAGGTGCCAGAATGCCGCGGAATGATTCATCTCGATCAGATGCGCGAGTTCGTGTATGACCACGTAATCGATCAGCGGCAGCGGCATTCTGATGAGCTGCCAGTTCAGGCGCACGGTACCTCTGGTAGTACAGCTTCCCCATTGAGTGCGAGCAGAAGAAAGTTTGACCTCGCGCGGCTGCACCTTCATCAGCGGCGCGAAATGCGCTACGCAGTCGACGAAGAGCTGCAATGCCTGTTGCCGATACCATTGCACAACGATTCTTTCCACCGCTTTCGGGTCGTGCGGCAACGGCGTATGGATAACCAGCTGGGTGCGATTCAATTGCGGTGGGGTATCGAACAGGCTCGCGACGAGACGTAATGTATAAGTCTCGCCCTGGAATAATATCGGTTCTCCGTCCACCCATTGCGGGGCACTGGATTTTTTCGCTTCCCATTTCGACAGCGTGGCCACCACCCACTCGGCCTTTTCGTGCAGCACGCTGGACAGCCATTTCTCCGAAGCACGCAGCGGTATATTAACTGTCAGCCCGCGATCATCGATACGCAGGCCTATGGTGCGGCGCTTATTGCTGCGCTTGAGCGTATAGGACACCGCCTTGCCAGCCAGTTGAACGTTACGCCGCTCATACGCGGAAGATGTGTTGGGACGACGCAATTGGGTCAGGGCAGTCGCGCCACTTCGTTCTCAATCCAGCTTTCGACACGCTGATTGATTTCTTCGGCCGACAAGCCGGCGGGATTTATTGCCTCGCCTATGCTCATGGTGATCACTCCCGGACGCTTGAGAAAAGAATTACGCCCCCACAACCGGCCGGCATTATGCGCCACCGGTACGGTGGGCACGTCGCAATGAACCGCCAGCAACGCTCCGCCAATTTTGTATTTGCTGCGCTGCCCGTAAGGAATACGCGTACCTTCGGGGAAGATCACCACACAGAAGCCCACCTTCAGGCGCTCTTCGCCCTGCTTGAGCAACTGCTTGATTGCCTCTTTGCCGCTGCTGCGCTGAATAGCAATTGGACTGGTCATGGCGAGCCCCCAACCAAAAAAAGGCAGCCACAACAACTCGCGCTTGAGCACCCATACCTGGGGCGGAAACACTTTTTGCAGCGCAATGGTTTCCCACGCCGACTGATGTTTGCATAACACCAGACAAGGCTGGCGCGGGATGTTCTGCGCCCCGCGCACTTCCATACGTATGTTGCACAGCACCCGCAGCAGCCACAGCATGGTCAGTGCCCAGCCTGAAATCAGCCGGTAGCGCCTGATCGGATGAAATGGAAATGACAGAAGCGCAATTAAAGTAAAAAACGGCGTGATAATAATTTGCAGTAAAAGAAAAATCAGCGAGCGTAAAAACACCATCAAATCAGCTCCGCTGCAACAGCGGCCAGATCCGCGTAAACACGCGTACCCTCCGGCAAGCCGGCCTTGGCCTGGGTGGCCATGCCTTTGCCCGTCAGTACCAGAATAGGCTGAGCATTCATCTGAACGGCGCAAGTCAGATCACGCAACGCATCGCCCACTGCCGGCACACCTTGCAGATTGATGTTGTAGCGCATGGCCACTTCTTCCAATAGCCCGGGCTTGGGCTTGCGGCAATCGCAACCGCTTTCGGCCGCATGCGGACAGAAAAATACTGCATCAATCCGTCCACCGGCGATGGCCACGGCCTTATGCATTTTGGCGTGGATCGCGTTGAGCGTGTACATATCGAACAGGCCGCGCCCCACCCCGGATTGATTGGTCACTACCACCACTCGGTAATCCGCCTGGGAAAGACGCGCAATGGCTTCCAGGCTGCCCGGGATAGGCTTCCACTCATCCGGGCTCTTGATGAACTGGTCGGAATCGTAATTGATGACGCCATCGCGATCGAGAATGATGAGTTTCATATCAGGCCGCCAGTTTTGAAAGGTCTGCTACGCGATTGGTAAGCTCGGTCACTTCGCTTAGCAAACGAAATCGGTTTATGCGGAGTTTTTGGTCCTCGGTATTCACCATTACCGAATCAAAGAAGACCGTAACAGCGTGGCTGATCCCCACAGTTAGTAATAAAGCTTCTTCAAATTTCTGAGTAGCGGCCAGCGCATCCACCTGATCTCTCAGCTCGCGGGTTTTTTTCAGAAGCTGCTTTTCAGCTATCTCGCTACACATGTGTTCGTCCGCTTGCTTTCCCGCTGAATCATCACCCGATTTGATCAGAATATTTCTCGCCCGCTTATCTGCATTAGCCAGCGCGGAAAATTCGGCCGGGAATACGGCCTGCGCTTTACGGATAGCACCCAAGCGTAAAACATACTCGGCCGGGTTGGCAAGATTAACAACCGCTTCCGCTTCCTGAGGGGTATAGCCTTGCTCCTTAATATATCCGACCGCTCTTTCCACGAGGAAAAAATGGATTTTTATCCAGAGAGGAACGCCATCAAATTCTGATTGCAGCATACCCGCAGTAAAACTTTGTATGGCCGTTTGTAGCAAAAACTCAAAGGATACGGATAATTTTTTTTCTGCCGCCATGCGGATCACCCCAAGCGCGTGCCGCCGTAGCGCAAACGGATCCTTGTCCCCGGTCGGGATCTGCCCGATGCCGAACATGCCGACCAGCGTTTCAAGCTTATCCGCCAGTGCCACACAAATACCGACCTGATTGCGCGGCAACTCGTCGCCCGCGAAGCGCGGTTTGTAGTGGTCTTCGATCGCGTAGGCGATGTCGTCGCTCAGCCCATCATGCTGCGCGTAATAGCGCCCCATGATGCCTTGCAGCTCAGGAAACTCGCCGACCATGTCGGTAAGCAGATCGGCCTTGGCGAGTCCAGCAGCCTGATCCGCCTGCATCGCCAGTGTGTCGCCCCCCAGGTGCCGGCCAATGGCGCGCGCAATAGACCGCACCCGCTTTACACGATCACCCTGACTGCCCAGCTTGTTGTGATAAACAACTTTATCCAGACCTGCAACGCGCGCAGCCAGCGTCTTCTTCCTGTCCTGATCGAAAAAGAATTTCGCATCCGCCAGACGCGGCCGCACGACACGCTCGTTACCCCCGATCACCAGGCTCGTATCTTCCGGGCTAATGTTGGATACGATCAGGAATTTGTTGCTGAGTTTGCCATCTGCGCCTAGCAGCGGAAAATATTTCTGGTTGGCCTTCATCGTCAGAATGAGGCATTCCTGCGGCACTTCCAGAAATTCCGGTTCAAATTTTCCGACCAGCACATTCGGACGTTCGACCAGCGCGGTTACTTCATCCAGCAAGGCGTCATCCTCAATGGGTGTGAGCCCTTCCCTGGCTGCGGCGGCGGCAATTTGCTTAACGATTTCGGCGCGGCGTGCGCTAAAGCTGGCAATGACCGCCCCTTCAAATTCCAGTTGCTGTTTATAGCTGTCGGCATCTTTCACTATCAGCGGCGACACGCTTGCCTCGAAGCGGTGGCCCTGGGTCTCGCGCCCGGCAGTCAAACCCAGCACGCCGACTGGCACAACCTCACTGCCATGCAATACCATCAGGCCATGCGCCGGACGTACGAAATTCACGCTGCTCCAGCCGTCGGCCAGCTGATAGGTCATCACCTTGGCAATAGGCAACCGGGCGATAGTTTCGCTGAGTACTTCCTGCAAGCCCTCGGCCAAAGTCGCTCCCGCCACCACGCTATCGAAAAACAAAGCTTCCGTTTTTCCGTCCGATGCACGTTTGAGCTGTGGCACTGCCGATTTATCCGCCCCGAGACTGGCAAGCTTCTTGAGTAGCGCGGGTGTAGGCTGCCCATCGGCATCCAGCGCAACCGCCACCGGCATCAACTTGATGCTCTGCGTTCTGTCCAAAGCGCGTGCAGAAACAGCAGGGATAAAAACCGCCAACCTGCGCGGACTGGCGAATATTTCCACCCCGTCGAATACATGCAATTTAAGCTGGTACTTTATTAAGCCAGTTAAAATTTTGTCAGCAAAGGCCTGGCCGAGTTTATCCAAAGACTTCGGCGGCAGTTCTTCGACGAACAGTTCAACCAATAAATTTTTCGTCGTCATTACGCTACCTTCTTTTCAATCTGCGCCAGCACGTCGTCTGCCCACGCACGTGGAGCCATCGGGAAGCCGAGGCGCGCACGGCTCTCGAAATAGCTCTGCGCCACGCTACGCGCCAGATTGCGAATACGCCCGATGTAGGCGGCGCGTTCCGTCACCGAAATCGCGCCGCGTGCATCCAGCAGATTAAAACTGTGCGCGGCTTTCAACACCTGTTCATACGCAGGCAACGCCAATTGGTTCTCCACCAGACACTTGGCCTGCTTCTCGTGGCTGCCGAACGCGCCAAGCAGGAATTCAACATCGCTATGCTCAAAGTTATAGGCCGATTGCTCGACCTCGTTCTGGTGAAACACATCGCGGTAAGACACGCCCGGCGTCCAGGTCAGGTCGAAGACATTCTCTACGCCCTGCAGATACATCGCCAGGCGTTCGAGGCCATAAGTAATTTCGCCGGTAATCGGCTTGCAATCGATGCCGCCGACCTGCTGGAAATAAGTAAACTGGGTCACCTCCATGCCGTTCAGCCACACCTCCCAGCCGAGCCCCCAGGCGCCTAATGTCGGATTTTCCCAATCGTCTTCGACAAAACGTACATCATTTTTTTTCAGGTCAAAACCCAGCTCTCGCAGCGAGCCCAGATACAGTTCCAGAATATTGGCCGGCGCGGGCTTCAGCACAACCTGAAACTGATAGTAATGCTGCAAGCGGTTGGGATTTTCGCCGTAGCGCCCATCCTTGGGACGGCGCGACGGTTGCACATAAGCGGCTTTCCATGGCTCGGGGCCGAGCGCGCGCAGAAAGGTCGCAGTATGCGAAGTGCCTGCACCCACTTCCATGTCGTATGGTTGCAGCAATGCGCAGCCCTGCTGGTCCCAATAATTCTGTAGTGTCAGGATGATCTGCTGGAAGGTAAGCATGTTTAAGCCGGAGTTTCAAAAACACTATTTTACGGGTTTTCAGCTGTTGCCGTCAGCTTCACTTCGCCGACACGCTTTGTCAGCCAATTGGCCGAATGCTCGGGTCAGCGCAAGGTCGGGAGATCAGCTCAAGCTTGATGCGCCCCGGCTTCAGGCAAAACATGATCCGGGCTGAGCAACGCCAATTTGCTGGCCCGTGACATGCGTTTGATCGCTATCTCCCGTTTTAGCGCAGCAGATTTGTCAGCGCACGATTCGACATAGACGAGCTTTAGCGGGGTACGGCCGCGCGTATATTTTGCACCAGTGCCGCCGTTGTGTGCGGCCAGCCTATTTTGCAGCGTATTAGTGATGCCGGTGTAGAGTGTACCGTCCGCACATTCCAGCAGATAGCACACCCAGCTCATGGGCGGCGCAATGCCCAGGCTACCAGCAGCATTAATGCCAGCAGTCCCAACACCAGCGTGTTGCCCCAGCGCACATAAGGCGTACTGCCTTCGTAGCCCTGCACCATTCCGGTCAGCACACCTTCCTGATGCTGCGGCAACATCTGGTTCACATGGCCGCTGCGCGAGATGATCGAGGTCACCCCGGTATTCGTGGCGCGCAACATCATACGGCCGGTCTCCAGTGCACGCATCTGCGAAATCTGGTTATGCTGTATCGCGGCGTGCGAATTGCCGTACCAGGCATCATTGCTGACGTTTATCAGCAAATCAGCGGCGGGCAGCGCGCGGATAATTTCCTCGCCGAATACGTCTTCGTAGCAAATGTTCATCGCGATTTTTTGACCTGCCGCATTAATCGGCGGCTGGGCTATCCCGCCGCGCGCGAGGTCAGACATGGGTATATTCAAAAATTCATTGATGAACCATCCCAATACCGGACGCAACGGGATAAATTCACCGAACGGCACCAGATGATTTTTGCGGTAGTGTTGTGGCTCCGCTGTGCCGAGAGTAAATACGCTGTTGTAATAGCTGCCCTGTTCGCGGTCGAACGAACCTATGATGATGTCCCCGCCATTTTTCCGCATGTGGTTGCTCAGCACATCGAGGTAGCTTTCCGGCACTTCGCTACGCATCAGCGGCAGCGCAGATTCCGGCAGAACGATGAGCTTGGCATCGCTGCTCAAGATCATTCTGCGGTAGGTTTCCAGTGTGTTGACCAGATTTTCCTCGCGGAATTTTATCTTCTGGCCAATGTTGCCCTGGATCAGGCTGACCTTGATCGGCACACCATGCGGCTGCGTCCATTCAACTGTGCGTAAAGCCACCCCGGCAAACCACAGCACCACCAGTACCGCGAGTACCGCCTGTCCTTGCTGACTGCCGCGTTCCTGCCACAGCAGCGCCAGCAAACCCGCGCTCACTGCTACAGCCAGCGACACGCCATAGACGCCGAGCAACGGGGCATACCCGACCAAGGGACTGGCGTCCACCTGCGAATATCCCAACGCAAGCCACGGAAATCCGGTAAAAGCGAGACCTCGCAGCCATTCGCTGAGTACCCATAACACCGGCATGATCAAGGTCACGCGTAGCCAGACCGGAGCCTGTAGCCTGCCTTGCGTATAACCGGCGAGCGTGGGGAAAAGGGTCAGCACAAACGCAAATAAAATGGTAAACGGCAGCGCGAGCAGAAACGGCATGTCGCCATAATCATGCAGTGCTACGTAAATCCAGCTTACGCCCGCACCAAACAAACCCAGCCCAAAAGCCAGCCCCAGTTTGGCCGCGATCCAGGCATTTTCCGCACGTTGCCACTGCACAAACAGTAGCGCAAGCGCTACTACCGAAAGTGGAAACAGCGAAAATGGTGCAAAGCCCAGTACGGCAAGCAAACCGGCAATGAAGGCTATAATGAATTTATTACTTGGTATTTTCATGTTGGGGTTAGCGCAATCGTAATCGATTATACGAGCAACTCAGGTCGGCAAACTGATTGTATGCATTTCGCTGAATCTGGTCTTTTGCTGTGCTCAGCCATAAGCCGTATGTAGATACGGCCTATCGCAATAATAATTTTGTTGATCCTGCCAATAAAAAACCCCCAGATTGGCTCTGGGGGTTTTTTATTGAAGGAGTCTGACGA
>JAZJXX010000011.1:0-47128 GCA_040390665.1 Pseudomonadota bacterium | reverse complement strand
AACGACCCCCACCATGTCAAGGTGGTGCTCTAACCAGCTGAGCTACGCGCCTAAGGCCGCGCATTGTAATCCAATTGGCCGCATGGTTCAAATGCAATGCGTATTTTTTTAGCTGATGCGTGCAATAAGTGGTTCAGCGCTATAGCGCCTTTTTAATTCGGACGCTCAATAATGCGAAGTGTAGTTATCAAAACGGGTATATTCACCGCGGAAAGTCAGATCCACTTTTCCGATCGGGCCGTTACGCTGTTTCGCTATGATGATTTCCGCCTTGCCCTTGTCGGGTGAGTCGGGGTTGTACACCTCATCGCGGTAGATGAACAGAATCAGGTCGGCGTCCTGCTCAATTGCGCCCGACTCGCGCAGATCGGACATCACCGGGCGCTTGTTGGGGCGCTGCTCCAAGCTGCGGTTCAGCTGCGAAAGCGCAACCACGGGCACCTGCAATTCCTTGGCCAGCGCTTTCAGGGAGCGCGAAATTTCAGAGATTTCGGTCGCGCGGTTTTCACTGCCCTTGCTGGAAGAAGAAGACATCAGTTGCAGGTAGTCGATCACAATCAGGCCCAGACCGCTGTTCTGCCGGTGCAGGCGTCGTGCCCGGGAACGCAGTTCCAGCGCATTCAGCGCAGCCGTCTCGTCGATAAATATAGGCGCATCATTGAGACGACCCAAAGCGTGGGTCATGCGCGACCAGTCATCGTCCTCCAGCTTGCCGGTGCGCAGCGTGTGCTGGTTTAATTTACCGACAGAGCCAATCATACGCATCGCCAGCTGAGTGCCGCCCATTTCCATGCTGAATATCGCCACCGGTTTGCCGCCTTCCAGCGCCACATGCTCGGCGATGTTGATTGAAAACGCGGTCTTACCCATACTGGGGCGACCGGCAACAATGACCAGATCGCCCGGCTGCAAACCCGAAGTCATGCTGTCCAGATCGGTGAACCCGGTCGAGATGCCGGTCACGTCGCTGGCGTTGTCCCGCCCATAGAGGGTCTCAATGCGCTCCACCACTTTGGTCAGCAATGGCGGTATCGCAACAAATCCCTGGCTGCCGCGTTCGCCCGCCTCGGCAATTTCAAATACCCTGCTTTCAGCCTCGTCCAGCAACTGCCGGGCATCGCGCCCGCCCGGATTGTAGGCGCTGGACGCTATATCGCTGCCGACCTCGGCCAGCTTGCGCATGATTGCACGTTCGCGCACGATTTCCGCATACCGCCTGATGTTGGCCGCCGAAGGCACGTTCTGCGCCAGCGCGCCGAGATAAGCGAGGCCACCAGCCTTGTCGAGCTCAGCATTATTTTCCAGCGATTCCGCTACGGTAATCACATCCACCGGTCGCGCGTGGTCGGTCAGGCGGGCGATGTGGCGAAAAATCAGGCGGTGTTCCGAGCGATAGAAATCGGATTCGGCAATCAGATCGGTAATCTTGTCCCACGCCGTCGTATCCAGCAATATGCCGCCCAGCACCGACTGTTCGGCTTCATGCGAATGGGGCGGCAACTTGATGGCATCAAGCTGAGGATCTGCAGCAGGAACGGGAAAATTTTGCATGGGGCCTCAATAGGGTAGCGATGAATATCTTACCATTGCGCCGATTGCCGCCGGCAATTAAACACTGTGCTGCTAAATTAAAAAAGGGCCGTCTCCGGCCCCTTTTTAACAGTCCTTCGGGACAGCTTACTGTTCAGCCACAACCGAAACAGTGATGTGAGCTACCACATCGCTATGCAGCGCAATGGTGACGGGATAGTCACCAATTTGCTTGAGATGGCCTTCGCCCATGCGTACCTGGGTCTTTTCAACGACCAGGTTTTGCTGCGCCAGCGCTGCCACGACATCTGCACTGGTAACCGAACCAAACAGTTTGCCGTCAACCCCGGCCTTCTGCATGATCTGTACCGTCACCCCATTAAGCTTGTCGGCACGAACCTGGGCTTCTGCCAGCTTCGCCTGCTCGGCCGCTTCCAGCTCTACACGGCGCGCCGCGAATTCAGCCTTATTTGTTTCCGTGGCCCGTTTGGCCATGCCTTTGGGAATCAGAAAATTACGCGCATAGCCGTTCTTGACCTTGACCACGTCACCCAGCTGGCCGAGGTTAACCATTTTTTCCATCAATATCACTTGCATGCTGTCGCTCCTTAATGCAAATCAGTGTAAGGCATCAATGCCAGGAAACGTGCACGCTTGACCGCGGTGCTCAACTGGCGTTGAAAGCGCGCCTTGGTACCGGTAATGCGTGCAGGAATCAGCTTGCCATTTTCGCTGACGAATTCCTTGAGGATGTTCAAATCCTTGTAATCGACTTCAGCGATCTTGTCCGCAGTAAAGCGGCAGAACTTGCGACGCTTGAACAGCGAACGCGAAGCGCTATTTTTTTTGTCATCTTTTTTCTTAAATACACGAGCCATGCTGTGTTCCTTTATTTCAAAGTAATGTTATCAATATGCATAACCAGTTGCGCGATACGCAAGCTGCGTTGAGCCAGAAACCCTTCCGCCTGCACCTGCTGACCAAGTTGCAACCCACTGGCCAGCCGGGCAACCTCACCTAACGCCACCGCAGGAATTTCGCATTGTACCTGCCGCGCCATTCCTGCTTCCTGCTGGGTAGAGCTACTGCGTATTCTCAACGTGATTCGTGCGATCCCCGCCGGGGTGTAGCGCAAATCGTCCAGCTCGACCAGCTCACCATCAACAACCAACCGGTTACAACCCACTCAATCAGACTGCCTCAGCTTGAGCTGGCACATCCGCCGCAGGGGCCGAAGGCACAGCGCCGCCTTCGCCCATAATGGAGCGAGACTTTTCTTCACGCATCATGGCTGAAGGTGTGATGACCGCAGCCTTGGTTTTGAGGGTGAGATGACGCAGCACGGCATCATTAAACTTGAATGCATGCTCCAGCTCATCCAGCGTTTCCTGATTGCATTCGATGTTCATCAACACATAATGCGCTTTGTGGATTTTCTGGATAGGATAGGCCAGCTGACGGCGGCCCCAGTCTTCCAGGCGATGGATGATACCTTCCTTGGCGGTTACAAGTGCACGGTAACGCTCGACCATCGCGGGCACTTGCTCGCTCTGATCGGGATGCACAATAAATACGATTTCATAATGGCGCATTGAGTCTCCTTGTGGATTAGGCCCCCCGTCATGCGCAACGGTGGAGCAAGGTTTTGGGACCGCGGATTATATAGCAATTCGCTATCCAGTCAACCAAATAGCGCAGCGGCAGGGCTTGACCGGTGAGTTTTGTCCGACTGTCAGCCGCCAGTATGGCCATAAGCTGCGCGGCAACGCCCGATACCAACTGATTGCTAAGTTGTCCGCAGTCCGGCATGAAACAATGCAAAGCCGCCATGTCCGGTCTGCCGGGCGTAATGCAAGGCGATGTCGACATTTTCGAGTAATGTCCGAACATCGCTTCCGTGCTCGGGATAGCAAACTGCGCCGGTACTGAACGAAATCGTCAGGCTGTGGCCCGCCAGCACAAAAGCCCGGCTGAGATTGCGCCGAATTTTTTCCGCCATGGCTCGAACGCCCTGCTCCGTTTCCACCAGCGGCAGGACCAGGATAAAGCGGTCGCCAGCAGGCCGGGCCACTGTATCGACCTCGCGCGTGCAATCACGCAGACGGCGCGCGAATTCCTGCAACACCAGGTCGCCCACCAGATAACCGTGCTCCTCGTTGAGCGAGCGGAACTGATCAAGCCCGAGCATCAACAGCGCAAATTTCGTGTTATGCCGCTTAGCCCCGTTCAGCGTCTGCTGAATACGGTCCAGCAACAGCTCTTCACCTGGGACCTCGGTAAGCGCGTCATGATAGGGCGGATACTGCACTGGTTTATTGCTCCCTTCCCGTTCCTTCATGTCGCAATACACCCCCATGTAATGGGTGATGCAGTTGCCTTCATCCTGCACTCGTTTGATGGAAAGCCACTTGACGTAATACTCGCCATTTTTACGGCGATTATGAATCTCCCCATGCCAGCTCCCCGTGGAAACCAGCGTCATCCACATCTCATGATAAAACTCCAGGAAATGAGCGCCGGCGGAAAGCATGTGGGGATTTCTGCCCACCAATTCATCCACCGTATAACCCGACATGACGCTGAACGCCGGATTGGCTGTCACGATATTGTTGGCCGGATCAGTAACCAGCACCGCCTGGTCAACGGTATTAAACACCGCATACGAAAGGCGCAACGCCGCCTCCGCCTGCTTACGCACAGTAATGTCATGAACAATCGAATAGCGCAGCACCTTGCCGTTGTAGGTCAGCGGGCCGCTGAATACCTCGACATCGCGGATCTCGCCGCTTTTGGTACGGTGATGCATTTCCATGCTGTGAGTTGCGCCGTTGCGTATTTTGCCCATGACCTCGACCATTTTCCCGCTGGGCGTAATGCTGATTTTGGAAATATTGGTTCCACGCAATTCATCCAGGCTATACCCCCACAATGCTACCGCAGCAGGATTGGCATCGACTATGCGGCCGGTATCCGGCTCCAGCAGATAAGCGGCGGAAGCGTTTTCCTCAAACATCTGACGATAGCGTGCGGCGCTTTGCTTGACCTCGGCCGCGTCCCGTGACGCCCGCGCGCCGCCATACACCAGCAGCCAGGTCAGCAGAGTCAGCAATAGACTTGCGCCTGCCCCGGCCAACAAAACCAGTTGCGATCGATTATTTCCCTGCTGGCCAGGAAACTCCGGCATAGCACGCACCGCCACTGTCCAGTAGTGGTTGGCTAAGCGCAACCGTTGAACGCGGGTAAAAGGCGAACCCGAATCGCTCGCGCCCTGGCTGCCGGCCGGGTTGGAGTCGTACATCAGTGTTTCATCCACCGGGCTATCGCCGTCGTGGATTCTCACATTGAGCCGGGCTAACAGCGTGCGGTCGCCCCCGCTCATCATTTCCTCGGTATGGAACAGGCCGTAAACCCAGCCTGCAAGATTGGCGCGGCGCGCCACCACTGTCCCATGCGGCATACCATTGGTATAGACGGGCAGATACATCAGGAAGCCTGTGCGCAGGCGGCCATCCGTCCCCTGAAACAACTCTATGCCCGAGATGACCGCGCTATCGGTGTCGCGTGCCTGCTCCATTGCAATGCGGCGCACCGGGTCGGTGAAGTTATCAAAGCCAATTGCAAGGGCATTGGAACTGTTTAATGGCTCCAGATAATCGGTCGGAGCGCAAAATTCGTCCCGGCATTCAGGTTTGATAGTGTATTCAGGAAACCCCTGCTTGCGCATGACGGCGAGGTGCGCGTTACTTTGCGCAAATGGCACTATCCGGATAAAGCCGAAACCCTGGACACCGGAAATTTTACCTGTGGTAAACGCCATATCTGCGTACGAATGAAATCCGCTGCGGTCAATTTGCGCAGATGTGGCAAATAATCCCTGCATGCCTGAAAGTATCTGCTCGTAATTTCTGACCCGCGCCTCAATACCGTAGAGGGTGTCGCGCACGCCAGCGTCAAAAGCGATTTGCAGCATCCGGGTGTCCTGCTGCTGCACACATCTCCAAAGCTGGTAAGTGCTTAGCGCAGAGATAGTCAGCATGAGCATCGGCAACAAACGGCTCAGGCGATACCATTCCAATTGGTGCAATACCCGCATAAAAGCTTGATCCACACGCTGTGCAAATAACATGGCCATGGGCGGGCTAGGTCTTACCTGGAAGCTTCATCAGGGAAATATTTTTCGCAAAAATAACAGGCTGCATGCGGGACCGCGTCGGGGATCCGGTAATATTTTTCCCTGGCGGGCCGTAGAACCTGATTCTTATAATGGTCGAAATTGAATTCGTATCCGAGCACGAGGTAAAACGTGGCACCGCGTAATACAAACTCGCGGATATCGACCCGGTTAAAATAGGGTGCGTACTCGGCCGGGTCAGGGGCGGATTTTCTCACGATCAGAATATTGCGCCGATTGAACTGGCGAAAATCGGTAATGATGTCGTCCTGGCGCGCGTAACGCGAGCCCGGGCCGAACACAAAAAAATTCTTGCCATAATGGTACGAAATGATCGCCGCCGGCGTATACCCGTCCGCCGCGAGCAGGAACTGCTGTTGCTCATAAGGCCGGATATGGTCGGCAATGGCATCATTATCGAACATGAATACGATGCCATCGTATAACTTGTTGTGCTTCCATGTCTCCATCGGCAGCGCGGCTATCACCGCGATTGCTGCAAGATGGGCGGCACTGAACCAGAGCATGAACTTGTACGTCCTCGTCAATTCGTCGCGTGTCAGGGAAAAATACAGCAGCACATAAAAGAATGGATAAAACGCCAGCACCCAATGCAGCCCGATATCCTTTTTTAACGCCAACAGCGCAAAGGCCGCCATTGGAATCAGAAATGCGTAAACGAACACAACAGCATGGCCCGAGATCATTTTCTGCCGTAGTTGCGCCCGGTGCCTGAACAGGTAATAAATGGCCGGTGGACTCATCAAATAAATCTGCATACCGAGAAAAGCCGCGATCTTGCCCACTGAAAACTGCGCGTCCTCGTTGCGGTTATACAGGTTGAACAGCAGATTGTCCCAGCAGTGGGTGTAATTCCAGTAGAGATTGACCCACACAAATGGACAAGCCGCCAGCAGGAGCAGCAGGAAGCCATGCATTTTCTGCCGCGTTCTGCCGGAAAAAATGAAGTACGCCAGATAAGCCAGGCCCAGCAGCACCGCAAAATATTTGGATAGAAATGCCAGGCCCAGAAAGATGCCACTGAGCACATACCAGGCCCGCCGGTTTTTTTGCAACGCATGGAACAGCGCAATCACCGAGGCGAAAACAAAAAGGATCAGCGGGGTATCGGTCGTGACCAGCACGTTCAGGATATTCAGCGGTGACACCAGAAACAGGATGGCAACCAATGCCGCCCTGCTTTCATCGTACGGCTTAAGCAATGCATACAGGCCAACGCCGATCAGCGTGGACAGCATGACAGCAGGCAGGCGGATAACCAGTTCTGAATTGCCCAGACTAAGCATCAGGTGCAATATCCACCCGATCATCGGTGGATGATCGTAATAGCCGAAATCCAGATGCCTGGCCCAGACTAAAAAGTAAGCCTCATCACCGGATAACGGCAGCGCCCAGGCGAGTACGCATTTGATCGCCAGGGTGGCCAGCAATATCGGTTTGAGTGTGGCGTTCGGATTCATAAAATACCGGCACGAGATGATCTGACGCCATCCCGGTTGCGCGGGATTTCAGTGCCGGCGATCCGCCAGCACTAATTTATTGCGGGCAGTTTAACGCAGATTTACGCCGCTCATTTGACCAACAAAGCCCGGGAATGCACTGGCCACCCCCGCGCCCAGCTTCTTGGCCAGGCGATCGGCAATACCTTCGTGCGTAGTATAGTCAACTATATCCTCGGCCTTGATTACATCGCGCGCCACGCTTTCGACGCTGCCCATTTCATCGGCCAGACCGAGCTCTATGCTTTTTTGCCCACTCCAGAACAGGCCGCTGAAAATATCCGGGTTCTCTTTTAACCGCTTGCCGCGGCCCTGCCTGACGACATCAATAAATTGCTGATGAATTTCCGCAAGCATTGTTTTGGTGAAAGCTTCATGGGCAGGATTGCGCGGCGAGAAGGGATCCATGAATCCCTTATTCTCGCCCGCGGTCAGCAGGCGCCGCTCAACACCCAGTTTTTCCATGGTGCCGGTAAAACCGAAGCCATCCATCAGCACACCGATGGAGCCCACCAGGCTGGCCTTGTTGACAAATATTTTATCTGCCGCGGCCGCCACATAATAGCCGCCGGAGGCGCACATATCCTCCACCACAACATAAAGTGGAATGGCCGGATACTTGATCCGCAGCCGCCTGATTTCGTCGTTGATATATCCCGACTGCACCGGGCTGCCGCCGGGGCTGTTGATGCGCATGATAACGCCCTGAGTATGCTTATCCTTGAACGCTTCCTGTAAGCCGGCGATCACATTGTCGGCACTGGCAGCTCCGTCTGAAGAAATGACTCCACTGAGTTCCACCAAAGCGGTGTGTTTCCCGCCCAATTTCTCCGACTTGCCGCCCACCCAGCCCATGAACAGCGCCAGAGTGATGAACAAATATCCGAACCCCAGGATTTTGAAAAAGATGCTCCAGCGCCGTGCCCGGCGCTGCTCCTGAATTGCGGACATTGCCAGCTTTTCCAGCACGCTCCGTTCCCAGTTGCTATTTGGCTCTGACATAAAACTCCTTAAATGTGGCTGCGTGTGCGGATAAAGCTGGAAGATTTTTATCCGGAATAAAAAATCGGCTGGCAAGTATATCAGGCATGCTCTTTAAACCACGCGCGCAAAGCTGCGAAATTTTCCAGCAACGCCACCGGTTGCAACGCGCGCAACTGCTCCACCGGATGTGCACCATGTGTTACGCCCAGCGCATCTACCCCGGCATTGCGCGCCATCTGCAAATCATGCGTGGTATCGCCCACCATCAGCGCGCGCTCCGGCGTCGTTCCCAGTTCGTCGATAATTTCCAGCAGCATGGCCGGATGCGGTTTGGAAAAAGTCTCGTCGGCAGTGCGGGTAGCGTGAAAATAATGCTGCATCGCGCTGGCCCGCAGCGCACGGTTCAGCCCGTGGCGGCTCTTGCCGGTGGCGACCGCCAGCCGGTGGCCGGCGGCGTGCAGCCCGGCGATGGTGTCCTCTGCATCGGCGAATAGCGGCATCGCATTTTCTCCCGCCAGGAAATGATACCGATATCGTTCCACCAAATCCCCGCGCCTGTGCTCAGGCAAATCCGGCACGGCATGGCGCAGCGCCTCGTCCAGGCCCAGCCCGATCACATGTCGTGCGGCCTGGTCTGTGGGAACCGGCAATTCCAGATCACGGCAAGCGGACTGGATCGATCCGGCAATCACCGCTGTCGAATCCATCACCGTGCCATCCCAGTCGAATACAATCAGATCATAGCGTTTAGGCATACGGGCAACCAAAAAATGGGCTCGGATTTTAGCATTAAATTGGCAAACACCGCAGACTGGCATTGCTTATCCGTCTGCAACCCCCTAGCATTGGCCCATGCAAACCACATTTGATCACGCTACCGACGTCACGGCTGCACACCCGAGCGATATCGCCAGTAAAACTGCCCAGACCGGCTGGCTATTATATTGTCGCCCCGGCTTCGAACAGGATTGCGTACAGGAAACCCAGGCCAGGCAGATCGAGGCCGCATCCGACAGCGGCTTTGTCGTGCTGCAAGGGAAACCGCGCCTGGCCTATGCGCAGCTCACCTTTGCGCGCCAGCTTATTCGCCTGCATGGCGAGGTAAATGCACTGCCCGAGCGGGACCGCATTACGCCATTGCTGGCTGCGCTGAGCGCCTCGCCCGACGCACCGCGACAGTTTGGCGCGCTATGGCTGGAAGTGCCGGACACCAATGAGGGAAAAGTGTTGTCCAGTTTCACACGGCGTTTTCAGCCACTGCTGGAAGAGGCGCTTACCAACGCTGGCCGCCTGACCACGGACGCGGAACTGCCGCGGCTGCATATTTTCTTCCCGGACAGGCAGCGTGCGCTGATAGGCAGCACAGACCCGCAAAACAGCGCGGCATGGCCCATGGGCATACTGCGTCAGAAAATGCCGCATGATTCGCCCAGCCGCTCTTATCTGAAATTGGCTGAGGCCTTTGAAACCTTCCTCAGCCTGCAGGAACAGCTGCAATGGCTTAAACCCGGCATGCACGCAGTTGACCTTGGTGCAGCGCCGGGAGGCTGGACCTGGCAACTGGTGCAGCGCGGCCTGAAGGTCATTGCCGTGGACAATGGCCCGATGAAAGGCGCGGCGGCTGAGCATCCCGCGATCAGGCATCTGCGCCAGGACGGTTTCCGTTACCGCCCCAGGCATGCGGTCGACTGGCTGGTTTGCGACATGGTAGAGCAGCCGTCAAAGGTCGCGGCGTTAGTGGCGGACTGGATTGCCTCGGGCGCAACCGCCCGGGCGATATTCAATCTCAAACTGCCGATGAAAAAGCGCGTGCAGGCCCTGCAGAAAGCACTGGATGGCGTGCGAGCCGCGCTCGACGCTAAAGGGATACGCTATCGCCTGGTAACCAAACAGCTCTACCACGATCGGGAGGAAGTGACCGTGTTGTTAGTACGAGTCCCAAGGTAGGAAGCCGCGCTTGCTCGCTCTCAAGATCATGATTTTCGCTATTAGCCGCGCTGCCCTCCGTGATTTATCACGCCACCCGCATCCCTCTTTGGTAATATATTGATGGTCAAAAGCCGGAGGTTCTCAGGCCTAGGCCCCATTTTTCCCGCTCTGCTTATTATTTTTTCCAAGTCAGCAATTTCATATGAAAACCCCGAAACGACTCCAACCGCTTGTTGATGAAGGGCTGGTGGACGAAGTCATCCGCCAGCTCATGAGCGGTAAGGAAGCCACTGTCTATCTGGTCAGGTGTGGCGACGACATTCGTTGTGCCAAGGTATATAAGGAGGCCGATAAACGCAGCTTCCGCCAGGCGGTGGCTTATCAGGAAGGCCGCAATGTGAAGAATAGCCGGCAAGCTCGCGCGATGCAGAAGGGCACCCGCTACGGGCGCAAGATACAGGAGGAAGTCTGGCAGAACGCAGAGGTCGATGCCCTGTATCGCCTGGGCGCTGCTGGTGTGCGCGTTCCTCAGCCATATGGCTGCTACGAGGGCGTGCTGCTGATGGAGTTAGTCGCAGATGCCGACGGCCAGGTCGCGCCGCGACTTAACGATGTGGCATTCACCGAAGAACTGGCGCTTGATTACCATCAAAAACTGATCCGCGAGGTCGTACTCATGCTATGCGCCGGAGTGATCCATGGCGATTTGTCTGAATACAACGTATTGGTCGACCGTATCGGCCCAGTCATCATCGACCTGCCCCAGGCGGTTGACGCGGCCGGCAACACCAGCGCTGCCGCAATGCTGGAGCGTGACGTCGGCAACGTGACCACATTCTTCAGCAGGTTTGCGCCACAACTCGCAGGTATGCGCTACGGCAGGGAAATCTGGGCTTACTATCAGGCGGGACTGTTACGCCCTGACACGCGGCTCACCGGCCATGTCGAGGATGATCAGCGGCCGCCCGACGTTGCCGCTGTGCTGCGCGAGATCGAGATCGCACGCAAGGAAGAAGAGCTCCGGCTGGGTTATATGCAGCAGCAATGATGACCTACGACCGATAAACCCGGCAATTTCTGCTGTCTTATCATTCCAGGCCTTGCTCATTCCCCCGCGTTCAGCTTATCCACAAATTTCTGCAAATCCTTGGGCAATGGTGCATTCAGGCTTAGCGGTTCGCCAGTTAACGGATGGGTGAAGGCAATCGTGTGCGCATGCAGAAACATGCGTTTTAAGCCTTGCTTGATCAATTCCCTGTTGCGCGCAAAATCCCCGTATTTGTCATCGCCGGCGATCGGAAAGTCCAGGTGCGCCAGGTGCACGCGAATCTGGTGGGTACGGCCAGTTTTTAGTTGTGCCTCAAGCAGGCTGTAGCCCGGCCATGCCCGCTGCAGCGTGAAAACGGTATGGGATTCCTTCCCGTCCGCGCGCACCATCACCCTTTTTTCGCCGTCCTGAGTGTTGAATTTATACAGCGGCAACCTGACGTGCTGCCTGGCGTTCTGCCATTTGCCTAACACCAGGGTCAGGTAGCGCTTATCGGTTCGGCCTTCGCGCATCTGGTCATGCAGATGGGTCAGCGCGGAGCGTTTTTTGGCCAGCAACAGGATGCCCGACGTTTCGCGGTCAAGGCGGTGCACCAGTTCCAGAAATTTGGCCTGGGGGCGCGCGCTGCGCAATTGCTCGATCACCCCGAAGCTGACCCCGCTGCCGCCGTGCACCGCCACGCCGGAAGGTTTATCGATTGCCAGCAGTGCATCGTCCTCGTACAAAACCGGGAATTCCAGTGGCGGGACATAGTCGCGCTCCGGCTCTTCGGCAACCCGCACCGGGGGGATGCGCAACTGGTCGCCCAGTTGCAGGCGATAAGTCTGGTCGACTCTTTTCTTGTTTACCCGCACTTCGCCGCTGCGCAAAATACGGTAGATATGGCTGTGCGGCACTCCCTTGAGGTGTTTACACAGGAAATTATCGATGCGCTGTTCGCAACTGCTTTCGTCGATCTCAGTCCAGGTTACAGAAGCTTTGCGTAAATCATTCATTTTGCATATACTTCATGGTACCGCGTGTTGGTCAGACGGAAACACGGATGTAAATTCCCCGTAATGGCGCAGGCCTGGATGCCACCGCCCCGTCCCAGCCGCAATCCGGTTAATATCACTCACCGGCAGAAGCAGTGATGGTAATAGATTTGCGCTCAAAACACCTGTGGATTTTTCCGTGTCGCCCCTAAAACAAAATCGGCGGCACCTGTAAATTAATGACAAGCGATAACGAGAACAATATCTTGAACAACCGTCGGCATGCAATATTAATACTGCATGCGGCCCTTATTCGCTTTCTCGCCCGCGGCTAGCCGCGTATAGACTTGTCCTGCCCGTGTCAGAGCGCAGGAGAAAATAAATGAAACGCATGCTATTCAATGCGACACAAGCGGAGGAACTCCGTGTCGCCATTGTTGATGGTCAGAAACTGATCGACCTGGACATTGAATCCGCCGGTAAGGAACAACGCAAGAGCAACATCTACAAAGCAATTATCACCCGCATCGAACCCAGCCTGGAAGCCGCTTTCGTCGAATATGGCGGCAATCGCCACGGTTTTCTGCCCTTCAAGGAAGTCTCTCCCAGCAATTACCTTAACCACAACGGCAATGGCCGCCCCAGCATTAAGGAAGCACTAAAGGAAGGCCAGGAACTGCTGGTGCAAGTCGAAAAGGACGAGCGCGGCAATAAAGGTGCAGCGCTGACCACCTACATCAGCCTGGCCGGCCGCTACATCGTGTTGATGCCGAACAACCCAAGCGGTGGCGGTGTGTCTCGGCGCATAGAAGGCGAAGATCGCAACGAATTGCGCGACGTTCTTGCGCAATTGGACATTCCGCAGGGCGCCAGCATCATCGCCCGCACCGCCGGCATAGGCCGCAATCTGGAAGAGCTGCAATGGGATCTGAACTACCTGAAACAGCTGTGGGACGCGATTGAAGGCGCCGCAAAAACCGAAAGAGCTCCCTCGCTGATTTATCTGGAAAGCAGCCTGGTGGTGCGTGCCATACGCGATTACTTCCACCCGGAAATCGGCGAAATCCTGATCGATACCGACGAAATTTTCCAGCAGGCCCAGGCCTTCATGAGCACCGTGATGCCGGATAACGTCAATCGCATCAAGCGCTACCAGGATGATGTGCCGCTGTTTTCGCGTTTCCAGATCGAGCATCAGATCGAGTCTGCGCATGCCCGTCAGGTCAATCTTCCGTCCGGCGGCGCAATTGTAATTGACCATACCGAAGCGCTGACCGCGATCGACATCAACTCGGCCCGTGCCACGCGCGGATCGGACATTGAAGCCACTGCGCTGAACACCAATCTGGAAGCGGCCGACGAAATCGCCCGGCAGATGCGTTTACGCGATCTTGGCGGCCTGATCGTCATCGACTTCATTGACATGGAAAGCAGCCGCAATCAGCGCGATGTTGAAAACCGCCTGCGCGACGCGCTGCATTACGACCGCGCACGGGTGCAGACCGGCAAGATTTCGCGCTTCGGCCTGCTCGAACTGTCGCGTCAGCGCTTGCAGCCCAGCCTGGAGGAAACCAGCTACGCCCCCTGTCCCCGTTGTAACGGCATTGGGCATATACGCGGCACCGAATCTTCCGCGCTGCACATCCTGCGTATCATTCAGGAAGAAGCCATGAAGGAGCACAGCGCGGCCATCCACGTGCAGGTTCCGGTCGATGTCGCGACATTTCTGTTAAACGAGAAACGCACTGAAATCAACCTGATCGAGTCCCGGCTCAAGGTCAACATCATGCTGATCCCGAATGCGCATCTGGAAACTCCGCATTACAGCGTGAACCGCCTGCGCCAGGATGACCTGACCGGGGATAACCTGCAGGCCAGTTACAAGATGGTTGAAATGCCCAGTGAGAGCAAAATGGCGATTGCCGCTTCTGCCGCTGCGCAGGACGCTAAAACACGTCCACTGGCGGCAGTACAGGGCATCACGCCGCCGCAGCCGGCGCCGATGCGTGCCGTTGAGCAAGACGTCGAGCCTACCTTCTTCGGCAAGTTGTTCGGCTGGTTCAAATCCATGGCTGAAGAACCGGTGGTGGCCAAGCCTGTTGCTGCTGCAGCGCGGCCTGCCGCGCCCCGCCGTGACCGTGAGGAAACCCGGGCGGAGCGCCCGGACGGGAACAGGCAGGACAATAATCGCCAGCGCAACAAGCCGCGTCGAGACCGCGAGGAAAATGTCGCGCGTGCCGACAGAGCCACCCGCCCGGAGCTTGCTTCCAAGGTTCAGGAACCGCGCACTGACCGTCCACAACGGCCCCGTCCGGTCGAAAAACCGGTTTTGGAAATTGTCACCAAAACTGTCGCCCCAACCTCTGAAGCAGGGGAAGAGGTCGCGGCTAATCCAACCGGGCGTAAACGAGGTCGGCGCGGTGGCCAGCGTGAACGTGCCCGGCGCGAGCATACGGCGGAACTGGAAAATGGCGAGCAGCCTTATAACGGGGCAGGCAAAGAAGAGGCCTCTCAGGCCATGCCGCTCAGCCAGGCTGAACAGGCCCAGCCTCAATCCCGCCAACCTGAATCTCGTCAGCACGAACTTCGCCCGCTGGAACCGCAGCAGCCGGAGCAACAAAGCACATCCGCACGTCAGCAATCTGAGCAGCAAGCCCAGCATGCACAATTCCCATCCGAGCCGCGAGGCCAGGCTGAGCAGCATCAGCCAGTTATAGCTCAGGCCGCACCGCCTGCTCCAACCGATAACGGATTGAGCAATGGTCTGGTCCAGGTGGAAACAGTGCAGTCAAAACGGTTAGCCGCAGCTGCAGCAATGCAGAACGAAAGCGCCTCGCATCAATCGGCGCCCCGGCGCCGCTCGCGTCCACGTGAAATTTACAGCATGGAAACGAGTGAGCCTCTGGTGCAGATCGAAACACAACACCCTTCAAACGGATAACTATTCCGTTTGTAAAAACGCACGGCTAATCCCGTGCGTTTTTTTATGGCCGGGGTTTTGTTCGCGTAGCGATACCCGGGCAGTCGGCAAGTATATGTACCAACAAACCATCAGCAGCATCCTCAACCAGATCGAGCACATGCTCAAAGCCGTCCGCATTGCCGTAATAGGGGTCTGGCACTTCGTTCTCCTGATGTTTGTGCGCATATTGCAGGAATAACCCCAGGCGCGGATGCAACTCCGCCGGGCACAACCGACGCAGAATCGCCAGATTGGCGTTATCCATCGCCAGAATATAATCAAACTCATCAAAATCGCGGGTATTTACCTGCCGGCCGCGCAACATACCCAAGTCATATCCACGTGACTTCGCTGTTCGTTGCGTGCGTGTATCGGGCGGCTCACCGATATGATAATCATGGGTGCCAGCCGAATCTATCAGAATAAGTTGCGCCAGCCCGGCTTCTTCCACGCGTGCGCGGAACACCGCTTCGGCTGTGGGTGAGCGACAAATGTTGCCCATACAAATAAATAAAACAGCTATTTTTCCATTGTTTTTCATGATGTTAAATCAATCGTTGCTAAAATAGTAGTGGCATTTTAGCCCACTTGGTGGCAAATAGAATTCAGATAGTTGCAGTTGGGTTTGGGGAATTAAATCTACAATAAGGAACGATATGAAAAGACAACGGAGTAATTGAAGGGACGATATATTCATCATAGCAGCGGGTAATCCACGGCCAATACCCGGCTATTCCTTGAGATTATTACCCGTAATCGGAGCAGAACCCGCAGGTCAGACGTCTAAATGGAGGTTGGTTGCTGATTCTCCAAGGCAGAATTGCTCAGGGACTACAACGGTCGATTTAATCACAAAAAAAAACGCGCGGGCAGAGCAAGCCCAGGCGGACAACATTACACTGCGGATTTTAAGGATAGGTCAGAGTTTTTATTATGTAGTCAGCCTATCCTGATTGATCAATCTATTTTTTTCTTCTTATGCTCTGATCCGGTTCAGGCGTTTCCATATAGTAGCCCAAGCCCCATCCAACTATGGAAATGCCCGCTATAACACATACCATGCGCCCTAGCGTCGGACCCAATACGGTGAAACCGATGGCCCAGATAATGACGGCCACAACTCCTGATCCTATAGCGACGCCCAGTCTACTGTTAGACATAATAACCTTTCGTGTTGACTACCAATTCAGACAGACCCCCTGTCCGCCAGCATAAATCATAGCTCATGTTGCAAACAAATGTTAGCCAATCAGACAAATTTACCGGATTCGCCACCCATCATTTCCAGCCAGCACTTGGTTATTCCGGCACCGGCCGCGCGCCGCATGCGGGCTGTGGCAGCAGTATCTTCACTGGAAGCGCAGAGCGTCTATCGGCCTCATCAGCGCAGCCTTGCGCGCCGGATACCAGCCGAAAAAAATCCCGACCGCCGCAGCACCAATAAAGGCGCCGACTATCGAGATCATGCTGACGAATACCGGCATGCCGCTGAACTTGTACATTGCGTAGGCGCCGCCAACCCCCAGCGCCACCCCGATCAGGCAGCCTATGACGGAAAGTATGATGGCTTCCAGCATGAACTGCAGCCGGATGTCGCGGCTGCGAGCGCCTATCGCCATGCGTATGCCGATTTCGCGCGTGCGCTCGGTCACCGATACCAGCATGATGTTCATGATGCCGATGCCGCCGACCAGCAGCGATACCGACGCAATCGCGCCGAGCATCAGCGACATGGTCTCCGTGGTTTCCGCTTCGGTGTTCGCCATCGCGGTCAAGTTGCGCACCGAAAAATCATTTTCAGCGCCCGGCCGGATACGGTGGCGCTGGCGCAGCAGTTCGGTGATCGATTTCTCCACCGCCGGCATTGCCGCGGCCGATTCCGACTGGACCGAGATTGATCTGACCGAACCGGTAAACGGCGTGCCAAACAATTTACGCTGCGCAGTCGTCACCGGGACCACCACCGTGTCGTCCTGATCGCGCCCGTCCAGGCTCTGCCCTTTCGCGCCCAGCACGCCCAGCACGACATATGGACTATTCTTGATGCGTATGGTCTTGCCGACCGGATCTTCGTCACCGAACAGGTTCTGCACCACAGTCTGGCCCAGCAGCGCCACACGCGTGGCCGAGCGCACATCGGAATCGGTGAACGGCAGGCCGGAGGCCAGCCGCCAGTCGCGCGCAATCAGGTAGCTCGGTGTGCTGCCGATGATCTGCGAATTCCAGTTATTGGCGGCATAAATCAGCTGCGCGGAACCGGACGCGGACGGAGCGGCGGCCACCACCTGCGGCAATTCCTCGATCGCCTGCGCATCCAGCACGGTTAACGTAGGCGCCGCCCCGCCACCCAGGCGCGCGCCGCCGGACGTGGTCGAACCGGACAGCACAATGAACAGATTGCTGCCCATCGATGCAATCGATGCCTGCACCTGCTGCTGCGCGCCCTGCCCCACCGCCACCATCAGGATCACCGCGCCGACGCCGATCACCATGCCGAGCATGGTCAGCACGGAACGCATGCGGTTGGCGCCCATTGCCTGCCATGCTTCGCCGAGCATGGCGCCGGTCATGACGCCGGCTCCGCCGCCTGTTCGACCGGGCCGTCGTAAACCACACGACCGTCGGACAGGCGCACCAGGCGCTGCGCATAAGCGGCGATATCCGGTTCGTGCGTAACCAGCACGATGGTTACGCCTTCGCTGTTCAACTCGGTGAACAACGCCATGATCTCCTGGCTGGTCTGGGTGTCGAGATTGCCGGTCGGTTCATCGGCCAGCAACAGCCGCGGCCGGTTAACCAGCGCGCGCGCAATCGCTACGCGCTGCTGCTGGCCGCCGGAAATCTGGTTGGGATAGGAACGGCGGTAATTGCCGAGGCCGACCTTGTGCAGCATTTCATCGGCGCGGGCCATGCGTTCGCTGCGCGCGATGCCGCCATACACCAGCGGCAGCATCACGTTATCCTGCAGCGTGGCGCGCGGCAGCAGGTTGAACCCCTGAAACACGAAACCGAGCAGCTGATTGCG
Source organism: Pseudomonadota bacterium (assembly GCA_040390665.1). GTDB lineage: Bacteria > Pseudomonadota > Gammaproteobacteria > Burkholderiales > Gallionellaceae > Nitrotoga. Next base: position 28,985 of record JAZJXX010000011.1, on the reverse strand, counting down.
CAGGCGCGCCAGTTCGTCCGGGCTCTGGCTGTTCACGTCGCGGTCATTGAGCAGATAAGTGCCGCTGCTGGCCACATCCAGGCAGCCGAGTATGTTCATGAACGTGGATTTGCCGGAGCCGGACGGTCCCATCACCGCGACAAACTCGCCCGGCTGCACGGTAAAGGCAACATCTTTGAGCACCGGCACTGTGCCGGCATCGCTGATGTACTCTTTGTATAGGCGCTCAATACGGATAACCGGCGCCGCGCCCACCGCCATAGTGTCCATCAGAACAGGCGCATGCCGGGGCCGACGGTATTTTTGGCGGGCGGCTGGCGGTCTTCGACGATTACTTGGGTACCTGCTTTCAGTTTCTGGTCCAATACTTCGGTCGAGCGGCTGTCGGTAATACCGATCGCGATACGCAGCGCTTTCGGCTGGCCGTTCTCAAGCACGTATACCGTGGCGGTCGGCGCCTCCACCTGTGTGGCGCCACGCTCTTCTCTGGATTTATCGCTATCGCGCTTCGCGGGACGGGCTGCGCCGTCGCCGGGGCGGAAACGCAGCGCGGCGTTCGGCACCAGCAGCGCATCCGGTCGCTGTGCAACAGTGATGCTCACATAGGCGGTCATACCCGGCATCAGAATCTGATCAGGATTGTCGACCGCGACCACCACATCGTAAGTCACCACGTTCTGCTGCGTGGTGGGATTGAGGCGTACCTGCCGCACCGCGCCGCGGAAGCTGCGGTTGGGATAGGCGTCGACGCGGAAGGTGGCCGGCTGGCCGACGCGGATGCTGCCGATGTCCGCCTCGGCATAATTCGAATCGATCTGCATCTTGCTCAGATCCTGTGCAATCTGGAATAGCGTGGGCGTCTGGAAGCTGGCCGCCACCGTCTGGCCCAGATCAACCTGACGCGACACCACCACGCCGGCCACCGGCGAACGGATCACTGTATAACTCAGGTTGGCGCGGTCGCGCGCCGCCTGCGCTTGCGCCACTATCATCTGCGCCTGGGCCGCCTTGAGCGCCTGTACCGCCTGATCCAGATCCTGGCGCGTCACATATTCCTGCGCAAAAAGACTACGCGTACGCGCTTCATTTGCCCGAGCCAGCTCCAGCGTAGCCTCAGCACTGGCGACACTGGCTTCGCTCTGTTGCAGCTGCGCCCGGATCAGGGCCGGATCGAGTTCCAGCAGCACCTGCCCGGCCTTGACGTGGTCGTTAAAATCGACATACAGCTTGGTCACAATGCCGGAAACCTGGCTGCCCACATTCACCAGCTTGACCGGATTCAGCGTGCCATTCGCCGAAACACTTTGCGTGATCGAACCGCGCTCCAGCGGCGCAGTCACGTAACGGTTTTCCGCTGAATTTTTCTGCGGCAGCCACCACCATGCAGCCGCCGCCGTGATACCCAATACCAGCGCCAGCAAGAGGCTCACCCGGATTAACCTGTTCATTAATATGCCTCAGTAGTTGACATTCACCAGCGTCATATCCAGCTGTCCGATCGCCCGGGCCAGCACAAACTTGCCGGTTTGAAAGTTGTATAGCGCAGCAACGCGCTGCTGCTGCGCGCTGGCCAGTGTACTCTGTGCCGTAAGCATATCCAGGATACTGCCCACTCCGTTTTTATAGCGGCCGATCGCCATCTGTTCAAATTGCGTAGCGGAGGCAACCAGGTCATTCGCCGCACGCAGTGCCTGGCTGCTGGTCAGCAAAATCTGGTACGCGCTCCACACGTCCAGCGCGATCTGATTCGCCACACGGTCGCGATCAGCAACTGTGCCTTCCACCTGCGCCTGCGCAGCGCGATTTTTATACGTATCGCGGTAACCGCTGAACCACGGAATTTGTACCGAAATACCGATACTGGTGTCGTTCAGGGTAGTAGTTACGCCGGCGTTCCGGAATTCAGCCTTGGTCGCACCTGCGTTTAAAGTGAATGTTGGCAGGCCGGACGCCTTGATGACGACCTGATTGGCTTCGGCCGCCCGAATCTGCGCTTCCGCCGCCAGCAGATCAGGACGGTTCTGGCGGGCTTCCGTGATCAGTTTCCCGATATCTTTCTCTACATTAGGATCAGGCGGAGTATCCGGCGTAGGGGCCAGTTCGAATGGCTGATTTGCATCAAAGCCCATGTTGTTGGCCAACGTGCCCTGCGCGGTACTGGCATCTCCCTCAGCCCTTATGCGGCTTAGCAGCGCCTGGGATACCGCAGTCTGTGCCTGCAGGCGGTCGGCCTGCATTGCACTCCCGGTTTGATATCGCGCCTGCACGGCGTCCAGGCTTTTGTTTGCGGCGGCCTCTGCTTTTTTAAATGCCTCTACGCTGGCACGCGCTGATAACAATGCGTAATAGGCCTGCACCGCACTCAGGAACGTGGTCTGCAGCGTCTCGTCACGGGTAGCATTGGCCGCCAGCAGCAATTGCCTGGAATTCTCCACTCCGGCTGCACGTCCACCGAAATCGTACAGCAAATAACTGACCGTGATACCAGCGCTTTTTTGATAACGCGAAACGGAAATCGGACCAGTCAGTATGGGCAAATAAGATGCTTTGCTGGAACCCAGCTGCGCGGCCTGCACCCGGGCGTTGGACCAGGTAGAGCGGGTTTGCGGGTTATTGCACAGGGTGAGCTCGACCACATCGGCCAGCGTCAGCGGCTTTAAAATTTTGTCCCTATTGCACTGAGCCGGGTCGCTGGTACTCGCAAACGGCCCTGATGCGGTGTACTGCTCGGTGGAAAACAAATCGAAGCTCGCTGCTGAGATTAATGGCCACGCCAGCAGTGGAAACGCGCCCAGCGAAACGGCTGAGCGCAGGAATTTACGCCATATAAAATATAAATTCATCTTGAGTGAGTATAACAAGATAGCTGACGACTCTGAGCGGCTGATTACCAGAGGCTCTCATCGCACGGGCCGTTAATCGGCATTGCCTTGGAATCTATCCATGTGTAAAGTTTTGATAGTGTAACAAGAATATTTCGGCAGTATGTGCGCAATCGAACGGAGCGCAGGCGCCGGCTGAGTGATACTACAATTGCTTCAAGTCACACATTAACCTAGGAGAATAAAATGAATACGGGCACCCGCGTTTTGGCGGCTACAGCGCTGCTGGCATTGATGGCAGGTATGTATGGCTGCAAGAAAGAAGGACCGGCAGAACAGGCCGGCAGAAAACTCGACAATGCGGTTGAACAAACTGGCAAGCAAGTTGAAAAAGCCGGCGACAACATCAAGGATGCAGCTAACGGCGATAAGCATTAGAACCTTGCACTGCCTTTGCCTGATCATCTATCCGACTCCTCGCCCAGCCATATATGCTGAACAAATAGTCGCAAGCGGTAGATAATCAGGCAATTCTGTTCCGCAGCCACCTCATGAAACTTCCCCCTGAAGAGATTACCCGAATACACGCCTACTGGCGCGCCTGCAACTACCTGGCCGCTGGCATGATTTATCTGCGGGACAATCCGCTGTTGCGCGAACCGCTCAAACCGGAACATTTAAAAAAGCGCTTACTGGGTCACTGGGGTTCCAGCCCGGGCCTGAGCTTTACCTACGTTCATCTCAACCGACTGATTAAAAAATTCCAGCAGCCGGCGATTTTTCTGGCCGGGCCCGGCCACGGCGCACCCGGCGTGCTGGGGCCGGTTTACCTGGAGGGCGGATATAGCGAAATTTATCCGGAGAAGAGTCAGGACGAAGAAGGAATGCGTCGTTTTTTCAAGGAGTTTTCGTTTCCTGGCGGCGTCGGCAGCCATTGCACGCCGGAGTTGCCAGGATCGATACATGAAGGTGGGGAATTGGGCTATAGCATTTCTCATGCATTCGGTGCCGCCTTCGACAATCCCGACCTGCTGGTCGCCGTGATGGTAGGCGATGGCGAGGCGGAGACAGGGCCGCTGGCAACTTCCTGGCATTCGGCGAAATTCCTGAATCCGGCTCGTGACGGGGCTGTGCTGCCGGTGCTGCATCTGAACGGTTACAAAATAAACAACCCCACTATTCTCGCGCGCATACCGCACGACGAGCTGGAGAAACTATTTCAGGGCTACGGCTGGATGCCTTATTTTGTCGAGGGCAGCGATCCGGATGCAATGCATCAGGCGATGGCGGCCACGCTGGAGCAATGCATGAAGGACATCCGCGCAATACAGCAGCAGGCGCGTAGCGGAACGGGCGCGATACATAGAGCGCGTTGGCCGATGATAGTGCTGCGCAGTCCCAAGGGCTGGACCGGTCCAAAGGAAGTGGACGGACATAAGGTCGAAGGTTACTGGCGCGCGCACCAGATCCCGCTGGATGACATGAAAAACCCGGCGCATTTTGCGCAACTTGAAGCATGGCTGCGCAGTTACAAACCCGACGAACTATTCGACCAAAGCGGCAAATTGCGACCCGAACTCCAGGAACTCGCGCCGACCGGGGCATTGCGCATGAGCGCCAATCTGAATGCCAATGGCGGCAGGCTGCGTCAGGCGCTGGATATGCCGGACAGCCGCGATTACGCGTTTGCGCTGGACAAGCCGGGTATAGAGCTGGCGGCGAATACCCGAGCGCTGGGCAAATTTCTTCGCGATATCATGCGCCGCAATATGCATAATTTCCGGCTGTTCGGTCCCGATGAGACGTCTTCAAACAAGCTGGATAATGTTTATGAAGTCAGCAAGAAAACCTGGCTGGCCGAAACGCTGCCGGAAGACGCCGACGGAGGTGAGCTGGCTGCTGACGGACGCGTGATGGAAATGTTGTCCGAGCATACCCTGGAAGGCTGGCTGGAAGGCTATTTGCTCACTGGGCGGCATGGTTTTTTCTCCACTTATGAAGCATTCGTACACATCATCGATTCGATGTTCAACCAGCATGCAAAATGGCTGGCAACGTGCCGAGAGATTCCATGGCGCGCGCCGGTGTCCTCGCTTAATCTGCTGGTCACTTCCACGGTGTGGCGGCAGGATCACAACGGCTTCACTCATCAGGATCCCGGCTTTCTCGACGTGGTGGTGAATAAAAATCCGAACGTGACCCGCATTTATCTGCCGCCTGACGTGAATACATTGCTGGCAGTTTCCGAGCACTGCCTGCAAAGCGTGAACTACGTGAATGTGATCGTCTGCGACAAGCAGAAGCATTTGCAGTACCTCAGCATGGACGCGGCGCTCGCGCACTGCGCCCAGGGCATCGGCATTTGGGACTGGGCGAGCAACGACGACGGCGCAGAGCCTGATGTGGTGATGGTCAGTGCGGGTGATGTGCCTACGCGCGAAGCGCTGGCGGCAATAGCCTTGCTGCGTGCGCATTTCCCCACGATCAGAATCCGCTTCGTCAACGTGGTCGATCTGTATAAGCTGACTCCCGACAGCGAGCATCCGCATGGCCTGTCCGATCAGGAATTCGACCGTCTGTTTACCCTGGATAAACCGGTCATTTTCAACTTCCACGGCTACCCCTGGCTCATTCATCGCTTAGCTTATCGTCGCCACAACCACAGTAATTTCCATGTACGCGGCTACAAGGAGCGGGGTAGTATCAATACGCCGCTTGAGCTTGCCATCGAAAACCAGATCGACCGTTTCAGCCTGGTTATCGACGTAATAGAACGTGTGCCGGGACTCAATATTACTGGCGCACAAATCAAGGAAAAAATGCGTAGCATGCAACAGGAATGCCGCGATTACGCCCATGAATGGGGCACGGATCTGCCTGAAGTGGAGAACTGGACCTGGCCTTTTTGAGCAATGAATCCCACCGTACTGACCATAAATAGCGGCTCATCTTCAGTCAAGGCCAGCCTCTTCCGTGCCGATGGCACGCGGCGCAATTTCAATTATGAGCATTTGCGTTCGGCTTCATCTGATGATCACGCTCAGGTATTTACGCAACTGCTGCAGGAATTACGCAACGAGTTGCCGGTCGTGGTCGGGCATCGTTTTGTGCACGGAGGCGATGTCACCGAACCGGCCCGGATCGTTGATGGTGACGAGCGTACACGGCTGCAAGGTATCGCGCGACTGGCGCCGTTGCATATGCCGGGCAATCTGCTGGGGCTGGATTTATGCGCACGCAATTTCAAGGTGCCGCAGGTCGCCTGTTTCGACACGGCGTTTCACATCAGCATGCCCGAGATCTCGCGCCGCCTGCCGATTGCGCAGGAACTGGGCATGCGCCGCTACGGTTTTCACGGTTTGAATTACGCTTATATTGCCAAAACCCTGCCGGAAATTATGGGCGCGGCCGCCTATGGAAAAATCGTAGTCGCGCATCTGGGCAGCGGAGCCAGCCTGTGCCTGCTGGAGAATTTGAAATCGGTTGATACCTCGATGGGCTACACCCCGGCCGGGGGCATCCCGATGGGCACGCGCAGTGGCGATTTGGATCCTGGAGTCATGCTGGAACTGGCGCAGCGTTATACGGCTGAACAGCTGAGCGAAATGGTGTTCAACAAGATGGGGCTTATTGCACTGTCCGACGGTGAAAGCGCCGAAATGGCGACCCTGCTGTCCAGCAGCAGCAAAGGCGCAAAATTTGCGGTCACTTATTTCTGCCGCCAGGTGCGCGCGGCGATAGGCGGCATGGCGACCAAGGCCGGCGGGATTGACGCACTGGTATTTTCCGGCGGCATCGGCGAGCACTCGTCGGCAGTGCGCGCGGAAATCTGCGATCCCCTGGCGTTTCTTGGCTTCAAGCTGGACCGGGCTGCTAACCAGACCGGGCAATCACGCATCGGGCTGGCCGGCACCAAGCCGATATTACTGGTACCGGCCGACGAGGAAGCAATGATCCGCGACCTATGCCTAAGCAGATGGCTGCCCGGCACCCAGGCCGCACTCTAGTGCGACCGATGGCCGCTTTCGGCGGAGACAACCGGCTTGGTGCCCCATATCTGCTCGGCATACTGCTGTATCGTCCGGTCGCTGGAAAATTTCCCCATGTTTGCCACATTCAGGATGGCCTTCCTGACCCATAAATCCTGATCGCGATACACCTCCTCAACTTTGGCCTGACAGGCGATGTAGGCCTGGTAATCGGCCAGCAGCAGATACTGGTCGCCATGCTGCAGCAGCGTATCCACAATGGGCTTGAAACGGTCTCGTTCGTCCGGAGAGAAAAATCCCGATCCGATCATATCGATCACAGTCCGCAGTTCTTCATTGCCGTGATAATAATTCCACGGCTGATAACCACTCGCCTTGGTCCGGGCGACTTCCGCAGCGGTGAGCCCGAATATAAATATATTATCCGCGCCCACTTCCTCGCCGATCTCAATGTTGGCGCCGTCCAGCGTGCCTATCGTGAGTGCGCCGTTTAACGCCAGCTTCATGTTGCCGGTGCCCGATGCTTCGGTGCCCGCAGTGGATATCTGCTCCGACAGATCGGCCGCCGGTATCATGTCCTCCGCGGTCGAGACGTCATAGTTCGGCACAAATATCACCTTTAGCCATTTGTTGACCGGATCGTTATTTACAATGTCGGCAACATCATTAATCAGCTTGATGACCAATTTGGCCAGCACATAAGCCGGCGCCGCCTTGCCGCCAAAGATGACGGTGCGGGGTACATAGTCCCCGGCAGGATTAGCCCGGATGCGGTTATACAGCGTCACCACGTGCAGCACGTTCAGCAGCTGCCGTTTGTATTCATGTATGCGCTTGATCTGCACATCGAACAGTGAATCGACATCCGCATCGATATTGAGTTTTTCCTTGAGCAGCCCGACAAAATATGTTTTGTTGGCGCGCTTGACCGCGGCAAACTCACGGCGGAACGTCGCATCCTCAACCAGCGGCACCAGTTTGCGCAACTGCGTCAGATCCTTGATCCATCCGTTGCCGATACGCGACGAAATCAGCTCGGCCAGCAGCGGATTGGCCTGGTTCAGCCAGCGCCGCGGAGTGATACCGTTGGTCATATTGACGATCCTGCCCGGATAGAGCCGGTCAAAATCCGCAAATATGGTTTGCTTCATCAACTCGGTATGGATTTGTGCTACGCCGTTGACCTTATGGCTGCCGACAATCGCCAGATGCGCCATGCGGATGCGTTTGCCGCCGGACTCATCAATGATGGACATGCGGCGCAGCACGTCGCTATCGCCCGGATGTTTGTGCCTGACCTCTTTCAGAAAACGATGATTGATTTCATAGATGATTTGCAGATGGCGCGGCAGCAGTTTGCCGAACATTTCGGCCGGCCAGGTTTCCAGCGCCTCCGGCATCAGCGTGTGGTTGGTATAGGCAAAAGTGCGAGTGGTGATGTTCCAGGCATGCGTCCATTCCAGTTTATGCAAATCGAGCAGCACCCGCATCAGTTCGGCAATCGCAATCGACGGATGGGTATCGTTCAGCTGAATCGCCACCTGGTCGGGCAACGCATCAAACGTGTCGTTGCTCTTGCAATAACGATAGAAAATATCTTGCAGTGAAGCACAGACAAAGAAATACTGCTGCTTCAGGCGCAGTTCCCGTCCCATCTCGGTACTATCGTTGGGGTACAGCACCTTGGAAAGATTTTCCGATGCGTTCTTGTCTTCGACCGCCTTGATGTAATCGCCTTCATTGAAAAAGCGCAATTCAAAATCGCGCGTCGCCTTGGCCGCCCATAAGCGCATGTTGTTGACGGTGTCGGTGCCATAGCCCGGTATCGGTGTATCGTAGGCCATGGCCATCACATCGTCGGTGTCCACCCAGTGGTAGCGCTCGATTCCCTGCTCATCGGCGTACTGCACCACCCGCCCGTGAAACTTCACCTGATACAGGACTTCAGGGCGCGGGAATTCCCATGGATTACCGTAACGCAACCAGTTGTCCGGATGTTCGATCTGCCGGCCGTTTTCGATGCGTTGCGCAAACATGCCGTATTCATAGCGGATACCATAGCCGTAGCCGGGCAGATCCAGCGTCGCCATCGAATCAAGAAAGCACGCGGCCAGCCGGCCGAGGCCGCCGTTGCCCAGGGCGGCGTCGTGTTCGACTTCACGGATCTTGTCCAGGTCTATGCCCAATTCACTCAGGGCGGTGCGGTACTGCTGTTCAAAGCCGAGATTATGCAAGCTGTTCATCAGCGCGCGGCCCATCAAAAATTCCATCGAAAAATAATAGACACGTTTGGCATTGTTAACGTAATAACTGCGCATGGTTTCCATCCAGCGGTCTATCAGGCGGTCACGCGCCACGAATGCGGCAGTAAAAAACCAGTCGCGATCGGTCGCGGTCAGCGGGTCCTTGCCCACCGAATAGGTCAGGCGGTCGGTAAAAGATTTTCTGATGGAAACTGCATCCAGACCAATATTCTCGTCAGGCAACGATATTTTTTTCGAATGCTTGGACATTTTATTCCCTAATTAGATTAAGAATCGGTGGGCCAGACTGCCTAACTCAGCTTGTATTATTATTAATTAACTAGCAGCCTCTGCAGCTAGAGTAATCGAAAACACCACAGTTGAAAAATTAATTGCACGGCGACCATATTGGTCGCGCGCCTGACCCGCATTATTGGTCCGTGCAGCTTCCGTCCACAGCGGTAAAAAAGCGCGTGCGCAATTCTTCCAGTCCCAGTGTCTGCAACAGCTGCTCCAGGCGCTCCGTCGCGTGCTGGCGGGGCAGATTTTTGTATTGCGCGATGATCAGCTCATTTTTCATCGAGTGCTCCCAGCCCACCAGCTCGGTGGCGGACACCTGATAACCATGCGCCTCCAGTTGCAGGCAGCGCAGCACATTGGTGGCGTGGCTGCCGAATTCGCGGGTATGGATCGGGTGCCGCCACAGTTCAGTCAGCACCTCCCTGCTCCGTTCCGTGCCCTTGCTTTTTTTTAGCAGCGCCGCCACCTCAGCCTGGCAGCACGGCACCAGCACGACAAAACGCGCCCGTTTTTTCAGCGCAAAATGTATCGCATCATCAGTAGCCGTATTACATGCATGCAGTGCGGTGACGATATCGACCCGCTCAGGCAGCCGGTCCGAATCAATCGATGCCGCCGCCGACAAATTCAAAAAAGACATCGCGGAAAAACCCAGCCGTGCCGCCAGTTGCTGTGACTGACGCACCAGTTCGTCGCGGGTTTCTATGCCGTAGACATGCGCGTCGGCCAGCGTTTTGAAAAACAGATCATACAAAATAAAGCCGAGGTAGGATTTCCCGGCGCCATGATCGACCAGGCGTATATCGGCATGGGCTTGCTGCACCTGGCGCAGCAACGGCTCGATAAACTGATACAAATGATAAACCTGCTTGAGCTTGCGCCGGCTGTCCTGATTCATCTTTCCGTCGCGCGTCAAAATATGCAGCTCTTTCAGCAGCTCTACCGATTGCCCTGGCCTGACTTCATTTTTCACATCGTTCATCCCCGCTCCAGCATCAATTGCGCCAGTAATAAAGCGCAGCGCACAGGGCGCTCCCCATCGCATACAGCAGCCAGGTCTGCTCGATAAAGTAAGGATACGCCATCAACGCAATGCCCAGCACTATCGGTTTCCAGTTAACCGTTTTTTTGCCGTATATAAAGGCTGCAAAACCTACAGCGCTGAAGAATATCGCCGCAAACAGATTAGCTGCGCTAGGCATGCCCGACAGACTAATCAATTTTTATTTCCTGCTGTGCACAAGCGATGCACCAGCGCACGCAGTTCACCCAGTTCAGCCTCAAGTCTGGCAACGTCGCTTCTGAGTTCGGCGATTTCATCGCTGCCGGCGCCGCCGCCAGCCGCAGGTGCAGCGCGCACAGTAGCGCTGATGTCCACAGCCGGTACCCCGGACAGTAAATGTGTCCAGCGATTTTCGCGCGCGCCGTGCTGCCGTGGCAATTCCATGACCAGGCTGCCGGCGGGACGCTCGGATAACTCGACCAGAAAACTTTCCACTGATGAAATATCGGAAAATTTATGCAGACGGTCGCAGTTCAGGCGCAACTCTCCGGCCGTTTGCGGCCCGCGCAACATCAGCGTCACCAGCACCGCGACCGATTGCGACGGCAGATGCAGGACGCGCTCGATATTGTGTCCGTAGCGCGTTGCCCGGCCGCCGCTGGTCTCTATCACCAGCGACAATTTCCTCAGCGTATCCAGCGCAGTCTGGACTTCCGGTTCAGTCATTTCCATGACCGGATCGCGGCTGGTTTTCTGGTTGCAGCCGGCCAGCAGCGAATTCAGCGTCAGGGGATAGGTGTCGGGCACGGTGCGCTGCTTTTCCGCCAGCACGCCCAGCACGCGGGTTTCCGGCAAGGTGAGCAGGGGAAGCGTAGAGATTTGCATAGGTCCTAAGTAAAAGTTTGAAATATTCTAGCGAGCCGCGTTTTCAGTTCAGCGCTTAACCCGGGCTTAAGAGGAACAGCTCACTTCAAGGTTATGCGCCCATTCCGGCGCCGGGGCCGTATAGCTTTCCATCTCCGGCTGGTCGTCAAAAGGGCGGCCGAGCAGCGTCAGCAAACGGTCCACTTCGGTATAGTCGCGCAACTGTTCGGCGTTGCTGATAGCCATCTGCGCCAGATAATTGCGCAGGATGTATTTAGGATTGACCCGGTTCATCTGGATTTTGCGCTCGACGTCATTTAATCCTTCGGCCTGCAACCGGGCGCGGTAGCCGCTGGCCCAGACATCGAACGCCGCGCGATCGATAAACTGGTCGCGCAACGGGCTATTCAACTCCTCCGGTGCGGACTTGAAATCGCTCAGGCTGCGAAACAGGTTGGTATAATCGAGCTGGCTGATTTGCATCAGTTCCAGCAGGGGTTCCACCAGTTCAAAATCTGCCACGCCGGCATATCTGATACCCAGTTTCCGGCTCATCAGCATCACATAATGCTCGGAGTAAAGCGCGCCATAGTCGTTCAGGATTTTTTCGGCTTCATCAACCGGGATCAGCGGGCTCAGCGCCTGCGCCAGCGCATATAGATTCCACAGGCCGACCTGCGGCTGCTGGTTGTACGCATAACGCCCCTGCTCATCGGAGTGATTGCAGACATAGGCCGGATCATAGCGCTCCATGAAGCCAAACGGGCCATAGTCGAAGGTCAACCCCAGTATGGACATGTTGTCGGTATTCATCACGCCATGTGAAAAACCCACCGCCTGCCATTGCGCCATCAGGTGTGCGGTGCGCCTTACCACCTCATGCAGAAAGCGTACATATTTATCTGGCAGGGCATGCAAATGGGGAAAATGTCGGCCGATTATATAATCGGCCAATTGCGCAATCGGTCCGTGCTGGCCGCGGTAATAAAACACCTCGAATGAACCGAAACGTATATGCGAGGGAGCCAGTCGGGTAACCACGGCAGCGGTTTCGGTCGATTCCCTGAAGACCTCTTCATCGCTGCCCACCACGCACAGCGCGCGCGTAGTCGGAATGCCCAGCCCATGCATCGCTTCCGAACACAGGTATTCGCGTATGCTGGAACGCAGCACCGCACGGCCATCACCGCGCCGCGAATAAGGCGTGGGGCCCGCTCCCTTGAGTTGGATATCCCATAGCTCGCCTGCGCTATTTTTAATTTCGCCCAGCAGCAGCGCCCGGCCGTCACCGAGCTGGGGCACAAAATGGCCGAACTGGTGGCCGGCATACAGCATCGCCAGCGGCTGGCTACCCGGCAGCAGCCGGTTGCCAGCGAAATACTCGGCAAATTCCGCGCGCTGGGCTTCGGACATATCCAGATCGATCAACGCGGCCGCGTCGGCGTTAAAACTGACCAGGTACGGTTGGGGCAACGGCGTCGGGCTGAGGCGGCTGTAAAACACGTCCGGCAGGCGCGCGAAGGTGTTGTCAAAATTCAGTTGCTCAAGTTTTTTCATGCGGCAGCGCTCAATAATTGATATTGAGAGAAGGAATGGCGGGCCAAGTTCTGCGTGCTACTCAATTTTTGCACGCCGTGCCGCCCGCCGACGCAGTTCCAGTATCACCATCACGCGCCACAGTATGCGCACCACAGCATAACCGGCGATGGCCAGCAGGATAGCCAGCAGGGGCAGGCCGATCGCGAAGGGCGTGCCCAGCGAAAGTATCCAGTCCAGCGTCACGGTACCCCAATTGCTCCAGTCCATTTCCGGGATGGTAAATTGCGCGGCCGTCTGTGTGCCGTTGTGCCCGGTAACCAGTGAACCCAGGCCATAGGCCGCGATGTACAACGGAATAATGGTTAACGGGTTAGTGTATAAGGTAGTGAAAATAGCCACAGGCAAATTGACGCGAAACAGCACGGCACACAACACGGCTCCTATCATTTGAAACGGTCCCGGTATCAGTCCGGTAAACATGCCGACGGCGACACCGCCGGCGACCGATCGGCGATGCAGGTGCCACAAGTTGGGGTGGTGGAGCCAAGCGCTAAACGGGCGCAGCCAGCGATTCTGCCTGACCGACTCATGGCTGGGCAGTATCCTTTTGCAATATTTTCTCAGCATGTGAGACAGGTTTGGAGCAAAATCAGCGGCGATGGATGGCTCATGTGCTGAATATACCAGTATCTGGTGGAAGCCTGCAAAATGCGCGCAACAATAGTGATGATCTCAGCCAGCCGCGTCCGATGCAACATGCGGAAGTGTCTGTGCTCGGACTCGGTTTGCGCGGCAGAGTTTCATAAGCCGCACTCCCGCTTCTTCCTACAGCCGGGTAACCCATAATGCGCGGCGTTATCGCAGCGTTTGCGCTGGGCATCTGGCTGCTGCAGCAACAGCCGGTCCTGCCTGAATCTATATGGCCCGGCTGGGCGGCTATTGCGCTGCTGCTGGCATTACTGATTCCGCATCGGCCGACATTGCGCATCCTGCGCTACGGCGTGCTATGCACCTGCGCCGGCGCGGTCGGTTTCTGCTATGCCGCGTGGTTTGCCCAGCAGCGTATCGACACCGAGCTCACTGCAACCGTACAGGGAACGGATATTGAAGTGGTCGGTGTTGTCGCGGACCTGCCGCGGCAACGCGAGCGCGGGCTCAGCTTCACCTTTGATGTGGAGCAGGTGCTCAGCGCCGGCATTCAGGTGCCCCCCCATATTCTGCTTTCCACTTATGACAATGATCGGGATGAAGCATTGGTGTTGCATGCCGGCGAACGCTGGCACCTTACCGTGCGGCTGAAACAGCCGCACGGCAGCGTCAACCCGCACGGGTTTGATTTTGAGGAATGGATGCTGGAACAGAATTTACGCGCCAGCGGCTACCTGCAGCGCAAAGGCGTCAATACGCGGCTGGATGAGCTGGTGAGCCGGCCCGGCTACCTGATCGAGCATCTGCGGGAAAACATACGCGACTCCTTCCGGCATACGCTGGGCGACGCGCCTTATACCGGTGTACTGATTGCACTGGCGATCGGCGACCAGAGCAGCATACCGGCCGGCCAATGGCAGACTTTCACACGCACCGGAGTCAACCATCTGATGAGCATTTCGGGCCTGCACATCACCATGCTCTCCGGACTCGTGTTTGCATTGATATACAGATTATGGCGGCAGAGCGCGCGGCTCACCCTGCTGCTGCCCGCGCGCAAGCCGGCGGCGCTGGCTGGCTTGCTGGCGGCGCTGGCCTACGCGCTGTTGTCCGGCTATTCGGTGCCGGCTCAACGTACCGTTTATATGCTTGCTGCGGTGGCTGCCGCGTTATGGCTGTCGCGCGTTTTCGCGCCAACGCAAATCCTGGCCGCCGCGCTATTGGCGGTGCTGCTGTTTGATCCATGGGCGGTGCTCTCGCCCGGGTTCTGGTTATCGTTCGGCGCGGTCGCGCTGATCTTTTACGTGACCGCACATCGCCTGCGCGCCGCACATTGGCTGAGGCAATATGGCCAGGTGCAATGGGCCACGACGATCGGGCTGGTCCCTGCCCTGCTGGCGCTATTCCAGCAGGTGTCACTGGTGGCGCCGATAGCAAACGCAGTTGCCATCCCGCTGGTCAGCCTGGTAGTGGTACCGCTCACACTGGCCGGAATACTGCTGCCGCTCGGCTGGCTGCTGCAACTCGCCCATATGACAATGAGTCTGTGCATGCTCATGCTGGAGTGGCTGGACGGGTTGCCCGATGCGGTATGGACGCAGCACGCGCCCCCGGCCTGGGCCATTGTGCTGGGTATGGCCGGTGCATTGTGGTGTCTGTTGCCCAAGGGTTTTCCCGCGAGATGGCTGGGGCTGCTGAGCATGCTGCCGATGTTCCTGTTGCCGCCCCAACCCCCTCCCTCAGGGGCCATACGGCTGATTATTTTCGACGTGGGCCAAGGGCTGGCGGTAGCTGCACAAACGCATGAACATGCGCTGCTGTACGATACCGGGCCGGCCTTCAGCAGCGAAGCCGACAGCGGCAACCGCATCCTGGTCCCGGCATTGCGCGGTATGGGCATCGCCCGGCTGGACCAGTTAATCCTGACGCATGATGATACTGACCATACCGGCGGTGCGTTGTCGGTGATGCAGGCCATCCCGGTCGCCGCGCTGACTTCTTCGTTACCGGATAACAGCCCGCTGACGCAGACGCACAACCCGCAGCGCTGCAGCGCAGGCCAAAGCTGGGACTGGGACGGTGTGCACTTCGAGTTATTACACCCGTCAGCACCCAGTTATGCAGAGCAGAAAATCAGCAAGAACAAGCGTGGCTGCGTGCTGCGCATCAGCACAGGCATACACAGCGTGCTGCTCGCCGCCGATATAGAAAAAGATGCCGAGGCGATACTGCTGCAGCATGCCGCGCAATTGCCCGCAACCATGCTGGTGGTGCCACATCACGGCAGTAAAACTTCTTCCACCCCCGGTTTTGTAGCGGCTGTGCATCCGCGTTATGCGGTATTTACGATGGGCTATAGAAATCGCTACGGGCACCCCAAGGCAGAAGTGGTCGAGCGATACCGCGCGATTAACAGTGAATTATTGCGCTCGGATCAGGATGGGGCGGTTATCGTGAGCATGGATGACCAGAACTTCAGCGTGGAACGCTATCGCAAAACACATGCGAGATACTGGCATCAGCTTACTGCCGCCGCGCCCTGATCGATGCATAGCTATTGCAACTGCTTCAGGCCAGCAAAGGGTGTTCCCGCACAAACTGCGCAAACTCGTCGGCAGGCAACGGATGACAATAGTAGTAGCCCTGGATTTCGTCGCAGCCGCGCACACGCAGAAACTCCACCTGTTCGCGAGTCTCTGCGCCTTCGGCGACGACGCGCAGATTAAACTGGTGGCCCAGCGTAATAATGGAACTGGCAATGGCGGCGTCATTTTCATCGATTACGATATCGCGGACGAAAGACTGGTCAATCTTCAGTTTATGCACCGGCAGCTTTTTCAGATAACTCAGGCTGGAATACCCGGTGCCAAAATCATCTATCGATAAGCGCACGCCAAGTTCATGCATCTGCGTCAGAAACATCATGGCTGTTTCTGTGTCAGCCATCATGATGCCCTCGGTCAGCTCCAGATCCAGATCGCCGGGGCTGAGCGCATTCTGTTCCAGCACGGTACGCACCAGTTGCGCGAGGTTGGCCTGGCGCAACTGGCGTATCGACAGGTTCACTGCGATCGGAAATACCGGCAGACCCTGTTGCCGCCACGCTGCCAGCTGGGCGCACGCAGTGCGCAAAACCCATGCGCCTACAGGCAGGATCTGTCCGGTTTCTTCCGCCACGGGAATAAATTCGGTGGGTCCGATATATCCCCGGTCGGGATGATTCCAGCGCAGCAGCGTCTCTACGCCACATATGGTGCCGCTCAGCAAATCCACCACCGGCTGGTAATGCAGCGAGAACTCGTTGCGTTCCAGCGCGAGGTTGAGATCCTTCTCCATCGAGAACAAATGCTGCGCGCGAAAATTCATTTCCGCAGTGTAGAACTGGAAGTTATTTCGGCCCTCGTCCTTGGCGCGGTACATTGCCACATCGGCGCTCTTCAGCAGCGCATCAATATCCTGCGCGCTATCCGGATAAATGCTGATGCCGATGCTGGCATGGGTTGGAATCTGCACATCCTCGATGTTATACGGCAGTGACAGCACCTCAAGCAGTTTGGCCGCGACATGGGCCGCGCCTTCCGGATCGGTTTCACGCAGCAGAATAACAAATTCATCGCCGCCGATGCGCGACACAGTATCTCCGTCGCGTACGCATGCGAGCAGTTGCTGCGCCACCGCCTGCAACAATTTATCGCCCATCAGGTGGCCCAGCGAATCGTTCACATATTTAAAGCGATCGAGATCGATGAACATGACCCCGACTTTTTGCTTATCCCGATGCGCCACCGCCAGCATCTGCGCCAGCCGGTCATGCATCAGCGTGCGGTTAGGCAAACCGGTGAGGACGTCGTAATAAGCCAGCGCGTGGATTTTCTGCTCTGCCACCATGCGTTCGGTAATATCCTTGGAAATTGCTATGTAATGCGTAGGCTTGCCCAGTTCATCGCGCAGCATATCGATCGACATCTGCTTGGCATATATTTCGCCGTCTTTACGACGGTCGTAGATTTCACCTTCCCAACGAAAATCGCGGTTGAGTGCGTCCCACATGTGCTGATAAAAAATGCGGTCGTGCTGGCCGGAGGAAAGCATATTAGGATTCTTGCCGCGCACTTCTTCCGCGGTATACCCGGTCATCAGCGTAAACGCCTTATTCACAGTGAGGATGTGATTATCTGCATCGCTGATCAGAATCGCATCGGCGCTGCCTTCAAATACCTTGGCGGATAGCCGCAGGCTTTCCTCCGTTAGCTTGCGCTGGGTGATATCGCGCGCTGAGGCGTACATGTAATGCTTGCCGTCGATTTCAACACGCACTATGCTGATCTCGACATCGATGATGTGGCCATCGCGATGCCGGTGCTTGGTGTCGAATACCGCGCTTTCACCCTGCAACAGAAAACTTCCTATGCGCTGCTTGAGCACATCCAGCGGCCATTTCGCATCAAAATCGGAAAGGTTCATCGTCAACATCTGTTCGCGTGTGTAGCCCAGCATGGCGCAGAACGAATCGCTCATCTGCACGATGTTGCACTCGGCATCTATAATGTGGATGCCATCGCTGGCTGCGCGCAGCAGCATTTTATTCTTTTCGCTTTCGCTGGCCAGCGCCTGCTCGGTCAGCTTGCGCCGCGTCACATCCCGCACCGTGCCAAATATCGTGGCCGGGCGGCCGCTGCGGTCCAGGTCGATTTCCGCATTTTCCCTGATCCACTTGATCTGTCCGTCCACGATGATACGGTGTTCAATATCAAATGCCTGCCCACGCAACGCCGCCTGCCAGGTCGCATCGACCAGCTTGCGCTCATCCGGATGAACGTAATTCAATAGTGAGGGATAGAACAGCCGCACGCCGGGAGGGATGCCGAGAATTGAATAGACTTCGTCCGATCCGGACAATTGATTTTTGCGCAGATCGAGATACCAGCTACCCATACTGACTACCTGCTGCGCGCGCTTGAAATTGCGTTCGCTGAGTTTAAGGTCGTTATGCGCGCGCCGGCGTTGTTCACGCACCATCACCAGACATAAGCCGATTACCCCGATAATGATGTTATACAGCCAGACGTCGAACACATCCGCCTGGGTAATGGTGTTGAAACGCCCTACCCCTGCCGTTATGCTGACCAGTGCAAAGCCATATACGACCAGCAAGGTCAGGCACGCCACCGGGAAGTTAAAACCCACCGCGGCCCAGACGATCACCGGGAGAATAGTGAAGCTCTTGAATTGATAACCGAGCAGATTTTTGCCTAAATCGGTATATATCAGCAGGCACAGGGAGAGCAACGCGCCGCCCAGAAGCCCGGCCGAGCGCCGCATCGCCGCGGTCCACTCCAGCTCGTCCTTACGAAAGAACGCAATTACAGCGGGGGCAAACAACACCGCCCCCAACGCATCACTCATCCAGCTGAACAGGAAATTATGGCCGTAGCGCTCCCACGGAATGATGTGCTGCGCGCTAAGCCAAAATGAGGCGTTTGCCGCGCACAACACAGTGCTGACCAATGCACCGAACAGCAGCAGATGCAGCACGTCCTGCACAGTTCTTAGATAGCGGTTGAATCCACTCGTACGGCTTAGCAGCGTCGCACCGAGCAATGCTGCCGCGGTACTGCCCAACGCAATGCCGGCGCTGGCGATAAACGGGAGATCCGAGCTCAGGCCAACACACAATAGGCCGATGAAGATGCCCGGCCACAATCGTCGGCCGAACAGCAATAAAGCTGCCAGCGCAATCCCTGAGGGGGGCCAGCATAACATGACTGTTTTGCCATCCAGAACCAGCACCAGCGCTGCTTTGGCGGTAACAAAGCAAGCCAGCGCAAGGAGCGCGGCCCGAACAAAATCAGATTGTAGATATTTGGATAAAATGGCTAGTTATTAGACATAGGAACTCAATCTGACGATTAACCCAACAGCGTTTTATTATCTACAGTAACGCAAATAATCCCGCTATATTATTATTTTAAATGCTTAGTGCTGCAACGACTTGATCATGTCCTCGACCACTTTTTTGGCATCGCCAAACACCATCATCGTCTTATCCATATAGAACAGTTCATTATCCAGCCCTGCATACCCGGCCGCCATGCTGCGTTTGACTACCAGGATAGTGCGCGCCTTGTAGGCGTCGAGTATCGGCATGCCGTATATGGGACTGTTCGGATCGGATTTGGCCGACGGATTGACCACGTCATTCGCACCTATAACCAGCACGACATCGGTATCGGCAAATTCATTATTAATTTCGTCCATTTCGACCACTTGCTCGTAGGGCACTTCGGCTTCGGCCAGCAGTACGTTCATATGTCCCGGCATACGCCCGGCCACCGGGTGAATTGCATAGCGCACCTTGATTCCCCTGGCGCTCAAAATCTTGGACATCTCATTGATGGCGTGTTGCGCACGCGCCACCGCGAGGCCATAGCCCGGCACAATAATCACGCTGTCCGCGTTGCCCATCAGGAAGGCTGCATCGTCCGCACTGCCGCTGCGATACGTTTTCTGCACGACGTCGCCGTTATCGGCGGCTGCGCCGTCCCCGCCGCCAAAGCCGCCGAGTATTACGTTGATAAAACCGCGGTTCATTGCCTTGCACATGATGTAAGACAGAATTGCGCCGGAACTGCCCACCAGCGAACCGGCAATGATCAGCATGTTGTTGTTCAGCGTAAAGCCGATCCCCGCCGCGGCCCAGCCGGAATAGGAATTCAGCATCGACACCACCACCGGCATGTCGGCGCCGCCGATCGGCAGAATCAGCAACACGCCCAGTACGAGCGCGATTGCGATCATGATCAGGAATGGCGTCCAGCTTTGAGTCAGCATGAAGGCAATGCCGAAACCAATCATCGCCACACCCAGCATCAGGTTAAACCAGTGCTGGCCGGTAAAGCGCAGCGGCTTGCTGGCGAGTTTTCCGGAAAGCTTGCCGAATGCGATGATCGAGCCGGTGAAGGTAATGGCGCCGACGAACGTGCCGATGAACAACTCTATCAGGTTGCTCACATGCAGCGGCGCTATGCCGTAGGCGGTCGGGTTATTGAACGCCGAAACGGCAATCAGAACCGCGGCAAGCCCCACCAGCGAATGCATCGCCGCCACCAGTTCCGGCATTGCCGTCATCTGAATGCGCCGTGCCACCACCGCGCCGATCGCGCCGCCTGCGACCATCGCAAGCAGGATGTATAAAACATTATGGGTCACCGTCAGCGTAGTCAGCACCGCGATGCCCATGCCAATCATGCCGAACAGGTTACCGCGCCGCGCGGAAACCGGCGAGCTCAGGCCTTTGAGCGCCAGAATAAACAGGACGGCAGCGGCCAGATAAGCTAATGCAACAGAATTGGCCGACATTACTTACCCTTCTTTTTAAACATATCGAGCATGCGCTGTGTAACCAGGAACCCACCGGATACATTGATCGCCGCGAGCATCACCGCGACCAGTCCCAACACTGTGCCGGTATCGAATTGTTGCGGGCTCGCCGCCAGCATTGCGCCGACGATAATGATGCCCGAGATGGCGTTGGTTACCGCCATCAGCGGGGTGTGCAGCGCGGGGGTCACATTCCAAACCACGTGGTAGCCGACCACCACGGCCAGCACGAATACCGTCAGGTTGATTATGAAAGGGTCAACAGCATTCATCTTACGTCTCCGTGTATACGCTTCGTTCTCATTATTTGCTTACCGTTTCGCCATCAATGCATAACAATGCCCCGGCAATAATTTCATCGGTGCGATTGATATTAATCGTCCCGCCGTTTTTGGGGTCACATAGCAGATTCAGGAAGTTCAGCAGATTTCTTGAATACAGCGCACTGGCATCCGACGACATCAGCGCCGGCAGATTTTCCTCTCCAACCAGGGTGACACCATGTTTAACCACCGTTTTGCCCGATTCCGACAATGGGCAATTCCCGCCGGCTTCTATCGCCATATCAACGATTACCGAGCCCGGCTTCATCGATTTCACCATCTCCTCGGTCACCAGCACCGGCGCTGCTCTACCCGGTATCAGCGCCGTGGTAATGATGATATCTGCCAGCGCGACGCGTTTTGCGACCTCGATTTTCTGCCGCTCCATCCAGCTCGCCGGCATGGCCCGGGCATAGCCGCCGACGCCCAGCGCGGCGTTGCGCTCTTCGTCGTTTTCGTAGGGGACATCAATAAATTTGGCGCCGAGCGACTCGACCTGTTCCTTCACCGCCGGGCGCACGTCGGACGCCTCTATTACCGCGCCGAGGCGCTTGGCGGTCGCGATGGCTTGCAGTCCCGCCACACCCACGCCCAGCACCACTACACGGGCGGCTTTCACGGTACCTGCGGCGGTCATCAGCATCGGCATGAAGCGTTTATAATGATTCGCGCCCACTATCACCGCCTTGTATCCGGCGATATTAGCCTGTGACGACAGCACATCCATTGCCTGCGCGCGCGAAATGCGCGGCAATTTTTCCATTGCGAAAGCAGTTATCCCCCGCGTCGCATAGGCTGCTACACGTTCCGCCTGATAGGGCGACAGCAAGCCGATCAACACACAACCGGGCGACAGCTGAGCCAGCTCCGCTTCAGTCGGCGCTTGCACCTTGAGTATAATCTCTGACTGGGTATACAGTTCCGCCGCACTCGACAGCGTCGCTCCAGCTGTCTGGAAATCGGTGTCGGGTATGCTTGCGCCATTGCCGGCGCCCGGCTGGACCATGACCACATGGCCGATGCCCACCATTTTTTTGACTGTTTCGGGCGTCGCCGCAACCCGAGTTTCACCTGCGCGCGTTTCCGCAGGAATTCCTATACGCATGAGACTTCCCCCTCAATCTTAAAAAAACGCCCGGGAATACCGGGCGAGATCCTTTTTCAATTATACGTTTTTTTTGATGCGGGCGGTTCCTGCGCGGATGGCCAGGCTAAGGCTAATTTACGCACCAGAATTTAATGCATCGATTCGAATCCAGCCGGAAAATATATAAAAGAATCGAGAAACCATCGTTCATGCGCCAAAAACAACTAAGTGTCCGTATAAAGCAGACAGCAATCTTCCGCCAACGGGCCCGTTGCGCTATGAGCTCTCATCCCCACAAGCATGTCACTTTCATTAATATGTATAAAAACTTGACGTTCAAATTGTAAAAATGCACGATGAGGCATACGTTTTTTGCGAACCTGTCCGCTATAACATAGTCCTAATCACGATTTGGGGGATTTATTAATCGGTTATCACAAAATTCGTGCCGCGCAGACAAGGAAATGATCATGTCGTTTGAAAGTGAACAAAAACAGGAGCCGGCCGATACACCGACAGTCGTTATTATTGATGATGAATTTACCAGCAGAGCAATACTCAGCAAGGTTGTACAGAACATCCAGGAAAATATAATCGTCAAGACTTTTGCCGATCCCGTCGTCGCAGTGGCATGGGTCAAGGATAACCAGCCCGATCTTATTCTCGTCGATTATGTAATGAGCGGCATGACGGGCCTGGAAGTGGTGCAGGAGGTGAGGCGCATCCCTGCACTGCACGATGTACCTATAGTGGTGATTACTTCCATAGAAGAGCGGAATATCAGATACCAGGCACTGGAAGCCGGCGTCACTGATTTCATCACCAAGCCCATCGATCCCTATGAATGCAGTGTACGCTGCCGCAATATGCTTGCACTGCGCATGCAGCAGAAGCTAATCCTCGGCCGCTCACTGTTTCTCGAGAAAGCCATTGCGGATGCCACAAAGAGCCTGCGCGAGCGCGAACTGGAAACTTTATTCAGGCTGGCCAAGGCAGGCGAATACCGCGATGAGGGCACCGGAAACCATATTTTACGGATGGCCAAATATTCGCGCCTGATTGGTGAGGCGCTGACCCTGACGCAGGAAGAGTGCGACCTGATTGAATTTGCCGCGCCGATGCACGATATCGGCAAAATCGGCATACCCGATCATATCCTGCTTAAAGCCGGAAAACTGACCGCCGAAGAATTTGTGGTTATGCAGACGCATCCCACTATCGGTTTTGAAATTTTACAGCACAGCCCATCCAAGTACTTAAAGTTGGGGGCGATTATCGCGCTCAGGCATCACGAAAAATTTGACGGCCGTGGTTATCCGGAGGGTTTGAAGGGCCAGGAAATTCCGCTGGAGGCCCGTATTGTTGCAGTGGGCGATGTGTATGACGCACTGACTTCAATCCGGCCTTATAAAAAAGCCTGGACCAGCGAACAGGCCGGAGAATATCTGATCGCCAACAAAGGGACTCATTTCGATCCCGATTGTGTCGACGCGTTTATTTCCCAGCTGGACAAGGCATTGCTGATCCAGCGCCAGTTGTTTGACCCTGTTATCGCTGCAATTTAAGCAAACACAGTGATCCCGGTACTCCGTTCCAGTTTCCAGTCCTTCCGCAAAATGAATAGCGGCCGTGAACAGGCCATCGTCAGAGTGATATTTGCTCTGATGATTTTCACTTATCTAATCCTCACCATCGATAGCGCATCACCCGGCCAGCAAACGGCGCTGCTTTCGTCGGGCGGTTTCCTGGCATTTTCGCTGATATGGATGGCAGCTTTCTTCTATAGCCAGAAGCCTTCTGAAAACTGGCTGTTGCTGGCCATGTTCGCTGATTTAAGCGCGATCACTTTCGTCATGCTGAAAGCCGGGGAAGTGGGGGCGCTGCTTTACGGAATTTATCTCTGGGTCATCGTCGGTAACGGCCTGCGTTATGGCACGCAGGCGCTGGTCCGTTCGCAGATTATCAGTGTCGTCGGATTCCTTGCAGTGATACTGTTTAATGATTACTGGGCCGCGCACCGCATACTTGGGTTTGGATTGTTATTAACGCTGATATTGATTCCGTTTTATATATTCAGGTTATTGCAACGGCTCAATCGGGCGATTACCCAGGCTGAAGAAGCCAATAAAGCCAAAAGCTATTTCCTCGCCAATATGAGCCACGAAATGCGCACCCCATTAAACGGAGTGATCGGCGCAAGTGATCTGATCATGGAAACGCCGCTGAATGCGGAACAAAAGGATCTCGTCGTGACCCTCAGGAATTCAGGGCAAATGCTGCTGAAATTGATCGAAAACGTTCTGGATCTTTCCAAGATCGAAAGTGGCAGGCTGGAATCGGAAGTCGTTGAGTTTGATTTGCATAGCCTGATCAGAAACACCGTCGCGATGTTTCTGCCGCAGGCGGAGAAAAACAATCTGCAGTTACAGGTACACTTTTCGCCCGAAACCTGTTTTCAATTACGCGGCGATTCATTGCACTTGCGCCAGGTCATTATCAACCTGGTCGGTAACGCAATCAAATTTACCGATAAGGGTCTGGTTGAATTGCGCATCAGCACGTTAAGCCAGGATGACGTCACCACCCTGCTTAAATTCGAAGTAATCGATACCGGAATCGGGATCGCTCATGAATCGCAACAGGCGATTTTTGACAGTTTCACCCAAGCCAACGCAGGCATTACCAGCAAGTACGGCGGTACCGGCCTGGGCACCACCATTTCCAAACGCCTGGTTGAATTTATGGGCGGCCGCATTGGACTGCACAGCAATCTGGGTGCGGGCAGCGTGTTCTGGTTTGAACTGCCTTTTCAGAAACAGCTGCAAAGCAATTACCCGGATGTACCGTCCGGCATCGATCGGATACGGGTTATTACCGTGGGGCTGCGAGGCGACGAACAACGCGTGATCAGCGGGCATCTGTCCAGCTGGAGGGTGTCGTACGAACATGCCGCATCCCTGACCCATTTTTTCGCTCATTTGCTGCATGCCCCGCTCACCGGCAGGCAGAAACTGGTGATTCTGGCCAATCCGAAAACTTATAAGGTGAGTCCGGCAGAATTTACAGCACAATTGTGGGCTGGCCGCTCCGCCAATGACCTTCCGCTGATGCTGATAGATCCCGATCTGTACACGCAGAGTGAGGAGGAATTACTGCAAATGGGATGCTCCTGCGTATTGCGCACTCCAGTGGACAAAACCCTGCTGTTCAATGCCCTGCACGGAGTCATAGCCGGGCATCCAATTGCCGACGTCATTTCGTTTAGAGAACACTATGAACGCAACAGCGTGGGAAACCAGAGCCTGGATATTCTGGTCGCGGACGATAACGGGACCAACCGCAAAATCATTTCCAAGATACTGGAACGCGGCGGACACCGGGTGGATACGGTGGAAGATGGAGAGCAGGCGCTGGATACGCTGGAAAAGAAACAATATGACCTGGCGATTATGGACATGTTCATGCCGGGCCTGGATGGTCCCGACGCGATCAGGATTTATCGCGCGACTGTTAACCGTACGCCGCGCATGCCGGTTATTATTTTAACCGCCAATGCAACCGTCGAAGCCAGGCAGGTATGTGAAGAGGCTGGTGTCGATGCATTTCTCACCAAGCCGATAGATGCGATTTCCTTGCTTGACACCGTCGCGCAACTCACGGCCCCGAACAAGAAAGTACGACCCCCAAATCAAGAACCCACTGTGGTGACCGCATTAAAAGTTACTGAATTATGCCTAAATGAAAATACGCTGCGTCATCTCGAGGTATTGGGAGGAGGTAACGAATTTGTCAAGGCCATCATTGAAGGCTTTATCGCTGAGAGCGAGCAGCTGCTGGGCAATATGAAAACAATTCTGCTACAGAGGGATTACCAGACATTCAAAAATATGGCTCATACCCTCAAGGGCAGCGCCGGCAATGTGGGCGCGGAGATTCTGGCCAGGATCTGCCATGATATCTCCCGGCTCAGCCCGACGGATCTACAGAATTCAGCGGATGATCTGATCAGCCAGATGAATGCTGCCTTCAAATCGGTGCAATTCAAGCTGGCCCAATACCTCGATAATACCGCCTCATCCAGAAGCGCCAACATCAAACCCTGAACGCAGCTTCAGATACATGACGGTTGCGGATGCCGTGCAGCACGTGATCCCCGGCACCAAACAGTCTCTGTTGCGATCGCACAAACCGGTCCATGACTTTAAGGTCCTTTTCCCTCAACTGTAACGCGGCGTCTACCCAGATAGTCGTGATATCCATGAGCTCCTGATAGGTGACAGGATTGAAGCGTTGCCTTGCGCGCTGCACCGCCCGGTATCCATTCGCATACCTGGCTTGCCGACGAATATAATCGTAAACCGCGCTTTCGCCTTCGCCCTCTTCCACCAGTACATCAACCACGCCCATCGCATGAAGTTCCTCGGCGCCGTATATCGTACCGCTCAGTATCATTTTTTCAGCCTGGGCCTGGCCAATTTTTCTTGCCGCAAAACTATATGCGCCCATACCAGGGAACAGATTGAACAGAATCTCGGGAAATCCCATTTTACTGTTGCGCTCTGCTATCAGGATATCACTGGTAAGCGCGGCCTCGAACCCCCCGCCCAAAGCGTCACCCTGAATCAGGGAAATCGTGGTGATCGGCAGATTGCAGTGGTTAATTCTGGAAGCCATGGCATCTATGCACATCACTGCATAATGCAGCAGCGAGTCACGATCACCTTGGCGGATCAGCTGACGGAACAGCGCGAGTTCTCCCCCCAGGTTGAAAACACCGGGTGTTTCAGAAGCCAGAATAGAGTAATGAATAGGATAAGATTTACCTTCCAGTTCCATCCGGCCCCCCGTGGCCTCGATAGACTGGTGATACTCGCGCAACTCCTGCAATAAATCCTTGTTGAAGCAAGGTATAGACGACGGATTCATCGTTACCCAGGAAATCCCGAGTTCAGGATCAAACCGGGTGGACAACTGCTGATATTCTGCGTCCAGTATGTCACCCCTTATGCCGGAAATTATTTCAATGCCTTCTATGGATCTCATTTTATTCTCCAATTATCGAATGATTAAATATTGAGTGATTCCTTGTGCAGCTTAAACCAGAGTATTCGCGTGCAAGTTTGAACCTAGAATATCAATTTTCCAAATCCGTCAACATGGGAATAGATGGGGGAAAACCGGACAGTTAACGAATATGTAACCAAAATACAGGGTTATTGCACCAAACTGGGCCATTTTGTAGCTATTTTTCCTCAATTGGTGCATTACCAGCGTAGCTGATATTTCTGCTAGTGCGCTATAATGAGTCAGCCTTACTTCCTCTATCTCGATGGCAACCATCCGGCTTCTCCCCAACCTGCTAATTAATCAAATCGCTGCTGGTGAAGTGATAGAACGTCCTGCTTCCGCGCTCAAGGAGTTGATGGAAAATAGTGTCGATGCAGGTGCAACCGAATTGACCATACAGCTCGAAGGGGGAGGCATCAAGCTGTTGCGCGTGCGCGACAATGGCAACGGAATCCCCCGCGACCAGCTGGAATACGCACTGATGCGCCACGCCACCAGCAAGATAGCTTCGCTGGATGATCTGCAATGCGTCGCCAGCATGGGCTTCCGTGGCGAGGCCTTGGCCAGTATCGCCGCCGTCGCCCACCTTACACTGACCAGCCGCACCGCGGACGATGCGCATGCCTGGCATATACAGGCAGCCGACGGCAGCCACAGCGATATTGCACCGGCCGCACACGCACGGGGCACTAGCGTCGAAATGCGCGAACTGTATTTCAATACTCCGGCGCGACGTAAATTCCTGAAATCGGAGGGCACCGAGTTTGGCTACTGCGTAGAAGCCTTCAAACGTATCGCCCTATCCCGGCCCGAGGCGGCATTCAGCCTGCAGCACGGCAGCCGCATGGTCTGGCAATTACCGGCACAGACAGGGGAGAGAAATCTGCAACTACGCATTGCGGCCTTGCTCGGTGACGAATTTACCCAAAGCGCCATCGGTGTGGACCGCCATGCGGCGGGTTTGCATTTATATGGGATGACTTCGCTGCCGGCGTATTCCAAGGCGGCGCGCGACTTACAATATTTTTTTGTTAACGGACGCTTTGTACGGGATAAAGTCATCGCCCATGCGCTCAGGCAAGCTTACCAGGACATTCTTCATCATCAGCGCCACCCTGCTTTTGTTTTGTTCCTGGACATCCCGGCGACGCAGCTGGACGTCAATGTGCATCCAACCAAAAGCGAGGTTCGTTTCCGTGAAAGCCAGGCGGTCCACCAATTCGTGTTTCACACGCTGCAACAGGCGTTAAGCGTGCCTATCGCCGCAGCCCAGCCGATATCTTACGGCTTACACCAGACCACGCCGAATTTCACGGTGCAACAACCCATGTCCTTACCCGTGTCGTCCCAGCCGTTGGCGTTTTATGACGCTTTATTCGGCCGCGAACAAACTGCTCTCGCGGCGACGTGTGCAGTTGCCATAACGCCGCCGTCGCAGCCCGCAGCTAATTTTCCCGGGCAGGATCACGCAGGCATTCCGCTACTCGGGTTCGCGCTTGCACAGCTGGCCGGCATTTATATCCTGGCGCAGAACCAGCACGGCATGGTAGTGGTGGATATGCATGCTGCCCACGAACGCATCGTTTATGAAAAACTCAAGATTGCTCTGGACCGCCAGCAGATACCCGCCCAGCCGCTGCTGATCCCGGTGAGCTTCAGCGCCGACGCGCTGGACGTTGCGATCGTCGAGGAGGAGCAGGACACGCTGGCGCAACTGGGT
>JAZJXX010000010.1:0-1554 GCA_040390665.1 Pseudomonadota bacterium | reverse complement strand
GTCCATTCGCCAGACACCAGCTTTGGCAGGTACAGTGATTTTTGTTCCGGCGTGCCGTGCTCGTGGATGCATTCATAGGCGCCGTGCGACAGGCCGGGATACATGGTCCATGCCTGGTTGGACGAGTTCAGCATTTCGTAGAAAGAATTGTTCAGCGCCAGTGGCAGGCCCTGGCCGCCGTATTCCGGGTCGCAGGACAGCGAAGGCCAGCCGGCTTCCACATACTGCTTGTAGGCCTCTTTAAAGCCTTTTGGCGTGGTGACCGTGTGCTCGGCCTTGTCATGGTGGCAGCCTTCGCGGTCGCCGGAGTGGTTCAGCGGAAACAATACCTCGGAAGTGAATTTGCCGCCCTCTTCCAATACCTGGTTGATGATGTCGGCATCGATTTCTGCGTACTTTGGCAGGTTCTTGAATTCATTTTCCACTTGCAGCAATTCATGCAAAACGAACTGCATGTCACGCAAGGGAGCGACGTATTGACCCATGATTTTCTCCTGATGGCCGGTAAAGGCCAGATAAAATAGTTATAACGAATGTGTCTGAATCTGTAGTGTCTACATCTAGTATTTAATTTTTTTATTGCAGGTGTCTCAAACCTGCTCTGCGGTCTGCCGCGAATAATTTTCGATCAATCTTTCAAACCCGATTTCCGCCCTGTCCACGCTACCCGGCTTGCGCAGGAAACGCGCATCGTGATGGAGCGCCAGGATCAGTCCGTACATTTCGTAGACGATCTGCTCCGGATCCACCTCTGGGCGCAGATGGCCCAGCTGTATCGCCTGGGTGGTGGCGCGGCGCAATGCACCCTGCCACGCGTGTATCATGCCGACCAGCTCATCGCGTATTGGACCCTGGCGGTCATCGTATTCCGCTGCACCGCTGATATAAATGCAGCCGGACGCGATCTCGACCGTCACACGCTTGACCCACAGCGCAAACATCGATTGCAGACGCGGCAAACCACGCTCTTCCTTCATGCTGGGGTAGAACACTTCCTGCTCAAAGTGATGGTGATACAGCTTCAGCACTTCAATCTGCAAATCTTCACGCGAGCCGAAATGGGCAAACACGCCGGATTTGCTCATGTTCATCTTATCGGCCAGCAAACCTATCGTCAGCCCTTCTATGCCGTCGCGGCTGGCGGCATCCAGCGCAACGTCCAGAATGGCGGCACGGGTCAGCTCGCCTTTACGCATGAAT
Organism: Pseudomonadota bacterium; assembly: GCA_040390665.1. GTDB lineage: Bacteria > Pseudomonadota > Gammaproteobacteria > Burkholderiales > Gallionellaceae > Nitrotoga. The sequence continues at coordinate 354 of JAZJXX010000010.1, read as the reverse complement.
TTCGATGTCATATTCATAATGCACTTAATCGTGTTGAATGATCCATAGTTGCTATTTCTGCTTGCTACTATGTGAATTAATCGAACGCTCGTACTATTAGGCACGGCGCTATAAAAGTCAAACCGGAAACCGTGATGTGACCGTGTTTAGAGGAGAGTATCTACTTGCTTTGCCGGGTTTACACGGATTTCCCTGCATTCCGAAGGCTTTCTTTCCTACAAGGAACATCATAGCCGCGATCTCAGCTGCGGGTGAAATCCAGCAGGCGACGATCTCGCTTGGTGGGCCTGCCGGTGAGCGAGGCGCCCGGTTCACGGAAATATTTTCTGTCCTGAGCTGCCTTCGCGCGCTTTT
>JAZJXX010000009.1:0-141734 GCA_040390665.1 Pseudomonadota bacterium | reverse complement strand
AGTCCCCATCGTCTAGAGGCCTAGGACACCGCCCTTTCACGGCGATAACACGAGTTCGAATCTCGTTGGGGACGCCACAAAATTCCATCGCACGTATGAGCCGCTGCTTGCCAGTACGGCCTTATTTCCGTAACATCGCCTGTACAGTTCCACATGGCGCCACTATGAATGGCGCAACAATATCCAAGCGATGCACATCTTCTACTCAAGTATGGAATCAGCTCAGTTATGATTCATGACCATCGGCAAGCATAAGCAGCAGATAGATGAATCTGCCCCGCCCACCGGCGCGTCCTGGAGGCGGCATGATCCGCTGCTTTCATCACTGATCGAAATTGCCCGTATACACGGGCGCAGCATGACCCCGGAAGGTTTTCTCGCCGGCCTGCCATTGCAGGAAGGACGCCTCACGCCCGGCCTGATACGTCGGGCGGCCGCGCGAGCGGGGCTGGCCACGCGTATTTCGCGCCGGCCATTGCCAGCGATACGAGAACAGTTGCTGCCCGTCATCCTGTTATTACAGAACAACGAATCCTGCCTGTTGTTAGGCGTGAATGTGGAACTGGCACAGGCGCGCGTGATTTTTTCCGAAGCAGGGCAGGGTGAAAGCGAGATTGCACTGACGCAGCTGGCATCGCTTTATACCGGCCATTGTATTTTTATCCGCCCTCGTTTCAGGTTTGATCCGCGCGCCCCGGAAATTCGCCCGGTGGTGGGGCGCCACTGGTTCTGGGGCGCGCTGTTCAAAAATCTTCCGCTTTACCGCGATGTCCTGATCGCTGCGTTCCTGATCAATGTGATCGCCATCGTCGTACCGTTCTTTACGTTGAACGTATATGACCGCGTGGTTCCGAATAATGCATTCGAAACCTTGTGGTCCCTGGCCGCCGGGGCGGTCATTGTCATCGTTGCGGATTTTGTGCTGCGCATGGTGCGCAGCTATGTGCTGGACGCGGCCGGCAAACGTATAGATATCGAACTGTCGGCGTTAATCATGGAGCGCGTGCTCGGTATGCAGCTGATAAACCGGCCGGCCGCGGCAGGTTCGTTCGCCGCCAATCTGCGCGCATTCGAATCGATACGCGATTTTATTACCTCGACCACGATCACTGCGTTCATCGATCTGCCGTTTGCGCTGATCTTCCTGGGCCTGGTCATCTGGCTGGGCTGGATGATGGCTATACCTCTGGTCATTGCGATGCTGGGGCTGATCATATATGCGCTGTTGCTGCAGCCCAGGATGCAGCAATTAACCGAGACTACCTACCGCGCCACCGCCACCCGCAACGCCACTTTGATTGAAAGCCTGGTCGGCATCGAAACGATCAAGGCGCAATGCGCCGAGGGTGTTATGCAGCGCAAGTGGGAGCATTCGGTTGCTTATCTGGCCAGGGTCGGCGCTGATCTGCGCTACCTGTCGTCCACGGTGGTGAATGGCAGCGGCTCGCTGCAACAGCTGGTCACGGTGGCGATTGTGATTGCCGGCGTGTATCTGATTGCCGATCATCAGCTTTCGATGGGCGGGCTGATCGCCTGCGTGATGCTTTCTTCGCGCGCGCTGGCGCCATTTGCACAAATCGCATCGCTGCTCACCCAGTATCAGAATGCGGCCATGGCGCTGGCCGCGCTTGACAAGGTGGTGTCCCAACCGGTGGAGCGCCCGGAAAATGCTGCGTTTGTGCGGCGCGAGCATATCAAGGGAGAAATCGAGTTCAGCCACGTCAGGTTTTCTTATCCCGGCGAATCGGCCGAGGTCCTCAGCGACCTGAATTTTCGTATTCGTGCGGGAGAGCATGTCGCAATTATCGGCAAGGTCGGCTCCGGGAAGTCGACCATTAATCGCCTGATACTGGGCCTTTACCAGCCGAGTGCAGGCGCGATAAAGATTGATGGTGTAGATATCCGCCAGCTCGATCCGGCCGAGGTGCGTAAAGCGATTGGGTATGTGCCGCAGGATGTGCTGCTGTTTTACGGCACGCTGCGCGAGAACATTACCGTGGGGATGCCGCATGTGGAGGACGACGCGATCATTCAGGCGGCGGAACTCGGCGGCTTGCAGGAAATGATCGGCAATCATCCGAAAGGCTTCGATATGCTGATCGGAGAACGCGGCGAATCGCTGTCCGGCGGGCAACGCCAGTCAGTTGCCATCGCCCGTGCTCTGGCGCATGAGCCCAGCGTGCTGCTGCTGGACGAGCCGAGCAGCGCGATGGACAGCTCAACCGAAGAGGCGCTGAAAGCGCGGCTGGCCGCCTACGCTCAACACCGGACCATGGTGCTGGTCAGTCACAGGACTTCATTGCTCGATCTGGTGGATCGCTTGATAGTCATTGATCGCGGCAGGGTGGTAGCCGACGGGCCCAAGGCGCAGGTGACCGAGGCGTTGCGCAGCGGAAAAGTTTTACGGGGTTGAGATGAAAGAGACTCCATCTGATCAGGCTGGCAAACATAAACTATGGAATTTTTTGCGCCGGAAACTCGCCGGCGTGAATGCGGGCGACGCAAATGCAGCAGATCCTTATGCCCATTACCGGATCGAAGATGACCGCCTGAGCCATGATTTTACGGTTGATGCAGATTCGGCGATTGCCGCCCAGCATCCCGTGCGTGCGCGTAAAGTAGTGCTGTGGGCGTTGCTGGCCTTTGCCGTTTTCTTTATCTGGGCAGCGCTAGCCCAGGTCGATGAGATCGCCAGGGGCGATGGCCGTGCCATTTCTTCACGCCAGCTCCAGGTCGTGCAAAGCCTGGACGGCGGTATAGTCAACGAGATACTGGTCAAGGAGGGCGACCGAGTAAATGCGGGTCAGGTGCTGGTTAGAATCGATACCACGCGTTTCCTGTCCAGCCTGAACGAAGGACGAGCCACGTATTTATCGCTGCTGGCCAAGGCTGCGCGGCTGCGCGCAGTGGCCGACGGCACCGAATTTGTCGCGCCGCCGGAGGTGCTGAAGGAAAACCCGCAGCTGGCCGATCAGGAACGGCTGGTGTATTTCAATCGCAAGGCCGAGCTGGACGCGGAGGTGGGCATCGCACGAGACCAATTGGCGCAGCGCGATAATGAATTGAATGAGGCGAGGGCGCGCTTTGAACAGGCAACACAGGGCCACACGTCGGCCACCAAGGAACTGGCGATGACCCGGCCGCTCATCCCCTCCGGCGCGGCGTCTGACGCTGACGTGCTGCGCCTGGAGCGTGAGGTCAACCGGTTCAACGGCGAAAAAAACCAGGCCGGTGCGCAGATCACGCGGCTACAGTCGGCGATCGCTGAAGCGCAAAAGAAAATTGGCCAGGTCGCACTGGAATTTCGCAACCAGGCGCGCAACGAACTTTCCGATACACAGGCAAAGATCAACAGTCTGGGAGAAGGCAATGTGGCGCTGTCTGACAGGGTGAAGCAGGCCGATATTCGCTCGCCGGTCAACGGCACGATACAGCGCCTGCTGTATAACACCATCGGCGGAGTGGTTCAGCCGGGCAAGGATATAGTCGAAGTCGTGCCGCTGGAAGACACGATACTGCTCGAGGTTAAAGTGGCGCCCAAGGATATTGCCTTCCTGCATCCCGGTCAGCTGGCCAACGTGCGCTTTACCGCGTACGACTTCGCCATTTACGGCGGGCTGGAAGCACACGTTGAAAACATCAGTGCGGATTCGGTGCTGGACGATAAGGGCAATGCTTTTTATCTGGTCAGAGTGCGCACGGTGAAGCCCAGCCTGGGAGCAAATCTGCCGATTATTCCGGGCATGGTAGCCGAAGTGAATATATTGACGGGTAAAAAAACCATCCTCAATTATTTGCTCAAACCGGTGTTGCGCGCCAAACAATATGCACTGACGGAGCGTTAGCCTATGGACAACATTTTTGTTTCGTCCAGTGCCGCCCCCCCGGCACGGTGGCGCATAGCGTTTCCGCAGGCCATCATACTCAATTCTTTGCCGGCCGCGGTTGCGCCGGGCAGCCTGTTGTGGCTGCACAACACATTACCGAATGGCGAACGCCGGGCCGACGTGCATGTAATAGTGATGCATGATGAACCCAGCGATGAGCAGGGACTTGCTGCGCTGGGTCTGGGCGCGTCCGGTTACTGCAATTCCCATGCTGCGCCGGAGCTTCTGCATATCATCGCATCAGTCGTGCGCAGCGAGGGTTTGTGGGTGGGCGCCTCGCTGCTTAACCGCCTGGTAAGCGCGGTCAGTGCACGCGCGCCGGTGGCGGCTCGGCAAACGCGGCGCTCAGCGCTGCAGTTGCTTTCTGAGCGGGAGGGCGAAGTCGCGCTGTGCGTCGCACTGGGCGATAGCAATAAGGAAATTGCGCGAAAATTGAATATTGCCGAACGCACTATCAAAGCTCATCTCACCATGGTTTTTGAAAAACTTAATGTGCGCGATCGCCTGCAGCTTGCGATCCTGCTCAATACCGCCGATTGATGCGATGGGACGGGTTGGAGAACAATTCGAGATTGTGCTTGATACCGCGCTGCCCTTTGGGGCAATTGTAATCGCCTTGAGATTGTATAAAGTGTAGTTATTATATTGAGGATCTAAACACGATGGCATCGACAGCTCAACTTTCAATAGTCGGAGAAGTAAGCGCAATCAAAGGCACTGCTTCTGTCAAAGATTCGTCCGGGCACATGCGCCGTCTTAAGGTGGGCGACAAGATTTATGAAGGCGATGTCATCGTGACGTCTGCGGGCAGCATGGCGGATATCACGATTGCCGACGGCACAATATTGCATATTTCGGAGCATCGCACGGCCGTGATCGACAGCGATGTGGTTGCGCCATCCCATGACGCCACAGCTGGCGCCATTTCGCATTTGAATTCCGACACGGCGGCCAGGATCATTCACAATCTCAGGCCTGATTACGATGCTTTGCTCGAAGATCAACCCACCGCCGCCGGCACATCAGGGGGCGAGGGCGGGGGCGGTATTACTTTTGTAAATCTGGTGCACGTGGTGGAAACCCTTCCATCATCCCCAGCCGTGGTTACGCCGGCCCCCATAGCCGACGCCAGTACTGCACCGCTGAATGATCAACCCTCCACCCTGGCTCCGCCCTTGGTCCCGCCCCCTGCTGTGCCGGCGATGCCTGCGGCGCATCCCGATTCCAATACCGTAGTGGAAGGCGCGGCTGTCCCGATCACGGGCAATGTAAAAGCCAACGACACGCTCGGCAGCGGCACGGCTGTACAGAATACGATTACCTGGGATCCGAATGATCAGCCGGGTTACGGAACGATCACCCGCAATACGGATGGCAGTTACAGCTATGTGCTGGATAATACTAACCCGGCTGTGCATAGCCTGAGCGCGGGCCAAACCGCTACCGAAGTTTTCCACTATACGTTAACCGATGAACTGGACCAGAATTCATCGTCAGCGCTGACTATAAATATAGTGGGAGCCGACTTTAGCCCCCCACAAATACAGGTCCTGGACGGAGATATCGCTTCCCTGAAAGAGGATGTTGCGCTCAACGCTATGGGTCAGCTAGGCGTGAGCGATCCAAATGCAAATGTCACCGAGACCTGGAGTGTATTGAATAGCAGCGATGGGCACTCTGTCACCAGCCCGTACGGTACGTTTTCGATCGATCAGAATGGCACATGGCGTTACGCGCTGGACAACGGCACCGATGGAGTGGCCGGTCCGGTACAGAATTTGAACGAAGGTCAGACTGTTACTGAGCGGTATACCGTGCAGGTCAGCAATAGTCTGGGCGAAACAGATACCCACCAGGTTACCATCAATATCACCGGTACCGATGATAGCCAGAATGGCGGCGATGGCAACGACGTTATGACGGGTACCGCGGGTAATGACAATTTGTACGGTGGTGCCGGCAACGATACGCTAAATGCCGGCGGTGGCGCCGATAATCTGCGCGGCGGGTCGGGCGAAGATGTGCTGACCGGGGGCTTGGGGGTAGATACCTTTGTCTGGAAACTGGAAGATGTGCCAAACGGGACGACTACGACCGACCAGGTTACGGATTTTAGCGACGGTGAGTTGCTGGACCTGAGTGATCTTTTTAATAATGGCGCATTTTTAAATATAGATAACAGCGCACACACGGTCACCGCAACCTTGGTAGGCTCAACGACGGTCACTACACAAATTATTGATGTTGCATTTGACGCCGCTGCGAGTAGCCATAATCTGGTTCAGTCTGAAGGAATCATTAAAATCGGTTAAGCTGCGCCGTCTGTAATACGACTTGCACTGGTCTTAATATCTCCCCGGAAGAACTTACCTTCCGTTCATCCTTGTAACCTGTTCATTTTTTTCCTGGTACGTTTGCTCACTTTGTGCGCAAACGTACAGATATTGGCAGGTACTGCGTATAGTCTAAAACCATTCAGGACAAACGTCCTTAACGCGTTGCAGGCGCCAGGACTCCGGTTTTCCTGGTCATAGTTGGGCCTCCAACGTTACAGGAGAAGCCAGTGTTAGTTTCCAAAAGCATGCCAGCTCAAAATTCTCTGCTGGTCGCATTGCCATATGATGACCGCCAACATTTTATTGAACATTGTGAACAAGTGGAGTTGTCGATCAACGATATCCTATGCGAGCCCGGGGAGCCAATACGCTATGTATATTTCCCTACGGATAGCGTTATTTCACTGCTTGCGCGGGTAGATGATCATTCCAGTCTCGAAGTAGGTCTCGTGGGGAACGAGGGCATGCTCGGCATTCCGCTGATGCTGGGTGTGGAAGTCTCCTCGCTGCAATTTGTGGTGCAGGGTTCGGGTTCGGCGTGGCGCATGGACGCCACCACCTTCCGCCGCGCATTGCAACGCAGCCCGGGTCTCAAACTCGAGTTAAACCGCTATCTTTATGTGCTTACCAGTCAACTTGCTCAGTCCGCCGCGTGCAATCGATTTCACGTGGTTGAAGCACGGCTGGCACGCTGGCTGTTGATGATACGTGACCGGGTCCATTCGGATCAATTCCATGTCACTCATCAGGTCCTTGCCTATGTTCTGGGCGTGCGGCGTGTTGGGATTACCAAAGCCGCCAGTTCGCTGCAAAGAAAAAAGCTGATCAGTTACAGCCGTGGCAACGTCAAGATACTCGACGGGAAGGGCCTTGAAGCGGCCTCCTGCCGCTGTTACCAAACTGATAAAGATACTTACGAGCGGCTGCTAGGATAGTGAAAGTTAAGTTTGCTACCGTACAGAGCAGCAGATAAGTGTATGAAATAATGAATCAACAACTGGGGAATAAGCTGGTTGGATCAAAATAGAATTTTAATGTACACAGCCCTTATACGGAGATTTAAATGATACAACTTAAATGGATTTCAAGTTTTTTTATGGCCATCATGCTGGTGACTATTGTTGGGTGTGGTGCAACACCTACGCGTGAAAGCACGGGTGAGTTTATCGATGATTCAACGATCACGACCAAGGTCAAGGCGGCGATACTCGAAACTCCTGCATTAAAGACCTATGAAATTAACGTTGAAACATTTAAAGGTGTAGTTCAGCTGAGTGGCTTTGTAAGCACGCAAGACGAAATTACCAAAGCGGTTGATGTTGCAGAACGGGTAAAAGGTGTGAAATCCGTTAAAAATTCAATGCGGCTTAAATAACGCGGCTTAAATAACGCCAATATTTCGTGGGTCGCATGCCATTGCCATAGATGACAACGAACCATGAAACAGGCGGGTCTACGATTGCATTAGCAGCATTGAGCTTATTTCAGAACATTTGAGACGCGCTAACCATTCGCTCGTAATGTAATTATTAAACTAAAAAATAAGGAAAATATTATGCTTTATACGATTGCTGTAGTTCTGATTATCTTATGGTTGCTGGGCATGGTCTCGGCTTATACCATGGGCGGGTTTATACATATACTTTTGGTGGTAGCTATCGTGATGATCTTGCTGAGAGTAATTAATGGCCAAAAGCCGATATAAGTTAATACTCAGGTGGTCCTGTCAACTTTGACTTTTCGCCTCTTACCCCATGGGGTAAGAGGATTTGGTAAATTACTCTATAAGTCTGTGGTAGCCTGGGTGGATCATCGAGCAACCAGCAAAGGCGCGGCTTTAGCCTTTTACACGCTGTTCTCGATGGCCCCCATACTAGTGCTGGCTATTGCCACCGCCGGTTACTTTTTTGGTACTGAAGCTGCACAGCAGGAAATCATTGCTCAACTCAGAGGTTTGGTCGGGCCGAACGGCGCCCAGGCGATCCAGGCAATGCTCACCTCTGCACACAATGAAGGTTCAGGTCTTTTTGCCACGATTATTGCAGCAGTAATATTGCTGGTCGGGGCGAGCAGCGTTTTCGTCGAGCTGAAGGACAGCCTTGATGAGATGTGGGGAACCTTGCCGCAGGCTTCCAAAGTTCCGCCCTCAGTACTGCGAGTCATACTGCGCGCGCGACTGCAAGCCTTCGGCCTGGTTCTGGTATTGGCTTTTCTGCTGCTGGTCTCGCTGGTAATCAGTGCTGGTCTGGCTGTACTTGAGCGGTATGTAGGCGGAGTGTGGAGCAATTTCGCCGCGCTGCTTTCATTTATTGCAACCCTGATTTCCTTCAGCGTTATTGCCTGTCTCTTCGCCGTTATATATAAGATGCTGCCTGCAATACTGCTGTCATGGAGAGATGTTCTGATAGGTTCCATCTTCACTGCCGTGCTATTTACCCTGGGTAAATATGTAATCGGATTGTATCTGGGCAACAGCGGCGTGGCGTCAAGTTATGGCGCTGCCGGTTCCCTGGTCGCGCTATTACTTTGGGTATATTACTCAGCGCAAATTTTTTACCTGGGCGCCGAGTTTACCAAGCAATATGCACTGGCACATGGCAGTCTTAAAACCAAAAAAAACCCTCTTCAGCCGAGTCAGGTCCCTGTCTAGCGCAGCAGTATATTGTTTCAGGCGAGTTCAGCTGAACAGTGCTGGGTTTGCTAAGCAGTCGCAGCGGCCGACCGATTCTTTCCGGCAAATTTTTTCACAGCTTGGTACGCTAGCGCACAGAATCCCGCTTGCCTTACGCGCATGATGCAATAGGGTTCGAGAAGCCTTGAGCGCCACTGATATACCTGCTGATAAGCGGCTATACAGACCGTCAAATCAATCATCGAAAGGAATTACCATGATAACAAATCCTTCAGTGGCAGGGCGTTCCAGTACTATGGGAACAACGCCATTAGCAAATGCATTTCCGTACGAAACAATTGCTATTTATCCTAATCCCGCTGAACTTGCCAAGGCGCTAAAGCTGTTAAACAAAGAAGGCTACACCAAAGATCAACTCAGCATCCTTGGTCGCGAGCAGCAGGACTGGAATGAAAAGCTGAAAAAGGATCTGGGGAGTTTGGATAATTCAGATGCTACAACCGAAAGTGGGACGCTGGCGATTTTCTCCGGGGTGGCAATTGCAGTAGGTGTTGCGCTTACCGGCGGGATTGGCCTGCTCGCAGCCGGTCCGATCGCGGCTTATGTGGCAGCTGTAGGAATGGGCGCGATGACAACTGGCGTGCTGGGCGGGGTGGTGGCTGTTATGGATAACGATCATGCCGCGCACACCATTACTGAAGAAGTTAAGAATGCGATCCTTAAAGGCGAGTGGGTCCTGGTGGTTCACAGCAATAATGAAGAAGACGCCAAACGTATAGAAGCGTTACTCCCGGGCAGCAAAAGCATCCATTTAGAAAGCGATAAACCCGCCGGTCAGGCATCGTTGAACGACAGCCAAAATATAGTCGGCCAAGCATAATAGTACTGTATTAATAGTGCCCTATCGGTTAATAGGGCACTTATTTTTTCTTCGACAAGATTGCCGAGCGACCGGGTATTCATTATGAGTGCTGGCGAACAGAAGGTTAAAACTCATTTACGCATTATGCGATCCGTGGCTCATATGAGTGAGCGTTGAGCATCCAGCTTCCATTCAACCTCGTGCGTATAAGGAGTGGTCAAATTAACATTTATACCCTGGCAGAAATCCTGCAAACCAATGAATTTATTTTATTCGCTACTATGCTTCCTGTAGTGGTAATAGCGATTGACAGAGCCATCCGCATTAAAAGGCGATTGAACGCCGAAAAATCCAAACCTCAGTGGCACCGCTATCAGCACAAACCCAAAATTTGCATAGATGATTGAGATCAGCCCGGGTAACGGATGAAATGTTATTTTGGCTTTACCGGCTGGCTTATCAATTCGTATGGCTCAACTGTTTTCGATTTATGTGCGATAGCGAACGGATAGATACCCACAGTTTGAATATCCTGTCTCTGCCAGTAAATTTTCGGCAAAAATTTCATTACACACGGAGAGTATCATGACCCAATCGCAAACGCGGGCAACGAAAAAAGAAGTGCTCAATGATTTTAATGCAGTTGTGAACGAAGCTGAACAACTGCTGAAATCGGTTGCTAGCGAAGGTGGAGATAAAGCAAATGCGTTGCGCGGTAAATTGGAACAAAATCTGGCGGTGGCCAAGCAACGTTTGCTTAATATCGAAGATACGTTGATGGAAAAAACCAAGGCGGCCGCCCAGGTTACCGACGATTACGTACGCAACCAGCCTTGGCAGTCAATTGCTGTCGTCGGCGGATTAGGCGTCGCGGTCGGGGTTGCAATGGGTTTATTGATGAATCGTCGTTAAGTCGTGGCCACTACAGAGCAAGCCAGCCCGGGCAGTAAAGGGCTAATCGGATCGTTGCGGGGCCTCGCAGGCACTTTTCTTGCGTTGGTTCGTACCCGCGCCGATTTGATCGCAATAGAGTTGCAGGAGGAGCGAGAGCGTATTAAAGAAGTGTTCATTCTTCTTATTGTCGCGTCAATTCTGTGTACTCTCGGTTTGCTCCTGTTGGCCTTTTTAATAATTGCATTATTCTGGGACAGTTATCGTTTGCTCGCCATCAGTATCGTAACGCTGGTCTTCCTTGGTGGCGCTATATGGTCACTGGTTTCCCTGCTGGAAAAATTAAATGCCAATCCGCCGATGTTTTCGGCAACGTTAAACGAGCTGCAGCACGATCTTGACGGGCTGAAAACCGATGAAAAGTGAAACAATGGCCGAGTTGCTTGCACGCAAGGAAATGTTGCAGATGCGCTCCTTCCAGTACCGTCAACAGATCGAGCAGGAATTACACGAAATAAGGAAGAGTCTGAGCTGGACCCCTTCCAACATCCTCACTTCACTACCGGCTAAATCAATATTTTGGGCATTGGCATTGCGCCACATCGGCCACAGCCGCATTTCCCGCATACTCTCGATAAGCAGTCGTGCGATGCTCGTCATTCAGGTCGCGACTCAGGTGTTCAAGCTATACCGCAAGCGACCTGTGGCTGGTGGGAATGAGAACCTTGCTATTGAGCATCGCCCCGAATAATTCTCTGCGAATATTCGTTACCAGTGTCGCCACAACGGTTGGATATTGGCAGACACTCATAAGACGGTATAAAAAATGCGAAAAATTCTTTTCGGAATGCTGATATGCAATATCCTTACGCCTGCCTACGCGGCAGATAAAGGTGCTTATGCCGGCATAAGTTTAGGTTACGCTAATACGGGCGCCATAAGTGGCAGATCTCTCACCAGTTCGTCCAATATGATTTATGGTTTTTTGGGCGGCTACCAGTTCAACAAAAATTTTTCCGTAGAAGTGCAGCAACTGGACACCGGCAAATTTTCTTATTCTCCGGATGTGTCCGGCAAATCGGACGCTTGGAGTATAAGCGGTCTGGGCATGCTTCCTGTATCCCGCAATAGCACACTGTACGGCAGGCTGGGTGTGGCTGCGACGCAAACTGAACTGTCGGCCAATGCATTGCCGTCCACCGGTGCACGAAGGACGGCACCCACATACGGGGCCGGTGTTCAATACAAAATTTTGCCGGGCGTTGCAGCGCGTCTCGAATGGAATCGTTACACTGCAACGATCAAGAATAACGATAACATCCATCAGGATTATAATTCCTCTGTCTGGACGCTCGGCGCTATAGCTAAATTTTAGCGGGCTACCAAATGATGGTAGATGCGAGCACAGCGTAATGGCCGTGCCGGAGCATCCAGTTGTTATCCGTAAGTGATGCAGGCGGCGTTCAAAATGCTCCGACTTGCAGCGATAATATTATCCCTGATACACGAATCAGATCATGAAAAAATTGTCGGTGTACCAACTGGTGGTCAGCGGTTTCGGTGCCACGCTGACCGTGCTGGCATTGTTGGGGCTGTGGGCCTGGTACAACGCGTCCCAGTCGAACGACTCGTTTAACTCGGTCGATCGTAGTGGCCGCGTAATCGCGGCACTGAGCGAGGTCAGGGCGCAGCTTAACCGGGCTGAAGCCGGACAGCGCGGCTATTTTCTCAGCCATGATCAAAATTTTCTGCGGGAGCGCGATGCCGCCGTCGCAGAGTTAAACGCAGCGCTGAATTATCTGGCTTCCGCCGCAGGCGCTGATCCAATGCAGCAGCGCCATGTCGCTGAACTGCGCCAGCTGGCCGGCGAGCGTGTTGATATTTATTCGCGCAGCAGAAGAATATTTGATTCGCTGGGTTTTAAAGATGCGCAACAGCCGTTCCAGAGCGGCAATGCGCTCAGCGCAATGATGCAAACCATTACCGATCAGGCAATAGCACGGGAAAAAGATGCGCTGGAGCAAAACACACTGAATGTGCGCTCGCGTATCGACCAGGCCAAAACCGTTCTGGCAGCGGGATTGCCGCCTTTGATGATTTTCCTGCTGATCCTGTTTTTTCGGATCCGCCGCGATATTCACTACCGGCGCAGAGCCGAGCGGGCCTTGCAGGATCAGCAGTTCTATACGCGTTCGCTGATCGAATCCAATATTGACGCGTTGATGGCCACCGACGCCAGAGGCATTATCAGCGACGTCAACAAGCAAATGGAGGCGCTGACTGGTAACACACGCAGCGAATTGATAGGTTCCCCGTTCAAGAATTATTTTACGGACCCGAACCGGGCAGAAGAGGCGATCAGAAAGGTATTAAACGAAGGCAAAGTGACCAACTATGAGCTGACTGTGCGCGCCAAGGATGGGAAGGAAACAGCGGTATCCTACAACGCCACGACTTTTTACAACCGCAATCAGAAGCTTCAGGGAGTATTCGCCGCTGCGCACGATGTAACCGAGCTGAAGCACGCATCCCAGTATGCGCGCAGCCTCATTGAAGCCTCGCTTGATCCGTTGGTTACCATTAGCCCGGAAGGAAAAATTACCGACGTAAACGAAGCGTCGGTACAGGCCACCGGCGTGCCGCGAGCCGAACTGATAGGCACCGATTTTTCAGACTATTTCACCGAGCCGGTGAAAGCTCGTGAAGGCTACCAGAAAGTATTTCTGCAGGGCTTCGTCCGTGATTATCCGCTGGCGATACGCCACACGTCAGGGCGGATTACCGACGTGCTGTACAACGCTTCGGTATATAAGGATGACAAAGGGGTGGTACTCGGCGTGTTCGCGGTGGCGCGCGATGTGACTGAACGCAAGCGCTTTGAACAGGCATTGCAGGACGCCGCCATTTTTGAAGAAAGCCACGGCAAAGCGCTGACCCTCTTTAACGCCACCTTTGATCGTGCGCGCATCCTGAACGGTACGCTTGCTCTGCTGGCCGAGCGGCATCCGTTCCCGACCGCTGCTTTTTATGGCTTCGATGAGTGGCGGGGATGTTTTCGCTGCGAAGCCAGTTATGGCACATCGGATCGGCTGAAGCAGGAATTCTACCCAGGCGAAGGTCTGCTCGGTGAATCTGCGCGCGCCAACCGCACTATGTTGTTATCCCCGCCAGGAAAAGATAGCGGGCTGGAGTTCGAGGCCGGGCTGGTTACCCTTGTTCCTGCTGCCGTACTTATTGTGCCGATCGAATATCAGGGGCAATGTCTGGGGGTGCTGGCGCTGGGCGCCAGCCGTGCGCTGAATATACATGACCAGTCATTTGTTGAGCGGCTTGCGGTGCAATTCGGCGCAGTGCTGCACAATCTGAAGCTCTACGAAGATACCAAAATGCTGGCGGAGCAACTGCGTGTGCGCGGCGAGGAAATTATCGGAAAAAATGTACAGCTTGAACAAGCCAATAAAATGAAGTCGGAGTTTCTTGCCAATATGTCGCATGAATTGAGAACTCCGCTGAATACCATCATTGGTTTTTCCGAGATACTGAAGGACGGGTTATTAGGTCAGTTAACCGAGAAGCAGCACGAATATATCAGTGATATTTTCGGCAGCGGCCAGCACCTGCTTTCACTGATTAACGACATACTGGATTTGTCCAAGGTCGAAGCGGGCAAAATGACGCTGGACCTCGAACCGCTTGACGTGTCTTCGCTGTTCTCCAATAGCCTGTCCATCGTTAAGGAAAAGGCAGCCAGTCACCATATCGGCCTTAAGCTGGACATTGCCGATGGTCTCGACGAAATCCTGGTAGACGCACGCAAGGCCAAACAGATTATCTATAATCTGCTTTCCAATGCGGTCAAATTTACCCGTGACGGCGGTGAGGTGAGCCTGCAGGTACGCCGTGTGAACCGCACTGAAGTCGGCAAGCCATCGGGGCGCTGGCCTGGCCACAGCTTTCCTTTGCCAGACAACAATTATTCGGAATTTCTTGAGATAGGCGTCGTCGACAACGGTATTGGTATTGCCAGCACCGCGATGGAAAAACTGTTTCAGCCGTTCAGTCAGTTGGACAGCGGCCTCGCCCGCAAATTTGAAGGCACCGGGTTAGGCCTCGTTATGGTCAAACAATTAACTGCGCTGCACGGCGGCACGGTAGCCGTTGAAAGTGCCGAGGGGCAGGGCGCGCGCTTCACTGTCTGGCTGCCGTTCCGAACGGAAGAGGCGGAAGCTGACGTAGTCGAGGTGGCGCCGGCGCCGCTCCCTGCGAAGGCCCATCAGGATTATGCACTGGTGGTGGAGGACGATGACTGGGCTGCCGAACTGATCGGCATGCAGCTTGCCGCGGAGGGGCTGCAAGTTGTGCGCGCAAGCAGCGCCGAGGCGGCGCTGGATCTTGCGCCACAACATTTATGGGCTTTGATCACCCTGGATATCATGCTGCCGGGGATGAATGCGTGGGAATTTCTGGCGACCATCAAGAATATTCCCGCCTTGGCGAATGTCCCGGTGATCGTAATTTCCAGCGTTGCGGACCACGATACGGCAGTGGCGCATGGAGCCTCGGTGGTGTTACAGAAACCCATCAATTTTGCCCAGTTGCATAATGCGTTAAATGAACTCGGACTGCATTCCACGCATAACAGGGTTTACACCGTGCTGGTGGTGGATAACGAACTCAGGGCGATGGAGATTATCGCGTCGTTGCTGCCCGCTCCGGATTACAACGTAGTGCGCGCATACGGCGGCAAAATTGCAATTGAAGTGGCGCGCCGGCTGTTGCCGGACTTGATATTGCTGGATCTGATGATGCCCGAAGTCAGCGGTTTCGATGTAGTCAATGCGCTCAAGAGCCGCCCCGAAACTGCGCGCATCCCGATAGTAATCATGACCGCCAAGCGAATTACTGCCGAAGAGCGGGAAATGCTCAGCGGCAATGTCGTGAAGATCATGGAAAAGTCAGAGTTCAGCCACGGCCGTTTTATTGCTGAGGTGCGTCGCGCGCTGCAACCGAAACCGCAGGAAATCTCAATTGCGTAGTGCCAGGAGAACTGCATGACCAAAATTTTAGTGATTGAAGACAATCCCTCCAATATGAAGCTGGCAATATTTTTGCTGGAAGAAGCGGGCTATCAGGCCATCAGCGCGCGCGATGCGGAGACCGGGCTGGCAATGGCGCGCAAGGAACAACCCGACCTGATCCTGATGGATATCCAGTTGCCGGGCATGGATGGCCTGGAAGCAACCGTGCGGCTGAAAAAGGATGATGCCACCCGAGCGATACCGGTGATGGCGTTAACCGCGCTGGCGATGAAAGGCGATGAGGAACGAATACGCACCGCCGGTTGCGACAGCTATATTTCCAAGCCTTTACGTTATCAGGAATTTCTGCAGGAGATTCGGGCGCAGCTCGCCAAGCGTCCTTCCGCAGAAGGCTCATCCGTTTAAGGAGCCGCCATGACTGATCCGGCGGCCCGTGTTCTGATTGTTGACGATGAAGCCAATAACAGAAAATTGCTGGAAGCTATGCTAACACCTGAAGGGTATGGAACTTATAGCGCCAGCAGCGGGGAGGAAGCGTTGATACTGGCGGCCGAGCAGCAACCGGATCTAATCCTGCTCGACATTATGATGCCTGGCATGGATGGGTTTCAGGTCGCTAGCCAGCTCAAGGACAATCCCGCTACCATGACCATTCCCATTATTATGCTGACCTCGCTGGATGATCGCCATTCCAAGCTGGTCGGCCTGCACGCGGGAGCGGATGCGTTTCTGACCAAGCCGGTCGACCGGGCCGAACTGAAAATACGTATGCGTAACCTGCTGCGCGTAAAAAGTTACAGCAAGGATCTGGAGCGGAGGGTGAGGCAGCGCGAAGCTGAGCTGCAGCAGGAGCGGGCACATCTTGAAAGCGTGAGCGAGCGGACCGCTGAGCTCAGTACAGCCAATGACGAATTAAAAAAACAGGCCGAGGAGCTGGCCAGGCATAATCAACGGATTACTTTATTCAGCAGGATGAACGATGGTTTGCAGGCATGCTCGAGTGAAGCAGAAGCCTACGCGCTCATTGCCGACACCACCGCGCAGTTATTCCCGGACGACTACGGCGCGATTTTTGCGCTCAGCCCGGCAGGCGACCGGATGGAAACCGCCGCGGTGTGGGGCATACGGAAGCGCACGTATATCAACTTTGCGCCGGATGAATGCTGGGGCTACCGGCGCGGCCGGGGCTATCTTGCGACCGGCCATGAAAAACGTTGCGCGCACGTAGATGAAGACTGCATGTACGCCTGTCTGCCTCTGCTGATCGACGAGGAAATCCACGGTTCGCTGCATATTCGCGATGGATCGGAAATAACCGAGGCGAACGAGCAGCGCATGAGGGAAAAATATCAGCTCTGCAAGGAGCTTGTCGGCCACACCGAATTGGGCATCGCGAACCTGAAACAGCGCATTGCTTTGCTCGATTCAGCTATTCGCGACCCGCTGACCGCGCTTTTTAATCGCCGTTATCTGGACGAGGCACTGGCGCAGGAAATTATCCGTATACAGCGCAATAAGCTGGAACTGGCGGTAATCATGATCGATATTGACCATTTTAAAAATTTTAACGATACGTTCGGCCATGACAGCGGTGACGCGGTATTGCGTGAACTGGGTATATTTCTGGCCAAGCATGTGCGCGGCAGCGACATTGCCTGCCGCTATGGCGGGGAGGAATTTACGCTGGTTCTGTCGCCATCTACGGTCGAGGGCGCATGCCAGCGAGCGGAAAAAATACGCGAAGATGTCAAGCTGTTGCACATTCATCATGGCGACCAGGATATCGGCCCTGTTACGCTTTCCCTGGGCATAGCCATGTTCCCCGAACATGCCACCGATAAGGACGGCATCATCAAGGCAGCGGATGTTGCGTTGTACCAGGCTAAAGAAAACGGACGGGACCGGGTAGTTGTGTTTACCTGCCAACACTAATTTAAACTCAATGGTGCACTATGAATCACGATAGCCAAGCTGGCATGATCAAGATACCTGAAGAGCCAGATCAGGAGGCTACGGTGGTTATCACCGCCACGGCAATCGAGCGCCTGGAAGCGCTTGAAGGCCAATCCAGGGCCATGTCGATTGCACTGTATCTGCTTGCTGCAATCGCATTATTTTCTGCCCTTTATCTGGCTCGCGCATTTTTTATCCCGCTGCTCATCGGCATTCTGGGGAGTTATACCTTGCATCCGCTGGTTGACTGGCTCAAAAGGTTCCATATTCCCCGGCCACTTGCGGCCGGCCTGGTGGTCGGGCTGCTGGTCAGCATTTTATGCTGGGTCGGCTTTACGTTGAGTGACGATGCCACGGCCATGATAGAAAAACTGCCCGAGGCAGCGCATAAAATACGCAAGTCCCTGAATACTGCCATGGCCAGCGGACCGAGCGCATTCCAGCACATGCAGGAGGCGGCCAGTGAAATCCAGAAGGCGGCCGCGGAGGCAACTGGGGTCAAAGCTAATACACGTGTTGCAGCGGCAACCACTGATCCTACCACGTGGGTGCGGGATTATGTGCTGGCGCAATCGATGCTGCTGATGACGGTGCTGGGCCAGATGCCGATTGTTTTGCTGATTACCTATTTTCTGCTCGCCTCGGGTTCGCATTTCCGCCGCAAACTGGTGACGTTCGTCGGCCCGTCCCTGTCCCGTAAAAAAGATGCTGTGCAGATACTTGATCAGATTGATGCGCAGATCCAGCGTTATATGCTGGTTACGCTGGTTTCGAATGCACTGGTCGCGCTGTTTACCTGGGCCGCATTTGCGCTGCTCGGGATGGAGCATGCAGGGGTGTGGGGCGCCGCTGCCGGGGTATTGCATTTCATTCCTTATCTTGGACCTGCGCTGATTGCACTCAGCAGCGGCGTGGCCGCTTTCATGCAATTCGGCTCAATGCTGCAGGCATTTTTCGTGGTGGCCGCATCGGTGCTGGTTTCGGCTGCGATCGGCCTGGGGTTCACGACGTGGCTGCAGAGCCGCACCGCCAGTGTGAACGCGGCGGTATTGTTTATAGTTCTGCTTTTTTTCGGCTGGCTGTGGGGCGGCTGGGGCCTGTTGCTGGGTGCGCCGCTGCTCGCCATCGCGAAGGTCATCTGTGCCCGGGTCGACGCTCTTAAGCGTGTAGGCCAGCTTTTGGGAAGTTAGCTAAGTGCGCTAACAGACAGAGCGAACCTTTCTTTCCTCCTATTGTGGCCTTATGGCATGCAGCCAGAGCCGTTTTTCGCGGTTCTTGCTAGAAGACATGCGCTACCACCAACTACATTTCACAGGGACTGCAAATGAAGGACATAAATAAAAATACCGTATATTCCCGGTTGACTACAACCCTGGGCACAGTCTTGCTGGCCGCAGTTGTAACTGTTGGTTGCGCGAGCAACACCCCTCCGCCTACAGCACAATTCGAAGTTGCCAAGGCTGCCATTACGGCAGCAGTCACTGCCGGCGGCAGCGAATTCGCACCGGTCGAACTGAAGTCGGCCCAGGACAAGCTTGATGCAGCGAACAAGGCCGCGGTGACCAAGGACTATATAAATGCCCGACGTCTCGCTGAAGAGGCTCAGGTCGATGCTCAACTTGCTACTGCCAAAGCTCGCGCAGCTCAATCGCAAAAAGCAGTGGAGGCCGTGCAGGAAACCAACCGTGTGCTCCGCGAAGAATTAAATCGCAAGACTGAATAGTCATAATCGAGGAAAAGAAAATGCAAAAAAATATATTACCTATGACGTTAATCGCTCTTGCTGTGCTGGCCGGTTGCAGTTCAGTGCCGGAAAAAAATAATAATCTGGAGAATGCTCGGCTAAGCTATGCCAATGCCCTGGCTGATCCGCAGGTTGGCACACTTGCAACACTGGAATTAAAGGAGGCCGGCGACAGTTTGAGAGCTGCGGACGCCGCTTGGAGCGCCAAACACGAAACTGCCGAAGTTGATCATCTGGCGTATACCGCTCAGCAAAGGGTAGCGCTGGCTCAACAGATTGCCAAACAGAAAGCTACCGAAAAGTCGGTAGAAGACGCCAAGGCGGAAAGCGATAAAATTCGCCTGGCCGCCAGAACCAGGGAAGCGGAAACGGCCAAGCGCAAGGCAGAGCAGGCTGAGCAGGAAGCCGCTGCATCCAAGCAGAATGCGGCTGACTCGCAGTTAGCCGCAGTCACTTCACAAATGGACGCAGCAAATTCACAGCGCCAGGCGCAGGCCTCACAGCAGAGTGCCGAAGAAGCACAGCGTCAGGCGGCCGAAGCACAGCGTCAGCGTGAAGCGGATCAGCAAAATGCAGCGGCAATAGCCGCGGCTGCGCAGCGTGAAGTAGAGGCATCGAAAGCGGCGGCAGCGGCTGCTCAGGCGCAGGCTGAAGCTGCGCAACGCCAGGCTCAGGAAGCAGAACAGCGCGCTAGCCAGCTGGCAAACCAGCTGCAGGAGTTGAACGCCAAAAAAACTGAACGCGGTCTGGTCGTGACACTGGGTGACGTATTGTTTGACACAGGTAAGGCACAACTCAAGACCGGTGGATTGCGCAGCATACAAAAGCTCAGCAATGCGCTGAAGCAATCTCCGAAAACCAATATCATGGTAGAAGGTTTTACCGATAGCACAGGCTCTGACGAACTGAATCAAACCTTGTCCGAACGCCGTGCCAATGCTGTGCGCACTGCGTTAATTGAAGATGGTATCAGTGCGGACCGGATTAAAACCGCAGGGTATGGCAAAGCCTTCCCGGTGGCCGACAACGGCAACGCAGCAGGCCGCCAGATGAACCGTCGTGTAGAAATTATTATTTCGGATGAAAGTGGAAATATTGCTCCACGCTGATCCGGTCCGAAATAATAAAAAAGACCGCCTCCGGGCGGTTTTTTTTATCTGGTTGACTGACTGCTTTCTCGCTCGCATCTAACTGATCTGTTCCGTTCCGCGTTCATCGTATTCGGTTTTGTACCGCTCATATCTATCTTAATTAATTTTATTTGTGGGACACCACACAGATTATTGGTGCCGAAAAGAGCAGAGTTTGTTCGCTGATTTCGTGTTTTTTCGGTGCGTTTTAAAAAAATTTTTGAGACGTAAAACGGGGTGCAGCGCCAGGCCATTGTTATAAAAATTAACCCATTTGCCCGGCCAGTAAACCCTTATGGATACTTGACTGAATAGGAGAATAAAATGGATAGACTGAGTTTTTTTTCAAGGCCAATGTGGTTTATGGCTATGTTTTTTGCGCTATTAATGTCGGCATGCAGCAATGACGACACTAATGGTTCCTCGGTGGGCGGCACAGCTTCAAAGGGCCCGATTAGCGGTGGCACCATCACTGCCTATCGTATTGATGCAGGGGCGAGAGGTACAGCCTTGGCTTCAACGACCACTGATGCCAACGGAAATTATTCACTTAATATTCGAACTTACACCGGGCCCCTATTACTTGAGGTCACCGGCGGAACATATAGAGATGAGGCCACAGGCGTTAGCAATACACCTCTGGCAACACCGTTACGCGCGGCTTTCTCCTACGGCGGCGGCAACGTAACTGCCAGTGTTACGCTGTTAACCGAAGTCGCAGTGATAAACGCGATGGCTGATCCCGGCGGTCTGACGGCAGCTAATATCCAAACTGAAAACAACACAATAAAAACACAGGTAGGTTTTGATCCAGTTACCACCAGACCGGCCGATCCGATGAACGCAGCATCAGCCACAGCAAGTCCGGCTTCCAGAGTATACGGCGCATACCTGGCCGGAGCGTCGCAGTATATGACGACCAATCCTGGCACGACACTATCGCAGACGGCTAGTGTGTATGCGACTGCCCTGCAGGGTTCAACTTTTGCTTCGGACCCGGCGATTTTAACAGCCCAGAGCACTTTCCTTGCCAACACCACCAACAACAAAACGGGCATTACTGATGTAACGGCATTGCAGGCTTTGTCTACCACTCTGGGTGCAACAATCTCCACTGCCTCATCAAAAGCGATCACCAGTTTCACTTTGGCTGGCCAACCCGCTACCATTGATCAAACTACCAGGACCATCAATGTAACGGTGCCCTCAGGCACCTCGCTGACGCAAGCTCCAACATTCACCAATACCGGGGCCAGCATCGCAGTAAATGGAACAGCGCAGGTGAGCGGAACTACAACTAATGATTTTAGCAATCCGGTGACTTACACGGTAACCGATGCCAATGGCGCGACAACGACCTATACGGTTAATGTGACAGTTGCTCCCACGTCGGCACGTACGATTACCGCGTTTTCAATAAATGGCGTGGCGGGAACAATTAATCAGACGGATCGTGTTATTGCAGTACCGTTACCGGCAGGAACAGACAGGACTGCACTGGCACCCACATTCACGACCCTCGGCGCCAGCGTCATGGTCGGTACGACACCTCAGGTAAGCGGCACGACGGCAAATAACTTCACCAGCCCGGTGACCTATACCGTAACCGCAGCGAACGGCGCCACTGCAGATTACACAGTAACGGTAGCTCCCCCAGCTGGGCCAACCGCATTATTGTTGGGTAGCGCTGCCGGTTTTGCAATTTTCGCTGAAAGTGGCGTGTCCGCATCCGGTACTTCTGCAATCACGGGTGACGTGGGGGTAGGCAGCGCTGCGTCCAGCGTTACAGGCTTAGGCATTCCGACCAGTGGGATTGGCGAGCTTGCCGGTGCTTCATCGGTCCAGGTGACCGGTAGCGTTTATACCAGCGACATGAACTCGACCACCGCTACCAACCTGACGGCTGCGATGACTGCAGCGCTTGCTGCTTATACCGACGCCTCCGGTAGAACATCCCCCACCTCTACTGATTTACTGGGCGGCAATGTAGGCGGTGAAACGGGCGGGCATACCTTCACGCCTGGTCTGTATAAATGGAACACCATGCTAACCATCCCGGCCAGCGGCACTATTACCCTGAACGGTGGCCCCAATGACGTCTGGATATTCCAGGTTTCAGGTAATCTCGTTGCAGACACGGGCAGCAATGTGGTGCTGACTGGCGGCGCTTTGGCCAAGAATGTTTACTGGCAGGTCAATGGCACAGTAACTTTAGCCAATAACGCCCATTTTGTCGGAACCATATTGTCGACATCATCGATTACGTTGCAAAGCGGGTCAGTACTAAACGGCAGGGCCATATCGCAAGGCACGGTTTCGTTGAATAGCGCCACTGTTACAAGACCTGCGCCGTAAAAAAAATCGCAACAGTCAAAAGGTCGCCTTTGGGCGGCCTTTTTTGTGCACCTGATGAGGGTTAACTCTTGCGTTGTATGACTATGTGCGGTAGCGAACTGATAAATTCAGCGGAAAAGCGGATAACAAAAAGACGGGTGTATCTGTCTGGTTATGGATCGATGCAAGCGGACTAATTTCACTACAGGACTACCATTCGATTTGAATGGCTAAATACAAATGGTGCTTTCATAGAGTAATGGAGGCGCACTAATAACAATAGTTATTTCGGAGAAAATTATGCAATTCAGAAATTTGAAATTAGAAACCGCATTGCGGGCTCTGGGTTTGGCAGGATTTGTGCTCAGCTGCCAGACCGTTTTTGCAGCTGAAGAATCAGGTATGTATGGCGGTGCCAGCGCCGGCCAGTCCAGAGCAAAAATTGATGACGCGCGCGTCGGCAATTTTATAACCATGGGTCAGCCTACAACCGGCTTTAGCAAAGAAGACCGTGATGGAGGGTACAAATTTTTCCTGGGCTACAGAATTAACCCGAGCTTTGCCGTTGAGGCAGGTATATTTGATTTGGGGCGTTTTAATTATTCAGCTAATACTGCGGCAGCAACTTCGACAGGAACGATGCGCGTACGCGGTGGTGCACTTGATCTGGTCGGCACGATACCCGTGAACGACCGCTTGTCGGTATTAGGCAGGGTAGGGTTGAATCACTCAAAAACCACCTATATTTATGGCAGCACAAACCCTCTGGTTCAGCCCGCGCCAGCCAGTGGTTATAAATATGAAACCAATCCAAAAATTGGTTTAGGTCTGCAATATGACTTTAGCAATACCGTTGCGATGCGCGGTGAATGGGAGCGCTTCCGCATTAACAATGGAACCGGCGACCGCACAGACTTCGACTTTTATTCAGTCGGGCTGATAGTGCGCTTTGGTGGGGACAACCGGAGCGCAACCGGGCGCAATTCAATGATGATGAGTGATATGAACGCGACCGCCGGATACCCTGGCTTCGTAGCTGATCGCTCAAGCATAATTGCGCGCGACGGTGCTGGGGAATGTGTTCACAGTGGCGACTGGGTGCCCGGAATGACGGCAGAGCAGTGCGAACCGGCGCGCAAGGTCGAGGTGCCCCCACCCCCTGTGGCGGTAGCTCCGCCGCCTCCACCGCCCGTGGTGGCTGCGCCACCCCCTCCACCCCCACCGGCGCCGGCACCAGTAGTTGCCGCACCACCGCCTCCGCCAGTTGTGGTAGTCGCTCCGCCACCACCACCGCCACCGCGCCCGGCGCCGCGTACAAAAATGACGGTTTTCTCGGACTCAGAAGATGTGCTGTTCATTTTCAACAAGGCTAAAGTAAAACCTGGTCAGATAATTGATCTCGATAAATTTGCTGAAGATCTGAAGGGCGTAAAGTATGACACCATTAATGTGACTGGCCATACCGACCGTCTTGGAACAAACGCTTATAACATGAAGCTATCAAAACGTCGGGCCGAAGCGGTTAAGACCTATCTGGTAACCAATGCAGGAATTCCTGCAGCGAAGGTGGTTACGATCGCCAAGGGCAAGACCCAGCCTGTGACCAAACCTGGTCAATGCAAGGGAAACAAGGCCACGCCCAAGCTGATCGCGTGTTTACAGCCTGACCGCCGAGTAGATGTCGAAGTGATGGGCATGAAAGAAGTACGCGATATGAGGTAAGGTAAAGCTGTTAAAAAAGCCCCGTTTATACGGGGTTTTTTTTTGTCCTATTTTCGTCCTTCCGGATTGTTTATGCTATTTAAGCAATTTTTTAATCATGTGCCGTACGAAGGCAACGATAAATATTTTGTTGCGCAGTCGATTCCTATTTTTCTATTTATGCTGACCCGTTATGAGCGCCAGTATCGCTGTCCGCTGACGCAAGAAGAGCGGTCTACGCCCCGGCAATCAAGCATCCGATCTCCCTCTACGGTATGATACCGCCCTTAAATTCGTAAGCGCTACCCGTCGCATGGGCTACCTTGATGACATCCAAAAACTTTATTGATCTCCCGCCTTTATTAAGCGCGCGGGGTACCGTACGCCTACCTGGGTCGAAGAGCATTTCCAACCGGGTGCTGTTGTTGGCGGCGTTATCCGACGGCGTAACCGAAGTACGCGATCTGCTCCGTTCAGACGACACCGGGCATATGCTGGATGCCTTGCACACTTTAGGTGTGCAGGTCGAAACCTTAGGCGGCGATGTCTATCGCGTCACCGGCTGCGGCGGGAATTTCCCGAACAGGGATGCCAAACTTTTCCTCGGCAACGCCGGTACCGCATTCCGTCCGCTGACCGCGGCGCTGGCGTTGGCGGGCGGGCGTTATATGTTGTCTGGCGTGGCGCGCATGCACGAGCGGCCCATTGGTGATCTGGTGGATGCGCTGCGTCAGTTGGGGGCGGATATTCGTTATCTGGACAATGAAGGATTCCCGCCGCTGGAAATTTTTCCGGCGCTGCTTGCGGGCGACACTGTTCAAATACGGGGTGATGTGTCCAGTCAATTTCTCACCGGTTTGTTGATGGCGTTGCCGCTGACCCAGCGGACCATTAGGATCGAGGTTCTGGGCGACCTCATTTCAAAGCCATACATCGAAATTACACTGGCGCTGATGACACGTTTTGGCGTGCAGGTGGCGCGCGAAGGCTGGCGCAGTTTTACGGTGGCGGCGGGCAACCGTTATGTATCGCCGCAGGAAATTCATGTGGAGGGGGATGCCTCTTCTGCGTCATACTTCCTGGCTGCCGGAGCAATCGGCGGTGGGCCGGTGCGGCTGCTTGGGGTGGGGCGCAACAGTATCCAGGGTGATATTCATTTCGCCGAAGCGCTGCAGCAGATGGGCGCAGACGTAACAATGGGCGATAACTGGATGGAAGCGCGGGCGCCAGCCAGCGGACATCTCAGTGGCGTGGATCTCGATTGCAACCATATTCCCGATGCTGCCATGACGCTGGCGGTGGCGGCGCTGTTTGCGCACGGGCCGACTATGCTGCGCAACATCGCCAGCTGGCGCGTCAAGGAAACGGACCGTATTCATGCGATGGCGACTGAACTGCGCAAGTTTGGCGCACAGGTAGAAGAGGGTATCGATTTTTTGCGTATTGAACCGGCGCATGCGGCAGCGTTCGATACGCGCGTGGCAGTCGACACCTATGATGACCATCGCATGGCGATGTGTTTTTCGCTGGCCGCATTTGGGCGCACTGCGGTGCGCATTAATGATCCCGGGTGTGTGGCCAAAACTTTTCCGGACTATTTCGAGCGTTATGCTCAAATTGCCCAGGCGGTTCCGGTTATTGCGATCGATGGCCCATCCGCTTCCGGCAAGGGCACCGTGGCGCAGCAGGTGGCGCAGGCGCTGAGCTTCCACTATCTCGACAGCGGGGCGCTCTACCGTCTGCTGGCGCTGGCGGCACAGCAGGCTCATGTGCCGCTGGACGCGGCGGAGCAGCTGGCCGAAGTGGCGCGGCGCATGGATATCCGTTTCGAGTGGACTGATATCTGGCTGGACGGCAAGCCGGTGGGGGCAGATCTGCGTTCCGAGCAATGTGCCGCAATGGCGTCCAAAGTCGCGGCGCTGCCGGCGGTGCGTAACGCGCTGCTGGACAAGCAGCGCGCCTTTCGTCAGGCGCCGGGGCTGGTTACGGATGGGCGGGATATGGCGTCGGTGGTATTCCCGGATGCAGTGCTGAAAATATTTTTGACGGCGAGCGCAGAAGTACGGGCGGAGCGCAGATATAAGCAGTTGATCGAGAAAGGACTGCATGCTAACATTGCTCTCCTTTTGCAGGAAATCCGTGCGCGCGACGAAAGAGACAGTCAGCGCAGTGTGGCTCCGCTGCAGCAGGCGCCGGCAGCGATTTTGCTCGACACTACCCACTTGACCATCGAGCAGGCGGTCCAGGAAGTGCTGCGAAGCTACCGGACGTTGTAACCACAGCCCCTGACGAGCCCATCGTCCGGGATTTTTAACCAACCCCGCCAGAAGCGGATTGTCTGGAAACCTAAACATAAATGACTGCTAATACTGCCGTAATCGACGACATGGAAAGTTTTGCCTCCCTTTTTGAAGAAAGCCTGACGCGCAAGGAAATGCGCGCAGGCGAGCTGATCACTGCGCAAGTCGTGCGCATCGATCACAACGTGGTGGTGGTGAATGCCGGTCTCAAATCAGAAAGTTTTATCCCTGTTGAGGAGTTTTTAAATCCTGCAGGTGAAGTGGAAGTCAAGGCGGGCGATTTCGTCACCGTGGCGATTGAGTCACTGGAAAACGGTTACGGCGAAACCAAGCTGTCGCGCGAAAAAGCCAAGCGCCTGGCCGCATGGCATGAGCTGGAAGTCGCGATGGAAGAGGGCAAGATTGTCGAAGGTTACGTCAGCGGCAAGGTCAAGGGCGGACTGACCGCGCTGGTTAACGGCATACGCGCGTTCCTGCCCGGTTCGCTGGTAGATATCCGTCCGGTTAAGGACACCACGCCGTACGAAAACAAGACGATGGAATTCAAGATCATCAAACTCGATCGCAAGCGCAACAACGTTGTGGTTTCGCGTCGTGCGGTGCTCGAAGCCAATGTCGGCGCAGACCGTCAGGCGTTGATGGAAAATCTTAAAGAAGGCGCGATCGTCAAGGGTATCGTCAAGAACATCACCGACTACGGCGCGTTCGTGGATCTGGGCGGCATTGATGGCTTGCTGCATATCACCGATCTGGCCTGGCGCCGCGTCAAGCATCCTTCCGAGGTGCTGGCGGTGGGCGATGAAGTCGAAGCAAAAATCCTCAAGTTCGACCAGGAAAAAAACCGCGTCTCGTTGGGCATCAAACAGATGGGCGATGATCCATGGACTGGGCTGGCACGCCGCTATCCGCAGGGAACACGGCTGTTTGGCAAGGTCACCAACCTGACCGACTATGGCGCATTTGTTGAAATCGAACAAGGCATCGAAGGCTTGGTGCATGTGTCCGAAATGGACTGGACCAACAAGAATGTGCATCCGTCCAAGGTTGTGCAGCTGGGCGACGAAGTCGAAGTGATGATTCTGGAAATAGACGAGCAGCGTCGCCGCATTTCGCTGGGCATGAAACAATGCCAGTCGAACCCATGGGATGACTTCGCGCTGAACCACCAGAAGGGCGACAAAGTGAAAGGCCAGATTAAATCGATCACCGACTTCGGCGTGTTTATCGGCCTGGAAGGCGGGATTGATGGCCTGGTGCATCTGTCCGATCTGTCCTGGGCGGTAGCCGGCGAAGAAGCCGTACGCAACTACAAGAAGGGCGATGAGCTGGAAGCCGTAGTGCTGGCGATCGACGTTGAGCGCGAACGCATTTCGCTCGGTATCAAACAGATGGATGGGGATCCTTTCAACAGCTATATCGCCACGCACGACAAGGGCAGCCTGGTAAACGGCACAGTGAAAGCGATTGATGCCAAAGGCGCCACCGTTACGCTGGATGGCGATATCGAAGGCTACCTGAAGTCGTCCGAAGTATCGGCTGATCGCGTTGAAGACATCCGCAATCATCTCAAGGAAGGTGACACCATCAAGGCCGTCATCATTAACGTGGATCGTAAAAACCGCGCGATCAATCTGTCGATCAAGGCGCTGGACAAAGCCGAGGAATCGGCTGCGATGCAGAAGTTTAGTGCAGACAATCCTGCCACCGCCGGCACGACCAATCTGGGCGCATTGCTCAAGGCCAAGATGGACACCAACAAGGCCGAGGCTCAGTAAGGGATTAGCGAATGACACGTTCAGATCTCATAGCCAAACTGGCGGAACAGTTCCCGCAATTGCTGGCCAAGGATGCCGAGCTGGCAGTCAAGGTCGTGCTCGATGCTATGGGCGGTGCACTCGTGCGCGGCGGCAGGATAGAGATACGTGGTTTCGGCAGTTTCGCGCTGAACTATCGTCCTCCGCGCACCGGGCGTAATCCGAAGTCCGGCGACAAGGTGCAGGTGCCGGCCAAACATGTGCCGCATTTCAAGGCCGGCAAGGAACTGCGTGAACGGGTCGATTATCCTGCGTCCTGAAGCGGGTAAGCTTAAGCTAGCCGGGAGATTAGTACAGTAATAATTGGCGGCCTGTCGCAAGATGGTGCCGCCAATTTTTTGCTCATTCGTGTTATTGTTGCTGCCGCGTTTATATCGGAGAAACCATGCGCTACCTCATCTGGATGCTGCGGGCCGCGTTGTTTTTAATAATGCTGGGCTTTGCCGTCAGGAATGACCAGCCGGTCGTGTTGCGCTATTTCTTCGGTTATGAATGGCAGGCTTCACTGGTGGTGATATTGCTGGTTTTTTTTGCAATCGGCGCGGCGGTGGGCATCCTCGCCGTGCTGGGTAAAATCTTCCGGCAGCGCAGAGAAATCGCCGCGCTTAAAAGTGAACTACAGCATAAAAATAAACTGGATGCCGTCCGCCCCTGAGAATTTAACCGTGCAACGAATGGCGAAGACGCGCGGGTGATGAGAACGGCAGCTGCTGGCATGCTACGTTGTGCATTTATGCAAGTCGGTTGCCTTCTTCCAATAACTTAATAACTGCTGCCGTTTATGGAATTCGAATTATGGATGCTGCTGGTTTTCCCGCTGTTTTTTGGCATGGGCTGGCTGGCGGCGCGCATCGATATCAAACAGCTGGTGTCCGAATCGAGTGCCTTGCCGCGCTCCTATTTCCAGGGCCTTAATTTCCTGTTGAACGAGCAGCAGGACCAAGCGATAGAAGCCTTTATTGAAGTTGTCAAAGTCGATCCGCAAACCATAGAGCTGCACTTCGCCCTGGGTAGCCTGTTCCGTCGCCGTGGTGAAGTCGATCGCGCGTTACGCATGCACCTCAACCTGGTTGAGCGGGCGGATCTGGACAAGGACAGGCGGCAACAGGCCGTATTCGAGCTGGCACAGGATTATCTCAAAGCGGGAATTCTGGATCGTGCCGAAGCATTGTTCCTCCAATTGCAAACCACCCCGCATGCCAAACCCGCACTGGATTTTTTGCTCGAGCTGTATCAAAAAGAAAAAGATTGGCATAAGGCCATCGGCGTCACGCAGCAACTGGCGATATTGACCGGCCAGTCTTACGGCAAGGAAGCTGCATTCTTTTATTGTGAGCTGGCGACCGCGGAGCTTGCCCGACAGCAGACGGATAGTGCGCGTACATATCTGCAGCAGGCATTGGAAGTTAATCCACAGGCAGCTTGCGCAACCATCATGCTGGGGGATCTGGAGACATCGCTGCAGCAGCATGCGGCAGCGGTCACTATCTGGCGACGTATAGAGCAGCAGAATCCTCAGTATCTGCCTCTGGTTGCCGAGCGATTACTGAAGGCTTACCGGCAAACCGGCAACGCCGATACAGGCATCGCCATACTGCAGGATTATCTGGTGCGGTATCCCTCGCTCGATTTGATGAACGTACTGTTTGATGCGGTTTTGCAGCGGGACGGCTCCGTGGCCGCTTATGCTCTGGTGCGGGATGAACTGCAACGCAACCCCACGCTGCTCGGACTGGACAAATTGCTTGAGGCGCGGCTGCTCGAAGTGTCGCTGGAACAGCGCGGCGACGTTGAGATGGTAAAGAATCTGGTGCACCAGCGCACGCGTTCGCTGGCCATGTACCGCTGCAGCAATTGCGGTTTCCGGGCACGCCAGTTTTACTGGCATTGTCCGGCTTGCCACAGCTGGGAAACTTATTCTCCGCGGCGCAGCGAAGAAAATGGGCTAACGATATGAACGACCCAAAAATTATAGTCGCCCTTGATTATCCCGCCGTAGCGCCCGCGCTTGATCTGATGGCACAGCTGGAACCCGCGCTGTGCCGGCTCAAGGTCGGCAAGGAACTATATACGGCGGCCGGACCACAACTGCTGGAGCAGCTTATGCGTCGCGGTTTCGAGGTATTTCTCGATCTGAAATTCCATGACATTCCCAATACCGCGGCTCAGGCGTGCCGTGCTGCCGCGGCGCTGGGCGTATGGATGATAAATGTGCATGCGCTGGGCGGGCGCAAAATGATGGAGGCGACGCGCGACGTGCTCAGCCTTGCCTCCCGTCCTCCCCGGCTGATCGCCGTGACAGTGCTCACCAGCATGACGGAACAGGATCTGGCCGAGTTGGGCATCACTGAAAGTCCAGCCGACCTGGTCGTTCGCCTTGCTGAACTGGCGCATGATTGCGGACTGGACGGCGTGGTATGTTCAGCACAGGAAGCCGTGCTGTTGCGTCAGCGGCTGGGCCAGGAATTCTGTCTGGTTACGCCGGGTATACGGCCGGTTGACGCGGCGGCTGATGATCAGTCGCGCATCATGACGCCGCGAGCCGCGCTCGACAGCGGCGCCAGTTATCTGGTCATCGGAAGACCGATTACTCGTGCCGACAATCCTCTGCAGGCATTGCAAAATATTGTTGAACAAATTGGAGATCGGGCATGACTGTTTTGCCACCCCATGCATTACCCAGTTTTACCAATGCACGCATATTGGTGATAGGCGATGTGATGCTGGATCGCTACTGGTTCGGCGACGTGCAGCGTATTTCGCCTGAAGCGCCGGTGCCGGTGCTTAAGGTAGCACGCGTCGAAGAGCGCCCCGGCGGCGCTGCCAATGTGGCGCGCAACGTCGCTGCATTGGGAGCGCAGTGCATCCTGCTGTCCGTAGTGGGAGAAGATGAGGCAGGCATTCGTCTGGAACAGCTGCTGGCCGAGCAGGCCAACGTCACTGCGCTGTTGCAGCGCGACGAGACGATTTCCACTACGATAAAACTGCGCGCGGTGGCGCGCCAGCAGCAATTGTTGCGGATAGACTTTGAAACGCATCCAAGCCATGAGATGCTGAATGCCAAACTGGCTGATTTCCGCGCGCAGCTGCCACAGGCCGATGTGGTGATATTGTCGGATTACGGCAAGGGCGGGCTGACCCATATTGCTGAAATGATCAAGCTGGCGCGCCTGGCTGGAAAGCCGGTATTGGCCGATCCCAAGGGCGAAGACTATGCGCGCTACCGTGGTGCAACGTTGCTGACTCCCAATCGCAGTGAATTTCGCCAAGTGGCAGGCGGCTGGAAAGACGAAGCGGAGCTGACGGACAAAGCGGAACGCCTGCGTGCGGAATTACAGCTGGAAGCTTTGCTGGTCACGCGCAGTGAAGATGGCATGAGTCTGTACCGGGCGCACGAGGTGCGGCACGAAGCAGCGCTGGCGCGGGAAGTATATGATGTCAGCGGCGCCGGCGATACCGTGATCGCGACGATAGCAACCATGCTGGCGAGCGGCGCCGATCTGCCGGCCGCGGTGGCAATCGCCAACCGCGCCGCCGGAATCGTGGTGGGTAAGCTGGGAACAGCGGTGGTCAGCCGCGACGAGATCCTCAGCGATCTGAATAAATAGCGGTCGGGAAAAAATATGCAATGCGGTAACGTTTCTCGTTTGTCGGCAACCGGCGTGAACTGAACTCTCGAGGAGTATGGGTATGTATTATGTTGTGACGGGCGCTGCGGGTTTTATCGGCGCTAACCTGGTGAAGGCGTTGAACGAGCGCGGCGAAACCAGCATTATCGCGGTTGATAACCTGAGCCACGCCGACAAGTTCAAGAACCTTGTCGATTGCGAAATTGCAGATTATATCGATAAGGAAGACTTTCTGGCCAAACTGGGGGCCGGCTATTTCGATGGGCTGCTTAGCGCTGTGCTGCATCAGGGTGCCTGCTCCGACACGATGGAAAGCGATGGCCGCTACATGATGCAGAACAACTATCGCTATACATTGCAGTTGCTCAATTATTGCCAGGAAGAGGACGTGCCGCTGTTGTATGCGTCCTCAGCATCGGTCTACGGACTGGGCCCGGAATTCAGGGAAAGCCGGGAATGTGAGGCCCCGCTTAACGTGTACGCCTATTCCAAATTTTTGTTCGATCAGGTAGTACGCAGGCGCTGGCATCGGCGCAGCGCACAGGTCGTCGGCTTACGCTACTTTAATGTGTACGGCCCGCGCGAAGCGCACAAAGGACGTATGGCTTCGGTTGCATGGCATTTCTTCAACCAGTACCGCGCCGAAGGCTATGTGAAGCTGTTCGAGGGATGCGATGGGTATGCCGACGGTGGGCAGCTGAGGGATTTTGTTTCGGTTGAGGATGTGGTCAACGTTAATATGTATTTTCTCGATCATCCTGACCAGTCGGGCATTTTTAACCTCGGCACCGGCAATGCGCAGAGCTTTAATGATGTCGCCGTAGCGACCATCAATACGCTACGCGCCGCTGACGGTCAGGATGCGCTCACGCTGGAACAAATGCGGCAACAGCAGTTACTGCGCTATATTCCGTTCCCGGAACAGTTAAAGGGCAAATATCAAAGTTATACCCAGGCCGATATGCAGGCGCTGCGCAGTGTTGGTTATAGTCAGCCTTTTTTGAGTGTGGAGCAGGGGGTAGAGCGCTACCTGACATATTTGCTAGGTAAGTCAACTTAACCTAGTGCCCCTCGTTTTAACGAGACGGTGTGTGCCGTATAGAGGAGATCGTATGATGAAAAAATGGCTATTGGTTGTAATGGTGTTCCTCGCCTGGAGCGGTATGGCTGTTGCGGCGGTGAACCTGAACACGGCAAGCAAGGAAGAGCTGCAAACCGTAAACGGCATAGGCCCGGCTAAAGCTCAGGCCATTGTTGACTACCGCAAGAAAAACGGACCGTTCAAAAGCATTGATGATTTAAAGAATGTCCAGGGTTTTGGCGCCAAGTCTGTAGCGAATATGAGTTCCGATTTGACTCTGGGTGGGTCATCGGCCAAGGCTGATGCCGGGGCTGCAAAAACGGTGGGAAAACCTTTTAAGGGAGTGCCGGAACCAGTTGTTCCGGGTGTTGCAGCGCCCAAAAAATAACCGTCGCATCTCTTCGTCCCCGCCTGATGCAAATCGGAGGGGATTTTTATTTTCTAATCGCCCTGTTCTTACAATATTTCGATTAATTCGCCAGAGTTTTTTGCAGAAATCGGTGTTAATTGGGGTTAGCAGCTCTTAACAGCCGTGTTGTCACTGGTTGTTCCAGCCATCCCCTGTTTCGCGCATCGTCCGTCTTGGCTGGACTGGCGATTTATGGCCGCAATGCGACACCAATTACATATGCGTTATCCGAATAAAGATATTAAAAAAGATCATTATACGGAATTATGGAATTTTTCTATAGTGTGTACCTGTACATTAAAACTAAAGAAAGATAGTCATGAATATTTACCGGAAATCATTGGCGGCCATTGTAACGTTTGCATTAATCAATGCAGCGGCGGCGGCCGAGGTGACACTGCTGAATGTTTCCTATGATCCGACACGGGAGCTTTACCAGGATTTCAATGCGGCGTTCGGAAAATACTGGCAAGCCAAAACCGGCGACAAGGTCAGCGTCAGGCAGTCGCATGGCGGTTCCGGCAAACAGGCGCGCGCAATTATAGACGGGCTGGAAGCTGATGTGGCCACGCTGGCGCTGGGTTATGACGTTGATTCACTGAAAACTCAGGCTAATCTTATTCCGGCGAACTGGCAGACCCGTCTGCCCCATAACAGTTCGCCTTATACCTCGACTATCGTGTTCCTGGTGCGTAAGGGCAATCCCAGGGGCATACATGACTGGGGTGACCTGGTGAAACCAGGGGTATCGGTAATCACGCCAAACCCGAAAACGTCGGGGGGCGCGCGCTGGAATTACTTGGCGGCTTGGGGATACGGACTGAAGGAAAGCGGCAACAACCCGGCCAAAGCGCGCGAATTCGTCGGCAAACTGTTTGCCAATGTGCCGGTGCTTGATTCCGGTGCGCGTGGTTCAACCACTACTTTTGTCGAGCGCGGCATAGGAGACGTACTGCTGGCATGGGAGAACGAGGCGTTTCTGGCGATCAAGGAGCTGGGACCGGACAAGTTTGAAATTATTGTTCCATCATTAAGCATACTTGCCGAACCGCCGGTGAGCGTAGTGGATAAATTTGTCGATAAGCACGGCACACGCAAGGTGGCAGAAGCCTATTTGAATTATCTGTACTCACCGGAAGGCCAGACAATTGCCGCTCAGAATTATTACCGCCCGACCGATGCAAAGATAGCTGAAAAGTACGCGAAGCAATTTCCCAGGTTAAACCTGATCAATATTGATGCCGCGTTTGGTGGCTGGGCAAAAGCACAGAAGGAACATTTCGCGGACGGCGGCGTGTTTGACCAGATATACCTGAAAAAATAAACTGTTTCGGAGGAGTCTGTTAAACAGCTCCCGGCATACAGTGTACTTCTCCCCCCAGAGTAATCTGGTTCGCCGGGGCAGCTTTGCTGCCCGGTTTTTTTGGCGGGTACGTTGCGAATATTAGTTGTGGTGGCAGGCGAAGTGCTACGGAGTCAGGTACTCGCTCATTGATTTAATCGGGCTGGCAACGGTGATTCGCTGCGCCACGGCATCGCCATCGTGAAACATCCACAAGGTGCCCGGCTCCATGGTTTTCCAGTATTCATTATCGGTTAGCGGCTGGCTGGCGATAATGGCCACACGGTCGGTCGGTGTGGTGATCCGGCTGAAGTCCACCATGATATCTTCGTCCTTCAGGTGCGCCACATTGAAGGGGGCGCGCCGGATGATGTAGCTCAGTTCGGTCGAGCAATGGGCGAACAGGCAATCGCCGTTCGAAAGCAAATAGTTGAATATACCCATCGCGGCCAGCGGATCACTCAACTTGTGCAGGGTGTTGAATAGCGCTTCACGCGATGGCGCTACATCGCCATGATGTTCGCGCAGGCTTTGCAGCAGCCAGCAGAATATGCGTTCGCTGTCCGTGTTGCCCACCGGTAAAAAACTGCCGTTTAATACAGGCTGGAACTGCGGCAGATTTCCGTTATGCGCAAAAATCCAGTAACGGCCCCAGAGTTCCCGCATGAACGGGTGTGTATTTTCAAGCGACACCGTGCCCTGAGTAGCCTTGCGTATATGGGCGATTACGTTCAGCGATTTAATCGGATAATTCCGCACCAACTCCGCGATCGGGGAGGTGGACGATGGCTGCGGGTCCAGGAACAGGCGCACTCCTTTTTCCTCGAAGAACGCAATGCCCCAGCCATCGGCATGAATATCCGTACCGCCGCCGCGCTTTTGAAAACCAGTGAATGAGAAACAAATGTCCGTTGGGACATTACAGTTCATGCCGAGCAATTGGCACATATCATCGTTCCTGTGATAAATCAGCTGCCCTGTGACAGCCTGAATGTTATCAGTTTCAGGCCAGGTATATCGATAGCTTATCGGCTTTAACACCGGGAATGCAATTTTTCTGTGCGCTGAATCTGCGTCAGCCTGGGCGGCGCGACGTGCGGATACGAATGGGTAGATTTGTCCAGCCGGCCCCAAGCACATGGTTCAATCTGTTTATTCGAATTAACTATGAATATATAAAAACAAATTACTTTTTTATATTACAGGATTTGTTAAGCTTTCAGCAAGTTGATAGCCGATGGCTGTCCTATACGAGTTAGGCAGGTGATCAAGTGGATTTCCAAGTAGGTTGAACGGCCTACAGGGTTATAGCGCGGGTTAATGGAATGGAGGAGTACATGTATACAGTAAATATTGTGGATTTGAAGAAGCTGCTGCGTAACAATCTTTTTCTCGATCTTGATTCACACGCATTAAGCGTATCTTCGCGGGGTCTGGTGTGCGATTTTCTGGGGATACACCTGACCAGCGTTTTCCAGCCGATTATTGACGCGGCGACGGGTCGGGTGCTCGGGCGCGAAGCCTTGCTGCGTCCATATCTGGATGATAATACGCTGATCACTGCCGAAAACTCCTTTGAGCGCGCTGAACAGGGACGCAGTCTGGTGCAGTTCGACCGCCTGCTGCGTACTTTGCACCTGCTTAATCACGCTCGCAGTTATGCCCCTGGGGAGCTGCTGTTCGTGAACGTCGATGCGCGACTCCTGAGCAGAGTGAATGACCACGGGCGTACGTTTGAACAGATACTGCACTATTATTCGGTGCCGCCCGAACGAGTAGTGATAGAAATTGCAGAGCGCAGGGTGGACGAGAAATATTTGCATGAAGCAGCGAGTAATTTTCGCAATGTGGGCTACAAAATTGCGATAGACGATTTTAGCCCGGAGCTAAGCAACCTCAGGGGCGTGCTGAAATTAAAACCCGACATTGTCAAACTTTCGCGCAGCCTCATACAGAATGCAGCGCAGATAAGCGGCGGCAAGGGAGTGGTGTACGGCGTCGTTGACGTATTCCACGGTATAGGCGCGAAGGTGGTCATTCAGGGCATAGAATCGTCGGCGCAGGTAGATGTTGCGTTACGTTCGGGCGCCGACGGCTTGCAGGGGTTTTACATAGGCCGGACGGCTCAGCCGTCCGGCACTCAGGAGTTACTTTGCCGAAACGCAGCTTGATCCGTGATCCCGGCCATTGACGGCGGCTTAATGGGACGTCAAGACTTACACGGCTTCTCTTTGCTGTCCCGCTTGGTTGTGCCGCGCTCCTCGATAAGCACCATACATTAACTCTTCGTTAACAAATGTTCCTGCTGATTGAACCTGGCGGACTCTGTGCTATTCTGAGACAGGGAAGTTGAATACGTCTTATTAACCTGTTTAACTTCTCTGTTCAAACGGCAGCACTGCGCGGGTTACCTCCCCAATCGCGGCCTGGTTAAAGTTGTGTACGGCCTGCCATCACAATGTGGATTAACGCACCACCCAGGCACGACTGCAGGTGTACTCTCATTGCACAGTTATAGCGGTAGTGCAGACCATGAGACCGCATCCGTTTCCAAATTGCAGGATATCCAGAGAATGATGCAGAATTTATCCAGATCAAAAATTTTAAAAACAGTAGGGCTCATTGCAATTGTATTGCTCCTTGGTTGGTGGGCCAGCAAAAAATTTCTCAAACCTCCCGCGACAACTCCCGCGCCAGCCGTGGTGCCGGTGACTACAGACAAGGTCATGCAGGAGGATGTGCCGCTGTCGATTACCGGCGTGGGGACAGTACAGGCGCTGGCCAGTGTGACGGTGAAGGCGCGGGTTGACGGACAACTGGAAAAGGTCAGCTTCACGGAAGGGCAGGATGTGCGAGCCGGTCAGCTGCTGGCGCAACTTGACCCGCGCATCTTTCAAGCGCAACTGGCTCAGGCCTTGGCGCAAAAAAACCGCGACGAAGCGCAACTGGCCAATGCACGCATCGATCTGCAGCGCTACAACACGCTGATGGGGCTGAATTCGACGACCCAGCAGACACTGGATACGCAACGTGCACTGGTCAGCCAGATGCAAGCCGCCGTGGCGATGGATAACGCCCAAATCAGCACCGCCCGCGTGCAGCTCGGTTTTACCCGCATCACTGCGCCGCTGAGCGGCCGTATCGGCGCGCGCCTGGTTGACCCGGGGAATATCGTCCATGCATCGGATGCAAATGGATTGCTGGTGATCAACCAGATCGATCCGATCGCGGTCGTGTTCACGGTGCCCGAAGCAAACTTCCGCGATGTCAATAATGCGTTGCGCGCCAGCAAACAGCCGCTGGCAGTACTCGTCTATGCACGTGATGGCGACGAGGTGCTGGGCAGGGGAACATTGGTCCTGGTCAATAACCAGATCGATACCGACACCGGCACGCTGCAGCTGAAAGCGCGCATTCCCAACTCCAAACATACCTTATGGCCGGGCCAGTATGTGAATGTTCGGTTAATGCTGGGCGAGCTCAAGCAGGCGCTGACGGTACCTGCGGCGGCCGTGCAGCGCAGCCAGAGTGGTACTTATGTGTTCGTGGTCAGGGATGACCAGAGTGCGCAAATTCAGCCGGTGCAGGTATTGCAGATTGAGGGCGGCAAAGCGGTCATCACCCAGGGTTTGAAGGCGGACGAGAAAATTGTGCTCGATGGCCAATATAAGCTGAAGCCCGGATCCCGGGTCAGCGAGGTTGCCGCTCAGCCTGATAAAACGGCTGAGCCGCCGAGGGAATCACAAAGTGGTACTGATAAAGGCATCCCGCAAAACCGCCCACCCCAGCCCCGCCCAGATCAGGCTAGCCCAAATCGGCCCAGCCAGGATCGGCCCACAGGGCCAAGCAGTCAGGTAGAGAGCAGCCAGCCCGGCAGAAACGTGCCAGCGCAATGAACATATCAGCGACTTTCATCAAAAGGCCGATCGGCACGACGCTGTTATCACTGGCCATACTGCTGACCGGCATCGCAGTCTGGCCGCTGTTGCCGGTTGCGCCGTTGCCGCAGGTCGATTTTCCGACTATCCAGGTATCCGCCAGCTTGCCGGGTGGTAGCCCGGAAACGATGGCTTCGAATGTGGCGCAACCGTTGGAGCGCAGGTTTGCGCTGATCGGCGGGCTGACCCAGATGACATCGTCCAGCGCGTTGGGATCCACCCAGATTACACTGCAGTTTGATCTGGACCGGGATATCGATGCGGCGGCGGTGGACGTGCAGGCGGCGATCAACGCGGCTACCGGCCAGCTGCCGAGCAATTTGCCTAACCCGCCCACCTTCCGCAAGGTTAACCCGGCCGATTCGCCCATCATGGTGATGAGCATCCAGTCGGACAACATACCGCTGATCCAGGTACATGACTTCGCCGACAACATCCTGGCGCAGCAGATTTCCCAAATTGAAGGGGTAGGGCTGGTCAATATAGGCGGCGCGCAGAAGCCCGCGGTGCGGATTCAGGTCGACCCGGCCAAACTCGCGGCCATGCAGCTCAGCCTGGAGGACGTCCGCGTCATACTTTCTACCACCACCGTTAATCGGCCGACCGGCACAATTGATGGCCCGAACCAGAGCTTTACCGTTTATACCAATGACCAGATTCTGAAGGCCGAGTTGTGGAATGATGTCGTGCTGGCCTACCGCAAGGGTGCGCCGATCCGGGTACGCGATGTGGGGATCGCGGTAGAGGGGCCGGAAAACGTCAAAGTAGCGGCCTGGGCATTTGCCGGAAAAGGAGCCCCGGCGGAGAGCACCATCAATAACACGCGTGCGATCACGCTGTCTGTCACCAAGCAGCCGGGTGCGAACGTGATCAAGACGGTGGAGCGCATCCGCGCGATTATGCCGCGGCTGGAGTCGTCCATTCCGCCGACGGTGCGGGTGAATATTCTGATAGACCGCACCCAGACCATACGCGCATCGGTGCATGAGGTCGAATTCACGCTGATGCTGTCGATTGCACTGGTAGTGATGGTCATTTTTCTTTTTCTGCGCAATATCCCGGCCACCATTATTCCCAGCGTAACGGTCCCGCTGGCATTGATGGGCACTGCGGCGATCATGTATCTGCTGGGGTACAGTCTGGATAATCTGTCGCTGATGGCGCTCACCATCGCAGTGGGGTTTGTGGTCGACGACGCGATCGTGATGCTCGAAAATATCTACCGCCATATCGAGGACGGGCTATCGCCAATGGAGGCCGCGCTGAAAGGCGCGGATGAAATTGGCTTTACCATTGTGTCGATTTCGGTTTCGCTGGTGGCGGTATTTATTCCTCTGCTGCTGATGGGGGGCATCGTCGGCCGGCTGTTCCGTGAATTCGCGGTGACCGTGAGTTTAACCATTGCGGTGTCGCTGCTGGTATCGCTGACCCTGACCCCGATGCTGTGTTCACGTTTTCTTAAAGACCAGAAAACGGTACAGCACGGCTGGCTGTACCGCACATCCGAGCGGGCCCTGGATGCGATGCTGAATGGCTATAAACGCGCGCTGAGCGCGGTACTGCGCCACCAGTTCGCAACGCTGTGCGTGTTCCTCGCGACGCTGATCGCAACCGTTGCGCTTTTTGTCTACATACCCAAGGGATTCTTTCCGCAACAGGATACTGGCTTCATCTTCGGCGTGGCCGAGACCTCGCAGGACGCTTCATTCGCGGCAACCAACGCACGCATGTTAAAACTGGCCGATGTGGTACGGAATGATCCGGACGTGATCGCTTTTGCGATGTCTAGCGGACAATCAACTCGTAACAGTGGCAATTTTTTTATCAGCCTGAAGCCCAAAAGCCAGGGCCGCACTACTAACGCCGATGAGATCATAGGCCGCCTGCGGCCACAACTGGCCAAAATACAGGGCGCCAACCTGTTCCTTCAGGCCGGCCAGGACATCAACGTTGGCGGCCGGCTGGCGCGCACGCAATATCAGTACACAGTCACCGATGCGAATCTGGATGAACTGAATACCTGGGCGCCGCGATTGCTCGAGCGATTACGCAAATTGCCGCAGCTGACCGATCTCGCCACCGACCAGCAAAATTCGGCGGCGACTGCAATGCTTACGATAGACCGGGCACGCGCGTCCAGCTTCGGCATTACCCCCGGCGCGATCGATTCAATCATTTATAACGCCATCGGGCAGCGCCAGGTCGCGCAGTTTTTTACTCAGCTCAACAGCTATAACGTGGTGCTGGAAGTCACTCCCAAATTGCAGCAGGATCCCAGTCTCTTCAACAAACTCTATGTGACGTCACCGCTGAGCGGAGAGCAGGTGCCCTTGTCGGCCTTCGTCAAGGTCGACACCACCAAAACAGGCTATTTGTCGATCAGCCATCAGGGCCAGTTTCCCGCGGTAACTCTGTCGTTCAATCTGGCGCCGGGTGTCGCCCTGGGCCAGGCAGTGGAGGTGATCAAGAAAACCCAGGCTGAAATGGGTGCGCCGGCGGCATTGATCGGCTCATTTCAAGGGACAGCCAAGGCTTTCAACGAATCGCTGGCCTCCCAACCTTACCTGATAGCCGCTGCACTGATCACGGTGTACATAGTGCTTGGCCTGTTATACGAAAGTTATATCCACCCGTTGACGATACTTTCCACCTTGCCCTCGGCCGGTGTAGGCGCGCTATTGATATTGATGGCCGGAGGGTACGACCTGAGCGTGATTGCATTAATCGGCATCATATTGCTGATAGGCATCGTCAAAAAGAACGGCATCATGATGGTTGATTTCGCGCTGACCGCCGAGCGTACACAAAACAAAAAACCGGAGGAGGCGATATACGAGGCCTGTGTGCTGCGTTTCCGTCCCATTATGATGACCACCATGTGCGCCCTGCTGAGCGGGCTGCCGCTGATGCTGGGGCAAGGCGCCGGTTCCGAATTACGGCGGCCGCTGGGTTTTGCAATGGTAGGCGGTCTGATTTTTTCCCAGGCGCTAACGCTGTTCACGACTCCGGTGATTTATCTTTATCTGGATCGGCTGCATAATTGGTTCAGTGGCGACGCTGAAAAGGAGTCCGGAAAAAATCAGCCACAAGTGGCTGAAAACCCGCGGGCATCCCCATAATTGGATACGTTATAAACGGTCAAGCAGGCGATCTGCCGGATTGCTAAGCTGAAGGTATGGTTTCTGCGTTTCTTGTTCTCAGCACCAGCACAATGCCGAGCAGGCTTTGTATCAGATATATTATGCTGGATGCGCCGTGCAACATTTTGAAACGGCCAGCCAGGTCGCTGTGAATAACATCAACCGGGAAAGCCCGGGCTTTGAGTTCAGCCATGGCCGGCTGCAATCCGCATTGTACAATCAGGATAAAGACCAGCATCGCAAGGATGATCCAGAATACGTTCTGTTTAAAAAACAAACGCCCGGACTGGCTGAACCGGTAGGCCAGCAGATAAACGGCGCAAACCATGCCTACATTACCCATCAGGCTGAACAGATCGCCGGCCACCATGCCGGCCAGTTGCTTGTCCGGTATGGTCTTGAACAGGACCGGCACCGCAATATAGCCGATCGCCAGCAGTCCCCCTACCCAGATGGTTACTGCCAGCGCGGACAAATTAGCGGCAAATTTTTTCATGCCGCCCTTCCTTGCTGTTCGCGATTTTGCGTGGGATTAAAAAACTCATAACTATTTTTCCCATTGTTTTTGGCTTTATACATCGCATCATCCGCTTGCTTGATCAGGGTATCCATATTGTCGCTGTCTTCAGGGTAAATAGAAATACCCAGGCTGGCGCCGATCTGGCAGCTATGGTCCTCGAGAATAAACGGGCAGGCGAGTGCCCCCACCAATTTTTTGGCAACCACGGCGGCGTCGGCGATCTGGCTCACATCGTTGAGTATCAGGATGAATTCATCGCCGCCGACCCGGGCCACGGTGTCCATGCCACGGGCATTTTCATTCAGGCGCGCAGCCACGGCCTGGAGCAGGGCGT
This sequence comes from Pseudomonadota bacterium, assembly GCA_040390665.1. GTDB lineage: Bacteria > Pseudomonadota > Gammaproteobacteria > Burkholderiales > Gallionellaceae > Nitrotoga. The sequence goes on along the minus strand of JAZJXX010000009.1, from coordinate 98,718 downwards.
CACCGACCTGGTGGCCGTACTTGTCGTTAATTTGTTTGAAGCCATCCAGATCCAGGAAGAAAATCGCCAGCTTATGTTTGTAGCGCTGGGCTTTGGCGATGGCCTGTTCGAAACGATCATAGAACAGCGTGCGGTTAGGTAAGCCGGTCAGCGCGTCGAAATGAGCCAGGTGCACGATGCGTTCTTCCACCAGTCGACGCTTGGTAATATCGCGAACGAACGCGCAGTTGAACTCCTCGGTTTCATATTGCAGATAATTCAGCGTGATTTCCACCGGGAAGTTGGTTCCGTCCTTGGTGGAGTGGGTTGATTCTATCGAAAATGAACCGCATTTTTTTAATGCATCCCAATGGGCCCGCCAGATTTCGGCGCTGAATTCGGGGTTGAATTCCGAAATATGAAGATTCAGCATTTCTTCGGCCGTATAACCAAGTGAACGGCAGGCCGCGGCGTTAGCATAGGTGATCCGTGCGTCGGGGGTGGACCAGAATACTGCATCGCCCATGCGGTCCACCGAGAACTGCATCATCTGGCGCGCCCGCTGTTCGCGTTTGCGCTCGCTGATATCGCGTATCACGCTGAAAAATACGTGCTCACCGCCCAGTTCAATAAGCTTGCAGTTAATTTCAACCGGCATGATTGAGCCATCCTTGCGCACATGCGCGGACTCAAAGATCGCATTACCCTGCTGTTTGAGGGAGCCGATTTTAGCCGGAATCTGTGCAGTTGATTCGGGCGGTTCCAGCTTGGTGATATGCAGACCGAGTATTTCTTCTCGGGTGTAGCCCAGGCGTTGATAGCCGGACTGATTAATGTTCCTTATATACCCATTCAGATCCAGAATCAGCATGCAATCGGTGACCGAGTTGAACAGGGCGCGAAACTTCTCCTCAGCTACCCGTGAGGCCTCGTTGTCCCGCTCTGCACCAGCATCGCTATATTCAATGAATGTGAACATAATTACCCAGGGGATTTGATAACACTAAGGTATTCATCAGACTGATATTCTGCGCGGCTAATCGATTTGCCGCAAGCAGTTAAAATCCGGCTCTCAGGTCAAATATCAAATTTCCGGACGGCTTTGTTCAATCGGCAATACGGGGATTGTGCCGGTTCCGTGACTCATGCCTGCAACAGGTACCCGCGCAAAGCCAATAAAGCCGCGCCATACGCCGCTTCGGTATGCACCGCTGGCCGCACCGGTACGCCCAGCAGTCTGGTTCTGATTTGCTGCCAGACCAGATTTTTTGCGCCGCCACCGCAGGTGATAACCGATGTCAGCGGGGTCGCGCCCAGTTCGATCAGTCTGGCGTAACCGGCTGCTTCAATCCGGCTCAGCCCCTGCAGCATGCCATGCAGAAAAGCAGCGTTATCCTCCGGATGAGGCGTCAGGCGCGGCGCCATGGCCGGATCATTAACCGGGAAACGTTCGCCCGGACGGGATAAGGGATAATAGTCGAGCGGGGTGTCCTGGCTGGCGTCAATCTCCCGGCTGATTTCCGCCAGTTGCACGTCGGTGAAAAACTGGCGCAGCACACCTCCACCGGAATTAGAGGCGCCGCCGGCCAGCCACAGATGACCGTAGCGGTGACTGTATACGCCATACTGCGCCGCCTCGACACGGTGGTGCGACAGTAGCTTGAGCGCAAGCGACGTGCCCAGTGAGGTCACCGCAGTGCCGGGCTCGTGCGCGCCAGCTGCGATAAACGCAGCGATACTATCGGTAGTTCCGGCATGCACGGTGCAGCCGGAATTAAGCCCGAAATGCTGCGCCACCACGGGGCTGACCCGGGCAATGGCGGTGCCAGGGGCGATCACATGCGGCAGTCGCTGCGCATGCGGCAACTGCTTGATCCAGTCGGGCCAGCACAGGCGTTCGACGTCATAGCCGGTTTTGAGCGCATTATGGTAATCGCTGATACCGCCCAGTTCAGTCAGCAGCGCGCCCAGCCAATCGGCCTGGTGGAGAAAATGGACGGCATCGGGATGGTCGGCGTGATGCATGAGCCACTGGAATTTGGCTAGTCCCGAGCTTGCACTGCAGACAATGTGGCCGGGTGTAGCCAACTGCCTGAGCAGCTCAGCCTCTTGCCACGCGCGGCTGTCGGAATACAGCAGCGCGATCGAAACCGGCTCCAGCTTTTCGTTACTTAGCAGCACCGTGCCGGACGTGCCGGCGATCGCAATCCCCTGCAGTGCGCCGGCAAGGTCTGGCGGTAAACGGTGCAGCAGGGTGTACAGCGCTTCGCGCCACTCCAGCGGAGTTTGCGAGGCCGCATCGGCATAGGCAATATGGTCTTGATGAACCACTTCAGTGCTGCCGTTCAGCACACACGCGCGCGCGCCGGACGTGCCGAAATCAAATCCGAGAAACATTATCCGCGAGTATTGGACTGCGTTTCAAACTGCATTAGATCGACACGCGGCTGCGGTTGCCAGCCGGGCTCGCGATGCTCCGCCACAACGTTGGTAAAGATACCGCCGCGGACAAAGAATTTTGCGGTCAGCCGCATAAAGCGGGGCTGTGCTACGGCCACCAGATCATCCAGAATGCGATTAACCACGTCTTCATGGAAATGTCCTTCCTGACGGAACGACCATATATAAATTTTCAAACTTTTCAATTCGATACACGACTTATCTGCGATGTAGTCGAGAATAAGCACGGCAAAATCGGGTTGTCCTGTTTTGGGGCACAAACAGGTAAACTCGGGAATTTCCATGTGGATATGGTAATCCCTGGAAGGGCAAGGATTAGCGAAGGTTTCCAGCGTCTTGGCAGGCGGCAAGCTCATTTTGAAATGTTGTGCGGGTCAGTTAGAATGCATTGCATTATAACGTCTGCCTGACTAAATTGCGTCTTTCCCACATCAAGCTGGCCGGCTTCAAATCATTTGTCGATCCCACGCATATCGCGCTGCCGGGACAGATCGTCGGCATCGTAGGGCCGAACGGCTGCGGCAAATCGAATGTGATCGATGCGCTGCGCTGGGTGCTGGGGGAATCGCGCGCTTCGGCGCTGCGTGGCGAGTCGATGCAGGACGTCATCTTCAACGGCTCGGCCAAGCGCAAGGCAATCTCGCGCGCGAGTGTCGAACTGATCTTCGACAACAGCCTGGGCAAGGCTGCGGGGCAGTGGTCGAGCTACGCCGAAGTGTCGATCAAGCGCGTGCTGCAGCGCGACGGCGATTCCAGCTACCACATCAACAACCAGCATGTCAGGCGCAAGGATATTACCGATATCTTCCTCGGCACCGGGCTGGGCGCGCGCGCCTATGCGATTATCGAGCAGGGCATGATTTCACGCATCATCGAAGCCAAGCCGGAGGAATTGCGGGTATTTCTCGAGGAAGCCGCTGGCGTATCCAAATACCGCGACCGGCGGCGCGAAACCGAACTGCGCATCGCTGACACGCGCGAAAATCTGCTGCGCGTGGACGATATTCTGCTGGAACTGACCAAACAGCTTACCCATCTGGCCGAGCAGGCCGAAGTCGCCACCCGTTACCGCACGCTGCAGGATAAAAGCGTGGGCACGCAACATCTGCTATGGCTGGTCAACCAGCAGGAGGCCGATGCGCGCCGGCGGCGTTTCGCCCAGGCGCTGGAAAAAAATACCACTGAACTCGAGGCTGAAACGGCGCGTCTGCGCGAATTGGAAAGCCAGCTGGAGCGCTCACGCAGCGAACATTATGCGCTGGCCGATGCGTTGCATGCGCGACAGGGCGAGCTGTATGTGACCAACGCCGAAGTCGCCCGCCTGGAGCAGCATCTTGCCCACCTGAACGATCAGCGCCTGCGCCTGACTCAGCAGCTGGGCCATGGCGAACAGCAGATGAATCAGCAGCGCGGTCAATTGCAGGGCGTGCAGGCGCTGCTGGAGCACTGGCAGCAGCAGCAACAGGCCGGGGCGGTCAAAATGGAGGACTGCGCCCATCGTGCCGAAACCGAGGCGCAACGTTTGCCGCAAGTGGAGAAACTGGCCCGGGATGCGCAGGAGCAGCAAAATACCGTCCAGCGCGAACTGCTGGTACAGCAACAGCAATTGCAGCTGGCGGCGTCGCGACGCGAACATATCCAGCGCAATCTGCAGCAACTGGACGGGCGCCGCGCACGTTTACTGCAGGAACAGAGCAATCTGCCACACACGGATAATGCCGCGCTGACGCAAATGCAGCAGCAATTGAGCGAACTGGAAGAAGAACGCAATGCTGCGCAGCAGGAGCTTGAGCAGCTGCAGCAGCAGTTGCCGGCCGCCGACGCTGCACGCCGCGATGGCCGCGACTCAGTTCAACTGCTAGAGCGCAGCGTGGCGCAAGTCGAAGCGAAGCTGGGCGCGCTCAGGCAATTGCAGCAGCGCATCGACAACGACGACAATCTGAAACGCTGGCTGGGCAAGTACCAGCTGGATAAATTGCCGCGGCTATGGCAGTCGATCAGTATCGAAGCCGGCTGGGAAGATGCGCTTGAAGCAGTACTGCGCGAGCGCCTGAATGCAATCGCGCTGCCCGATCTGCAGGCCACCGCCAGCTGGAGCGACGCACCGCCGGGGAAGCTGGCGCTGTTTGCGGCGGACGGGGTGCGTGCAATGGCCGGTCCGACGGATAACGCATTAGGACCGCTGTTGCAGTTTGTAGTGTGCCGGGATATGCAGGCCGCGCCGGTGATAGCGGACTGGCTGGCCGGGGTTTACACCGCGGCAAATTTGGCTCAGGCATTGAGCTTGCGGGAGCGCTTGCCCGCCGGCGCCTGGCTGGTCACGCCACAGGGGCATCTGGTCGGCACCCACAGTGTGCTATTCCATGCGCCGGACAGCCAGATGCACGGGGTGCTGGCGCGTCAGCGCGAAATCGAACGGTTGCAGCAGGAAGAGCAGGTGCAGGTAGCGGCGCTGGAACAGGGCAGAGAAAGCGCCGCAGCAGCCGAAGAAAATTACCGCCTGATAGAGATGCGTATTGCGCCATTGCGCGCTGCCGGCGAAGCGATGCAGCAGCGCCAGCACAGCATGCAGATGCAAATGCTGAAACTGACCCAGACGCACGAACGCAGTCAGGAGCGGGCAACACAGATCGCGCGTGAATTGCAGGAGCTGCTCGACGATGCCGCCGGCGAACAGCATCAGCTCGAGGAAATCGCGGAACGCAGCGAAATTCTGCAGGAAAAAATAATGTTGCAGCAAGCTGCATCGGAGCAATGCCGGCAGCACAGCGCGCTGCAGGAGAGCGCACTGCGGGAACAGCGCGAACGCGTCCAGCAGTCCCAGCATGAGCTGCAGGAGGCGCGGTTTTTTTGCAAGACCTGTACCGAAAAAATCGGCGACCTGGAGCACAATTTGCAACAGATCGGATTAACGCTGGCGCAACTGGAACAGGTCATCGCAAATAACCGTGAAGAGCTGGCGCAGATGACCGCCGATGGCAGCCAGCAACTGCTGCAGGCTGCGCTGCAGCAGCGCGAGCAACGCGAACAAACGCTGGCCGAAGCGCGCAATGCGCTGGAGCATGCCACGGTTAACCTGAATCTGCTGGAGCAGGGCAGATTATCCTGCGAACAAAAATTACATCCGTTGCGCGACAAAGGCAGCGAGTTGCTGCTCAGGGAACAAGAGGCGCGCCTGAACTACGAGCAATGGGCGGGGCAATTGCGCGACGTGGATGTCACTCCACTGTTGTCGCAGGTTGAGGGCGCCAAGGCCGCAACGCTGCAGACCGAGCTGAATCGGTTGAACGCTGACATCGCTGCGCTGGGCGCGGTGAATCTGGCCGCGCTGGAAGAATTGCAGGCGGCGCAGGAACGCAAAACTTATCTGGATGCACAGGCCAAGGATTTAAACGAGGCGATGGAAACGCTGGAAAGCGCGATCCGCCGCATCGACAAGGAATCGCGCGAACTGCTGATGGCCACTTATGATGAAGTCAACCGCCACCTGAGCGAACTGTTTCCGGTTCTGTTCGGCGGAGGCGAGGCGCGGCTGGTGCTGACCGGGGACGAGATACTGGACAGCGGTGTGCAGGTCATGGCGCAGCCGCCCGGCAAGAAAAATTCGTCCATCCATCTGATGTCCGGCGGTGAAAAAGCGTTGACTGCGATTGCGCTGGTTTTTTCGCTGTTTCAGCTCAATCCTGCGCCCTTCTGTCTGCTGGATGAAGTCGATGCGCCGCTCGACGATACCAATACCGAACGGCTATGCAACCTGATCAAAAAAATGGCGCAGCATACCCAGTTTATTTTTATCAGCCACAATAAACTGACCATGGAATTAGCCCAGCAACTGGTCGGCGTCACCATGCAGGAACGCGGGGTGTCGCGGGTCGTCATGGTCGATATTGAAGAGGCGCTGCGCATATCCAGCAGTGACATCATTGCTGCTTAGTAGCGCCCTGTTTTGATTGAATCCCCTGCACGAACAAACGTCTGCCCTATTTCCGCTCTTCAGGATTAATGCCCGGCCATCAATTTGGGCAATCCAATACCTGGCAGAATCCATAATTGTTGACCAATTTGTTCGAGTAGACCGGTAAGTCTAATATGAGTATACTCGGTCATGAGTATGGGAAATCGTGAACGGCTTTTTTCCGCAGCCTCTGAGTTATTTCTTGAACATGGTTATAACGTCAGTGTAGATGCGATTGTTTGCCGGGCCGGCGTGGCGCGGCAAACTTTCTATAACCACTTTCAAAGTAAAGAGTGTCTGTTTGCGGAGGTGGTGAAGGGATGCGTGCAGGATATGCTGGCCCCTTTAGCCGAGCCGTCCGGGGAGTTGCGCCAGACTCTGAAAAATTTTGCGCAGATCTATCGCGGGCGGGCGCTGAGTCCACAGGGTATTGCCTCTTATCGCATCCTGACCAGTCAGGCGCAGCAATTTCCCGATCTGATCCGGGAAGTGTTCAGCATGGGCGATGGGCAACTGGTTGGACGGCTGGCAGTGTTGCTGGGCAATGCGATGGCTACAGGGCAGTTACGCAATGTTAATCCGGTGTTTGCCGCTGAAATGTTGCTGGCAATGTTATTGGGGCAGGAACGCACGCAGCTTTTGCTGGACGTTCCCCGCCCGGTTGAAGATGAAGAAAAAAAAGTAGAACGTGCAGTTGATGGATTTTTGCGTATGTTTGCGCCCGACCAGGCGATTGATGAACCGGAGATTTCAAGATGAATTTAAGCACTACTTATCAAACCGGCAAGACTTTGTTTGCCGTCATCGCCGTTGCTGTTTTGCTGGCTGGCTGCGGCTCCAAAAAAGATGGCCCGCCAGCACCGGCGGCCGGCGCGGCTCCGCCTCCGCCCGAAGTTGATGTCGTGGTGGTGTCAAGCGGCCCGGTCGTGATAACCCAGGATCTACCCGGGCGCCTGCAGGCTTACCGCACGGCACAGGTACGCGCACGGGTTGAGGGCGTAGTCGAGAAACGTTTGTTTACTGAAGGCAGCGATGTGAAAGCGGGCGCTACGCTGTTCCAGATTGACGCGCGTAATTACCGGACGGCTTACGATTCGGCCAAAGCCGATGTCGCTGTCACCCGCCAGACCATGTCGCGCTACAAGCCCCTGCTCGAAGCAAAGGCAGTCAGCCCGCAGGACTATGATCTGGCCGAGGCCAAGCTCAAGCAGGCTGAAGCAGCCATGTCGCGCGCCCAGCTCGACCTGGACAATACGCACGTGCCAGCGCCGATTGCGGGACGTATTGGTCGTGCCGAAGTGACCGAAGGTGCCCTGGTAGGACGCGGTGAAGCCACGCTGCTCGCGACCATCGAGCAGGTTGATCCGATATATGCCAACTTCACCCAGTCGGGCGCGGACGTGCTGCGCCTGCAGCAGGCCATCAAGTCGGGGAAATTAAAACGCGCCGGATCAGCCAAAGTCGAACTGGTACTCGAGGACGGCAGCATTTATCCGCTGCCTGGCAAGGTATTATTTTCCGACCTGGCGGTAGACCCGGGCACCGGCAGCGTGTCGTTGCGCGCTGAATTTCCCAACCCGAAACACGAACTGTTGCCCGGCATGTTTGCACGCATCCGTTTCCCCGAAGCCAGTGCCAGCGATACCATCAAGCTGCCGCAGCGCGCCGTCCAGTCAGGGCCGCAGGGGCAATACGTAATGGTAATCGATGAAGGTAGCAAGGCCACGCCGCGCCCGGTCAAGACCGGTGGGATGGTAAGCGGCGATTTCATTATTGAAAAAGGCCTTAAAGTCGGCGAGCAAGTCATCGTTAACGGTCTGCAACGCGCCCGGCCGGGTACAGTCGTCAAACCCGTCGTAACAGGTTCCGCAGACAATGCGTCATCGGCATCAAGTGCACCGGCAGCCGCTGCTCCGGAGAAAAAATAGGAGTTTATCGTGCTGCCTAGATTCTTTATCGACCGTCCCATTTTCGCCTGGGTTATTGCGCTCATCATATTGCTGGGCGGAACCCTGGCGTTGCGTGCGTTGCCCGTTTCCTCCTACCCGGCGGTTGCGCCGCCGGCGCTGGCGATCACCGTCAATTATCCCGGCGCTTCCGCACAGATCGTCGAGGAAACCGTTGTTTCGATGATAGAGCAGGAAATGAATGGCATTGAGCACCTGCTTTATGTCGATTCGGCATCCGAACTCGGCATAGGCACCATTACGCTGACGTTTGAGGCGGGTACCAATCTGGATGTTGCTTCGGTCGAAACGCAAAACCGGATGAAACGTGTAGAAGCACGGCTGCCGGACGACGTGCGCAGGCTGGGTGTTACCGTGGCCAAGTCGGCACGAAATTACCTGATGTTCGTCGCGCTGTTTTCTCCGGATAACAGCATGGATTATGTCGGGCTGGGCAGTTATATGGCTGCCAGCGTGTTGGAGAATCTGCGCCGTTCGCCGGGCGTAGGGGAGGCCATCCTGTTCGGTACCGAATATTCGATGCGCCTGTGGCTGAAACCGGAAAAATTGCAGGCCTTCAATCTCACCCCGGGTGAAATAACCGCCGCGGTCCGCGCCCAGAACGTGCAGCTGGCCAACGGCGAGCTTGGGCAGCTGCCGGCCGCGCCCGGCCAGCAGATGAATGCGGTCATCGTCACCCAGAGCCGTTTGTCCACGCCGGAAGAATTCGGCAATGTGATCGTTCGGGCCAATCCGGACGGATCTTCGGTACGGGTCAAGGACGTGGCACGCGTGGAACTGGGCGCGCAGGATTATTCGATCGCAGCTCGACTTGACGGCCAGCCGGCGGCTGCGATTGCGATCCGCCTGCTGCCTGGCGCCAATGCGCTGGATACCGCCAAAGGCGTCAAAGCTAAAATGGAGGAGCTGTCCAAAGGCTTTCCGAAGGGCGTGAGCTGGGTGGTGCCCTACGACACTTCTCAGTTCGTCGAAATCTCGATCCGCGAAGTGGTGCTGACGCTGTTCGAGGCGATGATCCTGGTGTTTCTGGTGATGTACCTTTTTCTTGGAAATCTGCGCGCGACGCTCATTCCGGCGATTGTCGTACCCGTGGCACTGACCGGTTCGCTGGTGGGCTTATATGTGTTCGGTTACTCGATCAACGTGCTGACCTTGTTTGCGATGGTGCTGGCAATAGGCCTGGTGGTGGACGATGCGATCGTGGTCGTGGAAAACGTCGAGCGCATCATGCGCGAGGAGGGCTTGCACCCACGCGAGGCGACGCGCAAGGCGATGGGGCAGATTTTCAACGCGATCGTCGCGATTACGCTGGTGCTCTCATCGGTATTCATCCCGATGGCATTTTTCGGCGGATCGGTGGGCGTCATTTATCGCCAGTTCGCGGTGACCTTGCTGCTGACCATGGGCTTCTCTGCCCTGATGGCGGTATCGCTGACGCCGGCGCTGTGTGCCACGTTGTTGAAGCATGATCCTGAACAAAAGAATAAAACCTCCGGTTTCCAGGCCCGCTTTAACCGCTTCTTTGCGAGAACAACAACCGGTTACCGCAGCACTGTCAACGGCATGTTGAAGCACACCGGCCGTTACATGATCGTGTTCGGGTTGATCGTGGCTGCAATGGTATGGCTGTTCTCCCATCTACCCGGCAGTTTTCTGCCGGACGAGGATCAGGGCTATTTTGTCAGTGTAATCCAGTTGCCACCTGGCGCGACGCGTGAGCGCACGCTGGAGGTTTTAGGGCAGGTCGAACAGTTCTACCTGAAGCAGCCGGAAGTGGAGCATGTAATCGGCGTTGCGGGCTTTTCATTTTTCGGACGCGGTCAGAATGCCGCTATTACTTTCATACGCTTGAAGGGCTGGGATGCACGGCCCAAGCCGGAGAATTCCGCCGCGGGTGTGGTTCAGCGTGCCAATATGGGTTTATTCCGCATCAAGCAGGCAATGATATTTGCGGTCAACGTGCCGCCGATTCCTGAACTGGGTGCGCTGGGCGGGTTTGATTTCCGTCTGCAGGATCGCTCCGGCCTGGGCCGCGAACGACTGGCTGAAGCGCGCAATATGCTATTGGGCATGGCCTCCAAAAATCCAGCGCTGGGCGGTGTACGCCCGGAAGGGCAGGAGCCTGCACCGCAACTGCAACTGGATATAGACCGGCTCAAGGCCACTGCTTTAGGCATTGATATCACCAACCTGAATCAGTCGCTGCAATCGGTACTCGGCGTTGCCTATATCAATGACTTTGTGCGCCAGGGCCGAATTCTGCGGGTGCAGATGCAGGCCGAGCCTAACGCGCGTACGACGCCGGAACAGATTCTGAAATTGCCGGTTAAGAACGTTCAGGGCGGCATGGTGCCGCTGTCCGAAATCGCCACGGCATATTGGACGGTAGGGTCTCCGAAACTGGATCGATACAATGGCGTGCCATCGATGAAAATTTCCGGCGGTCCGGCCCCCGGCCGCAGCAGCGGAGAAGCAATGGCGGCGATGGAGGAAATGGCAGGAAAGCTACCCCCGGGCTTCGGCTTCGACTGGTCCGGCACTTCGCTGGAAGAGCGGCTGTCGGGCAGCCAGGCGCCTTTGCTTTTCGCGCTCTCGCTGGTAGCGGTATTTCTATGCCTGGCCGCGCTGTATGAAAGCTGGTCGATTCCAGTCGCGGTGCTGCTGGTCGTGCCATTGGGAATCATCGGTGCGGTGTTGGCAGTACTGCTGCGCGATTTGCCCAACGACGTGTATTTCAAGGTCGGGCTGATCGCAATCATCGGGCTTTCCTCGAAAAATGCTATTTTGATTATCGAGTTCGCCCGTGATTTGCAGGATCAGGGACATAGCCTGATCGATGCGACCCTGGAGGCTTGCAGGTTGCGGTTCCGCCCGATCCTGATGACCTCTATTGCGTTTATGGCAGGGGTGCTGCCCCTGGCTATCTCTACCGGTGCGGGCGCTAATGGGCGTCATGCGATTGGTACCGGTGTGATGGGCGGGATGTTTACTGCCACCGTGCTGGCGATATTTTTGGTCCCGGTCTTTTTCGTGGTGGTACGCCGCATCTTCCCCGGCCATGCGCGTGTGATTAAAGAGGATGCTCATGAATAAATCGAATTCCCTGGCAGGAACGACTGGTCGTTTAAATTCACGTGGAGTGGGCGCGATCCTGCTGCTTACCGTTTGCGGCCTGAGCGCCTGCGCCACCGATGCAAATTATCAACGCCCCAGTCTGCAATTGCCGGACAGCTGGCCGGCCAAGCAGGGCGATGCTGGCTCCAGCCAGCCGGCATCGCATGTGGGAGAACGGTGGTGGACACTTTATGCCGATCCGGTGCTGGATGCTATGGAAGAGGAAGCGCTCGTCCATAATCTGGACATACAGGCTGCAGCCGCCAGAATACTTGAAGTTCGCGCCCAGCTTGGGCTCACCGAAGCGGACCACTATCCGAGCGTTAGCGCCAACCTGCAGCAAAGCCGCAACAAAACTGCTTTATTCGGCACGTATTCCTTGTCGCACGCTTCCATAGATGCCAGCTATGAAGTGGATCTGTGGGGCAGGCTGCGCAACGCTACCACGGCCGCCCGCGCGCAGTTGCTCGCCACTGAATCGGCCAGAGACTCGATACGTTTGTCGTTGACCGCCCAGGTGGCTCAGCAATATTTCGCGCTTCTGTCATACGATGCCCAGGAAATAGCTTTACGTCGTGCTTTGAAAGGGCGGCAGGAAAGGCTGGATCTGGACAGAAGGCGGGTAGGGGTGGGAGTCCTGTCCGAATATGATTTGCATCAGTCGGCTGCTGAAGAAGCAGCAGTCCGTTCGCAATTGATAGCCATCGTCCGTGTGCGTGAACAGCAGGAAGTCGCGCTGTCGCTGCTGCTGGGGCGCTCGCCGCGCGAGGTAATGAGCAGAACGCTGGAGCGCGGCACGCCCAAGCCGATAGATTCCTGGGTGCCGGAGGGCTTGCCGGCTGAATTGCTGCTACGGCGGCCTGATCTAAAGCAGGCCGAAGCTAACCTGGTTGCGCTGAATGCTCGAATTGCCGAAGCGCGCGCGCAGTTTTTCCCGGCGATTTCATTAACAGGATCGATTGGATCGGAAAGCACCAGCCTGTCCAATCTGTTCAGCGGGCCGAGCGGAATTTTCCAGTTTGCTGCGGGCCTCACTCAACCCATTTTCAACGCGGGACGCACTCGCCTCGGAGTTGATATAGCTGAAGCGCGCCGCAACGAAGCGGTGGCGCAATACCGGCAAGCCGTTGCCAGTGCCTTTGCCGATGTGCGCAATGCGTTAGCGGCGCAGGAGGCGGGGCGGCAAATTTATGCGGCCGAGACCATGCGCGCCAATGCACTGGATTTAGCTTATAAGCAGGCGGACTTACGTTATCAAGGCGGCATTTCCAGCCGTCTGGAGCTTCTGGATGTGGAAAGAAATTTTCTGCAGGCCGAGTTGAACAGGCTGGATGCTGAACGCACGCAACGGGCTGCTGTCGCGGATTTGTTCAAGGCGCTGGGTGGAGGATGGGAGCAACCGCCGACCCAATCCAATACGCAACAATCGATAGAGGGGAATAAATAACTGCTGTAGTTTTGTGCGGGCAGAACTGCTTAATCATCAGATAAACATTGACACATCTGGATGACGATAATAGAGTTCGCGCAACATTTTATTAAGCTTACTCATGAATAAGACTTACGATTTTGAGCCGCTAATGACACGTGCCGGTATTATGCAACGCAATGAAAAAGATCCGGTTCGGGCGGAATGGTGGGAGGGTTATATGCTGGGTTTACGTCGGGCTCATTTCGGTGAGGACTATAATGTAGACAGGCACGACATGCTGCTGACCCCAATGAGCAAAAAAAAAGATCCCATGCTTGCAGCTTTTGGCCGAGGCTATCGCGCTGGCCTGACGCTACAATTGCGTAACCCGGACTGAACCGCTACTAAGCTTTCCATCACGCCGTCGACAAATCCAATTCAGTTTCAATGTAAAGGTCGTTCAGAGGATCCAGGCCGCGCACAGCCTCGGGCTCCTAGAGCGGCAGGCCGCGGTCCTATAGTTCCAGGATGTTTTCTGCGCACCTGATTCTGTGAATAGACGAGTTCGTATTTTGTATAGTATGAATTTCTAATAGCATTAGCCCTGCCGAAAAATGAATAGGCATGACCTTGGGTGCCGCTACAACTGTTACTGATTCTGCGTTAACGTATGGGGATCCGGCGTGGGTCGACCCAACGGATCACCTTCCTGATCTGAAGTGAATTCCACTGGATAAAATCCATGCCTGTCCCACTCCTTGTTGGTGTAATCATGGCTTTCTTCGATATTGCCAAAGTTGTCATATTGATAACACTCCGCAATAAAGAACCCCTTCTCAACATACCCGTTGATCCATACAACCTCCTTAGCCTTATATACGAAATGTACGTACACCCGAAAAATGTCTCCCTGGGTGGACTCATATATTTGCCCAACTACCGGCGGTCTGAATTTCATCTTTCTTCCTTAAAATTATTGATTAGGTAATTCTACGTTCATTTCCGGTAATAAAAAATTGCCTTAAGTGCGGTCGGGTACATAAAACGTCGCTTATTTTTTACCAAGCGTATTCGACAATATTAACCACCGTACAGATAAGCTGGGGGAGGTCCGGTAAGTTGCTGTATGACAAAAGCTAAGGATCATCATGGGTAAATATAAAATATTCTATAAATACATCCTCAACGATTTAAAAAATGACAAGGCGAAAAAACGCAAATCGTTGCAAGAGATGAATGCGCAGGTTAGCTCAAGATTAACCACAATCTATGAGTCTGATTCCGTATCAACGCCACAACAGTCGGTGCCGGCAGAGGTGAGTCTAAATGTAGAGTGTGCTAAAGACGAACCCGCTAACGCTGCCTAATTTCAAGGGCAGTGCCGAACCTATTGCCGAGTGATCGTTCAGGAATCTTACGGGATGACGTTATTTCTGATTCAGAATATCTGTACTAAGAACGCGCTGGGTTGAGAGTTCATTTTCAAGTAATTCAACGACTGCGTTATAGCCCACCCTATAAGCAATTTGCATCTCCGCAGATACACTGCCGAATTTTGTCTGGAGAAACTGGTAATCCTCTTCTCTCATAATAGCGGTGGGTTTCATTATTCTTGATATATTCCAGGCAACTTGAGATGTGGCTACCTCGTCAGCGTGTTCTCTGCCAATCCTTCTGGAATAGTGTAACGTATACTGATTTCGCGACGGGGTCTCACGACGGTCAAACAGATTGATTCCGATGCCGACCTTAAACCCCTCTTGATAGGCGGTTTTCATGCTATCGCTTACTTCACCGTATTTTTCCAAGAGCAGAGAATAATCCCTGTCCGTCATTTCTGATTTGCCACTCACTTCAGCCCAGCGTTCTTTTTTTCTGTAGATCGCGAGTAGGGCTTCGCCCAGCTCCAGGCCCAAATTGTAAGCTTCGTAATTGCTCTCCATTTTTCACCTCGAGCTCGGCTGTTTGAGCTATTCTACCTGTTTTTTCGTACACTTGAACTTGGATCCAAGGGCGGCTCCAGATAATCGGACGGCAACAACGTACAATAAATATTAAGCGATGATGGCAAACAGAACTGTAATTTCGTTAAAAATATTTCTTTGCTTGCTGGGTTTTCTCCCATCGGCCGCTTTGGCCGAGTTATTTGATTGCGTAGAATACGATCGTCCAATTCAGCAATCTTATCCGTGTGATTCAATTCTCATGCGTCCGCGTCCAGTTCCTGACATAAGAGTACAAGCCCAGCCTTTACCTAATCCTGTAGTTGCACCAAATACCGAAAATACTGCACAGCCAGAAAATCAATTTAAGCTGAGTGATGAGCAATTACTTTGGTTAAAGGCGATGAGTACAAACTAGCCATCGGATGGCTTACCGCGCCAACATAATATTTTGTACTTCGCATAATGTATATTATGTTAAATTACTTTAATTGATTTGCTGCGTCTAGCGCCAAGACACCTGCATGGTTACTTCCAGCGTAATTAAAAATTAACAGCACCTCGTTATCATGGCTTTAAAGCCTGAGCTACCACAGCGCTGGCTCACACTCGAGCAGATGAGAAGATAGATTGGACTTGAGTACGATGGTCTTTGTTGATGAAACCAATAAAATCGGTTCCGCATCTTGATCAACGCACCGCAGGAGAACTTCTATGAAATTAAACTATGTGGCAATGACGGGGTTATTAATCGTGGGACTGCTATACCTCAATATAGCTGGAATTATTCCACCCGCCTCGCTCGATTTATTCAGAACCGACACAGCATTTAATATTTTTTCCCTGGTATTAACTGCGCTTGGAATACTCTGCTTTATGATACTTCGCAAAAAAAGCGATTAACAATAAAAATAATAAGGGAATAATTAATCAGCATGTGGCTTGTTAAGTATCCGCGGTCAAGCCACTTCGACTGTTGAGTCCCGCTCTGATATAGGTTGCGTCCCGTCTACCTTTGCTTCGATAATCGCTTCTCCCAGCACGTCGATCGCCTCTTCCCTAACGAAGCTTTTACGCCAAGCCAAGGCTATGCGCCGTGAGGGTGCCGGGACGCTAAAGGGAATGGCCCGCGTTAGCGGGCTGCGATATTTTGCACTGTTGGCAGACGCTGGCAAAACAGTAATACCCAAGCCCGATGCGACCATATTCCGTATTGTTTCCAGAGAATTTCCGTGCGCCGGCTCAGCGCCTCTGCGGTTAAGCTCAGGGCACGCCTCCGCTATCTGATTACTGAAGCAGTGCCCGCTGTTAAGCATCAGCATTTTCTCGCTGGCGAGCTCAGATGCATGAATATTTTTCTTCTTTGCCCAGATGTGATCGGCAGGTACCAGCACATCGAAATCTTCATCATATAACGGTCGAATAGCAATGCCTGGCACTGCAAACGGCAAGGCTATGACGATTACATCGAGTTGGCCACGAAGCAGCAATTCCTGAAGGTTGGCCGTAAGGTTTTCCTCAACATCCAGCGGCATCTCTGGTGCCCTGCGTTTCAATATCGGTATCAGCGCAGGTAATAGATAGGGGCCTACCGTATAGATTGCGCCGATTTTAAGCGCGCCGCGCAGCTGATTTCTACCTTGGCTGGCAATGACCTTGATGCGGGCTGTCTCCTCCAGCACCAGTTGGGCTTGCGCGACTATCAGCTCTCCCATGGCGGTGATACTGACTCCGGTTCTGCTGCGTTCAAAGATCTGTACGCCCAGCTCTTCTTCCAGTTTCTGTATTGCCAGGGAAAGTGCCGGCTGGCTAACGAAGACTTGCTCTGCCGCACGGCGGAAATTTAATTGCTGGGATACCGCAATTATGTAGCGCAATTCGTTCAGGGTCATAGGAGTGGCTCCGCCATTTGATAGTTATAATAAATCATCTACTTTTATATATACAATTATATTTATCGCGAGATCCTGTTTATCCTGCTCAGGCGTTGAACCAGACGCTTACAACAGGAGAGATAAAATGGAAGCACCAACCACCATCAAGAATATCGAAGCGGCATTTGCGGGCGAATCGATGGCCCATATCAAGTATATGTATTTTGCGAAGGTTTGCCGGGCAGCGGGCGATGTGGAAACCGCTCTGGTATTTGAAGCGACTGCCGCGCAGGAAGTGCAACATGCGTTCGGTCATCTGGATTTGCTTTATCCCGCGAACACTCTGAACGTGGCTATATGTCTTGAGATGGCTATCGCCGGAGAAACGTATGAGTACACTGAAATGTACCCCACCTTTCGCCACACGGCAGTCGAAGAAGGAAACGCACTGGCGGTCGCAGAAATTGATGAGCAGATTGCGGAATCCAGAGAGCATGCCCAGCAATTCCGTGTGACATTGGAAAAAGCGGCTAAACGCTTTGCCGCCTTAGCCAGAGTGGAAGAAAAGCACGCCAACCACTACCGCGAAACCTTGGCCAAAGTCACCGCTTAACATTACGCAGAGGGGAAAAACATGAAAACGTGGCAATGTATAGTTTGCGGTTTTATTTACAACGAAGCGAGTGGCGATCCCGAACACGGCATTGCTCCAGGTACGCGTTGGGAGGACGTGCCGGGCAGTTGGTCCTGCCCGGACTGCGGAGTGGCTAAAGCCGATTTTGAAATGGTGGTAATTTAATGGCCAGCCAGCCCATAGTCATTATCGGCAGTGGGCTTGCCGGCTACACGGTAGCTCGTGAATTCCGCAAACTCGATACCGCAACCCCATTGCTTATCCTGAGCGCGGATCACGGCGGCTTTTACTCGAAGCCCATGTTATCGAATGCTCATTTACAAAAAAAAAATGTCGATGGGTTGCTGATTAAAAGCCGGGCGCAGATGGCCGATGAACTCAAGGCCGAAATTCGCCCCCACGCCAGAGTGACCCGTATCGATCCGCTGCGCAAGGAGATTATCGTAAATGAGGTCGCACTGCCCTACCACAAACTGGTGCTGGCGCTGGGCGCCGATCCCATACGGCTGGCGTTGTCGGGAGATGGCGCACCGGATGTGTTGTCGGTAAACGATCTGGATGATTACCGGGTTTTTCGGGGGGCGCTTGCCGGAAAAACCCGTGTGGCAATACTGGGGGCCGGCCTGATCGGCTGCGAGTTCGCCAACGATCTCACCGGCGCCGGATATAAGGTGGACGTGATCGATCTGGCTCCGCAGGTGCTGGGCCGCCTGCTGCCGCCCGCCTCCGCGGCGTTTATGCAGCGCAAGCTGGAGGAGGCCGGGGTTAGGTTCCATTTGCAGAGCAGCACAGTGAGCGTGGAGCGAACCGGCGGGCACCATACTGTGTCGCTATCCAGCGGCACAACTATCGAAACCGACGTCATTTTGTCGGCCGTGGGTTTACGCCCGAGAGTCGCTCTGGCGTTGGCCGCCGGCATAACGATAAATCGCGGTGTTACGGTGGATACCTTGCTCCAAACCAGTGCCGAGGATGTTTATGCGCTGGGTGATTGTGCCGAAGTAGCGGGAAAAGTCCTGCCATATATTCTGCCTATTATGCATGCCGCTCGTGCGCTGGCATCGACCTTGTCAGGCAAGCCTGTGCGGGTCCGTTATCCACATATGCCGGTGGCGGTAAAAACACCGGCCTGCCCTGCCGTTATCCTGGCGCCTGATGGAATCGCGCCGGGTAATTGGTTAATAGAAGAAAACCACGATGGGGTCAAAAGCCTGTTTTATAAAATGGGCCAGGAACTGCATGGATTTGCGCTGCTCGGCTCATCAATATCAGATAAGAATTATCTGATACAGAGCCTGCCATTGCTGGATTGATGCCGGATTCCGGCCGCTAGCCATCTTTATGCAAAAAAAGCCGATTGAAATTTCGGGTAGTGGCTTGCGCAACCTCTTCCACTGAAATCCCCCGCAGGCGGGCGATTTCCTCAGCGACATGTTTTACAAAAGCGGGCTGATTAAGCAGCCCGCGATGCGGCACAGGAGCGAGATAAGGCGAATCCGTTTCGATTAACATATGTTCCAGCGGAATACTTCTGGCAACCTCCTTCAGCGCAATGGCATTTTTAAAGGTGACAATCCCGGAAAAGGAAATATAGAACCCCAGTTTAATCGCGGCCTGCGCAACTTCCAGACTTTCGGTAAAACAGTGCATGACGCCGCCGCACTGGTCTGCGCCCTCTTCCGTCATAATGCGCAAAGTATCCTGCGCGGCTTCGCGGGTATGTATGATCAGCGGCTTCAAGCAGGTGCGCGCAGCGCGTATATGGACGCGGAAACGCTGCCGTTGCCATTCCAGATCGCCTTTCAGACGGAAATAATCCAGCCCGGTTTCACCGATCGCCACGACTTTCGGGTGCTGCGCCATTTGTACCAGCACAGCTTCGGTCGGCTCCATGTCGGACTCATGATCCGGATGAACGCCGGCGGATGCATAGATATGTTCGTAGCGCTCGGCGAGTTGCAGAATTTGCGGAAAATCGTGCAGATTGACTGCTACGCACAGTGCGTGGGTGACTTCATTTTCGTGCATGTTCGCCAGCACAGCTTCGATGTTCTGCGACAGCTCGGGAAAGTTAATGTGGCAATGCGAATCTATATACATAGGGTCAGCTAATACTCGGGTGGATCAGGCTGCCTTACCCAGCATTGTGTGCCGATAAGCCAGCAACAGGGATTCAAACAGTAACTTCGGGTTCAGCGGATGCGACGCCTGGCGTTTCGCCAGCACCAGTTCCTTCTGGAAACGCAGCATATTAAACAGATTAAGTTTTGCTGCTGCGCGGCTAATGGAATCAATCGCTTCAAGATGATATCTCACCTGACCAGTGAGCTTAAAACTGACCAGATCATGGCACCATAGCTGTAACCAGTGGATGAGATGCACCGGCTCGATACGCTGCAACTGTTCAGCCAGAGCAAATCCATCCAATTTCTCGGGCTGCATCACAGCCTGCAAAAAATTATGATGTTCTCCCACTCTGGCCGTGTCCTCCGCCAGGCGCGCGGCCTGCAACGGCGCAAACGATGCCTGCGCCAATATGGGTACCGCTGCACTGATACCCTGCTGCTGCAGCCACGCCACGCTGACTTCGCGGGGAGGAGTGGCCGCGGTCAACGCAAGGCAACGGCTCACTATGGTAAGCAATAATTGCTGCGGCTTGTGCGAGACCAGAATCAGCAGCATCCGGCCGGATGGCTCTTCCAGCGTTTTCAGCAATGCGTTGGCTGCGCTGCCATTCATGGTTTCCGCCGGATGAATCAGCACTACGCGATAACCATCCTGATGAGCAGACTGATGGGTAAAACCGGACAAAGCACGTATTTGATCGACACTAATCTGCTGCGCGGGCTTTTTAGCACTGTCCTTTACTTCTTCCAGCGCTGCCAGCGCATCCGGCTGGATCAGTCGGAAATCCGGATGAGTTTTTTGTTTAAACCAGTGGCACGATGGGCATTGATCACATGCGAAGCCGTTCGGCAACGGCTGCGCGCACAGTAAGGACTGAGCAATATTCAGCGCGAAATCCAGCTTGCCTATGCCCTGCGGCCCCCTCAGCAGCAAAGCGTGGGGCAAGCGCGTGCGCAGGCTGGTCCAGCTTTGCCAAAGTTTTTCCTGCCAGGGATATATCTGTTCCATTAAATAGATAAGCCAGTTCGGTTATAAATTACCTTGATTCGCGTAACATTAACCGACTTCCTGATTAAGTTTTATGTCGAGACCGAGACGCGATTTTATTGCATCCGCGATCGCAGCCGTTACCTGATCCATCGGCATGGAGCCGTCCAGCAATACATATTGTTCGGTATCGGATTGCGCAATTTCAATAAAGGCCGAACGTACTCGCTCGTGGTAGCTGACACCCTTGCGTTCAAACCTGTCCTCACCGCCGCCGCGCATTTTCGCCCGCTCCAGCGCTACCGCAACCGGCAGATCCAGGATAATGGTTAAGTCCGGTTTAAAGGTACCCACGCTAATTTGATGAATTGCCTCTACAACATCAAGCCCCAGCTCGCCGGCGATCCCCTGAAACGCTCTGGAGGAATCAGCAAATCGGTCACTGATTACCCAGCAGTGCTCAGCCAACGCAGGCCAGACAGTCTTGACCAGATGCGACCGCCGGGCCGCGTACATCAGTAACAGCTCAGTCATCGCATCCCATTTGTCGGGATCGCCTTCAACCAGCAGCCGGCGAATCTCTTCCGCCCCGGGCGAACCCCCCGGCTCCCTCGTCAAAATAGCGCGATGACCAGCCTTTAGCAAAGTATCCTTTAGTCGTCGGGTTTGCACGCCCTTGCCGGCGCCGTCCATCCCGTCGATGACTATCATTTTTGCGGTGCGTTCCATGTTGTCGATGTATGCTTGCGTGAAATTTATTTTCGACAGAACCTTTTGGTTATGCAGTTTCAAAGTTCTTATCCGGCGACGTAGCTGCATTATGACCTAATCATATTCTGCACGCGTAGCTGTTGCGTTTTTGCGTAGCGAAAGATCGACTGTGGGTTGCCATACGGAACGTCTCTTGTCTTGATGATAATACACTTGTCATGTTAAACATTGCGCCAACTAAAACTTGTCTTCACTGGTTTACTAAAATGCGTTTCCGAAAATATGCCAAGGCTCAGGTTTCACGCGTTTTGCTTATCGGCATTGGTGTCGTTGGCCTGGCTCATGCCGAGCTGGGCGGCAACATCAATACCATCGATAATGACAGAGCACGCTTGAAAGCGCAGACGCAAGCGCCTGTCACCGCTTCGGCAGCTTATACCGTATACCAGATGGCGTTGCCAACGCAAACCGTCGTCCGCCAATATGCTTCCGCTAACGGAACCGTTTTTGCAGTGTCCTGGCAAGGGCCGTTTAAGCCTGACCTGCGCCAACTGCTGGGGCCGCATTTCGATACCATGGTGGCTCATCAGTCTCACGTCGCACGTGGCCGTTTCAATCTGAATCAAGCTAACCTGGTCATCGAGTCCGGGGGGCATATGCGTAATTTTTTCGGTCGCGCCTATCTGCCAGCCGATATTCCGGCCGGTGTCACTGTGCAGGACATACAATAGTTCCGCGGAATCCATGAGGCCGCAATTAAAAATCACAGTATGAGTTTCGAGCGTCTTACAGCTTGCTTCGCGGTAGCATGCATCCTGATGCTGACCGCGTGCAATGGCGCTTCAACAAGCCCTGCTGCCGAATCCGCGCCGGTCTCGGCTTCCACCACACCCAATTCCATGTCTATCGTCATTGATGGGGCTTACGGATCGATCAATGTGCCCTTCGTGAGCGTAACTGTGTGTATCCCCGGCAGCACGACCTGCCAAACCATCGATCATGTGCTGGTCGATACAGCCTCATACGGACTGCGCGTAATCGGGCCAGCGGTGCTCAATGCAGAAATTATGCTGCCCCCGGTGCAGACCTCGACCAATGCATATCTGGGCGAATGCGTGGCGTTTGCCGACGGGTTTACCTGGGGCTCAGTGCACTACGCCGATGTCAAACTCGCCGGAGAAGTCGCGTCGAATATTCCCATCCAGGTGATCGGCGCCAACCCAGGGGGATACACCGGCATACCGACCGACTGCAGTGGTACCGGCGCCGCTGAAAACACAGTCGCAACACTTGGGGCCAAAGGTATTCTGGGCGTGGGGATGTTTCAGAATGATTGCGAGGCCTGCCTGCATAGTGTTACGCCGGCGACGTATTATTCATGCACAGCGTCAGCCTGTAACGGTACTGTCGTTACTGCCAACCAGATGGTCCGGAATCCAGTCGCCTCATTTGCCCAGGATAACAACGGGGTAATGGTTAGCTTTCCGGCGGTCGGATATGGCGGGGCCACCAGCCTGACAGGATCTCTCGTTTTTGGCATAGGCACACAGAACAATAACGCGCTGGGCAGCAGCACCGTTTTTGTTGCAAATAACCAGGGAAATATTTTTACGACCTATAAGGGAAATACCATGCCCGCCTTTATAGACTCGGGATCCAACGCGTATTTCTTTGATGATTCTGCCATTCCGCTTTGCAGGTTATCGACTTCGTTTTATTGTCCGCCCAACCCCTTAGTATTGACCGCAACCAACATGCCGGGGATCGGCAGCAATCCGGTTGCAAGCGTGACATTCAGCATAGTTCACCTGGATAACCTCCCGAACGGTACTTCGGCAGCCCATGTTGGCGGGCCAGCGCTGGCTTTCAGCGGACAAACTTTTTTTGACTGGGGGGCGCCGTTTTTCTTTGGCAAGAGCGTGTTTACTGCGCTCGAAGGCAGGGCGACGCCGGCCGGCAACGGTCCCTATCTCGCTTATTGAGTCCTGACCAGATTACGTTGCTAAACGTGTGTGGATTGATTGCAACAATCAAACGGGCTCGGCGCCTATAGCCCTGAGCCGGGCCCGTAGCGCGTCCATCTCATCCAGTAGCTGTAGCGCCAACGCTGCCCCAGCGAGATTGATACCCAGATCGCGTTGCAGGCGCAAAGCCAATATCGCGCTACGCATCTGGTGCCCGGTGAAACGCCAATGTTGCGGCTCGCGCCCGATAGGGGCCAGCAAGCCTTCGTCGATCAACTCGATAATGCATTCGGCATGCACAGCGCAGGCACGGCTTAACTCGGACAATGTGAGCTGCGTCTGCTCTTCCCAAATAGTAGTCAGTTGTGGATTTTGATCACTGGCCATTTATACCCCCAGATGAAGGCGCGGATTGAACGATGGAAATTGCCTGTTCATGTTGCGGTAGAAGTCCTTGGCTGCCGTGTTGTCAGCCGGCGGCAGCGCTATCAGCAGCACCGCAAAAAAATCTCCCGGTGTACTGCCTGGAATGCCGCGGCCCTTGAGCCTCAATTTATTGCCAACAGCGGAACCGGGAGGAATTTTCAATTCGACCGTGCCGCCCGGCGTCGGTACTTTTACTGTTGCGCCCAGAGCTCCCTCCCACGGCGTCAGGGGCAGGTCAAGATATACATCATGTTTTTCGATTCGATAATACGGGTGCGGGCGAAATTCGACTTCGAGATAAAGGTCACCCGCCCTGCCTTGCCCCACGCCGGGTGCGCCCTGCCCTGTCAGGCGTATATGTTGTCCGGCACCAATGCCGCGCGGAATCGTAACGTTGATTTTGTGCTCGCGCATTATCGGCCGGCCGCTCGCATCGGCCTCGGGCACCTGTAATGTTATGGTATGGGTAGCACCGTTGTAACTGTCTTCGAGATCGATCAGTATTCTGGCATGGCGATCTTCCCCCTGAGCATGGGCCGATGCACGCGTCCGACCGTTAAATCCCCGGCCAAATAACGATTCAAAAAAATCGCTGTAATTTTCGCTGTCCATGCCGGTAAAACCGCCACCGGAAAATTCGAAACCCGCGTTGGAACCGGGGTTGGGCGTAAAATCCTGGCCGGCTTGCC
This sequence comes from Pseudomonadota bacterium, assembly GCA_040390665.1. GTDB lineage: Bacteria > Pseudomonadota > Gammaproteobacteria > Burkholderiales > Gallionellaceae > Nitrotoga. Next base: position 74,477 of record JAZJXX010000009.1, on the reverse strand, counting down.
AATTGCTACCCAAGCGATCGTACGCGGCACGCTTTTCAGGGTCTTTCAGCACTTCATATGCTTCGCCCAGTTCCTTGAAACGGGCCTCGGCATTTTTTTCTTTGCTGACATCAGGGTGATATTTGCGCGCCAGCTGACGATAGGCACGCTTGATTTCTGCCTGAGTGGCATCTCTTGCCACTCCGATAACGCTGTAGTAATCCTTGAATTCCATTCGCTGCCCGATCGGCGCACGCCCGGCTTAACTGGCCGAGGCGCGCACGATTATGGAGTTAGAGAGTTTACGGTTAACGCTTGATACGGCTGATCTTGGTACCCTCTATGGTGAGAGCGGCCATGAGACCTTGCTGGTCGAAGATGAAGGCATAGGCATCATCTTTCAACGTTAGCGAAGACAGATTTTTGGCCGCTCCTTCGTTCACGACAACTACCGTCGGTCCTACGCCAATTTCCCATCCTTTGGATTTATCAAGGTAGTTTACTGCGCGGTCGCTCATCAGAAATACAGCATAGCGGTACGATTCCGCGCCGGCCTGCCAACCCCAGGATGCCGTCACCGAGTTGTAATATCCGCCAACCTTGCCATCGCTACCCAGCAGCACGCCCTCGCCGTAGGCGCCACCGAACACCAGGCCGGCTTTTACAATATTAGGAAATATCAGTATGGCCTTGGCCTTTTTGGATATGTCGCTGGCCAGCGGATTGGTTTTATATAGCGCTTGCAAAGCCTGTTTGCCATCCCGCTCCAGATCATCCGCAGTAGCGGCTTGGGCTCGTCCGCTGAAGGCGCTTACAGAAATGGCAGCGGCAGCTATCAGTAAAATTGCCATAAATTTTTCTAAAGTATTATTCATGATTGCTCCTCTAAAAAGACATACTTACAGCACCTGCTATCCGCCCCGTCTTTCGCTAAGCAAGTGTAGAGCAAATTACTTTACAAGAGGCAAAGAAATCGATCTGTACGCTGTCGCACCAACAGCTGGCATGGCTACGTTGGTGTAATAGTTCCTCATTTGTGGGTAACTGTGTGTACGTTAGCGTACATACGTTAGCGGTCATTTGAACTAGTCTGCAGTCATTCTGCGGCGGATGCTGCGTCTCACCAGGACTGGCTTGTAGCGATGTTTCAACTCCCGATATGAAAAGCGGCACAGATCCAGGGCCGCAAGCGCCTGCGGCTATCAAGCTGGCGGGTTCCAATGAAATAGCAATATCCGGACACTGGACTGCACTTGGGATAGGCCGCGTCGAGTATCAGATCGATACCTTGCTGGCTGAAAAGATGGGCGGCTCCATCAGTGTGGATGGAGCCCGTATCGACGCACTGGATACCGTCGGCGTCTGGCTGTTGCAGAGCATGCTGCAGCGGTTGCGTACCCACGGCGCGGTCGAAATGCGCGGCTGGCAGCCGCAGTACACAAAACTGCTGGATCTCGTTGCACAGAATCCGGTATCTCCGCCGCCCGAATTGCCGCGTCCATCGATGCTCGCTAGACTGGGTGAAACGGTTGCGGAAGGCCTGGAGCAATTCTATGCGCTGCTTAGCTTTACAGGTGAGTGCACATTGACGCTGCTGACTGCGATCAGACATCCCGCGCGCCTGCGCTGGCGTCCGTTACTGCAAAACATACACAGCGCGGGGTTCAACGCCTTGCCTATAGTCGGGTTGCTGTCCCTGCTGCTGGGTATCGTAGTCGCGTACCAAAGTGCCGAGCAATTGCGGCGCTATGGTGCGAATATTTATGTGGTAGACCTAGTGGGCCTGTCGATGCTGCGCGAGTTCGCGCCATTAATGACGGCCATTATCGTCGCCGGACGTTCCGGCTCGGCGTACGCCGCGCAGATCGGCACGATGCAGGTGAACGAAGAAATCGATGCGTTGCGCACGCTGGGAATCCCGCCACTGGAATTGCTGGTGCTGCCCAAAATTCTTGGGTTGCTGATCGCGATGCCGCTGCTGACTGTGTTCGCGGACGTTCTGGGAATTTTCGGAGGAATGGTCATGGCGCGCGCGCAGCTGGACGTTGGATATATGGAATTTCTCGATCGCCTGGTCAATGCCGTCGATATTCCGGCCTATCTGATCGGCATCGGTAAAGCGCCGGTATTTGCAATTATTATCGCAATGATCGGCTGTTTCCAGGGCTTCCGCACCAGTGGCGGTGCCGACAGCGTGGGGCGCCAAACCACTCGCAGCGTGGTGCAGGCAATTTTTCTGGTAATCCTCGCAGATAGCCTGTTCTCAGTCGTATTCAGCATCCTCGATCTATGAAACCGGGCGAAAAACAGGCCGACGCAGCAGTGATAGAAATACGTGATTTAACCACGCGTTTCGGCGCGCATGTGGTTCACGACGGTATCAATCTGGATGTGCGCAGGGCCGAAATTCTCGCCATCGTCGGCGGCAGCGGCACCGGCAAAACTACCCTGCTGCGAGAAATGATTTTGTTGCATCGCCCCGATGGCGGCACCGTGCGTGTGCTTGGCACTGATATCCACGCGCTGGATGAAGAGGAGTCACGCCCGATGCTGCAGCGCATCGGCGTGATGTTCCAGAGCGGCGGCCTGTTCGGATCATTAAATGTGCTGGACAACATCGGCCTGCCGTTGCGTGAGCACACTGACCTCAGCGATGATCGTATCGATGAAATTGCCGCGTGGAAGTTGTCACTGACCGGATTGAAACCTGAAAGCGCGGTGCAGTTTCCGGCCGAATTGAGCGGCGGGATGCTCAAGCGCGCGGCCTTGGCCCGGGCGCTGGCGCTCGACCCCGAACTACTGTTTCTGGACGAACCCACGGCCGGTCTTGATCCGGCCAGTGCAGACGGCCTCGACGAACTGGTGCTCAAGCTGCGCGATTTGTTCGGCTTAACCGTGGTAATGATCACCCATGACCTTGATCTGTTATGGGAGGTGGCCGACCGCGTTGCCGTGCTGGGCGAAGGCAAGGTACAGGGCATCGGTTCGATGAGCGAACTCAGCCAGATGCAGCATCCTTCAATACGTGAGTTTTTCGATGGGCCGCGTGCGCGTGCGGCACAGCATCACGGCGATAAACCGGAAGCGGAGGTGGCATGGAAAGCAAAGTGAATTACGCGGCAGTCGGTGCTTTTGTGATTGCGCTCGGCGCAGTGTTGATCGCCGTTGTGTTGTGGCTGGCCAGCGGCGGCGCGTTCCAGAAAAAATATGACACCTATCTCGCCAAGGTAAACGAATCGGTGTCCGGCCTCAATCCCAATGCACCGGTCAAATTCAACGGCGTAGACATCGGTAAGGTGCGTGCCATCCAGCTTGATCGCAGCAACCCGTCGCAGGTGCTCCTGACGTTTTCAATTGAGCAGGGTGCGCCGATCAAAACCGACACGGTCGCGGTGTTGAATACCCAGGGGCTGACGGGCATAGCGTATGTCGAACTCACCGGCGGCAGCGCCTCCGCGCCGCTGTTGAGCTCGACAGTGGCCGACGAGTATCCGGTTATTCAGACCAAGCCCTCGCTCAGCACGCGCCTGGAGAATATGCTGAGTACGGTACTGACCAGTGTAGATCACACCACGGCCAACCTGAATGCGGTGTTGAGCAAGGAAAACAGCGAGAACTTCCGCAATATGCTCAACGATATGGCTGCCGTCACCCATACCGTGGCTGCACGCAGGCACACGCTGGACGCCGGCATAGCCAGCGCGGCACGAACGTTTGACAACAGCGCTCGCCTGACGGCAGAGGCACGCCCGGTGGTAGCCAGGATAGGCCGCAGCGCGGATGCGCTTGAAATCATGGCGCAGCAAGCGGGCCAGGCCAGCGCTAACGCCGGCAGAACAGTGGACGCGGTAGGCGAGGATGTACAACGTTTCACCACTGAAACACTGCCCGAAGTTGAACGTCTGATGGGGGAAACCAGCGTGCTGGTTTCGTCGCTGCGGCGCTTAACCGAGCAGACTGAACGTAATCCGGCCAGCCTGCTGTTTGGCCACCAGCCGGTACCGCTCGGCCCCGGCGAGAGCTCCAGTAAATGAAAGCGATCATGCCTACCATTCCACGCGCCTCCGGCGTAGCCGTCTTTACCGTTGTGCTGCTAATCACAGCCGGGTGCAGTAATTTGCGCCCGGCGGCAGCACCCCATCCCAGTTATTTTTCGCTGGATAGCTCCAGCGCTGCCGCGCACGAGGCTCGCCCGGACGCTCAGCCGGGCGTGCTGACCCTCATCGTCAGCCCGACACGCGCAGCGTCGGGCTTTGATAACCAGCGCATCGCCTATGTACGTCAGGCGCATGCGATTGACTATTACGCGAACAATTTGTGGGTAGATCCGCCGGCTCGCATGCTCGGGCCGCTTATCGTAGATGTGTTGGGAAGAAACGCGATCTTTCGCGCAGTGGTCACCACGCCCACCACGGTGGCTGGGGATTTACGGCTGGAAACCGAAATTTTGCGCCTGCAGCATGAGTTTCTGCAGCAGCCCAGCGTGGTACGTTTTACGTTACGCGCCCAGCTGGTGGACAACGTCACGCGCAAGGTGATCGCGTCGCGGGAATTCGAAACCGTGGCGCTGGCGCCCAGCGAGAATCCTTATGGAGGGGTAATAGCAGCTAATAAGGCGGTGCTTAAAGCGTTGGAGCAGGTAAGTGTCTTCTGCACTGAAACCGTCGGCCATGGCTGGAAGCGCGAAACGGTAAAGTAACACCGCCCTATTTCTGGTAGCGGTTAACCGCGCGGTTGTGCTGCACCAAAGTGGCGGAAAATTCCGAACTGCCGTCCCCGCGTGAGACAAAATATAACGCGTCGGTTTTCGCCGGGTGCAGTGTGGCCTGCAGCGCGGCCAGCCCAGGCAGCGAAATCGGCGTCGGCGGAAGACCTTTGCGGGTATAGCTGTTGTAAGGCGTATCCGCGAGCAGATCGCGCTTACGCAGATTGCCGTCAAACTTCTCTCCCAGGCCATATATCACCGTCGGATCGGTTTGCATCATCATGCCGTTGCGCAAACGATTAATGAACACGCCTGCAATCATGCCGCGGTCGCTTGTTTGCCCCGTTTCCTTTTCGACGATCGACGCCAGGATTAGCGCCTGGTAGGGCGTGCTCAGCGGAAGGCCAGGATCGCGTGTCGCCCAGTTCTCCTGCAGATGTTGTTGCATGGTCTGGTAAGCCCGCTTGAGTATAGCCAGATCGCTTGTGCCCTTGGCAAAATAATAGGTATCCGGAAAAAACAATCCTTCTGCAAAGGTCTCGGCGGCGCCAATGCGCCGCAAAATTTCAGTCTCGCTCAGCGCCGCGGTGTCGTGCCTAACATCAGGATTAGCATTCAGTTCTACGCGCAAGTTTTTGAATGAGCGACCATCTATAAAGGAAACTCCACTCTGATTATTGCTTCCTTGAGTCACCATGTCGAGCAGCTGCAACGGGGTCAGCGGCTGGTCCAGTTCGTAATTGCCGGCTTTGATCTGAGACGATTTGCCCAGCATGCGCGCCATCCAGACGAAGACGCTGTCATAGCTTAGCACTCCGGCCTGCTGCATTTGCCGGGCAGCGCTCTTCAGGCTGGAGCCCTGCGTCAACGTAAATTCGACAGGCAGAGTTGGGACACTCAGGGTGCGGGTACCGTAATAACCGACGGCGGCTAGCAGCAAAACAGCCGTCAATAGAACAAAAAAAATTAATCGCTTAATCACACGCATGATTTATCCGCTGCTGTATTTGCATCGCTACCGGGAAGCGATCCCAGCTGCGATGCTGAAGTTCCCGGACCGGCCAAAGTCCTATGACACTGTTCACCAGAAATATCTCATCGGCCGCCAACAGTTCGGTTAAATTGAATTTTCCGATCGTGCATACCGTTGCATGAGCTGTTGCCGATTCAATGATGCGCTCGCGTTGCACCCCAGCGACGCCGCAGAGCGACAAATCCGGCGTCAGCAATTCACCATTGCGTACCATGAACAGATTGCTGCGCGTTCCCTCCACAACATTGCCGGCGATGTCCAGCAGCACACCTTCAGCGATATTGTCATCATTCCATTCGGCTGTTGCGAGCACGTTTTCAAGGCGGTTAAGGTGTTTGATGCCGGCCAGTCCTGGCTGATGCGACAGCGCTAAATCACACACCCGGACCTTGACGCCGCGTGACCCGAAATCAGCAGGGAATACCGGTAGAGGGGCTACAGTCAGGATGCGTGTGGGGCTTGCAGTGGCATGGTATGCATAACCACGTGCCTGGGCTGTGCCTCGTGTAATAATTACTTTTGCCACGCCGGCGGGATGTTGGTCCAGTAGCTGCTGGAATTCCGCGCGTAGAAGCAACGCGTCCGGGCAATGCAGTTTTAGTGCGACACAATCCCGTTGCAGCTTATCGTAATGGCGCGGCCAATGCAAAATGCGCTGATCCAGCACTCGCATGGTACGAAAAACCCCGTCACCGTACAGCAGACCGCGGTCCTGTATGCTGATTCGATCACCCGGCAGCCCATTGATCAACATCGGGCGCCGCGGACTAAACTCTGCGAAACACCAAGGTGCCGTTGGTGCCGCCGAAGCCGAAGGAATTGGACATGGCCACGTTGATGGTCATCTGGCGTGCGGTGTTCGCCACATAATCCAGATCACAGCGCTCATCCTGCTCAAAGATATTAATCGTCGGCGGAGCAATCTGCTGGCTGATGCTCAGCGCCGAGAAAACCGCTTCCACCCCGCCGGCAGCACCGAGCAAATGCCCGGTCATTGATTTGGTGGAACTCACTTTGACTTTTTTCGAATGATCGCCGAGGCAGCGCTTCATGGCCATCGTTTCGGCCAGATCGCCCAGTGGAGTGGACGTTCCATGCGCATTGATGTAGTCCACCTGATCCGGGTTGAGACCCGCATTACGCAACGCATTATTCATGCAGCGCGCGGCACCTTCGCCGTTCTCGATCGGTGCGGTCATATGATAGGCATCGGCGCTTCTGCCATAGCCGGCGATTTCGGCATAAATCTTTGCTCCGCGCGCCTTGGCATGTTCATACTCTTCCAGTACCAATATGCCTGCGCCCTCGCCCAGCACAAAGCCGTCGCGGTCCTTGTCCCAAGGACGGCTGGCGGTCGCGGGATCGTCGTTGCGCGTGCTCAACGCGCGCGCCGAAGCAAAGCCGCCGACTGCCAGCACGCTGACCGTAGCCTCCGAGCCGCCCGCAACCATTATATCGGCATCGCCATATTCGATCAGCCGCGCAGACTCGCCAATGCAGTGAGTCGCGGTAGTGCAGGCGGTTACCATGGCCAGGTTGGGTCCTTTAAAGCCATACATGATCGACAAATTGCCCGAGATCATATTGATGATGGTGCCGGGAATAAAGAACGGCGATATTTTGCGCGGCCCTCCGGCCAGATAATCATTGTGCGTCTCTTCGATCATTGGCAGGCCGCCTATGCCGGAGCCGATGTTCACACCGATCCGCTCGGCGTTTTGTTCGGTTACGACGATGCCGGAATCCTTCACGGCTTCCATCGCGGCAACCAGCCCATAATGGATAAAAGTATCCATGCGCCGGGCGTCTTTAGCAGGAAGGTATTGGGTGGCGTCGAAATCCTTGACCTCTCCGGCAATCTGCGAGGCAAACAGGCTGGCGTCAAAACGGGTAATGCGGGCAATGCCCGACTTTCCGTCGATGATATTCTGCCACGCCTGAGAAATTCCGGTACCGACAGGCGAGACGATACCCAGGCCGGTAATCACGACTCTGCGTTTAGCCAAACTGAACTCCGCTAATTAGAACAAGAAGGACTTACTTTTGATGGGCGTTGACGTAATCGATAGCCTGCTGCACGGTGGTGATTTTTTCTGCATCTTCATCTGGAATTTCGCATTCAAATTCTTCTTCGAGCGCCATCACCAGTTCAACGGTATCAAGTGAATCGGCACCGAGGTCATTAACGAAGGATGATTCATTCTTGACTTCGGACTCATTTACGCCAAGTTGCTCCGCAACAATTTTCTTGACGCGTTGTTCGATATTTGACATGTAGCTCCCCTACTTTTAGTTAAAGTTCAAAATGCCTCAGCATTCTACCAAACTTGCCCGAAATTCCCAACTCTTGCGTGCTGCTCGATCTGACGCTATTCAAAATATGATCAGGCATACCTTATCACGCTTCCCCCGGTGCTGGCCTGCTGGCGTATAATCCCGTACCAGTTATTCCAGAAATAAACATTATGCCTGTTAGCATCAAGTCGCCCCAGGAAATTGAAAAGATGCGTGTGGCCGGCCGCCTGGCCAGCGAGGTGCTGGACTATATTACTCCGTTTGTGCAGCCCGGAATCACCACCGCCGAAATTGACCAGCTGTGCCACAATTACATGGTGGACACACAGCAGACTATACCCGCGCCACTGAATTACACCCCGCCTGGCCATATACCCTACCCGAAATCGATTTGCACCTCGGTCAATCATCAGGTGTGCCATGGGATACCGGGTGACCGGAAACTGCGGAGCGGCGACATCATGAACATTGATGTTACGACCATCAAGGACCGTTATCACGGCGACACCAGCCGCATGTTTTATGTCGGCGAACCGTCGATCCAGGCAAGGCGGCTGTGCGAAACTACTTATCAGGCGATGTGGCGCGGCATTCGTAAAGTTCGACCGGGAGCATATCTCGGCGATATCGGCCACGCCATCCAGAGTTTTGTTGAGCCCCTCGGGTACAGTGTCGTGCGTGAATTCTGCGGGCATGGCATAGGCAGGATTTTCCACGAGGAGCCGCAGGTGCTGCATTATGGCAAGCCCCATACCGGCATGAAGCTGGAGGCCGGCATGATCTTCACCGTCGAACCGATGATCAATGCCGGCAAGGCCGGCATCAAACAGATGAGCGATGGATGGACCATCGTTACCAAGGATCACAGTCTATCTGCCCAGTGGGAACACACTGTGCTGGTCACTGCAAACGGCTTCGAAGTAATGACTCTTTCAGCCGGTTCCCCTCCTCCGCCCATTTAGGCGTCCATGCAAAGCGCAGCCACGATCCGCCAGAGTTTGCGTGCGGCCTGCCAGACTCTGCAACAGGAATTCGAACGCCACGCCCAGCCCGGACGTTTATTGCGCGCCAACGCCCGGGTGGTGGACGACCATTTGCGCACCGTGTGGCAAATACTGGATATGCCCGCTGAGCTGGCGATGGTTGCGGTAGGCGGTTATGGCCGCGAAGAGCTATACCCCAAATCCGATATCGATCTGCTGATCCTGCTGCCGCAGCAGCCCGACACAGTGTTGCAGCGCCGCCTGCAGGATCTGGTCGGTGTGCTTTGGGATATTGGCCTCGAAGTCGGCCATAGCATTCGCACCGTAGGCGACTGCATGGCAGAGTCGTCCGATGTCACGGTGCAAACCAACCTGCTTGAAGCGCGCCTGATTACCGGATGCCGGCCATTATTCGTCGAAATGCAGGAGGCGCTCAGCAATCATCTGAGCCGCCGCGCATTTTACCTGGCCAAAGTGCAGGAGCAGAAAAATCGCCATGCCCGTTATGCGGACATCGATTTCAACCTCGAACCCAACATCAAGGAAAGCCCCGGCGGCTTGCGCGACTTGCAATCCGTGCTGTGGATCAGCCGCGCCAGCGGCTTGGGCGCAACCTGGCGCAAACTTGCCCAGGCCGGGCTTATCACCTTACCGGAAGCGCGTGCGATAGCGCGCCATGAAGCACTGCTGCAAACCCTGCGTATCCGCCTGCATTATCTGGCCGGGCGGCGTGAAGACCGGCTGCTGTTCGACTACCAGAACGCGCTGGCCGAGCAGATGCATATCGCCGCGACGGCAACGCGTCAGGCCAGCGAACATATGATGCAGCGCTATTACCGCACCAAATCCGCGGTGCTGCAGTTAAATGACGTAATGCTGCAGAATATGCACAACTATCTGTTTCCGGAGGCAACCCCGGTACATCCGCTGAACGAGCGTTTTATCGCGCATGGAGAGTTACTGGAAGCGCGCACCGAGTCACTGTTCGAACAGCAGCCATCGACGCTGCTCGAAAGCTTCCTGCTGATGGAACAGCATCCCGAACTCAGCGGATTCGCTGCTGCTACACTGCGCGCACTGTGGCGGGCGAACCATAAAATAGATGCAGCGTTTCGGCGCAATCCCGACAACCGCGCCTTATTCATGAGCATACTGCAGCAGCCGCAAGGCGTGACGCATGCGCTGCGGCGCATGAACCAATATGGTGTTCTGGGGCGCTATCTGCCGGCGTTTGGACGCATCGTCGGCCAGATGCAGCACGATCTGTTCCACGTCTATACGGTGGACGAGCATATTCTGATGGTGGTGCGCAATCTGCGCCGCTTCATGCTGCCCCGCTATGCGCATGAATATCCGCTCTGCAGCAAACTGGTCCAGAATTTCGCCCGGCCTGAAGTGCTGTATATCGCCGGGATTTTCCATGATATCGCCAAGGGGCGCGGCGGCGACCATTCTGTCAAAGGCCGCGCCGATGCGGCGCGCTTCTGCAAACAGCATAACGTGATGCGCGAGGATACTGAACTCGTGGTGTGGCTGGTGGAGCAGCATCTGACCATGTCCGCCACTGCGCAGAAACAGGATCTGTCCGACCAGGATGTGATCGCCGCATATGCCGCCAAAATCCCGAATGACCGCTACTTGGTCGCGCTTTATCTGCTTACCGTAGCGGATATACGCGGCACCAGTCCGAAGGTGTGGAACGCATGGAAAGGAAGATTGCTGGAAGATCTGTTTCACGCTGCGCGCCGCTATATGCTGGGCGGAAAAATTGCCGATCAGGTGGGTATGGTACGCAGCCATGCACTGAAGCTGCTGAATCTGTATGCGATTGCTCCGCAGCGATATGAATTGTTCTGGGGGCAGCTGGATGCGGAATATTTTCTGCGCCACGAACCGGACGAAATTGCCTGGCATACCCGCCTGCTGGCCCACCGCGTCAATACCACCGCGCCGATAGTCAAAGCCCGCCTGAGCCGAATAGGGGAAGGTTTGCAGGTAATGGTATACAACCCCGACCAGCCGTATTTACTGGTGCGCATCTGCAGCTTTTTTGAACGACTGCATTACAACATCATGGAAGCGAAAATTTATACCACCCAGCACGGTTATGCGCTGGACAGCTTTATGGTGATGGATGCGGGGGGCAACACCGGCACGTACCGCGACGTCATGAATTATGTCGAATACGAACTGATCCAGAAGCTGAGCGATAATCATCCCGTCCCGGCACCTCAGGCCGGCCGGAAAAGCCGCCAGCTCAAGCACTTCCCCATCAATCCTGAAGTCAACCTGATGTTGAATGAGCAGGGACGCCATGTGCTTTCCATCATTGCTGGCGACCGCCCCGGTTTGCTTGCGCGTATCGCTTATGTGCTGGCGCAGCACGGGATTAATCTGCGCAGCGCAAAAATAAATACGCTAGGTTTCCGAGCCGAGGATACCTTCCAGATAATGGGCGAAAATTTAGGTAAACCGGAAGCTTACGCTGCGCTGCGGGACGAACTGCTGCAAAATATCGCGTAAGGTTAAATCTTCGGACTGGCACGGCCATTATATCGCCGGTAAAGCAACTCGGTAGCGGTTATGCATAACGTCAGCCATGCGATGCCGGTGGCCCAGCCTGCAAGCACATCACTCAGGTAATGCAATTGCAGAAAAATGCGGCTGCATCCTATAGTGAAAACCAGCGCCGCAGCGATCATCATCACTGTCGCGTGCCACTTTGCCGGCAGGTAATGTACAGCCAGATAAGCCAGCATGCCGTAAGTTACTATCGCACCTGAGGTATGACCGCTCGGAAAGCTCCAGCCTTGCGCATGGAACGCCTGCTCATGTATCGGCCGTGCCCGCTCGAACGTCGCCTTCAGCACGCGGTTCAGCGTAGCGTTGCCGGCAATCGCAATTACCCAGCCGCCAGCCAGTACATATTCACGCCGGGCAATCAGGATGATGCCGAAAATCACGCACCAAACCGTCAGCAGCTTCGGGTCGCCCAGATCGGTAATCCACCGGAATACCTGCAGCACACCGCCAGAAGTGTGCAGCCCCACAGCCGTGGACAACGACTGATCAAGTAACGCCTCTGGACGATCAACGCCGATACCGCCGGCAATGACCGCAAACAGACTTGCCGCTATCGCAAACACCAGAATGGCCAAGCGGATCAGCAGCGCATTGGTCCAGGCGTTGCGTTGTATCGCCCAGACGGCCAGCCCGACAATAACCGTTACGCCCAGCAATCCGGCAAAAAAAAATGGCAGCGCATACGTGCCCAGCCATTCTCCGCCATTAAAAACCAGCGGCGCTGGCGTCTTCACGCCGCTCCATCCAGGCGCAGTTCATGTGTTTGCACGGGTATAAAACGTTGTTCATCCGGCTGAAAATCCCAGCGTTCAACGGTGCAGCAGCGCCCCGCCGACCCGTCGCCGTAACGTATCAGATTAACGGAATTGCCCGCGTTGTAGCGTATGCGGGTGGATAACGCGGTGCCGGCCTGCACTGCCCAGATACGGCGCGGCAGAGCTGCATCACGATCATGCAGTGCGCAGACGAAGGGTAAATGGATATGCCCGCCCAGTATCAGGTCGGCGCCGGCCGCTGCCCAGCGCTTGATGGCGATGGCGTGGCCGTGCAGCAGATTGGGCGCGTCTTCGGACTCGGTCACACATACCGGTTGGTGCGTGACTACAATACGTAACTGAGTATCGGTGGCCTGCGCAAGCCGGGCGGCCACGCGCTCAATCTGCGCGCTCGACACTGCCCCATCAATATGGCGGTAGCGGCGTGTGGTGTTCAAGGCGATCACCAGTAAATGTTCGGACGCATATATCGGTTCCAGTTCATTGCCGAATTCGCGGATGAAATTGGCATAGGGCGTGAACAGTCGCGCTGCCAGGTTAAAAAGCGGGATGTCGTGATTGCCTGGGATAACCAGCGTAGTTGGAACCGCCAGCTGGTCGGTGAATATACGCGCCGCGCGGAACTGGCCGGGGCGGGCTCTCTGTGTGATGTCGCCCGACAGGATTGCTACTCCAGGCGCCTGCTGTTGCACCAGGCGTTGCAACGCCGCCACGACCGGCAGCTGTTCGGTGCCGAAATGCGGGTCGGAAATATGGATCAGCAGGGACATCAGGCAGTCGAGTCATCCGGTTTCAGCAGATAGAGCGGTTGCGGCGAAACGCGAAACTCCAGCGGCGCTTTCAACCATACAATCTCGCCATCGGTGGCCACTTTAACACGCCTGCGGTAGAGGGTAATCCGACTTACTGTCAGGCTGCTGAAGCTGAAATTGATCACATTGCCAGTCGCGCCCACGTTGCCGAATACCCCGCATATCAGCAACCACAGCATGGCCAATGTGCTGACCGGGCGCGGCAGTATGGCAACCAGTTGTCCGGCGGCAAGTTGCTGTGTCAGCGGTACGCCGATCTGCTCCAGCTGTAGCGAATTATTGCCAATGAAAAGAGAGGGGGTGCGATAGACATGCGTCTCGCCGTCCTGCTCCAAAACGATTTTCAAAACCCGATAGCGCCCCACCAGCGTCAAAATTGCAGAAATGAACGCAACCAGCCGGGTACGGCCGAACTGCTGTTTATCCGCCTCACGATTTTCCAGCAGTTTGGGATAAAGCCCCAGGCTGGCGTTGACCAGGAATACCCGGTCATTGACCAAGCCGGCCTGCACCGGATGCGGCTGGGCGTTCAGCAGTGTGCGCATCGCCTGCTCGGTGTCCTCCGGTATGCGATGCGCGCGACAGAAATAGTTGAATGTTCCCTGCGGTAATACCCCGAAAGGACAGCCGCTGGGTAACACGGCCTGGGCGACTGTATTGATCGCGCCATCGCCGCCGGCCACGACTATCGCACCGCCGCATGCCCGGGCCTGCGCCACCATCCGTTTCGCGGTGTCGCGTAGTTGCGCAGGGTTCTCGACCACGACGATGTGGTGTGTCCTGTCAGTCTCCGCCAGTACCGCCAGAATGATCTTTTTAGTCTCGGCTGTATCGTTATGGCCGGATTTGGCATTCAGAATAATGAAGAGCGGCGCGTTAGGATCGGGCGAAATACCAGCCAAGGAAACCTCTCAAAAATGGATGCCGATAAACTCTTTGCGGAGCTTGGCCATCGGCTGTCAAAGCCCGCGGGCGATTTAGAACCTGTAAAAATGGTTACAGGTTGGACAAATTGCGGCTGGCTTCATCCTTGCCCACCAGTAGATACACCGCATCCGGATTGGGCGCGGCACATTCCTCCGCTGAGTATTCGGCAAGTATCTCGCGGGCGATATCAGTCGCTCTGGGGGAGAAGTAAAAAGCGTGGTCATTTTCACCTGTAATCAATTTGCCAAACATCGCAGCGGTTGCGGGTGCCCCGGCATCTGAATAAATGGTCTCAAATTGCAACTGCAATTTGGTGTCCTGTTTATCCGAAATATCTCTGTCCGTCATTTTTACTATGGACCAAGGCATATATATCTCCTGACCTGATTTATTGATAAACCGCGATAAACTTTTCGCAATCTTACCGTTAAATTTTATGTTTCTACGTGTCCTTCCGAACAGAAGCGTTTACTCGGGAGAGCGGATCATTCTTCAATGTTGGGTAGCTTGCCATCTCAAAATCTTTGATGGGTTAGCGGGCGGAAAGTCGGCAATGATTGCAATGCAATTTTTTTATTTACTACTGGGCGGACTGGCGACCTTCAGGCTCTCTCTGCTTATCTCCAAAGAAGATGGACCTGCCTATATTTTTCGCAAACTGCGGAAGCTGCCCGGCAGCCCGTCATTGCAGCGCGGGCTTTCGTGCGAGTGGTGCATGTCTATGTGGATGGGGGCTGTGGTGGCCCTCTATTACTGGTGGCTGGGCATCATTTCCGCGCTGGAATGGCCGCTCTACTGGCTGGCGATGAGTGCGCTGGGAATCATCTGTAATCAGCAGTGGATCAGGGAGCGCAAATAGCCGTTTCGCGCGGCGAGTGTCACTGAAGAGCAAATAAATCAATGCTCATTATCAACAGGGGGACGCAATGCCGGAAGGGCCAACGATAGTCATCCTCAGAGAACAAGCTGCAGCGTTTGTCGGCAAGACCATCCTCAACGCCGAGGGCAACGCCAAAATCGAGATGGCGCGCCTGATCAATCAGCCCGTCATCGCGTTGCGCAGCTGGGGCAAACATTTCCTGATTGAACTTCCCGACGTGTCGTTGCGCATCCATTTCCTGCTGTTCGGCAGCTATCTCATCAATGAGCGTAAATCCGGCCAGCTGCGGCTTAGCCTGCAGTTTGCCGACGGGGAACTGAATTTCTACGCCTGCTCGGTACGATTTATCGAAGGTAAACTGGACCATGTATATAAATGGAGCGAGGATGTAATGTCCGAGCAATGGGACCCTGCGGCTGCCAGACGCAAGCTGCGCGCCATGCCCGGCACATGGGTATGCGATGCAATGCTGGACCAGACGGTGTTTTCCGGCGTTGGAAATATAATCAAGAATGAAGTGCTGTTCCGTATCCGCGTGCATCCCTTATCGCTGATAGGCGCATTGCCTGATGAAAAACTGGATGAACTGATCCAACAGGCACGGCAGTATAGTTTTGAATTTCTTGAGTGGAAAAAGGCATATGTGCTGAAAAAGCATTGGCTGGCGCATACCAAATCCATCTGCCCGCGTTGCAATATTCCGTTCAGCAAGGGCCATCTGGGCAAAACCGACCGGCGCAGTTTCTACTGCGAAAATTGTCAGATCAGGTATGACAACGCGCCGGCCCAGCTGCACATCCCGGCGCCCAGGACCACCGCGACCGGCCCGGCAGCAAAGCCACAGCAGCGATGATTAAAATCTGCTCAGCATATCTTTGGTCAAAGTCTGGCGCGTCTTGAAGAAATCCCGCCAGGGGTCGCTGATCTGGGCCAGCCGTTGCGGCAGAGTTTTAATGTTCCACATAGCCGCGCTGTCCACGATTTTTAATTCTTCCCATGAAATCGGCGCAGATACCGGCAGACCCGGGCGGGCACGGACCGAATACGGCGCGACCGTACTGGCGCGTTTCTGGTTACGCTGAAAATCCACGTATATTTTTTCGACGCGATTTTTGGCCCCCATCTTGGCGCTGAACCGCGCCGGTATCGTCTGGGCCAGGTGCTGCGCCACGGCGCGGGAGAAATTCGTGACGGTTGCCCAGTCATGGCGCCGCGCCAGCGGCACAACGATATGCAGCCCTTTGCCCCCGCTGGTTTTCAGGAAACTGTGCAGCCCGAGTTCATCCAGCACCACTTTGACCAGCTGAGCGCCTTCGACCACGGCCGACCAGGGCAGCACAGGATCAGGATCAAGGTCGAATATCATGATGTCCGGACGCTCAATCTGGTCCGCGGTTGCATTGCAGGTATGCAGTTCGATCGTCCCCATCTGCGCTGCGCTGACCAGCGCATGTTCGGTCTCTATCACCATCAGCGGCAGATGCTCGGTATCGAGTGAGGGGTCTAGCGTACCGACGCCCGGTATCACCAAGCGCCCGCCGTGTTTCTGAAAGAACTGTTCACCGCCAATTCCTTCCGGAGCGCGGATCAGGTACACCGGACGGCGGTGCAGGAAAGGCAGAATATGCGCGCTCACCTGATCGTAATACTGCACCAGTTCGATTTTGGTCAGTCCGCTGGATGCATCGATAATACGATCAGGGTGAGTAATTTTTATTTCGTCGACCATGTCCATACTTTGGGCGACATCCTTCCTCGCGGCTATCGGCTTACCGGCAGGCGCGGGTTTAGCGCCGCGCGGTGTTGATGGCTCTTTTTCGATTGACGCGGTGTGGGCGCTTTCCTCATGCCTGATTTCGCTGGCCGGTTTATCCAGGCGCAGGCCGTGGAACACCCCTTGGCGCACCAGTCCTTCTTCGGTCCATTCAGCAAATGAAATTTCTGCGACCAGTTTGGGCTGCACCCAGTGCACCGGCGCATCGCTGACTCCACGGGCGCTTTTGGGCAGTTTGCCGAAATGGCTTTCTTTCTGCTGCAAGGGCTCCAGTTGTTTATAAACGGCCTGCAGCGTCTTGTCGTCAAACCCGGTGCCTACGCGCCCGGCATACACCAGCTTTCCATCCGCGTCGTATACGCCCAGCAGCAATGCGCCGAGAAAATTTCTGCTGCCGCGCGGCTCGGTGTATCCGACAATAATGAATTCCTGGCGCTTATGGCATTTGAGCTTGATCCAGTCGGTGCTGCGCTGTCCGCTGTAGATCGATTCGGCGCGTTTGCCGATGATTCCTTCCAGCGACAGCGCGCATGCGCCGCTTAACAGTTTTTGCGGCGGTTCCTGCAAAGTCTCACTGAAACGGACGGTGTCGTCCTTCGATGACGCCATCACCTGCTGCAGCAAGCGCCGCCGTTCAGTCAGCGGCAGCCGGCGCAGGTCGTAGCCATTCAGATACGGAAGATCGAAAACAAACAACACAATCTGCGTGGTGCGATGCTCATTGAATGCGTTCTGCAATGCCTGGAACGACGGGATCCCCTGGTCGTTCATCACGACAATTTCTCCATCCAGCCACGCCGACTGCAAGCCCAACGCGGCAATCGCCTCAGCCTGGCGGCTCAGCTTGGCTGTCCAATCCTTGCTGTTGCGGGTCAGAAACTGCACACTCTTCCCGTCCACGCGCGCCAGTACCCGATAACCATCATATTTTAATTCATACAGCCAGTTGCCCTGCCGGGGTACTGCGTCCACCAGTGTTGCCAGTTGCAAACTTACCGTCTGCGGAAGCGGCGCTTTCACCGCATCGGTCATTCTGGACAGATCAGCGAGCGGATCGGCAGCAGTTTTTTTTGAACGGCGCGGAGCCGCACGAACCGCGCTTGCCGCCGCTGGATCTGCTGGGGGCTTGATCGGCTGAGGCCCGGATTTGACGCTGTCCGGCATGGCTACCGTTACATCGAACTCTGCATGCGGACGCGCAGTTTCGTCCTTTTCCTTGATCAGCAACCACTGCTCCTTGTCGCCGTGTCCGTGCAAGCCGGTTTTGACCAGCATCCAGTTGCCCTGCAATTTTTTGCCGTCGAGCTGTAACTTCAGTTTGCCTGCGCGGTATGACTCGGACGGGTCACCATGCGGTTGCCACCAGCCGGTGTCCCAGACCTGTACTGTTCCCGCGCCATATTGATGCTCGGGTATCACGCCTTCGAAATCGATGTAGTCCAGCGGATGGTCTTCTACATGCACAGCCAGCCTTTTTTCGGCCGGATCGAAACTCGGCCCCTTGGGTACAGCCCAGCTTTTCAGTGTCCCCTCCAACTCCAGCCGGAAATCGTAATGCAGTCTGCGCGCAGCGTGTTTTTGCACTACAAAGCGCAGTTGCTGGCCAGCTTTGGCAACCTTGCCTTCGGGCTCGCTGGTAATTCCAAAGTCACGCTTGGCGTGGTACTCGGCTAGTTTGTCCGGCATCACGAATTCCTCTTAGTCAATGAACACTTTTTGATGACCGTGTGGCCGTGCCGCGTGTACTCTTTTTGACCACTGCAGCGGGCTTAGCCACGCCCCCGGTTTTATCTGAGCGGCGCGCCGTAGCGCCTTGCAAACTGCGCTTCAGCAACGCCGCCAGATCGGACTCCTCGACCGTATCATCCTTGGGTTCGGCCACTTTAACGGCGTCAATTACATGGGCTTTGCCCTCGGCAACTTTTTTGTTCACCAGGGCCATAATGTCGTCCCTGAAAGTATCGCGGTATTGCGCGGGATTCCAAGGCTCCACCATGCTCTCGATCAATTGCGCGGCCATGGTCAATTCCTTGGGCTTGATATTGGCCTCTTCCGCGCCCGCAGGCGGCAGATCCAGCTCGTCCGGGTCTTTTACTTCAACCGCCCAGCGCAACGTATTCAACACGATGGCCCGGGCAGTTGGGATGAGCGCCGCCAGATGCTGTTTGTTGTGCAGTACGATTAATGCGATGCCGACCTTTTGGGTCGATAGCAAGGCTTCGCGCAGCAGCGCATACACCTTCTCGCCGCCTTTTATAGGTGCAATAAAATAGGGTGTTTCAAAGTACAGAAATGGCAATTCCTGTGCTTCCGCAAACGATACAATATCGATCGTATGGCTGGATTTCACGTTGGCTGACTTTATTTCTTCGTCCGACAGCACGACATAACTGCTATCTTCCTGGCGGATGGCTTTGACGACATTGTCTTTGTCGACCTCCTTGCCACTCTCCTTGACCACCCGTTTATAGCCCACAGGCTGCAGCGTCTTGCGTTCCAGCCAGTCAAAATCAACATCGTCCTTGCGTACCGCCGGATAGAGCGTTACCGGCGCATGCAGCAATCCGAAACTAATTGCCCCCTTCCAAAGTATTCGTGCCATAACGACCCCACCAGAGAACGAGCAATTGAACAAAACGAGCAATATGACAACTATTTTGCAATAAATACCGGGTTTGAAATGTACGGTGCCGAACACTTGATGCAGTTAAATAAATACGGCGGCGTGTTGCGTGCATCTAGCCCATTGGGCATAATAGAACGATCGTTCTTTCGTGAAATAACGGTAAAAATTGGCCATACCTGACCAGGAAAACCGCGACCCATTTTATTATCTGGAAAATTTTCAGAGGGTGCTGCAATGGGTCGTTGAACGTTACAGCGATCTGATGAATGCGCATGAACACGCGTTCATTGAGCAGTTCACCTTATTGCCGCAGTCATCCCGGGCATTGCTGGTCAGAATGGTAATGCGCAAGGGCGAGCTGTTCCGCACCGGCAAACTCAGGTATGACGAAATCGGCTGTCCACGCCGGGCCGCCGTTGCTCTGATCGGGCTGGGCTGGCTGGACGAGGAGCCGCTGCTGGCGCTGGATCAACTTTTCGTGTTGCTGAACAAAACTGAAATAGCGGAGCGCTTTGGCGCGCTGTTGAAGCCCGGGACGAAAGCGGATCAGCTACTGCAGTTACGCGGTCATTTTGGCGCAGCCGAGACATTTAACGCATGGCTGCCGCAGTCCACGGAATGCGTATACCAGCTTCGCATCACTCCGCTATGCAACCGGCTGCGGCTGATGTTCTTCGGCAACCTGCGCCAGGACTGGTCGGAATTCGTGCTCGCGGATCTGGGCATATACCGTTACGAAAAAGTCGAGTTCTCTGCGCTGTCCCGCGGCTTCCACACGCGTTGCGACGTGGATGCCTACCTGCACCTGTATGATTGCCGGGTGCGGCTGGAGCAGGGTGAGCCTGCAGAAGACATATTTTCGCTGGTTCCCGAAGATATCTACCCGAATGCATGGCTGGAAAGCCGGCGCGCCAAACTTTTATTCCATATCGCCCAGCACTATGAACGTGCCGGCGTATGGCCCTGGGCATACGCCATCTATTCCGTGTGCAGCCATTCGGGTTCGCGCATACGCGCAGTGCGGATGCTGGAGCGATGCGGTCAGTTCGAAGCAGCGTTACAGCAGACGCAAAATCTGGACGGCACTGGTGTTCCGGACGGCGCTGGTATTAACGATGCAGACCGGCAGCAACTGTCACGTATCACGGCGCGGCTGCGGCGCAAGCTCGCTCTGCCACAACTTCCGGTCACCGCTGCCGCGCCGCTGGCCCGGCTGGATTTGCTGCTGCCGCGGCCGGACACAGTGATTTCGGTTGAAGAAACGGTCGGCAATTATCTCGGCACAGCGCATGAGCCGGTGTATTACGTCGAGAACACGCTGGTCAATTCGCTCTTTGGGCTGTTGTGCTGGCCGGCGATTTTCCTTCCGCTGCCCGGCGCATTTTTTCATCCGTTCCATAGCGGCCCTGCCGATCTGCTCAGCGCGGATTTCTACCCCCAACGCCGGCAGCCCTTCGCCGACTGTTTATCACAACTGGATACGCCGCAGTACAAGGACACCATCGTGCAGCGTTTCCGCGACAAGTTCGGGCTGCAATCGCCGTTCGTATTCTGGGAAATATTGACCGAAGAGTTAATCACGCTCGCACTCGACTGTATTCCGGCGGCGCACCTGAAGAAATGGTTCGAGCGCATGCTGCTCGACCTTTCGGCCAATCGCGCCGGCTGGCCCGACCTGATCCGCTTCTGGCCGCGGCAGCAGCGCTACCAGATGATAGAGGTGAAAGGTCCGGGTGACCGGCTGCAGGATAATCAGCAGCGCTGGCTGGCCTATTTTACCGCCCATGAAATGCCGGTCGCGGTTTGCTACGTACAGTGGGCGGAGCAATGAAATATACCGTCGCGGTGCGCGAATTATGCGAATTTACCGCCAAGCAGGGCGACCTCGACCTGCGCTTTACGCCCTCGCCCACCGCCGAGGAAGGGATAGCCGGCCATGCGGTGGTGACCTCGCGCCGCGGCCGCGGCTACCGCGCGGAATTGAGCCTGAGCCAGGAATTCGGGCCATTGCTAGTGCGCGGGCGGGCGGATGGTTATGACCCGGAGCGGCATCAGCTCGAGGAAATAAAGACCTACAGCGGCCGGTTGAGCGCCCTGCCCGACAACCGTCGCCAGCTGCACTGGGCGCAGGCTAAAATTTACGGATGGATGGTGTGCTGCGAGCTGCAATTAGCCGAGATTAATCTGGCGCTGGTCTACTACAACATCACCAGCCAGCACGAAACCGTACTGCACGAGCTGCATAGCGCCGCCAGCCTGCGGCAGTTCTTTGAAATTCATTGCACCCGGTTTCTGCGGTGGGCCGAGCAGGAACTGGCGCATCGCAGCGCGCGGGATCAGGCCCTGACCTCATTGGCCTTCCCGCATCCCGGCTACCGGCCGGGGCAGCGCCAGCTGGCCGAAGCGGTGTATAAGGCAGCCGGCACGGGGCGCTGCCTGATCGCGCAGGCGCCGACCGGGATTGGAAAAACCATCGCAACGCTGTTCCCGCTGCTCAAGGCTTGCCCGACCAAGGTATTGGACAAAATATTTTTCCTGACCGCCAAAACATCCGGGCGCAGGTTGGCGCTTGATGCTCTCGCACTGCTCAGGCACAGCGCGCCGCAATTGCCGCTGCGCGTGCTCGAAATGACCGGACGGGACAAGGCCTGCGAATATCCGGAACGGGCATGCCACGGCGAGTCCTGCCCGCTGGCGCGCGGATTCTACGACCGGCTGCCGCAGGCACGGCAGGCCGCACTGGCCAACGGCTGCCTCGACAAAAATGCGCTGCGCGCCATCGCGCTGCAGCATCAGGTTTGCCCGTATTACCTCAGCCAGGAAATGATCCGCTGGAGCGATGTGGTGGTCGGGGACTATAACTACTACTTCGATTCCAGCGCGCTGCTGTATGGGCTGACCGTCGCCAATCAGTGGCAGGTCGGCGTGCTGGTGGACGAGGCGCACAATATGCTGGCGCGGGCGCGCAGCATGTACAGCGCCGAACTGGACCAGGCCGTTTTCGCCAGCGTACGCAAGGCCGCGCCGGCCGCGCTCAGGAAAAAACTGGATCGGCTTAACCGCAGCTGGAATGAATTGCATCGGACGCAACATGCGCGTTATCAGGTGTACCCCGAACCGCCAGATAAATTCCGCCTCGCGTTGCAACAGGCCGTCAGCGCGATGACCGACTATCTGGCCGAGCATCCGGCGGCGGCGGAGGAAAAGCTGCAGCGCTTTTATTTCGACGCGATCCATTACTCGCGGCTGCTCGATGCGTTCGATGAACACTCGCTGTTCGACATCACGCTGGAAAGTATTCCGGCAAGTAGCCGGACCCGCTCCGTACTCTGTCTCAGAAACATCGTCCCGGCGCCGTTTCTTCAAGCCCGTTACGCCGCCGCGCACACCACGGTGCTGTTTTCCGCGACCCTGCATCCCTGGCGATTTTACAGCGACACGCTGGGTTTGCCGGAGAACACGGCCTGGCTTGATGTGCAGTCGCCGTTTCTGGCCGAGCAACTGTCAGTTCGGGTTGCGCGCCATATTTCCACCCGCTACCAGCACCGAGCCCGCTCGCTGGCGCCGATCGCCGACCTGATCGCGCGGCAATACCAGAGCCTGCCTGGAAACTACCTGGCCTTCTTCAGCAGTTTCGACTATCTGGAAAAGGTGCTTACGCTGTTCGCCGCGCGTTATCCGCATATTCCGCTGTGGAAGCAGTCTCCCGGCATGGCGGAAACCGAACGCGAACAATTCCTGGCCTGCTTCACCCCGGCCAGCCTGGGGATCGGCTTTGCGGTGCTGGGCGGCGCGTTTGCCGAAGGCATCGACCTGCCCGGCAAACGCTTGATCGGCGCTTTTATCGCGACCTTGGGATTGCCGCAGATCAACCCCATTAATGAACAGGTCAATCTGCGCATGAGCGCGCTGTTCGGCAATGGGTATGACTACACTTACCTTTATCCCGGCATACAGAAAGTCGTGCAGGCCGCCGGCCGGGTGATCCGCACCACATCCGACCGCGGCGTGATCCACCTGATCGACGACCGCTATGCGCGCGCCGAAGTTCTGCGCCTGCTGCCGCCCTGGTGGAATATCGAAAATCCGGACGCTGCCGGCGCTGCATAACGATTGCCGGCCCGCACTGTCCGGCAACGCAAGCACGTCTGGTATCATTCGTCCTATGCTCAATATACAGAATCTGACTTACCTGCAGGGCGGCGCGGTACTGCTGCAGAACGTCAATTTCCAGGTTCATGCGGCCCAGCACATCGCGCTGGTTGGCCACAACGGCAGCGGTAAATCCACGCTGTTGCGGCTGATACGCGGCGCGATCAAGCCGGACGGCGGAGAGATTGCGCTGCAGTCCGGCAAAACCATCGCGTTCGTCGAACAGGAAATTGCCAATTCGGACCAGGTGGCGCTGGAGTTCGTGCTGGACGGCGACGTTGAATTGCGCCAGCTGGAAAAAGTGCTGGCGCGCGATCAGCACGATCCTGCCTGGTTCGAGGCGCAGCATCAATACGAAGCAATCGATGGCTACGGCGCCGCGGCGCGTGCAGCCCAACTGCTGAGCGGGCTGGGATTTGCCGACGGCACACTGCGGCATGCGGTGAGCAGCTTTTCTGGCGGCTGGCGCATGCGGCTGAACCTGGCGCGTGCGCTGATGCATCGCGCCGATTTACTGCTGCTGGATGAGCCGACCAATCACCTCGACCTGGAGGCGGTGCTGTGGCTGGAACAGTATCTGGCGCGTTATCCCGGCAGCCTGCTGCTGGTTTCGCACGACCGGGAATTTCTCAATGCCTGCGTTAACCGCATTGCCCATCTGCACGACCAGACGCTGGACATGTACAGCGGCAACTATGACGATTTCGAGCAGGCGCGCGCCGAGCGCATCGCGCAGCACAACCAGTCTTTTCAGCAACAGCAGGCGAAAATCGCCCACCTTGAGGATTTCGTGCGCCGTTTCCGCGCCAAGGCGACCAAGGCCAGGCAGGCGCAAAGCCGCGTCAAGGCGCTGGAGCGGCTGACCCGGATCGCGCCCATGCATGCGGCGGATGGCCACTTCGCGCTGCAAATCGAAGCGCCGCAACGCGGTCCCGACGTGCTGCTGCGCGCAGATGAAATCAGTTTCAGTTACACCGATAAGCTGCTGTTTAACAACTTTAGTATGGTGTTGCGCGCCGGCGCGCGCATCGCGCTGCTGGGCCCCAACGGCGCAGGCAAATCGACGCTGATTAAATTGCTGGCGGGGGAACTGCAGCCGACTTCCGGCCGGCTCGAAATTACGCCGAACATACGTATCGGCTATTTCGCCCAGCACCAGCTGGAAAATCTCGACAGCGCCGCAACGCCGCTGCAGCATATGGAACGGCTGGCCCCGGCCGAAACCGCGCTGACGCTGCGTTCTTTCCTCGGCCGCTTCGGACTGGCCAACGACAGCGAAGATCGTCCGGTTGCCAGCTTTTCCGGCGGCGAAAAAAGCCGCCTGGCGCTGGCCTTGCTGGCCTGGCAAAAACCGCATCTGCTGTTGCTGGACGAGCCGACCAACCATCTCGACCTGGATATGCGCGATGCGCTGACGCTGGCGCTGGAGGAGTATACCGGCGCCGTGGTGCTGGTTTCGCATGACCGCAGCCTGATCCGGGCGGTGGCGGAAGAGCTGTGGCTGGTGGCTGACGGAAAAGCAGGACTGTTTGATGGCGACCTGGAAGATTACCAGAACTGGGTGGCCGCCCGCCGCTCGCGCACCGCTGCGCCTCAGCCGGTCGAGAAACGGGGTATTACCGTTGTGCCGCGTCCGAATAAAAAAACGCTGTTAACAAAACAAGACAAGCTTGAAACCGCGCTGGCGGCAATGCAAACCGAGTTGGGCGAGATCAACCGCCAATTGGCCGATCCGCTTACTTACCGGAATGTTGATCGAGAGGAAATAGCCAAAATCAATGGTCTGCGGGATAATCTTGAGAAGACAATTGCAGATATGGAAGAACGCTGGCTAGAGTTGGAAGCTGCTCTGGAAGCGGCTGTATAACCCTGACCGTTAACGAGTTTTACCTCAGCATGGCATTTAAACAAAAAAATATTCTGCTGATTTCAGTTGCGGCCGCTACCTCGCTGATCACGATCTACGCTACCCACGATCAGGCGAGCCAAAGTGCTCCGGATATCCCCGGCAGTATTACTTCGAATGGCGCGGATGGCGTGCGCCATTTGCCCAATCCGAATTCGGTAGATCAGGCTGCGCTGACACTGGGCGCGGATGCGCGCAATTTTGCGCAACCGGATGTGCCGTTGCATCCGGACGGAAATTATTATCATCTGCGGGGTAGTTATACACTCGACGCGCAGCACAACGCGGTGATTAAAAATCATGGCGCTCAAATTGTGATAAGGATCAGCC
This sequence comes from Pseudomonadota bacterium, assembly GCA_040390665.1. Taxonomy (GTDB): domain Bacteria; phylum Pseudomonadota; class Gammaproteobacteria; order Burkholderiales; family Gallionellaceae; genus Nitrotoga. The sequence continues at coordinate 48,716 of JAZJXX010000009.1, read as the reverse complement.
CGAACACCCGGATTTTCAGGCCGGCGGCTGCGGATAGCGTTGCAATTAATGCAGTCGGCCGATATTTCGAGGACATCAACGCGACCGATAGCCCGGATGCAATTCTCGCTAAGGATCAGGCGGCTGCGTTACAACACCAGAGAATACGTTTGATCGACGCAGAATTCGTCGAATTCAGCGAGCGCCCCGATTAAACCTCCTGCAATACCCGTAACGGCGACAATTGCGCCAGACGATAGGTCGCCAGCCAACCGGCCAACGTGACTACAGCGATTCCGCCGCCCACCCCGACCAACCAGATCAGCACACTAGGATGATAAGGAATTTCGAGCACTTCGAATGCCAGTACCCACCCCAGCAGCGTCGCCCCGGCCGCTGCGAACAGCCCGCTTAACGCCCCCAGCGTAGCGAATTCGGTAAGATGAAGCCGGCGTAAATAGTGGCTGTCCGCCCCCAGCGTGCGCAGAATGGCCGTCTGGTGAGTGCGTTCATCCTGGGTAGCCAGCAGTGCCGCATACAGCACCGCCAGACCGCTCAGCAGCGTGAACAGGAACACCGCGCTCATGGTTTGCGCAATCTGGTCCATGATATGGCGCACTTGCGCAATCATTGCTTCGGTATCAATCAGCAGCAGGTTGGGAAATGCCTTGATCAGTTCGTCGCCGGCGCGAGCATGCTCGGGCGGAAGGTAGAAACTGGTAAGGTAGCTGGCCGGAAAGGTTTCCAGCATGCCGGGCGCCGCGATCACGAAAAAATTAACCTGCATTGAATCCCACTGCACCTTGCGCAAATTAACCACCGGCGCGCTGAATTGATTGCCCGCGACGTCATATGTCAGGATGTCGCCCAAGTGTATGCCCAACGTGGTCGCGATGCCCTCCTCCACAGACAATGCGGACGTCGTCCCGGTAGCCCACCATTTGCCTTCGACGAGCTGATTGCCTTGCGGCAGGCTAGCAGCCCAGGATAAATTGAATTCACGCTCGGCCAGCGAGCGCGCACGCGGTTCCGGATAATCTTCTCCGCTCACTGGATGCTGGTTGATCGCGATTAAACGCCCGCGCACCATCGGGAATAAAGTGGGCGGGGTCAATTGCCGCTGTACGAAAAATTCTTCGACTGCTGCGCGTTGGTCGGGCTGAATGCTGACGATAAAGCGATTCGGCGCATCGGCGGGCAGCCGGGCCCGCCAGCTTTCCATCAGATCCGCACGGACGAAAGTCAGCAGCAGCAAAGCCATGCCGCCCAGGCTGAGTGCGACGATCTGCAACGCGTTAGTCCGGCCGTGCCGCGCCAGATTGGCGTAGGCGTGGCTGCTGAATAGCGGCAACCGGGTCAATCCATGCACCGCACTCCAGGCCAGCAAGCCAAACACCAGCAAGCCAGCCGCCAGCCCTCCCAGCACCGTAATGCCCAGTTTGAGTGAACCGGCTTGCCACAGGAACAATCCGCACAGCACTGCTATCCCGAGCGAATACAAGACCCCGGTACGCAGTGGCGGCATGCCTATTTCACGACGAATGACGCGCAGCGGTGATACGCTTTTCAATTGCCACAGCGGCAGGAACGCAAAGCCCAGCAACAGCGCCATGCCGCTGGCAGCGGCCTGCCACACCGGTGTCCAGCCGGGCTGCGGCAACTCGGCCTCACGCATCGAGGCGATGGATTGCACCAGCACCGCCTGTGCACCGTAACCAAGCAGGCTGCCCAATAATATGGCGCCAATCCCCAGCAGCACAAACTGATACAGAAAAATCCGCAAAACCTGGTTCTGGTCTGCACCCAGGCAGCGCATCATCGCGCAGGTATCTAGATGGCGCGTGATGAAATGGCGCGCCGCCAGCGCCAGTGCGACCCCGGCCAGCACCACTGCAGTCAGCGCGGCCAGGCCGAGAAAATGTTCGGCCCGTTCCAGCGCCGTGCGGATTTCCGGTCGGGCGTCGCGTATATCTTCCACGCGCATTCCCGGCGTTATCCAAGCCTGCAGCCAAGTACGGAAATGCTCCACCCGCGGAGCATCCCCCGCAACGAGGAAGCGGTAGCTGATGCGGCTGCCTTCCTGCACCAGGCCGCTGGCCGGCAGATCCGCCGCATTCAGAATTACTCTGGGCGTGAAACTGGCGAAGCCGACAGACTGGTCGATATCGCGCACCACCTGCGCCACCAGCCGCAAACGCAACGCCCCGATGGTCACCTCGTCACCGCGGCGCAGGTCCAGGCGTTGCATCAAACGAAGATCAGCCCAGATCGTGCCGGGCGCCGGGACGCCTGAGGCAAAGTGAGTTTTGCCGTCATTGATCTGGATCCGGCCGCGCAGCGGATAGCCCGCCTCCACCGCCTGAATTTCGGCCAGCACACTCTGCTCACGGTTAGTCACCATGCTGGGGAAGCTGGCCGTCTCTGCCACACGCAGGCCGCGCTGCTGCGCGGCGTTTCGGTAATTGGGCGAGAACGGGTGATTTGCACTCAGCCGCAAATCGGCGCCCAACAGGCTGGTCGCTTCGTGCTGCAGCGCCAGTCTGATGCGGTCGGCGAACAGCCCGACCGTCGCAATACTGCCCACCGCCAGCACCAGAGCAATCAGCAGCACGCGCCATTCGCCGGCGCGCCAATCGCGGCGCAGCATCAATCCGGATAGTTTCAGCGCGGGCAAACGCAGCGCTCGCATCAGATGATCCGTCCCGCCGCCAGACGCAGCTGCCGCACGCAACGTTGCGCCAGCACTTCATCATGGGTAACCAGGATCAGCGTGGTGCCATGCATGCGGTTCAGTTCCAGCATCAGTTCGCTGATCTGCCCACCGGTAACCGCGTCCAGATTGCCGGTGGGTTCATCCGCGAACAGGATTTTCGGTTCGCCGACAAAGGCGCGCGCAATCGCTACGCGCTGCTGCTCGCCGCCGGACAAATGTTTCGGGAAATGGGTCAGCCGGTGGCTCAGCCCGACGCGCTGCAATGCCACCGTAGCGCGCTCGCGGGCATCGGCGGCGCCATGCAGCTCGAGCGGCAACATCACATTTTCCAGCGCGGTCAGCGCCGGCAACAATTGGAAAGATTGAAAAACGAAGCCAGCCAGGCGTCCGCGCAAATGCGCGCGGCCGTCTTCATCGAAGTTGAACAGATCCTGTCCGTCCAGATGCACCGTGCCGGTAGTGGGCGTATCCAGCCCGGCCAGCAATCCGAGCAGCGTGGATTTACCCGAGCCGGATGCGCCCAGTATGGCGAGACTATCGCCCGCTTCCACCGCGAAATCCACGTCGTGTAAAATAATCAGCGGTTGGCCGCCACTTTCAACTTGCTTACCGAGTTTAACTGCCTGCACAATAGTAGCCATGAAATATCCCGCCGTTTTTTTACGATCAATTCTGCTGGTTTTTTGCCTGTTTGCCACTTTGCCGTCGGCAGCCAGCGCGGCGCAGCAAACCATACTGGTATTTGGCGACAGTCTGTCCGCATCCTATGGCATTGCGCGCGAAGCCGGTTGGGTCAGCCTGTTGCAGCAGGAGCTGCAGAGCAGTCATACGCAATACCGGGTGGCCAACGCCAGTATCAGCGGCGAGACGACCACCGGGGGCCTGCAACGGTTGAACGCTGCGCTGCGGCAATACCAGCCGGCGATAGTAGTGCTCGAACTCGGCGCCAATGATGGCTTGCGTGGCGCAGCGATCAGCGATATCGAAGCCAATCTTTCTGCGCTGATAGAGCAATCGCGCAAGGCCGGCGCCAAAGTCCTGTTGCTCGGCATACAGTTGCCGCCGAATTATGGCCTGGACTACACGGCTCGCTTCAAAAATCTGTACCCTAAACTGGCGCAGCAATACCGCGTTTCGCTGGTGCGATTTTTCCTGGAGGGAGTGACAGCGGACCAGTTTCAGAACGACGCGCTTCATCCCGACGCCCAGGCGCAAAAAATTATTTTGCGCAATGTACTGCAGGAATTAAAACCTATGCTGTAGCCGCGATTTAAAGCATGCTCACCAATACCGTTCAAAGAAAGTACCTGAGTAATCCCCCTGCTTCCGTTCGGCAGCGAACAACATCTGTGAATCTCCGGAGCCGAAACAAACGCTTGTGAGACTGCCAGCCGGGTAACGCAGGCTATTTAAAACGGGCGAGCTCCGGATCGTCAATCTGCTGCTCCGCCAACCCGGTCATATCAGGTAGATCCGATAAACGTGGCATCCCCCCGAGCGCGCTGATTTGCCCACTCTTGTCTTTCCAGACCAACGTCGGCGTGCCGTTGGAGCCGAAGCGTTCCATCAGTGCGCCATTCTGCTGGATACGCTTCAATGTTTCTGCCGGTATCTTGCCTGCTGCCGGAATGCCGCCGGATTCGTCCTTTTTGTCGAACTTGCCCATGTTGACTGCCATTGAGGCCGCCGGATTTTTTGCCGCCAGCAACGCTGCCGCTTTTCCGGCAGAATCTTTTTTCAGGAACGCCACCGGTATCCAGCGTACCTGCAGCCCCGCCTTTTCATAAGGCTGCAGCGCCTTCCACACCAGATGGCAGAAAATACAGTTGGCATCGAAGAACACATAAATCATGTTGCTGTCGTTTTTGCTCCCTTCGCTGAACCACGCAGCATTCGCGAGCTCGTCATAGGGCGCTGAGTAATCGGGCTTCGGTATAAACTTCTGCCCGTATTCAGCGCTGAGGTTTTTGCCATTGCTGTCGACCAGCACCCCGGTCACTAAATACTGCTCGTCGGCGGTGGTGTAAACAATGGAATATTGATTGCCCTGCTGCATGACCCAGCCGTGCAGGCCCGCAGGCGTCGGAAAATCGGTGATCACCTTGAGCCCGGCATTAACCGCGGTCTGGATCGGCTTGGGATAATCGGCGGCATAGACGGAAGAGACCAGCACTACGCCGATCAAAAACGAAATTTTCTTAAATAGCATGAGTGCTCCTGAGGCTGGGCCAGCCTGAATTCAGTTCAGATGTATTGAGTGTCAAAGAGATATGGTGATCAGGATAATAAGCGTGTGCAGCGTGAGTGTAACCTGATTGCCGGGCATTTTGATGATGAATTTCACGGTACACGCCATCATCGACGTAGGGCCTTTCGGCACAACGTTTACTCGCCGGGCGGCCGCTGCGCCTGCTTGGGCCGGAACACACTGATCACCTGGGGATGAGTTTTTATATACGGCCCGCCGATCAGATCAATGCAATAGGGCACCGCGGAGAAAATGCCATCGAGCGTTTCCTTGATCGCTTTCGGTTGACCGGGTAAATTCAGGATCAGGCAGCGCCCGCGTATCACCCCCACCTGACGCGACAATATGGCCGTGGGCACGTAGCGCAGACTGACCGCGCGCATCTGCTCGCCGAAGCCAGGCATGATTCTGTGCGCCACCGCCAGGGTCGCTTCCGGTGTGACATCGCGCGGTGCCGGGCCGGTGCCCCCCGTGGTCAAGATCAGATTGCAACCCTCATCATCCACCAGGTTTTTAAGGACATCTTCGATGGTCGTTTGTTCATCCGGAATCAGCCGCGTAAGCGCGTGCCAGGGGCTGGCCAATGCATGCGTGAACCAGTCGTGCAGGGCCGGCAGACCGGCATCCTGATAGACACCGCTGCTGGCGCGGTCACTGATCGATACAAAACCGATGTTAAGTGTCTGGTTCATCGCTGGCTTTCACCTGGGGCCATTTGCAGCAAGCAGTTCATGCGGGGTATTGATGTTGATAAACTGCGCAGCATCATCGAATACCACTTCGCTTACGCGAAGGGTAGCATGCCAGTCATGCATTTTGCGCCCGCCCGAGTGCAGAAAAGCTTCCAGCGTGGGCAGCAGGTCCCTGCGGTATAGCGCAATGGTTGGTTGCCGCTGCCCGTCCGCCAGCGCTATTGCAGCTTGCGGCGCCGCAGGGACTGCCGAGCACAGCCGGGCAATCACATCATGCGGCAGCAAAGGTGCATCGCAGGGCACGGTGGCGACCCAATCATGCCTGGCATAAAACAATGCCGCGTGTACTCCGGCCAGCGGCCCCGGCCAGTCCGGAAACCGGTCCGCGATGATGCGGAAGCCGCGCAATGCATATTGCTCGGCCTGATCGTTGGCGTTGATCATCAGTTCATCGCTATCGCGCACTGCATCCAGCACCCAGTCGATCAGCGCCCGGCCACGCAACAGCTGCAGTCCTTTGTTGCCGCCCATGCGAGTACCCAGCCCGCCGGCCAGTACGACGGTGGTGACTGGTAGCGTCAAGGCTTTTGCCCGGTAACACCGCACGCAACAAAAAAATCAGCAACTTGTTTTATGGACATTATGCAAAACATGAGCATGTTCGTTAAACTGTGACTGAAAATAAAGGATCGACATGGAACCCATACACCCGTCTCGGGCCGAGCCAGCGCGCTCGGATTACGACCCGAATTCATTGACCGTGGAACAGGCACGGCAACTTATCCAGCAATTCCTGGAGCCGCTCACCGGTGGCGTTTCAGTGGACTTGGCGGACGCATTGTATCGCACTGTCGCAGTGGAAATTTTGTCGCCGGGCGATGTACCGCCGCATGACTACTCGGCGATGGACGGCTATGCCGTGCACCTCGCCGATGTCGCGCATGGCCCCGCCCGGCTTAAAATAGCCGGCAGCGCTTATGCGGGCCATCCGTATGACGACAGGGTCGAGCCGGGCACATGCGTGCGTATCATGACCGGCGCACTGATTCCGCCGGGCTGCGACAGCGTGATAAAACAGGAAGAGGTCACCGTTGAGGATGGTGTAGCGATACTGGTCGGCGGTCGCCGCCACCCCGAAAATATACGCCGCAGAGGGGAAGATATGCGCCGCGGTTCCCCGGTACTTGCGCGCGGCCAATTGATACGCCCGGTGCAGATGGGGTTGCTGGCTTCCCTAGGTTTAACCGAAGTACAGGTTTACCGCAAACTTAAAGTGGTGATTTTTTCAACCGGCGATGAGTTGCGCCCACCCGGTACAGCGCTGGCGGCCGGTCAGATATATGACAGCAATCGGTATACGCTGCTGGGTATGCTGCATGAACTCGGCGGGGTGGAAATACAGGACCGCGGCAACATCCGCGATGATCCCGAACACATCCGTCGCGCGTTGACGGAAGCCGCCGTGCAGGCGGATGTGATCATTACCAGCGGCGGCGTTTCGGTGGGAGAGGCGGATTACGTCAGGCAGGTGCTGGAAGAAATCGGCCAGGTGGCCTTCTGGAAAATTGCAATGAAGCCAGGCAGACCGCTGGCCTGCGGCAAAATTGGCGCCTGTCATTTTTTTGGCTTACCGGGCAATCCGGTGGCGGTGATGGTGACGTTCCAGCAGTTCGTAAGTGACGCGTTGCGCATCATCATGGGCCGCTTAGCCCAGCCGTCGCTAACAATGCAGGCGACCTGCGGCAGCGCAATACGAAAGATGTCCGGCCGGACCGAATTCCAGCGCGGCATATTGAGCCGAAATGGAGCAGGATGGAGTGTATGCGCAACCGGCGACCAGGGCTCGGGCATACTCAGTTCAATGAGCCTGGCCAACTGCTTTATTGTGTTGCCGCTGGCACAGGGCAATGTCGAGGTAGGCGCTATGGTAGAGGTACAGCCGTTCGCCGGCGCGTTCAAGAGCTTCTAAATCTTGCGCCGCATCACATCCACATAAATATCGCGGTAGGCCGTAGCACTTTTAGCCCAGCCGAAGTCCCTGCGCATGCCGTTGCGCTGCAGTTGGCGCCAGACTTTTTTGTCCAGATACGCCGCCGCTGCGCGTTGTGATGCCGCGATCAGACCGGCTGCGTCCATCTGATCGAATAGAAATCCGCTGGCGCCGTCGGGGGCTGCTGCATCCGGTGCATAATCCACTACCGAATCGATCAGGCCGCCCGTCGCGTGCACTATCGGCGGCGTACCATAATGCTGGCTGTACATCTGGTTAAGGCCGCACGGTTCAAAGCGCGACGGCATCAGGAATATGTCCGCGCCGGCCTCGATCAGATGCGACAATTTTTCTTCGAAGCCTATATGCACGCCAATCTGGCCGGGATACGCGCGTGCCAGCTCCAGCACGGCCCGTTGCAGTTCGCTGTCGCCACTGCCCAGCAGTATCAGTTGCGCTGGCAGCTGCAGCAGTTGCGGCGCAACCTGAACAACCAGATCCACCCCTTTCTGATGGGTGAAACGGCTGACCAGACCAAACAACGGGATGGCGGGACCGGCCTGTAGACCCATGCGCCTCTGCAATTCGCGCTTGTTGGCTGACTTGGCCTCCAGATTTTTACTGTCATACGTTCTGGCCAGGCTGGTATCGGTGGCCGGGTCCCACTCGCGGGTGTCTATGCCATTCAATATGCCGGTCAGTACGTCACTGCGGGCAGCCAGTAATCCTTGCAAGCCGAAACCCAGCGCATCGGTCTGAATTTCCTTTGCATAGGACGGGCTCACCGTGGTGATATGGCTGGCGTAATAAAGCCCCGCTTTCAGAAAAGATAGATTTCCGTAGAATTCCACGCCATTCGGCTGGAAACACCGTGGCGGCAAGCCCAGCTGTGCGGTCAGCTGCCACGGATATATTCCCTGGAAGGCCAGGTTGTGTATGGTCATCACACACGGCGCGGGCCGATCGGAAAAATGCAGATAGGCCGGCGCCAGCCCTGCTTGCCAGTCATTGCAATGCACGATGTCCGGCCGCCAGGCCAGCGGAGTATGCGCACAACCGAGCTCAGCGGCCACCTTCGACAGCAGGCCGAAACGATGCGCATTGTCTGCCCAGTCGACCCCGTAAATATCCTGATAAGCGCCGCCGCCGCGCAGATACATTTCCGGGCAGTCAATCACAAATATTGGTACGCCGCTGGGCAATACCCCGGACCGCAGAGTGGCGGTCGGATAACCGGCCAGCGCGTCAAAAGTCGCGGCCACGGTGAGTTCCGGCAGGGCTTTTAATACCGGCGCGTAGCCCGGCAAAAGAACCCGCACGTCGACCCCCATCTCATGCAGCGCAGCCGGCAAAGCGGCGCTCACATCGGCGAGTCCGCCGGTTTTAATCAAGGGAGCTATTTCTGAGGTAACGAATAATACTTGCATCAATCCATTCCGCGCGGGCTGCTCGTGACGGATGATCGCTCATCCGTCCACCAGTAATTTTTATGCATAAATCGCGTTATTATCCTGTCTACCGGATATCTGCCCCGATTTTTTTGCCGGTTCTGCGGAAATCTGCGGCAAGTGCCATATGTCGCGATTGTAATCCTGGATGGTGCGGTCACTGGAAAATTTGCCGCTGGTGGCGGTGTTGATAATACTCATGCGTGTCCAGTGTTCGGTATCACGGTAGGCCGCCGACACTTGCCGTTGCGCATCGACATAGCTGCGGAAATCCGCCGCCGTCAGCCACGGATCATGCGGGCTGCGTATGGCCTGAATCACTGGGTCGAAAATACCTGGCTCGAACAGATTGAAATGGCCGCTTTCCAGCAGATGCATTACCCCCTGAAGATCGGGGTCCGCGGCAATAATTTCATCGGGATGATAGTTGCCACGCATCTGCTCGACCTGCTCCGCGTTGAGCCCGAACAGAAAGAAATTTTCGTTGCCGGCCTCCTCCTGAATTTCGATGTTGGCGCCATCGAGCGTACCGATAGTCAGCGCGCCATTCATCATGAATTTCATATTGCCGGTGCCGGAGGCTTCCTTGCCCGCGGTGGATATCTGTTCCGACAGATCGGTGCCGGCGCATATCACTTCCATCGCGGAAACCCGGTAATCCGGCAGAAAAACCAGGCGCAGCAATCCCTCGGTAGCCGGATCGCCGTTGATTATCTCGCTGACCGCACCCACCAGTTTGATAATGCGCTTGGCCATGATATAGCCGGGCGCGGCTTTATCGCCGATCAACACGCAACGCGGAGTCCAATCTGCAGTGTCGCCCTGCTTGATGCGGTCATACAGATGAATTACATGCAACACATTCAGCAACTGGCGCTTGTACTCATGGATGCGCTTTACCTGTACATCAAATAAGGCCGCGGTATCGAACTTCACTCCGCAGTCGCGCAGCACCATCTGTGCCAGACGCGCTTTGTTGCCCAGCTTTATTTTTCGCCATTCGGCGCGGAATGCCGGGTCCTCTGCATGCGGCACCAGTTCCTTTAAGCGGCTCATATTGGTCGGCCAGTCGTTCGGCGTACGTCCGGTCTGGCCAGGCTTGCTCCGCAACGTGCGCGTAATCAGATCGCTCAGTGCCGGATTGCTCCAGGATATCCACCGGCGCGGCGTCACGCCATTGGTTTTGTTGTTGAACTTTTCCGGCCACAATTCGTAAAAATCGTGAAACAAATGCTGCCGCAGCAGCTGCGAATGCAGCTCCGCCACACCGTTAACCGAGACGCTGGCGACCACGGCCAGGTAAGCCATGCGTATATGCTGGTCGTGCCCTTCTTCAATAATCGACATGCGTCTCTGCCGCCCTACGTCGCCCGGCCAGCGCAGCGCTAAAATCTTCAGGAAACGCGCATTGATTTCGTGAATAATCTCCAGCAGCCGCGGCAGCAGCCGCCCGAACATGTGGACCGACCAGCGCTCCAGCGCTTCCGGCAGCAAAGTATGGTTGGTATAGGCCACGGTACGGCTGGTGATAGCCCAGGCGGCATCCCAGCCCAGACCATGTTCATCCATCAGCAAACGCATCAGCTCGGGCACCGCACAAGTCGGGTGGGTATCGTTGAGCTGGAAAAAATTTTTCTCGGCGAAGCGGCTGAAATCGTTGCCATGTTTGCTTACCCAGAGCCTCAGCACATCCTGCAGACTGGCTGACGCAAGAAAATATTGCTGGCGCAGGCGCAACTCCTTGCCATTCTCGCTCGAATCATTCGGATAAAGCACCATGGTGATATGCTCGGCGGCGTTCTTCTCCGCTACCGCTTCGGCGTAACTGCCGGCATTGAACTCATTCAAATCGAATTCCGCGGTCGCCTCCGCTTTCCACAGGCGCAAGGTGTTGACAGTGCCATTGTGGTAGCCGGGGATGGGCACATCGTAGGGTACGGCCAGCACATCATTAGTGTGTCTCCAGTATCTGCGCAAATGCCCGGCACCATCGGGATGCTGTTCGGTATGTCCGCCGAACTTGACTCTTACGATAAATTCCGGGCGCTCGATCTCCCACGGATTGCCGTCGCGCAACCAGTGATCAGGCTCCTCCATCTGGTATCCGTTGTCGATTTTCTGGCGGAACATGCCGTATTCATAACGAATGCCATAACCCATCACCGGCAACTGCAGCGTCGCACAGCTATCCAGGAAGCACGCGGCTAATCGTCCGAGACCACCATTTCCCAGCCCGGCATCGTGTTCCTGATCGAGAATTTCTTCCAGCTCCAGGCCGAGATTGTGCAACGCAACCGCAGTGGACCGATCAACTTCCAGATTCAACATCGCATTGCCCAGCGTCCTGCCCATCAGGAATTCCAGCGACAAATACTAAGTGCGCCGGCAATCCTGCTCGTCATACGCGGCCTGGGTATTTTTCCAGCGCTCTACCAGGCGGTCGCGCAGCGCCAGCGAGAGTGAGGTGTACACCTGATAAACCGCGAGATTGGGCTCGTCGCGACCCAGCCAGTGACTGAAATAACGACGAAAATCCATGATGATACTTTCCGCATCCATGCTTAACGGCGGCAGATTTGCAAGGCCGGGCAACGGCTTCCCGAAGGGCGGTTTGGTATTGATAATGTTCTCCAAGCTCTAAATTTAATTTCTAACTAAATATAATGTTTGCAGCCGCGTGCGCATTAGCGCCGACGCTTGGCCCTGCCGAAACACCCGCCAAAGCGGCGATTCGCGTCACAACGAAGTTAGGGAGTGCAATACCTGCGCCAACAATAGCTGTGCAGAATAATACGTATTACTACGGCAATGCAAACTAAATGCCGCATCAAAACGATGCCGCACCTGATGTTACATAAAGAGCCCGGCGCGACAATGAACCGTCGGCCCCGAAAAAAAACGGGACGTCATACCAGATCGCTACTGGCCAGCACGTCGGCTCCCAGCAGTCCGACGCCGGGATTGAGTACCAGCTGCAACGGCAGCGTCCCGAGCAGATCGGCAAACCGGCCTTTATTGCAAAAGGCATTTAAAAACGGACCGCGGGTCATATGTTCGGCGATTTTCGCCGCAATGCCGCCCGCCACAAATACGCCGCCGCGCGGCAACGTAGCAAGCGCAAAATTGCCGACGAACGCGCCGTAAATTTCCATAAACAGGCCTAACGCCATCGCGGCGGCAGGCTCATCGCTTTGTTGTCCCAGCCGGGTAATTGCCGCCGCAGCATCGCCTGCACGCATCGCACCGCTCAGTTGCGGAGTCATCCCGGCGCGACCGGTGGCACAAACAAATTCCAGCAACGCAACCAGGCCGGGGCCGGAGACTATCCGCTCGTACGACACGTGGCCGTGCTGTGCCTGCAGATGATGCAACAAGTCTTCTTGCATGGCATTCAACGGCGCAAAATCCATATGCCCGCCTTCAGACGGGTGGACCATATATTTCCCGTTACACCAGGTCAGGTAACCAACGCCCAGGCCGGTACCCGCACCTACCACCAAGCGCGTCCCGTGGGCCTCTGCGCTGGCGCTCTGCAAAGTCAGCAGGTCGCTGGGCTGCAGCGCGTCCAGGCCGTGGCCCACTGCTGCAAAATCGTTGACCAGTTGCAGCCGGGGAATCGCAAAACGCCCGGCCAACTCATCTGCGTCCACAGCCCACGGCAGGTTAGTGAGCTGTACCCGCCGGCCCAGCACCGGCCCAGCAAGCGCGAAACAGGCGGCGGCAATGTCAGTGACGCCGGCTTCGGTTAGAAATTGCTGCAATATTTCCGCCAGCCCGGCATACGCTGCGCTGGGATAGGATTTTTGCAGCAGCACCGCTCCTGTGCCAGCGGTCGAGCGGATCTGCAGCAGCGTCTTGGTTCCGCCGATATCGCCGGCCAGGATGTGGCTCATTAGTAAGCCTGCAAATCCGCACCGTCCAGATCGAGTGAGTGGCGCCAGAACTGGTCATCACGGTCGAACAAGCGATAAGTGCCGCGCGGCCCCCAGGTACCTGCCTGGTAACCGTTAATAAAATCGCGCTCCATCGACCACACCTTGAGTATCGGATCAACAATGCGCCACGCCGCTTCCACTTCATCTATCCGCAGGAACAGCGCATGGTCGCCCAACATCACATCCAGCAACAGACCGGCATAGGCGTCGAAATCCTCATCGCTGTCCTTGCGGTAAGTAGCGTCCAGGCTGATCGCGCGTGTGTGCAAATCCAGCCCCGGCACCTTGACCTGCAATTCCATTTTCATGCAATCATTCGGCTGGATGCCCAGCATGATCCAGTTCGGCTGCGCCGGGCCGGTACGCATATGGCGCAGCAGATCCTGCGGCGGCGTTTTGAAACGAATGCTGATGGCGGAACTGCCCTCGGCCATCCGTTTGCCGGTGCGCAGATAAAACGGCACGCCGGCCCAGCGCCAGTTATCGATAAACAGTTTTAACGCCGCGTAGGTTTCCGTAACGCTATCCGGCGCGACGCCAGCTTCCTCAAGATAGCCGGGAACCGGTTTGCCATTAATCACGCCGCTGGTGTACTGGCCGCGGAACGCATGCGCATGGACTGCGTTCTGGGTAATCGGGCGAACTGCCTTCAGCACTTTTACTTTTTCGTCGCGCAGGTGTTCTGCCGCCATGGTCAGCGGCGGCTCCATTGCAACCAGCGCCAGCAACTGCATCAGATGGCTCTGGATCATATCGCGCAGCGCGCCCGCCCCTTCGTAATAATCGGCGCGTCCTTCTATGCCGAGGGTCTCGGAATGAGTGATCTGCACATGGTCGATGTAATGATGATTCCACAACGGCTCCAAGAGCAGATTGGCAAAGCGGAAGACCATCACGTTCTGCACCGTGCCTTTGCCGAGGTAATGGTCGATGCGGTAAATCTGCGGTTCGTTCAGGTTTTTGTAGAGCGCCCTTTGCAGCGTTTGCGCACTCAGCAAATCGTAGCCAAAAGGCTTCTCGATGACCACGCGGCGCCAGCCGTTTTTCTCGCTGAGCAGTCCTACTCCGCCTAAGCGATCGATAATTGCTGGGAATTCCGCCGGCCGCACCGCCATATAAAACACCATGTTGCGCGGAAAATCGGCGTGCTCTTCCAGCAGCAGCTTCAGGCGCTGGTAGGCCATATCGTCGCCTAATGGAATTACCTGGTAGCGCATGCGCGCACTGAAGCGCTGCAAAGCTGCCTGGTCTATGCCTTCCGGAAACAGCGGCTGCAGCATCGCTGTGACCTGCTCCAGCCATTCTTCCTGCTGCCGCTGTTCGATGCCGCACCCCAGTATCATCATGCCTTCGGGCAGGCGCCCGGCCATTTCCAGGCGAAACAATGAAGGAATCAGTTTATGCCGGCTCAAGTTGCCGGCCGCGCCGAATATCACCAGCGTACAGGGCTCCAGAGTTTTCATGTTTATCCCTGAGTGTGCTTGATGGCGTGACCGCCGAACGCATTGCGCATGGTCGACAGCAGGCGGTAGCCGTAGCCTGCCTGGTCCTGGCTGGTAAAGCGCATCTGCAGCGCCAGTGTCAGCACCGGCGCAGCGTAACCCTGATCCACTGCTTCGATCACCGTCCAGCGCCCTTCGCCCGAGTCCGGTACATACGGCGCCACTTGCGTCAGCTGTTGATCGTGTTTCAACGCGGCCGCGGTCAGATCCAGCAGCCAGCTGCGCACCACCGAACCCTGCCCCCACAGCTCGGTGATCTGCGCCAGATCCAGCGCGAATTCCTTTTTGCCGCGCAGCAGGCCGAGCCCTTCGGCCAGCGATTGCATCATGCCGTACTCAATACCGTTGTGTATCATCTTGGTGTAGTGCCCCGACCCGACCGGACCCACGTGCGCCCAGCCATGCTCGGCCGAGGGTGCCAGCACCTGCAGGATCGGGCGCATCGTTTGCGCAACCTCCGGCGTTGCGCCGACCATCAGGCAATAGCCATTTTCCAGTCCCCACACGCCGCCGGAGGTACCCGCATCCATGAAGCCGATGCCCTGTTGCGCCAGCCACGCGCCGCGCCGCTGGCTGTCGTGATAGTTGGAATTGCCGCCGTCCACGATCACGTCGCCTTTGCTTAGCAGCGGCGCCAGTGCCTGTAGTTGCTGCTCGGTTGGATCGCCGCTCGGCAGCATCAGCCAGACGATGCGCGGGCTGGACAGTTTCGTCACCGCATCCTCGACCGAGCTTGCGGTCAGCATGCCAGACTCGGCGGCGAGTTGCGATACGACTTCCGCTGCACGGTCATATCCGACGACTTCTATCTGACCGCCGCGCAGCCTGCGTACCATATTGCCGCCCATTTTTCCTAAGCCTATCATCGCCAACCGCATAGCATCTCTCCCTTGGAATAAAAATTTATCCGCGCAACTGTTTCTTGCCGGCCGTAAAATAACATACGGCACCGCAAATTACCGGAAGAACTGCATGGCTACAACTAAAAACATTACCGCGCAACTGTGCCGCTGGCATGCTCACTATGCAACAGAGGAGCTGGAACGCGCAGCGCTGCAGGCCATACTTCTCGTTGCACAGCAAGCGATCGATCTGTGCGGCCAATTTCATATCGTGCTGGCTGGCGGGACGACGCCGCACAAAATATATCAGTTGTTGCGCACCGCTGACACAGACTGGTCCGCATGGCATGTTTATTATGGCGATGAAAGCTGCCTGCCGCCGGACCATGCCGAACGCAATAGCCGGATGGCCGCGCTGGCATGGCTGGATCACGTCGCGATTCCGCCCGCACAAATCCATCCCATTCCGGCCGAAAAAGGAGCGGAAGCTGCGGCCGCCGCGTATATCAAAACTCTCGATGGGATAGCGCTATTTGATCTGGTGCTGCTCGGCCTGGGCGAAGATGGTCATACCGCCAGCCTGTTCCCGGCACATGACATGGGCGACGCACCTGATGCGCCTGCCGTGATCGCAGTACACGACGCACCCAAGCCACCGCCGCAACGCGTCTCACTCAGCGCGTGGCGTTTGAGCGCGGCCCGTCAGGTTATATTTCTGGTAACGGGCGCCGCCAAACGGCAAGCCGTGAAAAACTGGCGCGAGGGCCTGGCAATTCCGGCGGCGACTATTGCTCCGGCGAATGGGGTGGATATCTATCTGGAAGCGGGGCTGCTGGAGGATTGAACAGCGCGAATTACAGCTAGTTGGAGCGGGCTGGCGCCCGGCAACGTGCTCATATACTGCCGTTGAAGCGTAGCCTGCTGCCTGGAAAATTGTTGATGCTTCAGTGCTCACGCCCGTTGAACTGCTTAATTTTCAATGCCGACAAATCGATGTTTTCAAGGCAGCGGACATTGATCGCCGCCATTGTCTCGCCGGACGGCGTGGCGCCTTCGCCGAACGGATGAATGCCACAGGTAGGGCAGAAACGGTGTTGTATGAGATGCTTGTTGAACGTATATGTGCTCATCTTTTCCTGGGGTGTAAGCAATGTCATTGCCTGCCGAGGTACGAACCACATCAGCGCGCCTTTGCGCTGGCAAATGGAACAATTGCATGACGTAACTTCTGAAATCTCGCCCTCGACCTCGAAGGCAATCTGGCCGCAATGGCAATTTCCCTGGTATTTCATTTGGCTGTGCTCCGTTCTGCTGGCTTTATATTCGGTCTTATTCCGTTGCAATCGTCAGCTTGTACTCATTATTGCGTCAGTATCTGACGCCGAACCATGATATTTTTGAGATACGTCAGCGTCAAGCGCTTATGGTTTTCGACAACGATTCGAGAATTTCGGTCCAACCGGCCGTGTGTCCGGAGCGGACTGCTTCCGGCAGGCGTTCGTGCGTAATGACTACTTCAGTGCCCCCGCCATCGGGGCGGAATTCGACCGTCACCAGCGAGTCGTGCTGCCCGGCGTGCGGAGAATTCCAGGTGAAGACGAGGGTGCGTGGCGCATCGATAGTCTGGTAAACGCCGGTGTGGCGCACCGGTCCCGAGGGAACATGCATCACGATCTCGAACGCGCCGCCTACCCGTGCGTCGACATTGGCGGTGGAGCGCGTGGTGCCGCTGGAGCAAGGCCGCATCCATTCTGCCAGTGAGGCCGGGTTCAGCCACGCGTCGAAAAGCTGCTGTGCCGGCGCGGCGATTGTGCGTTTGACGGTGACAGTGGGAATGCTGGCGACTGCGGTCATGGGTTTTTTCCTTTCTTTGCGCTGTCGCGCTGGTCAATAACAAATGTTTCAAGAGACGCCAGCCTGTCTTCCCAGAACTGGCGGTAATATTCCATCCACTCAGACGCTTCGGCCATTGCGCCGGCGTTGAGCGAAAGAATGTGGTCGCGTCCCTGCACTGTGCGCCGCACCAGTTCCGCGCGCTCCAGCATCTTGATGTGTTTGGAAACCGCGTTGAGCGACACCGGAAAATAGCCGGCGATTTCGGTGACACGGGCATCGCCCAGCGCGAGACGCGCAAGGATGGCGCGCCGCGTCGGGTCCGCCATCGCGCTGAAAGTGGCATCAAGGCGGATGACGGCAGATTTTGGAACGGACTTATATTCAACCATAAAGTTGAATATAAGGGACAGTGACCACGAAGTCAAGCCTGGCGCAAGACATTAATTTTTTACTTCAGGGGTCGGGATCCTGCAGCTCGCCAATCCTGCGAGGATTTTGGCTCTTTAGGCTTTCCGCGTATCGTTTGCCATATTCTCAGCACGAGAAGGCGCTGGATGCTGCGGAAACCAACGGTTCTAGACTAAAACATTAGGCCATATATTCACGTTGAAACCTCTCCATCGCTGCACTAAGAGTTCCCTTGAGCATCCAGTAATTATCTACGGCCCGGAACAACATATACTTTGCTTCCTGCTCGAGGTCGAGCTTCACAATCAAAGGCTGCCCGATATCCCAATGTTTGAGAGTGTTCTTAGCTCGATTGGCCCGATTGGCGATTTGAGTCGAGTTACCGGGCTCGCCATAGAGCCATTGATGAATTTCTGCGGCCGCCTTTTTCAGCGAGTCAAAGTGGTTTTCCTTTCCTGAGGCAGATAAAAGCTTGCCGAATATTTCATCCGCCGCCCCAGCCAAGGTGACAACAGACGCGAAGTCGCGTCCTTCGAAGAACAAGCGCAACGCCGTTTCGAGCTGGGTCAGTGCAAGGTCGTCACGGTAGTCGGCTCGGATGGGCATTGCTGTATAGCCTACCGCCTGCGCTCAGTAATGGCGCCGCAGGGTGTGGCTCCGCTGCAACGGATTGTTCTTCGTTGCAATAATAATTCGTTTGAGGGGACATAAACTAAACGGCTTCACTCCGTCAAACCCAATCACACCACTGAATTCCCCGAATTTATCGTCAGCATGACGCCCATTTTTCCCTCCGCCAGCGGCCAGCGCAGCGTCAACATCACTGCCTGCATAATTTTTTCAAACCCGGCTTCCGACTGTGACACAGAAAAATAAGGCAGACCGTGCAACTGCGTCGGCAGATTGGTATTCAGCAGCACATTTCCGCCCAGCACGCCATCGTCCAGCGTCAGGCCGTTGCTATCGGTCAGCTCCAGCAGGCTGCCGAAACCGCTGAGGATTTTACCGTGCTGAATGTAACGGCCGGCGCAGCCGTCACAGCTGGGCATCGCCAGAGCGACCTGAGTGACGAACTCCCCCGGGGACGTGCCGCTGAAGCTGTAACTCACGCCCAGACGGTGTCCACTCAACGCGATGCGTTTCAACACCGCCAGGCCCTGCAGTTCGGCGCGGAACAGCAATCCTGAGCCGTCCGCTTCCACCAGCTCATATGCCAGCGCGGTGGTCTGTTCTTCGATGACCACGAAATCGCGAAACAAGCTCGGCGCATAGGCGTCGGGTAGCAGATCCTGCGGGCTGATTTCCTGCTTGAACGCAACGCGCTCATGCGGCGAGGCTATGCCGTCGCCTGTATGCTGAGTAATATTGCTGGACTCTATCTTGCGGAAATAATGCTCGGTCTGGCGGCGTAATGTGTCGCCAAAATTGTGCTGCAATCCGTATGAGTCAAACTCATGCACGCTGGCGCTGCCATCCAGCTTGACGATGGCCTGCAGAGTTTTATTCTGGAGGTAAATTTCGTCACAGCCGTCATAATCGGCGTCCTTGCGGACACAACTCTGGCGCGGCGCCACTTCATCCAGCATGCCTTCCAGCTGCACCATGGCACGATAGACCTCACGCCGCAAATGGGGCAGATACAGGCCGCCAAACAGGCCATGCCAATAGGCGTCGTTGGCCTGCGCAATATACAGCTGCTCGCGCATCGCGGCAGTCGGGGCATTTGTCGGCAGGCTGTGCAAACGCTCCGATAAGCCCAGCATGCGCTTGTGCATCCAGTTAGATTCGGGATAACGGCTGAAGAAATTTTTCCAGATGCCACCACGCAGGAACGCCTTGCGCTCCTCGTAATGGCCATTGTTTTTCTCGGTGGCCACCAGGTCGGCATATGTGTTCGCGGCTGCTACCGGCAAGGTCCACTCGTTCATTTCAATATAAGAGGTCGTAGGCAGGTAGACGATGCCGCGGCCTTTCACGGCGGAGTGATAATCGCGATAGGTCTGTGTACGGATTTTTGGCGAAGCCAGCACACCGCGAATGAAATTTTCCAGCCAGCCCTGGCGATATACCCAGTCATAAGTTTCCGGCCAGATGCCAAACTTTTCGATATCGTCGAAATAAACCGCGGCTGCCGGAACGTCCTCACACACCAGCGTTTCCAGATAATTAACCACATCTTCGGCCACCGAAAACGGGATGCGGTAACGCAATGCCTCCGAGATTGGAAACAGATCCACCCTGCGGCCGTCTTCTTCGGTGGTGAAAAAACCGTTCAGTTCATCGTTGCGCTTGCCGCTGCATAGAAAATGATAATCATCCACCGTCACATACTCGATTTTTGCATCGGCCAGTGCCGGCACCACGGTGGCTTCCCACACCCGCTCGGTCAGCCATGCGCCGCGCGGACGCTTGCCTACCCGGGCCTGCAGCCGGTCGGACAAGCTGACCATCTGACCGATACGATCACGGTTGGGTATGACCGCCAGCACCGGTTCGGTGTCGCCCCCACCGAACATTTCAACCTGGCCGCGGGCCGTCATTTCGGTCAGCAAAGCCATATCCTGCGGGAATTTCTGGTAGAGATAATCCAGCAGCCAGCCACTGAAATGCACAGCAAAACGGAATTCGGGATAACGATACAGAACCTGCAGAAAAGGTTTATAGCAACGCTGATGCGCATCATCGATGACCTCGGGAAAGTTACCGACCGGCTGATGCGCGTGGACACCGAATAGCAGCGAAACCGTTTTGTGTACTGTCATTTTTTCACTTTTTATTTTAGTATAAATTTATCTTCCACTGACACCGAGCCGCGGCAGTGCCAATCACGAACCACGGCGCATGGTTCCCCCGGACTCAGCCGCGCCACCGCCCTGGCTGATCGGATAATTCAAATTGGCTGGCGCATCCAACTTCAACAGCCGGTAAAGCTGAATCAGATTATGACGGAACAGATGGTCAAAACTGGCGACCGCGTGCGCCGGATTGTAATCGCCAAACCACCAGAACCAGTCCGAACTTTCGCATGAGGACAACTGTTTCTCAGCCGCCTCCTTTTCCGCTTCAGTGAGCCCGCCCCGCGCAAAAACCAGATCATAAGTCTGCTTGGCCATACACAGCAGGTCCCACGCATGGTTTTTGTCCGGCGACCCGATCCAGGTGGAAAACGTCCCGTAAACCCAGCTGCCCGCAACCAGACGGGGCAGTTCAGCCTCTTTCGTCAGGGGTGTTGCGTTGGGCGCAGCGTTTCGGTCCAGGTATTCGCTGAAGGTGGAGGTCTGTATGGTTGGGTGGGCCTGCAGCACCGAATACAGATCGTTCAGGAAATGATAGCCGTTATAGGGATAATATTCCCATGCGTTTTCCCCGTCCATGATCACGCTGACCAGAGGAGTTTCGTCGGCGGGAAAACGCTGTGCAATATCCTCGAGCTGCGCAATAAAATGCAGCGCGGCGTCTTTGCCGTTCCAGCTGGAATATTCGAAACCTATCAGATCTGATAGGTGATCATCGCGGAAAAAGCACGTCACGCTATTGGCAGTGCCCTTTATACGATAGGGCCGATACAGATAACTGTTGCGGTCGGTAAGCGTGCCGGCGCTGCGCAAGCTATTCGCCAGCACCCCTTCCCCACTGGCTGCCCAGCGGCATCCCTGCTCAGCCAGCAGTTCAATCAGCGCCGTGGACACCGCGCCTTCGGCTGGCCAGATGCCCCGAGGGGTAACGCCGAAACGTGACTGGTGGCTTTCGTTGGTGGACAATATATGCGCCAGCACGCGCCCCTTGCCGCCCGGATAGCATGATGCCTGTGGCAGGCTGGTGTCCGGCGCGCTCTCCCGTGCGCTATTGAAATCCAGCAGCAAGGGCGCCAGTGGATGATAATGCGGCGTGGCGGAAAGCTCGATTTGTCCACTCGCCGCGAGCTTGCGATATCGCGGTATTACCCCACTGACCAGCTGGCCAACCAGATCCAGCAATTGCATTCTCTCGGCGTGGGTAAACCCTTCGTTCTGGCTCATCATCTGTATCACCAGCTTATGCTGGCGGCGCACGCTCTCGCCGCACCAGGCCAAGTGGTACCACACCAGCAAATCAGCAAGATATTGTCCGGACAGATAGGAGAACAGATGACTTCCTCCCGCGTCTATCGCCTTGAATAAGTCATACAGGCACTTATAGGCGGGGTAAGGCGCAACCATTTTGGTGTGATTGCTGCGGAAACAGCTGGTCAGGATCAAATCCCGCTCTGCCGTGGTAACGTCGTTCAGATTTTCACGAGCCAGCAGGCGCAACAGCGGGTCGCGCAGTTGCCCGGTGGCGAACTGCTGGTTGTAGTCTTCAATCTGATCGAGCAATATCGGCACGAAATTGACCACACCTCTGATCTGCGGATGTTCTTCAAAATGATATGCCATGTCGGTGTAATCCTTGATGGCATGCAGATAGACCCATGGCAACACGAAGTCACCGCTGCTGTAGTCGCGGTAGTCCGGCTGATGCATATGCCAAAGGAAAACCAGGTTTAGCGGTTGTGTCATGAATTATCCTGTTAATCGCGGCCAAGCCGCAGCAATGCGGGAACTGCTGTTGTATTTATTTTATGAGTTCTAATGCGTACCGTGCACGTCCTGCCCAAGCATTTCCGGCGTGATCAGCGTAATGCCTTTTTCGGTGACAAAAAAACGCTTGGCGTCTTCTTCACGATTAACGCCGACTACCAGTCCATTCGGTATCTCGCAGCTTTTATCAACCACTACCCGTTTCAAGGTAACGTTGTTCCCCACTTTTACATTGGGCAGCAATACCGAGTCCTCGATATGGCTGTAACTGTGGATCAGTACATTGGAAAACAGCAGCGAGCGGCACACCATGGCACCACTGATAATACAGCCGCCGGACACCAGTGAATCCACCGCCATGCCGCGGCGATCGCCGTCATCGAACACGAATTTAGCCGGCGGCAATTGTTCCTGGTAGGTCCAGATGGGCCACTCCTTGTCATACATATTCAGATCCGGAACAACTTTGGTCAGCTCCATGTTGGCTTCCCAATACGCATCTATCGTCCCCACGTCGCGCCAGTAGGGCTTGCCGTCATCCAGTTTCACACAGCTGTCTTCAAAGGTTTGCGCGATCACGGTGTGTTTCGATGCCAGCAGATAAGGAATGATATCCTTGCCGAAATCATGGCTGGAGTTTGGATTGGCTGCGTCGCATGCCAACAGGTCGCACAGGAAAGCCGTGTTGAATATATAAATACCCATACTGGCCAGCGCGCGGTCGGGCTTGCCGGGTATAGGAGACGGATGGCTGGGCTTTTCCTTGAAATCCACTACACGCGAAGCTTCGTCCACTCCCATTACGCCAAAATCGCGGGCATCGCCCAGCGGCACTTCGATACAGGCAACGGTCATCGCCGCACCTTTTTCCACATGGCATGCCAGCATTTTGCTGTAATCCATTTTATACACGTGATCGCCGGCCAGGATCAGCACATACTCCGGCTTGGTCTCGCGCAGGATGTCGAGATTCTGGAATACGGCATCGGCCGTGCCGCGATACCACGATTCTTTCACCCATTGCTGCGCTGGAAGCACATCCACGAATTCGCCGAATTTTCCGTTCAAAAAGCTCCAGCCATGCTGGATATGCTGGATCAGGCTATGCGATTTATATTGCGTGGCTACGCCTATCCTGCGGATGCCGGAATTGACGCAATTGGACAGCACGAAGTCGATGATGCGGAATTTGCCCCCAAACGGTACCGCCGGTTTGGAACGCCAATCGGTCAATTGATGCAGGCGGCTGCCGCGTCCGCCCGCGAGGACCATGGCATAGGTATTCTTGGTCATCGAACTCACAAAACGCATCCCCTGTTCTTGCACTACCATGCCTCCTCCGTTGACTGAACGATTTCTCCCTACTGTATCAGAATATGGCTTTAGGATGGTTTCGATTATGGTTATAATCTAAGCACATGAAAATAAATCCTCCAGCAACTGCAGACCTTCGCACCGATTTATTGCTTCAGGGCTGTTTACACGACCCTTTCGCTTACCTCGGCACACACCATGAAAAAGCCGGCCACCTGGTGCGCGTTTTTCAGCCTTATGCCAGCTCGGTCAGCCTTGTCACGGCACGGGGCAAAGAACCCCTGCAACGGGTACACCCGGATGGCGTGTTTGAATGGCACGGCAACGCAGCACCAGCGCATCCTTATCAGTTACTGATTACAGAGGACAATGTACAGCGCATCGCGCATGACCCCTACGCGTTCACCCCGGAAATCAGCGGCTTTGATCTGCACCTGTTCAACGAAGGAAAGTTGCATGAAGGCTACAAGGTACTCGGCTCCCATATCAGGGAGATCGACGGCGTAGCCGGCGTTCGTTTCGCCGTATGGGCACCCAATGCGATCCGGGTCAGCGTCATCAGTGAACTGAATCGCTGGGACGGACGCGTGCACCCGATGGCAGCGCATGGTTCAAGCGGTGTATGGGAATTATTTATTCCGGACACTTTGCCGGGAACGTTGTATCGCTTTGAAATCCGCAATCGCTCCGGCGTGGTGCTGGTCAAGACCGATCCCTATGCGCAGGAATTCGAAGTGCGCCCAAGCACAGCCGCGCGTGCCGGTACAGCCATCCGACACCAGTGGCGGGATGGCGCATGGATGGCGCAACGTGAAAAATGGGATTGGCTGCACGCCCCGCTGAATATCTATGAGATACACGCGGCGTCGTGGAAACGTCATCCCGACGGGAAGTTTTACACGTATCGCCAGCTGGCCGAACACCTGATTCCGTACATCACCGAAATGGGCTACACCCATGTCGAATTGATGCCTGTGTCGGAACATCCGCTGGATGAATCCTGGGGTTATCAGACCACTGGCTATTTCGCCGCCACCAGCCGTTTCGGTACGCCTGACGACCTGTGCTTTTTCATCGACAGTTGCCACCAGGCCGGCATCGGCGTACTGCTGGACTGGGTGCCCGCCCATTTCCCGCAGGATGCTTTTGCGCTCGCGCGTTTCGACGGAACCGCACTGTATGAACATGAAGACCCGCGCCTGGGGTTTCACCAGGACTGGGGCACACATATTTTCAACTACGGCCGCAACGAAGTTAAAAGCTTCCTGCTGTCGAGTGCGCATTACTGGCTGGGGCAGTTCCATTTCGACGGGCTGCGCGTCGATGCGGTCGCATCCATGCTCTACCTCGATTACTCGCGCAAACCGGGCGAATGGATACCCAACCATTACGGCGGGCGCGAAAATCTTGATGCGATACAGTTCCTGCGCGAACTGAATATCATGGTTCATGAATTATTCCCCGGCGCGCTGACGCTGGCGGAAGAATCGACCTCATGGCCAGGCGTGTCACGGCCGGTCTATCTGGGCGGACTGGGATTTTCGATGAAATGGAATATGGGCTGGATGAACGATACGCTCGGTTTCATGAGCTTCGATCCGGTGCACCGCTGCTACCATCTCAACCAGCTGACGTTCAGCCAGCTCTACGCCTATACCGAAAATTTCATGCTGCCGCTATCGCATGACGAAGTGGTGCACGGCAAAGGATCGCTGCTATCCAAAATGCCTGGCGATACCTGGCAGAAATTTGCCAACCTGCGTTTGCTGCTGACTTACCAGATGACCAGTCCGGGCAAGAAACTCAACTTCATGGGAAATGAATTTGGGCAGGGGCCGGAATGGCGTTCCAGCTGGGAGCTGGACTGGCGCCAGCTGGAATACGGGCACCACCATGGTATACAGGCTTTGGTGCGCGACCTGAACCATCTGTACAACGCGGTCGCGCCGTTGCATGAACAGGATTTTCAACAAGCGGGATTTTCCTGGCTGGACTGCCAGGATGCGCAACGCTCGTTGCTGTCGTTCCTGCGCCGCGATCGTAACGGGAACATGGTCGTGGTTATCTTCAACTTCACCCCGGTACCGCGCCACCGCTACCGCATCGGCTTGCCGCTCGATAGCGTCTATAAAGAAATTTTTAACAGCGATTCGCAATATTACAGTGGCAGCAATCATGGCAATGCGGGCGAAATTCGGGCGGAATCGATTGCGTGGATGGGACAACCTTACTCAGCCGAAATAGAGTTACCGCCATTGTCCGGCCTGATACTCGCGCCAACTAAACCGGTGCTATCATAATCATCACACAGTACAGCATTGCTGATAACTTCAAGGAGGCGATCATGGCAACCAACACCAGAAAAAGCATCAGTAAAACCACCACCGGCACAGCCCAATTGGCTGTTGAACCTTCGACAGACCAGGCAGCCGCTCCCGCTAAGACAGGCAGAACCAAGGCGGCGCCAAAAGCAGAGTCCGCAGCAAAAGAAACTGCCGCGACTGCGCCTGCAAAGAAGTCCCGAAACAAGGCACCCGAAAAACACACAGTATCTCCGGAGCAGCGTTATCGCATGATCGCCACCGCCGCCTATTATCTGGCTGAACGGCGCGGCTTCAACGGCGATTACGACATGCAGGACTGGATCTCTGCAGAAGCCGAGATTGATGCGATGCTAAAAACAAAAGATTAACCGCCCCCAGGCGCAACAGTTGTCAATAATAATAAAGACTCCGCCATGTCCAATCTCACAAACTCCCCCGCCTGGCAGGCTTTAACTGCACACCAGACCGACATCAGCAAGCGGACCATGCGCGAGCTGTTCGCGGCCGATCCGGCCCGCCACGATAAGTTTTCGCTGCAGTTGGGCGACCTGCTGCTGGATTACTCAAAAAATATAATCACCGAGGATAGCCGTACTCTGCTGCTGGATCTGGTACGCCAGTCCAAGCTGGAAGACTGGATTGCGCGCATGTTCAACGGGGAAAAAATCAACAGCAGCGAACAGCGCGCAGTGCTGCATACCGCCCTGCGCGCACCCGCCGGCAGTTCGGTGCGGGTCGACGGCAAGGATGTGATGCCCGATGTGCGGCGTGTACTGGATCAAATGCGGCGCTACAGCGATGCAGTGCGCAACGGTGCATTGCGCGGCCATACCGGCCAGCCTTTCAGCGACGTGGTGAATATCGGCATAGGCGGCTCCGCGCTAGGCCCGCTGATGGCCTGTGAAGCACTCAAGCCTTACGGCAGCCATCTTCACGCGCATTTTGTTTCCAACGTGGACGCCACCGATCTGGTCGAGACGCTGAAAAAGCTCAATCCGGAAACCACCTTATTCATCATCAGTTCTAAAACTTTTACTACCCAGGAAACCCTCACCAATGCGCATTCCGCGCGCGCCTGGCTGGTGAAAGAACTGGGGGCGGAAGAGGCCGTCGCTAAACATTTCGCGGCCGTTTCAACCAATCTGGGCGAGACCTCAAAATTCGGCATCGATCCGGAACATGTGTTTGAATTCTGGGACTGGGTGGGTGGTCGTTATTCGCTGTGGTCGGCGATCGGCTTGCCGATTGCGCTATTTATCGGCATGGATCATTTCGAGGAAATGCTGGCCGGTGCCCATACCATGGACGAGCACTTTCGTACGACGCCGCCGGAACGCAATATGCCGGTGGTGCTGGGTATGCTGGCGGTGTGGTATTCCGATTTTTTCGGCGCTGCGACCCAGGCCATACTGCCCTATGACCAGTATCTGAGATATTTCCCCGCCTATCTGCAGCAGCTGGAAATGGAAAGCAATGGAAAGCGCGTCGATCGCGACGGCAATACCGTCGATTACGCGACGCAAATGGTGATCTGGGGCGAGCCCGGCACCAACGGCCAGCATTCTTTTTACCAGCTGATCCATCAGGGTACGCGCCTGATCCCTGCTGATTTTCTCGCGCCGATGATCAGCCAGAACCCACTGGACTCGCATCATGCGATGCTGCTGGCCAACTGTTTTGCGCAGACCGAGGCGCTGATGCTGGGCAAAACGGAAGAGGAAGCACGTGCCGAATTAAGCGCGCAGGGACTGGACGGCGCCGCGCTCGAAAAGTTGCTGCCGTATAAAGTGTTCCCCGGCAACCGGCCGACCAATACGCTGCTTTTCGATAGGCTTGATCCGCGTACGCTGGGCATGCTGGTGGCGTTGTATGAACACAAAGTGTTTGTGCAAAGCGTGCTGCTGAATTTCAATGCGTTCGATCAATGGGGAGTGGAACTGGGCAAGCAACTGGCCGGTAAGCTGCTGCCGGAATTGCAGCAGAAGCGCCGCGTATTTACGCATGATGCCTCTACCAACGCCCTGATCAACCATTATCTGGCGCGCAAATAGCCGAGCCGGCGCATGCCAGCTGAACCGCAGTCCATGCCAGCTGTACGGCCGTCCACTTCAGCTGAACCGCAGTCCGGTGGCATGACCTCCAGCGCCACCTCCGTTCCGCCAGCGCGGCGCTTATCCTCCTTACGCGGCTTATGGCCATTCCTGCAGCCCTACCGCGCCCGTGTCGCACTGGCGCTGGTGCTGCTGACGCTGGGTTCCGCCGTGTTGCTGGTCGTGCCGCTGGCCTTTCGCGACCTGATCGATTTCGGTTTTGGCCAGGCACCGCAAAACACCAATGGACTGCTCAGCGGGCTGAGCCTGAACGGACATTTCGCTGCGCTGTTTCTGCTGGCTGCGCTGTGGGGGCTGATCGTATCCGCCCGCTATTACACCGTATCATGGGTCGGCGAACGGGTGACCACGGATATCCGTAGCGCGGTGTATGCCCGGGTGCTGACGCAATCGCCGCAGTTCTTTGAAACACTGCAAACCGGCGAAGTTCTGTCACGCCTGACCGGCGATACTGTCCTGATCCAGACGGTGGTCGGCAGTTCGATCTCGATGGGCTTGCGCAGCCTGTTCCAGTTTGTCGGCGGCATGATAATGCTGGCGATCACCAGCTTTTATCTGTTCTCGCTGAACCTGGGGCTGATGGCATTGCTGATCCTGCCGATCCTCGCGATTGGCCGTAAGGTCAAAAAACTGTCGCGTGAATCGCAGGACAAAATCGCCGACGCCTCGGCACTGGCGGGCGAAATTCTCAACGCGATTCCGACCGTGCAGGCCTATACCCAGGTCGAGCGTGAAACTGCGCGCTTCGCCGACCGTGCGGAGATCGGCTTCGTCACCGCGATCCGGCGCGTGCGCGTGCGTTCGCAATTGACCGCATTAATCATCAGCACAGTGATGGGCACCATCATTTTTGTATTGTGGGTGGGCGCGAACCAGGTGCATGCGGGTGCGATGAGCGGCGGCCAACTGGCCTCATTCGTACTGTACGCTGCGCTGGTCGCGGGCGGCGTGGGCACGATGGCGGAAGTGTGGGGCGATGTCATGCGTGCCGCAGGTGCCGCTGAACGCCTGCTGGAATTGCTGCGGGTCGAGCCGGCCATAGTTGAAGCTGCTGCACCACGGGCGCTGCCGCAACCGCAGCAGGCCGAAATCCGCTTCGAAAATGTCACCTTCCGCTATCCCGCGCGGCTGCAAACGCCGGCGCTGGAAAACATCACACTGGACATTGCTGCGGGTGAAAGTGTCGCGCTGGTAGGCCCTTCCAGCGCCGGCAAGACTACGTTATTCCAGTTGCTGCTGCGCTTTTACGATGTGTCGGAAGGCTGCATCCGGCTTAACGGCCAGGACATACGCGAACTCGCCCTGCACGATTTGCGCAGCCATATTGCGATCGTCGCGCAAGACCCGGTGATCTTCTCCGCCAACGCGCTGGAGAATATTCGCTATGGCCGTCCCGCCGCCACCGATGCCGAAGTGATTGCCGCCGCACAGGCAGCCCAGGCGCATGAATTCATTTCCAGATTGCCGCAACAATATCAGACATTTCTGGGCGAACGCGGCACCCGCCTGTCCGGTGGGCAGCGCCAGCGAATTGCGATCGCGCGCGCCATCCTTAAAAACGCGCCGCTGTTATTGCTGGATGAGGCCACCAGCGCGCTGGATGCCGAGTCCGAAATCCTGGTACAGCAGGGGCTGGATGCCGCCATGCGGGGACGCACAACATTGATCATCGCGCATCGCCTGGCCACCATACAGAAAGCTCATCGCATCATCGTGCTGGAGCAGGGCCGCATCGTGGAAAGCGGCACGGCTGAAGATCTGCGCAAACAGGGAGGACTGTACGCGCGACTGGCGCATTTGCAGTTCGACGTTTGAGCCGGTTCTGGACCGATGCGAAAAAAGCCGCACCTGGGCAGGCGCGGCTCTGATAACGCGTTAGTTATATCCCGCGTAATCCTATTGCAGCGCTGGATAATCAATATATCCCTGAGGCCCGGGCGTATAAAAAGTATTCATGTCGGGCTCATTCAGCGGCGCTCCTTTTTGCCATCGGCTCACCAGGTCGGGATTCGCCAGTATGGGCCGGCCGACCGCCACCAGGTCACATCTGCCCGCCGCCAGATCGCTCTCGGCGCGTGCCGCATCATAGCCGCCGGATAAAATCAGTGCGCCTTTGAAATCCTTGCGGAACGTAGCCTTGATGGAATCCGGAACGGGCGGCGCGCCCATCGCGGAGTGGTCGACGAGGTGTATATAAAGCAGGCCACGGGCATTGAGCTGCTGTGCCAGATACGTGTAATCCGCCTCTATTGTGTCATATAGCGGCATATCGTTGAATACGCCGAACGGCGACAAACGAATGCCGACCTTTTCCTTGCCGATTGCGTTGATGACCGCTTCAGCGACTTCAAGCACGAAACGCGCGCGGTTTTCGATCGAGCCGCCGTAACGGTCGGTACGCCGATTGGAAGTCGGGCGGATGAATTGCTCCAGCAAATAACCATTGGCGCCATGCAGCTCTACCCCGTCGAATCCGGCGGCGATGGCATTTCTTGCCGCCTGCGCAAATTCCTCGATCGTGCTGCGGATATCGGCTTCGGTCATTTCCTGCGGGGTATCGTGCGGTTTCATTCCGGCGGCATCGGTATAGATTTCCCCCGCCGCAGCCAGCGCCGAGGGCGCCAGCAGGCGGGCGCCTGGCGGCAGGTTGAGCGTGTGGCCGATGCGGCCGCAATGCATGAACTGCATGAAAAATTTTGCGCCTTGCGCATGCACTGCTTCTGTCACGCGTTTCCAGCCCGCGACCTGCGCCGCAGAAAATATTCCGGGTATGCGCGGATAGCCAAGGCCGTTCGGCGACGGTGAAGTGCCCTCGGTAATGATCAGTCCTGCGCTTGCACGCTGTGAGTAATACTGCACCATCAGGTCGTTCGGAATGTTGTCGATGGCGCGGTTGCGCGTCAGCGGAGACATCACGAGGCGATTTTGCAGGGCGAGTGTTCCGATAACAACTTTTGAAAAAAGCAGGGTCATGCTGGCATCCTTATTATAGTTATTCAATCTTTGGTTTTAGTTATTCAACTTGGTTTTAGTTATTCAATCTTTGCAAACTGACGCAGTGAAGTTTCTCACGACCAGCAGCCCACTCACCAAACCCATCCACACTGATGCATTATTATCGTGTATGCGGCCTAACCGTTTTCATCAACCCGGCGGCGCACCAGTAACGCCGCAATCTGGCCCTTGGGCTTGGTGGCAGGGGTCGTTGGCTGAGGGGTCGGAGCCGGATTGGCGGAAGGCACATAAGGCTGGTCAAACCATGCGTCGGGCCGCGGCGTTTTGGGCGCAGCCGGGCGGTTGGGATAGTCAGCGCGCGGCCGTTCCGCTCGCGCTGGCTGGGCAGACTGCTGCGGTATCTGCGACTGTTCTACCCGAATTTTACATTTGATCAGCTTCTCGATTTCACCCAGGTATTTTTCCTCTTCCGGAGAAACCAGGGAAATGGCCGTGCCGGAAGCACCCGCGCGACCGGTGCGCCCGATCCGGTGGACATAATCTTCCGGCGCGCTGGGTATTTCATAGTTAATGACCATCGGCAACTGGTCGATATCCAGGCCTCGCGCCGCCACATCCGTGGCAATCAGCACCGCAATTTTTCCCTGCTTGAACGCGTCCAGCGCCTGCATCCGCTCCATCTGGCTCTTGTCGCCGTGGATCGCATCGGCGGCTACGCCTTCGCGCTGCAACTGTTTGGCCAGATGACTGGCTGTGAGCTTGGTCTTTGTGAACACGATGGCCTGCTTCGCGTCGCTCTGCCGCAACAGATGCGCCAGCAGCACGTGCTTGTCCGACTGCGCCACCAGATACATTTTCTGGGTGACATTTTCAGCGGTGGCATTGCTGCGCGCAACTTCGATTAGCGCCGGATCAACCAGAAATTCCGCCGCCAGTTTTTTAATTTCGCCGGAAAATGTAGCCGAGAACATCAGGTTCTGGCGGCTCTTCGGCAGCAGTGCCAGGATGCGCCGCAAGTCAGGCATGAAGCCCATGTCCAGCATGCGGTCCGCCTCGTCCAGTACCAGCATTTGCACCTGATTCAGCTGCACCGTTTTCATTTCAACATGATCCAGCAGGCGGCCCGGTGTGGCGACCAGCACTTCGACGCCGTTTTTCAGATGCGGCGTCTGCGTTTTAATATCCACCCCGCCGAACACCACCAGCGAACGCAAATGGCTGTGTTTAGCGTAAGCGCGTACACTTTTTTCCACCTGGATCGCCAACTCACGTGTCGGCACCAGTATCAGCGCACGCACCGGATGGCGCGCGGGTGAGGCGCTGGAGCTGGCAAGGGGCATTAATTTCTGCAGCACCGGCAATGCAAACGCCGCTGTTTTCCCGGTGCCGGTTTGTGCCCCGGCCATCAGATCGCGGCCTTGCAGCACCAGCGGAATGGCCTGCGCCTGAACAGGAGTGGGTATGGTGTAGTTGGATTCGGCTAGCGCGCGCAGGATTTCCGGCGCGAGATTTAAATCTGCAAAATTTGTCGTATTCAATCTATTTCTTCATCAATATTACTGAATAATAAATCATTGTTAACCCCGAAAGTCCCGGATTTCTTCCGCTCGCGCCCAGATTCTTCCGCTCGCGCAGTGAGCCAGTCCGGCAATTTTAACCGAGCGCCCCGCTAGCCGCATTATTATATTCAACAGCAATCAAAATATATTAATTCCTCATGCGCTTCAACCGGTACAGCCCCGCTATGCCGCTGTCGCTGCTGAAGTACAAAGCATTATCCGGCCCGATCACCACACCAACCGGCCGGGCCCAGCGCTTGCCGTCGGGTAACTGAAAACCGGTGATCAGATCATCCACACGCCGGGCCTGCCCACTCTCGAAGCGCACCGCAACCAGCTTGGGTGGCCGCCTTGTGGCGGCGTCGCCCGATGAATCTCCGCTCGGTTGCGTGCCCCACGAACCGTGCAGCGCTACCACAGCATCGTCGGCCAGTTGCGCACTTAATCCGCCCGGCGGCACAAACGCTACGCCCATCGGAGCACTGCGTGCCGAAAAAGTTGCGACCGGGGGAACAGCTTCACCGACAGGGCGCGGCGGCGAGGAAGAGACGCAATTGTCCCGGCGGAACTCCTTGCCGTCGAACTGAAACCACGGCATGCCATGAAACGAACCTGGGGTGAGCCGGCTGAAATATTCCGGCGGCTGATCAAAGCCGTGATGATCGGGCCCGTTATTGCTGGCATATAGCGCGCTAGTGCCGGGTTGCCAGTCGAAACCCACCGGATTACGCAGCCCGGATGCATACGGCTCCCACTGCGCTTTGCCACCGTCCTCGCGTAATACCATCACGCCGCCGCGTTGCGACTCGAACGGGTAACCCTTGCCCAGATACTCGTCACTGCAGTTACTCTGGATGCCCAGGCTTAAATAAATTTTTCCGTCCGGCCCTACGCGTACTGTGCGGCTGGAGTGCCCTCCCCCGGCCGGCAGCGCGGCCAGTAGCACAACTGAGGACGCTGCGATGCTCGCCTGGCCGGCCTGATAGGGCGCACGGTACAAGCCATTTGTGCGCGCGATCAATATCTCGTTCTGGCGGAACGCCACGCTGTGCGGATAGCCCGGTAACTGCACCAGCACTTGCGGCTTGGTATACGGCGGCGGCAGTCTGTAGACTTTGCCGGATTCGCTGCCGGTAAATAAATCTCCATTGGCGGCAAAGGCCAGCATGCGCGGACTATCGAGGCGGCTGAGTAACTCCATGCGGTAGCCTTGAGGCACACGTACTGTTACGCGCTCGCCTTCCAGCGTCAGCGTCTGATCTTCATAAGAAAGTGCGTCAGTCCCCGCCCGCGCTGGCTGCATGGGCAGGCACAACAATAGCAATATTAATCCGGTTTTTTTTAGCATTGCGCACCCTTCCGACAGGCCATATTACAAATATTAGCAGCATTTCCGGCCACGATGTAATGCCCGAATTTACTTGATAGACAACAGGGGGATACGCAATTATTCCGCGGCAGCACTGCTATCATTAGGGGTTCCAGGCAATAATGGCCGATGCAAAAACTGATCTGTAGAATCGTGTCCGTCTCATTGCTATACGATTAATCCCGCCCATCCAGGACGACCCTATGCCACACTGCTTTAAAAAATTATTTTCCCTGCTGACAGCAGGTCTGCTGAGCTCAGCGGCACTGGCGCAGGAAACTCCGCTCGAGGTTATTCCGGAACTGAATACGCCCAGGCTGCCACTGTGGGAAGCGGGCGTGTTTGGCGTCGGTATGGCGCAGACCGCATACCCCGGCGCCGACCAGCGGGTAAACCGTGTGCTGCTGCTGCCGTATGTGCTTTATCGCGGCGCCTATCTGCGTACCGACCAGGGCACCATCAGTGTCCGGGCAATAAAAAATCCACGTACCGAAGTAGACGTCGGATTTGCCGCATCATTGGGGTCAAATTCATCGGCCATAGAGGCACGACGCGGCATGGCCGATATAGGCACGCTGGTGGAAATGGGTCCACGCCTGCGTATTAATCTGGGCGATATTGAAAGCGGCAGAAGCACCTCGCGCATCCTGCTGCCGTTGCGCGGCGTATTCGACCTTAACGATCGGCTCCACGGGCGTGGCATTGCATTCGAGCCGCAATGGGTAAGGGAGCAACGTCTGACTGAGCGCTGGCTGATTACCACCAACCTCGGTGCGCTGTTTGGTGATGCGAAACTGGGCGATACTTTTTATGGCGTGGCGCAGGACGAAGCCACCCCTGCCCGGCCAAGCTATCAGGCCAGGGGCGGATTAATCGCGTTGCGTAGTGGAGTAATGGTTTCGCACCCGCTCACAGCGGATGTGAAGCTGGTGACTTTCGTGCAACTGGAGTCGGTCGCCGGCGCAGCCAACCGTGACAGCCCGCTGGTGCGGCGTAACAGCGGCTGGACCGCGGGTGTTGGCCTGTCCTGGATATTCGCCCGTTCAGACCGACGCGCAAACGACTGAGCCAGTCGTCTTTCCAGCATACGCGAAGCTACATCCCGGGCTAGATCCGGGCGAGCACTTCCGCCACGGTTTTACCCATCGCGGAAGGCGTCGGGCATATGGTCACGCCCAGTTCTTTCAACATCTGGACTTTTTCCGCCGCACTCTCGCCTGCTGCCGAAATAATCGCGCCGGCGTGGCCCATGCGCCGCCCTTCCGGCGCGGTCAATCCGGCAATATAGGCAATCAACGGTTTACGCATGTTTTCCCTGGCGAAAATTCCCGCTTCGATTTCCTGCTGGCCGCCAATTTCACCAATCATCAGCACTACCTGCGTGGCGCTATCCTGCTCGAAATGTTCCAGCACATCGCGGTGTGAACTGCCGTTAATGGGATCGCCGCCGATGCCGACCGAAGTGGATACGCCGATGCCCAGCGCTTTCATCTGGTCGGCGGCTTCATAACCGAGCGTGCCGGAGCGGCCGACTATGCCGACATTGCCGGGGATATAAATATGCCCCGGCATGATGCCCAGCTTGGACTGCCCCGGGCTGATGGTGCCGGCGCAGTTAGGGCCGGTCAGCATCATCCTTTGGTCCTTCGGTAAGCGGCGCAGGAAATTCTTGACGGTCATCATGTCCTGGGTCGGGATACCGTCGGTAATCGATACGCAGTAGCGTATGCCGGCGTCAGCCGCCTCCATGATCGAATCCGCGGCGAACGCAGGTGGGACAAAAATGATACTGGCTTCCGCCCCGGCCTGATTCACCGCCTCCTTCACGGTATCAAATACCGGCAAACCCAGATGCCGTTGGCCGCCCTTGCCGGGCGTAATACCGCCGACCACATTGGCACCGTATTCGATCATATCCTGGGCATGGAAGGATCCAATCTTTCCGGTGAAGCCCTGCACGATAATGCGCGTATCTTTATCAATCAATATTGCCATGTTTACTTTACCAGCCCTTCCGCCGTGACCACTTCGTTGCGCGCCTGGACCGCTTTTTCCGCCGCTTCGGCGAGCGTTTCGGCGATGATGATCGGCAGCCCGCTGTCGCTAATGATGCGCCGCCCCTGCTCAACATTGGTGCCGGACAAACGCACCACCAGCGGAACCTTCATGCCGATATTTTTAACCGCGTGCACGACGCCTTCGGCAATCCAGTCGCAGCGGTTGATGCCGGCAAAGATGTTGACCAGCATGGCTTTGACGCGCTGGTCGGCCAGCACCAGCCGGAATGCTTTCTCGGTACGCTCAGCCGAAGCACCGCCGCCGACATCGAGGAAATTGGCGGGCTCGCCCCCGGCCAGTTTGATCATGTCCATCGTGGCCATGGCCAGCCCCGCGCCGTTGATCATGCAGCCGATGTCGCCGTCCAGTCCGACATAGCTCAAGCCGTGTTCTTCAGCCGCGGCTTCGCGCGGATCAATCTGCGACTTGTCGCGCAGCTCGGAAACTCTGTGGCGGCGGAACAGCGCGTTGTCGTCAAAATTCATTTTGGCGTCGAGCGCCACCAGCGCGCCGCTGGCAGTGATTACCAGCGGATTAATTTCCAGCATGCTGGCATCAAGATCGCGCAACGCGTGATAGCAGCCCCTGATAATCTTGATCGCCGGGGTCAATTGGGCCGCCTGCAAACCCAGCGCAAACGCCATTTCGCGTGCCTGGAAATCCTGCAATCCAACGGCCGGTTCGATGTAAATTTTCTTGATTACATCAGGATCACTTTCGACCAGATCCTCGATCTCGATTCCGCCCTGCGCCGAGCCCACCATGACGATGCGCTCGAAGCTGCGGTCCACCAGAATGCATAGATACATTTCCTTGACGATGTTGCGCCCGGCTTCAATATATACTTTGGAACATATCCGGCCGCCCGCGCCGGTCTGATGCGTGATCAGGGTCTTGCCGATCAATTCATCCGCGGCCGCTTCAACTTCCTCGTGCGTTTTACATACCTTGATGCCGCCCGCCTTGCCGCGCGCGCCGGAATGTATCTGCGCTTTCACTACCCAGCTGCTGCCGCCGATTTCGCGCGCGCGCTGCACCGCTTCCGCCGGACTGTAAGCGAGTCCGCCATCCGCAAACCTGACGCCATACTCGGTCAGGATTTCCTTTGCCTGATATTCGTGAATATCCAATGGTTCTCCCCCTCTTTTATAATAAGCGCTAATCGCCCGCCTTATTCCGCGCAGGCACAACCCGTGTCCCTGCTTCAGCATCAGGATGTGAACCGATTAATTACCGAGCAATATTCCCCGCACGCTGCCGCAAATTTTATATTTTATTTTTAGCGGCAATTGCCTGAGCCGCGTTGACCACGTTATTGGCCATCCGTGCCGAAGCCGCATCGATCAGGCGGCCATCCAGCGCTGCCGCGCCTTTGCCCTGAGCGGCCGCATCCTTAAGCGCCTGCAGTATACGTTGCGCCTTATCAATTTCCGCGGCGGGCGGGGTATAAACCTGATTCGCGAGTTCCACCTGGGACGGATGGATCGCCCACTTTCCTTCGCAGCCAAGCGCAGCGGCTCTTCTCGCCGCCAGCATGAAACCTTCAGGATCCTTAATGTCGCCGTACGGCCCATCTATTGGGCGCAAACCAAAGGCACGGCACGCGACCGTCATGCGGCTCAGGGCAAAATGCCACTGGTCGCCGGGATAGTCTGCATTCAGTCCGCCGATGTTAGTGGTGCGGGCGCGATTACTCGCGGCATAATCGGCCACGCCGAAATGCAACGCCTCGAGACGCCCAGCCGCGCCGCTGCGGGCGATATCTTCAACATTGGCCATGCCCAGCGCGGTTTCGATCAGCGCTTCAATGCCTATCCTGTTGTGCAGGCCCTGTTGCGTTTCCAGCTGGCTCAGCATCGCTTCCACCATGTAAACGTCCGCGTAAACGCCCACCTTGGGAACCAGCAGCGTATCTATTTTTGCACCGGCCTGCTCCACCAGGTCAACCACATCGCGCACCATGTACTGCGTGTCCAGGCCGTTGATACGCACCGACAATGTGACGCCGTGACCCTTCCAGTCGAGGTCGTTGATGGCCTCGATTACATTCTTGCGCGCCTGTATTTTGTCGTCCGGAGCAACCGCGTCCTCCAAATCCAGAAAAATGAAATCTGCGCCGCTCTTCAACGCTTTTTCGAAAAAAGCGGGATTGGAACCCGGCACTGCCAACTCACAGCGTTGTACCCGTTGGACTGAGGCCTGGTATAAGGTGTGACTCATTTGTTCCTTTCTATCTGGATGTTTTTGATGCAGCGTTGGTCTGGCAGACCCAGCGCCGGCACTTTTATTTTAAAGACGGACAATACTACAAGGTAAGCAAAATGGACAACCTGCACGATTTTCCGTGATGGATGGATTTGCCATGAAGGAAGATACTGTGTAACGCCCGCATACTTAAGACTCGCCAATGTCGCGCCTTACCACAGGATGCTCTTGATAAATTCGGCTGCGCTCCGAGCCTGTCAGTCGTCCACCTCGGCGCCGAATTTCGAGGCGACAAAACATCGCATCGCAGCGATCAACGGCGTATCTCCATACGCCTGCGCATATCGGTTTTCCCTGTCGCTCCAGATATTAATGGCGCGCCACTCGCCCTGCCATTCTCCGGCGGTCATCCGCAGCATGATTTCCAGCCGTTCACGTTCGATGATGGGCCCGCCCTGCAGCCAGTTGGTGGAAGGTTTCCAGTCCCTGCGCGTAATCGATCCGTAGATAGGTTCGTCGCAAACTTCGCAGAAATATTCCGTTCCGCCTTCGCCCATGGAAGCTCGCTGTTTCTCATGCAGACACCGCCCTTCCGCCCGCGCCACCCAAAGGTCCAGCGTCGCGCCTTCAAGTTTGCCGACTTTCTTCACTGTACTCTCGATTCCTTTAATAGTGACCGCAAGTCGCCTCTGCGGCCTTGGCGCACCGCCGAATGCAGTGCCGTGCGTTACCCGCCCACAGGCTTTTCCTGACTGCCGTCCGGTCCGGCCGGAGCCTGCCCGGCCGGCGGATCGGGCTCACGCCCCACGCTAAGCGCGGCCAACACCAGTTCGGGGTCAGCTGCGTGCTGAAACTCTTCCGCCTCGGCATCATGGCGATCCTTGACCATAGGCAGGTCGCGCCGCAACTCTTCCAGCAGATCGATAATTTTGGTGACCTTTTGTTCGGTCAATAAATTCACCTGCAAATCGAGATGCGCTCGTTGCTCGGCCAGACTGGCCATGCGGCCCTGTTTGATCAACACTACAGTCGTGGTAAGCAGACCAGCCAGGCCGATAAAGCCCTGCAGCCAACCAAAAGGCGGCGGATCGAACTCCTGATAACCCAGCTTGGCAACCAGTAAATTTCCCAGTATCCACAACGCCAGAAACAGCACAACGGCGCCGGCATACAGCGGCCGCTCGGCATGGCCACTTAATTTCTCAAGTATGCGCTGCCAGTTGCTGATCTTTTGTTCTTCGCGTAAATAGTAAGCCAGGATGGTTTCAATATTCTGGCTCATATGATCAGATGCAACGTCGCGTTCTTGTTCCGGCGACGATGGTGCCGAATCAGGTTCAGCAGGTTTACCAGATGCGGAGTCCATAGGCTGCGTTTCCTTGACCATCGACATTGAAAATCATAGGCGTCAGCTGGCTTTTAAATAAACCATTTCGCTCGGCTGCACCCACTCGGAAAACTGTTCTTCGGTCACATAACCCAGCGCCAGCGCGGCCTGCTTTAACGACATGTCATGTTCATGCGCCGATTTGGCGACCTCGCTGGCGCGGTCGTAGCCTATATGCGGAACCAGCGCGGTCACCAGCATCAGGGAGCGCTCCACCAGTTCGGCTATGCGTTGGTGATTAGGCTCTATGCCGCGCACGCAATGCTCTTCAAAGCTGCGCATCGCGCCGGTCAGCAGGCGTACGCTCTGCATGAAGTTATGGGCAATAAGCGGCTTGTACACGTTCAATTCAAAATTACCTGATGCGCCGCCTATGGTAATGGCAACGTCGTTACCGAATATCTGGCAGCAGGCCATGGTCAGCGCTTCGCTCTGGGTGGGATTAACCTTGCCCGGCATGATGGAACTGCCGGGCTCATTATCCGGCAGCGAAATTTCCCCCAGCCCGGAACGCGGGCCGGACGCCATCCAGCGTATATCGTTGGCTATTTTCATCAGTGCCACGGCCAATGTCTTGAGCGCCCCATGTGCGTTCACCAGCGCGTCATGCGACGCCAGCGAGGCAAATTTGTTGGCAGCGCTGCTGAAAGGCAGGCCAGTGCGATGCGCCAGCTCGGCCGCTACCTGCGCGCCGAAGTCTATGTGCGTATTCAGCCCTGTTCCTACTGCCGTGCCACCCACAGCCAGTGAATAAAGCGGCATCAACGCGGCGATGATCCCCGACTGCGCCTGATCCAGCTGCGCTACGTAACCAGAAAATTCCTGCCCCAGCGTAAGCGGAACGGCGTCCTGCAAATGAGTGCGGCCGATCTTTATAATTTCCTTGAAGTCGACAGATTTCTTTTCCAGTGCGGTGCGCAATACATCCAGCGACCCCATCATTTTTTCCGCGATACCGGTCGCCGCAGCCACATGCATCGCGGTCGGGAAAACGTCATTGGATGACTGGCCCAGATTAACGTCATCGTTGGGATGCACCAGGCGGGTCCTGCCGAGTTCCCCGCCGAGCAATTCCGAGGCGCGGTTGGCCAGCACCTCGTTCATATTCATATTGGTCTGAGTGCCGGAGCCAGTCTGCCATACCGACAATGGAAACTCCTGCAGGTGACGCCCTGCGATCACTTCATCCGCGGCCGCGATGATCGCGGTTGCCTTGTCGGCACGCAACAGGCCGAGCTCACGGTTGACGATGGCGCAGGCGCGCTTAACCTCGGCCAGCGCCTGAATAATTTCCCGTGGCATGAGTTCGGTGGAAATTCTGAAATGCTCCAGCGAGCGCTGCGTCTGCGCGCCCCATATCCGGCTGGCCGGCACGTCGATCGCACCGAAGGTGTCATATTCCTGTCTGGTTGTCATAGGATCCGCTCCATAATTAGCATTGATCGGTCCGGGCCGACATCGCTCCGGTCGCCGCTCACAAGGGCGAGGTAAACACGCTCTCGCGCAGCCTCTTCAATTGGTCGCGCAGGTCAGTGGCGAGCTCGAATTCCAGATTTTTCGCGGCCTGCAGCATTTCCTTCTCCAGCCGCTTAATCTCTTTCGCTACATCCTTTTCACTCATCGCCAGATACTTGGCCTGTGTCTGTGCGGCTTTCAGGTCGCGGCGCGCGGTATCGGGCTCATAAGTACCTTCTATGATGTCCTTGATGCGCTTCTGCACGCCCAGCGGCGTGATGCCGTGCGCCACGTTATGCGCGATCTGTTTGGCGCGGCGTCGTTCGGTTTCGTCGATCGCTCGACGCATCGAATTGGTGATGCGGTCGGCATACAGGATCGCAGTACCGTTGATATGTCGTGCAGCACGGCCTATGGTCTGAATCAGTGCGCGCTCGGAACGCAGAAAACCCTCCTTGTCCGCGTCCAGTATCGCCACCAGTGACACCTCCGGAATATCCAGTCCTTCGCGCAGCAGGTTGATGCCGACCAGTACATCGAACATGCCCAGGCGCAGGTCACGGATGATTTCGACCCGTTCGACCGTCTCGATGTCCGAATGCAGGTAACGCACCTTGATGCCGTGCTCGGTGAAATAATCGGCCAGATCCTCCGACATACGCTTGGTCAATGTAGTCACCAGCACGCGTTCGTTTTTCTGCACCCGCAACGTTACTTCGGACATCAGGTCATCCACCTGGTGCGTGGCAGGTCGCACGTCTATCTGCGGATCCACCAGGCCGGTCGGACGCACCAGTTGCTCCACCACCTGGCCTGCATGCTCTTCCTCGTATACGGCGGGCGTGGCGGAAACAAACACGCTCTGGCGCATCACGCGCTCGAACTCATCGAAACGCAGCGGCCGGTTGTCCAGCGCCGATGGCAGTCGAAAGCCGTAATTGACCAGATTTTCCTTGCGCGCGCGGTCGCCCTTGTACATGCCGCCGATCTGCGTGATGGTGACATGGCTTTCATCAATGAACATCAGCGCGTTTGGCGGCAGATAATCGATCAGCGTCGGCGGTGGCTCGCCTGGCTGGCGCCCGGACAGATGACGCGAATAATTTTCGATGCCCTTGCAGAAGCCGATTTCGTTCAGCATTTCCAGGTCATGGCGGGTGCGTTGTTCGATGCGCTGCGCTTCCAGCAGCTTTTGCTCGCGCTGAAAAAAGCTGATGCGTTCGGCCAGTTCCAGCTTGATGGTTTCAATCGCGCGCAGCACAGTGGTGCGCGGCGTCACGTAATGGCTGGACGGATAAACGGTGAAGCGTGGCACGCGGCTCAGGATGTGCCCCGTCAGCGGATCGAACAGCGACAGGCTTTCCACTTCGTCGTCGAAAAGGGTCAGGCGCAACGCGTTTTCGCTGTTCTCCGCCGGGAAGATATCCAGCACATCGCCGCGCACGCGAAAATGTCCGCGCGAAAAATCGATTTCATTGCGCTCGTACTGCATTTCTATCAGGCGCTTGATCGCGTCCTCGCGGCCGATTTTTTCGCCCTCGCGCAGATGCAGGATCATGCCGTGATAGTCAACCGGATCGCCGATACCGTAAATCGCCGACACGGTGGCGACGATTACCACATCGGGGCGCTCAAGCAGCGACTTGGTGGCGGACAGCCGCATCTGCTCAATCTGCTCGTTGATGCTGGAATCCTTCTCGATATACACATCGCGCGAAGGCACATAGGCCTCGGGCTGGTAATAATCGTAATAGGATACAAAATATTCCACCGCATTCTCCGGCAGAAAATCGCGCATTTCCGAATACAGCTGCGCCGCCAGCGTCTTGTTCGGGGCCATAATGATCGCCGGACGGCCCAGCTGCGCAATGACATTGGCCATCGTATAGGTCTTGCCGGAGCCGGTAACGCCTAGCAGCGTCTGGAATGACAACCCTTCCCTGATGCCTTCCACCAGTTGCGCAATCGCGGCGGGCTGATCGCCGGCCGGCTCGAAAGGCTGATGTAAACGATAGGGGCTATTAGGAAATGTCTTAATATTCATACGTCCTGTCTACTTCAGTGAAAAGCAATGGATTATCCATCTGACTGGCCGCCATCATCGGTTCGATGCCGCACGTAGTTTCCAGTGCGGCGCACAGATCAGCTCCATGCGGTACGGCTATTGGGAAAGGGATTAATCGGGGTATAATTTGCTTCAATCCGAATTATAAATTCTAACACGCCTCCTCATCCGCATCGATTAAGGACCTTCATTTTGGAACTCTCCAGACGCGTACTCGCGATTAAACCTTCTCCTACCCTGGCCGTTACCGCGCGTGCCGCAAAACTTAAAGCCGAAGGCAGAGACATTATTGGACTGGGAGCAGGAGAACCCGATTTCGACACCCCGCAGCACATCAAGGACGCGGCCATAGCCGCAATCAACAAAGGTTTTACCAAATATACCGCGGTCGGCGGCACGCCCTCGCTCAAGCAGGCCGTGATAGCCAAGTTTAAGCGTGATAATGGCCTGGATTACACCGCGAAGCAGATTCTGGTTTCCTGTGGCGGCAAACAGAGTTTCTTCAATCTGGCGCTGGCCGTCATTAACCCCGCCGACGAAGTCATCATTCCTGCGCCTTACTGGGTATCCTATCCCGACATCGTAATTATTGCCG
Source organism: Pseudomonadota bacterium (assembly GCA_040390665.1). Classification (GTDB taxonomy): domain Bacteria; phylum Pseudomonadota; class Gammaproteobacteria; order Burkholderiales; family Gallionellaceae; genus Nitrotoga. The sequence continues at coordinate 5,167 of JAZJXX010000009.1, read as the reverse complement.
GAGGCACTCCGGTCATTGTGCAGGCAGGCATCGAACAGGGCTTTAAAATGACCGCCGCGCAGCTCGAAGCAGCGATCACGCCGAAAACAAAAATGGTCGTCATCAACAGCCCGAGTAATCCATCCGGCGCAATCTATACGCTGGAGGATCTTCAGGCGATCGGCGCGGTGCTGCGCCAGCACCCGCAAGTGCTGATCTCGACCGACGACATGTATGAACATATCGCGCTGACCGATGCAAAATTCGTCAACATCCTGAATGCCTGCCCCGACCTTTATCCACGCACGATGGTGCTGAACGGTGTGTCGAAATCCTATGCGATGACCGGCTGGCGCATCGGTTATGCCGCCGGGCCGGAGCCTATTATTACCGCAATGGAAAACGTGCAGTCGCAGAGCACTTCTAACCCGACGTCGATTTCCCAAGTAGCGGCCGAAGCAGCACTGAATGGGGATCAGGCATGTATCGTGCCGATGCTCAAGGCATTCCGCGAGCGGCATCTCTTTGTCGTTGAGGCGCTTAACCGCATACCCGGGGTGCATTGCATACACAGCGGCGGCGCGTTTTATGCGTTCCCGGATGTGCGCCCGGTGATCGCTGCACTGCACCAGAAAGGCGTTATCCCATCGGCCACCGATGTGGCGTTATCCGAGTATCTGCTGGAAAAAGGCGGCGTGGCGGTGGTACCGGGATCGGCTTTCGGCAGCGAAGGTTATATACGGCTGTCGTTCGCGACTTCCATGGATAATCTGCAGAATGCGATCAGCCGTATTGCCCAGGCTTTTGCCTGATCTCCCCGATTTTGCCTGACCTTTAGCGCGCTATGTGCAGCATCGGCTCGGTCAGGGTGCCGGATAGTGCCAGCGGCACAGCGCTAAAGTCGGAGCGCATTTTAAGGTTCACCGTCAGCCGCCCGGATAACTGTTTATCGGGCCCGATATCGATGTTGCCGCCGGCGTTCATGACTCCACCAGCCATCCTGAGCTGCCGCAAATGCTGGCTGTGACCGGACGCCTGCAACACACCTGACAGTTCATCAAAATGAGTGCGCCCGCTGGCCCCGCTTTGGCGGTTGCCGGCACTGGCGGTTTCGACTACGTCGATTTTATTGATGATGCCCTTGCTGACGGTAAAATTGCCGTCCAGCTGCGGCGCGTCGGCGAGTTGCCCCGGCGACCGCGCCGCCAGACTGAACGTAGCATTACCGACCAGGGTACCCGCCACGTTGTACAAGGGCAGCGCGGCATGCAAATCGACCCCTTTAACCGCCAGAAGGCCCTGCATGCGCCAGCCTCGTTGCCAATCCAGGCGTGCGCTGCCGCTGAGCTCGCCGCCGTAAAGGCGGCCGCTGAGCTGGTCGAAAATGGCGGCGTCTTCGCTCAGCCTGATTTCCGCCGTGAGTTCATTGAACAGCATCCCGGGCAGCAGTGGCAAGCTGCTTTCCCTGACTTGCAACGACGCTTTCCAGCCTGTGGGCTGCGCCAGCAATTCCAGCTTGAGTTTGCCGTCTGCGCTACGCAGTGCGGCCTTGGCAATATGGCCCGGCCGGTCCCACTGTGCAGTGCCATCCATAGCCGGCAGATTCAACCCCGCGCCGCTGATGCTTGCGTGCTGAAGCTGCAATTGCAAAATCGGGTAATGCGGCGCGCCGCCCGCAGCCTGCAGCCACGGCAATGTTTTTTCCAGCGCCTCTGCACTCAGCACGAGGCCACTGATCACCATGCTGTCTATCGGCTTGATATCCGACAATAGCCCGCCGGGACTGAAATTCAACACTGCTTCGGCGGCTTTGAATTCCTCAGTACGACCTATCGTAATATTCTGTAAATGCAATTTGGGCATGGGCAACAACACTGCGTTAATCCGCGCGATATGCACCGGCTGCTGCAACTGCGCGGACAACATTTTTTCAATCTGCGCGGTTATGCCCTGCATGGGCCAGACATAAGGCAGCACAAAAGCCAGCGCCAGCGTCAGGATTACCAGCACACTGACGATCTTGCCCCACGGCAATGGGGCACCGCGGATTTTTGCGGCGCGTTGCTGCCTGACCGGTGCGGCCTGAGTTTCAGCCTGCGCGCGTGCATGCGCGGCAACGCGAGCCGCCTCGGCCGCAGACTGAGCCTGGGCATGCTGTTCCGCCTCAGTCCACAGCCGCGCCTGTTCCTCGGCCAGTCGGCGCGCCTCCTGTGTCGCCCGTAATTTAGCTGCCTCCCGCGCCGCCCTGGCCTGCTCCGCTTGCGCCTGCTGCTGGGCCTCGTATCTGGCCAGGGCCTTTGCCTCAGCGGCCATTTCAGCAGCCGATTTAAGCTCGCCTGAGTCCTGCGGGACGATATAGCGGCCGTGTTCGACGCCGCCTTTGTCAGCGGAATTTTGCTGAGCTTCATGATCGGGGACGGCTCCGACTGGCCTGACCTGGAGATCAACGACCGCGCTCACGGACTTCGTTGCAGCTACTTCGTCATCCGCCTCAGCCGGTTTAAGATCGCCCAGCGCAAACGGCGCCAGTTGAATGTCCGGTTCATCCTGCGGTTTTGATATTTCGGCCTGAGCGCCTGTCACCTCATATATCTGATGTATATGTCCCTGTGCATCCTTTTCCGCGCCGTGGTAAGTAAACCTTGCCGAATACTCGGGATACTGGCGCAGGATGAGATCGTAGTAGGCGCGCGAAATGTAAATCCCGCCCGCCGCCGCGTAACCCATGATGATCTGCGCGACTGCAAGGGCATCCCCCGACAACTCGTCCCGGCTATGAGCGTCATGCGTTATATTTATTGTCCCCAGGTGTATGCCCGTTTTAACCCTGAGTTCGGTATGGTTCTGGGTAATGGCGGTTGCCCGATCACCAAGCGCATCGCGCAGTTTCAGCGCCAGTTCGATGGCGTGTTCGGGATGCTGGGGAAAAGCCAGTGCAGCCCCGGTCCCGGTGTCCAGCATGACGTATTTAGTGTGCTGAAAATCGCGGAGCAGCACTGACAACAGTTGCTCCAGCCTTTCCTTAAATGCGCTGCGCCCGGACAAATTCTCCAGTGCTGCATCCGCACTGCCCAGACATATCACTGCAGCCATCGTGTTGCGCGCCGGGGCTGTGTCGTGCGCGGGCTCCGCAACTGCTATGCCCGGCGTTTCCGATTTAAGCCTGGCGATTTCCTGCTCGGCCTGGTCACGTGCCAGCTCCGCCTTTTGCTTGGCGTCCGCATCCGCCTGTGCCTGGGCTTGCGCCGCCTCAAGCTGCGACTGCACAAAGGCGGTTTGCTGCTCGGCTAACAGGCGCGCCGCAGCAATTTCAGCCTGAACGCGCGCGGTTTCCTGACTGGCTTCAAGACGCGCCGCTTCCAATTGCTGTTTCGCTTCGGCTTTGATTTTTTCGGCTTCCTGCTCCGCCCAGGCTCGAGCCGCTTCGGCCTGCTGCTCTGCCAGCGCGCGCGCCTTTTCAGCTTCCTGCCTTGCTTCAGTCCGCGCCGCCTCGGCATTCTTCTCTGCCTCGCGCTGAGCCGCCTGCGCTTCCTGCCGCTGCACCGCTTCCTGCTCGGCTTTCAGTTGTGCGGCTGCGGCCTCCACACGTAATTTTTCTTCTGTCTCTGCCTGGAGCCGCGCCTTTTCCTGTTCAGCCTGGCGACTCGCCGCTTCAAGTTCAGCTTTGATGCGCGCTTCGTTTTCTGCCTGCTGTAACTGCAATTCGGCAGCTTGGGCTTGCGCCGCCTTAAGCTGCGCGGTTTCTTCTGCCGCACGCTCCCTCGCCGCAGCCAGCTCGGCGCGCATGCGTTCCGCTTCCGCCTGCGCCTTTTCTGCGTCGATCCGTGCCTGCTGCGCATCCTGTTCGGCCTTGAGACGAGCAGCATCGGCCGCGGCACGCTCCTGTATCACGATCTGCTCGGCTTCTCGCCGCGCCGCGGATTCCGCCTGCGCTTTTTCCTGCGCCTCGGCTTGCAACCGTATCCTTTCCTGCTCGGCCGTGTGGCGGGCGGCTTCCTGCTCCGCGCCAATGCGCCGGGTTTCAGCCTCGTGCTGCGTCTTAGCAGCCGCCTGCTCGGCCTGACGTTGCGCCACTTCCTCTTCCGCGCGCGCTTTAGCCGCATCCAGTTCCAGCCGCGCGCGCTCCGCATCAATTCGCGCCGCTTCCGCTTCTGCCCGGGCTTCCGATGCCTTCTGTTCCAACCGCAGGCGAGCCACTTCCGCCGCTGCTTGCGCATCCGCAATCTCCTGCGCCGCTTTCAAACGCGCCGCCTCGGCCTGCTGTGTGGCCCGAATTTCGGCTTCCGCGCGCATTCTGGCTTCCTCATCGGCGCGATTCTGCGCGGCTTCGAGTTCCTGCCTGGCGATCGCGGCTGCCTGTTCTGCCTTGAGCCGTGCCGCTATGGCCTGTTGCGCCGCCTCTTCCTCAAGCAGGGAGTTTGCTTTTTTGATAGCTTGCTGTTCATTGTCTGGCGCAACCTGGGCGGGCTCCGCCTGCGGCTGGGCAGGTCGCGAGGGCGCCTTGCCTCCCGCCGGCTTTACCGCAACAGGGGCCTGCGGCATGCTGGTAAAGTCCAGGTCCTCCCCCTGCTCTGCCGCAGGGTGTGCAAGGATGCTTCTCGGAATGGCCATGCGTGGCGCCTGGCCCAGCTTTGACTGATCCTGAATGAAGCCGCCATCCAGCAGTTCCTGCAGCATGTCGTGCAACATTGCGCGCAAACTCGGCGCGGCGCGGCGGGACAATTCAGTAACAGTAGATTTATTATCCAGCAACAGCAGGGCGCGCTTGACGTCCCCCGACAAAAGGCTGGTTTGTTTCTTTATTTCAGCTTCCCCCTTGGGGGTAACAACAAAAATGGTTTTGCTTTCCATGCGCTTATCTTACCTGAACAGTAACGAAAGCATGAGCATAGACATGCACAAATTCGAGAATTTTTGCCGGAACTTTGAAGGTAAATTATTATGCATTACCCCGCAGCATGATTTCTGTGACGCAGGAATGCAAGATGTAAACCTGAGTGACTCTGGAATGACTACACAGAAGATTTTTTTACGGCCGATATGCGCCAATTCATTGCCGTTATGCCTTACCACTATTGACCGCGCGCGCCTGCGCCGTTAGTATAGCGACCTTCAATTCCCTGATAGCTCAGCCGGTAGAGCGACGGACTGTTAATCCGCAGGTCCCTGGTTCGAGTCCAGGTCGGGG
>JAZJXX010000008.1:0-4970 GCA_040390665.1 Pseudomonadota bacterium | reverse complement strand
CTGCAAGAGTCGGAGCAACGCTACCGCGAACTGGCCGGACAACTCGAACAGCGCGTCGCCGAACAGGTGCTTTTAATCGAGCGCTCGCAGCGCCAGTTATACCAGGCTGAAAAAATGGCTTCGGTCGGCAGCCTGGCAGCCGGGATGGCGCATGAAATCAATAATCCTATCGGTTTTATCCGCAGTAATTTATCCACGGCCATCAACAATGTCGAGATGATGCGGGCGGCCTTGAACGCTTACCATAGTGGCGCGACGCAAATGGCGGAAGGAATTTGGCAGGCCAACGATCTCGGTTTCGTGCTGGAAGATTTCCCGGCCTTATTGGCCGAATCGGTTGAAGGTGCAGACCGGGTGGCGCGTATCGTCGCGAACCTGAAGGACTATGCGAATATCGAGCATACCGAAACGGCGATGGTCGACCTGAACGATGCGGTGCGTACTGTGATGGGCCTGATCGGCGATCAGACGCGAGTAGGGGTCGAGCTGGTGCTGGATTTGCAGCCACTTCCACTGGTGGCCTGTGACCAGGGCCGCTTCAATCAAGTGCTGCTCTCGCTGGTGCAAAATGCCTTGCAGGCTTTGGGCGGTAGCGGCCAGATACGGGTAACGAGTACAGTACAAGCAAATGAAATCCGCATCGCTGTGGCCGACAATGGCTGTGGCATTGAGGCGCAGGCCCTGGCGCGCATTTTTGATCCGTTTTTTACCCTGCAAGATGTAGGCAAAGGCACCGGACTAGGCCTGACCGTGAGCCAGGAAATCATCGCCTCCTACGGCGGACACATCGAGGTAGAAAGTCAGGTTGGGGTCGGCAGTAGTTTCACCGTGTGTTTGCCAGCGCCTGAGCTAGCCTTACGCTCCGGGCAACAGGCTTAAGCGATGGCGACTCCAGCTAATTTTTCTCACTTATTTACCGGCGCCCCTGCGCCTGTCGATGCGGGACTACCGCAAGCCGCCAGCTACCGCATCCTGTTGCTCGATGATGAGCCAAACGTTTTGTCGGCCTTGAAGCGCGTGTTCCGCCAGGAGCATTACGAGGTCGTGACTTGCCAGGATCCGCAGCTGGCACTCGAGCTGCTCAGTCGCGAAAGTTTTCACCTGATCATCAGCGACTATATGATGCCGGGCATAAACGGCGGCGAAGTGCTCAGGCAGGCGCGCGCCAACTATCCGGAAATGATACGCATCATGTTGACCGGGCATGCCGACGTGAATGCGGTGGTCGGCGCGGTAAAGACCGGCGCCGTGTATAAATTTATTCTGAAGCCATGGAACGATGACGATCTGCGGGTGACGGTGGCGCTGGCGCTGGAACAACAATCTTTGATTAAAAAGAACCAGGCGCTCAAGAAAGAGAACCTGGAAAAATCGCGCGAGGTCGAGCAGCTCATCAAGATCAGTGCGAATAATCGCAGCCAGCTGGTGTATGCCCTGAATAAACATGGCTTTCTTTCGGCCCAACAATTGCAGGAAGTCTTGCTATGGCAGCAGCAGCGTAAGGAGCCGGTGATACGCCTGCTATGCGAACGTGGCTTTCTGAACGAAAAAATCATCAGTGATTTTCTCGGCAAGGAAATGAAGCAACAGCTGGTGACGCTAGACGAATATGTGATCGACCCGGCGGTGGCCTCGCTGGTACCTGCCAGCCTATGTCAGAAACAGCTGGTACTGCCCTTAAGCATCAACGATAAACGCCTGTTGATGGCGATGGCCGACCCGCTAGACGCAGGTTTGCTGGAAGACCTGCGTTTTATTGCCGGGCTCGATATCGTGCCGGTATTGGTCACGATCCAGGCCATCACCAAGAAAATTGCAGAAGTTTACAACCTGGTTGATTCTGAACTCTCGGATTTGGAGGTGGCTTTCGGAAATTCTGATCCTTACGAAGGGATACAGATCGTCATCGATGAAGATCAGGATCTGACACTCACGGATTTATTGCGCGAGACTGAAGAGCCCCCGGCGATCCGCCTGGTCAACTCTATCCTGCTGGAAGCGATACGGCTTGGCGCTTCCGATATCCATATCCAGCCGCGCGCCAAGAACGTGATTATCCGCCTGCGCATCGATGGCGTGCTGGTCGACAAGATGTTCATCCCGCACAATATGAACCAGTCTATCGTCTCGCGCATCAAGATCATGGCCGAGCTCGACATCTCGGAAAGAAGGCGGCCGCAAGACGGCCGCCTGACCGTCAAAACCCCGAAACGCATAGTCGATCTGCGGGTCTCGTGCCTGCCCACCATTAATGGCGAAAAAGTGGTGATGCGCATCCTGGACCGCAACTCCGCGGTAGTCAGCCTGGAAGCGCTGGGATTTAGCCCGGCGGTGTTGGAACGCATACAGCATGCCAGTGAAAAACCCCAGGGCATCGTGCTGGCGACCGGCCCCACCGGCAGCGGCAAAACCACCACGCTGTACAGCCTGCTACAAAGCAACGCCACCTCTGAAAAAAACTATCTGACGATAGAAGATCCGGTCGAATATTACCTCGATAGCGCCGGGCAGATTTTGGTAAAGGAAAAAATCGGCCTGACTTTTCCGCTGATCCTGCGCGCCATTTTGCGGCAAGATCCGGATGTCTTGCTGATCGGCGAAATCCGCGATATTGAAACGGCCGAAGTGGCTTTTCATGCGGCGCTGACCGGGCACCAAGTGTTCTCGACCCTGCACACAAATTCCGCGATTGCCACCATCTCCAGATTGTTTGACCTGGGCCTGAAACCGTATGTAATCGCCACCGCGCTAGAGGCTATCATCGCCCAGCGTCTGGTGCGAAAAATCTGCACCGAATGTCGCCAGGAAGTAGCGCCAGATCCGCTGATATTGAAGAAACTAGGGGTCAAATTTCAAGCTAACCAGAGCACCTGCTACAAAGGCAGCGGCTGCCAGGCCTGCTTTCAAAGCGGCTATAAAGGCCGGGTGGGTTTATACGAAGTCTTGAGCCTGGATGATCAGTTGCGCCACATGATCGCCAACCAGCTGGCCGTGACCGAACTCATCAAATATGCCAGCGCCACAGGCTTCGTCAACCTGCGCGACGATGCGTTGGAAAAAGTGCAGGCCGGGCTGACCACGCTGGAAGAAGTGCTGCGGGTATTGGGGCCGGAATAGCGGCTTTTTGTCCTGTGCGGCGAGCACTAGGTTTTGCGGTTTTAGTTCCTTCCCCATTTGAGGGGGAAGGCTAGGATGGGGGTGCGGCAGTTAAATCACGGCGACGGTAATTTGAAACCGGATGAATGCTTAAACTAACGACTACGGCAGATCGCACGTTCGACCCCCATCCCAACCTTCCCCCTGCCTGGGGGAAGGAGTAAACTACCCTAGCTCATATCGGGGCACACTGTAATTTTTCTGCCACAAACCTAAATAAGCCAACTGCTCGGTCTCCCAACGTTCATCACTCCAGCCGAGTTCCGCCTGACAAATCGCACGGATGCGTGGCAAAATTTCTGCCCCGCCGCCGCGCAATAACAGGCCCAACCGTGTGCGCCGCAATAGCAGGTCTTCCAAGTGCAGCACCGCTTCATTGCGCGCCGCCCAGCGCAATTCCACCCACATGGTTTCGCTGCCAGCGATGATGTCGAGTTCGCCGGTTTGTGCCGCCGCCAGCACCGCCGCAGCATGCTGGCCGTAATGGCCTTGCAGGCGCTGCGCTTGCTGCGTGCTTAGGCGCTTATCCAGCGCTAATCTCTGTGCCGGGTGAAACAGCGGCGTGCTCTCCAGCGAAGTTTTCCAGTGCGGCAGCAGAGGTGCCACATGTTTCAAGGCATCGAGTGCAATCAACCTGAAGGTCGTGAGTTTGCCGCCAGTCACAGTCAGCAAACCCTGCTCCAGCCAGACCGCATGATCGCGCCCCTCCTTGGATGGATCGGTTTGGCCGGTATCAATCACCGGGCGCACCCCGGCGTAAGTCGCGATGACATCGTCCAGCGTCAGCTGCAATTGGGGAAACTGGAACTCCAGCGCCGCCATCAGATAAGCCACTTCGTCGGGCGTAATTTTCGCCTCGATTTGCAGATCAAAGCTGTGATCGACATCGGTAGTGCCGACCAGGGTCGCGCCCTCCCACGGGAACGCGAATACCGGCCGTCCATCCTTCGGGTGCATCAGGCTGACCGCCTGTGCTACCGGCAAGCGCCATGCCGGAAATATCAGATGACTGCCGCGCAAGGGGCGCAGTTTGGCCGCCGCGCCCTGTTGCTGGCGCAGGCCATCGGCCCATGCGCCGGTGGCGCTGATGATGACTTTGGCGTGTACCTTGTAACCCTCGCCACCGACGGCATCGAGCAATTCAAGACCATTGACTGTGCCATCTTCAGCACGCAAAATCTTGCGCGCCGCCAGATAATTAATCGCCACCGCGCCGTGGCTCATCGCCTCTTGCAAGACCCGCAGCACCAGTCGCGCATCATCGGTCTTGGCATCGATATAGCACATGCCACCGTTCAGACCTTCACGCGCAATATGCGGCGCCAGTTGCAAAAATTCGTCGGACGGATAGTAGTGCCGTGCGCCGCGCTGGCCGGCCATCAAATCATAAATCGCCAAACCCAGTGCAAACATCCAGCGCCCCGGTTTGCGCCCACGGTAATCGGCAAAGGCAAAACTTTGCTGATCAACCAACCCTGCCGCTTCCTGCATCAGGCTCTGGCGCTCATGCACCGAATCGCGCGTCATCTGAAATTTTCCTTCCTTTAGATAACGCAGGCCGCCATGCACCAGTTTTGATGAGCGGCTCGACGTGCCCCAGGCAAAATCGCGCTGCTCTATTAATAAAACCTTGAGGCCACGGCGTGCCGCTTCCAGCAAAATGCCGGCACCGGTGATGCCGCCGCCGACGATGACGATGTCCCACTGCTGCGTCAATTTCGCCAGGTTTTGCTGGCGACTGTGCTGATTCCACAAGCTCGTTTTCACGATGCAGCGCCCTCTTCCAGCGGCAAGAGTTTTCCGGGATTCATCAT
>JAZJXX010000007.1:175788-233814 GCA_040390665.1 Pseudomonadota bacterium | reverse complement strand
ATACCCAATAAATTGGTGCGCATAAAAAATCCCGGTCAGGCCGGGATTGTTGGGTCGTAGCTGAAACTATCAGGCGTAATTTTTCGCAGCAAAGTCCCAGTTCACCAGATTGGCCAGAAACGTCTCCACAAATTTAGGGCGCTGATTGCGGTAATCGATGTAATAGGCGTGTTCCCAGACGTCTATGCACAGCAGCGCTTTATCGCCGGTAGTCAAAGGGGTGCCGGCCGCGCCCATATTGATGATGTCTACACTGCCATCTGCCTTCTTGACCAGCCATGTCCAGCCGGAACCGAAGTTGCCCACCGCCGAAGTCTGGAAGGCTTTTTTAAAGTCGTCGTAGCTGCCCCATTTTTTCTCGATTGCAGCCGCCAGTGCGCCAGCTGGAGCGGAGCCGCCATTGGGTTTCATACAGTTCCAGAAGAAGGTGTGATTCCATACCTGGGCCGAATTGTTGTAGATGCCCCCGGAGGATTTCTTGATGATGTCTTCCAGTGCGGAGTTTTCAAACTCGGTGCCTTTAATCAGATTGTTCAGGTTGGTAATATAGGCTTGGTGGTGCTTGCCGTAATGATATTCAAAAGTTTCCTTGGACATGTGCGGCGCGAGCGCATCCGTGGGATAAGGTAGCGGGGGTAACGTATGTTCCATCATATTCTCCTTGTTATTGGGGCGACTTTGAATTGTAGCCAAACGCACCGCGCTAAACAATGGCGGACGGGATTTTGGCATTAAGCGCGCAGGCGCGGTACGCGCAGTACTCGCGGCACATGGTAAAATTTCGGCCAGCCCTCTACACGTCTGGTATCAAAAATGCCCCAAACGACCCGCAATCTGCTGGTAGATCTTTTTTCTGACCTGGAGCAAATCGCCATGCTGTGGCAACTGGCAGTACTGGCTGCCAGCCTGTTGCTCGCCTGGGGGATCAAGCGGGTATTGCTGAGGCGCATCCCGAAAACCGGTGGCATGTCCAGGATAGGGCTGGCAGGTGTTTCGCAGACGGGCTTTCCGCTGGCGGCACTGTTGTTGGTGCTGGTAGGCAAGGCGGTGCTGCAGCGCTGGTACCCGGTACACCTGTTGAATATCGCGGTGCCGCTGTTGCTTGCGCTGCTGCTGATCCGGCTCGCGGTCTATACGCTGCGCCACGTTTTTCCGCAAAGCGCCTGGCTGCGCCGCTCCGAACGTTTTATTGCGATGGCTGTGTGGCTGGTGTTTGCGTTGCATCTTAGCGGATTTCTTCCGGCCATCCAGCAAGCGCTCGACTCGATCGGCTTCAGCGTAGGCAAGCAGAGAGTATCGCTGCTGTTAATCCTGAGCGGCCTGCTTTCGATTGCGGTCACCATGCTGATCGCGATGTGGCTGGGACGTACGCTGGAAAGTAAGGTCATGGTGGCGGAAAGCATGGACATCAGTTTGCGCGTGGTGCTTGCCAAACTGATCCGTGCGGTGCTGGTGGTGATAGGCATTGTGATTGCCCTGCCCTTGGCGGGTATCGACATCACGATGCTTTCGGTTTTCGGCGGCGCGCTCGGCGTGGGCATCGGTTTCGGCTTGCAGAAAGTCGCCGGCAACTATGTCAGCGGATTCATTATCCTGCTGGACCGATCCATACGCCCCGGAGATGTACTGACGGTAGACGGACGCACCGGCAAGGTGACGCAGCTGACCACGCGTTACCTGGTGTTGAAGGGAGGGGATGGCAATGAAGCGCTGATCCCGAACGAGCTGCTGATCAGCTCGACCATCGTCAACCATTCCTACACCGACCGCAACATGCGCATCATCATCGCGCTGCAAATCAGCTATCAGAGCGATTTGCAGCGCGCGATGACGATCATGGAACAGGCGGCGCACGCTCACCCCAGAGTATTGGCTGATCCGCCCGCGCAGGTTTTTCTGAAATCTTTCGGAAATAACGGGATTGATCTGGAACTGGGTTTCTGGATCAACGATCCGGAGGAAGGCCAACTTAATCTTCAATCCGCGATCAATATCGAAATATGGAATCAGTTCAAGGAAGCGGGCATATCCATTCCCAGCCCGCAGCGCGAAATTCATCTGATCCGCGAACGCGCCGCGACTGAGAAATCCCCGGCCTAAAACAGATTCATCTGGCCGCTACGCGCGGCCGGCTTGATGAAGTGGCTGACGTCCAGCGATTGCCTTTCGCGGTTGTAGCCCAGTCGTTCAGTGGCAATACGAAAGCGCTGCTTCAGTAAATCCGCATAAATGCCGCTGCCGCGCATGCGGCTGCCAAACTCGGGGTCGTTCTCGCGTCCATCGCGCATTTCGCGCAGACGGCTCATCACATGCTCGGCTTTAAGCGGATAGTGCGTGGTGAGCCAGTCCTTGAATAAATCCTTTACCTCGTACGGCAGCCGCATCAGCGTATAACCGGCGCTGCGCGCACCGCTCTGGTAAGCGGCTTCAAGCGTGGTTTCCAGCTCGGAATCGGTCAGGAAAGGAATCACCGGCGCGACCATCACGCCGCAGGGCACCCCTGCTTCGTTTAACCGCTCGATGGCCAGCAGCCTGCGCCGCGGGGAAGCCGCGCGCGGTTCCAGTTTGCGCGCCAGCTCGGCATCCTGGGTCGTTACCGAAATAGCGACCCTCACCAGATTGCGCTGCGCCAATTGCCTTAGTAAATCAAGATCGCGCTCTACCAGTGCAGATTTCGTGACGATCGAAGTGGGGTGCCCGCATTCCAGCAGCACTTCGAGCACCTGGCGGGTAATTTTCCATTCCCGTTCTATGGGCTGGTACGGATCGGTATTGGTGCCCATCGCAAGCGTAGCGCAGCGGTAGGACGCCCTGGCCAGTTCGGCCCGCAGCAATTGCGGCGCATCCGGTTTGGCAAACAGTTTGGATTCGAAATCCAGTCCGGGCGACAGATTCACGTAGGCGTGGCTGGGCCGTGCATAGCAATAGATGCAGCCATGCTCACACCCGCGATAAGCATTGAGCGACTGTTCAAACGGTATATCGGGCGAATCGTTGCGCTGTATCACGGTACGCGCGCGTTCCAATGTCACTGTGGTTTTGAACGGTGGCATTTCCTCCTCAGCGGTGTTCCAGCCATCATCGAAACGTTCGCGTTCGACATTTTCGAAGCGGCCTTCGATTTGCATGGTCGCGCCGCGCCCTTTCACCAATTCGTGCTTCATGACTTTTCCTTTGCGTTCTGCTGTTCGTCAGCGCCCGGTCTGGTCCGCTGGAAAAATCTGCATAAATCTGAATAATTAATTCATATCAGTATATTGCAGATGGTCTTAATTCAGGATGGCTAAATATCGGGAAATATTAAGCGGGATTCGATACCATGAGCCACGTCCCACTATCGGATGGGTAAACGGTATAGCTATTCTATAGCCGCAAAAAGAAGGGTGCAAATGTCACATCTGGTTAAATTCGTGCTGAGCGGGGTAGTGCTGGTGGTGCTCGCGCTGGCGGCGCTGCTGTTTATTTTTATGGACGCCAACGATTACAAACCACGGCTGGAAAAGACGATGTCCGCCGCTCTGGGTATGGAGGTGCGCATCGCGGGGGAGGCCAAACTGGATTTTTCTTCAGGCCTGCATCTGGCGTTGCATGACCTGCACATCAGTAACCGCGGCAGTGAAATCGCCCGCATACGCACAGCCACTTTGGGTGTGAATCTGTTGCCTTTACTGCAACAGGATATCCAGCTCAACGAAATTTATCTGGACGCTCCGACCATAACCATCGAACGTAATCTCGACGGTGGATACAACTTCCAGCGTCCGGCCCAGCCTGAAAAAAAGGGTTATGTCATCCCTGAAATTGTGCTTTCCGACGCGACACTGCGTTACCACAGCCGGCAAACCGATGCCGCCTTTGAAGCCAGCAATTGCAATGTAAACATCAGCAATTTTGGCCGCGCGGATGCCCCGCAGCTGCGCTTTTTGCAACGGCTGTCTTTTAACGCGCAGACCGCCTGCAGCGATCTAAAAAGCAATGACTACACACTGACCGACCTTAAATTTTTGGTCGCGGCAGAGGGAGGTATTTATAAATTCAATCCGTTTACGCTGAGTCTTTTTAATGGCCGTGGCAGTGGAGAAATCAGCGCGGATTTCACTGGCGACGAGCCGTCTTACAAGGTCGATTATGCGCTGGCGCAATTCCGCCTGGAGGAACTGCTGAAAACGCTGTCGCCCAACAAGCTCATCGCCAAGGGCACCGCCGATGTTTCTGTTCGCCTGACCCTGCAAGGGAAAAAAGTGCCTGATCTGCAGCGCAGTGCGAAAGGCGAATTCACGATGCGCGGAGAAAATCTGACGCTGTACAACGGCGACCTTGACCAGCAGATAGAAAAATTCGAGGCCAGCCAGACCTTCACTCTGGTGGACATCGGCGCGTTCCTCTATGCCGGACCGCTCGGAATGGCGGTTACGCACGGCTATGATATGGCCAACCTGCTGCACGGGTCATCCGGCAGCAGCAATATCCGCAAGCTGGTGAACAAATGGGACGTCGCACACGGCACCGCGACCGCGCGGGATGTGGCGATGGCGACCGCGAAGAATCGGATTGCGCTGCAGGGGACGCTGGATCTGGTGAATCAGCGTTTCGATCAGACCGTGGTGGCGGTGCTGGACAACAAAGGCTGCGCCAGAGCAGAGGAAAGGGTCAGCGGGTCGTTCCACCACCCGACAGTGGCCAAACCCAATATTCTGATTCCGATTGCCGGCCCGGTGGTCAAGCTGTTCAATAAAATGAAGGGCGGTCTGAGCGGTAAGGAATGCACAGTATTCTATTCGGGCAGTGTCGCCGCGCCGGAATAAAGATACAGCGGGCTCTCAGGGCAGCCTTAATTCAGCTCGCACAATGTACCGTCGGCGAACACCAGCGCGCAGCGTATTTCCCTGCCGGGATACGCGCCCTGCATCGCGCTCCGGTACTCCTGCATCTGCGCGCGGTGTGGCCCCGGGTCCGATTGCGCGCCTGCCTTATAGTCCAGTATCCATATGGCTTCGTCGAATTCAACCAGCCGGTCGATCCGCTTCAATTCGCCCAGCGAATTGATGTAGGGCATCTCATTAACGGCGCTGCGGTAGTACTGCGGATCAAAAAATCGCTGCAGCGTCGCCTGCGTCAGCACAGCTTGCGCCTGGTCCCAGATGGCTTCGATCTCATCCGGGGGAATGCCGCAGTGATGCTGCAGGGCGATCCTGTCACCCATCGGTTCCGGTACGGTCAGATGTTGCAGCAATGCGTGCAGCCAGATGCCACGGCGCTGCTCCGGCGTCGCTGCAACGATACGCCGTCCGGTCGGCAATGGCCGCAGCAGCGCGTCGTCGGCGGTCAATTTCTGTTGCACGGGAGGAGGCATACTGTGCACGGTGCCCATTAATGGATTAACACTCGGCCGGGTGGCCTGCTCGATGCGCTCGTACCAGGACGATGCCACCGCTGCGCCGTTGCCGCTGACCAGCAACGCCTGCCGGGCGCGGGTCATCGCGACATAGAGCAGATTCATATCCTCGTGCCGGGCATACGCTTCATCGGCCTCGAAATAATGCATGCGCCGCTGGCCGCGGCCACGCTTGTCGCTGTATAGCGAAAAATGCACCGGCTGCGGCGCGTTCGGCGGCCAGTCCAGCAGCACCCCGTAACTGTCCTGTTTATGCTGGGTGTCGTTGGCATCCAGCAGCCAGACGATAGGCGCTTCCAGTCCTTTCGATTCATGCACGGTATAGATGCGCAGCGCGTTGCCTATCTTGCCCAGGCGGCCTTCGTCGGGTGATTCATTTTCAGCGCTGCGCAACTCGCGCAATTCCGCCAGGAAGCGCGGCAGACTGGGATACCGCCCGGCATCCACATTCAGCGCGATTTCGATAAACGCCTGCAGGTTGGCGCGTACCGTTTCGTGCAATTCAGCAGGCAACGCAGCAGCGTAACGATGCATTAAATCGCTTTCAAAATAAATGCGGTCGAGCAGATCATGCACCGGCAATTTATCCGCCAGCTCAACCCAGCCAAGCAATAAATGATGCGCGCGCAATAGTTGCGCCGAGGCGGCCCCATGCGCGGCAATCCGCTGCAACCGCAGCCACCAGCTGCCGCCTGCGTCCTGCGCGAGCTGCATCAAGTCTTCATCCGAACACGAAAAAAGCGGCGCCCGCAGGATCTGCGCCAGCTCGAGATCGGCGAATGGCGTGATCAGAAAGGTCAGCAACGCCTGGATATCCTCGGCCTCCAGCGTGTCCAGCAGGCCGCCGCGGCGTGAGGTCAGAAACGGGATGCGGCGCGCGCGCAGCGCACGTTCGTAGATGCGCAGATGCGTGCGTCGGCGCACCAGCACCATAATGTCGCGATACTCGGCGCGGCGCGGCACGCCATCCGCTTCCTGCACGTGCCAGCCTGCGACGATCGCCTCGATCTGCGCGGCGAACTGCTGTGCTTCCAGTTCGCGCAGGCTGCCCGATTCTTCATGCCGGGCCTGCAACAGCGGATTGCGTAAATGAATCAGGTGGTCCGGATGAGTGGGCGGCTGTGCGGGCAGGGTCAGCAACGGCAAAACCTGGACATGGCCGGGCAGATCGTGATGATGAGCGGTATGCGGCACGAAATCGGCAAAACCGTCCGGCGCTGCGGCAAAGACTTCATTGACTGTTTGCAGCACGGCCGGCGCATTGCGCCGCGTTTCGTTTTGCGTCAGGTAATGCGCGCCGAATTCCTGTTGCAGGAATACGCGCACCGCATGAAACAGCCGCGCGTCGGCCCGGCGAAAACGATAGATGGACTGTTTCGGGTCGCCCACGACGAATATCACAGGCCGTGACTCCGCTGCCGCCGCTGCGTTGAACCACGACTGCAGGATGCGCCATTGCAGCGGATTGGTGTCCTGGAATTCATCCAGCAAAATGTGCTTGTAGCGCCGGTCCAGTTTGTATTGCATATACTCGGCATGATCGCTGTGGCTGAGCAAGTGGCATACCTGCCACTCCAGATCGGTAAAATCCATCCGCTGCTGGCGCAGCTTCAGCTGCTGATAATGCCGCAGCAGCGCCGCTCCGCAATGCAGCGCGGCCTCGTTCAGGCGCAGTGCTTGAATTTCGATCAGTGCATCACGCACGGCCTGCATGCGGGTATACAGCACTTCGCGCGCCAACAGAAACGTTTCCGCGTCCTGATTTTTGGTCGACTTGAAGCTGCGCGGTTCATTTTCCCGGGTATACAGCGCAGCCGACAACGCCGCATAGCGTTGCTGATGGTCGGCGATTTCCCAGGCATTCTGCAGCTTATCGGCGTTGTTGCACTGTACCTCGGTTCCAGTCGCCAGCGCCCGGGCGAATGCATGCGCCGCGGATTTCAACGACCCATCGGCGCAGGCCGCGTCCACCGGATCATCATCCGGGTGCACACCGAGCTCTGCGCGCAGCTGAGCCACCGCCCACGCCACTGCGTCCTCCTGACCGGCGGTGTAGGCCCACCACTCGGCGCGTTTATGCACAAAATTTATCAGCAATGCGTGGGTGTTATGCAGCCCATATTCGGCCAGCAGCCATTGCATCGCCCGGGCGGCCTCGCTGTCCGGCGCCTCATGCAGATCGGCGGCAAAGCTCTGCCAGGCTTCTTCCTGCAATGCCGAGGTGCGTTCGAGCAACTGCATGCCGACCGGCACGCCGGCATTCAGCGGTGCGCGCTGGATGATCTGCATAAACCAGCCGTGGAAGGTATTGATCGCGATGGCCGGCTGCGCCAGCAGCGCGGTGCGGTACAAACCGCGCGCACGCGCCAGCAGTGTGTCATCAACTTCGTGCAGTCCGCGCATCTGCAGGAAAGCGCGGATGCCGGCGTCATCCTGCACCGCCAGCAAATGCAACCATTCATGCAGCCGCGCCTGCATTTCCTGCGCCGCCTTGCGGGTAAAGGTGATCGCCAGGATTTCGCCCGGCGCCACGCCGGCCAGCAGCAAGCGCACGATGCGGGACACCAGCAGCCAGGTTTTACCGCTGCCGGCGCAGGCTTCTACTACGATGTTTTTGTGCGGGTCGAGCGCGCTGCGGTCATCCATGCTCATGCGCCGCTCCATTCGCTTTTGCGACACAGGCCGCGCATTTCGCAGTACGCGCAGGCGCTCTCCGCTCCATGCGCCGGCATTGCCGCGCCGCTTTGCATTTGCTGATGCACTTGCAGCAGGCGCGCGATGTTGGCCTGGGCCAGTTGCGCGACCTCCTGCGGCGGCGCCACCGCGACCACCTGGTCTTTTTCGATGCTGACAAATGCCGCGTCGGCGGCTTCATAAACATAGGCGTAACAGGCCAGCTGCACGTCCTCTCCCGCTTCCTTCAGTTTGTTGCGCAACCTGCCCGCGTCCATCATCTTGTAATCCAGCACGCGCACTCCATGCTCTGCGCCGCTATGCGTATCGACGCGATCGACGCGGCCGTGCAGCAGCAGATGATCGTTCAGCGGCAGTTCAAATCCCACTTCGCCCTGTTGATAGCGCCAGCCTTGCGCGGCAAATACCAGCTGGCTATCGACGTAGGCCGGGATCGCCCGCTGCCAGCGCAACAGCCATGCAAGCGCCAGATAATCCCGTTGCAGCGCCGGAGAAAACACTGCGCTGCTGATCTGCAGCAGCGCCGCTTCGAGCAGATCGCGATGCGCCGGATTGGGGGCAGGAAATTGTTCGTGAAACCGATGCAGTATGGTGTGCACCCAGCCGCCGTAATCGCGCTTTTCCACCCCTTCGCGCACCTCGTCCATTTCGTTCAGACGCAGTAAATGACGCGCGTAAAACT
Organism: Pseudomonadota bacterium; assembly: GCA_040390665.1. GTDB lineage: Bacteria > Pseudomonadota > Gammaproteobacteria > Burkholderiales > Gallionellaceae > Nitrotoga. The sequence continues at coordinate 225,043 of JAZJXX010000007.1, read as the reverse complement.
GGTAGGGGCAGGCGACCAGACTGTTATATCCGCTGGGGGAAATACGCTGCGGCACCAGGTTTGGCGGTATGGCGGGTGCGGGCATCACCGCAATTTGCGGCAAGGGGAACGCCGCCGCGCGCACTTGCGCGTGCAGCAGCGCACCCAATTCCCGCTCCGCCAGATCGTCGCCAAACGCCAGCTGATGCAATGCCCGCAGTATTTCGAGGTAAGGGCTTAACAGATTGGCTTCGCCATTCCGGCTGGCTTGCCAGGTCGCCAGCACGGTGCCGTTCAAGGCCAGCAACGCGAGCAGATCGTCGCGCTGTTGCGCCAGATGCAGCGCGCGCGTCGGCAGCCCCAGGGTGGCGCGCACTGCGTCGTTAAACCATATTCCGCCGCTATCCGCGCCGGGCAGATGCGCAGCATCGCAGCCCAGCAGCAGCACCGCGTCAAAATTGCGCCAGCGTGTGGCGGCGAGATGTGTCAACAACACCGGGCTGTCTATGCCGATGTCGCTGAAAGTGCGTGCGTCAAATTGTTGCGCCAGCCAGTGCCGCCATTCGTTTGCGCTGAAGCGCGTCATGTCTCCGGCCAGTTCCTGCTGCCAGGTGTGCAATGCCTGCAACAGTTGCGTCCCCGCCGCGTCCGCCGCCAGACCTTGAATAATCCCCAGTACATCCAGGCTTTCCTGTAGCGCATGCAGCCAGCCCTGCAAGGTGGCACTGCTCTTCTGCAACGGCGTAGCTGCCTGACGCAGCCGCGCCAGCGCCAGCTGCACTGCGGGCGTATCGTGCGAGAGTTCCATAAACGCATCCAGATGCGCAACTACGCCGTGTTTGCGCACCAGTTGTTCCAGCTGGTAGACCGCCTGCTTGCGTTCATGGGCAGGCTGGTCGGCGAAAATAAATGGCGACTTGAGCAGGTCGAGCAAATCCTGATAATAGAAATTGCTTTGCAGTGTATCGAGCCAGCGCATCAGCACAGTACTGACCGACAGCGTCGAAAAAGTCCAGCCGGTTTCATCGCGCACCAGCACATCCGCGCGCTCCAGCAGCGCACGCACGCGTCGCGCGACCAGGCGATCCTGGGCAACAATGGCTATGTTTTGTTTGCCGCTTAGTAACCAGCGCCGCACCTGCAATTCGGCAGCGCTGGCTTCCTGTTCCAGTCCATGTGCAGCAAACAGCCGTAATTGCCGTGGCAATGTGGTCGGGTAAAACTGGCGCAATTGCTTCGCCTGTAGAGGCAAATCAAAATCCTCAGCGCTTAACGCCTGTTGCATCGCGGCACAATCCGGCTGGGCCGCAGCCATCTCGCGCAGATCGAAAAACATCACGGTGGCATGCTGGCGGTAAGCCTCGAAAAAATGATGTTCCGTTGCGCTGTGGGCGCAGGTCTGCAACACATACAGCGGCCTGCCTGTGCGTGTCAGCGCGGCCAGGCGTTGCTGCGTGGCGCGCACCGTGTCCAGTTCGCCGCCGGCATTCATCGCATACCAAAGCTCGTGCACTACGCGCGCTTCGAACTGCATTGCGCTGCCCCGTCCGGCCTGATAGGCCTGTTCCAGCTGGCTCAGAAATTCTTCCGGGCTCTGCGGCAAAACGATGCGATGTTCGGTGAGTTCGTCCAGCAAGGCCAGCAGTTCGCGCACAATTCCCCAGAGATCGGCATCGGCGAACCAGCGCCGTGAACGCAGCGCCTGATATAGCGTCGCGGCGCGGCGGGTGGCGGGCACAACGGGGGAAGTTAACGGAACCGACAACACCCATTCACTGAGGGTGACCATCTGCGGCAACAGCAGAGTAGGGACCTGGGCTGCGCCGGCGAGCTGATTCCCCAGCGGTTGCGCAACATGGTGATTGGGCAGCAGCACGATCGCACGGCGCAGATCGGGAATTTCGCTTTTGTGCTGTTCGAGGATTACGTCGGCCACGGCGGCGAAAAAAACCGCGGCGGGGCTACGCTTGCTGACGTCCTCAATTGATTTCATAGGGAACCTGTCTGGGGAATCAGGTACACGCCTTTCCGTCGCTGAGCCGTAATCGTTCTGCAATCAACATTTGTAGCAGGATTAACTATGGCGCCAGGACTAAATCAGCGCTCCAGCAAATGCAGTTTAACCGCGACATCCTTCCACTGATCGGCGTCCGCAGGCGCGTCCTTTTTCTCGACGATGGTGGCCCAGTTCTTCGACAGCTCGGCGTTGAGCGCGGTGTAGTGGTGCATTTCCTTGGGCAGGTCGTCTTCGGCGTAAATCGCATTCACCGGGCACTCGGCTACACATAAGGTGCAATCGATACATTCATCCGGATCGATCACCAGAAAATTCGGCCCCTCCTTAAAGCAATCCACCGGACAGACGTCGACGCAATCGGTATATTTGCATTTGATGCAGGCTTCGGTAACAACGTAGGTCATGGTTCAACTCCTATCAACGCAAATGTTCTATTTTATCAAACCCTGGCACCCTGGGCTATGCCGCAGCGCCTTCCGTTTACCTAGCCAGCCAGTCCGCCTATCCAGCGCTGGTATATGTGACGGGCAACCGCATGCAGTTGCGGCAATTTTTCACCGGTCTGCGCCTGTATGATATGCACCGGCTGCACCGCCGGGCCGGCTGCAGCGCTGATCTCGGGGGCACCCACAGCGCACCAGCTCTGTATCATCTCTGCGGTCATTTCGACATGGCATTGCAGCGCCAGATGTTTGCCCATCGCGTAAGCCTGATGGGGGCAATGCCGGCTGGATAGTAGATGCGTCGCACCCGGCGGCAGGCTGAAGGTTTCGCCATGCCAGTGAAATGCCTCGAACCCAGGCGCGTTGCCGAACCAGTGATGCGCCACGACATTGTCCGCACGCGTCACAGCGGCCCAGCCAATTTCCTTAACCGGGTTACGCGTGACCGTCCCGCCCAGCGCTCTGGTCATTAACTGACCACCCAGGCAATGGCCCAGCACCGGGACGTCCTGCGCCACCGCCTGGCGTATCAGCGCCAATACCCGGGGTATCCATGGCAGATCGTCGTTGACGCTCATCGGCCCGCCCATAAACACCAGTCCTGCGTAATCGTCAACATCGTGCGGCACGGCGGCCCCGGCATCAATCGCGATCAGCTGCCAGGGCAGAGCATGAGCGTCGAGAAAGTCGGCCAGATAACCGGGGCCTTCGGTGGCGGCGTGGCGGAAAATGGCGATCGGTTTCATGCGCGGTTTACGCGGGTATTTTTTGCCGTATCGAGGCGACAATGCCCACGGCATCAAGGCCGCACTCGGCCAGCATCTTTACCGGATCGCCATGTTCGAGGAACTGGTCGGGCAGACCGAGCTGCAACAATTCGGCGCGGATGCCATGCCGCAACAGACATTCCGCTACCGCGCTGCCTGCCCCGCCGAGCACGGTATTTTCCTCTACGGTCACCAGCAGGCCATGCTGTTGCGCCGTGCTGAGAATCAGCTGCTCATCCAGCGGTTTGACGAAGCGCATATTGATGACGGTGGCGTCCAGTTGCTCCGCTGCCGTCTGCGCCGGGGTCAGCATGGAACCGAAAGCCAGCAGCGCAATTTTTTTTCCGCTGCGGCGAATTTCGCCTTTGCCCACCGGCAGCGGGACCATTTCCCGGCGCACCGGGGTGCCGGGTCCGGCGCCGCGCGGATAACGTACTGCGCTCGGCCCATCCAGCTGGTATGCGGTAAAAAGCATTTGCCGGCATTCGTTTTCATCGGACGGCGCCATCACTGTCATGTTGGGGATGCAGCGCAGGTAGCTCAAATCGAAGCTGCCGGCATGGGTCGCGCCATCCGCGCCGACCAGCCCGCTGCGGTCGATCGCCAGCACAACCGGAAGATTCTGAATCGCTATGTCATGGATCAACTGATCGTAAGCGCGCTGCAAAAAAGTGGAATAAATCGCCACGACCGGTTTCATGCCGTCGCAGGCCAGGCCGGCGGCGAAAGTCAGCGCGTGCTGTTCGGCGATGCCGACGTCGAAGTAGCGCTGCGGAAATTTCTGCGCGAATTCAACCATGCCCGAGCCCTCGCACATCGCCGGGGTAATGCCGATCAAACGATCATCCTGCTCCGCCATGTCGCACAGCCAGCTGCCGAAAATCTGCGTGTAGGTCGGCTTGATCGGTTGCGTGACCGCTTTGGCAATAATGCCGTGGGCCGGATCAAATTTGCCGACGCCGTGATACAGCACGCAGTCTTCTTCGGCGCGCGGGTAGCCCTTGCCCTTTTGCGTGACCACATGCAGAAACTGCGGTCCGCGCAGGTGCCGAATATTATCCAGTGTGGTGACCAGCACATCGAGATCATGCCCATCGATCGGGCCAATGTAATTAAAGCCGAATTCCTCGAACAGTGTGCCCGGCGTGACCATGCCTTTGACGTGCTCTTCGGCGCGCTTGGCAAATTCGAGCACCGGCGGTATGCCTTTGAGCACCTTCTCGCCGCCGCGCCGCATGGCGCTATAGAAACGGCCGGACATCAGCTTGGCCAGATAATTATTGAGCGCGCCCACCGGCGATGAGATCGACATGTCGTTGTCGTTCAGCACCACCAGCAAATTCACGTCCATTGCCCCGGCGTTGTTGAGCGCTTCGAAGGCCATGCCGCCGGTCATTGCGCCGTCGCCGATGATCGCGACCGCGCGGCTGTCGGAGCCGGACAGTTTCGCCGCCACCGCCATGCCCAGCGCGGCGGAAATTGAAGTGCTGGAATGCGCGGTGCCGAACGCATCGTAAATACTTTCGGTGCGTTTCGGAAAGCCGGAAATGCCCCCGGCCATGCGCAATGTTTTCATTGCATCGCGGCGGCCGGTCAGAATTTTGTGCGCATACGTCTGATGGCCTACATCCCAGACCAGTTTGTCATGCGGGGTATTGAAAACATAGTGTAGTGCGACGATGAGTTCGACGGTGCCGAGATTGGAAGAGAGATGTCCGCCGGTACCGCTTACGGATTCAATCAGGAACTGGCGCAATTCATCCGCCAGCTGGGGCAACTGCCGGCGCTCCATGCGGCGTAATGCATCGGGGTCGGTGACGGTGTTCAGCAAAGAATACATCAGAACTTTCTTAATACAATGAAGTCGGCCAGTTCGCGCAGGCGCCGTGCCTGGTCGCCGAATACAGACAATGCATCCAGCGCATCAAGATGCAGCTCTGCCGCCATCTGCCGGGCTGCCTGTGCGCCCAGCAGGGTCACATAGGTGGGCTTATCCTGGGCGGCATCCTTGCCTGCGGTTTTGCCCAGTGTAGCAGTATCGGCTTCGCTGTCGAGCAGGTCGTCCACCACCTGAAAGGCCAGGCCGACGCATTTGCCGAAATGGTCCAGCCTGTTTAATTGCTCGTCTTCCAGCGCGGCACCGCAGTACGCGCCCAGCAATACCGCGGCACGGATCAGCGCCCCGGTTTTATGGATATGCATCGATTCCAGTTCTGGCAGGCTGAGCTGCATGCCGACGCTGGCCAGATCAATCGCCTGTCCTCCCGCCATGCCGCGCGACCCGGCCGCGGCCGCCAGCAATTTGATCATTGTCAATTGACGCGCCGCATCGTCGCTGAGCTTATGCTCGGCCAGCAGGCCGAAGGCCAGGCCCTGCAGGCTGTCACCCACCAGCAGCGCCGTGGCTACATCATACTCGACGTGGCAGGTCGGCTTGCCGCGGCGTAAGGTATCGTTGTCCATGCAGGGCATATCGTCATGGACCAGCGAGTAGGCGTGGATCAGCTCCACCGCGGCCGCTGCGATATCAACCCGCGCGCTGTCTGCTCCAGCCAGTTCACCTGCAGCGAAGGCCAGCAACGGACGCACGCGCTTGCCGCCGTCGAGCACGCTGTAGCGCATGGCCGCATGCAGGCGTTGCGGCGCAATGTCCGGCGCTGGCAATAAACGGCTGAGCACTGCTTCAAAACGGTTCTGGTGCGCACTGGACCAGACCTGAAAATTAACCAGAGTCACGACGCGCTTGTGTCTCCGGTGATTTGAAAATTTTTCAGTGATCCTTCTTCGAGGATGCGCACCTGCTGCTGCGCCTCTTCCAGCCGGCCGCGGCAATACAGCAACAGTTCGGAGCCGCGCTGGTACGCGGCCAATACCTCTTCCAGCGGCAGCTGTCCTGCTTCCATGTCCGCGACGACCTTTTCCAGCTCGACCAGTGCAGCTTCGAAACTGGGGGTGTTTTCGGTCTTTCTGCTCATTTGTATATCCATCTGCACAGCGTTACTGCGTTGAGGACTCAACACATCGTCAAAACGTAATTTTACCTAAGACTGGAATTGTATTCAGTAAAATTTTCACTGGCTCGGGCACACTTGCGGTAATAGGCCAAAGGGTGTACGCCAACAGTACCGGGCTAATGAACTACGCATAGCTCACCGGGTCTATGCTGGCGCAGCGGGGACGTTCTGGTTGTCCCTGCTATCGATTTAGGGGACAATCTATCCCCTCCTTAAAACCCATGTACGCCAATTTTTTTCGTAAAGAGGAATGAGGGTATGTCCGATGTCGCAAAAGCCGAACAATTTATCCAGTCGCGCGCGCAGCCTCCGCTGGGCTGGTATTTTGACCCCAGAGTGCTGGAAATTGAGCAGCGCCAGTTGTTTGAACAGGGTAATGGCTATGTAGGACATGAATTGCTGGTGCCTAATCCCGGCGATTACCATGTGCTGGACTGGATGGACAGCGCGCATGTACTGGTTCACAACGAAAACGGCACCGAGCTGTTATCCAACGTCTGCCGCCATCGCCAGGCCACCATGCTGCAGGGGCGCGGTAGCGCCAGACAAATAGTTTGCCCATTGCACCGCTGGACCTACCAGCTGGACGGCAAACTGATGGGGGCGCCTTATTTCGCCCAGAATCCCTGTCTGCACTTGAGCAAGACACCGTTGCAGCGCTGGAATGGCTTGCTATTCGCCGGCAAGCGCAACATCGCGCAAGATTTGGCCGGGGTTCCGGCGTTCAAAGAGCTGGATTTTTCCGGCTATATGCTGGACCGTGTGGAAGTTGATGAATATAACTTCAACTGGAAAACCTTCATTGAGGTTTATCTGGAAGATTATCATGTAGGGCCATTTCACCCAGGCCTGAGTAAATTCGTCAATTGTGACGATCTGAAATGGGAATTCGGGGACTGGTACAACGTTCAGGCGGTCGGAATCAATAATAACCTGGGGAAATCGGGCAGCAGCGTATATGGCCAGTGGCAGCAACAGGTGTTGCGCTATTACAACGGCGTGTTACCCCAGTACGGCGCGATATGGCTGACTTATTATCCCAACATTATGGTCGAGTGGTACCCCGGCACTCTGGTGGTGAGCACCGTAGTGCCACGTGGCGCAGAAGCCTGCAGCAATATTGTAGAGTTTTATTATCTTGAAGATATTGTGCTGTTCGAACGTGATTTTGTTGAAGCGGAAAAGGCAGCATATCGTGAAACCGCGCTGGAAGACGACCTGATCTGCCGCAAAATGCATCAGGGCCGTAAAGCCCTGTATCGGCGCGGCATTGAAGATGGCGGCCCGTATCAATCTCCCACCGAGGATGGGTTGCTGCATTTTCACGAGTTTTTGCGGCGTCAGTTAGACCCTCATCTGTAACATTAAATACTACAGGCACAGCTCAAACAGGCGATAATATCGCTGCACCTCAACGACTGGGTTTTTATGATTACGATACAGGCAAGTTCAACAACGCTGGACGCTGCTGTGCTGGGGGAATTTACGCTGGCCGACTTCAAGCAGCTGGAAATGCAAGCGCTGCAGATACTTCAATCGTCCGGCACGGTCAATCTGTTGCTGGATATGCGCGATATGATCGGTTATACGGTGGATGTCGCATGGGAAGAAATTAAATTTTTTGGTCGTGAGCATCCGCAGGACTTCGCCCGCATCGCGGTAATCACCAACGACCAATGGCTGACCTGGCAGACCTGGCTGTCGCGGTTGTTCGTAGATGCTGATATCCGCGCGTATAACGATTACGAGGAAGCGCGGACGTGGATAACATCCGAATGAAAGCAGAGTTTAAGGACGGGTTAACCGTGATGATGGTTTTATTGAGGGGAAGCAGTATATGTACGGTTTGATCGATTTGCCATGGTGGGGATATGTAGTTGTCACGCTGGCCCTGACCCATATAACCATTGCCTCTGTAACGATTTTTTTGCACCGCCATCAGGCGCACCGCGCGCTGGACCTGCATCCCGTGGCCAGCCATTTCTTCCGTTTCTGGCTGTGGTTCAGCACCGCTACTGTGACCAAGGAATGGGCTGCGGTGCATCGCAAGCACCACGCCAAATGCGAAACCGCAGAAGACCCGCACAGCCCGGTTATCCTGGGCATTAGAAAGGTATTGCTGGAGGGTGCGGAACTGTATCGAAGGGAGGCCGCAAATCCGGAAACACTGAGCAAGTACGGCCACGGCACGCCCGATGACTGGCTGGAAAAGAATTTGTATAGCAAGCACAGCCTGCTCGGGATCTGGCTGATGCTGGCGATTGATGTGCTGCTGTTCGGTCCGATCGGTATTACGATCTGGGCAGTACAAATGGCCTGGATACCCATCAATGCGGCCGGCATCATCAATGGCGGCGGGCATTACTGGGGCTACCGTAATTATGCCTGCGCGGATGCTTCGACCAATCTGATACCGTGGGGAATATTCATCGGCGGGGAAGAGCTGCATAACAATCATCATGCCTATGCTTCTTCGGCCAAGTTATCTCGCAAGTGGTACGAGTTCGACATAGGCTGGCTTTATATTCGGATACTGCAAAGCTTTAAGCTGGCCGAAGTCAAAAAACTCGCCCCGCAATTGCGTTTGGACCGCGCCAAAACTTCATGCGATCTGGAAACGCTACAGGCTGTGCTGGCCCACCGTTATGAGGTGACCGCTAAATACGCGAAATCGCTGAAAACAACTTACTCCGCAGAAATATCCCGGCTTAAACTGCAAGCTTCAGACAAGTTTGATGCGGCTCGCATTAAGAGCTGGCTGCATCTGGACGAACATGTGCTGACCGAACAGCAAAAGTCCAGGCTGGGATTGGTGATTAAGGCCAGCCCTACATTGCATACCGCTTACAGGCTGCGCCAGGACCTGGCCGCCATCTGGCAGCGCTCTACTCTAAGCAAGGAGCAGTTGGTGAAGCAACTGGAAGACTGGTGCCACCGCGCAGAAAACAGTGGAATCTCGGCTTTGCAGGAATTTTCCCGGCGTTTGCGCTGTTATGCCTGATGCACTCTAAAAAGTGAAATGGGAAGGTAATAAAATTAAAAAGCCCGCGTTAGCGGGCTTTTTTGCAAGCAATAACGATTACTTGAGCTTGGTTTCTTTGTACATTACATGCTTGCGGGCAACCGGATCAAATTTCTTGATCTCTATTTTTTCCGGAGTAGTGCGTTTATTTTTATCTGTAGTATAAAAATGGCCGGTGCCGGCACTCGATTCAAGTTTGATCTTTTCGCGCATTTCTATTACTCCTAAATGTTCTCGCCACGGGCGCGCATTTCAAACAGCACTGCATCAATGCCATTCTTGTCGATAGTACGCAATGCTGCATTGCTCAGCCGCAGCGATACAAAACGATTTTCGCTTTCTACCCACAACCGGCGACGCTGCAGATTCGGCAGAAAACGACGCTTGGTTTTGTTATTGGCATGGGACACATTATTTCCCACCATCGGGCGTTTCCCTGTTACTTGACAGACGCGTGCCATAATCACTCCAAACCATTGCAAATATTAAAGAGGCGCGATTCTACCTAAATCTGCCGGGATATTCAACCTGAAGTTGAGACAGCCGGTTAGCCTCGTTCCCGCTACATCAGCCCGCGCTCTGCAAATGACAGGCAGACGGCTCCAGCCACTACAAAATGATCCAGCACGCGGACGTCCACCAATGCCAGCGCCTCCTTTAACGCGGTGGTCAACAGGCGATCAGCCTGGCTGGGTTCGGCCACGCCGGAGGGGTGGTTATGGGCAAGGATCAACGCAGCGGCATTATGCGCCAAGGCACGTTTGACCACCTCACGTGGATATACACTGGTTTGGCTCAGCGTGCCGTGAAACATCTCCTCCGCGGCAATTACCCGATGCTGGGTATCCAGGAACAGCACCAGAAAAACTTCCTGGTGCCGGCTGCTGAGCAACAGCTGCAGATAATCGCGCACTGCGCGCGGTGAACTGAGCGCGTTGCCGCGCTGTAATTCTTCTTTCAGTGCCCGCCGCGACATTTCAAGCACTGCCTGCAACTGCACAAATTTTGCCTGTCCCATGCCGTGGGTTTCACAGAACTCCTGTTCGCCCGTGGCGAATAAGCGGGTGAGGCTGCCAAACCGCGTGATCAGGTCGCGCGCCAGATCGACAGCGCTTTTGCCGACCACACCGGTGCGCAAAAATATCGACAGTAGTTCGGCATCGGAAAGCGCCGCGGCGCCTTTCTGCAACAGTTTTTCCCTCGGGCGTTCACCTTCCGGCCAGTCTGTGATTGCCATACCTGTCCCGTTATATTCTGGCTGCCTATCAGCGCCTATATCAAGGCGTCCCGGCAATTGCCATCGCCAGACCGCCTGACTTTCTTGTAATATGCTCAGCATTATGGAACAAGCCCATCAAAAACGCCTAGTGCTCGGCCTGACCGGCGGGATTGCCGCTTATAAGGCCGCGGAACTGACGCGTCTGCTGGTCAAGCAGGGCGTCGAGGTCCAGGTCGTAATGACTGAAGCTGCCGGCCGCTTTATAACGCCTGCAACGATGCAGGCACTTTCCGGCCGGCCGGTGGCGAGCCGCCTGTGGAACGAAACTGAGCCAAGCCCCGGCGACGGCATGGCGCATATTACGCTGAGCCGTCAAGCCGATGCTATTGTGATCGCGCCCGCGACTGCGGATTTTATTGCCAAGCTGGCCCATGGCCTGGCTGATGATCTGCTTTCGACGTTGTGCCTGGCACGGGCGTGCCCGTTGCTGATTGCGCCTGCGATGAATCGGCAGATGTGGGAAAGCCCGGCTACGCAGCGCAATATTGCACAGCTGATTGCCGACGGCGTACAGATGCTGGGGCCCTCCAGCGGTGTACAGGCCTGCGGCGAAGAAGGCATGGGGAGAATGCTGGAGGCCGAGGAGTTGGCCCGCGCCATCACGCAGTTTTTGCATACTGATGGCGGCCGCAGCACAAACGCTGTGCCTCAGCCCGATGTGGCTCTGACGCGGCGCCTGGACGATGTCAGCATACTAATCACGGCCGGGCCAACTTACGAAGCCATCGACCCGGTGCGTGGCCTCACCAATCGCAGCTCCGGCAAGATGGGCTATGCGGTGGCGCAGGCAGCGCTGGAGCTGGGCGCCCAAGTAACGTTGATTTCAGGGCCCACGGCGCTGGACAAACCGCGCGGGGCGCGGAGCATCGACGTCACCAGTGCTGCGGAAATGTTTACCGCGGTGCAGCAGCATGTAGCGGATGCGGCCATATTTATCGCGGTGGCTGCGGTGGCGGATTATCGCGTCGCACAGACCAGTGAACAGAAAATAAAAAAAAATGGCGGCGGCATAACCATTGAGCTGTTGCCTAATCCCGACATATTATCCTATGTCGCGAATCTGCCGCAGCCACCGTACTGTGTGGGCTTCGCGGCGGAGAGCGAAAATTTGCGGGAGTACGCGCAGGCAAAACGTGCGGCAAAAAAAATCCCGCTGCTGGCGGCGAATCTGGCGCAACAGGCCATCGGTGCCGACGCCAGTGAACTGATATTATTTGACGACGCAGGCGAGCATATTCTGCCGCATAGCGACAAATTGACGCTGGCCCGTAAGCTGTTGCAGCACCTGGCTGAACTTTATCGAAATAGACCCTTGCCATGAAAAAAACTGTAGATATACGAATACTCGATGCACGGCTGCGCGACCCATTGCCTGGTTATGCAACAGAAGGCTCAGCCGGCATAGATTTACGCGCCTGTATCGATGAAAACATCATTATCCAGCCCGGACAGACCGACCTGATCCCCAGCGGCATTGCCATCCATCTGGCCGATCCGTATTGTGCCGGGATGATACTGCCGCGCTCGGGGCTGGGCCATAAACACGGCATTGTGTTAGGCAATCTGGTCGGCCTGATCGATTCCGATTATCAGGGGCAGATTTTTGTTTCGCTATGGAATCGCGGCCATCACCCTTTTACGCTGATGCCGCTGGAACGCATGGCGCAACTGGTGATCGTGCCTGTCGTACAGGCGCACTTCAATATAGTCGAAGAGTTTTCACCGAGCCAGCGTGGCGGCGGCGGGTTTGGCAGCACGGGCAAACACTGAGCTATGCGTTAGTTGCCCGATACTCTCCGATAAACGCCGCTGTGGCGCCCCACCGTTTTAAGCGGCGGCAGGTAGCGCGCCAGTTCATTCAGGGCAAGACGGTATACGTCGCGCTTGAATTCAATCACGCTTTCCATTTCGACCCAGTATTCGTTCCAGCGCCAGGCATCGAACTCGGGGTGACTGGAAGCGCGCAGACGGACGTCGCAGTCGCGCCCAACCAGCCGCAGTAAAAACCAGATCTGCTTTTGCCCTTTGTAGCTGCCGCGCCATTCCCGTTTCACCCAATGTTGCGGCACTTCATAACGCACCCATTCCCGCGTGCGCCCCAGTATTTGCACATGGCGTGGCTGTAACCCCACCTCTTCTTCCAGTTCGCGGTACATGGCCTGTTCCGGCGATTCGCCATGCTGTATGCCGCCTTGTGGAAACTGCCATGAATCCTGCTTGATACGCTTGCCCCAAAACACCTGATTTTCGGCGTTCGTGATAATGATGCCGACATTGGGGCGGTAACCATCCCGGTCAACCATCTGCGCCACCCGTTCGGTAATTTTAAGTAAGACGAATTTTTTCACATTTCAGGTGATATTGAAAGAGTTCTGGCTCAAACGTACCCATGCGGGAACGGTTAACGGTAAAATCGCCTCCCGAGTTTCCAAATCGACCCAAAAATATCATGCGCGCTTCAAAATTTTTTATCTCGACCCTGAAAGAGGCACCTTCCGAAGCTGAGCTGGTAAGCCATCGCCTGATGTTGCGCGCCGGCTATATCAGGAAGCTGGCCAGTGGGTTGTATACCTGGATGCCGCTGGGTTTGCGCGTGCTGCGCAAAGTAGAGGCGGCGGTGCGCGACGAGATGAATAGCAGCGGGGGCATCGAATTGCTGATGCCGGCAGTGCAGCCGGCTGAGCTGTGGCAGGAAACCGGGCGCTGGGCCGTGTTCGGGCCGCAGATGCTGAAAATCAAGGACAGGCATCAGCATGATTTCTGCTTCGGCCCTACGCATGAAGAAGTGATTACCGATATAGCACGCCGCGAAATCAACAGTTATCGCCAGCTGCCGCTGAATTTTTACCAGATACAGACCAAGTTCCGCGACGAAGTGCGCCCACGCTTTGGGGTGATGCGCGCACGCGAATTCCTGATGAAAGATGCCTATTCCTTCCATGCCGATTTCGCCAGCCTGGAGCAGACATATCGGGTGATGTATGACACCTACAGCCGCATTTTTACGCGTCTGGGGCTCAAGTTCCGCGCGGTTGCAGCCGATACTGGTGCTATCGGGGGCAGCGGCTCGCATGAGTTTCACGTGCTGGCCGAGTCCGGCGAGGACGCGCTGGCGTTTTGCCCGGACTCCGATTATGCCGCCAATGTTGAGCTGGCCGAAGCGGTCGCCCCTGTTGCCGTTCGTGGCGCAGCTACTGAACCGTTGCAGAAGATGAGCACGCCGAATAAAAAAACTGTGGAGGAGGTTGCCACTTTTATGCAGGTATTACCGGCACAGGTATTGAAGTCGATAGCCGTGATAAACGGCAGCGGCGATTTTGTGCTGCTGTTATTGCGCGGCGACCATATGTTGAACGAAATCAAGGTGAGCAAAGCGCTGGGGGAGTTCCGTTTCGCCAGCGACGAAGAAATACAGCGGCATATGGGTTGCCGCGCCGGTTCGATAGGTCCGGTACAGGTGAAAGTGCGCGTGCTGGCGGATCGGGCCGCGGCGGTCATGCATGATTTCGTCTGCGGGGCTAACGAGGAGGGATTCCATTACCGCGGTGCCAACTTCGGGCGGGATGTGAATCTGGAGGAGCACGATGTGCGGGATCTGCGCAATGTTGTCGCCGGCGATCCGTCGCCCGACGGCCTGGGTACGCTGGAACTGTGCCGCGGCATCGAAGTCGGACACATCTTTCAGCTACGCACCAAATATTCTTCTGCGCTCAATTCGGTATTCCTTGATGAAAACGGCAAAACTCAATTAATGGAAATGGGCTGTTATGGCATCGGAGTTTCACGCATCGTTGCAGCGGCGATAGAGCAGAATAACGATGATCGCGGCATCACGCTGCCGCCGGCACTGGCGCCGTTCCAACTGGCCATTGCGCCTATAGGCGGCAAGAAGAGCGAGACGGTGCGCCAGGCCGCGGAGCAGTTGTATACTGAACTGAGCGCCGCGGGGGTAGAAGTGCTGCTGGACGATCGCGATGAGCGCCCGGGTGTCATGTTTGCTGATCTGGAACTGATCGGCATTCCACACCGGATTGTTATCGGCGAACGCGGTCTGAAGGAAGGCAAAGTGGAATACCAGGGGCGGCGCGACGCGGTGGCGCAGCAGATATCTTTGCAGGAAATTGCCGGGTTTATTAAATCGAAGCTATGCCATTGAGCGCAAACCGCCGTTTTTATCTGATACCGCTGGTGCTGGCTGGATGCCTGTATGCCTGCGCAGCGCAGGCCGGCGGGCAGGATTATCAGCCGCTGTCGGCCGCGGTGCGGAGCATGATGCACCAGGCCGTGGCTGACCAAGCTGCGCGTAACCCGGTTTTTGCTTCAGAGCAGGAGGCCGAGCTATGGCTCGGCAATATGTCGAGCCGTTTGATAAAGCGCATACCGGACGCAACGCTACGCATGGATTTTATCAAGACGGTGCACTATGAAGCAACTCGCGCCGGCCTGGATCCGCAGCTGGTGCTGGGGCTGATTGAAGTGGAAAGCGGATTCAGGAAATATGCGGTGTCCAGCGTGGGCGCGCGCGGCTATATGCAGGTGATGCCATTCTGGGTAAAGGAAATTGGCGGCAGCGGCCATAACCTGTTTCATCTGCGTACCAACCTGCGCTATGGCTGTATCATCCTGCGCTATTATCTTGACATGGAAAACGGTGATCTGTACCGCGCCCTGGGGCGTTACAACGGTAGTCTGGGCAGGCCCGAATATCCCAACATGGTGCGCGCGGCTTGGCATAAGTACTGGGATGCCGGACGCCGTGTCGCGATCTCCAGCAACGACCGGGCCGGGTAGCAATTCCGCTGTACTGTGTTTAAGTAAAAGCAGTTATTTCTTCGAACGAATATATTCCTCGACGCTGGCGCGGGAAACCATCCCCGACTGGTAGCTCACTTTTTTGCCCTTCGGATTAAATAAATAAGTAGTCGGTAAAGCCTCTACCACTCCCACTTCCCTGGCCATTTTATAGTCGCCCAGTATGATCGGAAAACTGACCGGATTTTCTTTGAGGAAATCCGCGACCACTTGCGGGTTGGGGTATTCCAGCGCGATGCCGATTACAACCAGATCCCTGTTTTTGTGCGCCTGATGCAACGCATTCAGCTCCGGCATTTCCTGCAGGCAGGGCGCGCACCAGGTTGCCCAGAAATTGACCAGCACCCATTTGCCGCGATAATCGGAAAGGCGCTGCATTTTCCCCTGGGTATCCTGGAAGCTGAAATCGCCCGCAGTTGCGCTGAGTGCAACCAGCGCCAGGCATAGCAGTATCGCCTGCCTGAGGCGAATCGCATATTTGCGGCGTCGCGTAGATCGTACAGGGCGGGTTGCGTGAGGTGTATTTGTGTTAATGGTGCTCATCATGCTTTACGACTGGATGAGCAGGGGGTGGTTCGGTTTCATCTTTATTTTTTACGGCATGCTCCGCGTTATCTGAAGCATGGGTCAGATATAAAGCCAACGCGACCAATGCAATGGCGGCACCCAGATAAAGCAGGTCGATCGGCGTGCTCAACGTCATGTTAAGCGCCTCTTCAAACAGCGTCACAATAAGTATCATTAAGATGACTTTGCCCAGCCGCGATTTCAGATCATCCAGATCAGCGATCACCAGAATCTTGCTGGAGGATTTGTTGCCATGAGCCTGGTCGATGTCACTGATGAACAACTCATACAGGCCTAGCGAAAAAATCAGCATCACGGTCGCCAGCAGATAGCCGTCCACCACCTCGACGATATGCGTTACTGTGTTGTCGTGCAGCGCCTTGCGTGCCGCGCCAGTCATTGTCGGGTCGGCGTAATTTAAAATATGCATTACCAGATAAACGACATCGACCGTGGCCATATAAAAAATGGCAAAACCGGCGAAGAGGCTGCCCACCACTGCCGTCAGTACGATAAAACGGCTGTTCCATAGCGAACCTTCAAACAAACTTTCCAGGAATTTCATGTCATCCTCAAATAAAAATATTGCTCAGAGTATAAGCGAGCCATTAGAACGGAAAAAAGCAGGTCGGGCAAGTTAACTACGGACACTGGACGGCTCAACAGGGGCTTGCAGCAGATCATGCAGGGTACCCGCATCTGCTATCCCCGCAAGCGCGATATGTTCAATTCTGGCGCGCATTTCGGGGGCCTCGACATAAGCGGCCAGCTGGGACGGATCGAATACCAGCACGCGGTACAGTTCAGCCAGCCTGATGTGTTGTGCGTCACGCACCATCACCCAGGCGTTGCCACTCAGCTTGCGCACCACATTGGCTTGCGCCAGCTTTTCCAGTATCTGTTCAAGCGCGTCGAAGCCGATGCGCAATCGCCTGGACAGCAGCGGCAGCGTCTGGACCGTGCCGCTGCGCATGCCCAGGCTCATCATTTTCAGAATGCGCAGCGCAAAATAAAATTCTGTTGCAGGCGGCAGCCGCTCGGGTGTGCCGCTGCGCCAGTGCGACAGGGACGCAGTGATCAGCGCACCCAGCAACACGGTCAGCCACGACAGATACACCCACAGCAGAAAAATCGGAATGCTGGCAAAGGTGCCGTAAACCAGCTTGTAGGTCGGGAAATGCAAAATATAAACCGCAAAAATGCGGTTCATAAATTCGAATGCCAGCGCTGCGGCGACGCCGCCAATGACGGCGTGCCGGAGCGGCACAAAGCGATTGGGCACTATCCTGAACAGCAGACTGAAGGCCGCGGTCGTAAGGATTACAGGTACGATTTTCAACATAACGACGCCCAGCGCGGGGATCTGTGCGGCGTACCCGACCGACATGCCGACCAGCCAAGAGGTCAGCGACAAACTGCCGCCCACCAGTAGCGGCGCCAGCGTCAGCACAGCCCAGTATATCAACACGCGCTGGACCAGCGGGCGCGGACGGGACACCCTCCAGATGGTATTGAACGCATGATCAATGGTCAGCATCATCAGCATCGCCGTCAGCGCAAGGAATGCGATGCCAACCGCAGTGAGTTTTGCTGCGCTCTCGGCAAACTGCTCGGTGTAACGCGAGATCATCCGGCCGCCGGTGGCCGGCATCATGTTGGTCAGCAGGAATTCTTTAATCTGGGTATAAAAATCATCGAACACCGGGAAAGCCGAAAACAGCGTAAGCGCGATGGTTACCAGCGGCACCAGCGACAGTAACGTGGTAAAGGTCAGGCTGGCGGCCATCTGCGCGCAACGGTCCTGCGCAAAACGCCGGCCGATGAAACAGAGCAGATGCTGCAGGTCAGCCAGGTTTTTCCTGT
This sequence comes from Pseudomonadota bacterium, assembly GCA_040390665.1. GTDB lineage: Bacteria > Pseudomonadota > Gammaproteobacteria > Burkholderiales > Gallionellaceae > Nitrotoga. The sequence goes on along the minus strand of JAZJXX010000007.1, from coordinate 207,280 downwards.
TGATCCAGTTTCTGATCATGACTGGCATAACTCCGATATGGAGAGCAGCAGCGCCTGACGATAACTCAAGGCAGTAATCACGCCGGCGCCACTATGCAACGACCTTGCCGCGCATGCTCTTGGTCATACCTCGCCGAGTCTTGCTGTCCATGCGTTTGTTGCGCGAACTGCGCGTGGGTCTGGTGGCGTGCCGGATCGCCGGTGCCACAGCGATACTTTGCACCAATTCGCGCAAGCGCCGCAACGCCACGCCACGATTGATTTCCTGGCTGCGGAATTCCTGTGCCTTAATGATGAACACTCCATCCGCGGTGATCCGCTGATCACGCAGTGCGAGCAAACGCGCTTTCCATTCTTCCGGCAAGGAGGATGCGCCGATGTTGAAGCGCAGGTGAATCGCGCTGGAAACCTTGTTGACGTTCTGCCCACCCGCGCCCTGCGCGCGCACCGCGGTGAGCTCGATTTCATTATCGGCAATGTAAATAGCGTGGGAAATATACAACATGAACGTTTAAAAAGAGGCTTGATAAAGTTGAAGCTAGTGCATACACCGAGTATCCCTGATGTGCCGATAGCCTTGGCCAATACTTATTTCTTGCTCAGGCAGGCTGTGGCGCCACATCGAATTCTGGCATCCTGTTGAAATACTTGAAACATTCGCGCAGCCGGTTGCTGTCACTACCGGACAGATTCGAAAATGCAATCCCGCACAGAAATTTATGATTTTCCGGACGTTGCCAGGTGATGCGCCCTGTTATCTGGAGCGGCACCTGCCGACGGTATTTCTCAAAATCGTCCTGCGGTAACTGGATAGTTAATTCCACCGGAGCGCTACTGTCCAGTTGCTGATTGAGCATCAAACAGATGCCGGTCAGGCTGAAATCCAGACCAGAGCAATCGACCTTCCTATCGCCTTGAGTTGCATGCACCAGCAGCAAATTGCTGAGGCGCGGCACGGTGCGCTTCTCGTGTTGCGCCGCTTCCACAGTGTTCACGTTAACAAATGTAAATCCGGCCATCAACTGGTTGAGCGTACCGGTCACCTTATGTAAACTTTCTCCGATGGCAGCAGTGGTTTCGACTTTGGCGGAGCTTTCATGCAGGGTGGAGAATAACTGCGCCAGCGTATCTTCGAGCAACCTGACGTTACTGATCTGCTTACCGCTGGCGTCGGAAATTTCGTTATTGGCATGAACAGATTGCGCCACATCGTCTGCCATGTGCTCGATAACCGCTGCCGTTTCGCTCGCCACTTTCTGGTTTTCCTGGACTTTCCCGACCACTATGCTCATCGATGCGGTGACCTGCTGCACTTTGCCGCCCAGCGCGCTGATGATTTCCGACACCTCGCCGGCAGAAAAAGTGGTGCGCTCGGCCAGTTTGCGCACTTCATCCGCAACGACTGCAAACCCGCGGCCCTGTTCCCCGGCTCGAGCGGCTTCAATGGCGGCATTAAGGGCGAGCAGGTTGGTTTGCCGGGCAATGGTCTGGATCGTGGTAATGATATCGTGAATTTTTCCGGCGGACTGTTCCAGTTCTGAAATGCTCAGCACCGCACGATTAACCTGCTGAGTCGTTTCCTGCATTTCCGAAATATTTTTTTGTACCATGCGGATGCCTTCGTGCGCGCGTTCGGCAGTTTTCCGCGCCCGCTCGGTGGTTCCCTGGGCCTGCGCCTGTACGCTCTCGGAGATGTGATGAAGCTGCTCGGTCGCGTGGCTTACTTCTGCCGAGCGGCTCTGTTCCTTGCGTCCCACTTCTGCGATCTCATGGGAGGTCTGGGCAATTTGAAAGGTCGATTGCTCCATTTTTTTGCCGCTGGAATTCACATCGCGCATGATGCGGTTGAGCATTTTTAAAACCTGGTTGAAGCTTTCCTCAACCATGCCTATTTCATCGCGCGAACTGACCTTGAGTTCCTTGGTGAGGTCGCCGTCCTGCACGGCCTTAAGGGCGAGGCACAGTGTCTGGATCGGTTTGACGAAGATCGCGGCAAGCATTCCAATAATGAGAAACTGCAGCAAAAATTCCAGGCCGGATTCCCAGAAAGAATTAAAGATATAGGCATGATGGTTGGCTTCCAGTTGGGCGATCACCTGGGCGTTGACGCCGCCCTGCCGGGCGATGTCCACCATTTGCCCCAGTTCATAGGAAGCGAGCAGACGGTTATAGACTGTCGTGACCATGGTCACCGCAAAGAAGCCGAACTGCAGCTTCCAGCGTATGCTCAGAGAACGAAACCAGTTAGCCATAGATCCCCCTTTAGTATTCAGCCTGTATGATGAAATTTTTATCACCGACTTATCCATTATAGTCAGTCGATGCCGTAGCGCTCGCGCGAATAGCGGCCTATTTTGATGCGAATTCGCCCAGTAGCTGATCTGTTAGTCGATTATTAACGAATCACGCGGATGCGTACATCATCCAGAATTACGGTCGAGTCCGCATGGATTTTGCATGTTTTGCGCAACTCGACCTGGCCATTGACGCTCACACCACCTTGCGCGACCAGTGCCTTGCCGGCACCGCCGCTGCTGCACAGCCCGACCAGCTTGAGCAGCTGGTTGAGCTCGACAAAATCGCCGTTGAGCTTGAATTCAATTTCCTGCATCAGAACTTTACCGCATGCTCGCGCGTGGTATGGAAGATTACCTGCGGCCAGCGCTCCTGCGTCAGCTTCAGGTTCACACTGTTGGGCGCCAGATAAGCCATATTGCCGGCGGCGTCATAAGCCAGGTTATGCGATAACGCCTTTTCGAAATCGGCCAGTATTTTTTTGTCGTCGCAGGTGACCCAGCGCGCGCTGGTGGTGCTGGTGCCCTCGAATATCGCATCCACGCCGTATTCACCCATCAGGCGGCTGGCTACCACATCGAATTGCAGCACACCGACCGCGCCCAGAATCAGGTCGCCGCCGCTGACCGGCTTGAATACCTGCACCGCGCCTTCTTCGCCCAGCTGTTGCAATCCCTTGTGCAGCTGCTTGACCTTGATTGGATTGCGGATGCGCACTGAGCGGAAAAAGTCCGGCGCGAAGTATGGAATGCCGGTGAACTGCAGCAGTTCGCCTTCGGAGAAACTGTCGCCGATCTGCATATTGCCGTGGTTGGGCAGGCCGATGATATCGCCGGCATAGGCTTCCTCAACCTGTTCGCGGCTGGAGGCCATGAAGGTAACCACGTTGGACACGCGTATCTCGCGGTTGATGCGCAGATGTTTGATCTTCATGCCACGCTCGAAATGGCCGGAACACACGCGCAGGAAGGCGATGCGGTCGCGGTGATTGGCGTCCATGTTGGCCTGGATCTTGAACACGAAGCCGGAGAACGCAGGCTCGGCAGGCGCAACCACGCGCACCGTGGCATCGCGCTCGCGCGGCGCGGGCGCCCAGTCCAGCAGCGCATCGAGGATTTCGCGCACGCCGAAGTTGTTGATCGCGGAACCGAAGAACACCGGCGTCTGTTTGCCTTCGAGGAAGCGTTGCAGGTCGAAGGGATGCGATGCGCCATGCACCAGCTCCACTTCCATCTTGAGCTGCTCGATCTCCAGCGGGAACATCTCGGCCAGGCGCGGATTGTTGATGCCCTTGATGATCTCGAATTCCTGCGTGTCACGCTCCTCGCCCGCCTCGAACAACATGATCTCGTCGCGCAGCAGGTGATACACGCCGCGAAACGTCTTGCCCATGCCCAGCGGCCAGGTCACCGGAGCGCACTGGATATTGAGCACCGATTCGACTTCGTCCAGCAGCTCCACCGGATCGCGCGTCTCGCGGTCCATCTTGTTGATGAAGGTGATGATGGGCGTGTTGCGCATGCGGCACACATTGAGCAGCTTGATCGTTTGCGTCTCCACGCCCTTGGCCGCGTCGATCACCATCAGCGCGGAATCCACAGCGGTCAGCACGCGGTACGTGTCCTCGGAAAAATCCTGGTGGCCGGGCGTATCGAGCAGGTTCACCACATGGTCGCGGTACTCGAATTGCATCACCGAACTGGCCACCGAGATGCCGCGCTGCTTCTCGATTTCAAGGAAGTCAGAGGTAGCGTGACGCCCGCTCTTGCGCCCCTTTACCGTGCCAGCCAGCTGGATTGCGCCGGAGAACAGCAGCAGTTTTTCGGTCAGCGTGGTTTTGCCCGCATCCGGGTGGGAGATGATGCCGAACGTGCGGCGGCGCCTCACTTCGCGCGCGATCAGCTGCTGCGATACCGGTGTTGCGGCTATTGGATCTGTGCTGGAGTTGGTCGCCATGATGCGTGTTGTGTCTGAAAAGGGCGCAAGTCTAAAGGCTATGGACGGGGAAGTCTAACTTCCGCGCAGGTCAGAATTTGATCTGACAAAAAATGTCAGCCGAACTACTATCGCCCCATTGGGTTCCGTCACTACGCCGATCAGATGGTGCGATTGCGGGCGTTCGCAAGCGGCTGTAGAGCCCCATGCGGACCTTCACCAATCACGGTTCGAATGTGTTGCACAATATTATAAGTCATGAAGACCTTGCCGGTTTGACCTTAAGCACAGAAACCGTGGTACACACCAGGTTTCGCCTGGAAGATATTAAATGAAATTACTGCGGACGAATTCTTCTGGTTAAGTAACAAGGAAATTACTTCAAAAAACGCCTGAAATTCCATATTAAAAAATAAGCATCAGATAAAACAGAAAGCGTTAAGGTTGCTTTGTTCCCGTACTCAGTGAGAAATACTGACCAAACAAGTGAGCAGAGAGCCTTTTTGACTTATGAGGAATATCCCAGTGGCCGTGCATCAATGTTGCGTAAGCCCGATGTTTTTTCCACTGCCGCAACAATAGGACTATCGAGTTCAGCGGTGTATGTGCCAGCGTCCGGATAACGCGCCAGAATAGCGTTAGAAAATCCTTTGATGGTATTTAAATTGCTGGCCTGATTGCCGGGAGCAGGGCTGCAAGCCTGAAAATACAGCATTCCATCGCGCTTCGTGACGGCCAGAAGGAAGAGCTTGTGTCCATGTTCGCTTACATGCTTATCGAATATCTCAAAATAATTCGTTACGCTATTTTTGGATTGATCTTCTGTCGTACCCAGCTCTTGCGCGATAGCTTCGACAAATTGTTGTGCCAGGTTAAGGTGCGGCGACAGCACGATATGATATTGACCGGCGCGCTCGATGATCAGCGAATTATTCAGGGGCGGCGTTTTGCCCGGACGAAAATAAATCAACAGTATTACGCTGATAACTACCAGTGTCGCAAATTCAATCATGCCTGCCCTCCTGTTATTGAATCGAACTGCCATTTTCACGCCGGCGTTATAAAGATAACTAAGCCCGCGCTCTGTCCTGACGGTTGTGATACATCATGTGAGTACTTTCTGAAGAGCTTGTCCGTGCTGGGTACGGTCTGCGGTGCTTGACGCTGTGGCTGTGGGTAGTTATCGAAGACCTGCATTGCCATTTGAAAACGTCCGCGACCAGGAACCATCATGGTAATGACGGCAACAATGAATCCCGGCCAAAGTTCAGCCAAGGAGTGGGTTGTACGTCGGTCGAGGTCTGTCGTTTTCCTCTCCGCTGATGTGCTGAATTTTGCTGGGTTTGCATCAACCGGGCGCTCAATTGTTTGAAGAAGAGGAAATGGATTCAATTTGCGAACCATGAGCGATTCACAAAACACCCTAATAGACTCTAATCAATACGAATAATCAGCGTTTGAACTAGTAACATTAAGGCCGAATCCAGTTTTGCTTAGTTTTGTGCCTTTTTTTCGTCGTTGCTACAAAAAAGTATCGCAAATGCAAGTCCATAAAATGGTAAAAAAACAACAAAGTAACCTATTATTCCTTCGGTTATATCGCTCATATTCCCCTCCTTTAAGGATATTGTTCGCTAACAGGATTCGCCCTGAACGGCGATAGCAGTAATAACGTATCCATTTTGTCTACAAGTAGGTCCTTTTTTTATCCCCTGAATCAGTGCACAAGTCCCCTGTGGTAGGCACATCATGTCGGCCGTGATATTACGGTGACCGTTGCATGACGCTGAGGCCATCCTACTTTAATGAGTGTTGTGTAAACGTGAAGTGAACGTTAAGTAAACGTTAAATACCCGCTTTAGTACAAGATATATTAGGTTGGGGAGGGATGTAATTCTGGATTTATAACTTCTGCAATGACGAACGGCTAAACGAAATACTTAATCGAGGCGTGCCAAACTGGTATTTTTTTACATTTCAGTTTGCTGTTTCCCGAGAGGGGCGCTGCGGTTTTGCATGCGATAACTGTTGTTATCGGTCACAACTGAACTGGAGAAAGTAAGCTGTGCCGATGTGCCCATGCTTACAGCGCTCTGTATCTCGGTTTCCCAGCCATAACGTTCGCAGATGCGCTTAACCAGCGCCAGACCGATTCCGGCTCCTGAGCTGTAGATACCCTTGTAATACCGATCAAATACCTTGCCAATTTCCTCGCTGCTGATGCCCGAACCTGTATCGGAGACGGTTAAACTATTATGCTCAAGTGTGATGGTAATGACGCCTGAGCCGGTATAGGCAAACGCGTTGCTGATGAGGTTGGCGATAACTATTCCCAGCAACGTGCGTTCGGCGGCGACATGAATACGGTTAATGCATTTTAGCTCGACTCTAGTATTGCTGCTGATCAGATGACGGTGTGTATCATAAGTATTGCATACTACCTCCCATACATCGCATTGCTGCACGACGAGCTCATCCTCATTTTCTTCTCTGGCCATCAGTAACAAGGCTGATGTCATTTCTATCATTTCGTGGTTGGCGCGGCCTATTCTGGCGATACGCTCTTGCTGCTTGTCATCAAGGTTTTCATCTTCTTCCATCAGTTCTATTACGCCCTGAACGATAGCAAGGGGAGTTCGCAGCTCATGGCTAACATCTGCCGTGAATGCGCGTTCACGCTCTGCAAATGCCCTCATGCGCTTGAGGTAGCCGCTGAATACTACGGCAAGCGTACCTACCTCGTCGTCCGAAAATCCAGACGAAATGTTTTGCTCGTCTACCTCGGGTGTCGCGATGCTTACGCGCCGTGCCAGTTCGGTTATGGGTGAAACTATTCTGCCGGACAGCCACCAGCCGATCCATGTGGAAACCATAGTCATGATCAGTGTGCCGTAGATAATATATTGCAGAAACGTTTGCTCGCGGTCCTGTTGTTGTGTCGCGTTATACATCATGATAAGACGTTCATCGTTCCTATCAAGGACAGCAATCCGGTAAGAAACATTGTCGATCGTCATCCGATATTTGCCGGGCGCAAGATGGATTAGTTCAGGCGGAAGTCCTTTCTGGCTCTGGTCCGGCAGGTGTATATAACCACGCATGGTAATGGTGGCTGGTAACTGGGCCTGGGGATAGCGCGAACGCCGGGCGAGGAAATCGTCAACCTCCGCCGCTAGCGTTTCGTCCATCAGGCGCTCACCCTGATTATGTGCAGTGATGAAGAGCCCTGCGGATAACAGCAGACTGACCAACGCCCCAAATAGTGCGAAATTAAACGCCAGCCGAAACCTGAGGCTATGATGAAGCTTACTCGTCACTGATTTGGTAGCCCAGCCCCCGATAAGTCTTGATGAGGGGATTGCGCGATTGGCTATCTACGGCATTGCGCAAGATGTGTAAATGTGCACGCAGGGCGTCGCTGTCGGGGGGGGAGTTGCCCCAAATGGCCCGCTCAATCTCTTCTCTAGGGATAACACGGGGGGACTGCCGCATCAGCACCTCAAGAAATTTAAGCGGTATTGGAGGTAAATCTACAATCCTACCGTTGCGCAACACTCGTAATGTGCCGAGGTTGAAGGTCAAATCACCTACTTGCAGAGTGGCTTGACCTTCGCGTACCTGTGCGCGACGAACCAGAGCATGCAGCCTTGCCTCGACCTCGCGCAGGGCAAAAGGCTTCACTACGTAATCGTCGGCACCTGCCTCCAGCGCTTCAATTTTGTCATTCAGCGAATCTCGCGCCGTCAACATGAGAACCGGAGTTTGCTTGCCCGCCTCGCGGATGCGTCGGCATACGGCCAAACCATCCACGCCGGGAAGCATCCAGTCGAGTATTAGCACGTCATATGGATTGGTTGCGGATAAATGCAATCCTGAGATACCGTCCTCCGCCAAGTCCATTGTATGCCCTTTGGACTCGAAGAAATCAAACATATTGGTCGACAGGTCACGATTGTCCTCTATCAGTAAGATGTTCAATTTGAATTCACATTTGCAATGTCCAAGTAGAAAATTCGGTTATATACCGGGCAATTACTGGTTCAGTTTGTAAACGAAATCTACACGTCGGTTCTCTTTCCAGCAGCTTTCCTCGCTACAACCAGCTTTCGGCTTTTCTTCGCCAAAGCTTACATCTTTTATATTCTGTTGGGGCACTCCCAACGTAACAAGCATTCTATGAACAGTCGCGGCACGCCTGCTACCCAGCGCAAGATTGTATTCTGAACTGCCGCGTTCATCGGTATTTCCCTCCAGTGTCACCTCATCATTCTCGTGTCTCTTTATCCACCCGGCGTGATGTTGTATTGCATCGCGATATTGCGGCTTGAGCTCGGATTGATCAAAATCAAAATAGATGCTTTCATTCTGTGGCATACGATTATTTGCCGCAGTATCTCTCTGAAGGGCCGTATTCATTTGAACCGCATGGGTTGATTGTGCAATTAACGGTGTTGAAGGTGCGCGCTGAATTGGAGTTGGTTGTGGAGGAGAAGGTATCTGTAAAACAGGATTTGCCTGTGTAACCAAAGCTCCTTGCTTTCCTTTATCGGCGACAGTTTTTGGGGTTGAGGAACATGCTGTAAAGATGAGGCACACAGCGATTAAGTGTAATAGATTCTTCATTCTTCTCTCCACAATTAAATATCATTTGTCAGTATCTGAAATACAAATTAGCGGATAGCACTGTATTAGTCAGATTAACGCCCGCGCATCATCGCCGCCTGATGCTACAGGCGGCCGTTTGCGCGACATGAGCCGATCGTACATTGATGGGGGTTAGGCGTACGTCAAGGGAACGTTAAGAAAGCGTTAAGTAGCTGCTTGCTGTCGATATACTGGTGCCTCAACGGAGCAGACTATAAATCCACCATCACTGATGTTTGCGGAGGGACCAAATCAGCGAATACCAATAGCAGAGATAGGTTGCCGATGCGCCGTTCGCGAATTCGCGTCAGGCCCGGTTGAGTCTGCCGATCTGGCCGAAGTGGCGGCTTAGTTGACGTCAATGCCCGATGATCCATTGCCGGAGCCAGGGAAATCTCTCAGCAACAAAGGCCGTGAGTATTAAAAGTTAAATCGCCTGACATACATTGGAAATCCACAGTGGACAGTTGTGCGGGGGTACATCTATAAAATAGATATGCTTCATGCGACATGGCTCGGAATTATCAGAAGGGAAGTAGCTACTTCCTGGTAGCCTTGTTCTTCCGAGGCAGTATAACGTGAGCGCATCACCCCTGCCACAGCGGCGGTTCATCCATCAGCGCGATCTGCTCGCGCAATTCCAGTATGCGGTCCTGCCAGTAGCGCTGGGTGTTAAACCACGGGAAAGCCTGCTTGAAAGCGGGATCGTCCCAGCGCTGCGCCAGCCAGGCGGAGTAGTGGATGAGCCGCAGCGTGCGCAATGCTTCAACCAGATGCAGCTCGCGCGGATCGAAGTCATAAAAGTCTTCATAACCTGCCAGCACGTCGCCCAGCTGCCGCACCATGTCGGCGCGCTCGCCGGACAGCAGCATCCATAAATCCTGCACTGCCGGCCCCATGCGGCTGTCGTCGAAGTCGACAAAGTGCGGGCCGTCGTCGGTCCACAGCACATTGCCTGCATGGCAATCGCCATGCAGGCGCAAGCTGTTTACCGAGCCGGCGCGGGAATAGCAGTGACGCACTCCGTCCAGTGCCTGATCGACCACACTACGATAGGCTGTATCGAGGTCGGCCGGAATGAAATCATGAGCCAGCAGGTAATCACGCGGGGTGAGCCCGAATGTGGCAATCGTCAGTGCGGGTCGATGCTGGTATGGCTGTAACGCCCCGATCGCGTGGATGCGGCCAAGAAAGCGCCCCATCCATTCCAGGGTTTGACGATTTTCCAGTTCCGGCGCCCGCCCGCCTTGCCGGACGAAAATGGAAAACCGGAATCCGCCGTACTCATGCAACGTTTTTCCATTGATCGACAATGCGGGAACGACAGGAATTTCGCGCTCGGCCAGTTCCTGCACGAAAGCATGCTCTTCGAGTATGGCCGCGTCGGTCCAGCGCGCCGGACGGTAGAATTTCCCGATAACCGGCGGACCTGATTCCATACCGATCTGATAAACGCGATTTTCATAACTGTTGAGCGTTAGCAGCCGGCCGTCGCTGAGCATGCCAAGCTGTTCAAGGGCATTGAGTACGTTGTCGGGTGTCAGCTCCGAAAAAAGCAGATTATCCTGTGTCATGGCGACATTGTAACCGGCGTGCCCGCGATTCCCTATCGGCGCTGAAGAGGCACCCGTGGCCAAGCGGTTGTGGCTGCTATAACTCTTAAGATTATGTGCTATACCGTACAGAAGAAAGCTGCCGGCATTGATAACGTATGCTCACTCACATACAGGGGGAAAACATGAATTACCAAACTACGTCTTATGAGCTATCCGATGCCGCGATGCTGGAGCATTTGCCCCACCTTGACATAGGGCAACCGGACAGCGAAATGACCAGTGAGCTGGAGGATTACGATAGCCAGTATTCAGGTGAATATTACGCTAAGGACGTCCTCGATTTCCTGAAGAACAATTCTGTTTAGCGCCAGCATTGGCCTGTGGATTAACACACAGTCAAGTTGGTTAACGGCGGAATAGCTGTTGCGACGTTATTCCGTGATGCTGGATCTCGCAGAAATTCTTGATTGGGTACAGTGGCCCGCCATGGCCCTTACCGTGGTGGCGTCATGGCTGGTGGCGTCGCAGTCGCCAAAAAAGCGCACCGCAGGCTTCTGGATTTTTCTCGCCAGCAATGTTTTATGGCTGATCTGGGGATGGCACGCGTCGGCCTACGCCGTCATGTCTCTCCAGATCATACTGGCTGCAATGAATATCCGCGGGCTGTTCAAAAATGATCCTGAACTTAAACCGGACAACGCTGCGTGACCGATCAATTGTTTTGCTCGGCAACCGCTCAGAACCAGATTTCCGGGTAACGCCGTGAACTCGGCACGTTGTTTACCAGCACTGCCACGGCAACCAGTATCAAGGCGCCCAGCGTTGGTATCAATACGAATAAAAATCCCAACTTATGTATTTCGGCAGAACCGATGACTGCGATGAGCGCGGTCGCGCCCCCCGGCGGGTGCAGGGTTCGCGTCAAATGCATGAGTACGATCGCGCCGGAAACCGCCATAGCCTGAGCGAGCCAGAGATGCTGATGCAACAGTGTCCAGCACAGCACGCCCACTATAGCCGAGAGAAAATGCCCGCCGATCACGTTGCGCGGCTGCGCCAGCGGACTGCGCACGGCGCCATAGATCAGCACAGCCGAGGCACCGAACGAACCGATCATCAGCGATAGATCCATGCCATCGAAAAACAGATAATTCACGAAGGCCACCGACGTTATCCCAAGAAAACTGCCGATCCACGACCACAGAATTTCGTTGTTGCTGACGCGTGGGGGACTGCCGCGCGTAGTACCGCGCATTTTGCGCAGATATTCCGGCATCTCCATTATAATTTTTCCAGTCCAATGGCGTGTATGAAATCCTTGCGCAACAGCAGGCCAATTAATTGATAGGTATCGTTTACCACCGGCATGCTGCGTCCGTTATGGGCACGAAACGCACTGATAATTTCCTTAAACCCGGCTTTGCCGTTAATGGTGACCGCCGGGGTTGTCATCAGCATGCGCACCTGCAGTTGATGAAATTCTTCGCTGATTGCGAACGAGCCGTCTAGCAGCTTCAGCAACAGGTTCAAACAGGAATCGGCTTTCAGATGTTTCAAGAAATCGGTCTCGGTGAGCATGCCTATGACCCGTTTCTGCGGATCAACGACCGGCAGACTCTTATGGCCGGTGCGCACAAACACCTGGGCCGCTTCATCCATCGACATTTCAGGAATCAGGGGCTCGATGCCATCGCGGATCAGGTTCTGTGCAGTGATGTTGCCGAGTAAACGTTGCAACGCATGACTATGAGCCAAGTGGTAGATGGTGCGAAAATCTTCGGTCGTGATGTCTATATAACCGGAAATCCGCTGCATCGCTGCTAGCACATCGTCGTCCGTCAACTCCATCTCAGCCATGCTGTCCGGCTCATTGTGGTCGGGGTCGTTTTTCATTTTATCCATGCGATTGGTTAAGCTGTTCACGAGTGATTACCCAGGCGTTACTCACCTGGATTTAACCTGCCTGGCAGGTGGTACCTGGCAGTTTCGTTTATATCTGACGGACGAGCTTAGTTCAAGCAATTTTAGTCCGGCTGTTGCTGATCAAGCGCGGATGACTTGGGCCGGGCCGTATGGACGAGTTAGTGTTTAAGGCAAAGATCAACTATAAATGCACATTGTTCGTCTTTGGTTAATGGCCCGCCTGTTCTTCCGCGGTAAGTCACCTTCTGGACCACATCATTTTCGATAACGAAAGTGGCTTCGCAGTAACGTTGGGCGGAAGTACCTACACCTAAAGATAAAGCCGGAGCAATACTGAAGCCCAAACCCACTCCGGTGCTGCTGTCGCCGCCTGAAGTATAGGTAAGAAACTCGAGGTTATTTGCCTTTTCCTGACGGCCCGGCACGCCGGCGCATAACAACAGTTCCTTTTTCGACATACCGATCAATTCCGTTTGCGCACGGCTGGCTACATCGGCGCGACGAGCTGCGCATCCCTGCAGAGTGAGGCAGATTGCCGCCAGCATACAGCAGGAAAATACATGTATTTTCATCATGGACCTTTGCGTTTGTTCACCGTCATTGGCTTGTCGGTGGCGATAATTCAGATGAGGCGCGGGGTATCAATTATCTCCAATAATAATTGTGTAACCGTACGTTACCGTACGGAATGCGATGCTGCGTTTGCGTAATTTATTTAGTGCTGCATCGAAGAAAACAAAGCATTCGGTGCGCATTCTTAAATATTTTAATAATTTCCAAGGAGACCCACATGGGCGAAAAAAAAGATCAGGGTAGTCAAAACAGTAAAACCGCGGGCGGCACGGACAGCAGGCAGGGCATGAAAGGCGGCGGTAGCAGTCAGGGCACCCGCACCAAAAATTCATCAGGCAACCAAAGCGGGCAACCCGCCAATGGCGCAGCTGGAGGCAAAAGCCATCAAGGCAGAAAAGTGTAATTATTATTGCGATAAAGCGAGGAGCGCATCCTCGCTTTAATCTCTCGGGGTCCAGTTGCACTGGCGAGGTTGCCGGGAAACTTGCCTACTATTTACGGCTCAGCAAACCCAGCAGACCAACCGCTATCAGGTAAATCGCGACAATGTAATTGAGCAAGCTCGGCATCAGCAGTATCAGGATACCTGCTATCAATGAAACAACCGAGGTCAGCTGTAATCCCATCATGACCATTGCCAGTAATCAGTTTTTATAGCTATCCAGCAGAGACGATAAATCTTCGGCATGTTCTTCTTCTGTCGCAAGTATTTCCACCAGCATACGATGCGTAGTAGGGTCCCGGTCAGCCAGGTATGCGATCATTTCGCGGTAGCTTTCAATGGCAACGCGCTCAGCGATGAGGTTTTCCTTAATCATGTCCTCCAGCGAGTTTCCTTCTATGTATTCAGCGTGGCTGCGCGCCGACATTCCATCGGGAGAGAAATTGGGTTCGCCTCGTAGCTGGACTATCCGTTTTGCGATCAAGTCGGCGTGCGCCATTTCCTCGTTCGCGTGTTCGAGGAATTCTGCGGCGGCTGAGCCTGCATCTATACCGGAAGCCATGAAATAGTGGCGTTTATAGCGCAACACGCACACCAATTCGGTCGCCAGCGCCTGATTCAATAGGTTCACCAAGACTTCACGATCCGCGGCATAACCTTCCGTAACCGCGCCTTGTTCTATATGGAGACGCGCTTGCGAACGCAGGGTTTGAATGTCGGTCATTTGCGGTTGTGTCTGAGGCTGGCTGGGCTGATTCATTTATTGCTCCTGGGTAATTAGACCAATACATCGGGCAACAAAGCTGGCCGAGGCGGGTCGCCTTTAAACACAATAGCCGCATCGAAGTTAGCGCTCTGTACGCTTGCCAACATATAGAATCTGAAGTGGATTTATTTAACCGTAACTCTGGAACGATGGGAAGATGGCAGCGGCGAAATCGAGCTTTGCCGTTGCCGAACCTGCGGAAGAGGTTCGGCTTGTTTACTATTTATTTGGCCGCTTGCTTACGTGCAATATGTGCTACGTGCCGCCCCTGAAACCTGGCCATCGCCAATTCGTTTTCGCTGGGCTGCCGCGAACCGTCCCCGCCTGTGATGGTGGTTGCGCCATAAGGGCTGCCGCCGGTTATTTCATGCATTGCCATCTGCCGAGCTTCCGCATACGGCAACCCGACAATAACCATGCCCTGATGTAATAATGTCGTATGAAAACTGGTCAGCGTAGTCTCCTGTCCACCATGCTGGGTCGCGGTGCTGGTAAACACGCTGCCGACTTTTCCAACCAGAGATCCTTTCATCCAGAGCCCGCCGGTCTGATCAAGGAAATTTCGCATCTGGCCGCACATATTGCCAAAACGGGTGGGCGTGCCAAAGATAATTCCATCGGCTTCGGCCAAATGATCCGGCTCGGCGGTTTTTATATGCGCGAACGCCTGGCGCGGCAACTTGGCTCCCGCTTTTTCCAGCGCGGCGTCAGACATGGTTTCAGGTACCTGAAGCAAAGTAACTTCTGTTCCATCTACTTCGTCCGCGCCCGCCGCTACAGCTTCCGCCATTTTATAAATGTGGCCGTACATGCTGTAAAAAATTACCTGAATTTTCGTTGTCATATTACCTCCCTGGTCTGTGTTACGTCACTAAAACCGTCGCCGCCACTTTGAGCCCGGTGTTAACAAAAAGCAAGAAGGATTTTGACCGGTACTGCGTTGGTGCCCTACCGTACAGAAAGCGCAACGAATAGATGAAATACTTATAGCGTAAGAACCGTTTCGTATGAATATTTCATAAGAAATAGGAATGAATTCCGTCTACAGATAAGGAGATAGTCATGCGTAAAAATCATCAGAAATATTCAGATTCCAGACTGAGTAAATTAGCCATGGTCTTGATATTGTGTGGCGGTTTTCAGGGAATGGCCTGCGCCCAATCAACGCAAGATTCTTCAAGTGCCGATGTGGGCAAAAGTCAAAGCGGTGGCACGGCTGCCGAACATAAGAATAACGGCAGATTGAGATCCAGCACCACGGACGCGTTTGGCTCGACTAACAAAAACGGCAATATGGGCGACGCTAAAAATTCCACCAAAACGGACACTGCGGGAAAGAAAATCAAAGAGAGTCCCGGCAATAATCTGTCGGCAAGCTCAGGTGTCGAGAGAACAGGCAACACCAAGGAAACCGCCGGTGAATGGAGTGGCACCAAAGGATCCAAAGATCCCAATACGGATACAACATCCAAACACAACCACTCGGATTGACCAAACAAGTTCGTCGTAAGCTGATGGACAAAATGAGCTGAAAAATAAGCACCAAGTCTTGAGGACGGGGTGCTTTTTTTCTGTACCGTCAGCTTAAGCTCTACGGTATCGGCCTCGATATTCCAATGGAATGCGTAAATTTCTACGCAACCTGGTGGGTAGAAAATTTACGTGAAATAGGTTTAAAATATTCTATGCTCATCACCGTTTGTTTTTAATCCATTGTCTCGGACTAACCATACCCTGTTACAGCGAAAACAGAACAGCCCAAAGGTCGTGTGTTGAGGCCATTCATCAAAGCTACCGCCTGGTTTGCCGGGACATTCACACTGGCGGTGCTTGGTGCCCTGTTGTCGTTCTGGACTGCCAACCAAATAAAAGATGCGGCTGCATGGCGCAAACACTCGGGCGTGGTGATAAACCAAGCCGAAGGTTTGATGTCGCTGATAAAGGATGCCGAGACCGGGCAACGCGGATATTTACTCACCGGTGAGGACGCGTATCTGGCACCTTATACGCTGGCGACGGAACGAATTCCAGTCCTGCTGCAGGAACTGCGCGGCGGCGTGAGCGCCAGCCCTGCCCAGCTGCGCAGGCTGGATCGATTGAAGCCATTGATTGACGAAAAATTGACGGAACTGAAAACCACCGTCGAGGTTCGCCGCAACACCGGTTTTAGCGCTGCGCTGGAGCTGGTCCGCAACGACCAGGGCAAGAAACTGATGGATGCGATACGCGGAGAGATGTCCACTGTTGTTTCCGTGGAACGGCAGTTGTGGGACCAGCGCGATGGCGCGTTCCAATCGAGCTTGCGCTATCTGATCACCAGTTTGATAGTGGTGTCCTTCATTGTATTGCTGCTGGCGATCTCCACCGTTTATTTTGTCTACCGTGAAACGCAGCGGCGTCTTGAGGTGCTGGCCAATCGCGAAATACAGCGGCGTTTTGAAATTCAGCGGGAAGCGAACGATCAGCTGAAGCAAGCCTATGCCAGCGTGCAGGCGAGCGAGGAAAACCTGGCGGTTACCCTGAATTCCATCGGGGACGCGGTATTGACGACGGATGCACACGGAAGCGTTATCCGGATTAATCCTCTCGCTGAGAAGCTGACGGGCTGGTCACAACAGGACGCGCTGGGGCGGCCGGTGCATGAAGTCTTCCATATCGTGAACCAGGATACGCGGTTGCCTGCGTTTATACCGGTAATGGATACGCTGAAAAAAGGGACGATACACGGGTTGGCCAACCACACCGTCATCATTGCCCGCGACGGACGTGAGGCACCTATCGCCGATAGCTGTGCGCCTATACGCGACCGTAACGGGCAAGTGACCGGCGCCGTCCTGATCTTTCGCGATGTCACAAAGGAGTATGCAGCGCTCAAGACCGCTCTTGATAGTGCGAAACAGGTCCAGGAAAAAAATGCCGAGCTGGAAATCGCCACGGCGATAGCGGAAAGAGCTAGTCTGGCCAAGTCGGATTTTGTCTCCAAAATGAGTCACGAATTACGTACTCCGTTAAATGCGATTTTGGGCTTTGCCCAGTTGCTGGAAGCTGGCACGCCGCCTCCTACCAAAGTACAGATGAGCAGGCTGAACCAGATCAATAAGGCTGGCTGGTATTTGCTCGAGCTGATAAACGAAATTCTGGATCTGGCTGTGATTGAATCGGGCAAGCTGCCATTGGTTCCCGAGCCCGTCCTACTTAACGAGGTGATGCAGGAGTGCAGAAGTATGACGGAGCCGCAGGCGCAGAAGCGTGGCCTGTTGATGCAATTTCCTGAATTTGACGCCCCGATTTTCGTGCAGGGCGACCAGACGCGGTTAAAGCAGGTACTTATTAACCTGATTACCAATGCTATAAAATATAACCGCGAGCACGGTATGGTTGAGGTGGTTTACGCCGAGATCAGCCCGAAACGTGCCCGCATCAGCATTAAGGACCAAGGTAAGGGCTTGTCTCCCGAACAGTTGTTGCAGCTTTTTCAGCCGTTCGTACGCCTGGAGCAATCTGCCGGTCCTGAAGAAGGCACAGGTATCGGGCTGGTGGTGACTAAGCAACTGGTGGAACTGATGGGCGGCATAGTAGGGGTGGAGAGCGTGGTCGGGGAAGGCAGCACGTTCTGGTTTGAATTGGATATTTCAACACCGGCGGATATTGCCTCTGTTCAGGCCGGTTCGCCGCCGGATGTAAATGCGCAGAGTACTCTGCTGTACATCGAGGCCAACCCCGCTAATTTGCTGGTGGTCAAGAAAATTATTGACAAGCGTTCTGACGTCGCCCTGCTAACCGCCAGGGATGGGGATTCCGGCGTTGAGCTTGCCCGCGCGGGTCGGGCCGACGTCATCCTGCTGGATATTAATCAATCTGATATCAATTGCTTTGAAATCCTGAAAATCCTGCGCGTGGACCCGGTGCTGAAGCGTATCCCTGTCATCGTGATGACCCCATACACGGTACCGCGCGAAATTGAAAAAGGGGTGAAGTCCGGGTTTCTGTTGTATATAACCAAGCCGGTCAGGGAGCGCGAATTAATAGGTGCCCTTAACAAGGCGCTGGAATTTGCGGCTCAGGAAACCCGATCCGCAGACGATACTCTCCAGCCACTCAGCCCCCCCGGCCGCGAAGTTGTCTAAGATCCGAAAATTTTCATCCCGGACTTGGTGCTAAATGGCCTACACCAACACCATTATCTTGAAGTAGGCGGGGGCGGTGTTGGAGCAGACTGCCTGGCGCCGCCAGGAGGCGGGGGTGGTGGCATTTGCATGGGTGATTGATACCCCGGAACCTGATTACCTTTGGCATACATGCATTGTTTGTACGCGTTGTCGTAACGCCATTGCGCCTCTCTGGAATCATAAATAGCCTGCTTGGTTGTGCCGGCGTTGCCGGATATGCCTATGGACCACTCGGCATATTGACGGCATTCATGCTCTTCGGTTGAAAATTGGTCGAATGGCTTGCCAGGCGCTGGCATGACGGCAATTCTCGGCCCTATTGTCGTAGGCGTCATGCACCCAGCCAGGACTAACAGGGATGTACCAAAAAAAATCTTGCGATACATAAAAGCCATTTTGTATCCTTTCATGACGTTGTTGATAATGAACGCAATGAGCAGGCGAATCAATCCAGAAGTTTGTGGATGGTTATCCCAGGCGTGGGATGCGAGATGCCCGGTCTGATCGTACCCTTGTCATCGAGAAATCCGATGCCCTTGCCCTTAACCAGTTTAAGGCGATTAGACCCGGACCGCACGTCTTTTATGACAGTTTGTGCCACTATGGATATGGCTTTGGAGCGCTCGATATCCAGCGGGTTGGTTTTATCCTTGAGCGCTGTAATGTTGTTGGACAGTTGTTCTCGTACTACGGCCATATCGTTTGCCATTATTTCTTCCTTTCTGTGGTTTTTCTAAAGCTTCCTGTGCTGGTCATCTGCCGGGCCAATATGGACAGCGTTGCTGCGGATGAGTTCACCGTTGTTACAACTCTGCACACTTCTGATCATCGAGCATTAAATGTCTTGAAATTTCCCTGGCGCTTATTGATGGCGTGAAAGCTTCGGCTGGGGAAATGATAGATAGGCTGATCCCAAGATATAGCCGGACGCTTGCGGCTGGTCAGCGGGAAAGCCTGTTGGAGAAATATCCCCTTTCCGCAGGAGGGAGGTGAATCGCCTCGTCGTTTCGGTTCAAATGTTATATCCATGTTATGTCGCCTTTAAAATTTGAAAAGTGGTAGAGGGAGCCACCGGTTGAATAGCCGTCGAATTTTTCGATGGCGCCGCCGGATTGGCTGTGTTTATTCAGCTTCGAGATCGCGCGTTGCTGCAGCGTATCGGCTGGGGGGTCGCCGCGATTCGCGGTAAAATTATTGATCACGCCACCCTGGTAAAACTGGGCAATAGTAAGAGCCGCGAAACTGATCAGGGCGGCCAGAATGGTTTCCCGCCAATCGGGGGTTTGGCTTACGTTGCTTATTCCGTAAGCTTTGGTATATGACATGATATCCTCCTTACTGAAGCGGCCTGGCAGATCAAGGTGGTTATTATGATCAAGCCGGTGCTTAGTTCTGTACGGCGGGCCACGCAAGTGCGATACCTTCTCTGTGGCTCCGCTTTTATCCCGTTTTAATAATTCAGATACACATAGAAGAACAGCATGCCCAACAGAAGACATAGAGAGCGCCACAAAGTAGGAAGTATTGCCTGGCTGCGCGCTGCCGTTCTTGGAGCCAACGACGGGATCGTGTCAACCTCGTGTTTAATACTCGGGGTAGCGGCGTCGAATATGTCGCATCAGAATATCCTGACGGTGGGCATTGCCGGGCTTGTTGCCGGCGCAATGTCGATGGCGACCGGGGAGTATGTGTCAGTTTCTTCTCAGTCCGATACCGAAGCCGCCGCCCTGGCGGAAGAAAAGGCTGAAATTGAAGCCGACTATAATAGTGAGCAGCGCGAACTGATGGCCATTTATGTCAGGCGTGGATTGACGCCTGCGTTGGCCAGCTCAGTCGCGACACAGCTCATGGCCCATGATGCTCTCGGCGCGCATGCGCGCGATGAGCTGGGCATTTCTGAAGAGCTCGCCGCACGTCCGCTGCAGGCAGCAATCGCGTCCGCCTGCAGTTACGCCGTCGGTGCGGCGCTGCCGCTGCTAATTGTTGTGATGGTTGCGGGGCCCCAGCTCATCACTGCAGTGATCATTGCCTCGCTGTTTTTTCTCGCGCTTCTCGGGGGGCTGGCGGCCTATGTCGGCGGCGCAAGTGTACGGGCAGGTGCAATGCGGGTCACGTTCTGGAGTGCGCTGGCGATGGGGGTGACCGCTGGTATCGGTGCATTGGTCGGGGCGGCTACTGCCTAGTGAGGATAGGCAACTGACTCTGCAACAGCATTCTTGACAACAGCATTCCGGAGTTGCGGCATTAACTAATGAAGTTATCAAAAAATGATTTTTGATTTCGACCGGGAAATTGAACGCACGGGTACAGCCTGCCTGAAATTCGACCGGCGGCTGGACTATTTTGGCAACGATAAAGTTATTCCGTTGTGGATAGCCGATATGGATTTTGCGGCGCCTGAAGCAGTCACGCGGGCGCTTGCCGTACGCGCCGCTCACCCTATTTATGGGTATAGCTATTATCCGGAATCGCTTTTTGAAGCTTTTGTGGCTTGGCTGGACCGGCGCTTCGGCTGGAAGATTCAGCGTGAATGGATCGTGATGTGCCCAGGCGTGGTGCCTTCATTGCACGCCGCCATTCTGGCTTATACTCAGCCGGGCGATGGCGTCATCATACAGCCGCCGGTGTATGCTCCCTTTTTTTCGTCGGTCGAGCAGACTGGCCGGCGCATAGCAGTGAATCCGCTGCGCCTGGAAAATGGCCGCTACAGTTTTGATCTGGCACATCTGCGCAGTTGCGCAGAGCAGGGTGCCCGCATGCTGCTGCTGTGTTCTCCACATAATCCAGTCGGGCGCGTCTGGACGGCTGCGGAACTCACCGAATTATTGGAATGCTGCGCGCATCATGGCATCACTATTGTTTCCGATGAAATTCATGCCGATCTGGTATATCCGGGACATCAACACCTGCCCTTGGCGATGCTGGCGGGCAACCCGGCTAATATCATCACGGCCGCCGCACCCAGCAAGACCTTCAATATTCCTGGCTTAGGGTTGTCTGTGCTGGTCGTGCCCGGCAAGCAACAGCGGGTTTCGTTGCAGCAGGCATTTGGCACGCTGCAAGTCGGCGCGGCGAATCCGTTCAGCATCTGCGCTTTCGAGGCTGCTTATCGCGCAGGGGAACCCTGGCTGGATAGTTTGCTGCCCTATCTCGACGCCAACCGGGCGTACGTTAAAAACTTTCTGTCGGCAATGATTCCCGAAATCAAACTGATGCAATCGCAGGGAACCTATCTGTTGTGGCTGGACTGCAATGAAATGGGAATGAGCGATGCCCAGCTGAAACGCTTTTTCATTCAGGAGGCGAATGTAGGGTTGAGCCCCGGTATCCTGTTCGGTCCCCAGGGCAGTGGCTTCATGCGGATGAATATCGGTGCACCGCTCCATACTATCCGTACTGCACTGGAAAATATCGCGCAGGCGCGACGCAAATAACAGTTATTTGAGACTGAGGTAATGCACGCTGAACCAATTGTCGGCATCGGTCCAGTAAGCTTCAGGTTGCCAGCCGGCATTACGCGCCAGTTGCTGAAATTCATCGGGCCGGTATTTGTACGAGTTTTCGGTATGGATCGACTCTCCCGCATCAATAGGAAAAAATTCGCCGGCTATGCAGATCACCTGTTTTCTTTGGCTGATCAGATGCATCTCAACCCGCCCCAAGGTTGGGTTGTAAAAAGCATAATGGGTGAAACTGTCGGGCTGGACCTGCGCGCCGAGTTCGTTTTTCATTCGAGTCAGCAGATTAAGGTTAAACGCGCGGGTTAACTGCGCTGCATCGTTATAAGCTGAGTTGAGTATCGCAGGGTCTTTTTTACAATCCACCCCGACCAGCATGCCGCCGCCCGGTCCAGCCAGTTTCGCTGCGTGACGCAAAAGATGCTGCGCTTCTTCGGGCGTGTAGTTGCCGATGGTCGAGCCGGGAAAAAATATCACCCGGCGCAAATATTTTTTTATGCGCGCCGGTAGAGCCTGCAGCTGCATATAGTCTGCGCACATGGCGACCATGTCTATTTCCGGATGCAGCGCGGCGATGCGCAGCGCACTTTGTTCAAGTTGTGTCCTGCATATATCAATCGGCACATACACCGCCTCGGCGCCAAGGTGGCGCAGCAGCAGCGGCGTCTTTACCGCATTGCCGCAGCCAAATTCAATCAACACACAAGGTTGGCCAATCATACCTGCCATCTCGTCGCCATAGCGCTGCAGTATTGCCGTTTCAGTGCGGGTGGGGTAATACTCCGGCGTATCGCATATCTGCTCGAACAATGCCGAGCCGGTCCCGTCATAAAAATATTTCGGCGGAATGCTGCGCTGACGCTGGCGCAAACCGGTGCATACATCCGCCCAGAAATCGCTGCCGTCGGTATGCAGTTCATAGATCGGCGGCGCTTCAAGTTGCATCATAGATCCCCTGCCAAACGAACGCCGGAGAACGCCCAGCGGCTTTCCGGCGGAAAAAAGTTGCGGTAGCTGGCGCGAATATGTTCCTGCGCAGTGGCGCATGATCCGCCGCGTAATACCATCTGGTTGCACATGAATTTCCCGTTGTACTCGCCCAGGGACCCCGGCAGCGGGCTGAAACCCGGATACGGCAGATAGGCGCTCTGTGTCCACTCCCATAAATCGCCGTATAGCTGGGACAGGCCGGCGCGTGGAGCACATTCAGGATGTAGCCGGCCGGAGTCGAGAAAATTCCCGGCGATGGTTTGTGTCGCTGCCGCATGCTCCCATTCGGCTTCGGTCGGTAAACGCCTGCCTGCCCAGCGCGCGTACGCATCCGCCTCGTAATAGCTGAGATGCGCCACGGGTTCATGGGCAGCCAGCGGCTGTAGCCCCGTCAGGCTCATCTGCCAGGGGCCGCCATCCTGCTCAATCCAGTACAGCGGCGCACGCCAGCCCAGCGTATTGATCACGCGCCAGCCGTCAGACAGCCAAAGCTCTGGACGCTGATAACCCGCGTCAGCGATAAAATTTAAATATTCGGCGTTGGTGACCAGCCGCGTGGCCAGGCAGAAATCCCGCAAAAATACTTGATGGCGCGGCCTTTCATTGTCGTATGAAAATTCCTCCCCGGCATGCCCTGTTTCGATGATGCCGCCGCTAAATTCTGCCCAGCTCAATCGGGGCGGATCTACGCAGAGGCTGGGAAGAGCGCGATGATAGGCCGGCCGCAATGGATTGATGAAAAAATTATATTTGATGTCCATCAGCAAAAGTTCCTGATGCTGGATCTCGTGTTCAATGCCCAACCTGACGCGCGTCATGACCTCTGCTTTGTTTGGTGTTAACGGACCTGCTAGCAACTGCTCCAGCGCGTGATCTACATGGGTACGGTACTGGTAGATTTCCGCCACGGTGGGGCGTGCAAGCAATCCTCGCTGATGCCTGGGAAAAAATGTTCCAGCGGTTTCGTAATATGAATTGAACAGGTATGCATAAGCCGAATTAAAAATGGCATAGCCCGGCATGAAAGGCACCAATACGAAGGTTTCGAAAAACCAGGTGGTATGCGCGAGATGCCATTTGGGTGGACTCACGTCCGGCATTCCCTGGATGCAATAATCCTCGGTCTGAAGTGGGGCACACAAGGCTGCACTGCGCGCCCGGACCGTCAGCAATTTCTCGGACAAGATTTGCCCGGCATCGCGGTTCAAATTAACTTTGGCGAGGTTTTCGTTCGTCATCGAATAGCATGGATATAGTGCGGCATCCTGTCCTGTGTTGCTTGCGGGACCCATTTGTAGTCGATTCTCCGCCTGTTGGTCGGTGCGGTATTAAGCATATGGGCTCTGCCGCTGTGACACAGCGAACTGCGTTGGAGCGAACCGTGTTGGAGTGGACCGTGTTTTGGAGCAGACTGGATCCTATGTATGCCGCTTGCGGCGTTTGCTTCACGCAGTACAAAGCCCCTCTTTTGAGGGGCTCTGATCAGCATATAAGCAACGCGCTACCGAATTATCGGGTACCGTTTACTTCTATATCCACGCGGCGGTCGGGTTGCAAGCAGGCGATCAGTTTGGCATTGACCTTGCTGCCGGCACATTCGCCGGATTTTGTTACCGGATCGCTTTTACCCTTACCGACAGCCGATATCTTGCTGGCATTTAACCCGGCTGTGCCGGTCAGATAGGTTTTGACTGCCAGCGCACGGCGAGCGGAGAGTTTCATGTTGTACTCGTCCGAACCGATGCGGTCGGTATGTCCGGTTACGTCTATCGTATCGAAGCTTGCGCCCTGCAAGTCGCGGACAAGTTGATCAAGTTTGCGTTTGCCGTCCTCTTTCAATGTGGCGCGACCGAAATCGAACAGTGTAACCACTGACAGCGACATGCTGCTACGCGTCGGCACGGGGGCCGGGGCGGGAGCGGGCGTTGGCGCGGCCGCGATGACTATTGGTGCGGGCGCAGGTGCCACTGCCTGAGGCGCGGGGGCCGGTTCCTGTGCAGGAGCGGGAGCCGGTTCTGGAGCCGACGCAACGACTGGAGGTGTCGCAGGACCAGCGGCCGTCGGTTGAGCCTGTATCACGGTATTCGGGTCACATTGGGCGTTAACGATGCCGGGTGCCCAGGAGCCGGTTTTAACGCATTGATTTGCGCTATCTCGCACTACCGTGCCTTGTTGATCGGCTAGATACCCGGCATTTTCAGAGGCGGCATAGACCGACCCGATCCCCAGCAGGCCTGAAATTGCCAGGAAGCCGAGCGTAAGTTTTTTTATAAATACGATTTTCATCGCTTTTTCCTTTTTAAATATTATTGAATGACTAAATGTCTGGGGGTAAATCCTAGTGGAACAGTTTGATCTTCTCCCAAATCGCCAAACTCTTCTGTGCGCTAGGGAACATAGATGAGCTTAACCGGGCCATGCGATAACCCAGCGTTATTTTTGCGCCGAGACGACTGAGACAGGAACGCAGTGCGCTTTTACTGGGCCAGTTGATCGGCTTTTAGAGGATTGGCGAGTAACGCATCCACCTTGTTAAGAAAAGGTGAAAATTTTCCGTTGACCGCTACGTAGGGAAAATCCTTTCCGAACTGCGACGAGCTAGTGTCGTGAGCGCGAAATATTTTCATCTTGACGACACGCGCCGCGGCCACTTTTCGAAATTCGTCCAGCGGCATGGAATAGCGGCGGTAGGTATCCTTTAATGGTATGCCCACCGATTGATCGATATTGATATTGGTGTCACTGGTCGGTTTGATGCCCTGAATAACTTGATCGTCCGCAATCAGGGCGAGGTCCTGGATTTGACTCGCCTGACCAATTACGCCTACCGTAAAAAAAACGGTGTCAGGAATTCTGGAAAGCCATTCGAAACCGAGAGTGTGCCACGCATCTCCGGAACTAAAAGAGTCGCGGGATGCATTAACCGGAGGTTGCCTGACATAGACCGAGCCATCCGATTTATCCTTGGAAACCTGGGCGTTGGGGGTCGTTAATTTATTGATGCTGGAGGTGCACCCTGAGAGGACGAGCAAGATTGCCAGCAATAAAAATTTCATCGGGGGTCCAGGCAATTAACGTAAAGGCTAGCACCTGCCGACGGGGCAGGCGCAGCCGAGTTTACAGTTTAGTACAGTTAAACGATGATAGCGGTAATGCTGTGCTCCGGAGCCTAAGCATAGCAGCGATAAAAGCAGACTTTAACTGATTACCGCTGGCTGCATGCCGTTGCTATGCTAAACCACCGGAGGATCGCTTTCCCGGGCAAACGAGCGATGGTTGGACAACGCAAACTTGAAGGCAGTGATGCTGGATTCGACTTTGTCGCCGTTCATTCCTGCAATCGCCGGATCGGCTTCATTGTCCAGCAGCGCGTCCGGGATGCCGGCCTTTTGCAGCAGGCGCACACCTGTACCAAGCACCAGTATAGGTTTGCAGTGGCGATATTGATCCTTCACGAAATCCACGGCGTGGCCATCTCTGCACCATCGCTGTACTGCCTGCTCCCCATCCAGAATAACCACGGCGTCATATAAGACTGACGGGCTCGTTTCCATCGAGATTTCGACATTGATTGCGGTGCCTTGCGCATCCATAACCTGTCCCAGCCGCTGGCCGACAAAGCGCGGTACAGCGCCGTTCGACAGCAAGTCGGCGTAGATCATACGCGCCGTTTCGCCATCCACTCCGTCAGCGACCAGTATCGCGACGCGGCGGGTACGTATTGAGCCATCACCTGGGCGGCTGGTTAACGAGAGTCCCGGAGACGGAGTGTAGACCGGCATCGGCAATGAGGTAGCCATCGGCATCGGTGCGGGCACCTGGATACCCAGCCCGGCAGCTACGCCGGCGGCCAGGTCGTCCGCGACATTCGCCAGCATGGACACCACGCGTTCGCGGATGGCCTCGGTTTGCACGCGGGTCAACTCGAATCGGAACGCGGCGATAATATGCTTTTGCTCAGTGATCGTCTGACTGATCCAGAAGAGCCGCGCCTGCGAATAATGATCGGCAAAAAGCTCGGCTTTGCCGCGCACCTTGTCTTCGGTAATGCGTTCCGGGAACGTCGTAAAGCCCTGTTTCATACCAGCCTGGAATGGACATCCGCCGGCCAGTGAGTTGGGCTCGTATGCTACCCGGCCGCGATTGATGGCCTGGCGATGCATGCCGTCGCGCTGATTATTGTGCACCTCACGCACCGGGGCATTGATCGGAATCTCATGGAAATTAGGGCCGCCCAAGCGGCTGATCTGGGTGTCGATATAGGAGTGGATGCGTCCCTGCAATAATGGGTCGTTGGTAAAGTCGATGCCGGGGATAATATGCGCGGTGCAAAAAGCAACCTGTTCCGTCTCGGCAAAGAAATTGTCGGGATTACGGTTCAGTACCAGTTTACCTACGCCCACGATCGGAACCATTTCTTCCGGCACGATTTTGGTTGCGTCAAGTACGTCGAATTCAAATTCCGCAGCCTGCTCTTCGGAAAACACCTGCAACCCCAATTCATATTCCGGAAACGCGCCGGCTTCAATCGCTTCCCATAAGTCCCGCCGATGAAAATCAGGGTCGGCGCCGGCAATTTTGACCGCCTCGTCCCACGCCAAAGAATGGGTGCCAGCCATTGGTGTCCAGTGAAATTTGCAGAACACCGATTCGCCCTGCTCATTCACCAGGCGGAAAGTGTGCACGCCGAATCCCTGCATCATTCTGTAGCTGCGCGGTATCGCGCGATCAGACATATGCCACATCAGCATATGCATCGATTCGGGCATCAACGAAGTGAAATCCCAGAACGTGTCATGCGCGCTTGAGGCTTGCGGCATGGCTGAATGGGGCTCGGGCTTAACAGCGTGGACCAGGTCGGGGAATTTCATCGCATCCTGGATAAAAAATACCGGGATGTTATTTCCGACCAGATCCCAGTTACCTTCATCGGTATAGAATTTGACGGCAAAGCCACGCACATCGCGTACCGTGTCGGCGGAACCGCGTTCGCCCGCCACAGTGGAAAAGCGCACAAACACCGGCGTCCTCTTGCCTGCCTCGGCAAATGGGGCGGCCCGCGTGATCGAGGTGAGTCCTTTGTAGCTTTCGAAGTAGCCATGAGCGGCCGAACCGCGTGCGTGTACCACTCGTTCGGGTATCCGTTCGTGATCGAAATGAGTAAGCTTTTCGCGCAGTATGAAATCTTCAAACGCAGTGGGACCGCGCAGCCCGATTTTAAGCGAGTTCTGGTTGTCTGCTACGCTGACGGCCTGGTTAGTGGTAAGTACTTCCCCTGAAGAATCGACTCGAACCCGGTCCAGCGTATCAGCCAGGGGATTAATGCCCTGAGGCGGGTTGCCGGAGCCCACTTTGCGCGAGGACATCGATTCGGTGATCGTGCTCCCGGTTGCGGCCGGGTTTGCGGGCTCGTAAGTTGCGCCAGGCATTGGAGTACGGGCTGCATCGCCATATTCCCCAGCTTTGGTCGGGTTGTTCGACATCTCTGCTGCCAGAGTCGAGGTCGCCATGAATTTCTGCAACAGTTGGGCCGGGGTGGAGCTGTTCTCTCCCAGACTTCTGGGCGGTTCGCCGGTCGAGGGGCCAGACATGGTGCTCAGGACCGACCCAGCACCTTCAACCGAATTATTATTTTTCTTGCGTGCAACCATTTGATACCTCACATGAGTAAGCGTGCTTGTTTAGCACACGGGTTAGCCAACCAGACGGGCGAGTTGTTAATGCCATGCTTAATGCACAAACAAAGCGATAAGAATGATGATGGGGATGGGTATACCTAGCATAAATAATAGTAGTGAACGCATCGTTGCCTCCTGAGTAGTGAATTGAATTATTTGCTGTCGCTTCTTAACGAGGTACGGTCGCGCTGGGCACCGCCGAATGTGGCGCACAGGCTGGCAAAAAACGCCCCGCATAACAGCGCGATGAACATCCACAACGCGGTGTAAGCAGCCGTTTTGCGCGCCTGGTCTGCAGCCTGGGTGGCAGTTGCTTTCGCATCGCTCAGGGTCTTGCTGAGGCGGCTGTAGGTCTCCTGTACGCGCCGTTCCGCTTCCTGCTGGCTGATCCCAGTGCGCCGGGCTATTAATCTGCCCAGATATTGCTGGTCATCAGGGCTTAAAGTGGGGGAGTTCGTGATATTGCCAAATATTCTCCTCGCTTCCATGCGGGCGGAGTTGTCCGTGGCGGCGTCAGCAGCCGGCTGATCGCTGCGAAACAGCATGTCGCTGAAATAGGCAAACGTATTATTGCCGGTGTCCCCGGAACTGCCTGGGGAGGAGCCGCCATTGTTGCTTTGCGCCGAAATCGCATGAGCAGCGACGCTGACTGCACTGCCGCCGGCGCGAAGGCCTGCACCCAAAATAGCGCTGACCGAGGAAGCCAGAAAAGCAGCCACGATTAATGACGCGACCGCCCACGCGAGAAAGCCGTGAGCGGTGTCGCGAAAATACACTTCGTCGGTATGCACGCTGGCCCACTTGACCCGCAACCGTCCGGCCAGGTACCCGCCCAGGCCAGAGGCCGCGATTTGCGTAAAAGTAAGCCACGCTATGGTCGAGATCCCCATTGTGGTTGCGCTGGCGCCGTCAGATGACCATGGCGAAACTGCAGATAGACCGAGACCAAAGCCGAGGATGATTAAAATGTAAGTCAGCGCCGCGGCTCCGGCGGCGCCGGCGAGGATAGCGCCCCATGAAACGCCCGACACGCTGGTGCCGGAAGCATCAGCGCCGGCTAAGTAATTTTCTGAGATGGTGCTGGAATTTTGCATATATTTCTCCTGGAATTCTATTTATTAATTGTCATTTCAAATGTGCATAGTTGTGATGGGCATCCTGGCATTAGGCAAACGCGGAATATGCGCCATTGGTAATAAATATAAACTTGATGCCTTATCCCAACAGTTCGGTAGGCAACATTAATCTGTATGGCCAATCAGGACGATAATGCAGTGCAATGCTTGCAGATGAGCTAAAGCAGCGGTGTTGCGCGTGGCCGCTTATCTTGTGGCAGGGGGAATTCTTGCAGTAAACTGTCTGAACCGTGTTAGGCTGGTATCGATACTCGCCGTAAAAATAAAAACAGGTTAAATCTTGAAGAAGACACCCCCGCCGATCGATGCTGAGCCACTTCAGATTTCGCCTGTTGCGAAGAGAGGCGAACCCACACACCTGCGCGAACCGGCGCATGACATGGCCAAAGTCATCATCGATTCGCCGATGATCATTTTGCTGCTGGATACCCAGGGCAACATTCAATACATCAACCCTTATCTGGAACAGCTGTTCGATTGCGAATTGCATCAGGTGCGAGGCAAGGATTGGTTCGCCAATTTTGTGCCTCAACACGCTCGGGAAAAAATGCGCAACAGGTTTCAGGGTGCTGTAAAAAGCTCGGTAGTCCGCACTTATAGTTGTTCCGTTCTCACACCCAACCATGGCGAATGCGCGGTGGAGTGGAGGGAGCAGCCTATATATGATGAACAATCATGTGTTATCGCTTTGCTTGCGGTTGGATTGGATTACCTCAGGAATGCCGAGTCAGGTCACAGTGCGAAAGGTACTATCCTGGCGGGTATGGATGAGGCCAATCGTGTGCAGCAAATAATGCAGATGATGAGATTCTCGATCGACCACATGGAAGACAAGATGACATGGACCGATGGCAGCGGGAAAATCATCTATGCCAATGCAGCTGCATGTCGTTCTCTGGGATATACGCTGGAGGAGCTGTTGAATTTATCAGTGAGCGATATCGATCCGGATTATTCGGCCGAGATGTGGCCGCAGCATTGGGAAGACTTGAAAAAACGGGGCTCGCTGACCTTCGAGTCCAGGCATCAAAACAAAAAGGGCGAGATACATCCGGTCGAAGTAACGGTCAATTACATGCAATTTGAAGATGCTGAATACAACTGCGCTTATATACGCGACATCACCCGGCGTAAAGAAATGGAAGAGGCGCTGCAGCTATCTTCACTGGTTTTTCAACACAGCATCGAGGGCATGCTGGTCACCGACGAGAACAACCAGATCATTGCTGTCAATCCGGCTTTTTCAAAGATCACCGGTTACAGTTTTGAAGAGGTAAAGGGTAAGAATCCAAGAATATTCCAGTCGGGACACCACGATCAGAATTTTTACCGGGCGATGTGGCATGAACTGCTTTCCACCGGCCAGTGGCAGGGGGAAATTTGGGATCATGATAAGGCCGGTCTGGTCCAGATCAAGTGGCTTACGATCAATACTATTTATAAGGATGGCGGCGCGCATCGTTATGTGGCGTTGTTTTTCGACATTACTGACAAGAAGCAGGCGGAAGAATTAATACTGCGTCAGGCAAATTTCGATACGCTGACCGGCTTGCCTAACCGCAATATGCTTAGGCAGCAAGTGGAACAGGCAATGAAGGAAGCACAACGTACCGGCCGGCCCATGGCATTGCTGCTGGTGGACCTGGACCAGTTTAAAGAGGTGAATGATACGCTGGGGCACGACGTGGGCGACCTGCTGTTGCAGGAAGTGGCCTCGCGTATTCGCGGCAGTGTGCGCGAGTCCGATGTGGTGGCGCGTCTGGGCGGCGATGAGTTTACCGTGGTGTTGTCGCAGGTCGATGACCTCAGCAGCGCCGAGGCGATTGCCCAGAAAATCGTGGATAGCCTGTCGATGCCTTATCTGCTCGGCGGCGAAAGCGTTTTTGTTACCGCGAGCATAGGCATAACGCTCTATCCGGATGATGGG
>JAZJXX010000007.1:144233-175778 GCA_040390665.1 Pseudomonadota bacterium | reverse complement strand
ATCTCGATGTGCTGATGAAAAATGCTGATCAGGCGATGTACGTGGGCAAGAACTCCGGACGCAATCGCTACAGCAATTACACCCCCGCGTTGCATGAGGCTTCGCAGATCAGGCTGCGTTTGACCAACGATTTGCGCCGGGCGCTGGTGGCACAACAGTTCAGCCTGTATTTCCAGCCTATCGTTGAGTTGCTGACCGGGCGCATTCATAAGGTTGAAGCCTTGATCCGCTGGAATCATCCCACCTTGGGCATGGTTCATCCGCAGGAATTTATTGCGCTGGCGGAAGAAACCGGACTTATTAATGAGATGGGAGACTGGGTATTTAAAACATCGTCGCGCTATGCCAAAGACTGGTGCAGCCGTTTTGATAAGGATTTTCAGGTCAGCGTCAATGTGTCGCCGTTACAGTTTCGTGCGGAAAATCCGGTCTTTCCCGGCGTATGGATGGAGCACTTAAATGCACTGGATCTGCAGGGCGGAAGCATTATCCTGGAGATTACCGAAGGGCTGCTGCTCAACGCCGAGCCTGCAATTACCGACCGGCTGCATCTGGTGCGCGATGCCAAAATTCAGGTGGCGATCGATGATTTCGGTACCGGCTATTCGTCCTTATCCTATCTCAAGAAATTCCGTATTGACTATCTCAAGATCGATCAGTCGTTTGTACATGATCTGGAAACCGATGCCAGTGACATGATATTAATCGAAGCCATCATTTTGATGGCCCATAAGCTGGGTATCAAGGTCATTGCGGAGGGAGTGGAAACGGAGGGGCAGCGAAATTTGCTGGCGGTGGCAGGGTGTGATTATGCGCAAGGCTATTTGTTTTACCGTCCGATGCCGCCTGAAGAGCTTGAAAAATTGCTGCTTACCAAGGCCAGCAAGCGAAAAAGCAACAATATTGTATAACGCGATGTTCAGACCAGACCAGGCCGGATGGGCAGTTTGCCAGAGAACGAGTATTTTTTTATAGCCTATGGAAGAGCAGAACCAAAAAACAATTATCCACAGCTTTATCTGCATCGAAGTTGTGGAGCCGCATGCCGCCTGGGAAGCCGGACAAACTACCTCGACTGGTGCATTACAGCCGGTGTTAACCGCCGTGTTGCGTGATGTCGCGATCGAGGACAGAATAATTCTGGATACCGATCACGGGGCAGTCATCAGTTTTCTGGCCGGTGCCGAGGACGCTTTCGGTACGGTATTAAACTTTCTGGATCATCTTGAGATTGATTCGCCATTAAAAATCCGCATGGGTGTTAATACAGGTCCGGTCAGGTGGCTGAAGGATAATGATGGGCAACCCGCTGTCGCAGGGGATGGCATTTACGTGGCGCAACAGCTGATGGCGTTTGCCCGTGCGGGCCAGGTGCTTGCATCGCGCGCCTATCTGGATACGCTGTGTCGCCTGTCATCGGAATATGCCTCGAAATTTCATCACGTGGGCTTGCTGACAGACAGACACGTGCGCACCCATGAGGTTTTTCAAGTGCTTGATCAGCAGAGCACAATTGAAGCGCAGGATGTCAACACGGATCTGGATACAGTTGATGCAAGCGTGGACCATGCTGATCCGGCAAACCGCATGCAAGCATGGGCGCGGGCGGTACCGGTCAGGTTTCAATCGATCGGGAGGCGATACATCGCGCTGCTGGCCGGAAGCCTGGTAATCGCAGGCGCGCTCGGCTCGTACTATTTTACATCCTCGGTTACAGCGGAAGATTCCACCCAAGCTGAAAATCTCTCGCGTTCAACAGCGGTGGCAGCTACCCGGCCGTCCCCGATTGCATCGGTTACCGGCGGCCAGAAAGCAGAGATATCGGCTGGATCGCGTGATCCGGTAATCAGGAATAACGGAATGGATTTAGCTGCTGGGCCCGTGCTTGCGTCCGCACCCACTTCATCAGTCCCCGCCGCTGACCTTAATGCCACGCCGCCCGTCCGAACCGGCGACGATCAAACAGTGGTGAAAAGTGTGCAGGATATTATCGCGCCGGCACCGGCGGCCCCTGCGGCGACATTACCTGCACCTCCAGCGCCTCCAGCGCCATCGCCGGCGAGCGTAAGTATTGTGGTGATTCCATGGGGAGAGGTATATCTGGACGGGAAATTAATGGGGGCCAGTCCGCCGTTAACGGATTTGCGCATGGCGCCGGGCAGCCACGAAATAAAATTCCGCAATACTGCCTTTCCGACCTATACCCAATATATCCGGGTAGAGCCAAATGACAAGCTCAAAATCAGGCACAGGTTTGCCAATTGATCTGATCTATATTCTGTAGCCATTCCGGCACTTTTAAGGCTGGCTCTGCGGCCGTTCCTGTTGAGCCGTTGTTTGCGGAGTTGTTGGCTGCAATACATGTGATATACAAGAAAATCTACAGGCATATACTAAGCCTGCCTGCAGCGAACTTACCTACAGCCTTTTCTACGCGGGGTTATAACTATTACGCGTCAGTTTTTGCTGCATGCCATTCGTCAAATCACAGGGAGGGAACATGAGATCCGTTATCTTAAGTATCGTTGCCGCATTGAGTTTGAGCATCGTTAACTGGGCATGGGCGAGCGAAATGCCTGAAGTTGCAAAACGAAACCATTGTGCTGGTTGCCACGCGATTGACAAGGGAATCATCGGTCCGGCGTGGCAGGCAGTTGCAGACAAATACAAGGGGGACGCGGCCGCCCGGGCTAAACTGAGCGCCAGTATCTCCAGAGGAAGCAGCGGGGTTTGGGGAAACATGTTAATGCCGCCTTATCCAAAGGTGAATGACGCTGATATGAAGGAGATGGTCAACTTTATTATAGGTCTCGGGAAGTAGGTAAAATAGGTATTAAGGAAAGCCGGCTCAGGTAGGCCGGCTTTTCACTGCACTAAATCATCTCATCCTGCTCATGGCGCGCTGCTCGCCATCATCCATTACATGCCTGGTCCGCATCAATACATTCTGGCTTAACTAATTTGTTCGTGCAAAAAAACGGGACAGGAAAGCCTGTCCCGTTAAGCCTAACATGCACCTGGGGAAGGTGCGTACACCCGGGGGAAGGTGTGTCTGCATCATGCCCGCATGTTTTATCGAGTTCCGTGCGGAGCCGCACATAGTAAAAGTTCAGTATTTATGCCTGGCGTTTGTCCTAAAATCAACGTTAAATACGTCACTGTGCTTGAACTGAAGCTACGTAGCGTAATCTCTTTTGTGAGAAAAAAAAGGACAGTAATGAAGAGAATCGCACAGCAAATCGCCGGATGGTGGTTATTGATATTCCTGGCCGGCTGCGGGTCCCTGCCGGTTATGGTCCCGGATATGGCGCTGGACAAGCCGCGCGCAATACATTTGGAAGGCGCGCGAGGACCACTGTCAGCTCAGAGAAGCAAGGCAATTCTCGATGGCCTGAAAAGCCGCAGCCAGGAAACCAATGTGCTGGACCGGCATCTGGCTCTGGAAGAGGCCATTGTGGGCAGCCCGCTGGTGGTGGGAAATAAGGTCACGCTGTTACTGGACGGTATGTCTACTTATGACGCCATGTTTGCGGCGATTAAGGACGCCAAGGATCATATCAATATGGAAACCTACATCATCGAAGACGATGAGATAGGGCAGAAGTTTGCTGCCGCTCTGATAGAGAAACAGCTGGAAGGAGTGCAAGTTAACCTGATGTACGACAGCGTGGGATCGCTTCTTACCCCTAGAGAGTACTTCAAGCACCTGACGGACAAGGGTATCAATGTGCTTGAGTTCAACCCGATTAATCCAATAGCTGTGCGTAAGGGCTGGGATGTGAACCAGCGTGACCACCGTAAGCTGCTGGTCGTTGACGGCAAGGTCGCTTTTGTCGGGGGCATCAATATCAGCAGCGTATATTCCAGCGGCTCATTCAGATCCAGGCAGAAAAAGAAAATCCTCATGCATGAACAGGATGGCCCTCCATGGCGCGATACCCACCTGCGCATGGAAGGCCCTGTGGTAGCTGAATTCCAAAAGCTTTTTATGGAGAGTTGGGCCGGCCAGCACGGCAGCCCGCTGGCGCCGAAAAATTATTTTCCACAACTCAGCAATCAGGGTAAAGAAGTGGTGCGCGCAATTGGCAGTTCACCTGACGAACCGTATGGCCTGAATTATGCGACCCTGATTTCTGCAATCAATAGCGCGGAGTCACAAGTATATTTGACCAACGCCTATTTTGTACCAGACCCGCAAATGCTGACGGCATTAAAGGATGCGGTCAGGCGCGGGGTCGAAGTCAAGCTGTTGCTGCCGGGCAGGAGCGATTCCGCCATGGTCTCTTATGCCTCGCATTCCTATTATGACGAATTGCTGCGTTCGGGAATAAAAATTTATGTGATGCAGGATGCGCTGCTGCATGCCAAGACCGCGTTGATCGATGGGGTGTGGTCGACCGTGGGGTCGACCAATCTGGACTGGCGCAGTTTTTTGTATAACCAGGAAATAGATGCGGTAGTGCTGGGGCAGGACTTTGGCGCAAAAATGCGCGCGGTATTCGAAAAGGACGTGGCCAAGTCTCTGCCTGTGACGCTGGAGCAATGGCGTCAACGCTCTGTTTTTGCGCGCTTCAAGGAAATGGGTGCACGGCTGTGGGCACATCTGCTCTAGTGCGTCGCTACAGGAAAAAGCGCAGTTATGGTTAGAATTCACCAGCCGCGATATTGCGGCTGCCTAATTTGCAATGCGTAGAGTTTTCAGCATCAACACGCTGTGGTGTACCCGGTTGCTCACCGTTTGGCTGCTGACGCTAAGCCCGTTGTTGGCCCAGGCTCAGGGCGATAACCCGGCGGCGGCATTGCGCAGCAAGTACACCACCCTGATTGATAAGCTGGGCAATAATCAGTTCAAGCGCCCGCTATATCTCGATTCGGTGGAATCCTCCAGCAATCTCAAAGGGGATATTTACGCACTGGTCGATTACCCTTACGACACAGTTCATACCGCGCTCAACAACTCAGCGCACTGGTGCGATGTGCTGATCCTGCACCTTAACACCAAATATTGCCGCGCCGTAACGGCACAGGATGGCACCCTGCTCAAGGTCAGCATAGGCAAGAAATTCGATCAACCACTCGACGACGCCTATCCGTTCGAGTTCGCTTATCGTGCCGTGGCGTCAACATCGGATTATTTTCAGGTGCAACTCGCGGCGGCGAAGGGTCCCTTGGGAACAAGCAATTATAAAATTCAACTGGAAGCGCTGAAACTGGACAGCGGCAGGACATTTTTACATTTGATGTATTCCTATGATTATGGGATGGCCGGCGAGTTTGCGATGAAGATTTATCTCGCCACCGCTGGCAGCGACAAGGTCGGGTTTACCACAACCGCGAAGCGGCTTAACGGTCAGCCCGAGTACATACGCGGAATGCGCGGCGTGGTGGAACGTAACGCCATGCGCTACTATTTGGCGATAGAGGCTTATCTGAGCGAATTTTTTATGCCGCCAGCATTGCAATTCGAAAAGCGCCTGGAAAGCTGGTATGACGCCACCGAACAATATTCCCGCCAGTTACACGAAGTTGAGCGAACCGATTACCTGGAAATGAAACGCAAGGAATATCTGCGCCAGCAGACAGTGCCTTAACTCGGGCGGGCGCCGCATATTGTGCAAAATTGTAAAATAGGAGAGGATGCTGCCAGCGACTTTAATTTATATAACAAGCGCTGGAATAGTTAATTGAAGGGGGAAAAATGGTTACTGCAAAAACAAACATGCTTCGGCTGTGCCTGGCGGCGATGCTGCTGCTTGCCGGGGTAAACGCACAAGCTGATCTGCAGGAAGCGAAGGCGGCCTACCGCAACAAGGATTACAACACTGCGTTGCAGCAGTTAAAGCCGCTTGCCGACAACGGCGTCGCGGCCGCGCAATTTTACATGGGCCTGATGTATGACACCGGCGCCGGCGTGGTGCAAAGCTATCCCCAGGCAATAGCCTGGTATCGCAAGGCGGCCGATCAGGGCTATGCCCCGGCGCAGTCGAATCTTGCGATTATTTATGAGACCGGCGGAGGAGTGGAGCGCAATTACAAGGAAGCCGAGTCATGGTATCGGAAGGCGGCCGAACAGGGAGATGCGGCCGCGCAATTTAATCTTGCCTTGATGTATGACGGTGGGCGGGGTGACGACATCCCTCGAAATTATCCTGAAGCCATCTTATGGTATACCAAGGCCGCCGAGCAGGGCAATGCTGCGGCCCAGGATAACCTCGGCCGCATGTACGAGAATGGTCAGGGTGTATTGCGCGATCTGGTGCAGGC
Source organism: Pseudomonadota bacterium (assembly GCA_040390665.1). Taxonomy (GTDB): domain Bacteria; phylum Pseudomonadota; class Gammaproteobacteria; order Burkholderiales; family Gallionellaceae; genus Nitrotoga. The sequence continues at coordinate 169,514 of JAZJXX010000007.1, read as the reverse complement.
GGACAAATGGTACGCGTTGGCCAGTGCGGCAGGACATGAAACTGCGGCCGACAACAGGAAAGCTGTCGAGACTATAATGGATGCTGATCAAATTAAGCAGGCCCACGCTTTGGTGCTGGAATGGAAAGCCAAGCGTAAATAACCGGGCTCTGCCATGGAGGAAGAATGCAGGCACTAGGCCGGGCACTGATGATTTTTTGCAGTCTGGCAGCGACAAACGCGCAGGCTGACAACTGGGTGAAGATAGTCGGTAATCAGGACCAGATTGCTATCTCGATGAACACCGATAGCATACACACATCTGGCGGCATAGTTGAGGGTTGGGAATTATTCAATTTTGAAAAACCCGACCTGTTTCAAGGCAAAGCGGCTTACTCGGTTAAATATTTCTACTACCGCAATTGCAGCGACCGCACAGCGGCATTGGCGCATGGTCTGTTCTACGGGCGCAGGAATGGCGAGGGGGCCGTGATATCGGACAATCTGGCATCTGAAGTTTTTTATATGGACGTAATTCCAGGGACGGTCGGGGATAAAACACTGGATTTCGTCTGCACCTACGCCAGGAACAACAATAGATAGCCGCTGGCAAAATGGCGCACTACGGTGAGCAGGCTACTGTTCAGGGATATGCGTTAGTGCACCAACGGCCGAGCATCAATGTTGCGTAAGCGCGCTGCTTTTTCCACTGCTGCAACAATTCGGGTGTCAGCTTCACTGCCGTTTGGGCTTGATCCAGCATTCGGCGCAGCGGGAAACCGGGCAAGTATTGCGTTTGAGTATTCCTTGATCGCATTCAAGTGACCGACCTGATTACCCGGCGCAGGACTGGTGGCTTGAAAATATAGTATGCCATTACGCCGGGTGATCGCCAGCAGATAAAGGCTGTGGCCTTTAGCGCTTGTGTTTCTGTCAAATATCTCAAAATAACTGGTTGCACTGTCAGTTGATTTATCTGTTTCTGTATTCAAATCCTGGGCAATAGCCTCGATAAATTGCTGGGTCAGGTTCAACTGCGCTGACAGCGTGACATGATATTCACCAGCGCGCTCGATGACGAGGGAATTATTCAACGTCGGCGTTTTCCCCGGCCGCAAAAAAATCAGCAACAAAACGCTGATAATAACCAGCGTGGCAAATTCAATCATGCTCGTGCTCCATTATTTAATTGGACATTTTATGATAGAAATAGCCGGGCAGGAATCGTCCTGTTAACAGTCTGGTAAGTCGCTCGGATAATGGACGCAGTCAGTAATAAATAGCTGGCGTGGCGAATGCAACTGCCGTGCAGAGACAGTTGCTAATCAGATGTAATCGAGTTTAAGTAACCTAGAATTTGTACACCAACCCGGCCGAAATAACCCCGTAATTCCCGTCATTGCCATCCGAAGATTTGCCGACTTCGTAACGATCATAACCGGCGCGTATGCCCAGGACGTTACTCATATTGTATTGACCGCCGAATCCGATCGCGATACCGATCCGGTTGGTATCCTGAGGGCGTCCGGACGTTGTCGTTGAGTATGCCAGTCCTGCCTTGCCAAATACCGAAAAATTATTGTCTATAGGCCACATTCCCAGCGCGCTAAGCGCCAAAGCAGTGCTGGTCGCAGTAGTCGTAGAGCCGCTATAGGCAATTCTGCCCAGATCGACGTATTGCAGTTCGGCTGCCCATATTTTATTAATCTGATAGCCACCCAATACGCTGAAAGAAGTGTCGGTGGCCGAGCTCGCGCCGCCAGATAACGTGCCGGAAGCTCTCGCCTGACCCAGATTGGCTCCGACGTAAAATACCTCATCAGCTGAATATGCTGGAGCCAAGGCAGTGGCCAACAGAACACCAATTATTATTTTTTCCATGATGCCCTTATATAGAGTATTGAGTTAAGTCGAAGCAAAAATTGCCGATCAGCACGCTAAAAAAAAGCCGAAGTCCAACTTCGGCTTTTTGATGTTGCAGTCATATTAAAACCTGTAAACCACGCCGGCAGTCAACAGATTTAAGCTGCCGTCAGTATTATTGGAGGAAGAACCTACCCAAAAACGGTCATAAGCAACCCGCACGCCAAACGCAGTCGTAAAATTATACTGACCACCCAAGCCTACAACAGCTCCAGTACGCCTGTTCGTGCTTCCTCCTCCTAAAGCAGGGGAATAATCAACTGAAGTGCCGGCTACTCCAAGTTTGCCGAGTAGCGAAAAACCGTTATCCAGCGGCCATATGCCGAGTGCGCTTAGTGAGACGGCATTGGTTTTTGAATTTCCACCACCAGCTGCAGCGCCATAGTCAAGTGTCCCAAAATCAGTATATCCCAACTCGGCTGCCCAATTCCGGTTGAACTGGTAACCCACTGACAGGCCATAGGCAGTATTGCTGGTATCATTGGCCCCGGTGGTAACATTACCAGATGCCTTCGCTTGGCCAACATCAGCGCCAACATAAAATGTCCCATCCCCCACGGCTGCATATGCAGGAATTGCGGTGGCAGATAAAAGTGCAATAGCAATTAATTTTTTCATATATAGCTCCTAAATAATTAACAAATTCTTCCAATCTGGAGCGGATGCCGTGCTATCGAAAGTAGACAGCACATGCCCAATTCACGGTTGAATATTAGAAGGAAACTATATAGCTATCTGTTCGTTAACGAACTTAGTAGTCAGCTGTTAGCTCCGGGCAGAGGCGATGAGTTGAACAATATATGAATGTTCAAACAAATATTTCCATTTCCTCGGTGGGATGCATCGGCGAAGGCGGCTAGTGCCGCCCCGTTGCTACATCTGGGGATGCGACCGTTCTGTAGCGGTTACCAGCTTATTTAACGCGTTCAAATAAGCTTTTGATGAGGCAACTACAATATCGGTATCCGCACCTTGTCCGTTGACGACCCTGCCGCCCTTGGCCAGCCGCACGGTCACCTCTCCTTGCGCGTCGGTGCCGCTGGTAATATTGTTTACTGAATACAGCAACAGTTCGCTTCCACTCTGCACCAGTTGCTCTATGGCCTTGAACGTCGCATCTACCGGCCCGCCGCCTTGCGCTTCCGCAGTGCGTTCCACGCCGCCTATGTTGAGTACTACGCCGGCGGTCGGCAATTCCCCGGTTGCAGAATGGGCGCGCATCGATACCAGACGATAATGTTCACTGACGTGAGCAACTCCTCCCTCACTGATCAAGGCCTGCAAGTCATCGTCAAATATTTCCTGCTTGCGGTCGGCCAATTCCTTGAAACGGGCAAAGACCGCATTTAATGCTGCTTCGCTCTCCAATACGATGCCCAATTCCTGCAGGCGTGTGCGCAACGCGTTGCGCCCGGATAGCTTGCCCAGCGTTATTTTATTGGTAGTCCAACCCACATCCTCAGCACGCATGATTTCGTAAGTTTCGCGATGCTTGATCACGCCGTCCTGATGGATGCCGGACTCATGCGCGAAGGCATTGGCGCCCACTATTGCCTTGTTCGGCTGCACCGGATACCCGGTAATGCTGGATACCAGTTTGGAGGCGGGCACAATTTGTGTGGTATCGATGCGGGAATCGCACGGAAATACGTCCTGCCGCGTTTTTACCGCCATGACGATTTCTTCCAGGCTGGCGTTTCCAGCGCGCTCGCCCAGACCATTAATCGTACATTCCACCTGACGCGCTCCGTTCATCACTGCTGCGAGCGAGTTGGCCACTGCCATGCCCAGATCGTTATGACAATGAGTGGACCAGACCACTTTGCCGCTGTTCGGCACGCGCGCGATCAACTGTTTGATGCGCTCACCCCACAGCGCCGGAATGCTGTAGCCGACGGTGTCCGGGACGTTGAGTGTGGTGGCGCCGGCGCGTATGGCCTCATCAAAAATACGCACCAGGAAATCCATTTCGGAACGTACTGCGTCTTCTGCTGAAAACTCCACATCGTCGGTATATTCCCGCGCCAGCTTTATAGCCGTTACTGCGGCTTCGACCACCTGATCAGGCTGCATGCGCAGCTTTTTTTCCATATGTATCGGCGAGGTAGCGATGAATACATGGATCCGGCCCGATTGGGCAGGCTTGATTGCAGCGCCGGCGGCATGCACATCGCGTGCACTGGCGCGGGACAATGAGCATACGGTAGAGCGTTCAATGACTTTTGCGACCGAATTGATTGCATCCGCGTCGCCCGGACTGGCAGCAGCAAAACCAGCCTCAATCACATCTACGCCCAGCTTTTCCAGCTGCCGCGCAATGCGGATTTTTTCTTCCTTGGTCATGGAGGCGCCGGGGCTCTGTTCGCCGTCGCGCAATGTCGTGTCAAAAATAATTAATTTCTCGGTCATTTCAAACTCCTGGGAAAATAGGTCAGTCGCGGCGATACCGAGCAGAATTGACTGCCGATCGCCATCTGTTTACTGCTAGTGAGATGTGTTTTTAGCGCGCGACGCGCAGCAGCAGCGCAGCCAGGAGGCTGAACGTGGAATGCAATTGCGAGATGTGGCGAGAGAAGTGCATGGGTCGAATATAACTGCTTTCGCTTCAGCGCGCAACACCGGATGAGCCGTTATCCTTTTTTTGCCGTAAGGCCCATAAATACATCACATAGCCGGACAGCGCGTAAGCCAGGAATAACAGAAACAGAATGAAGGGCGGATCGACCGAAACGAGTATATAGAAAAGTGCGATCATGAATATGACGATGAACGGAACGCTCTTGCGCATATTCAGCGATTTGAAGCTGTAATACTGCAGATTGCTGACCATCGTAATGCCGGCAAAGGCAGTCAATGCACAGGCATACCAGCGCACTTCCGCGCCGCTGAATTGATTGTCCAGCATCACCCAGACGAAACTTGCCACGAGTGCCGCAGCAGCAGGGCTGGGCAAACCCTGGAAATAATTTTTATCGACGATTTCAATATTGGTATTGAAGCGCGCCAAACGCAATGCTGTGCCGGTGCAGTATATAAAAGCGGCGAACCACCCCCATTTGCCCAGCCCTTTTAATGCCCACTCATAAGCTATCAGCGCGGGTGCTACCCCGAAAGACACCATGTCGGACAAACTGTCATATTCGGCACCGAATTCGCTTTGCGTATGCGTCATGCGAGCGACCCGCCCGTCCAGGCCGTCGAATATCATCGCAACAAAAATCGCCACCGCTGCATACTCGAATTTGCTGTTCATGGCCTGAACAATTGCATAAAAGCCCGCGAACAGCGCTGCGGTGGTCAACAGGTTGGGCAACAGATAGATGCCTCGCCTACGCAAGGTCAGGTGTTTGGGTTTATCCAGTTCGTGCATATTGAGTGAGCAATTCCTGCGTTCAGCGACTAAGGTTGGGCACTTTATCACCGATGACTGTTGGAGTGGTAGCGACGGACCGTACGCAACGCAAATTGCGATGGAAGTATGAACTCAGGCTGAACTGCCGAGCAGGGTAGCCCGGCAGCGACGTATATCCGGAAGGCGACTGGATACGCTGTTAGTTTTTCGACTGATCCACCAGCTTGTTCTTGCTGATCCAGGGCATCATGCCGCGTAGCTGGGCACCCACCGTTTCAATGGGATGCTGCGCGTTCAGGCGGCGGCGTGCGGTCATTTCCGGGTAATTGGTACGGCCTTCCAGAATAAACTGTTTGGCATAGTCACCGTTCTGGATATTCTTCAGGCACAGGCGCATCGCGTTTTTGGTGTCCTCGGTCACGATTTTCGGCCCCGTCACATACTCACCATATTCGGCGTTATTCGATATCGAATAATTCATGTTGGCAATGCCGCCCTCATACATCAGATCGACGATCAGTTTCAGTTCGTGCAGGCATTCGAAGTAGGCCATTTCCGGTGCGTAACCCGCTTCCACCAGCGTTTCGAAGCCAGCCTTGACCAGTTCCACCGCACCGCCGCACAGCACCGCCTGTTCGCCGAACAGATCGGTCTCCGTTTCTTCGCGGAAATTGGTTTCGATCACGCCGCCCTTGGTGCCGCCGTTGGCTGCGGCATACGATAACGCGATATCCTTGGCTTTACCGGATTTATCCTGGTAAACGGCAATCAGGGTGGGCACGCCGCCGCCCTTCACATATTCGGAACGCACGGTGTGGCCTGGGCCTTTGGGCGCGATCATGATGACGTCGATATCGTCGCGCGGTATGACCTGGTTGTAATGCACGTTGAAACCATGGGCAAAGGCCAGCGCCGCGCCGGGTTTCATATTCCGGACGACTTCGCCGTTGTACACTTCGGGGATATTCTCGTCTGGCAACAGCATCATCACTACGTCCGCATTTTTGACTGCCGCGGCCACTTCCTCAACCTTGAGCCCGGCGCTTTCGGCCTTTTTCCATGAGGCGCCGTTTTTGCGCAGCGCAACCGTCACATTGACGCCGGAATCCCTCAGGTTCTGGGCATGGGCATGGCCTTGCGAGCCATAGCCTATAATAGTTATCTGCTTGCCTTTGATCAGGGACAGATCTGCGTCTTTGTCGTAATAAACTTTCATGTTGGCCTCGTTAAAAAAATCGGAATCAAAGTTTCAAAATGCGTTCGCCGCGACCGATGCCGGACGCGCCGGTACGTACGGTTTCCAGTATCAGCGTGCGGTTCAGTGCGAGCAGGAAGCTGTCCAGCTTGGAGCCAGAACCGGTGAGCTCTATCGTGTAAGTCTGGTCGGAAACGTCGATGATGCGGCCGCGAAATATGTCCGCCATGCGCTTCATTTCTTCACGCACCTCACCCACTGCGCGCACCTTCACCAGCATCAATTCGCGCTCTATATGTTCGCCTTCGGTCAGGTCCATCACCGCGACCACCTCGATCAGCTTGTTGAGCTGTTTATTAATCTGTTCAATGACCTCGTCCGATCCGCTGGTGACTACGGTCATGCGCGACAAAGTAGCATCTTCGGTGGGCGCAACGGTGAGCGATTCAATATTATAGCCGCGTGCCGAGAACAGCCCGGCAACCCGCGATAACGCACCGGCTTCGTTTTCCATCAGCAGCGAAATAATGTGGCGCATTACAGATCCTCCGCCAGGATGACTTCGGACAATCCTTTGCCGCCGGGCACCATCGGGAACACGTTTTCAGTCTGGTCGGTGCGAAAATCCAGGAATACCAATTCGTCCTTGCGCGCAAAGGCTTCCTTCAGCGCCGGTTCGACATCGGCGGGCCGGTCTATGCGTACACCGACGTGTCCATAAGCCTCAGCCAGTTTCACGAAGTCCGGCAGCGCATCCATATACGACTCGGCATGGCGATTGCCGTGGAAGAACTGCTGCCACTGCCGCACCATGCCGAGATAACGGTTGTTGAGCGCGATGATCTTGAGCGGAAGATGAAATTGTCGACAGGTCGACAACTCCTGTATGCACATCTGGATGCTGCCTTCGCCGGTGACGCAGGCTACCTGCGCATCCGGGTGAGCCAGCTGCACGCCCATCGCGGCCGGCAAGCCGAAGCCCATCGTGCCGAGTCCGCCGGAATTGATCCAGCGGCGCGGTTTATCGAACTTGTAATACTGTGCTGCCCACATCTGGTGCTGCCCTACGTCGGAGGTGATAAAGGCGTCGCCGCGGGTAATCTCGTACAGCTTTTCAATTACATACTGCGGCTTGATGACCTCGTCCGAATTGTTGTAGGCCAGGCATTTCTTGTCGCGCCATAGGCCGATTTGCGCCCACCACGCGGCCAGCGCCTGCGCGTCCGGCTGCTGCTTGCCGCTGCGCAGCATGGCCAGCAGATCGTCCAGCACGTGCGCGACATCACCGATTATGGGCACATCCACCTTAACCCGTTTGGAGATCGAAGATGGATCGATGTCGATGTGGATAATGCGGCGTTTTTCCTGGTTGAAATGCTTGACGTTGCCGACCACGCGGTCATCAAATCGCGCACCGACGGCCAGTAATACGTCGCAATGCTGCATTGCCATATTAGCTTCGAGCGTGCCGTGCATGCCGAGCATGCCAACGAACTGTTTGTCAGTGGCAGGATAACCGCCCAAACCCATCAGCGTATTGGTGCAGGGAAAGCCCAGCAAACGCACCAGCTCGGTAAGCTGGCGGGATGCGGCGGACAGGATGACGCCGCCACCGGCATAGATCATCGGCCGTTCGGCTTCCATTAACAGCTGCACCGCTTTTTGCATCTGGCCTGCCTCGCCGTGCTGGGCAGGATGATAGGAACGGACACTGATCGTATCCGGGTAATGAAACGCGGTCTTCTGGTTCGACACATCCTTGGGGATATCCACCAGCACCGGGCCGGGCCGGCCGCTGCGCGCCAGATAGAAAGCCTTTTTTATCGTATTGGCGATTTCGGCGACATCCTTGACCAGGAAGTTATGCTTGACGCAGGGACGGGTAATGCCGACGGTGTCGACTTCCTGAAAAGCGTCTTCGCCTATCGCATACGACGGGACCTGGCCGCTGATGATTACCATAGGAATGGAATCCATGTATGCAGTTGCGATGCCGGTGACCGCATTGGTGACCCCGGGGCCGGAGGTTACCAGTGCTACCCCGACCTTGTCGGTCGAGCGGGCGTAGCCATCCGCGGCATGTACGGCGGCCTGTTCGTGGCGCACCAGAATGTGCTTGACCTTGTCCTGCTGGAATAGCGCGTCATAAATATGCAGAACGGCCCCGCCGGGGTAACCGAATACAAAGTCGACTCCTTCTTGTTCCAGACATCGGATGGCTATTTCAGCGCCCGTCAGTTCCATGTGGACTACCTTAAAATAAACAAAATGGAGAACCGTGCAAGATAAAGGTTACAGCCTATTTGGTCAACCCCCCGGCCCAGCCGGGAAGGTCATGCTGCGGGCGTGGTATACCTGAGATTCCGAATTTGTTAGTATCCGCGCTCGCAATTTAGTGTTGGTGGCGCAAACTGGCCAGTCACGAAGAACTTTCGACATTTCTCGCCGAAACCGAACGACGCGCATATAAGCACGCGCTGTTCGCGGTACGAGATCAGCATATGGCGCTGGATATTGTGCAGGACGCCATGCTCAAGCTCGCCGATAAATATGCCAGAAAACCGGCCGCGGAATTGCCGATGTTATTCCATAGAATTTTGCAGAATACTATTCGGGATTATTATCGACGGCAGAAAGTACGCTCGATGTGGACCACGCTGATGTCTGCATTATCGCCGCAACACGCAGAAGATGAATATGATCCACTGGAAACATTGCAGGACAAGGATAATAATAGTCAGGCGGCCGCGCCTGATGCGTCACTGGAGCAGTCGCAAGTGATTGCAATAATTGAAGAAGCTTTGATGACGCTGCCACCGCGTCAACGCGAAGCCTTCCTCTTGCGTTACTGGGAAAACATGGACACAGCGGAAACCGCTGCGGCCATGGGTTGTTCAGAAGGCAGTGTTAAAACCCATTGTTCGCGCGCGACTCACGCGCTTGCGGCCGTGTTGCAGGAAAAAGGAATTAAGTCGCCATGAATAAAAAATCATTAGACGCTGAACAGATTAAACACTTACTCAACCGTTCGGTCACCCAGCTTGACTCCACGACGTTGCAGCAATTGCGCGCGGCCCGTAACAAGGCCATGAGTCGCTATGAAGCACACAATGCGGCCCCCGCCCTGGCCTGGACAGGGCCTTTGGCCAACATCGGCCAAAATCTTGGCGCTGCGCGCAAGTATCAGTGGGTGGCTGCGGTGTTGCTTGCAGTATGCGTATTCAGTGGCACCGTTTATTGGCACCATTCGGAAAAAGATACCAGTGATGTAGATATTGCAATCCTGACCGACGAACTGCCGATACACGTTTACCTCGATTAATCGCATGCGCGTACGTTGCTTTCTGGCCGTCTGTGCCATGTTGTTGTGTTTGCCTGCGCTGGCAGCTGTTACCCATCCATGGGCCAACCTCACACCGCTACAGCAGGAGATGCTGGCACCGTTGGCCAAGCAGTGGAATGATTTGCCGGAACTGCAGCAACAGCGTCTGTTAAAACTGGAAAAATACTACCCCAAGCTGACACTGGAAAAGAAAGAGCTTTTTCACAAGCGGCTGGAATCCTGGAGCATGCTTACTCCGGAACAACGCACCAAGGCTCGAAAGAAGTTTCTGGAATACAGCAAAGCACCGCCGGAAAAGCGCGAGCAGATTAAACAACTGGCCCGTCAGCGGGAAATCAATAAATCTACCCCCCCAGCCATGGGCTTGCCGTCAACTAATCCGTCGCGCTGATTTCAATCTCTGTTAAGCAGTACGTCAGCGTCGCTCCGTACGCCACAGCATGGTGGCGGCCAGCAACAGGAACAGTGCGGGCATGGCTGTCGCGCTCAGCACAGGACTCCAGTTATTAAGCGCGCCCAGATTCGCGAACAGTCGCCCGATAAAGTGGAAGGACAAGCCCAGCACTATGCCGCCGATAATTTTTGTGCTGATACCGCTGTTGCGCTGATGATGTGAAGCGAAGGGTAATGCCAGCAGCATCATGACTAGCACCGCAAAGGGAAACAGCAGTTTATTCCACATGGCTATTTCATAACGCCCGGTATTCTGGTGGTTGTCGCGCAGATGCTCAGTATATTGATACAGGTTGGACGCCGACATCTGCTCAGGTACCACCAGCAAAACGCTCAGCAGATCGGGATTAAGCGTCGAGCGCCACTCCATATGCTCCTGATTGCTTACCGTCGTGCCGCGCTGGTCAAAACGGGTCTGTAATACGTTATCAAGTTGCCATGAGCCCTGCCGGACAAACACTGCGCGCCTGGCAGCCGTGATAGCGCGCAGATGGTAAGTTTCGTCAAAATCATAAATGCTGATGTTCAGCAATGAGGTATCCGGCAGCACATTTTTTACATTTACAAAGCTGCGCTCATCCTTTACCCAGACGCCCGAACGAAATTCCTTGACCGTGACTTCGGCATTTTTTGCCTTGAGCCGCAGGGTTTGCGCCAGGCGTTCGCTGGGCGGGGCAACGAATTCGCCGCACAGGAAACTAAGCATCATCAACGGCAAGCCTATGACCATCAAAGCGCCGATCATCTGACGCAGAGAAGCGCCGGACGCACGATAGATGACCAGTTCGGAATTGGCGGCCATTTGCACCAGCGCAAAAATGGTACCGATCAGCACCACTACCGCAAACAACTCGTAAATATGGCTGGGCACCGTCAGCAATACGAACAGCAGCACATAGCCCAGGGAATAACTGCCGTGCCCCATCTCACCCAATTCATGGATCAGGTCGAGAAAACTGAACAGCATTAACAGGACGACCAGCACCAGCGCGATGCTGATATATATCTGGCGGGCCAGATAAATGGTGAGCAGCTTCATTTCAGCAGCCGCCTGAAAGAAAATACCGCGAGCCGGTGATAGAACAACAGCGCGGCCAGCGCAACCATTGCCAGATGCAACCCGGTCAGACCGATTAATGGACTGATTTTGGCTTGTCCCACCCAGGTGTTGGTGAGGCTGATCATATTGTTATAGATCATGTAAATTACCAAGGCCATGACCAGGTTCAGCGAACGACCGGCGCGCGGGTTAACAAAGCTCAGCGGAATTGCCAGCAGGGTCAGTATCAGCGCGCTGAGCGGCAATCCCAGCCGCCACTGCAGTTCCGCCATGTTCCAGCTGGTTGGGTTCTGCAGTAAATGAGCCGTGGACAGGGACTGAACCGGGGCCGTGGATGCTTTGGCCTCGGCCGCCTCAATGCGCACGGCGTAGCGTTCGAACTCAATAATTTTGAATTCGTGCTGGCCGGGTAAGCCCTCGTAACGCGTCCCGTTCAGCAACACCAGAAAGCGGTCGCCGTTCGCTGCGGTTTCCTGCAGGCCCTGCCTGGCAACCATGGTCCCGCTCTTGCCATTTTGTTCGGCATGCACAAAAATATTGCCGACCCTATTCTTGCCGATGTCCACATTCTCGATGAAATAAACCCGGTCATCATGTTTCGATTCGCGGAATGCGCCAGGCGTGGCCACCGCCACATCATCCCGGCTATCCAGGCGGTTTTTAAATTCTTCAGCTTTAGTCAGCGCCCACGGGGACAGCACCAGGCTTAACAATGCAATCACGCTGACTACCGGCAACGCGTACCACATGACCGGCGCGATCCAGCGGGTCAGACCGATGCCCGAGCTGAACCAGATGATCATCTCGCTATCGCGGTAGCTGCGCGATAGCGTCAGCAGTATCGACAGGAACAGGCTGAGCGAAAGTAAAACCGGCAGATAGTTCAGCGCGCTGAAACCGAGCAGTGCCAGCACGCCGTCGACCGCCAGCGCACCGATGACTGATTCACCCAGCAATCGGATCAGCTGGGTAAAGACGACGATACCGAGTAGGATGACAAATATCGGCAGCCCGATGCTGGCAAGCTCCCGCACCAGCGCGCGTTGAAAGATGCCTAATAGCGGCGGCTTTGACTTTTGTCCGTCAGTTTGCGGATAATCCGACATCTAGTGCTGTGCACGCAGAATATATTAAGGAGATGCAGTGGAATTTAGCATAAAACCCGGGAGTCCGGATAAGCAGCGCAGCGATTGCGTCGTGGTCGGCGTGTTTGAAGGTGGCATATTATCCGATGCGGCGCTGTCGCTGAATGCCGCGGCCAACCAGTATCTCAGCGAGATTCTTGCCCGCGGCGACATGAGCGGTAAAGCGGCCAGCACTCTGCTGTTATATAACGTTCCCAACATTGCCAGTGAGCGGGTGTTATTGATTGGATTGGGAGGCGAAAAAGAGTTCACTCCGAAGAAATTTCTTGACGCGGCGCGCGCAGCGTTGCGCGCAGTGCAGGCCACTGGCGCAAAGGATGCGGTGCTATACCTGACCGAGCTGCCGGTTGCGGCTGATGATGTGGCCGCGCCACGGGACAGCGCCTGGTGCCTGACCCAGATTGTTCTGGCTGCATATGAGACCAGTTACCGTTTCGATCGCCTGAAGAGTAAAGCCGAAAAAAATACCGGCGAGTTGCAAAAGATTCATTTTGGCACAAGCGCCAAATCGGCCGCGCTGAAAACCGTAATGGCCCAGGCAGTAGCGATCGCGCGCGGCGTGAAAATGGCCAAGGATCTGGGTAACTTGCCTGGGAATATCTGCACCCCGGGTTATCTTGCAGAGCAGGCCCTGGCTTTGGGCAAGAGCAACGATACGGTGAAGGTGAAGGTGCTGGAAGAGAAGGACATGCAGAAGCTGGGCATGGGCTCGCTGCTGTCCGTTACGCGCGGCAGCACTGAACCGGCCAAGCTGATCACGCTGGAGTATGCCGGCGGCGATAAGAGGCAGCAGCCGATTGTGCTGGTGGGCAAGGGCATCACCTTTGATACCGGTGGAATCTCGCTCAAGCCCGCAGCAGAAATGGATGAAATGAAATACGATATGTGCGGCGCGGCCAGCGTGCTGGGCACATTGCAGGCCGTTGCGGAAATGGGGCTGAAGCTGAATGTGGTCGGTATCATCCCGACCTGTGAAAACATGCCGGGCGGAAGCGCCACCAAACCCGGCGATATCGTCACCAGCATGTCCGGCCAGACCATCGAAATTCTTAATACCGACGCGGAGGGGCGCCTTATCCTGTGCGATGCGCTGACTTACGCAGCCAAATTCAAACCGGATACAGTCGTGGATATCGCCACCCTGACCGGGGCCTGTGTGATTGCGCTGGGCCACGTAGTCAGCGGTCTGTTCAGTAACCAGCAGGCGCTGGCGCAGGAACTGCTGGCGGCAGGCGAATCGATCCATGATCGCGCATGGCAATTGCCATTATGGGATGACTACCAGCCGTTGCTGGACAGTAATTTCGCCGACATGCAGAACATCGGCGGACGCGCCGGCGGGTCGATCACCGCCGCCTGCTTCCTGGCGCGCTACACTAAAGATTACCGCTGGGCGCATCTCGACATCGCCGGCACAGCATGGAAATCCGGCAAGGAAAAAGGCGCAACCGGGCGTCCGGTGCCGTTGCTGACGCAGTATCTGATTAACCGTGCGCAGACTGGTCGTTGATGGAGTTCGCTTGCTGGGTGTGATGAGGTTGTGGACGACAGGATGACCAAGGTGGATTTCTACACCGGCGCCACGGACAAGTTGCGCACCGCCTGTTTGCTGAGCCACAAGGCGTTGCAGAGCGGCGTTCGGGTGTTGCTGCATACCCCCGACGCGGCCACCGCACTGGCGCTGGATCAGTTGCTGTGGCATTATCCCGCCACTGCTTTTCTGCCGCATTGCGGTACTGATGAAGCAGCGGCGCAGGATATGCCTATAGTAGTGGGGCATAGCGAAAATTTTCCGCACAGCCAGCTGCTGATCAGTCTGCATCTGGAGTGCATGCCGTTCTTCAGCCGCTTCGAACGCGTGATTGAAATCGTGACCCAGGATATGGAGGATGCACGTCTGGGCCGCCAACGTTTTACTTTCTACCGTGACCGTGGTTACGAAATACGCCACTTTGATCTGCGCAAGCAAGCCGAATGAAAACTCCAGCCCATGCAGCCTGATAACTACACCGATCTGCCGGTGCTGACCGAAGTCGTAGATGCGGAGGGTTTGCCCGCAACGCCGGACCACCTGCGCGGCCAGCCGAGTCAAGCTGAAGCTGGCGGTTCCGCGAGCGCAGATCCCATTGCGAACGAACGCGATGCGGAAGAGATTCCGGCGCTGGCGCTGCTGGTCAGCGACCGTTTGTCTGAAGGCGAATATCAGCGCCTGGCAATGCAGATCGCGCCGCAGCTGGAAGCGCTGCTGCAGCAGAAATTTTCTGCCCAGTTCGAGACGCTATGGCAGGAGGTCTGGCGCCAGGCGGAAGCAACACTGCCTGATTTGATGCGCGCCACATTTTCCGGCCAGACTCCCGCATCCGACTCGCAGGAGCCGATACTTCGAAACTCACCGGCCGCCGCTGCGGCAGAACGAACGCAGCCTGTTTATCCAGATACGCAGAGCATGTCTATTGGACCAGCCAGTCCCGCTGTACCCAATTCAAGCAAAAATATGGAACTCGCAAAAAGTTTTGAACCGCAAGCGATCGAAGCACATTGGTACCCGATCTGGGAAAACGCCGGTAATTTTCGGGCCAGGATAGACAGTGAAAAGCCGGCTTACTGCATCATGCTGCCGCCCCCCAATGTGACCGGCACGCTGCATATGGGGCATGCATTTCAGGACACGCTGATGGATGCGCTGATCCGTTATCACCGTATGAAGGGGGACAACACGCTGTGGCAACCTGGCACCGACCATGCAGGAATAGCCACACAGATTGTGGTGGAGCGCCAGCTCGAGGCAAAAAATATCAGCCGCCATGATTTGGGACGGGAAGAGTTTGTCGAGCGCGTGTGGGACTGGAAGGAAGAGTCCGGCTCCACCATCACGCGCCAGATGCGCCGCCTGGGGGCATCATGCGACTGGTCGCGCGAACGGTTTACCATGGATGAGGGACTGTCCGAAGCCGTCACCGAGGTGTTCGTAAAGCTGCATGAACAAGGCCTCATCTATCGCGGCAAGCGGCTGGTTAACTGGGACCCGGTGTTGGGCACCGCGGTTTCCGATCTGGAAGTTGTGGCGCAGGAAGAGGATGGATTCATTTGGCATATCGCCTATCCGCTCGAAGTGGGTGTAGGCGCACTGATCGTTGCCACCACACGTCCCGAAACCATGCTCGGCGACGTAGCGGTAGCGGTACATCCAGATGATGCGCGCTATAAGCATCTGGTCGGACAGCGCCTGAAACTGCCGCTGACCGGACGCTCGATACCGATCATTGCCGACGGCTATGTCGATCCGGCATTCGGCACCGGCTGCGTTAAGATTACGCCCGCACACGACTTCAATGATTACGCGGTAGGGCAGCGCCATCAACTGGCGCCGATCAACATCCTTACGCTCGATGCAAAAATAAACGAGCAGGCTCCGCCGGCTTATCAGGGGCTTGACCGTTACGACGCTCGCAAGCAGATTCTCGCCGACCTGGAAGCGCAGAATCTGCTCGCCGCCACCAAACCGCACAAGCTGATGGTGCCGCGTGGCGATCGTACCCACGCGGTGATCGAACCGATGCTGACCGATCAGTGGTTCGTTAAAATGGAAGGCATGGCCCAGCGCGGCCTGCAGGCGGTGGCGGATGGCGAAATTAAATTCGTGCCGGAAAACTGGACCACGACCTATAACCAGTGGCTGAACAATATCCAGGACTGGTGCATCTCGCGCCAGTTGTGGTGGGGCCATCGGATTCCTGCATGGTATGACGACGCCGGCAATATTTATGTTGCCCGGGACGAGGACGGCGCGCGCCGGCAAGCTTCCGTCAACGGTTACGGCGGGGCGCTCAGGCGTGACGACGATGTGCTGGATACCTGGTTTTCGTCCGCATTGTGGCCGTTCTCGACGCTGGGCTGGCCGCACGACACGCAGGAACTGAAAACGTTTCTGCCAACCTCGGTACTGGTTACCGGCTTCGACATCATCTTTTTCTGGGTGGCGCGCATGGTGATGATGTCGCTGCATTTCACCGGCAAAGTGCCCTTTCGCGAAGTGTATGTGCACGGCCTGATCCGCGACGCGGAAGGGCAGAAGATGAGCAAATCCAAGGGGAATGTGCTGGATCCGCTGGATCTTATCGAAGGCATTTCACTGGACGGTCTGCTGGAAAAGCGCACCCGCAACCTGATGAATCCCAAGCAGGCCGAAAGTATTGCCAAACAGACGCGCAAGCATTTTCCGGACGGCATACCGGCGTTCGGCACTGATGCGATGCGCTTCACGTTCGCCAGTCTGGCGTCTCATGGCCGCGATATCAAATTTGATCTGCAGCGTTGCGACGGCTACCGCAATTTTTGCAACAAGCTGTGGAACGCGACTCGCTATGTGCTGATGAACTGCGCAGATCAGGATGTCGGGCTGGACTCGTCGCAGCCGCTGGAATTTTCCGCCGCCGATCAGTGGCTTATCAGCTTGCTGCAACAGGCCGAAGCCGAGATGGCCGGGCATTTTGACAATTACCGTTTCGATATGGCCGCGCGCACGATCTATGAGCTGGTGTGGGACACCTATTGCGACTGGTATGTGGAGCTGGCCAAGGTGCAGATCGCCGGCGGCAACACGGCCCAGCAGCGTGCCACGCGCCGCACGCTGGTACGTGTGCTGGAAACCATGCTGCGGCTGGCGCATCCGATTATTCCGTTTATTACCGAGGAGCTGTGGCAGAAAGTTGCACCACTGGCGGGCAGTTATCGGCCAGCAAGTGGTGCCGCTGATTCATCAGGCATCAGCATCATGCTGCAACCTTATCCGCAAGCCCAGCCAGAACTGAACGATGCCGGTGCAGTTGCGCACATCGGCCTGCTGCAGGAGATGGTGACCGCTTGCCGCAAGCTGCGCAGCGAGATGAATCTGTCGCCGGCCCAGAAAGTGCCGCTGCTCGCGGTGGGCGATGCCGCCACGCTGCATTCGTACGCACCGTATCTGCAGGCCTTATGCAAATTAAGCGAAGTCAGTGTGCAGCCCGAATTGCCGGATACTGATGCAGCGGTGGCGATCGTCGGCAGTTTTAAACTGATGCTGAAAATCGAGATCGATGTTGCGGCTGAACGCGAGCGTCTGGATAAGGAAATTATCCGGCTGACCGGCGAAATTGCGAAGGCGCAGAGCAAGCTGGAAAATGAAAGTTTTGTTGCGCGCGCGCCGGCGCAGGTGGTGGAGCAGGAGCGCAAACGCTTGGAAGATTTCCGCGCCACGCTGATCCAGTTACAGGCGCAGCGTGCGAAGCTGGGATAGGTTCATTGCTGTCTGCAAACGCGGCAGGTAAGAAGGCAACTTGCCGGCCGCGTTACAGCAAAACCAGATTGTCCCGGTGTATCAATTCCAGCTCGTCCACATAACCCAGGATTTTCTCAATCTCATGGCTGGGATGGCCTGCAATCCGGCGCGCTTCCGCGGCGCTATAGTTGATCAGGCCGCGTGCGATATCCTGCCCCTGCTGATTCAGCAGCGCCACCACGGCGCCCCGCTCGAACTCTCCCTGCACTTCGGTTACGCCGATCGGCAGTAGGCTTTTGCCTTCATTGCATAACGCGCGCGCGGCGCCCGCATCCAGTATGACTTTGCCGCTGCCCTGCAAGTGATCGGCTAACCATTGCTTGCGGGCGACCAGCGACGCCGATTGCGCCACCAGCAGTGTGCCGATGCTGGCGCCCTGCATCAGGCGTGGCAGCACATCCTGTTCATGTCCTGAGGCAATAGCCGTATGAGCGCCGCTGCGGGCCGCTCGTTTTGCCGCCAGAATTTTGGTCAGCATGCCGCCGCGGCCGATAGCGCTGCCAGCCCCGCCCGCCATCGTTTCCAGCTTTTCGTCGCCGGCCTGGCCCGTCGCCACCAATTTCGCAGCGGTATCCTTGCGCGGGTCGGCCGTGTACAGGCCTGCCTGGTCGGTCAGAATAATCAGCGCGTCGGCTTCGATCAGATTGGCTACCAGTGCCGCCAGCGTATCGTTGTCGCCAAATTTTATTTCGTCGGTTACGACGGTGTCATTCTCGTTAATGACCGGGATTACATTCAGCCGCAGCAGCGTGCGCAATGTAGATCGCGCATTCAGATAGCGTTCACGGTCAGCTAAATCGGCATGGGTAAGCAGCACCTGCGCGGCATGCATGTCATGTTTGCGGAAGCAGCTTTCATACACTTGCACCAGTCCCATCTGGCCAACCGCGGCGGCCGCCTGCAGTTCATGCACGGCGCTGGGACGCTGTTTCCAGCCCAGCCGCTGCATTCCCTCCGCGATTGCGCCGGAAGAGACCAGCACCACCTCATAGCCGGTCTGGCGTAGCGTGGCAATCTGTTGTGCCCAGCTGGCAATGGCAGCCAGGTCCAGTCCTTCGCCTTGATTGGTGACCAGGCTGCTGCCTACTTTGACGACTATGCGTTTGCATTGGGACAGTACGGTTTTCATGATCAGGCTGCTCTGTGGGTACGGACTGGAACGGTTAAAGGATAGGGTCAGGACGCTGCGCGTCGGCAGCCGCATCCAGCTCGTCCTGTTTCGCGGTCTGCTCCAGGTGCTCCATGATTGCGTAAACGAGCTCCCTGCAGCCGTCCCCGTTAATTGCGGAGATTGCGAAGTGGCGGGTATGGTCGCCGAATTCGCGTATAAAGGCCGCCACTTTCTCATCTTTATCCGGTAGCAAGTCGAGCTTGTTCAATACCAGCCAGCGTGGCTTGTTGTACAGAGCTTCATCATATTTTTTCAGTTCATTCAAGATCGCATGCGCTTCATGCACCGGGTCGGTATTCTCATAGGCGGGCGCCAGATCGACCAGATGCAGCAACAGCCGGGTGCGCGCAAGATGGCGCAGGAACTGGTGGCCCAGCCCGGCGCCTTCGGCCGCACCTTCAATCAGGCCGGGGATGTCCGCGATCACAAAACTTTTTTCCGCCGAAACACGCACCACCCCAAGGTTAGGATGCAAAGTGGTAAACGGATAATCGGCAACCTTGGGTCGCGCCGCCGAAACCGCGCGGATGAATGTAGATTTGCCGGCGTTCGGCATGCCCAGCAATCCTACATCGGCCAGTACTTTCAGTTCCAGCCTCAGTTCGCGTCGTTCACCTTCGTCGCCTGGCGTGCATTGGCGCGGCGCGCGATTGGTGCTGGTTTTGAAATGCAGGTTGCCCAGGCCGCCCTTGCCGCCCTGGGCAAGCAATGCTTTCTGTCCGTCATGGGTGAGGTCGGCGATCAGTTCGCCAGTATTGATGTCAGTAATCACGGTGCCGACCGGCATGCGCAGCACTACATCTTCCGCGCCTTTGCCATAGCAATCCGCGCCGCGCCCCGACTCACCATTTTTGGCGCGATGCATACGCGCGAAGCGATAATCCACCAGCGTATTGATATTGCGGTCAGCCATTGCATATACGCTGCCGCCCCAGCCGCCGTCGCCGCCGTCGGGGCCGCCCTTGGCAATATATTTTTCGCGCCGGAAGCTGGCCGCGCCGTTACCGCCGTTGCCGGCGATAACTTCAATTTTTGATTCATCGATAAACTTCATGATGGCTGTGCTCTAAACGAAAAAAGCCCTACCTTGCGATAGGGCTTATGGGGTGGCTGAGCGTTTAGGCTGCAGTCACACTGACTGTTCTGCGCTTGAGTGCGCCCTTAATCGCGAATTCCACCTTGCCGGCCACCAGCGCAAACAAAGTGTGGTCCTTACCCATGCCGACATTCGTGCCAGCGTGAAACTGCGTGCCGCGCTGGCGGATGATGATGCTGCCGGCGCTAATCAGTTCGCCGCCGTAGGCTTTTACGCCGAGCCGTTTTGAGTGCGAGTCGCGGCCGTTACTGGTACTGCCACCACCTTTTTTCGATGCCATTTGCCTGCTCCTTTTACGTTACGCCGAAATGCCGTCGATGCGGATCTCGGTGTAGTTTTGACGATGTCCCTGGTGTTTCTGGTAATGTTTGCGGCGGCGCATTTTAAAGATACGGATCTTCTCGCCGCGGCCGTTGGAGATGATAGTCGCGGTCACGGTAGCGCCAGTCAGCAGCGGCTTACCGATAGACAGCTGGTCGCCATTACCGACCATCAGCACCTTGTCCAGCACTATCGCGCTGCCGACTTCGCCGGCAACGGTTTCAATCTTCAGGGTCTCGCCCTGGATGACGCGGTATTGTTTACCGCCGGTCTTGATTACTGCGTACATACCAACCTCACTGAATACGGTTTTACAGAGCCGCGCATTATACACAAACGGTATGGTCCGTCCAAATTTCTTTTTCCGGGAAACCTCAAAAACTGCTTTAGCCGCCGCCGATTTTGCTGAACTGCAGCTGGACTTGAACGACTGATGCAGCGACTCAACGTCTAACGACGCATCGAATCGAAGAATTCCGAGTTGTTTTTAGTCGCCTTGATTTTGTCCAGCAGGAATTCCATGGCTTCCAGTTCGTCCATCGGGTAGAGCAGCTTGCGCAACACCCAGATCTTCTGCAGCACATCGGCTTTAATCAGCAATTCCTCTTTACGGGTGCCGGAACGGTTGATGTTGATCGCTGGATAGATACGCTTTTCAGCCATGCGGCGGTCAAGATGGATTTCCATGTTGCCGGTACCCTTGAATTCTTCGTAGATCACGTCGTCCATGCGCGAGCCGGTGTCTACCAGCGCGGTAGCGATGATGGTCAGCGAACCGCCTTCCTCGATGTTGCGCGCGGCGCCAAAAAAGCGCTTGGGCCGCTGCAGCGCGTTGGCGTCGACACCGCCGGTGAGCACCTTGCCGGAAGAGGGAACCACAGTATTGTAGGCGCGCGCCAAACGGGTGATTGAATCCAGCAGGATGACTACGTCCTTTTTATGCTCGACCAGCCGCTTAGCTTTTTCCAATACCATTTCAGCGACCTGCACATGTCGCGTGGCCGGTTCGTCAAAAGTCGAGGCGACGACCTCGCCGCGCACTGAGCGGCTCATTTCTGTGACTTCTTCAGGACGTTCGTCGATCAGCAAGACGATCAAATGGGCGTCCGGATTATTCGCAGCGATCGAATGCGCGATATGCTGCAGCATCACGGTTTTACCTGATTTGGGCGATGCCACCAGCAGTCCACGCTGTCCCTTGCCGATCGGGGCAACTATGTCGATGATGCGACCGGTAATATTTTCCTCAGCGCGTATATCACGCTCCAGGATCATCTGCGCGGTAGGAAACAGCGGCGTCAGATTTTCAAACAGTATCTTGTTCTTGGCATTTTCTGGCGCTTCGGAATTAACCTTGTCTACCTTCACCAGTGCTACGTAACGTTCACCTTCCTTGGGCGTACGGATTTCGCCCTCAATCGAATCGCCAGTGTGCAGATTAAAACGGCGTATCTGGCTGGGGCTGACATAAATGTCGTCGGGGCCGGCCAGATAAGATGTGTCGGGGGAACGCAGAAAACCGAAGCCGTCCGGCAACACTTCAAGCGTCCCTTCGCCGAATATACTTTCGCCTTTTTTCGCCTGATTTTTCAGCAGCGCAAAAATCACATCCTGCTTGCGCATGCGGTTGGCGTTATCTATCTGGTTGGTTGTGGCGATTTCTACCAGTTCAGTAATGTGTTTGGTCTTGAGGTCGGATAAATGCATAAGGACGGGTAATGGATGAAGTACGGAATTAACAGAGCCAGGCTGAGTTCAAAAATAACTGAGCGGGGAAATTGCTACGTTGCGCGGGGTGTCGCGCCTGAACTGCCTCGAGTATCGTTTATTTATAAGTATGGCGCTACGGAGACGAAACAGGACAGTTACAGGCGCGAGAATAAACGGTTCAGATGTGGCTGTCAATAAAAGCGGTGAGTTGTGATTTAGAGACCGCGCCGACCTTGGTTGCTTCGATATTGCCGTTCTTGAACAGCATCAAAGTCGGGATGCCGCGGATGCCATATTTCTGCGGTGTTTGCTGGTTTTCGTCGACATTCAGCTTGGCCACGGTCAGCCGTCCTGCGTATTCCTTGGCGACTTCTTCAAGGATCGGGGCGATCATACGGCATGGACCGCACCATTCCGCCCAGTAGTCTACCAGCACCGGCAACGGCGCCTGCAGCACGTCGGCAGAAAAAGTTGGATCGGTGACGTAACGGATATGTTCGCTCATGGTGGCCTCGCTATCTAAAATTAAATCGCAACAGGTAAAAATGCGATGGAGAGCTTGTAAGTGGGGAATATGGTCTGAAATTCAAGAGGTATGCTATCGAAAAAACCGCAGATTGGGAAGTCTATATCAAATTTAGCAGTTTAACCCGGTAGTTAATCTATGGGGGTCGGTCACCTACATGCGCCATATATATAGCGTGGAATGATGCAGGTCATCGACTGCATGGATTTGCTGCGGGGGCTGCCCTGGCACGGCAAAAGTATTGCTGATAAACAGCGTGCCGGGGCGCATTTCCTGTCTGGCCTTGCGCCACAATCGTTCCATCGGCACCGGCGAGAGATAGCCGAAAACCACATCATATTGCGCAAGATCACACATCCATAGATCGCCCCACTGGATTGAGCAGTTATTGTGATTACCTAATTTTATACGCAGCCAGCTCAATAAAACAGGTAGTGGGGCAGCTTCGACCCCCTGGTAGCGACCGTCTGGACGAACTTGCGCAAGATGTGTCAATACGCCGCCGATGCCGCAGCCGAGATCAATGAAGGTGAAACGTTTATCGGGTATGGGCGGAGGCAGCAATGGCTCCAGCGCTCGCCATATTTTGGGACTGGAAAAGTAAAGCGGAACCTGGGTTCGAAAGGTGCTCCAGTACACCGCCGCCATGACAAGAAACGCAGCCAGAAAAAAGCCGGGAGAAATGTCGAGCGTAAGCGTCAGAACCAGAGCGGGGGGGAAAAGAAACTGGATCAGCCACCACCATCCGGCCATACCGGCAAACCGGCTGAGCAGGGCTGCCGCACTGCCACATAATGCAGCGCCCAGTAGCGGTGCCGGTTGCAGTCCGCTGAGACGAACAAATAGCAGCAATCCGGCGAAAGCGGCGAGTTGCAGCAGCAATGCCACAACAATTGCGGGAAAGCGGAGGGACAACAACTAAGCTAGCGTTGCAGTCCGGCTTCGACTGCCGAGCGTTGCGGCTGACCCAGCAGCCGCTCGACCAAGGTAAGGGAGAAGTCCATCGCTGTGCCAGGCCCACGGGAAGTAATCAGCTGGCCGTCCTGCACTACGGATCCCTGCTGCTGCGATACCGCAGGATAAGGGTCAAGCGCGCCGGGAAAGCTGGTGGCTTTTCTGCCATCCAGTACCCCGGCGGCGGCCAGCACTGCAGGGGCGGCGCAGATCGCCGCAACCCATTTTCCCTGGCCGGCCATTTTTTGCAGCAGCGCAATAATGCGCGCATCCGCTTTAAGATTATTCGTGCCGGGCTGACCGCCGGGCAGCACGATCATATCGAAATCCTGAGTCATAATTGCATCTAATGTGGTATCGGGCAGCAATATTACCCCGCGGCTGGCGCGTATCGGCTGTTTATCCAGTCCCGCGCTGACCACTTCGATATCGGCCCGACGCAGTATGTCGATAATCGTGACCGCTTCGATTTCTTCGCAACCTTGAGCCAGCGGAACGAGCACTTTGGGCATGATAGACCTCAGAAGTCGAAAGTGGATTTTATGAAATGGATCGTTGATACACGTGTTTAACGCACGACTTAATCATACCCGATACGGGGAACTTCTTCATGCACAGTCGATGCAGCCATTTTTTTAAACTCGAGTGCATTTTCGATGGCGCACCCTGCCGCAGTATTGTCGAAGATGATCCAGTTTTCGGCATGATCAGGCAGGCTGCGCAATTCTGCCGCCCAGTGCTGCAGCTGTTCCTGGTCGTAGCGCGACCAGTAAACACGGGGCGCTCCGTGCAAACGATAATAAATAATCGCGGTGGCGCGATCCTGCATTGAGCCCATCCAGCCGCCCGGCTGAGCTGCGGCGGCAATGATCGCAGGATCGGCGGCGACGCGACCAATACGGAATTCGGTAAGCAGTGCAGTAGCCTCCACATCCCACCAGCTGGGATGCCGAGGTTCGCAGACTGCCGCCCCGTTATACAGTTTGCGCAACGCTGCGAAAAAGTTGTGCGCTACGTCCGCATTAAACGTTAGTTTAGGAGGAAGCTGCACCAGTAGCGGGCCGAGCTTTTCACCCAGGCCGCCTATTTCCGCACAAAATTTCTGCAAGGGGGCGTTCGCGTCGCGCAGGCGCAATACATGGGTAATCGCCTTCGGAACCTTCACTGAAAATTTGAATCCCGTGGGCGTGCTGGCCGCCCACCGGGCATAAGTAGCCTGAGCGTGCGGCCGATAAAAAGAGGAATTGATTTCGGCGCATGGCAATACCTGCGCGTAACGTTCGAGATGGGTACCACTGCCGGGAAATTGCGCGGTGACTGCGCGCGGAATGCTCCAGCCGGCCGTTCCTGTCATAAGCCTCGGCCGCTGATCAACGGCCGGGGCTTGGGGCGGTGCTGACCCAACGTGAGTCATGTCAGCGAAATATCAATCCCTGAAATTCTGGTATTGCAATGGAAAATCGGTAATCGACTTGCGCACGAAGGCGATCGCTTCCTGCAGATCGTCGCGGTTCTTGCCGGTCACGCGCACGGTATCGCCCTGAATACTGGCCTGCACCTTGATCTTGCCGTCCTTGATCAGCCGAACAATTTTTTTGGCCAGTTCGATCTCAACGCCGACCTTCACAGTACAGGCCCGCTTGACCTTATTGCCGCTGACTTTCTCGATCTTGTCGCTGATCTCCAGGCACTTGATATCCACGCCGCGCTTGGTCAGCTTGGCATTCAGAATATCC
>JAZJXX010000007.1:138619-144223 GCA_040390665.1 Pseudomonadota bacterium | reverse complement strand
CAGCTGGAACTCATTGTCGGCATGCACGGTGAGCACCAGTTCAGCCGCCTCGATACGGGCGTCGGAACCCTTGAAGTCGAAACGGGTGCTGACCTCTTTATTCGTCTGCTCGACCGCATTTTTGACTTCCGTTTTGTCCACTTCGGACACAATATCGAATGACGGCATAGTCGCTCTCCCGATTAATCAGCCGAAGCTGCACACGTAGTTCACTGCATCCTGCGCATGGATTTCGAAGCTGCTGTCCGCCGCCACGCTGAATTGCGTTCCCGCGGAATAAGTGCTGAACGCCGCCGCGCCGGCGATTTTCACCTGACAGGTTCCGCTGGTGATTTCCATCAATTCCGGCGTGCTGACATTGAAGGTCAGCCGGCTGCCCGGCATGATTACGCCGACGGTCTTGCGCGTGCCGTCGGCGAATAGCACCGAGTGCGAAACGCATTGGCCGTCAAAGAATACATTGGCTTTTTTAACGACGCTGACGTTATCGAATTTGTCCGACATGATTTTCCTATTATTTATTGTTTAATTTGGCCGCGATGCGCATGCGCAGCGCATTCAGCTTGATGAAACCGGCCGCATCCTTCTGGTCGTATGCGCCTTTGTCATCTTCGAACGTGGCGATGGTCGGATCGAACAGCGAATCGGTCCTGGAGTCACGCCCGACCACGATCACATTGCCCTTGTACAGTTTAACGCGCACCCAGCCGTTGACCTGCTGCTGCGTGTGGTCGATCAGCGCCTGCAGCGTGCGGCGCTCCGGCGACCACCAGTAGCCGTTGTAGATCAGGCTGGCATAGCGCGGCATCAGGTCGTCCTTCAAATGCGCCACTTCGCGGTCCAGCGTAATCGATTCAATTGCACGGTGCGCTTTCAGCATGATGGTGCCGCCGGGGGTTTCGTAACAGCCGCGCGATTTCATGCCGACGTAACGGTTCTCGACCAGATCAAGCCGGCCGATGCCGTGCTTGCCGCCGAGTTCGTTCAGTTTGGTCAACACCTCGGCCGGGCTCAGGCTGGTGCCGTTCAGCGCGATAATGTCGCCGTGCGCGAATTCGATATCCAGGTATTCCGCCGCATCGGGTGCCTGCTCCGGCGACACCGTCCAGCGCCACATGCTGTCTTCCGCTTCGGCCGCCGGGTTTTCCAGATGGCGACCTTCGAAGCTGATATGCAGCAGATTGGCGTCCATCGAATAGGGCGAGCCGCCCTGCTTGTGTTTCATGTCGATCGGGATGCCGGCTTTCTCCGCATAATCCATCAGCTTTTCGCGCGACAGCAGATCCCATTCGCGCCACGGCGCAATGACTTTGATCGCCGGGTTGAGCGCGTAGTAGCCCAGCTCGAAACGCACCTGATCGTTACCCTTGCCGGTGGCGCCATGAGAAACCGCCTGCGCGCCGACGCGATTGGCGATCTCGATCTGGCGCTTGGCGATCAGCGGCCGCGCAATCGAAGTACCGAGCAGGTATTCGCCTTCGTAAACGGTGTTGGCGCGGAACATCGGGAACACAAAGTCGCGCACGAATTCTTCGCGCAGATCATCAATGAAAATATTCTCCGCCTTGATCCCCATCTTCAGCGCCTTGGCGCGTGCCGGTTCCAATTCTTCGCCCTGGCCGATATCGGCGGTAAAAGTGACGACTTCGCAGTGATAGGTATCCTGCAGCCATTTCAGGATCACCGAAGTATCCAGACCGCCGGAGTACGCCAGGACCACTTTGCTAATTGTATTCATTGCAGCCTTTTTTATTGATCTATTGAACCAAGATTGATATTGGTCGCCCAGGTTGGCAGAGGAGAGCGGTTGCTAGTGCTCCACTTTCCCCAGCAGCAAATATTCCATTAGCGCTTTCTGCACATGCAGACGGTTTTCCGCTTCTTCCCAAACCACGCTCTGCGGACCGTCGATTACCGCCGCATCGACTTCTTCGCCGCGGTGGGCCGGCAGGCAGTGCATGAACAGCGCGTCCGGTTTGGCCACAGACATCATTTCCGCATCCACTATCCAGTCGGCGAAGGCCTTGCGGCGCGCGTCGTTTTCGCGCTCGAAACCCATGCTGATCCACACATCGGTGGTGACCAGATCGGCATCGCGCGCGGCATCCATCGGATCGGCGAATTCTTCGTAATGGTCTTCGCCGAACAGGCCCGCGCGTTCCGGTTCGACTTCATAGCCGGGGGGGGTGGAAACGTGTACATTGAAATCGAACACTTCCGCCGCCTGCAGCCAGGTGTTGCAAACATTGTTGGAGTCGCCGATCCACGCGACCGTCTTGCCGTGAATCGAACCGCGCTGTTCGATATAGGTATAAATGTCGGCCAGTATCTGGCACGGGTGGTATTCATTGGTCAGGCCGTTGATCACCGGCACGCGTGAGTTGGCGGCGAAGCGCTCGATGATGTGCTGTTCGAACGTGCGTATCATCACCAGATCGCTCATGCGCGAGATCACCTGCGCCGCGTCTTCCACCGGCTCGCCGCGGCCCAGCTGCGAGTCGTGCGTGTTCAGGTAGATTGCGTTGCCCCCCAGCTGCTGCATGCCGGCTTCGAACGACAAACGGGTGCGCGTTGAGCTTTTTTCAAAGATCATCACCAGGGTTCGGTCCATCAGCGGATGGTAAGGCTGATAAGCTTTGAAGCGCTGCTTGATCAGCAGCGTACGCGCAAAAATATGCTCGAGCTCGCTCCGTGATAAATCACGAAATTGCAGAAAATGTTTGATTGCCACGGTCAAGTGCCCTGTGCCAGAAAATCTACAATCAGCGGGCTTAGCAGATCAATCAGTTGCTGCGCTTCCTGGCGGCTGAAGATCAGTGCAGGCAACAGCCGGATCACGTTTTCGGCGGTCACGTTGATCAGCAGGCCTTGAGCCAGCGCCTGGAGCACCAAAGCGCCGCAGGGCTTCTGCAACTCTATGCCGATCATCAAGCCATGTCCACGTATCGCAGTGAGGCCATCAAGGTGGCCCAGGCGCTCATGTAAACCCTGCAGCAGAAATTCGCCGATGATCGCCGCATGAGCCAGCAGCTGATCCTGCTCAAGAATATTCAGGGTGGTGAGGGCTGCCACGCTGGCCAGCGGATTTCCGCCGAAGGTTGAACCGTGGTTGCCCGGCCTGAACGTACCCGCCGCTTTGCCCGCGGTAAGGCATGCTCCGATCGGCACGCCCGAGCCGAGGCCCTTGGCCAGCGTCATCACATCGGGAACGATGGCGCTATGCTGATGCGCGAACCATTTGCCGGTGCGGCCTATGCCGCTTTGCACTTCATCCAGCATCAACAGCCAGCCGCGCTGGTCGCAGATGGCGCGCAGTTGTTCCAGGTAATGGACATCCGGCATGCGTATGCCGCCTTCGCCCTGTATCGGCTCGACCAGCACCGCGACGACATCGTGGTTATGCTCGGCGACCTGACGGATTGCGTCCAGATCATTATAAGGCACCCGCACGAAGCCTTTCACCAGCGGCTCGAAACCCGCCTGGACCTTGCGGTTGCCGGTCGCTGAAAGCGTTGCCAGCGTGCGTCCGTGAAAAGCTTTTTCCATGACGATGATGCTGGGAATTTCGATGCCCTTGCCGTGCCCATACATGCGCGCCAGCTTGATCGCAGCTTCATTTGCTTCGCATCCGGAGTTGCACAGAAACACCTCCTGCATAGAGGCGAGCGCACACAGCTTGTCGGCCAGTTGCTCCTGCTCGGGTATCTGGTAAATATTGGAGACATGGATCAGCCGGTCTATCTGTGCTTTGAGCGCGGCGGTATAGCGTGGATGGGCGTGGCCCAGCGTGTTGACGGCGATCCCTGACAATGCGTCGAGATAGCGCTTGCCGTTAGCGTCCCATAGCCAGACGCCTTCGCCATGAGTGAACGAAACGGGCAGCCGGGCATAGGTGTGCATTAAGTGGGACATATAATGACAGACGGCGGCAGAGCCGCCGGTATAGTTTAGTTAAGCCCGTATATTGAGCCAAACAGGCTTGATTGCGCAACAAAAAAATCGGGTTACTCCGCTATACACTCAGCGGGCACGGAAGAGTTGCATAGCATTTAAAACAAAAGCCGACAGCTCGCTGTCGGCTTGTACTGAGCCTGGCCAGGCTCAGGCCATTGCCTTGATCGCCGCCGACATGCGGCTTTTATGGCGCGCGGCCTTATTCTTATGGATGATTTTCTTGTCCGCGATTGTATCCACAATGCGGGTGGATTCATTCAGTACGGTTTGTGCACCTGCCTTGTCGCCGGCTTCGATGGCTTTAGCCACTTTCTTGATCGCAGTGCGCAGTTCCGAGCGCAAGCTCGTGTTATGGCCGCGCTGTTTGTCTGCTTGTCTTGCACGCTTTCTTGCTTGTGCGCTGTTTGCCATGGTGACTCCTTAATGTTGCTCGCGATAAAAGGCGCGCATTATATAAAAGCCGACGGGCTTTAGCAACTGATTATTCCAGCGGCGGCCGGGCCGGGCTGTGCACGGCATCATGTGAAGTTATCTGGCGCAGCGGAATCCAAGCTCGGCGCTGGAGAACTGCGGATCCTTGTGGCGGCGCGACGCGGTGCGAAAATATAAGCTGAGCTTATAGTGGCCGGTGCCCGCATTGCCGCCACGCACCACGCGCTGCTTCGGCTCATCGTCATAAAACGGGCTGTGGTAGGTGCTGCCGGGGTAGGGCTGGTACAGGTCAGCGGTCCATTCGGAAACGTTGCCACCCATGTCGTATACATTGAACGGCGATTTGTCGTTCGGGTAAGTCCCGCCAGCAGCAACGACGCTATCCTCATCGCGATCCTTGCCGCTATTGGTCTTTTTGAGGTCAAAATCGTTGCCCCAGGGGTATTCCAGACTTTGTGGACCGCGCGCGGCGATTTCCCATTCGGCTTCCGTCGGTAACCGCTTGCCGGCCCAGGCGCAATACTCCAGGGCGTCGGTCCAGTTGATTGAGGTTACAGGAAGCCTGTCACGAGTTTTCTGTATCCTGTTCAGCTCCGCCAGCAACTCCTCCCGGCTCATGGTTCTGGTGTCGCGATCAAGCTTGAAGTAGTCTCTTGCAGCCTGGCGCAGCATATCGAGGTCGACCGAATTCATTCTTTCTTCAGTCACGATATAAGCGTTCTGCTTCCACTCCGCGGGCTGATCGCGCTGGGTGGCCAATACAAATTTTTTGTACTGGGCGTTGGTGACTTCATATTGGTCGAGCATAAAGTCCGGCACAGCAATCTTGTGCATCGGATGTTCATCCAGATAAAGCGGCGCAATAAACCCGTATTTTTTCTGCAGGCCTTCCTCGTCGGTTTTATTGCTGCCGATTGCGTACTCACCGGCGGGTATACGCACCATCCCCGGCGGCGGGGCGGTAGTGGGCGGGTCATTGCAGCCGGACAGCAACACCATGAATAAAACGCTTACCGGATAGATAAGCCTGGACAGTGAATTGCTTACTTTGAATGAGAAATAATTTCTGTTCGGATACACTAGAAATCCTCATGCCCAAGCGGTTCAGCGCGCTCTGTCATTTGGCGCATCTGAAGCCCACATCATCACTCACCGAATCCGCGGCTAAATGGCTGCGCACCGCTCCGCGATACAGCACTGCAAGCGAATAATGTCCCG
>JAZJXX010000007.1:124362-138591 GCA_040390665.1 Pseudomonadota bacterium | reverse complement strand
CATTGCCGCCACGGACTACCCGGCGTTTGGGGAGCTCGTCATAATAAGGGCTGCGGTAGGTGCTGTCGGGATAGGGCTGATATACGTCATACACCCATTCCGAGACGTTGCCCGCCATATCGAAAATTCCAAACGGAGATTTGTCGTCGGGAAATGTGCCGCCCGGCGAGTGCACTGTATCCTCTTCACGATCATGGCCGGTGTTGGTTTTTTTGATGTCGAAATCGTTCCCCCACGGAAACTCCAGACCCTGCGGCCCGCGCGCGGCGACTTCCCATTCAACCTCGGTCGGTAAACGTTTGCCGGCCCAGGTACAGTAGTCGCGCGCGTCGTTCCAGCTGACCGAAGTCACCGGCAACGGATCGCGATTTGCCTGGATTTTCTTCAACTCCGCCAGCAACTCCTCCCGGCTCATGGTCTGGGTATCGCGATCAAGTTTAAAGTAATCTTTTGCGGCACGGCGCAACCATTCAAGATTAAACGAATTCAGTTTCTCCTCAAGAACGTTGTAACCATTCTGTATCCAGGCCTCGGGTTCCGGATGGTGTGTGGCGCGTATAAATTTCTTGTACTGGCTATTGGTAACCTCGTATTGATCCATCAAATAGGCAGGTATAGTGACCTTATGTTCCGGATGCTCGTCCAGATACAGCGGTTCAACAAATCCATATTTTTTTTGCAGACCCTCGTCGTCTGTTTTATTGCTCCCCTGCGTATAGGTGCCAGCGGGGATAGCGACCATGCCAGGCTGGGGCGGGGGAGCTGCGACCCGTTCTGTGCAGCCGCCCAGAAAAAGGGCCGCGCTGCATAGGACTGAGCGCAGGACTTTATTCAGCATTTTTGGCGCAGCGGAAACCGAAACTTGCATTTTTTACCTTAACGTCAAAAAAAGCGCGGTTAAACACCGGGGCGGAAATGCCGCACTGGTAAAAGGAACAATCCCACCAGGAGCCGCCTTTCAAAGTCTTGTATTGCTCGCCATAATTTTCACTCTTATCCTTGCTACCGGGATAAGCCTTGTACCACGATTCAGTCCATTCCCAGACGTTGCCCGACATATCGTACACTCCGTAGGGGCTGGCGCCCGCGGCAAATGCGCCGGCCGGCGTGGTGTCGCCTTCCAGTTGTACATTTTTCCAATATAGAGGGGTATTCGCATTGTTAGGCACAAACTCATTGCCCCAGGGGAACATGCGTCCGTCGGTGCCACGCGCCGCTTTTTCCCATTCCTGATCGGTTGGCAAACGTTTTCCGGCCCAGGCGCAATAATCATGGGCGTCCTTCCACGAAACAAAGGTAACCGGATGATCCGCCTTTCCCTCCGGATAAGTGCGGTCGCTAAAATGCTGGGGGGATTTATGGTCCGTGGCATCGATAAATTTTTTGTATTGCAAATTGGTGACTTCATAAACATCAATACGAAATGCGGGGAGTGTCACCTTATGCTGGGGTCCTTCGTCCGGCATCCGGCTGTCAGTGCCCATAATAAAACTTCCGGCAGGGATGAGCACCATCTTGTTGGGTTCCGCGCCGAGATGCGTGCCGGGATAAAGTATGGGCAACCTCATGCCGGGGCCCCGCCAGGATTTCTGCGACGAGTTTGTCGGCGTGCTGCCCGAGTTAAGGGCGACCTGGATGAACGGATTCTTTTTCGTGACGACATCTGGAGAGTTGGTGGTATGGCATTCAATGCAATTGCCGCCAAATTTAATTTTTTCGCCCCTGCCGTCGCTGTGGCACGTCGTGCACGGCTTTGTTGCCTGCGCCTGATGATGGGTATCGCCGGGTGTCGCTTCATGCTGCGCGCGTGATGCGGCGCTAAGAGCGGGAGTAAGAATCAGGCACGCAAAAAGGAAAATTGCAGAGTGAAAAAGGATTTTCAATACAGTAGTCCTGGCAAGTTCTTTAAGATTAGCAGACTGGCAATTCTGGTCAATGGGCAATAAAGCCCGTTGGACAATGGGCGGCGTGCTTAGTGCAGCAAATGGTATGATGTCTCCGGTTAACCAAGCTGATTTAATATTGCCAGCTAACAAATATTACTGACATGAATCTGCTTAAAGTTCTGGCCACCATCAGCAGTTTAACGCTGTTGTCCCGCATACTGGCGTTTGTCCGCGATGTGCTGATTGCCCGGATATTTGGAGCCGGCATGGCCACGGATGCTTTTTTCGTCGCCTTCAAATTACCCAATCTGTTGCGCCGCATGTTTGCTGAAGGCGCCTTTTCACAGGCTTTTGTGCCAATCTTCGGCGAGTATAAAAACCGACGCGGTTATGACGAGACTAAATTACTGGTCGATCACGTCACTACCATGCTGGCGTTGATCCTGTTCATCGTCACGCTGATCGGTATTATTGCCGCGCCTGTACTGGTGTACATCAGCGCGCCGGGCTTTATCAAGGATGCCGCTCGGTTCGACCTTACGGTGCAGCTGTTGCGCATTACTTCGCCGTATATATTCTTTATTTCATTGGTCGCGGTGGCGGCCGGCATCCTGAATACCTACAATAAATTCTGGGTCCCGGCGTTTGCTCCTGTTTTGCTGAATATATGTTTCATCGCCGGTGCCTTATGGCTGGCGCCATACTGCGATCCTCCCATCATGGCGCTGGCCTGGGCGGTGTTTGTTGCGGGGTTTGTCCAGCTCGCATTTCAGATACCGTTTCTAAAAAGCATCGGCATGCTGCCTAAACTGCGTCTTAATCTCAGGGACGAGGGCATGTGGCGGGTTATCAAACAAATGGGCCCGGCGCTGTTTGGCGTCTCAATTGCGCAGATCAGCCTGATCATTAACACCATCTTTGCGTCGTTTCTGGTGGCGGGCAGCGTGTCATGGTTGTATTACGCGGATCGGTTGATGGAATTCCCATCCGGCTTGCTGGGCGTGGCGCTGGGGACCATCTTATTGCCGTCTCTGTCCAAGTGTTACGCCAGCGACAATATGGTGGAATATTCCCGGCTGCTGGATTGGGGCTTGCGCTTGACCATTATGCTGACTCTGCCCGCCGCGCTTGCGCTGGGAATGATAGCGGTGCCGTTGCTGGCAACCTTTTTCCAGCACGGGGCGTTTGGCGCGCACGATGTATTGATGACCAGGACCGCGCTGGTCGGCTACAGTGTGGGTTTGATAGGGCTGATCCTGGTGAAAATACTCGCGCCCGGGTTTTATGCACGGCAGAATATTAAAACGCCCGTGAAGATAGGCATAGTGACCCTGCTGGCGACCCAGGCAATGAATGCATTGTTTATCGGCTCGCTGCAACATGCCGGCCTGGCCTTGTCGATCGGGTTAGGTGCCTGCCTGAATTCTGCCATCCTTTTTTATTACTTACGCAAACACCGCATCTACCAACCTGAGCCAGGCTGGGTAAAATTTTTTGCAAAAGTCGGCATCGCGATGCTGGGTCTGGGTATTGCGCTATGGTATGGCATGGGCAGCGAACTAAGCTGGCTCAACAGTTCAGGCTGGTCGCGTATCCTGCGACTGTCGGCGTTGGTATCCGGCGGTGTCATCGTCTATTTTGCTGTGCTATTTGTGCTGGGTTTCCGCCCCAGGGATTTCTCCAAGAGGTCGGTTGGCTGATTGCTGAACTGGATCGAAGCTGGCCATGGCGTTAGCCCACACATAATTATAGATACGCTGCTTCTGTACGGTAGCGTACAGATGATGGAGGAGGGTAAATCTAAAATGACACCTTCATCGTAGCTCTGCCTCTGGCATTTCGCCGGCAAGGTTAATGTAGCGCGATATATATTACGAATGTGCTTATTTCAACAACGCGGAAATACGCTGACATCCGTTTTAGACAATCCAAGGAAATAACATGACAGACTCAGCCAAATCGAATCCTTACATAATTGTAGCTTCCATCGCCGTGGTGCTTTTCAGTCTGGTGGGCATAGCCTCTATGAGCGGGATGTTTAAGGACACAGCTAAGCCTTCGTTAAGTGAACAGCTACCGGCATCGGCCACCAGTTCTGCAGCAACCGCAACCCCCGCTGCTCAGCCTGCCCCGACTACCAGCGGTCAAGCTGTAGTAGTGCAAAGAACTGAAACCACCACAACGGTACAGCCGCAGAGGCCACATGTGGCTGTTTGCCACAATTGCGGCGTAATCACCTCAATCAAGGCTGTTGAGCAATCCGGCCAGGGCGGCGCGCTAGGAGTGGTTGCCGGCGGCATAGTCGGCGGATTACTGGGCAATCAGGTCGGCAACGGTTCAGGGCGCGACATTGCGACTGTGGCAGGCGCGATTGGCGGGGGATACGCCGGGAAACAGATAGAAGGGAAGGCCAGAAGCACCCAGAGCTTTGTGGTTACGGTGCGCATGAATGACGGCGAAACGCGCACCGTGACTCAGCAAACACAGCCTGATCTATTGGTAGGGGATAAGGTTAAAGTGGTGGACGGAAGCCTGGTGCGCAGCTAACGCAGTAGTAATGTTGTAACAGGCCTCGTTGTAACAGGTGTGGGCAATAAAAAGCGCCGGGTTCATCCCGGCGCTTTTTTCGTATCTGCCTGCAATTATCTGATCAAGCTGACGCCGACTTGTACTTTCTCCCCCGGCTGATACGGTAGCCGTACCGTTACATCGCGCCCGTTATACCGATAAGTCACATTGTAGCCGCGAATAACGTCACGGTAATTTTCTATCTGGCGGCAGTGTTGCTCAGTGCGGGACGAGGGCTGGGCGACCTGTGCCTGGCCTGCGTTTGCATTGCTGGTGCGGTCGCCGATAAGCGCGCCGGCAATGGCGCCCGCGGCAGTCGCTGCGGTTTTACCGTTGCCAGCGCCAACCTGGTTACCGACTACGCCACCGAGTACCCCACCCAGCAAAGCGCCTCCTAATGAACGTTCTTCCTGAGGCTGCGGTACCGGCGCGGTAGAACTAACTGTTTCATACCAGCATTCCTGCTTGGGCTCGGAAACACGCTCGTAAATCGGAGCGCTGGCTATTACCTTCGCACTATCCACAAAATCGGCCGCCCATACAGTAGGCGCAAAAACTCCGGCCAGGATGATCAGCAAACTCTTTTTCATTTTTTACTCCAGGTAAGTAATACAAGCATGATTTTAATAGACCTCGAAGTCAATAGAAGTTCCATCTTACTACGCCACCGCCTGAGCTGCTTCCCGTACAGC
The DNA here is from genome assembly GCA_040390665.1 of Pseudomonadota bacterium. Lineage (GTDB taxonomy): Bacteria > Pseudomonadota > Gammaproteobacteria > Burkholderiales > Gallionellaceae > Nitrotoga. The sequence goes on along the minus strand of JAZJXX010000007.1, from coordinate 133,445 downwards.
CTGGGCTATGGTGGTAGCCCAGTGTTGTACCTCGGTCGCGTCCTCGCCCTCGACCATCACACGCAATAAAGGCTCGGTGCCGGAGGGGCGCAACAGCACGCGGCCTCTGCCTGCCAAGGCCGCCTCAGCATCAGATACGGCTTTGCATACGTATTCATCGGTGTTTAAACTCAGCCCCTTGGTGATCCGCACATTGACCAATACTTGTGGATATAAGGTCAGCCCAGCCAGGGCTTGCGCCAGCGTATGCTGGTTGAGGCGCAGCGCGTGAAGGACTTGCAATGCAGATACGATTCCATCGCCGGTGGTATGCCTGTCCAGACAGATAATATGGCCGGAATTTTCACCGCCCAGTTGCCATTCACGCTGTTGCAGTAATTCCATAACATAGCGGTCGCCCACTTTAGCGCGTTCGAACGGTACCCCCAGCCGCTGTATCGCATGCTCGAAAGCCAGGTTGGTCATCAATGTGCCGGCTACCCCGCCTTTCAGCGTGCCTTGCTGATGGCGGTGTTTAACTATAATGTAAAGCAGCTGGTCGCCGTCATATAAATTTCCTTCCGCATCCACCATTGCCAGACGGTCCCCGTCGCCATCCAGCGCGATGCCCAGATCAGCGTGATGTTCCTTAACCGCCAATTGCAAATTAGCAGGACTGGTTGCTCCATAGGCGTCATTAATATTTTTGCCATCGGGATGCACCCCGATTGCGACTACATCCGCGCCAAGTTCGTGGAAGACGTGCCGCGCAATGTGGTACGTTGCGCCGTGCGCGCAATCGACCACAATCTTCATGCCGCGCAGGTCCATATCGTAGGGAAAGCTGCTTTTGCAAAACTCGATGTAGCGCCCGGAGGCGTCTTCAATACGTCTGGCTCTACCAAGTTTGGCCGAGGGCATGGTTACAATGGGCGTGTCCAGCCCGTCTTCGATTGCAAGTTCGGTTTCATCCAGCAGCTTGTTGCCCAGGCTGGAAAAAAATTTGATACCGTTGTCTTCGAACAGATTATGTGACGCTGAAATAACAATGCCGGCCTGCAACCGCAGTGCCCGCGTGAGATAGGCAACGGCCGGGGTCGGCACCGGGCCCGCCAGATACACGTCGACGCCAGCCGCGATCAGGCCTGCCTGCAATGCCGATTCGAGTAGATAACCGGAAATGCGTGTGTCTTTGCCGATCAGCACGGCGGGGTTTTCGCCCGGCGTAAGTTTCCAGTCCGTGGCAGTTAATACTTTGCCAGCGGAGTAACCCAAATGCATCACAAATTCAGGTGTGATTGGATACTCACCTACGCGGCCGCGTATGCCATCCGTTCCGAAATATTTTCTGCTCACTGCTGTTCCCCATTGGCTTGTTGTAGCGCATGCCAGACGCGCAATGCATCACTGGTGGCTGCCACATCATGTACGCGCACGATACGTGCGCCGCGCTGTACCGCCAGCAATGCGGCGGCTACGCTGGCATGCACACGTTGCTGCACATCCCGTCCGGTAATTGTACCTAACATGGACTTGCGTGACATCCCTACCAGGATAGGTAAGTCCAGTTCATCAAGTTGATCGAGGTGGCCCAGCAACGTTAAGTTATGTTGCAGCGTCTTGCCAAACCCGAAACCGGGGTCTATCGTAATGCGTTCACGTGCAATGCCCGCCGCCACGGTGGATGCGATCCGGGCGCGTAAAAACTGCAGCACTTCATATATCACGTCCTGATAATGGGGACGGTGTTGCATGGTTTGCGGCATGCCCTGTTTATGCATCAGACAGACTGCCGCGTTGCTTTCCGCCACAACGGTCAGTGTTTCCTCCTGTTGCAAAGCATTGATGTCGTTGACCATGCTCGCGCCTGCCGCCAGCGCCGCACGCATGACTTCAGGTTTATAGGTATCAATAGAAACAGGCACAGTACTGCCGCACAAGTGCTCGATCACGGGCATTACCCGATCCAGTTCCTGTTGCACACTGACGGGCGCAGCGCCGGGGCGGGTGGATTCACCGCCTATATCGAGTATATCCGCGCCGTCTTCTATCATTTGTTGCGCGTAGGATAGCGCCGCGTTGGCGGAGAGATTTCGGCCGTCGTTGGCGAAGGAATCCGGGGTCAGATTAATGATGCCCATGATGAGCGGGCGGGATAAATCGAACTGGTATTTACCGCAGGATAACATTGAGGGATAAAAAACAGGGACCGGTATTGCCGGTCCCTGAATACTGTTCAGCGTTAAGTCTCCTGCGCGGGTTGCACAGGTGTACTGGCAACCGGAGCGGTGGGAGTCGCGTCCTGAGGCGGTTTGGGAGGCGTCGCCGAAGGACTGGGCTTGGGTGGACGTGGAGGCTTGCCGGCCATGATATCGTCCAGCTGATCTGAATCCAGCGTCTCCCATTCAAGCAAGGCATGCGTCATGGCTTCCAGCTTATCCCGATTCGCTTCTATCAGGCTGCGTGCCAATGCGTATTGCTGGTCAATGATGCGGCGGATTTCCTCATCCACTTTTTGCATGGTAGCTTCCGACACATTCTTGTGCGTGGTGACTGAACGGCCAAGAAACACTTCGCCCTCATTCTCGCCATACACCATGGGCCCGAGTGCATCCGACATACCCCATTGGGTCACCATGCGACGTGCCATATCGGTTGCACGCTCGAAGTCATTTGACGCGCCGGTAGTCATCTGGTGCATGAAGATCTCTTCTGCTATACGTCCGCCAAACAGCACGGCTATCGTGTCGAGAATGCGGCCCTTATCCATGCTGTAGCGATCTTCCGAAGGTAATTGCATGGTCACGCCCAAAGCTCGCCCGCGCGGGATGATGGTGACCTTATGTACCGGATCAGTCTTGGGCAGCAATTTGGCAACGACGGCGTGGCCGGACTCATGGTAAGCCGTATTGCGGCGCTCTTCTTCAGGCATGATCATCGAACGCCGTTCGGTGCCCATCATGATCTTATCCTTGGCTGCCTCGAAGTCATGCATTTCGACAAAACGCTTACCCCGTCTTGCTGCAAACAACGCAGCTTCATTAACCAGATTAGCCAGATCCGCTCCAGACATGCCAGGCGTACCGCGCGCCAGAATATCGGCCTTCACATCGGAGGCCACCGGCACTTTGCGCATATGCACCATTAATACCTGCTCGCGGCCACGGATATCGGGCAACGGTACAACCACCTGCCGGTCAAAGCGACCCGGACGCAATAACGCCGAATCCAGCACATCGGGGCGGTTGGTCGCTGCAATAACGATGACTCCACTCGCGCCTTCGAAGCCATCCATTTCCACCAGCAACGCATTCAGCGTCTGTTCCCGTTCGTCATTTCCACCGCCCATGCCGGCGCCACGCTGGCGACCAACTGCGTCGATTTCGTCGATAAATATGATGCATGGCGATTGCTTTTTTGCCTGCTCGAACATATCGCGCACGCGAGCTGCGCCTACACCGACAAACATTTCGACAAAATCAGACCCGGAAATCGAGAAGAACGGTACCTTGGCTTCTCCGGCTATGGCTTTGGCCAACAGGGTCTTACCGGTACCGGGGCTACCCACCATCAAGACGCCACGCGGAATACGACCACCCAGATTCTGGAATTTGGAAGGATCGCGCAAAAAGTCGACCAGTTCCGACACTTCTTCCTTGGCCTCATCGCAACCGGCAACATCCACGAACGTCACCCGTTCCTTGGCGTCATCAAGCAATCGAGCTTTGCTTTTTCCAAACGAGAACGCGCCGCCGCCCTTGCCACCCTGCATCTGACGCATGAAGAATATCCACACACCCACCAGCAGCAGCATGGGAAACCATGAGACGAAAATATTCATCAGGAACGAAGGTTCTTCTTCGGGTTTGGCTTCGATTTTGACGCCATTCTTGATCAGGTCAGACACCAGCCATAGATCCTGCGGCGCAAAACTGGTAATGCGTTTGCCATCCATGGTCACGGCTTTCAGCGTGCGGCCCTCTATGGTGACTTTGCTGATATGGCCTTGTTTCACCTCGTCCAGGAACTGCGTGTAGTCCATCTGGACCCCGGCGGACGGCTGGCGGCCATTAAATTGATTAAATACAGTCATCAGCACCAGGGCAACGACCAGCCAAATTCCGACACTTTTAAACATATTATTCAAAATAGCTCCTTTACTGGTCAGCGCCAAACATGCAATGTATGTTCATTAGACTACTTCCCGTATGATTACTCAAGCGTTTATGCGCGAAAACCCTGCCCTAAAAGATAGAGCTCGCTACTGCGGTCGCGTGACGCCCCCGGTTTGCGAGTCACCACACGAGTAAAACGCTGACGCATCAACTTGATATATTCCTCGAAGCCCACACCATGAAACACTTTGACCACGAATGCGCCTTCAGGTTGCAAATGTTGCAGAGAAAATTCCAGAGCCAGTTCCGCCAAGTGCATGGCTCTGGCTTGGTCGGTTAATCCTATGCCACTTATATTAGGGGCCATGTCCGAAATTACAAGCCCGATTTGCTGACCATTTAGCGTTTCCTCAAGTTGGGCCAGTATGTTGTTTTCCCGAAAATCCCCTTGAATGAACTCCACTCCCGGCAACGGCGGTAGTGGCAATAAATCGAGCGCAATGACTCGGCCAAGTGGGCCAACTTTCGCGGCGGCGACCTGTGACCAGCCTCCCGGAGTTGCGCCCAGATCAACCACCACCATGCCGGGCTTTAACAAATGGTCGCGCTCATCGATTTCGAGCAGCTTGTACGCGGCGCGTGAACGATAACCCTCTTTTTGCGCACGCTGCACGTATGGATCATTAATATGCTCATGCATCCATTGTTTACTGGTTTTGGATCTCTTCATCGTTTAAAATGTATAGTTGAGCGCTTGTCAGGAGTTATTAATGTTAATGCTTACCATGTTGCAACGCCGAAATCTGAAGGCACGCGCGCATCCGCTGAAACCCACGGTGTTAGTGGGTTCTGCCGGACTTACCTCTTCTGTGTTGCAGGAGGTAGCGCAAGCGCTGAAGAGCCATGAGCTGATCAAGGTCCGCGTGATGAGCGATGATCGGGAAGAACGTGCGGCCATGCTTGAGCAGATATGCACAACATTAAACGCCGGAGCCGTGCAAAGTATAGGAAAAATCCTGGTGATATATCAGCCGCAGGCAGAGGTGCCGGAGAAAAAAAAGCCGCGCCGCAAAGCCGGGCATGCCACTAAAAAAATGCTGGGTAGCCGTTAACCCGATCATCCTGCGTCTTGGCGGATTTCTGCGCAACAGGCAGGTTAAATATACTGCACATCCACCACTTCGTATTCCCGGTTGCCCCCTGGCGCCTGCACCTCGGCTATATCCCCGCTGTATTTTCCGATCAGTGCCCGAGCAATAGGTGAACTGATCGAAACCTTGCGTTGCTTGATGTCTGCTTCATCGTCGCCCACAATCTGATACGTTACTGAACTGCCGTTCTGTACATCTTCAAGAACCACCGTCGCGCCAAATACACAGCGGCCATCGGCATTGATGGTCCTGGGGTCGATAATCTGCGCGCTGCCCAGCTTGCTTTCCAGTTCAAGGATGCGCCCTTCGACAAAGCTCTGACGTTCTTTTGCCGCATCGTATTCGGCATTTTCCGACAGATCGCCCTGCGCCCGTGCTTCGGCTATTGAGGCTATCACAGCGGGACGCTCTACCGTTTTCAGGTTATGCAGCTCTATGCGCAATAGTTCGGCGCCTACTACAGTCAATGGGATCTTGCTCATACGCCTTTTCCTCAGTGCGTTTAAGTTAATGGACCAGACGCAAACGTTGCGTCTGTATGTCATATATTTGAAGCTCGGTTAAATGCTGCATGCCGAGGCAGGCGGCGCGGGCACCAGCCAGCGTGGTGTAGTAGGTTATTCGCCCCTGCAGCGCCGCGTTGCGTATGGAGTAAGAGTCCCGCATCGCGCTGGGTTTGCTGTCGACGGTATTGATGATCAGGCTGGTTTCGCCATTTTTGATCATGTCTACAATATGCGGACGGCCTTCGGCCACTTTGTTGACTATCGTGACAGCTATCCCTGCAGCATTAATTACCGCGGCAGTCCCGCGCGTCGCCAGTAGCGTGAAACCCAGCTGTACCAATGAGCGGGCAATTTCCACGGCCCCCGGTTTGTCTTCCTCACGGACACTGATAAAAACTTTGCCGGATGTGGGAAGCTTCACACCGGCTGCCAGTTGCGATTTTACGAACGCCTCGGCGAAAGTTTCGCCTACCCCCATCACTTCGCCGGTGGATTTCATCTCCGGGCCCAGTATGGTGTCGACTCCGGGAAACTTGATAAACGGAAAAACTGCTTCCTTGACTGAATAGTAAGGCGGAATAACTTCCCTGGTGACGCCTTGCTGCGCCAGGGTTTGGCCGACCATGCAGCGGGCTGCTATTTTTGCCAGGGGTAACGAGGTTGCCTTGGACACGAACGGCACAGTACGTGACGCCCGCGGGTTAACCTCCAGCACATAAACAGTGCTTCCCTGGATCGCGAATTGCACATTCATCAGGCCGACCACGTTTAATGCCAGCGCCATGACACGCGTCTGGCGACGCAATTCGTCCTGCAATGCGGCCGACAAACTGAAAGGGGGCAGTGAACAGGCGGAGTCCCCGGAATGTACGCCGGCCTGTTCGATGTGCTCCATAATGCCACCGATCAGCACTTCTTTGCCATCTGACACCGCGTCCACATCGACTTCAATCGCGTCATTGAGAAAGCGGTCCAGCAATATAGGCATGCGCTCCGGAAAAATCCTCGCGCTCAGCACTGCCTCTCGCATATAGCGTTCCAGATCGGCCTGCGCGTGTACGATTTCCATCGCACGGCCGCCCAGTACGTTGGATGGACGCATGACCAGCGGATAGCCGATTTCCTGAGCCGCTGCAACCGCCTGTTCGGGTGTGCTGGCGATGCGGTTGGGAGGCTGCTTCAGGCCGAGGTCCAGCAGCATTTTCTGGAAGCGTGCGCGATCTTCGGCGCAGTCGATCATGTCAGGCGTGGTGCCGATAATCGGCACACCGTTCTGTTCCAGCCCACGCGCCAGCTTTAATGGCGTCTGTCCACCATACTGAACGATTACACCGACCGGTTTTTCGATGGCCACCACTTCCAGCACATCTTCCAGGGTGAGCGGTTCAAAATACAGGCGATCGGAACTGTCGTAATCGGTCGATACAGTCTCCGGATTGCAGTTGACCATAATGGTTTCATAGCCGTCTTCGCGCATCGCCAGCGCGGCGTGCACACAGCAATAGTCAAACTCTATGCCTTGGCCGATGCGGTTGGGGCCGCCGCCCAGCACCATAATTTTTTTGTTAGTGCTGGGCCGCGCTTCACATTCTTCCTCGTAAGTGGAGTAAAGATAGGCGGTGCTGGTGGCGAACTCGGCGGCGCAGGTATCGACCCGCTTGAACACCGGACGCAGATTCAATTCATGGCGGCGCGTGCGTACTTCGGCCGCGCTGCAGCCGAGTAATTTAGCCAGGCGGCAATCAGAAAATCCGCGCCGTTTCAACTGGCGCAATTCCTCCCTGTCCAGGCTCGCCAGGGTATGGCCTGCCAAGGCAATTTCGCGCTTAACCAGGTCTTCTATCTGGATCAGAAACCACGGATCAATCTTGCTCAGCGCAAATACCTCTGCGCGTGTCATGCCGATACGGAAGGCGTCGCCGACCGCCCATATGCGATCCGGACCGGGCGCGCCAAGCTCGGCAGTAATGGCCTCACGGTCGCTGCTCTTTTCGTCCAGGCCGTCTACACCAACTTCCAGTCCGCGCAGTGCCTTCTGGAATGATTCCTGGAAGTTACGCCCTATGGCCATCACTTCGCCTACCGATTTCATCTGCGTGGTCAGGCGATCGTTGGCCTGAGGAAATTTTTCAAACGCAAAGCGCGGTATTTTAGTAACGACATAATCAATGGTGGGTTCGAATGAAGCAGGGGTAGCACCGCCGGTGATCTCGTTCTTCAGTTCGTCCAGCGTATAGCCGACTGCCAGCTTGGCGGCGATTTTGGCGATCGGGAAACCGGTAGCCTTGGACGCCAGCGCGGAAGAACGCGACACGCGCGGATTCATTTCGATCACCACCATGCGTCCGTCTTCCGGATTGATTGCGAACTGCACATTGGAGCCGCCCGTCTCAACGCCAATTTCGCGCAGCACCGCAATGCTGGCGTTGCGCATGATCTGATATTCCTTGTCGGTCAGGGTCTGCGCCGGCGCTACAGTAATGGAGTCGCCGGTATGCACACCCATCGGATCAAGGTTTTCAATCGAGCAGATAATAATGCAGTTGTCAGCGCGGTCACGCACGACCTCCATCTCGAATTCTTTCCAGCCGAGCAATGATTCCTCGATCAGCAGTTCTTTGGTTGGACTGGCTTCCAGCCCGCGCCCGCATATTTCTTCGAACTCTTCCCGGTTATAGGCGATGCCGCCGCCGGAGCCGCCCATGGTGAAAGAGGGACGGATAACGGTAGGGAAACCGAGCACCTGCTGCACCTGCAGTGCTTCCTCCATGCTGTGGGCAATGGCCGAGCGCGCCGAAGCCAAGCCGATGCGGGTCATCGCCTGCTTGAATTTTTCGCGGTCCTCGGCCATATCAATCGCTACCCGTGACGCGCCTATCATTTCTACGCCATATTTCTCCAGCACACCGTGTTTGGCCAGATCCAGCGCGCAGTTCAGCGCAGTCTGTCCGCCCATGGTGGGCAGGATCGCGTCCGGCCTTTCCTTGGCGATGATCTTCTCGACGATGCGCCACGTGATCGGCTCGATGTAAGTTGCATCAGCCATGTCCGGGTCAGTCATGATGGTGGCGGGATTCGAATTGACCAGAATCACGCGATAGCCTTCTTCGCGCAGCGCTTTGCAGGCTTGCGCGCCGGAATAGTCGAATTCGCATGCCTGGCCGATAATAATCGGGCCAGCACCGATGATCAGGATACTTTTTAGGTTGGTACGTTTAGGCATGCTCGAATTTTTGGTTAGCCGCTGACCGCACGGATGAAACACAGATGATTAACGCAGAAGCATTCCGATCTTTACTCCGCGGCAGGCTTTATTTGTTTTTCCATCATGG
>JAZJXX010000007.1:119579-124352 GCA_040390665.1 Pseudomonadota bacterium | reverse complement strand
AACTTGTCGAACAGGTAATCGACATCCTGCGGGCCAGGGCTGGCCTCAGGATGACCCTGGAAACAGAACGCCGGCTTGTCGGTCAATTCGAATCCTTGCAAAGTACCGTCGAATAACGAGCTGTGCGTCACCCGTGTGTTCGCCGGCAAGGTCGCCGCATCGACCGCGAATCCATGATTCTGGCTGGTGATCATCACGCGATTGCTTGATGTGTCAAGCACCGGATGATTAGCGCCGCGATGGCCGAATTTCATCTTCACCGTGGTGGCGCCGACCGCCAGACCGAGCAGTTGATGGCCCAGGCAGATGCCGAACAGCGGGACACCCGCCTGTAAAAACTGCTGTGTTGCGCTAATTGCGTAATCACAGGGTTGGGGATCACCGGGACCATTGGACAGGAATACACCGTCCGGCTTGAGCGCCAGGGCCGCCTCGGCGCCGGTTCTGGCGGGCACCACGGTTATTTTGCAGCCGCGTTCGGCCAGCTTGCGCAGGATGTTTTGCTTGACTCCGAAATCGTAAGCGACCACATGAAAACGGGACCGTTCGTTATTGCTATATCCCTTGTTCAACGCCCATTCGCGCTGATGCCAGCTGTATTGCCGTTCGCAGCTCACCGCTTGTGCCAGGTCCATGCCCGCGAGTCCGGCGAACTCACGCGCCGCCTGCAACGCCGCTGCCTCATCCGTCCCCGTGGCGATGCAGCCGTTCTGCGCGCCGTGTTCGCGCAGGATGCGCGTCAATTTACGGGTATCCACGTCGGCGATGGCAACTACGTTGTTGGCTTTGAGATAGTCCGGCAGCGACTGGTCGCTGCGCCAGTTACTCACGGTCAGCGACAGGTCGCGTATGACCAATCCGCTGGCAAATACTTCGCGCGACTCGGCATCCTCGATATTGGCGCCGACATTGCCGATGTGGGGGCAGGTCAGCGTGACTATCTGTTTGCAGTAGGACGGATCGCTGAGAATTTCCTGGTAGCCGGTCATGGAAGTGTTAAATACCACTTCCCCCACGCTTAAGCCGGGCGCACCTATCGAAACGCCGCGGAATACCGTCCCATCGGCTAACACTAGAATGGCTGGGCTGGATTCCGACACCGGGGGTTTCTCCAAGGCTGATACAACAGATGGCATAAAGAAGCGGGACGAACTGAAGTCGATCCCGCTACAGCCTGCATTGTACCTCTTTTGCCGCGGGCGATCAATTAGCTCAGTCGTTTTCCGGTGAGGAAATGCCCAATATTTTGCAATTTGTGCGCGTTACCGTACAGAACTCAGCAGTCTTTTTCATCACAATTATAAAAAAATAAAGCTATAGATATCAGCAATATAAAAAACGTTGCTAACGTCCAGGCTCTATACCATAATCGTTCAGGCGTGAATCGCTGCTTCCGGGCTATCAGGATGGGAGGTGCGCGGTATCGTGCAGCCGAAAAACGCATCCTCTTGGGAGAGAATAAAAAGCGATGGCCAAGCGAAAAATAATTTTTATTTCCAACGATGCGGACAGCAGCATTGTGCAATGTAATTTGCACGAGTTGCTCCAGCCGGAATGGGAACTGGTTGCGGCGCAGAAATCACCTCCCAGGTCTGTAGATCCGGGACATGATGCGGCGGTTGGTCTGGCCTGCATCAATAGCTCTGAGTCGTTCACCCCGCAGCTGGAACGTTCCATACTTGCTTACCATGCTACAGAGTGGATCGCGCTGGTTTCCTCCGACGCGCTACGCCGCACTTCAATCAATAAAATGATCAGCGATCTGTTTCACGATTATCATACCCTGCCGCTCGACCGTGAACGTTTGCTGATGTCCCTGGGGCATGCGTACGGCAAGGCTGGGCTGCGAAAAAAGCAGGACGATGATCAGGATATCGGCCAGTATCAAATGATAGGCACGAGTCCCGCGATGCAGGAGCTATACGGGATGCTGCGCAAGATGCGCGCGACCGACGCTCCGGCTTTGATTACCGGCGAAAGCGGCACCGGCAAGGAGTTGGCCGCGCGGGCTATACACCAGATTTCGATGCGCGCCCACAAGGCCTTTGTTGCACTGAACTGTGCATCATTGCCCGCAGACCTGATCCAGACCGAGTTGTTCGGCCATGAAAAGGGCGCCTTTACCGACGCGCACCAGCGCAAAATCGGACGTATCGAAGCTGCCGCCGGCGGCACGATATTTCTCGATGAGATCGGCGATTTACCATCGGAGTTACAGGCCAATTTACTGCGTTTTCTGCAGGAAAAGGTTATCCAGCGGGTGGGCTCGAATATCACCATACCGGTGGATGTACGGGTTATCGCCGCAACCAATGTTGATCTCGAAAAGGCTGTTGAATCGGGGCGCTTCCGGCAGGATTTATATTACCGCATCAACGTGCTGCGCATTAAATTGCCACCCTTGCGCGATCGCAAGGACGATATTGGCCTGCTGGCACAGTTTTATTTCGATAAATTTTCCAAAGAGAACAAGTCACGCGCAAAAAATTTCAGCCAGCAGGCGCTGACTGCGCTGCGCCGACACGACTGGCCCGGCAATGTACGGGAATTGATAAATCGTATAAGGCGCGCTTTGGTGATGACGGAAAATCGATTGCTGACGCCCGGTGACCTTGGCCTGGAAGAGAACACCATGGCCGAATCCATTGTTACGCTGGACCGTGCCCGCGACCGGGCGGAACAGGAAGTCATACAGAGGACGTTGCGCTATTACGATAATAATATGCTGCAGACAGCACGCCAGCTAGGGATATCAAGAGCTACGCTGTACCGCCTGGTCAGCAAATTCCCTGCGGGCAAGGGTGATTACCGATCCCAATAGAGCAGACCGCGCAATACTGATTGCCGGTATTACTCTCAAAAATAATAGGAGAATTAAATGGGCCGTAAGCACACCCGGTGCTTTGTATCCGCAAGCTTGGTCAGCGCGCTATTTGCCGCCGCGCCTGCACACGGCCAAACAAACGAACAGCCGCCCCCTGCTGCACCGGGCAAACAACCCAGCATTAAACAGATCAAACAACAGCTGGCGGCCGAGATCAGCGCTCTGGCAGAACAACGTCAGGCGATAGAGGAGCAGGAAAAGAAATATAACCTGCAACGGAAAAGCATTGATACGCTGCGAAAGCAGCTGGCCAACCAGAAGCGCGAACTGGAGCACGCACGCCGCCGCCTGGATGCATTGAAGTCCAACATTGAAGCACCGGCCAAAAAAGACGACATAACAGTCCAGGCGCCGGCACTGCCGGCGGAACAGTCTTCTCCACCGGAACAGGCCGCCCCGGCGCCATCCATATCCGCTCCTGTTGTGGTGCAGTCTGGGCAGCCTGCGCCCAAGGTTCAGGCACAGCCCTCTCCGGAAAGACCCGTCGGCCAGCGTCCACAGCAATCCGGCCAAACCGCTCCGCCTCCGGTAGCGGCAATTTTCGAGCAGCCCGGCGCATTAACTCCGCATGGCAGATTTGTGCTGGAGCCTTCATTGCAATATTCCTATGCGTCCACCTACCGGGTTGCTTTGCTCGGTTATACGGTGATACCGGCGATTACCATAGGATTAATTGATATCAGGGGGGTTAACGATAGTACCTGGATAACTGCGTTAACCGGGCGTTACGGCGTCACCAATCGCTTTGAACTGGAATTTAAAGTGCCCTATGTATCCCGCAACGACTCGACGATTACGCGCACAGCTGCCACCCCGACTACCAACGACAGTGTGTTTGACACGCATGGAGAAGGTCTGGGCGATCTGGAATTTGCTGCGCGTTATCAGGTCAACGTGCCCAATGCCGACAGTCCCTATTACATTGCCGGGTTGCGCATGAAAGCGCGTAATGGCCGTGATCCGTTTTCTGTCCCTTATTCGACACAGAGCCAGATGCCCACGGAGCTGCCGACCGGTTCCGGATTTGTCGCCTGGCAACCCAGCCTGTCGATCATTTATCCGACCGATCCCGCGGTGTTTTTTGGCGGCGTCAATTATGTGAAGAACGTGGATAGAGACGTGGGCGGTGGGCGAGGGGAGGTGCATCCAGGAAACGCAGTGGGGCTGAATTTCGGAATGGGCCTTGCGCTGAACGAGAAAACATCTTTCAGTATTGGTGTTGAGTATACGCATGTCGGAACACCCTCGACCAACGGCGGAAGCCTGATGTTCCCGGCAGCCACCCCAACGCAGTTGTCGACGTTATTGTTCGGCTATTCGTACCGGGTTAACGCCAACACTTCGGTTAATTTTTCGGTCGGGGCCGGGCTGACCCCCGATACGCCTGGGGTAACCATGATGCTGCGCATGCCCCTTTTGTTTCTTGAGCGCCCGCCGATGAAGCGCCTTTGGGATCAGGCACCTGCGCCAGCGAAGAATTGAACCTTATGTGCGCCTTTCAGCATGAGTGCGTGGTACAGCCGCGATCGACTAATGCAGCGATTTGAATACCATTTGATTGAGCGCCGACTGGACTGCCAATGAGTTCAGGAATCCCCGGCTGGTAACTGAAGCGTTGATTACAGTGGTCGTGCCGATGACCTGGTTGTCGAGGCTGTTTTGTATCACGGTCATGACTGAGCCTGGCAGGTTTTGCATGCCCTGTAAACTGAAAACATTTCCTGCCCCATTCTGGATCACAGTCACGGGATTGAAGTTGCCTATAGGCACGGCAGTGTTTGCGGAATCGGGAATAGCAATGGTGGTAGTTGACACCAGTTGGCCATTGACGAAGGTAGCGCGTTCGATGCCGAAACTGAATGACAGCGGCAGGCCGTTGCTGGTTGCTT
>JAZJXX010000007.1:11660-119569 GCA_040390665.1 Pseudomonadota bacterium | reverse complement strand
ATCTTCATCTGTCGCAATCGGCCAGCCGTCGAAGCCGATGTCCGGCAAGGCCGCGTAAATCGGTTGTATGGCCGCGCTGGAAAGTATTACGGCGCCGAATAATTTAACTAAAAAATTCATTAAAAATCGCTGGGGCTGCGACGAAGAAAACCGATATTGGACAAGATGTCCGGATTGGTCGCGATGCCAAGCGGGGCCTTGGGACGGATTTGCCAATCGTTTTCAGCATTAAAAACGGCCAGTTCACGCTTACCAACAATCACGAACAGAATATTGTTTTTGAGCCTCATCCGGTCGAATTCCGCCCGCGACAGAATGCGGCTTCCGGCCGACGGATCCCCAAGCAATACCTTGTCGTTCCTGACACCTTTGACCACAACAAAATGGTTGTAGCCGTTGTCGTTGATCATCGCTATCGCCGGGATACCTACTTCCACCAGCTTATCCACCGGCGCCACATAGCCATTCGCGTTATAGCCTCTGCTTTGCAGGTATGTTTTGATGTCCAGCAGGGAAAAGCCCTCGCGTCGGATTTTTTCCTGATCGCCGCTGTTCCACATTTCCTTGAATATAGTCTCTTCGTCAAGCGAGTCATGATACTGGTTCAGCAATGTTGCCAGCGCCGCAGAGCCACAGCTGTAGTCATACTGCTGCCGCACCGTAGTGCGGAAACGCAGTTCCTTAAGACTGAGCACTTTAATATTGGCCGCGTTTCCACCGGCAATGCTGCCGGGTATGGTGATCCATCGTGGCTGCGCCAGATTACCCAGCGCGTCGTTGTCCTGCCGGGCTGTACCGCCACGGTACGCGGCGAGATCGGAATCGGCTACATAAGCGCCAAGGATGTCGGACACATCGGTCGAACTGACGCTGAGATTATCCGCTAACACTGAGGTTGCCGTGGCCGGGCTGAGCATCAACCAGAAAGCCACCGCAAGGAATTGGGTTGAAAATTTCATTTGCGTTACTACTAGTGCAGACTGAGGTTCAGGATAGTGGCATTCTGGATAATGACGTTGTTGCCAGAGTTCTGCACGACCGTGGAGAATCCGCTGGAACCGGAGAATGCATCCTGAGTAACGAAATTGCTGCCCGTCACGTTGGCAATGGCCTGATTATTGATAAGCCTGCTGTCCAGATTCATTTCGCTGAGTTGTAATGCTGTACCGCCGCGGTATTGGGCAAGCTCTGCATTGGGTACAACCATTCCCAGTGAATCCGTACCTGACTCGGTCTCTGCCGAAGTTTCGGATAATGCCGGGGCTGCTTCAGAGCCGGCAAGAACCGCCGCTGTTTGCGCACCCAGGAGAAATAAACAGGTAAACTTTAAAATATGTGTGGATCTCATCGTTGCCTCTGCAAAAACTGAACTGGAACACAAAAATCCTTGAGGGATGCAGCCACCCCTCAAGGAAATTACCGCTTACCTTCCTATGTTGGCCTGTACCGTAACGCCTTGTTGTATCAATGCGTTGGCGCCGGTATTCTGGCTCACCGTATTGATACCTGCTGCGTTCGAGAAGGAGCTACCGCTCAGCGTGTTGCTGATGTTGTAAATGCCAGCGCTACCGCCGGTAGAGGCTCCTCCCGCACCGCCGATGGCGCCGTTTCCGGTTGTGGCCTGCGCGAGCATGTCACCGGTGGTCGCACTTCCGCCCAGCCCGCCATTGCCGCCATTGCCGGCGTTACCGCTGGAGTTGGCGCTACCGGTCGTGCCATTACCGCCGGTTCCACCGCTGGCGCCTGCCCCGCCAGTGCTGGTTGCAGTTACGCTACCGCCCGTTCCACCTGTGCCACCCGAGCCGCCTGCGCCACCTGTGCCACCAGAACCACCGGCAGCGCCGGTACCCGTTCCGCCTGTGCCGTTGCCGCCAGCCCCGGCTACTCCGCCGTTACCAGTGGTTGAAGCACCGCTGCCTGCACCTGACCCACCGGTGCTGGTGGCCGCTGCCCCGGCTGCGCCGGAACCGCTGGTATTGCTGGCTGACGCACCGGATCCGCCGGAACCTCCGCTACCACTGGTTCCGCTGCCGCCCGCTGCTCCAGCGCCGCCGGTGTTGCTGGCCGACGCACCCGCTGCGCCGGCTCCGCCGGTTCCGCCAGTTGCTGCTCCACCGCTGCCGTTCCCGCCCGCTGCGCCCATGCCGCTAGATCCGCCAGTGGCGAGTCCACTCGTGCTGCTTCCACCGGCGGCTCCAGTTGCTGCTCCAGCAGTTGAAGTACCTGCCGCTCCTGTTCCATGCCCGGCTGTGCTGGTCGCGGCCGCTCCTGTCCCTGAACCGCCGGTACCAGTGGCTGCTGCGCCTGTCCCTGAACCGGAAGTACCGGTGTTGCTGCCGCCGCCTGTGCCTGCACCGGCTGTGTTAGTACCGCCAGCTGCACCGGCACCGGCACCGGAAGAACTGCTGCCCGCTGCGCCAGTGCCCATTCCGGCAGTGCTTGTGCCTGCTGCACCGGTGCCTGTACCTGAGGTGCTGGTGCCCGCACCAGCGGTACCTGCTCCAGCACTATTGGTTCCACCCGCTGCACCAGTGCCTGCGCCTGAAGTGCTGCTACCCGATGCGCCGGTACCCGCCCCAGCCGTTTGTGATCCACCAGCCGCGCCTGTACCCGCACCGGAAGTGCTGCTACCGGCTGCGCCACTGCCGCCACCCGAGGACGCACTACCGGCTGCGCCGCTACCTGTTCCAGCAGTCAATGCACCACCGGCTGCGCCCGTACCCGAACCGGAAGTGCTGCTGCCAGCTGCGCCCGAGCCCATGCCTGAGGTGCTGGTGCCAGCCGCACCGCTACCTGCTCCTGCGGTCTGTGGGCCACCTGCTGCGCCGGTGCCGGCGCCTGAAGTGCTGCTGCCTGCTGCGCCGGTGCCTGTACCAGCGGTGCTGCTACCTGCCGCGCCGGTACCTGTACCAGCGGTGTTGGTGCCACCTGCTGCGCCGGTGCCTGTTCCTGAAGTGCTGCTGCCGGCTGCGCCGGAACCGGCGCCTGCAGTGCTGCTACCTGCTGCGCCGGTACCTGTGCCGGCAGTCAATGCGCCACCGGATGCACCGGTGCCCGAACCTGAAGTGCTGCTGCCTGCTGCGCCGGTACCTGTTCCCGCTGTGCTGGTGCCGGCTGCGCCGCTACCTGCACCTGCAGTGCTGGATCCCGCTGCACCGCCAGTCGCTGGACCTCCGGTGACTGAGCCGCCTGCAGCACCCGTGCCGCCGCCCGCAGTGCTGGTACCTCCAGGAGAGCTGGCCGAGCCTCCCGCCCCGGTCGTTCCGCCTGTTGCAGTCGACGGGCTACCGCTGCCCGACGTGCCTGCACCGCCAGTATTGCTGGTTGTTGCGCTACCGCTGGAAATCGCTCCAGGTGTACCACCGGTTCCTGCTCCGCCAGCCGATGTACCTGTGTTGCTGCTGCTTCCGCCACCACCACTGGATGCTCCAGCCATGCCACCGTTGCCCTGCCCGCCAGTTGTGGGTCCAGCGGTACCACCGCTGCCCGCACCGCCGGCGGTGGGGCCAGTCATGCCGCCGGCTCCCGCGCCTCCGGTAGATGAGCCTGAGGTTCCACTAGTGCCGCTGCCGCCGGTGGTAGGACCGGCCGTTCCGCCTGAGCCGCTGCCGCCCGTGGTAGGACCAGCCGTTCCGCTAGTGCCGGTACCGCCGTTAGAGGGGCCGCTGCTACCGCCGCTACCGCTGCCGCCACTGGTTGGTCCAGCCATTCCACCGCTGCCGGCGCCGCCAGTAGAAGGCCCGGCCATTCCGCCGTTACCCTGACCGCCATTTGATGTGCCGTAAACGCTGCTGCTGCCGCTTCCGCCAGAAGATGGGCCGGCGGTGCCGCTGCTGCCCGCTCCGCCGGTAGAGCCCCCGGCCATTCCGCCGCTACCCTGACCGCCGGTAGAAGAGCCGGTGTTGCCGCTGGTGCCGCTGCCGCCAGTCGCAGGTCCGGCGGTGCCGCTGGTACCGGCTCCACCGGTGGAAGGTCCGGCCATTCCGCCGCTACCTTGACCGCCGTTAGCTGTGCCGGACGAACTGCTGCTGCCGTTACCGCCGATGGAAGCTCCGGCTGTTCCGCCGGTGCCTTGCCCACCATTGGCCGGGCCGCTGGTTCCGCCGTTAGCGGTGCCGCCGGTACTATTACCTGCTGAGCCGCTGGAACCTGTTCCGCCGCTGGTAGAACCAGTAGTTCCACCTGTGCCCTGGCCGCCATTGGCAGCACCAGCCATGCCGCCTGTTCCACTACCGCCGCTGGCCGATCCGGTTCCACCCCCCTTGCCATTGCCGCCATTGCTGCTGGCAACACTGCCGCTGGCGCCTGCTCCGCCGGTGGTGGGTCCGGCTGTTCCGCCGCTACCTTGCCCACCCACGGATGGACCTGCTGTGCCACCAGTGCCTTGCCCCCCTGTTGTTGCGCCGGTTGTGCCACCGGTCACACTACCGCCATTGCTCGGCCCAGCTGTTCCGCTGCTGGCTGCTCCTGCCATTCCCCCCGATCCTCCCGATCCGCCGCTGCCTTTGCCGGCATTGGTGTTGCCGCTGCTACCGCCCGTTCCGCCGTTACCGCCGGCGGCTGTGCCGGTTCCCCCCCCAAAGCCTCCTGTGCCACCGTTGGCGGCACCGCTACCTGCGCCTGCGCCACCTGTGCCGCCCGTCGCGCTGCCATTGCTGCCGCCCGCGCCACCACTACCACCGTTGGCGACGCCTCCTGCGCCGCCATTGCCGCCCATGCCGCTGGCGCTAGTACCGCTATTGCCACCGCTACCGCCGCTGGCGCCCATGCCTGCGCCGCCTGTGCCTGAGCCGCCGGCGCTACCTGATCCGCCTGACCCGCCTGACGAGCCCGCGCCAGCCGAGGTGCTACCTGCTGTGGAATTATTGGTTGCGCTTCCACCTGCCGCGCCCGCACCGCCGGCAGCGCCTCTGGCATTGCCACTAGTCGATGCGGTAGAGCCATTGCCGCCGCTTGCGCCTGCTGCACCTGTGCCGCCAGCGGTGGTTCCACCCTGGGCGCCCACAGTGGCATTGCCACCATTGCCGCCTACGCCGCCTTGTCCGCCGGCAGCAGCAGCTCCGCCAGTGTTGCCGGAGTTGCCCGATGTGCTGTTATTTTGCACCGTGCCGGTTAATGTAGTGTTCGCAGAAATGCGGGAGCTGGTTTTGTTTTTTGTGATGTTGCGTGTGCTGCTGTTGTTGTTCTGGTTGGAGTTGTTGGTGCTGCTGTCATTGTTCTGGTCGGAGTTGTTGGTGCTGCTGTCATTGTTCTGGTTGGAATTATCATTTTGTTCCGCAGTGGATTTGCCATTTGCCTGCGGGCTGTTATTGCCGGACTGGCCAATAGTCTTGGTCGCAGTCTGAGTATTGTTCTGAGCGGTGCTGGCGCTGTTGGTATTTGTCGGGGCTGCCCAGGTTTCGACTGATGTGCCGAAAGCAAGCGCTATGGCGCTCGCTAGTAAAGTCTTATTCATATTATTATCTCCACAGTTAGTTAATTTATTTGCTCTGCATAGAACTACGCGACCTAGCACACGCCAGATTCAGTCAAGTCATTTGCAAGATGCGTACCACTGCTCAAAATAATGAGTAACTAACTGAAAACAAATGTCTTTAAGGTATGGAATTGCCGCTACCGGGCGGCTCAGCAATTACACCCAGTCATTTGTGTATGAAATTTGAGACACTTTGTACGAAAGCGCTTGATCTTTTCGAGTTTAAGATTTGTTATTCGTAACTCAGAACAAGCACTTATTTATTTAATCACGCAAATTCCGAGTGTAAATATTTAGACAATGTTGTGTCACGACGAGAACAGAAGCAGAGTTTGATGCCCGGCAAAAATTTTGCTGGGGAAGTGCGAGGGGGAGTCGTTGGTCAGGAAATAGCTACTTTAATTTCAGCACATCCTGCATATCGTACAGCCCGGCCGGCTGACCTTGCAAAAAACGTGCAGCGCGCAGTGCGCCCAGCGCAAAAGTGGCGCGGCTGCTGGCCTTGTGGGTGATTTCAACGCGTTCACCGGTTCCGGCAAACAGTACGGTATGGTCGCCGACGATATCACCGCCGCGTATCGTCGAAAAACCTATGGTGGAAGGATCGCGCTCGCCGGTGACGCCTTCACGGCCATACACTGCACATTGCGCCAGATCCCGACCCAGAGCCTTGGCTATCACTTCACCCATGCCCAGCGCGGTACCCGACGGCGCATCTATTTTATGGCGATGATGTGCCTCGATAATTTCAATGTCATAACCCTGGTTCAACACTTGGCTCGCTATTTCGAGCAGCTTGAAGGTGAGGTTAACTCCCACACTCATGTTAGGCGAAAATACAACACCGATATGCTGTGCCGCGACACCCAGCTGCGCCTTTTGCTGGGCGGTAAAACCGGTCGTGCCGATTACCATATTGACACCCAGGCGCTGGCATACCGCGAGGTGATGCAGGGTGCCTTCAGGACGGGTAAAATCTATCAGCACGTCGGCGCCCTGTAACGCGTCGGCTACGTCCGCGGTAATTTTCAGCGCAGCCAATCCTTCGGCCAGTTCCGGGGCACTCCTGCCCAACTGGTCGCTGGTTGCATGTTCGAGCGCGGCATGCAACACCAGATCGCTGGAATGCGCGACGCCTTCCAGCAGCGCCCGTCCCATGCGCCCGGTACATCCCGCTACGACTATTTTTATTTTATCCATGAGTTAACCCTGGTTTACTGCGCCGGTGGAGAATTTTGCTGAACGGGTGATGAATCCGGCTGCGTCGGTTCAGGACTGTGCGGTGCAGGCTCGACCGTCACCAGCAGCGGCGGCATTTGGCTATCGTCGATACGCACCAGGCGATCGTTGTCAAAAACCAGCGTCATATGCTGCTGCTCGATCAGCTTGCCGCCGCGTTCGAGGCGATATGCGTAATCCCAGCGGTTGGGATGGAAAGGGTCGTTGATCAGCGGGGTACCCATGACTGAGCGTACCGCCGCACGAGACATGCCCAGCTTGAGTTTGTCCCGCATTTCGGGCGTGATCAGATTACCTTGCCGTATGTCGATTTTATGCGTGGTGAAAGAGGGCAGGGATAATCCGCTGCACGAGGCGAGCAGGGCACTAAGAAGGATAAGCTGGATGCGCATGAAAACCTTAACTATAAAACTGCGGCATGATACATCAAAGCCGCTCCGGATTTAATCGGCCGGCAATCCCAGCATTTCAGCTGCGTGTCTGCGCGTGGTTTCGGTAATGTTCACGCCGCCGAGCATGCGCGCGATTTCTTCGACGCGTTCAGCCTGATCGAGGGTGGTTATCGTGCTCAATGTGCTGCCGTCGCGCGCCGTTTTGCTGACCTGCCACTGCGCATCCGCATTGGCCGCAACCTGGGGTAAATGCGTCACGCACATTACCTGATGGGTCTGGCCCAGGCGCTTGAGCAACTGCCCGACAATTTCCGCAACGCGCCCGCCGATGCCGCTGTCCACCTCGTCGAAAATCAGCGTCGGCACGCTAGCCAGCTGGCTGGCGGCAACCTGAATCGCCAGGCTGATGCGCGACAGCTCGCCGCCGGAGGCAATTTTTGCCATATTGCGCAATGGCGTGCCGGGGTTGGCCGCAACCTGGAATTCGACCGCCTCGAGCCCATGCGCATTACCTTCAGCCAGCGGACTCAGTTGTACCGCGAAGCTGCCGCCCTGCATCGCCAGGGTCTGCATCGCCGCGGTAATTTCCTGGCCCAGCTTTTCTGCCGCGCTGCGTCGTGCGGCGCTTAGCTTTTTTCCTGCCAGCAGGTATTGTTTGCTGGCATCGGCCTCCTGCTGCTGCAGGGCTGCCGGGTCTGCGTCGCCGCCCAGCTCCTCCAGCCGCGCACTGATCAGTTGTAATGTTTCCGGTAATTGTTCCGGCGTCACGCGATATTTTCTTGCCGTATTGATGATTGCACTCATCCGTTGTTCCTGCGCTCGCAGCAGGGCGGGGTCTGCGTCCAGCTTATGCTGATAATGGCGCAGTGTATAGGCTGCTTCCTGCAGTTCGTTCTGCGCGCTTTCCAGCATGCCCAGCGTATCCTGCAGCGTCGGATCGAATGCCACGCTGTCCCGCATCCGCGTCACCAGAATATTCAGTTGTGCCAGGCAGGCGGTCTCGCTGTCGCTCAACACCTCCACCCCAAACTGCGCCGTTTCAAGCAGGCTGGCGATATGCGACAGCCGCGCATAATCGGTTTGCAGGTCGACCCATTCCTGCTGGCCGAAGTTGAGTGTGTCCAGTTCGCGCCGTTGAAACAACATCAGGTCGCGCTCGGCAGACATCGCCGCGGCGTTCTGCTGTAGCTGGACATGGCGGCGGTGGAGTATCTGCCACGAACGGTAGAGGACCGCCAGCGCGGCAGCCTGCGATTCCAGGCCGGCATAACTGTCCAGCAGCTCGCGCTGGAAGTCGGCGCGCAGCAGCGACTGGTGGGCGTGCTGGCCATGTATCGTGAGCAGAAAATCGCCCGCCTCGCGCATCTGCTGCAAGGTGGCGCCGCGGCCATTGATAAAGCCGCGTGAGCGGCCACCTGCGTCCAGCACACGGCGCAGCAGACACACGTCCTCGTCTCCCTGCAATTCCTGCTCCAGTAACCAGGCTTGCAATTGCGGTAGGCGGTCGATATCGAATTGCGCCGTGATTTCGGCGCGTTCACAGCCGCTGCGTACCATGCCGGCATCGCCGCGTTCTCCCAGCGCGAGCGCCAGCGCGTCGATCAGGATTGATTTACCCGCACCGGTTTCGCCGGTCAGGGCGGTGAAGCCGGCAGCAAAATCAAGCTCGAGGGTATCGACTATGACGAAGTCGCGGATACTGAGAAATTTGAGCATTACAAACTTTTATTCCAGAGCAGCTTCTCGCGCAGGGTATGGTAATAACTATGCCCGACCGGATGCAGCAGACACAGTCGTGCGGCGTCGCGGGAGATGAGCAGCATGTCATTCAGCTGCACGTCAAAAAATGAGTGGCTGTCGAAACGCACCCGCACCCCATGCTTGCTGTGCAGCAGGATTTCGATTTGAGACTGGCTGTCCACGACTATCGGACGATTGCTTAAAATATGCGGGCATATCGGCACCAGCGCGATCAGGTCCAGGCCCGGATGTAAAATCGGCCCGCCGGCGGACAACGCATATGCAGTGGAGCCGGTCGGGGTCGCCACGATCAATCCATCGGCGCGCTGTTTGTACAGAAATTCGCCATTGATGCGCGTTTCGAACTCGATGATATTGCCGGCGTTGCCGCGATGCACAACCACCTCGTTGAGTGCCAGCGCGCTAAACACCTCTTCGCCTCCGCGCAGAATACGGGTAGTAAGCAGCATGCGCTGCTCGGTGACAAACTGGCCCTGCAGCATGGCGCCTATCGTCTGCTGCATGGTGTCGAGCGAAATATCGGTCAGGAAGCCGAGCCGGCCCTGATTCACGCCGACCAGCGGAATGCCGAACGGGGCAAGGATGCGTGCGATGTTCAGCATGGTCCCATCGCCGCCCAGCACGATCGCCAGATCCACTGCGCCGTTCATTTCGTCCAGCCTGATTGAGCGGTAAGTATGATGGTTGAGGTGCTTGCTGGTGAGGTCGTCCACCACCACGGTTATCCCCAGTGTGGTCAGAAACTCAGCCAGCCGCAACAGCGGCTCGGTAATTTCCGGGGTCTTGTATTTGCCGATCAGGGCAACAATCTGGAATGGAAATTTCATGCCGGGATTAAACCATAGCTGAGTTTTATTGACAAAGACTTGCACACTGAGTTTGCCTCCGCGGAGAACCCTATGATACGTCGAACATATGGTAGTGGCCGGAGCGATGTTAGAATGCGCGTCATGCTCAATGATCGCGCTCAAATCCTGCTGAAAACTTTAGTAGACCGCTACATCAGCGAAGGCCAGCCGGTGGGCTCGCGCGCGCTGCAGCAGTTTTCCGGGCTGGACCTGAGCTCGGCCACGATACGCAACATCATGGCCGAGCTGGAAGAGCTGGGATTGGTGCGCAGCCCGCATACCTCGGCGGGACGCATACCCACCGCGCTCGGCTACCGCCTGTTCATAGATACGCTGATGGTAGTGCAGCCGCTGGATGATGCGCGCGTGCAGCAGCTGCAATACCAGCTGCACCCGGATAATCCATCTCGGCTGCTGACGCAGGCTTCCAACTTGCTGTCCGAGCTGACCCATTTTGCCGGTGTGGTGGCGACGCCCAGGCGCAGCGCGATCACCGTGCGTCAGATAGAATTTTTGCGGCTATCGGAAAAGCGCGTATTGCTGATTATCGTGATGCCTGACGGCGAGGTGGAAAATCGCGTACTGCTGACCGATAAGGACTACAAGCAGTCGCAGCTTACCGAGGCGGGAAATTTTTTGAATCTGCATTACACCGGCTGTGCGCTGCATGATATCGGCGGGCGACTGCAGAACGAGTTGCATCAGTTACACCACGATATGACTGCGCTGATGACCGCCGCTATTGCCGCCGGCGACGAAGTGGTAGCGCAACGCCACGAAGATTATGTGATCAGCGGCGAACGAAATCTGCTGCATGTCAATGACCTGTCCGCCGACATGAATCAGTTACGCATGCTGTTCAATGTGTTCGAACAGAAAACCGAATTGCTGCAATTGCTGGATGCCGGCCGTCATGCGCCCGGCGTACATATTTTCGTCGGCAGCGAATCGGGTTTGCTGGGCCTGGATGAATGCAGCGTGGTAAGCGCGCCGTATGTGACAGGCGGTCGGGTGATGGGCACGCTCGCCGTGGTGGGTCCGAAACGGATGAATTATGAGCGGGTGGTACCGATCGTGGATATCACGGCCAAGCTGCTCAGCAATGCGCTGTCTCAACAATGATGGGCCGGGATAATTCGTCAAAATAATTTCCAAAAAATTTCGCCGCAAGAACCGGGCGGCAACAGGCTATCCAGAATTCAATAATTCCAGGTCCAGTAAATTCCAGGTAACGGCTGTAACCAAAGTTATGGTAGTTTTGCCATAACGCTGCTTCATTTAGGAATCGAATATGTCTTATCAGCCAGAACCCGCATATACCCACGGTACGGTCGTCAAAACGGCTGTGCTGCTGGTGAATCTGGGCACCCCGCAGGCACCCACAAGGGAGGCCGTCAAACCTTATCTGCGCGAATTCCTGAGTGATCCGCGCGTTGTTGAAATTCCCCGCGCGATCTGGTGGCTGATACTGAACGGCATCATTCTGCATACCCGGCCGAAAAAATCCGCGGCCAAATATGCCACCATCTGGATGCCGGAAGGGTCGCCGCTGAAAGTGCATACTGAACGGCAAACCCTGCTTTTGCAGGGCTATCTGGGCGAACGCACCAAAGGCGCGCCGCTGTTGATTGAATATGCCATGCGCTACGGCAGCCCGTCGATCGCTGAAGTATTGACCAGCCTGAAAGCGCAGAACTGTCAGCGCATTCTGCTGGTGCCGATGTATCCACAGTATGCGGCCAGCGCAGGCGGCAGTGTGCTGGATGCGGTGTGCCAGCAACTGATGACGCAGCGCAATATGCCGGCGTTGCGCACGGTCAAGCATTTCCATGATCATCCCGGGTACATCGCCGCCGCTGCGCAGAATATCCGCGACTACTGGACCATGCATGGCCGCCCCGCCAAGTTGGTGATGAGCTTTCACGGTTTGCCGCGCTATACGCTGGACAAGGGCGATCCGTACCATTGCGAGTGCCTCAAGACCGGCCGCCTCATTGCCGAAGCGCTGGGATTAAAAAAGGACGAATATATCGTCAGTTTCCAGTCGCGTTTCGGCCGCGCCGAATGGCTGAAACCGTATACCACAGCGACGCTTAAAGAGCTGGGCCAGCTGGGCGCCGGGCGCGTGGATGTAGTCTGCCCCGGTTTTGTTGCGGACTGCCTGGAAACGCTGGAGGAAATTGCCCAGGAAGGTAAAGAAGACTTTCAACACGCGGGCGGGGGCGAGTACCATTACATCCCCTGCCTCAACGAACGCCCGGACTGGATCCATGCGCTTACTGATCTGGTATTGGACAATCTGCATGGCTGGCTGGGCAACGCGGATGCAACGCAATATGAACAAAGCCGCCTGAGGGCCTTGGCGGCAGGCGCAAAAAAATAAAACTGATCAACAACAATAAAAGGAGGTTAACAATGTCGATACGCAACCTGATCAAACTCATCGCTCTGATGCTACTGGCGGCCCCGCTGGCAGCTCAGGCGGCCGGTACCGAACTGACCTGGTACGGACATTCTGCCTTTAAACTGACCACACCCTCGGGCAAGGTGCTGCTGATAGATCCGTGGATCGCAAATCCTGCCAACAAGAGCGGCAAAGAAGACTTGGCCAAACTCGATAAAGTCGACCTTATCCTGCTTACACACGGCCACTTTGACCATGCCGGCGACAGCGCCGCAATCGCCACCAAGACCGGCGCCAAACTGGTTGCTACATTCGACCTGGGGCAAGCGATGGCGCAGTATGGCGGCTATCCTAAAGACCAGATGGGTTTCGATACGCTGGGCAATTTCGGCGGCGAGCTGACCTTGCTGGACGGCGAAGTGAAGGTGGCTTTCATACCGGCCATCCACAGCTCAACGGTGACTGAAGCAGAGGGGGCCAAAACTATCCATGATGGCGGCAATCCGGGTGGTTTCCTGATCACTATTAAGAATGGCCCAACCATTTATCATACCGGCGATACCGATGTGTTTGCGGACATGGCGCTGGTCAAACAATTTCATAAAGTGGATGTGATGCTGACCGCAATCGGCGGGCATTTTACGATGGGTCCGGAACGTGCGGCCGAGGCGGTCAGGCTGGTCAGCCCGGCCACTGTCATTCCGATGCACTACGGGACATTTCCGATATTGACCGGCACGCCCCAGGCATTACAGGCCGCGCTGAAGGCAGGCAACAGCAAAGCGAAGGTACAGACATTGGCGATAGGCAACAGCATCAAGCTGTAATATCTGAGCCAGTTGGGTTGGAGGCTGCCGAATCGGCAGCCTCATGAAGATAAGCCTTGGAAAATGACGTGATCCGCTTTTATCGGGCTACAGCCGGATAAAATGCTCGCGGTAATGTTTCATCTCTTCTATAGATTCGTAGATATCGGCGAGCGCTTCGTGCTTGCCGTGTTTTTTGAGTGCCTGAGCAACTTCCGGCTTCCAGCGTTTGGCCAGCTCCTTCAGCGTACTTACGTCGAGGTTGCGATAATGAAAATACGCTTCCAGGTCAGGCATCCAGCGCGCCAGAAAACGCCGATCCTGGCAAATCGAATTGCCGCACATGGGTGAGATGCGCACCGGTACAAATTCTTTCAGAAATTCCAGCAGGCGTGCTTCAACCGCGGCGTGGTCCAGCGTGGAAGCTTTTACTTTTTCGATCAGGCCGGATTTACCGTGGGTCGATTTATTCCAGGCGTCCATACCGTCCAGCACCTCGTCCGGTTGATGCACCACCAGCACGGGCCCTTCCGCCACGGTATTCAGTTCGCTGTCGGTAATCACCAATGCCACTTCGATAATGCAATCCGACTCAGGCGACAAGCCGGTCATTTCCATATCTATCCAGATCAGATTGTTGGGGTTTTGTGCCATAATTTGCGTTGCCTGAAGGTGAGAACTGTCGAGCATGTATTGTGTCATAACGTTGTTCCGTTGCCATCATTTTAAAAAACTTATGACTTCATCTTTATTTTCGATACTCTTTATCAGCGCTTTGCTTTTGACCACGCTGACCAAATTATGGCTGGCACGGCGTCATCTGGCGCACATCGCATTGCATCGCCATGCGGTGCCCGGTGTGTTCAGCGCACAGATCGACCTTTCGGCCCATCAGAAAGCAGCTGACTACACCAGTTCCAAAACCCGTTTGTCGATGCTATCCGCGCTGTTTGATGCAGCTGTGCTGCTGGCCTTCACTCTGGGCGGCGGCATACAGACGATCGCCGATTTCGCCCAGCATAATTTTGCCGGTCCAATCACGCAGGGCGTGGCGACCATTGTGCTGGTGTTGACGCTTTCCGCGGTATTGGAAATCCCCTTTGGCCTGTACCGTATTTTTGTGCTCGAAGCGCGTTACGGTTTCAATAAAATGACGCTGGCGTTGTACCTGCTGGACGGGCTGAAGGGATTGTTGCTGACCGCTGTGGTCGGGCTGCCGTTACTGTTCGGCGTGCTATGGATGATGGAACGCTTGGGAGCCAACTGGTGGCTTTACGTCTGGGGCGTCTGGGTAACTTTTAATCTTCTACTGCTATTTCTTTACCCTTCCTTCATCGCGCCCCTGTTCAATAAATTTTTACCTCTGCAGGATGAGGCGCTGAAAGCGCGCATCGAAACGCTGCTGAAAAAATGTGGCTTCACCGCGCAAGGGCTATTCGTGATGGACGGTTCGCGCCGTAGTGCACATGGCAATGCGTACTTCACCGGGTTCGGCAAAACCAAACGCATCGTTTTTTTTGATACCTTGCTGGCCAGTTTAAAACCGGGCGAAATCGAGGCGGTGCTGGCGCATGAACTGGGACATTTTAAACATCTGCATGTGGTTAAGCGCATCGTGTTCACGTTTGTGCTTAGCCTGGGTTTTCTATGGCTGCTGGCGCAGCTGATGCAGGCGGACTGGTTTTATCAGGGGCTGGGCGTGACCAGCCAGTCGACGGCGCTGGCTTTGCTGCTGTTCTTCATGGTAATGCCGGTATTCAGCTTCCTGCTGCATCCGCTCACTTCAGCGTATTCACGCAAGCATGAGTTCGAGGCGGACGCGTACGCAGTTGAGCAAACCAGCGCCGACGATCTCGGCAGCGCGCTGGTAAAAATGTACCAGGATAATGCCGCGACATTAACCCCCGACCCGCTGTATTCTACGTTTTACGACTCGCATCCCCCGGCACTGGTGCGTATTGCGCGTTTAAAAAGTCCATAAAGTCATGTGCCGGAAATTACTTAATCGGGAGTTGACATGAAAAAAATATTCATCGTTTTGCTGCTGGCCTGCGGCAGCGCGCAGGCTGTGCCTTTCGCGACCGGCGACGAGCAGGCGGGGCAGAAATTTTTTGAGCAGAATCGTTGCAACCGCTGCCATATAGGCAAGGTGGGCGGGGATGGCAGCGCCATATTTACGCGGCCTAACCGCATTGTAAATAATCCGCAGCAGCTGATTGCGCGCATGCTTTACTGCAGCGGAAATCTGGGCATCAAGCTGACCGAACAGGACGAACAGAATCTCGGCGCTTATCTTAACCAGCGTTACTATAAGTTCAAGTGAGCGGCGATGAATAAAAACGAACTGACAGGAAAAAAATGCAAGCCGTGCGAAGGGGGCGTGCCCGCACTAACTCAGCCTGAAATAGACAAGCTGATGGCGCAGCTGAATGGGTGGGTGCAAAGCGGGCCGGTGATTACCAAGGATTTTAATTTCAAAAATTATTATCAGACCATTGCGTTCGTGAATGCGGTGGCGTGGCTATCGCATCGCGAAGACCATCATCCTGACCTGCACGTGGGATACAACAAATGCAGCGTGGAATACTCCACGCATAGCGTCGGCGGGTTGTCCGACAACGATTTCATCTGCGCTGCCAAGGTCGATGCCTTGTTCGGAATTTGACTGCAGTTGTTGAAAAGGAAGCCGTGGTGCAGGGGCGGGTCGTAGCTGCCTTTGGGCGTCAGTATCAGGTCGAGCTGGCCGATGGGGAACTACTGACTTGTGTGCCGCGTGGCAAAAAAAGCGACGTGGCCTGCGGCGACGAGGTGGATATCCGCCGTACCGCAGATTCATCGGCGGCCACCATCGGAATGGGTGTGATAGAGCGCATCGCCCCGCGTAAAACGCTGCTCTACCGTTCTGATGCCTTTCGCCAGAAACTCATCGCGGCAAACGTCACGCAGATTGTCATTGTCGTCGCAGCCGAACCTTCATTCAACGACGAATTGCTGGCGCGTTGCCTGGTCGCCGCGCATGAGCAGCAGTTGAATGCGTTGATCGTGCTGAACAAATGCGATCTATTGGCTCAGACTGTTCAGGCGCGTAGCCAGCTGGAACCTTACCGGGCGGCCGGCTATCCGCTGCTGGAATTGTCTGCGTTGAATGGCGCGGCCGAGTTGCTGCCCCATCTGCAAGATCATTATAGTGTGCTGGTCGGACAGTCGGGCATGGGAAAATCGACCCTCATTAATGCGTTGTTGCCCGATGCGCTCGCCGCCACGCGCGAAATTTCGACCGCGCTGGATTCCGGCAAACATACCACCACCCATGCCCGTATGTATCACTTGAATGCGCACACCCATCTAATCGATTGTCCCGGCGTGCAGGCATTCGGGCTGCATCATCTCAGCTTGGGAGAGATCGAGGAGGGGTTTGCGGAGTTTGCTGATTATCGCGGACAGTGCCGGTTTACCAATTGCCATCACACCCACGAACCGCATTGCGCGCTGCGCAACGCCGTTCAAGAGGGAAAAATCAATGCACGACGCCTGAAGTTGTTTCAGGATATAAGTAAAGGCGGCGGTTAGCGGCCGGGTACCGATACGCTACATCTCGCATGGGGTAGGCTTCTGAAAATCTTTAACCATATGTTTATATGGAATATATTTTTGAACTCAGCAGTAAGGGCTGGGCCAAAAAATACTAGGGAAATAGTAGAATATGGTGAGATAATTAATACTATTAATCGGTCGTAACTTTCCAGGCAGGAGGCACCAGTGGACACAATATCTGATCATATCCTTCTGACCGAACAGGAAGCAGCCACCATCCTGCAACCGCATATGCGCAATAAATCTGCTCAGCACTGGCTGGAAAATGACCGCAAACATGACCCCGTGGTGCCATTTCATAATCTGCAGGGCCAGCCGTATTATCTCGAATCGGATCTGATTGCGTTTATTACGCATGCACTGAATCCGACCGCACGCTTTGTCCGAATCAGCAATCAGCTGATCACCGATAACCGCAACAAAACTGAGCGGCGTACCCGCACCGAACGCAGAGTCAGTGGGGAGATTATGCTGTCGGATCTGGTGGAGCGCCGGGCCAGCCAGATCGATCGCCGTTCCGGCAGGGACAACGATCGCCGTTCTTAGCGCTTCGCCAAGCCGGCAGCCATAATAAATAGCCTAACTTCCCACCAGCGTCGCTAATTCCAATAGCGCCAACAGCACCAGCCAGAATATCAGCGCACGCCACACCAGTCCCACCGTGCTTTGCATGAAGTCCGCGTCGGCCTCCTCGCCTATGCCCATTTCCGGACGGTCCAGCGGCAGGCCGCCCTGCGGTATCGGTAACCCCAGGCGTACACCGAGGGCGCCGGCCCCGCTGGCCAGCACAATGCCGGCTTCCGGGTCGGGCCAGGTTTTCGCCTGAGTGCGCCAGCAATACACTGTGTCTTCGAAATCGCCGACAATCGCGAAAGTGATGGCGGTCAGGCGCACCGGCAACCAGTCTATCCAGTAGCGCATCTTGCGCGCGAAGCTGCCGAATGCGCCAAACTCGCTGTTGTCCTGCTGGCCCCAGCGCGTATCGAGAAACAGCGCCATGCGGTACAGCACTGCTCCGGACGGCCCCAGTCCCAGCAGCATCGTAATCACGAAGAAGGTCATCACCCCGAATATCCGTCGATGAGATGCCAGTAGCGACTCTTCAATTGCTATACGCGCCACTTCGGCTGCATTCAGCTCATGGTTGTGGATGCCGCGCCAGGTGGACAGCAGACCGCGCGCCTTCTCCAAGCTATCGTCCCGCAATGCCTCGTGTATATCGGTGAAATAATGGCTGACCTGGCGGAAACCGAGCGTGAGGTAAAGCACCGCCACGCAAAATATCCAGGCGAAAATCGGGTGCACGCGGTACAGCAACCAGTACACCAGCACTGACGCCAGTACCGGCAACAGCACTGCAACCAGCCAGGCAATCTGGCCATGTTTATGCTCGCCGGCATTCAAATGTTCCTGGAAAAAATGTACATAACCATTCAGCCAGGCAGATAGATGTTTACGCGAGGAGAGGGGGTGCAGTTGTTCCAGCAGCAGGGCAGCGATCAGCGAAAGCAGGCTCATGATGTTATGCGAATAGGATGCGCAACGGACTAAAGCAAAGATACCACAACGGCGCGGCAGATGCAGCGCGGAAGGGTGCTTAAGCTCGGCGCGTTCCGCAGATGTTATTCAGTCCAGGTGCCGCTGAACGACCTCGGCGAAGGCGGCAGAGCACCGCGCTGCTCGTTGAGCCACATGGCATTCAGCCGGGATTGCGATTGTTCATTTGGCACGCTGAACTAACCAGCGCGCCATCAGATCAACTATGGATCAACAATCAGGCAACCATTCCCGCCGCCACCGTGTTATTCGTCGCCTCATCAATCACGATAAAGCTGCCGGTAAAACGGTTCCTGCTGTAATGATCCAGCGCCAGCGGCTGCTGCACTTTCATCGCGACGCGCGCAATGTCGTTCATGTTCAGCCGGGTGGTTTCGTGGTGCGCCAGTGTGTTGACATCGACGCGATATTCGAGGCGCGAGAACAGGCATTTCACCATGCGCGTAGTGTGCTTGATGATGTATTTGCGGTTTGGGTCCAGCGGCGATTCGGACAGCCAGCACAACATCGCTTCGAATTCCTTTGCGACCGTCGGCATGGTATTCGCCTTGACGAACATGTCGCCGCGTGAAATGTCGATCTCGTCGGCCAGCGTGAGCGTGATGGATTGCGGCGCATAAGCGCGCTGCAGCTTGCCATCGTAGGTGACAATTTCTTTTATTGTGCTGGTGCGGCCCGACGGTAATACGGTAATTTCGTCGCCGACGGCAATTTCACCCGATTCGATGCGCCCCATATAGCCGCGGAAATCGTGATATTCCTGCGTCTGCGGGCGGCATACCCATTGCACCGGGTAGCGAAAATCGGCGGTATTCAGGTCATAATCGATCACCACATTTTCCAGCAGCTCCAGCAACGGCGAACCCTGGTACCAGTTCAGCCGGTCGCCGCGTTCCACCACCATGTCGCCATGCAGCGCGGACATCGGAATGCAGGTGACGGCATGGATGCCGAGCTGTGCGGCAAACGCGCGGTATTCGGCCACGATCGCGTTGAAAGTGTCTTCGGAATATTCCACCATGTCCATCTTGTTCACCGCCAGCACGATGTGCGGCACGCCGACCAGGCTGGCGAGAAAAGTATGACGGCGGGTCTGTGTCAGCACGCCTTTGCGGGCGTCGATCAGGATTACCACCAGATTGGCGGTGCTCGCGGCGGTGACCATGTTGCGCGTGTATTGCTCATGTCCCGGCGTATCGCCAATGATGAACTTGCGCTTCGGCGTCGCGAAGTATCGGTACGCCACATCAATGGTGATGCCCTGTTCGCGTTCGGCCTGCAGGCCATCGGTCAGCAGCGACAGATCAACTTCAGCCATGCCGCGCTTCTGGCTGGTTTTTGAAATGGCCGACAGCTGATCCTCGAATATCGATTTTGAGTCGTGCAGCAGACGGCCGATCAGTGTGCTTTTGCCGTCGTCCACGCTGCCGGCGGTGATGAAGCGTAACAGTTGAGTTGTAGTGCTCATGATCAGAAATACCCTTCCTTCTTGCGCAATTCCATCGACGCGTCCGAGGTCTGGTCGTCCATGCGTGTCGCGCCGCGTTCGGTAATGCGTGTAGTGGCGGTTTCCTCAATGATTTGCCGCACATTGCGCGCAACGGATTCCACCGGCGCAGTGCAGGTCATGTCGCCCACGGTACGGAAACGCACCGATACGGTTTCAACTGTTTCGCCCGCTTTCGGCTGCACCAGATGCGATACCGGAATGACTGAGCCGCCGCGCCGCATCACTGCTCGCTCATGCGCGTAGTAGATGCTGGGGATATGCAGATTTTCGCGCTCGATGTATTGCCAGATGTCCATCTCGGTCCAGTTGCTGATCGGGAATACGCGGATATTCTCGCCGGCGTGCACGCGGGTGTTGTAGATATCCCACAGTTCCGGCCGCTGATTCTTCGGATCCCACTGTCCGAACTCGTCACGGAATGAAAAAATACGCTCCTTCGCGCGCGCTTTTTCCTCGTCGCGCCGCGCGCCGCCCATGCAGGCATCGAAGCCGAATTCGGCGATGGTTTCGAGTAGTGTGACCGACTGGTAGGGATTACGCGGTTTATCCGGGTCTTTAATGACGATGCTGCCGCGCTTGATCGAGTCTTCCAGTGAGCGCACGATCAGCCGTTCGCCCAGGTCTGCGGCAAGTTTGTCGCGCGTGGCGATCACTTCCGGAAAATTATGTTCGGTATCGATATGCACCAGCGGGAACGGAAACTTCGCCGGACGAAAAGCTTTCTCGGCCAGGCGCAGCATTACGATCGAATCCTTGCCGCCGGAAAATAGCAGCGCCGGGTTCTTACATTCGGCCGCCACCTCACGCATGATGTGGATGGATTCGCTTTCCAGCGTGTCCAGATGGGTAAAAATTGGGGTGCTCATTTCATTCTTTCTTGGATTAATTCCAATTGCTGCTGCCTACAGATCACGCTTGCGCCTGAGCGCGAGGTCGAACAATCCATGGATAAATTAAAGCAGCCGGCGCCTGCTGCATGGCGCAAGCATGATGCTAGCCAATTTGCCGCAGCGGCATGATCTTGCCCACATGCAGGCCGCATTCCTTATTCTGCGGATCTTCCCACCACCATCTGCCGGCGCGGATGTCTTCGCCCGGCGTGATTGCGCGGGTACACGGCGCGCAGCCGATGCTGGGGTAAAAGCGGTCGTGCAACTGGTTATAGGGCACGTTGTTCTGCCTGATGTATTCCCACACCTCGGCCGTGCTCCAGTCGAGCAGCGGGTTGAATTTCTGCAGGCCGTTGTCGGCGTCGTAGGCCGAAATCGCGAGGCCGTCGCGCGTGGCCGCCTGCTCGCGGCGCATGCCGGTAATCCACGCGCGTTTCCCGGCCAGCGCGCGCCGCAGCGGTTCCACCTTGCGGATATGGCAGCAGCTTTTGCGCAGCTCCACGCTGTCGTAAAAGCCGTTCACGCCATGCTGCGCAATATAGGTCTCCACAGCATCTGTTTGCGGAAAATAAACCTGCAGCGGCACAGGGTAATGTGCACGCATCTGTTGCATCAGGTCATAGGTTTCCTGCGGCAGGCGGCCGGTGTCCAGGCTGAACATGGCGATGGCCGGCTGATTTTTGGCGATCAGATCGGTCAGCACCATATCTTCCGCGCCGAGGCTGTTGGCAAAGGTCAGCGGTGTGTAGTCGCGTACGGCTTGCGCCAGAACCGCAATTACATCGCTTACCCTGTTATTCAGCTCACTCATGTTTAGATCTTGGGCAAAGCTTCGGTCAGATCCAGCTGTGCATCCTTGGCCGTGCAGAACGCGGCGGTTTTGATGGTCCAGGCATCCACCGCGCGATTGATCGGTGCCAGGCTGACATCGGTGAACTCCGCCGCGCCGGACAACATGGTCACCAGTTGCGCGAATTCACCCGCCAGTTCGGCCGGCGCGACCGTTTGCAACTGCTGTGCCAGCAGCGCCAGATCGTCTTGCCGCGTGCCGCCCAGCAGTTGCGCAAGGCCGCTACCCAGCAGCCGCAGGATCGCTTCGGTGCAATGTGCCGCTTCATCATATTTGCGCTGGAATACCAGCGCGTTGCGGTATTCGCGTTCGTGCGCCGCTTCGAAGAAGTTGGCGCCGATCAGCACCTGCGATGCGCCCGCACATTCGCCGCCGCCCAGCTGCAGCACGCGGAAATCCGTAGCATCGCCGTGATCGCGCATCACGCTCGCGGCATCTTCCGGCTTGACATCGATCAGATCCGCCAGCAGTTGCTTGAAATAATCCGGCTGCTGTAAACGCGCCCACGCGAAGAAACTGTTTTCACCGCTTTGCGCATGCGCATCCTTGACCCGCGTGATGGCCTGCTCGACGCGAGCCGCTGGAACCGCCGGGCCCTTCAGCGCCAGCGCGCCGCCGCCCATGCCGTTGCCGCCGAAATACATCTGGTAATGCGGCACCAGTTTGCCATGCAGCCGGCGGCCCTCGCCGTAGATGCCGATGTCACCGGTTTCCGGCTGGGCGCAGCCGTTATGGCAGCCCGACACGCGGACACGCAGGTCTTTCGGGCCGCCGGACAGCTTGGGCGCCAGTATTGTGCTGGATGTGATCCCCAGACGGCAGGTCGATGTGCCTGGGCAGGCCACCACATTGTCGCCGTCCGCCGGCTCATGCAGGTCCAGCGCTGCCAGCGCGCTACGCAACGGCTGTATTTTGGCTTCCGCCACATTCATGATGGCCAGGTTCTGGTCCTGTGTGGTATGGATTTCCGCCAGCTCGAGCGTGCGCATCGTCTGCGCAATACCGTGCATCTGCGGCACAGTCAGATCGCCCATCGCGACCGCTATCGGAAATACGAATTGTCCGGCCTGATGCTGCGGGAAGATTTTACGCGGTGCGCCGGGGCCGGGCACATCCTGGCCGGTCTGCGCGCGCCAATCGCCTTTTGGATAATCCTGTCCGGCCAGTGCTTGCTTGGTGCGCTCGAATTCTTCGCGATATTTGGCCAGGAAGCCTTCCACGCCAAAACGCTCCACCAGAAATTTAATGCGCGCTTTGGCACGCTTGACGCGGTCGGAATATTTATTGTGCAGCGTGACCAGTGCCTCGAGCGAAAACAGCAGCTCATGCTCGGGAATAAATTCCTCCACCACGATCGCCTCACGCGGCTTATGCCCCAGCCCGCCGCCCGCCTTCACCATAAAGCCGTACTGGTCGCCCCTCTTTACCGCGACTACCGCTGCGTCATGCAGCAGCGATTGGGCGCAATCCGATTCGCAGGCGGAAAAGCTGATCTTGAATTTGCGCGGCATTTGCTGGTTGAGCGGATTGCGCAGGAAATGCTGCACCGCGCCATCCAGATGTTTGGCGACGTCCACATGCTCTTTCGGGCAGACGCCGGACAGCGCGCAGGCCGACATATTGCGCACCGTATTGCCGCAGGCCTCGCGCGTGGTCAGCGCGGATTGCTCCAGACGACGCATCGCGTCCGGCATTTTGGCCAGCGGGATGAAATGGATCTGCACCGCCTGGCGCGTGGTGATGTGCGCCAGGCCGCGTTCGGAATACGCCGCAGTGACGTCGGCCAGCGCGTCAACCTGGTCGGGCGTCAGCCGTCCGCCCGGAATCTTCACGCGCAGCATGTTGACGCCCTCCTGGCGCTGTCCGTAGACGCCTTGCTGCAGCCTGATTGCAGTAAACCGGTCGGCGTCGATGTGACCATTAAAGAAGGTCTGCACCGCCTGCTCAAAACGGTCAATCTCTCCCGCCTCGGAAAGCTGGGTAGCGTTAATACTCATTTGTTTCTCCTTGCAATTTTTACCACAGCATTAATTTGATGCCGATGATCGTCAACATGGCCGCCAGGATAGGGCGCAATATTTTATCCGGTATTGTCACACCCAGGTGACTGCCCAGATAAATACCCGGCAGCGATCCCAGTAACAGGCTGCCCAGCAGGCCGTAGTCCACCGTACCGAGCAGCGCATGACCGCTTCCCGCAACCAGTGTGAGCGGGACGGCATGGGCAATGTCGGTACCGACTATTCGCGCAGTCGCCAAACGCGGATACAGGAAAAGCAGTACCACTACCCCCAGCGCGCCGGCGCCTACCGATGAAATGGTTACTAGCACGCCGAGCACGGCCCCGGTGAAAACTGTTGCTCCGGGCAAATGGTGCGCATGCAACTCATAAACCACGCCGTCGGGACTGCGCCCAAGCTGCTGCAAATACGGTTTAAGCAGCAGCGCCAGCGCAGTCAGGATCAGCGCGATGCTCAGCACTCCAGTAATCAGTGCTTTCAGCTGTTTTTCATCCACTGCCAGGGAATGCAGCAAGGCCATGCACAGCAAAGAAGCGGGCAGGCTACCGCAAGCCAGCAATTTAACGATCTTCCAGTCTACTGTTCCGCGCCGCCCATGCACCCAGATGCCACCCATCTTGGTCAGCGCGGCATAAAGCAGGTCAGTTCCAACCGCCGTGGCCGGCGCAACACCAAAAAACATGACCAGCAGCGGCGTCATCAGCGAGCCGCCGCCCACGCCGGTAACCCCGACGATGAAACCTACAAAAAACCCGGAAATTGTGTAGAGCCAGTCCATATCAATACCCGCAGGGACCAGTCCCGGATTAACGGCGCGCAATAGTACAGGAAGGAGACCGCGGAAGCTAATGAGATTATGCTAATATCATATAACCAAATATTATATGGCCGAATTATGAATCTGCAGCAGTTGCGTTACCTGAATGAAATATCGCGTCGCGGCCTTAATATTACCGATGCGGCGGAGGCTTTGTATACTTCCCAGCCTGGTATCAGCAAGCAGATTAAATTGCTGGAGGAGGAGCTGGGCATCGAGATTTTCATACGCAACGGCAAACGCATCACCGCCATTACCGAACCCGGCAAGATTATTCTGGAAATTGCCCAGCGCATGCTGCACGACGCCGGCAGCCTCAAACAGGTGGCCCAGGAGTACCGCAGCCAGGATAGCGGCGCGCTGACCGTTGCCACCACGCATACTCAGGCGCGCTACGCGCTGCCCCCGATCGTCAAGCAGTTTATCAAGCGTTATCCCCAGGTTAAGCTCAACCTGCATCAGGGCAGCCCGACCCAGATTGCCCAGCAGGTACTGAGCGGGGAGGCCGACATCGCCATCGCGACCGAGAGTCTGACTTTATACGACGAACTGGTTACGCTGCCCTGCTATGAATGGCACCACTGCATCATTGTGCCGCCCAGGCATCCGTTGCTGACAGAAAAAAAACTGACGCTGGAGAAGATTGCGCAATATCCGATCATCACCTATGACTTTGCCTTTAGCGGACGCGGCAAGATCAACGCTGCGTTTGAAGCGCATAATCTGGTGCCTAATATCGTGCTGACCGCGATCGATGCGGATGTGATCAAAACTTACGTGGAATTAGGGCTGGGAGTAGGTATCGTCGCGCAAATGGCGTTTATTCCTGCGCGGGATAAGCATTTGCGCATGATTGATCCGGGTAATATTTTTCAGCCCAGCACCACGCGAATTGCAATACGGAAGAACGAATACCTGCGCGGTTACACCTATCACTTTATCGAATTATTTGCCCCGCATCTGACACGTGAAACTGTAGCTCAGGCGTTGCATCACCAGAAACAATAGGCCCAGGTAACCGTTACAGCGCCGCTTAACCGAAGCGTCCGGTAATGTAATCTTCGGTTTCCTTGCGCCTGGGATTGGTAAACACGGCATTGGTATCCCCGAATTCGATGAGCGAACCTAAATACATATAGGCAGTGTAATCGGAGACGCGCGCGGCCTGCTGCATGTTGTGGGTGACGATCACGATCGTAAAATCGGTCTTCAGCTCGTCGATCAGCTTTTCTATATGCGCCGTGGAGATCGGATCCAGCGCGGAGGTCGGTTCATCCAGCAACAGCACTTGCGGCTTGACCGCAATCGCGCGGGCAATGCACAGGCGCTGCTGTTGCCCGCCGGAAAGACTGGTGCCGCTCTGCTTGAGCTTGTCCTTGGCTTCGGTCCATAACGCGGCTTTCTTCAGCGCCCATTCCACACGCTCGTCCATGTCGTGCTTGCTGAGGTTCTGATAAAGCTTAACGCCAAACGCGATGTTGTCGTATATGGACATCGGGAACGGCGTCGGCTTTTGAAATACCATGCCGATCTTGGCGCGCAGCGTGTTCAGGTCCTGATGCGAATCCAGGATGTTTTCGCCGTCGAGCATAATCTCGCCGGTTGCTTTCTGTTTGGGATAGAGCTGATACATGCGGTTGAAAGTGCGTAACAGCGTCGATTTTCCGCATCCGGATGGGCCAATGAAGGCGGTCACCATTTTTTCGGCAATGGTCAGGTTGATATCCTTGAGCGCGCGATCCTTTCCGTAAAAAAAATTGAGATCGCGAACGATCAGTTTGGGGGCAATAGTGTTATCGTTCATCTGCCGACTTTCTTAATGCTAATGAGTGGTTGCGCTTTGGCGGAATAACACCCGCGCTACGATGTTGAGCGTGAGTACGCTTAAGGTAATCAGCAACGCGCCGGCCCAGGCCAGCTGTTGCCAGTCATCATAGGGGCTCATCGCGAACTGAAAAATAACCACCGGCAAATTGGCCATCGGTTGATCCATGTTATTGTTCCAGAACTGGTTATTCAGCGAGGTGAACAGCAGCGGGGCGGTTTCGCCGCTGATGCGCGCAACCGCCAGCAGTACCCCGGTGATGATGCCGGCGCGGGCAGCGCGCAAAGTAACGAAACTGATGACTTTCCATTGCGGCGCTCCGAGCGCCGCGGCTGCTTCGCGCAGGGTATGGGGGACCAGGCGCAGCATATTTTCGGTAGTGCGGATGACCACCGGGATTACCAGTATGGAAAGTGCGAAGGCGCCCGCCCAACCGGAGAAATGCTTGACCTGGACTACATATATTTCATAGATAAACAGCCCGATCACAATCGATGGCGCGGATAGCAGTACGTCATTGATGAAACGCGTGACCGGCGCCAGCCAGCCGCGCTGGCCGAATTCAGCCAGATAGGTTCCAGCCAGGATGCCGATCGGTGTGCCGATCAGGGTGCCCAGCGCAGTCATCATAATGCTGCCGAAGATTGCGTTGAGCAGTCCTCCCGAACTGCCCGGCGGCGGGGTCATCTGGGTAAAAACGGTCGGAGTGAGGGCAGGCAAGCCATGGGTCAGCAGGGTCCACAAAATCCAGCACAGCCAGAACAGTCCGAACAGCATGGCCAGCACTGAGACGGTGAGCCCAACGGCGTTCACAATGCGGCGGCGCGCGTAGAGGTTGAATATAGACATTTAAACCTGCCCTTCGCGTTTTCCCAGCTTGTAAAGCATGTAGCGGGCAAGGGACAGAACGACCAGTGTTATAAAGAAAAGTATCAGGCCGAGCTCGATCAGCGCGGATGTGTAGAGTTCGCCGAATGCTTCGGTAAATTCGTTAGCCAGGGTCGACGAGATGCTGTTGCCCGGGTTGAGCAAGGATTTGCTCAACTCATGCGCGTTGCCGATCACGAAGGTGACGGCCATGGTTTCACCCAGCGCGCGCCCGAGTCCCAGCATGATGCCGCCGACCACCCCAGTGCGGGTGTAGGGTAATACTACGCGCCACATCACTTCCCACGTGGTCGCGCCCAGCCCGTAAGCTGATTCCTTAAGCAATGGGGGAACCACATCAAATACATCGCGCATTACCGAGGAAATAAACGGGATCACCATGATGGCCAGAATAATCCCTGCGGTCAGTACGCCGATACCCATAGGCGGCCCGGAAAAAAAAGGGCCAACGTAGGGCAGGGGACCGACATGATCGTTGAGCCAGGGCTCGATATGGTCAGCAAAAAAGGGCGCAAATATAAACAAGCCCCACATGCCATAAATAATGCTGGGTATGCCAGCCAGCAACTCTATCGCTACGCCCAGTGGACGGCGCAGAATGCGCGGCGACAGCTCAGTCAGGAAAATTGCGATGCCAAAGCTGACCGGAACCGCGATCAGCAGTGCAATTCCCGAGGTAACGAGTGTGCCGATGATCGGGATCAGTGCGCCGAATCGGTCGTTCACCGGGTCCCACTCCGAACTGGTCAGAAAGCCGAAGCCGAATGCGCGAATGGCCGGCATGCCGCCTACCACGAGCGAAATGATGATTGCCGCCAGCAGACCAAGCACGCAGAATGCTGATATTCGCGTCAGATTGCGGAACAGCAGATCAAACACGGATTGCCGTTTAAGGCGTGCTTCCTGTAAAAACATCGGCATCTTAATTATTCCTGGGTACTAAACAAAACTGCCGCGAAAGAAAAATGCGGGGGCCAGGCCCCCGCGATTATATCTCAGGGTGTGCCTGCTCAGCCACGCCCGCCACTTGCGCCTGCAGATCGTTGCGCTATTTCCACAAAGCCTTGCCTGCGCCGTCCTTGATTTGCGCTTTCCATGCTGCCCGGATCAGCGCCACAACTTTTTCCGGCATCGGTACATAGTCCAGATCTGCCGCCAGTTTTCCACCGTTGCCATAGGCCCAGTCGAAGAATTTCAGCAC
This sequence comes from Pseudomonadota bacterium, assembly GCA_040390665.1. Classification (GTDB taxonomy): domain Bacteria; phylum Pseudomonadota; class Gammaproteobacteria; order Burkholderiales; family Gallionellaceae; genus Nitrotoga. Next base: position 91,490 of record JAZJXX010000007.1, on the reverse strand, counting down.
CGCTACGCCAGTCTCCGGTTTCTCCTGCACCTTATGCATCAGTATGAAGGTGGCGCCGCTGACCGGCCAGCTGGCCTTGCCGGGTTCATCGGTCAGAATTTCGTAAAAGCCTGGCGCCTTGTCCCATTGAGCACCGGCCGCGGCGGCCTTGAAGCTGTCTTCGTCAGCTTTGACGAATTGGCCATCCCGGTTTTTTAATTGCACTGAATTCATCTTGTTTTGCAAAGCGTAGGCGTACTCGACATAGCCGATCGAATTCTTGATGCGCTGCACATAAGAAGCGACCCCCTCATTGCCTTTGCCGCCGGTGCCGGCTTTCCAGGATACCGCGGTGCCTTCGCCGACGCTGGCTTTCCATTCCGGGCTGGATTTGGAGAGATAATTTGTAAAAATAAAAGTGGTGCCCGAGCCATCTGAGCGGTGAACCACAGTAATAGTGTCGTTCGGCAGCTTGATGTCTGCATTCAGCGCCGCCAGGGCTGGATCGTTCCATTTGGTGATTTTGCCTAAATATATAGATGCAAGAACCTCGCCGGTCAATTTAAGTTTGCCGGACTCAATCCCGGTAACGTTGATCACCGGCACCACCCCGCCTATCACAGTAGGAAACTGGATCAGGCCGTTCTTCTCAAGCTCTTCTGGCTTAAGCGGCATGTCCGATGCACCGAAATCGACGGTGCCCGCGGTAATCTGTTTAATCCCGCCACCCGAACCTATGGATTGATAATTCATCCCGACTCCGGTTTGACTCTTGTAAGCTTCGGCCCATTTGGCATAGATCGGGTACGGGAAAGTCGCGCCCGCGCCGGTGATGTCTGTGGCATAAACCGTTCCCGCCATCAGCAAGGGAGCTGTAATGCCGATGCGACAGATTATGCTGTGCAATTTGTTCATTTGATCTCTCCAAAATGGTTTTGATATGTTCACTGGTCTTGCGCAGTAAATTATCATAGCCGTGCGGTGTTACAAAATTATGACATAGAGGGCAACGGGCAAATGAATTACACGGTGGACTACCTGTCAACGGTGTATTGCGTTACTGCTGCCTGAATATATATGCATCAGTGTGACGGTAATAACCGTTTTCGTTATGGTTATGTGACGGGCGAGCGCGCGCCGAAAGTGAAATCGGCGGAGACAGCAAAAACAGCTCTTGAGATAGGAAAAAATTATCGATAAGTGCCGATAGAAATCTCGCCTTTAAGCATTGAATATTTTTTTGTTGAGGTTCGCATCGCACCCTGCCTTCAAGTGCCGAGGGTAGAATTGACCGTTTAGATTTTCGCGGGTAGCATTGCCGCCTTCGTCGTTTTGAAAGTCCGCTGGATGCGCCGCAAACTGGTAGTTGGAAACTGGAAGATGTGCGGGGCTCTGCCTCAAAATAAGGAGCTGTTAAACGCTGTAGCGCACGGATCGGCGCAGCTAAAACAAGTGGGCTGCGCGGTATGCGTACCTTTTCCCTATCTGGCCCAGGCGCAGCAATTATTGCAAGGCGGATCGGTTAAGTGGGGCGCACAGAATGTGCACCAGCTGGACAAGGGTGCTTACACTGGCGAAGTTGCCGCAGCCATGCTCGTCGATTTTGGCTGCAGCTATGTGCTGGTCGGGCACTCGGAACGGCGCGCTATATATGGTGAGACGAGCGCACTGGTCGCCGAAAAGTTTGCTGCCGCGCAACGGGCGGCGCTGGTGCCCATCTTATGCGTAGGTGAAAGTCTGGCACAGCGCGAAGACGACGAGACGGAAGCGGTTGTGGCCGAGCAACTGGATGCCGTGATGAACTCGCTGGGCGTGCAGTGTTTACGCAATGCAGTGGTGGCTTACGAGCCGGTTTGGGCAATCGGTACCGGCAGGACTGCATCGCCTCAGCAGGCGCAGGCTGTTCATGCATTCATCCGTCAGCGCATCGCCGCTCAGGACGAGCGGATTGCAGAAGGCTTGTGTATACTCTATGGAGGCAGCGTTAAGGCTGCTAACGCCGCTGAGTTGTTCGCAATGGCGGACATTGATGGCGGCCTGATAGGCGGAGCTTCTTTGGTTGCTGAGGAATTTATAGCAATCTGTAAAGCTGCAAACAGCCTTGCTGTATAGATTAATATTGGAGCAATAAGTGGAAACTTTGGTTTGGATAGTGCATGTGATCACCGCAGTGGTGCTGGTCAGCCTGGTGCTGTTGCAGCATGGCAAGGGCGCGGATATGGGCGCTGCTTTCGGTACCGGTTCGGCCGGCGGCCTGTTTGGGTCCAGCGGCTCGGCTAATTTCCTGAGCCGCAGTACGGCGGTGGCTGCGACCGTATTTTTCATCACCAGCATGACGCTGACCTATATGTCATCGAATTCACCACAGGCGCAGGGAGTCATGGAGAAACGCGAAGCGGCGGGAACGCTGCACACGCCGCCCGTGTCAACCGGCAGTGAAAATAGCAACACGAAGTCAAAGGAAATACCGAAATAGCAAAGCTATGCCGATGTGGTGAAATTGGTAGACACGCTAGCTTGAGGGGCTAGTGGCGCAAGCCGTAGCAGTTCGAGTCTGCTCATCGGCACCAAATATCAGTCGAATTTTTGGCTACCTGCCGGGAATGACGCTCTGGTCAATTAAAATAATAAGATTGTTCATGGCGCTTGGCTCAGGCAGGCACTGAATAATCAGGAGGAGCTCAGATGTTGGAAAATTATTTTCCGGTACTGCTGTTCATAATTATAGGATTGGCGGTCGGCGTCGCGCCGCTGATTTTGGGCAGACTGGTTGCGCCCCATCGTCCGGATAGCGCAAAACTGTCACCGTACGAGTGTGGTTTCGAAGCCTTTGAAGATGCGCGGATGAAGTTTGACGTGCGTTATTATCTGGTCGCCATCCTTTTTATTCTTTTTGACTTGGAAATTGCCTTTCTATTTCCCTGGGCGGTTGTGCTTAAAGAAATCGGCATGTTCGGCTTTATTTCCATGATGATCTTCCTGGCTATCCTGGTGGTCGGGTTTATATACGAATGGATGAAGGGAGCGTTGGAATGGGAATAGAAGGTCATCTGGAAAAGGGCTTCGTCACTACTTCGCTCGATACAATAATCAACTACACCCGTACCGGTTCGTTGTGGCCGATGACTTTTGGGTTGGCCTGTTGTGCGGTCGAAATGATGCATGCGGGTGCGTCGCGTTACGACCTGGACCGGTTCGGTATTACTTTCCGCCCTAGCCCGCGACAGTCCGATGTGATGGTGGTGGCGGGCACGCTATGCAACAAAATGGCGCCGGCGCTGCGCAAAGTCTACGATCAGATGGCCGAGCCGCGCTGGGTTATTTCCATGGGCAGTTGTGCCAATGGCGGCGGTTACTACCACTATTCCTATTCGGTTGTACGTGGTTGCGATCGGATCGTGCCAGTGGACGTGTATGTGCCCGGCTGTCCACCGACTGCCGAGGCATTGTTGTACGGTATCATCCAGCTCCAAAATAAAATTAAGCGGACCAATACCATAGCGCGCTGAGTTTCAGACTGCCGGCGCAAGTGTGACTTTAGTTATTTAAGGTGAATATGGCTGCTGATTTAAATAAATTGCGGGACAGGCTAGCCACGCTGCTCGGGGATCAGGTGGTAAGCCTGGAGCACAAGCTGGATGAGCTGACCATGGTGATCCGCGCGGCAGACCTGGTGCAGGTGATGACGCTGTTGCGCGATCATGCTGACCTGCGCTTCGAGCAGCTGATGGATCTGTGCGGCGTGGACTATTCCGCTTACGGCAGTGATGTGTCCGAAAGCGGGACTTACCTCAGATCGGATTTTGCCGTTCACACCTATCCCAACCGATTTGCCGCGGTTTACCATCTGCTGTCGCTGACCCATAATCATCGTGTGCGCGTGCGCGTATTTGCCGAGGATGATGAGCTGCCGACACTGGATACGGTGACTACTCTATGGGCCTGTGCCAACTGGTACGAACGCGAAGCATTCGATCTATACGGCATGATATTTAACGGACACCCCGATTTGCGCCGTTTGCTCACCGATTATGGTTTTCATGGCAACCCGTTCCGCAAGGATTTCCCGCTCACCGGCCATGTCGAAATGCGTTACGACCCCGAGCAGAAGCGGGTGATATACCAGCCGGTGTCGATAGAGCATCGTGAGGTGATTCAACGGGTCATACGTGAGGAACATTATGCCCGCGGCGGAGTGAAGCAATCAAATGGCTGAGATTAAAAATTACACAATGAACTTCGGACCGCAGCATCCGTCCGCGCACGGTGTGTTGCGGCTGGTGCTGGAGCTGGACGGCGAGGTAATCGAACGCGCCGATCCGCATATCGGGCTGCTGCACCGTGCCACCGAGAAGCTGGCCGAGCACAAGACGTATTTGCAGTCGGTGCCTTATATGGATCGTCTGGATTACGTATCGACGATATGCAACGAGCATGCTTATGTAATGGCAATCGAGAAGCTGCTGCAGCTCGAAGTGCCATTGCGCGCCCAATATATAAGGGTGATGTTCGATGAAGTGACCCGCATACTGAATCACCTGATGTGGCTGGGCGCGCATGCGCTGGATATCGGTGCAATGACCGTATTCCTGTTTGCCTTCCGCGAACGTGAGGATTTGATGGACGCTTTCGAGGCAGTCTCCGGGGCGCGTCTGCATACTGCCTATTATCGTCCCGGTGGTGTCTACCGCGACCTTCCTGACACGATGCCGCAGTACCACGCCTCCAAGATACACAATGCCGCAGCGGTCAAAAAAATGAACACGAACCGGGAAGGTTCTCTGCTCGATTTCATGGAGGATTTTACCAATCGCTTCCCCGGATATGTCGATGAATATGAAACGCTGTTGACCGACAACCGCATTTGGAAACAGCGCACCGTAGGTATCGGCGTGGTGACACCTGAACGTGCGCTGGCGATGGGTTTCACCGGGCCGATGCTGCGTGGCTCAGGCGTGGTGTGGGATCTGCGCAAACATCAGCCGTATGAAATATATGACCGTCTGGATTTTGATGTGCCGGTGGGCGTGGAAGGTGATTGCTATGACCGTTACCTGGTGCGTGTGGAAGAAATGCGTCAGGCCAATCGCATCATCAAGCAGTGCATCAGCTGGCTGCGCAGCAATCCCGGCCCGGTAATGACAGACAACCTCAAGGTTGCTCCGCCTAAACGGGAGCATATGAAACAGAATATGGAGGAGCTAATCCACCATTTTAAATTATATACCGAGGGGATGCATGTGCCGGAGGGCGAGGCATATGCCGCGATCGAGCACCCTAAGGGCGAGTTTGGCATCTACATTATTTCGGATGGCGCGAATAAGCCTTACCGGCTGAAGGTCCGGTCCGCAGGATTTCCACATCTGGCCGGACTGGACGAGATGGTGCGCGGCCATATGATCGCCGACGTGGTGGCGATCATAGGTACGCAGGACATTGTTTTCGGAGAGGTAGACCGCTGATGTTATCCGATCAGATTAAAGCAAGAATCGACCGCGAGCTTATCAAGTATCCGGCCAATCAAAAGCCTTCCGCGGTCATGGCCGCACTGCGTTACGTACAGGAAGAAAAAGGCTGGATTGCTCCGGACGATATGGAAGATGTGGCCAATTATCTCGACATGCCGCAGATGACGGTGTATGAGGTGGCGACTTTTTACCGCATGTACAACCTGAAGCCGATGGGACGCCACACCATTACCGTCTGCACCAATTTATCCTGCCAGCTGATGGGCGCGAACGAAACCATGGCCCATCTTAAAAACAAGCTGGGCATCGGTTTGAACGAGGTGACTGCTAACGGTCAATTCGGCCTGCGCGAGGGCGAATGCATGGGGGCCTGCGGCGATGCTCCGTTGTTTACCGTCAACAACAACGTGATGTACAGCTTTTTGACAGATGAAAAAGTCGATCAGATAATTCTGGGGCTAGACAAGCAATGAACGCTCCTATCCTGCTTAATACGATGGATTTCGACCAGCCCTGGACGCTGGAAAATTATCTCAAGGTCGGCGGTTACCAGGCGTTGCGCAAAGTGCTGACGGAGAAGATGACGCCGGACGCGATCATCGCTGAGGTCAAGACTTCGGGTTTACGCGGCCGCGGTGGCGCGGGCTTTCCGACCGGTTTGAAATGGAGCTTCATGCCGCGCAACTACCAGGGCGATAAATACCTGGTTTGCAATTCCGATGAAGGCGAGCCGGGTACATTCAAGGACCGCGACATCCTGCGCTATAACCCGCACATACTGATTGAAGGCATGGCGATCGCCGCGTATGCGATGGGCGTCAAGGTCGGCTATAACTATGTGCACGGTGAAATCTACGAGTCCTATGAGCGCATGGAAGCCGCAGGCGAGGAGGCGCGCGCCGCCGGCTACCTCGGCAATAATATTTTGGGCAGCGATTTCAGTTTTGAACTGCACAATCACCTCGGCTATGGCGCGTATATCTGCGGCGAAGAAACCGCGCTGCTTGAATCGCTCGAGGGCAAGAAAGGGCAGCCGCGTTTCAAGCCGCCGTTTCCGGCAACCTATGGACTGTACGGCAAGCCGACGACGATAAACAACACCGAAACTTTTGCCAGCATTCCCTACATCATCAGCAACGGCGGCCAGAAATTTCTTGAGCTAGGCCGGCCAAACAACGGCGGGGTCAAGCTGTTCTCAATTTCCGGCCATGTAAACAAGCCCGGCAATTATGAAATGCCGCTCGGTACGCCGTTCAGGAAATTGCTGGAAATGGCTGGCGGCATGCGCGGCGGACGCCCGCTCAAAGCGTGCATCCCGGGCGGCTCGTCGATGCCGGTACTGCCTGCGGCTATCATGATGGACCTCGACATGGACTATGATTCCGTGGTCAAGGCCGGGTCTATGCTCGGCACCGGCGCTTTGATTGTGATGGACGACACCACCTGCATGGTTCGTGCACTGGAACGCCTGTCTTATTTTTATTATGAAGAATCGTGCGGGCAATGTACGCCATGCCGTGAAGGAACCGGCTGGCTCTATCGCATCATACATCGCATCGAAAGCGGAGAAGGCCGGTCCGAGGATCTGGATTTGCTGCTTAGCTTGTGTGAAAACATCGCCGGGCGCACCATCTGCGCATTGGGCGACGCGGCGGCTTGGCCAGTACAAGGGTTTCTTAAGCACTTCCGCAGCGAATTTGAATATCACATTGAACACAAGCGCTGCCTGGTGCCGGGCTGAGGACGGCGCTCCAGCAGGGTTGAATCGGGTACTAGTGCTGAACGTATAGGTGAGTAATGATCAATATTGAAATTGACGGCAAGCGGGTAGAGGTGCAAAACGGCGGCACCGTGATGGATGCTGCCCATGAGGCCGGTATCTATATACCGTATTTCTGCTATCACAAAAAACTGTCGATCGCCGCCAATTGCCGGATGTGCCTGGTGCAGGTAGAAAAAGCGCCGAAACCTCTGCCGGCATGCGCTACCCCCGCGACCGAAGGCATGAAGGTATTCACTTCCTCGGAACAGGCGGTCAAGGCGCAAAAAGGCGTGATGGAATTTCTGCTGATTAACCATCCGCTGGACTGTCCGGTATGCGATCAGGGCGGGGAGTGCCAGTTACAAGATCTGGCGGTCGGTTATGGCGCCAGCGCTTCGCGTTATCAGGAAGAAAAGCGCATCGTTGTGCCGAAGGATATTGGTCCGCTGGTGGCGGCGGATGAAATGACCCGCTGTATCAATTGTACCCGTTGCGTGCGCTTCGGCATCGAGGTGGGCGGGGTGATGGAACTGGGGCAGGCGTTCCGTGGCGAACACGCCGAGATTATGTCCTTTCTATCCGGTACGGTGGATTCGGAACTGTCCGGCAACATGATCGACCTGTGTCCGGTCGGTGCCCTCACCAGCAAACCTTTCCGTTTTCGCGGGCGTTCCTGGGAATTATCGCGCCGCAGATCCTATAGCCCGCACGACAGCCTCGGTTCCAGTCTGATGGTGCAGGTCAAAAACAATATAGTCATGCGCGTGTTGCCGATCGACAACGAAGAGGTCAATGAATGCTGGCTGTCGGACCGTGACCGCTTCAGCTACGAAGGTTTGAATTCAGACCAGCGCCTGACCCGGCCGATGATCAAGCAGGGCGGCGTGTGGCAGGAAGTGGAATGGCAAACTGCGCTGGAATACGTGGCGCATGGCCTGGGCCGGATTGCCGGCGAGTCAGGGGCGGATCAGATTGGTGCGCTGGCTGCGCCGTATTCGACATTGGAAGAAATGTATCTGCTGCAGAAACTGATGCGCGGGCTGGGCAGCGACAACGTTGATTTCCGGCTGCGCCAAGCGGATTTCAGCGCGGATGGAAAGCAGGCCGGCGTGCCCTGGCTGGGCATGACGATCGCCGACATCAGCAATAGCGATCGTTTGCTGCTAGTGGGCAGCTTTCTGCGCAAGGATCATCCCTTATTGTCCGCCCGTGTACGCCGGGTGGTGAAGCACGGGGCGCAGCTTAATCTGGTGCATGCAGCCGACGACGATTTGCTGATGCCGGTCGCCAACAAGATCGTTGCCGCGCCTGCCGACATCAGTACAGTTCTGGCGCAAGTGCTGAAAGCGCTGGCTGCGACCAAACAGGTGACGCTGGACGCCCATGTGCAGTCGCTGGTGCAGTCCCTCAATCCGTCCGAAGCAGCGCAGGCGATCGCCGTCAGCCTGGCCAGCGGGGAGCGGGTGGCCATCCTGCTCGGCAACTTTGCCCAGCAACATCCTCAGGCAACACAACTGCAACTGCTGGCGCAGCAAATCGCCGCACTGTGCGGCGCCCGGTTTGGCTTTCTGGGCGAAGCCGCAAACAGCGTGGGCGGCTATCTCGCTCGGGCAGTACCGTTCGGCGGCCAGGCTGCCGGTCTGAACGCCGATGCCATGCTGGCTTCTCCACGCAAGGCTTATGTGCTGCTCAACGTTGAAGCGGAACTGGATATGCACGATCCGCAGAAGGCGATGGCCGCGCTGGCCGGCGCTGAAATGGTCGTGGCATTGAGCGCATACAAACACCATGCGCTGGAATACGCCGATGTGATGTTGCCAATTGCCCCGTTTACCGAAACCTCTGGTACTTTTGTCAGTGCCGAGGGGCGGGTGCAAAGTTTTAACGGCGCGGCCAAACCCCTGGATGAGACGCGGCCGGGCTGGAAGGTGCTACGCGTGCTGGGCAATTTGCTGAATCTTAACGGCTTCGATTACGACAGCAGCGAAGCCGTGCGCGTTGAAGCGCTGGCTGGCCAGCCGGTCGCAGCCCGGCTTGACAATAGCCTGCGCGGCGTGGCCCTGCAGAATTTTACCGGCCAGGCAGCGGGTCTGCAGCGGATCAGTGAAGTCCCGATTTACGCCAGCGACGCCATTGTGCGCCGTTCGGCTCCACTGCAAAAAACCCGCGATGCGGCGACGCCCCAGGTGACTCTGCATGGCAACGAATTGAAAAGGCTGGGCATCAAGCCGGGCGAGCAGGTAAAGATCAGTCAGGGAAAAGGTAGCGTATGGCTGACTGCAATCGCGGATGACAACCAGCCGGTCGGCACGGCGCGCGTGGCTGCCGGACATGCAGCTACCGCGGCCTTGGGCGCTATGTTCGGCACGGTGGAAGTGGAGCGCGCATGATAGATTGGATACAAACTATTCCAGCTCAGCTGGGTGTATTCTGGATGCCGTTGTGGACCGTGCTTAAAATCGTCGCGATCGTTGTGCCTCTGCTGTTGTCGGTGGCCTATCTGACGCTCGCCGAACGCAAGGTCATTGGTTATATGCAGGTGCGCATCGGCCCCAACCGGGTCGGACCTTTCGGTCTGCTGCAACCTCTGGCCGATGGCATCAAGCTGATGTTCAAGGAAATCATTGTTCCTGCCGGCGCCAACAAAAAATTGTTCATCATGGCGCCTATCCTGACTCTGATGCCGGCGGTGGCAGCCTGGGCGGTGGTGCCCTTCGATGTAGAGATGGCCGTCTCGAACGTTAATGCCGGCGTGCTGTATATACTGGCGATGACTTCTCTGGGCGTATACGGCGTCATTATCGCCGGCTGGGCGTCGAATTCGAAGTATGCGTTTTTAGGTGCAATGCGCTCTGCGGCACAGATCGTCTCATATGAAATTGCAATGGGTTTTGCGCTGGTGTGCGTGCTGATGGTGGCACAAAGCATGAACCTCGGCGATATTGTGCATGGCCAGCAGCGCGGTAATGGCATGCTTGGCTGGTATTTCATCCCGCTGTTCCCGATGTTTATCGTGTATTTCATCGCCGGGGTAGCAGAAACCAACCGCGCACCGTTCGACGTGGCCGAAGGCGAATCCGAAATTGTCGCGGGCTTTCACGTGGAATATTCCGGCATGGCGTTCGCGCTGTTCTTCCTCGCTGAATACGCCAACATGATCCTGATCGCGGCGCTGACTTCCATCATGTTCCTCGGTGGCTGGTTGCCGCCGGTCGATATTGCGCCGCTGAATCTGATCCCCGGTATTTTCTGGCTGCTGTTCAAGATGGCGGTCGTGTTATTCATGTTTTTATGGTTCCGCGCGACTTTTCCGCGCTATCGTTATGACCAGCTGATGCGCCTGGGTTGGAAAGTATTTATACCGCTCACGCTGGTGTGGCTGGTGGTTATCGGCATTTGGATGCAGACCTCCTACTGGCTGTGGTAAAGGGTCAAGGATAAATTATGGAAAATATCAAGGGTTTCTTCAGAACATTCCTGCTGGTCGAGCTGGTCAAGGGGCTGGCGCTGACTGGGCGGTATTTTTTTGCCCGCAAAATTACCGTGCAGTTCCCGGATGAAAAAACGCCGTACAGCTTTCGTTTCCGCGGTCTGCATGCGTTGCGTCGTTATGCCAGCGGCGAAGAGCGCTGCATAGCCTGCAAGCTGTGCGAAGCAGTTTGCCCGGCGCTCGCCATCCATATCGAATCCGAGGAGCGCGAAGACGGTACGCGCCGGACGACCCGCTATGACGTCGATCTGGTGAAGTGCATCTTCTGCGGTTTCTGCGAAGAAGCCTGCCCGGTGGATGCGATTGTTGAGACGCGCATCCTGGAATATCACGGGGAGAAGCGCGGCGATTTGCACTACACCAAGCCGATGCTGCTGGCGATAGGCGATAAATATGAAGAGCAAATCGCCAAAGACCGCACCGCAGACGCTAAATACCGTTAAGGCTGTTAAGAAAAATTATGATGAGTTTTGATACCCTGGTTTTCTACCTGCTTGCCATCTTTACGGTAGGGGCTGCATTGCGGGTGATCACCGCGCGCAATCCGGTCCACGCGGTGTTATTCCTGGTGCTGGCATTCTGTGCCATGTCCGGCATCTGGCTATTGCTGGAAGCGGAGTTCTTAGCGTTGACTCTGGTGCTGGTGTATGTCGGCGCGGTGATGGTGCTGTTCCTGTTTGTAGTGATGATGCTGGATATCAATCTGGTGCATTTGCGCGAGGGCTTCTGGCGCTGGTTTCCATTCGGCGCTGTGCTCACCCTCATTATGGTGGGCGAAATGGTGTGGGTGCTGGGTAGCCGGCAAACTGCGGAAACCGGCGCCATGGTGGTCAGGCATGCGGCTGATTACAGCAACACCAAAGAGCTGGGGCGGCTGATCTATACCGATTACGTCTATGCGTTTGAGTTGGCGGCGGTGTTGCTGCTGGTCGCAATCGTAGCCGCTATCGCCCTGACCTTGCGCCGGCGCAAGGATACTAAAGCACAGGATATCGCTAAGCAGATTGCGGTCAAGCGTTCCGATCGTGTTCGTATTGTCGAGGTACCGTCCGAGATTAAAGTTGACATAGCAAGAAATAAATAACGGGGAAATTATGTTGAGCTTGAGTCTGGCGCATTATCTGGTTCTGGGGGCGGTGCTGTTCGCCATCGGCGTGATGGGAATATTCCTGAACCGCAAAAATCTCATCGTACTGCTGATGTCGATCGAACTGATGCTGCTGGCGGTGAATACCAACTTTATCGCCTTCTCGCATTATCTGAACGATATGGCCGGGCAGGTTTTCGTATTTTTCATCCTGACCGTAGCTGCTGCCGAGTCTGCCATTGGGCTGGCGATACTCATAGTACTGTTCCGTAATCTGCGCACCATCAACGTAGATGACATCGGCACCTTGAAGGGTTAACTATGAGTAATATACAAACTCTCTATCTGCTTGTTCCGGCAGCGCCCTTACTGGGCGCAATTCTGGTCGGCCTGTTCGGCCGGGTGCTGGGCCATAAGGGTTCGCACTCAATCGCTATTCTGCTGGTGGCGGCATCGTTCTTTGCTTCGGTGGCGATCTTCAAGGACGTGCTGGACGGACATACCTTCAATGGCAATGTTTACCAGTGGATGACTTCCGGCGATAGCAGCTTCGCTGTGGGTTTCCTGATTGATCGCCTGAGTGTGCTGATGATGCTGGTGGTGACTTTTGTATCGCTGATGGTACATATTTATACCGTAGGCTATATGGCCGAGGACAAAGGCTATCAGCGCTTCTTCAGCTATATCTCGCTGTTTACGTTTTCGATGCTGATGCTGGTGATGTCGAACAACTTCATGCAGCTGTTCTTCGGCTGGGAAGCGGTGGGCCTGGTGTCTTATCTGCTGATCGGGTTCTGGTACAACCGCGACAGCGCCAATTACGCCAGCCTCAAGGCTTTTCTGGTCAACCGCGTCGGCGATCTCGGTTTCCTGCTCGGCATCGCCCTGGTGCTGATGGTGTTCGGCACGCTTGATTATGCGGCGGTATTCGCCAATGCCTCGGCCCATGCCCAGGATATCGCGCCCATACCGGGCGTGTCGTGGAATCTGATGACGGCGATCTGTATTTTGTTATTCATCGGCGCAATGGGCAAATCGGCGCAATTTCCATTGCACGTCTGGCTGCCGGATTCCATGGAAGGCCCGACGCCGATCTCGGCGCTGATCCATGCCGCGACCATGGTAACCGCCGGAATTTTCATGGTGGCGCGCATGTCGCCGCTGTTCGAACTGTCGGACACGGCGCTGTCGTTTGTGATGATCATCGGCGCTATCACAGCGCTATTCATGGGCTTGCTCGGCATCGTGCAGAATGACATCAAGCGCGTGGTGGCCTATTCGACGCTGTCGCAGCTGGGTTATATGACGGTCGCGCTGGGGGCATCGGCTTATTCAGCGGCCATATTTCATCTGATGACGCACGCATTTTTCAAGGCGCTGTTATTCCTTGCGGCCGGTTCAGTGATCATTGGCATGCACCATGTGCAGGATATACGTGGCATGGGCGGCTTGCGCAAATACATGCCGATTACCTGGATCACCTTCCTGATCGGAACGCTGGCCCTGGTTGGCACGCCCTTCCTGTCCGGTTTCTACTCCAAGGACAGCATCATCGAAGTCGTCGGCAATTCTCACCTGACCGGTTCGGGTTTTGCGTACTTCGCGGTGGTGGCAGGGGTATTCGTTACTGCGCTGTACTCTTTCCGCCTGTATTTCCTGGTGTTTCACGGTAAAGAGCGTTTCAATCAACCCGCCGCCGCTGCCCGAGGCAAGCATGCGCCTGCACATGACGCAAATGCCGACGATCACCATGAGGGCCTGGCGCCGGGACAAAAACCACATGAATCGCCGTGGGTGGTGTGGTTGCCGCTGGTGGTGCTGGCCATCCCGTCTTTAGCCATCGGTTACTTCACGATAGATCCTATATTGTTCGGTTTTTATTTCCGCGATGCGATTTATGTGGCCGAGCATCATGTGGCGATGGAATACCTGCGCCATGAATTCCATGGTCCGTTGGCCATGGGTATACATGCGTTCACCAGCTTGCCGTTCTGGCTGGCGCTGGGCGGCGCCGTGACGGCGTGGTTCTGTTACATGAAGCGTCCGAATATACCCGAGGCCATCAAAAACCGATTCCATGCGCTTTATTCGATGCTGATCAATAAGTATTATTTTGACCGCTTCAACGACTGGTTTTTCGCCGGCGGCGCACGCGGCGTCAGCGGCTTTCTGTGGAAGTTCGGCGACATCAAGTTGATAGATGGCTTAATGGTGAATGGATCGGCGAAGGTGGTCGGGCTGTTCTCGCGTGCATTGCGCCATGTCCAGACAGGTTATATCTACCACTATGCATTTTCCATGATCATCGGTGTGTTCGTATTGATTTCGATACGGACCTGGTTTGAGTAATCGGCTGGATCAGCAAGCTAAGCAAGCAAAGAAGGAATAAGCATGATTTTTGGAATTTCCCTGTTAAGCCTTGCCATCTGGGTGCCGATCTTTTTTGGCATTGCGATTATTGCCACCGGCGATGATCGCAATGCCTGGCTGGCCCGCATCATTGCGCTGATAGGTGCCACCCTCGGTCTGCTGGTCACGATACCCCTGTATACCGGCTTCGATACCAGCACCAGTGCGATGCAATTCGTCGTGATGCATGACTGGATACTGCGCTACAACATCCACTACCATCTGGGCATAGACGGCATCTCGTTGCTATTCGTGCTGCTTAACAGCATGTTTACGCTGATCGTGGTGATATCCAGCTGGAAAGTCATTGAAAAGCGTGTGGCGCAATACATGGCGGCGTTTCTGATTATGTCCGGCTTTCTCAACGGCGTATTCGCAGCGCTCGACGCAGTATTGTTCTATGTGTTCTGGGAAGCGATGCTGATTCCGATGTTCCTGATCATCGGCGTATGGGGCGGCCCTAACCGGGTATACGCGTCGGTCAAGTTTTTCCTTTATACATTGCTGGGCTCATTGCTGATGCTGGTTGCGCTGCTGTATCTGTACAACCAGTCCGGCGGCAGTTTCGAAGTGCTGGACTATCATCAGATGGCCATCCCGATGACTGCGCAAATCCTGCTTTTCATCGCGTTCTTCATGGCATTTTCAGTCAAGGTGCCGATGTTTCCGCTGCATACCTGGTTGCCGGATGCGCACGTTGAGGCGCCCACCGGCGGTTCAGTGGTGCTGGCGGCCATTATGCTGAAAGTGGGCGCGTATGGCTTCATCCGTTTTTCGATGCCGATTGCGCCGGATGCCAGCCACAAACTGGCCGGGGTGATGATAGCCCTGTCGCTGATCGCGATTGTATATATCGGCCTCGTCGCGCTGATGCAGACCGACATGAAAAAGCTGGTGGCGTACTCATCGATTTCGCATATGGGTTTTGTCACGCTTGGCTTATTTATTTTCAGCGCGCTGGGTATGGAAGGTGCGCTGGTGCAAATGGTTTCGCACGGTTTTGTTTCCGGCGCACTGTTCCTGTGTATAGGTGTGCTGTATGACCGCATGCACAGTCGCAATATAGCCGATTATGGCGGCGTGGCCAGCAGAATGCCGGTGTTCGCCGCGTTCTTCATGTTGTTCGCGATGGCCAATGTCGGCTTGCCGGGCACCAGCGGTTTTGTTGGCGAATTCCTGGTCATCCTGGGAGCGGTCAAGGCCAATTTCTGGTACGCCGCATTGGCTGCGTCCACACTGGTGTTCGGCGCCGCCTATACGTTGTGGATGTATAAACGCGTGATATTCGGCAAGGTAGTTAGCCAGCAGGTGGCCCAGCTGAGCGATATCACGCTGCGCGAAAAGCTGCTGTTTGCGGTGCTTGCGCTATGCGTACTGGGCATGGGGGTTTATCCGTTGCCGTTTACCGAAGTCATGCATGCATCGGTAAACGATCTGCTGATACACCTCGCGCGTTCCAAATTATGAGTCACCGTTATTCTGGCGTCTGCCAATTGAGGAAGATATGAGTTTCTTGTCCACCCTGCTGCCGGTCTACGCAGAAATTTTCCTGCTGGTGATGACCTGCATCATCCTGATTGCGGATCTGTTTTTCGCGGATCCGAACAAGACTTTCACCTATTTGATGGTGCAGCTGACCCTGCTGGCCTGCGCACTGATTACCGTGGCGACCCATCAGCCGGGCGTCGTGCACTTATTCCAGAACATGTTTGTCGATGACCTGATGTCCGATGTGCTCAAGCTGTTGAGCTATCTGTCGATGTCGATGATGCTGGTGTATTCGCGCCATTACCTGATGGTGCGCGGGCTGTTTAGCGGTGAATTCCTGGTGCTGGCATTATTCTCATTGCTCGGCATGATGGTGATGATCTCGGCCAGCCATTTTCTGACGCTTTACCTGGGCCTGGAATTGCTGTCGCTCAGCCTGTACGCGATGGTTGCGCTGCAGCGTGATTCCGCCGTGGCGACCGAGGCGGCGATGAAATACTTCGTCCTCGGCGCATTGGCTTCCGGCCTGCTGCTGTATGGCATGTCGATGCTGTATGGCGCGACCGGCACGCTGGAAGTCAACTCGATAATGGACGCGATACAACACGGCGTACCGAACAAGCAATTGCTGGTATTCGGGCTGGTGTTCGTGGTCGCTGGCCTGGCTTTCAAACTGGGTGTGGCGCCATTCCATATGTGGGTGCCGGACGTGTATCACGGCGCACCCACGGCGATGACCATGCTGATCGGCACGGCGCCCAAGCTGGCGGTGCTGGCGTTTATATTGCGTGTGCTGGTTGAAGGAATGCAGCCGTTAATGACGGACTGGTCCAATATGCTGGTCATCCTGGCGGTGATCTCCATGGCAATCGGCAATATTACCGCCATCGCGCAAAGCAATCTGAAGCGCATGCTGGCTTATTCCTCAATCGCGCAGATGGGATTCATGCTGCTCGGCATGTTGAGCGGCGGCGTCGAGGGTTATAGCGCGTCACTGTTCTATGTCGTGGTTTATGTGCTGATGAGCCTGGGTGGCTTCGGCATGATCATGCTGCTGTCCCGCGAAGGGTTCGAGGCAGACACGCTGAACGATTTCAAGGGACTTAACCAGCGCAGCCCATGGCTGGCGTTCATTATGCTTTTGCTGATTTTCTCGATGGCGGGCTTGCCGCCTACGGTAGGTTTTTATGCCAAGCTGGTGGTATTTCAGGCCGCCATCACTGCCGGCCATACCCCACTGGTGGTGATCGCGACGTTGTTCACATTGATCGGCGCATACTATTATCTGCGCATCATCAAGCTGATGTATTTCGATGCCCCGGAAACCCATGCAACGCTCAATATTAAGCCGGATACCGGCATGCTGATCTCGATCAACGGCTTGGCCGTACTGTTGCTTGGCATCATGCCCGGCACGCTGATGTCGGTGTGCGCGGTGTCGGTGCAGCAGTCGCTTTTACTGCCGCACTGAGTTGTCGCCGCCTCAATAAAAACTCCCGCCATGTGCGGGAGTTTTTATTGAGGCGATAAATGGACGTCGTTTATTGGCCAGCAATAGGGGCCGGAGAAAATAATGGGCACGCAAAATCCTGTCGCAGAAACAACCGACCTGACCGAGCATTGCTTAAAAACCGAGCTTGCTTACGATGGCAATTTTATCCAGGTCTATAAGGATCAGGTACGGCTGCCGGATGGTACTACCAGCACGCGCGAATACATTGCCCATCCGGGCGCGGTGGCAGTGCTGGCGTTGTTGGACAACGGCAAGCTGCTGATGGAGCGCCAATACCGCTATCCTTTGCGGCGCGAGTTTATCGAGTTGCCCGCGGGCAAAATTGATCCGGGCGAAGATAGGCTATTGACTGCGCAACGTGAACTGCTGGAAGAAACCGGTTATGTTGCGCGTACCTGGACCCACCTCGCCACTGCCTGGCCCTGCATCGGTTATGCCGATGAGCGAATGGATTATTTTATCGCCCGGGAACTGACATACCAGGGGCGCAAGCTGGATCACGGCGAATTTCTGGAAGTATTCGAGCTGTCTTTGGACGATGCGCTGGAATGGATCAGGCTGGGAAAGATCAATGACAGCAAGTCCATCGTCGGATTATTCTGGCTGGAGAAAACAATGATGGGCTGGAAGGCCGCCGAAAAAAACGGCGGCTAAGGGCGTTGTAGGATGGGGTTCTGTTTTTGGATTGTTGAAAAAGGATGATTGTGGAAAACATAGGCGATCTAAAGGCCGGAAGTGATGCTTTATTTATTCTGCTCGGTGCGGTAATGGTGTTGGCTATGCACGCGGGGTTTGCCTTTCTCGAACTGGGCACGGTACGCAAAAAAAATCAGGTTAATGCGCTGGTAAAAATTCTGACGGATTTTGCGATCTCTACCCTGGCATACTTTTTTATTGGCTACAGCATTGCGTACGGCATCAATTTTTTCGGCGGCGCAGCAGAGCTTGCGCAGAAGAGCGGTTATGAGCTGGTGAAATTTTTCTTCCTGCTGACTTTTGCCGCCGCTATTCCCGCAATAGTATCCGGCGGAGTGGCGGAACGGGCGCGTTTCAACCCGATGCTGGCGGCGACTTTCATACTGGTGGGTTTTATCTACCCGTTGTTCGAAGGGATCGCCTGGAACCATCGGTTCGGAATTCAGGATTGGCTTAATACCACCTTCGGCGCAGAGTTCCATGATTTCGCCGGGTCCGTGGTGGTACACGCGGTGGGTGGCTGGATCGCGCTCGCTGCGGTGTTGCTGCTCGGCGCACGGCGCGGCCGCTATACCAGGGAAGGGCGGCTGTCGGCGCATCCACCGTCCAGTATACCGTTCCTCGCGCTGGGCGCGTGGATACTGACCGTCGGCTGGTTCGGCTTCAACGTGATGTCCGCCCAGGAGATCAGCAAGATCAGCGGATTGGTCGCGGTGAATTCGTTAATGGCTATGGTGGGCGGAACGCTGGCGGCGTTATGGAGCGGCAGGAATGATCCCGGTTTTGTGCACAACGGCCCGCTGGCCGGCCTGGTCGCGGTATGCGCGGGTTCTGACGTGATGCATCCCATTGGCGCGCTGGCGGTGGGCAGTATCGCCGGCGGATTGTTCGTGTGGTTATTTACGCTAACACAGAATCGCTGGAAGATAGACGACGTGCTGGGGGTGTGGCCATTGCATGGCTTGTGCGGCGCGTGGGGCGGAATTGCTGCCGGCATTTTTGGCGCGAAGGCGCTGGGCGGGCTGGGCGGAGTCAGCTTCATGTCGCAACTGACAGGCACCTTGCTTGGCATCATCATCGCATTCGGCGGAGGGTACGCAGTCTATGGGCTGATCAAAAGACTCGTGGGCATACGCATGAATGCGGAAGACGAATTCAATGGTGCCGATCTGAGCATACATAAGATCACCGCTACGCCGGAGCGCGAATCGGGCTGGTAAGTAAAGCGATCCAACGCTGTTAATGCATACGGCGTTCTGCGATTTTGCAAGCCCTGCAAAACTAAACTAAGCAGTTTAAAAATGGGGCGGCAGCAGTGCCGCCCCATTTTAACGCTCACTGTTTACGCAAGTTCCGACACAACATCCGCCGTCATCATCATACCGGTATCAGCGCGGCCCGAGCTTTCACAGTTTTGCGGGCGAGCAATTTCCCTTCTTACTCGTACGCCCTCGCATTAAAGTAATCGCTCAGAATAATGCATGCCATTGTGCCGACCAAAGATGGTTCCTCAAACCTCCTGCTAACTTACCTGGGCAGCTGAATATCGATTCGCTGATTTGATCAAGACCCAGGAAATCCGAGCTCTGCAGCAGCATCGCGCCGCCTAAAAAATAAAGATTTAAGTGTGGTATCGAACAGAGCAATAGGGCTCGCGTTGGCTAAATTATTAGTGCGGAATAAGTGCGAAAAAAAAATTACCGACCTAACGGAAAGGAAAAAAAATGACTCAAAATTCAACTTCAAGTAATACCTCTGGCAACAATTCCCAACAGGCAGGCGCCGGCGGTTTTACCGGCTCGAGTTCTGGATCTTCAGGGTCTTCCGGCATGAGTGGTTCCGGCGGTCAGACCGGCAGTTCCTATGTCCCATCTTCTTCTGGCAGCACCGGCAACTCCGGGTTAGTTACCGGGCTATTCAAGGATCGCAACAGCGCTGAACGGGCATATCAAAGTGTTTCCGAGCGTGGGTATGGCAAGGATGACGTCAATCTCGTGATGTCGGATGAAACACGCAAACGCTATTTCTCAAGCGATGACGATAGCGGACTTGGCAGCAAAGCTGCCGAAGGCGCTGGCATAGGCGGAACCATAGGCGGTACTTTGGGTGCAATTGCCGGCGCGGTGGCGGCTCTAGGGACTAGCCTGGTCATTCCGGGGCTGGGTTGGGTCATCGCCGGACCGCTGGCGGCTGGCCTGGCAGGAGCCGGGGCGGGCGGCGCAGCTGGAACCGCAGTCGGCGCGCTGATCGGTTGGGGCATTCCGGAAGATCAGGCCAAGCAATACGAAGCTGGGATTAAAAATGGCGGAATCCTCATGGGCGTCAAGCCAAGAAACGAAGAGGATGCGCGGCACTTCGCACAAAGCTGGAGACAATCCAGCGGACAGCAGCTTAATAGTTAGCATCTGCGTACGTTACCTATTACCGGAGCACGATATGCAAACTACTCCTACGCAGCGCGCTGACACCGATGCCAAATCAAGTGCCATCGCGCTGCTGATCGAAGATCACGACAGCGTGAATCGGCTCTTTCAGCAATTTGAAAATCTGAAGCAGGAAATAAATGCTGATACGGATAAACAACAAATTGTGCGTCAAATTTGTCAGGAGTTAACGCTGCATACGCAGGCTGAAGAAGAGGTTTTTTATCCGGCCGTGCGTGCTGCGATAGCCGAGCAGGAGTTAATGGACGATGCAGAAATGGAGCACATGCGCGCGAAGCAGCTCATTGCCCAGCTGGAGAACATGAGCCCGACCGATGAATATTACGACGCCAGGGTTTCGATATTGAAGGAATACGTCAATCATCATGTCAGGGAAGAACAGGATCAGATGTTTCCCCGCGCGAGAAAAGTGAATCTCGATTTGCAAGCGCTCGGCGAGCAGATATTAAGTTTTAAGAAAGCATGGGAAAAGGATTCCAACACCAGGAACCCCCGCACCGGGTGAGCAATTATCACTGTACGCCTTAGTCTACAACGCCTCTGACAGATGAAATTTATTTCCATATATTAAATGATCAATAAATCGCCACCACAAATATTCGATTCATATTGGCAGGGAGGATATGAAGGAGCGGATCACATTAATGGTGCTGGCGAGGCGTTATCAATGAACGACGTAACGCAGCATGCTACGCGAGCCCATGAAGACTATGGGTTACTCGCGGACCTGGGAATAAAGACAGTAAGGGAGAGCATAGGGTGGCGCCTGGTGGAAAAAAACGGCAATTTTGATTTTTCATCAATTGAGCCGCGAGTTCGGGCCGCCAGGGAACTCGGCATACAGGTGATCTGGACCTTTTGTCATTATGGCTGGCCCGATGACATCGACCCTTATGCCCCGTCTTTTATCGATCGGTTTGCTGCCTACTGCCGCCAGGCGGCAAAGTTTCTGGCAACGCAGTCGGACCAGCAGCCGGTCTATTCGCTTATTAATGAAATTTCCTTTGCTTGCTGGGCTTCCGCCGAGAATCGTTTCATGTGCTCGCAGCACCGGGGAGATGGCGGGGCAGAATTAAAGCGCCAACTGGTGCGCGCAACTATCAAGGGCTGCGATGCGGTATGGGAAGTTACGCCAGGTGCACGCATCCTGCATTGCGATCCTCTGGTTCACGTGTTGGCGCCGGTTGATCGCCCTGATTTGGGGCAGCATGCGCATGATTGGCACGCGTCCCAATTTGAAGCGTTCGATATGCTGTGCGGCATCAGAGAACCGGCTCTGGGGGGCGCGCCGCGCTATCTGGACCTGATCGGTTTGAATTATTACCACAACAATCAGTGGGAAATTGGCGCGCAGCTGTGGTGGCATCTGGCGAATCCCCGGCGCGTCCCGCTGCATCATTTGCTGGTGGAAGCGTACCAGCGATATCGGCGTCCGTTGCTGCTGGCCGAGACCAGCCATGTGGGCAGCGGGCGAGGGGCATGGATAAGAGAAGTAGCCCAGCAAGCGGTGATGGCGCGTCAGCGCGGCGTCGACTTACAGGGCATCTGCCTTTACCCCATTATTGATCGCCCCGATTGGGACAATGCGTCCTATTGGCATAACAGCGGTATGTGGGACCTCGATTTCAATGGCACTGAAAAGGACGGCGAACGAATCCTGGCAAAAGCCTATTTACTCGGATTGCGACAGGCCCAGCGTTTAACCAACAATTTTTTCCCCAATCAATCGATTAATACCTTACATAAAGGATTCGTCATGCCTACGCTAATAGTATTTTCGCATCTACGCTGGGATTTTGTTTATCAAAGACCCCAGCATCTGTTGACCAGGCTGGCAGAGTATGGTCAGGTCTTTTTTATAGAGGAGCCAATTTTCAGTCATGATGAAGCCCGGCTCGAAGTTTCGACGCCGGTGCCAAACGTGAATGTCTGCAAGATTTTTACGCCGGTTGATATGCCCGGATTTCACGATGATCAGCTACCCCATCTGCAAAGATTGATACGTGATGTAGTCGGGGACGATGACCATATCGTGTGGCTTTATACGCCGATGGCCCTGCCGTTGTTGCAGGGGTTAAATCCGAAGCTCGTCGTGTACGACTGCATGGACGAACTGGCGGCGTTTAAACACGCGCCCAAGCAAATGCTGCAACGCGAAAATGCGCTGTTTAAACTGGCCGATATTGTTTTCACCGGCGGACCCAGCCTGTACCGCGCCAAACGCGACCGGCACCCGAACGTGCATTGCTTCCCCAGCAGTGTAGATACGGTGCATTTCGAGCAGGCACTGGACCGTACTAACCACCACCCGGCACAGGATCATATTCGCGGCCCACGGCTGGGGTTTTATGGGGTTATTGACGAGCGCGTAGACTTGTCGCTGATTGCTGCGGTAGCGGATGCCCATCCCGAATGGCAAATCATTCTGGTCGGCCCAGTCGTAAAAATAGACCATGCGACACTGCCGCGCCGTTCCAATATTCATTATATGGGACAGCAGCCGTACCAGGTCCTGCCGCAATTCTTGGCCGGCTGGGATGTCTGCCTGTTGCCGTTTGCACTTAACGAATCCACCCGTTTTATCAGCCCGACCAAAACCCTGGAGTACATGGCCGCCGAGTTGCCGATTGTGAGCACCCCGATAGTGGATGTGGTGGAGTTGTACGGCAACGCTGTGGCAATTGCTGCCGATGCTGAGGAGTTTATTGCCGCGTGTGAAAATGCGCTGGCAGCCAGCGCTGAGCAACGGCAGCAAGCCATCGCCAGAATGCGCCAGTTGATCGTCCAGACTTCATGGGAGAGAACTGCCGAAAAAATGCATACCTTGATGCAGGAGATGATGGCGCAGAAGGCTCAACCGCTACGCCGTCTGCCTGTCAAGGAGGCGGCGAAACCGCAAAAAAAACTGATTCCCAGCGGGAGTGAAAAAAGCCGCGGCTGCATTATTATCGGAGCGGGCCCGACCGGTTTAAGTGCAGCCTACCACCTGGGCAAAGATACGCTGCTGCTGGATAAAAATTCAACGGTAGGCGGATGGTGCCGCTCCATCGAAGATAAAGGTTTTACTTTTGATTACGCCGGCCACATCATGTTCTCCAAGGACGATTATGTGCTGGAGTTGTATCAGATACTGCTGGGCGATAATCTGCACTGGCAGGATCGCGAGGCCTGGGTCTACAGCAAGGGCGTGCATACACGCTATCCGTTCCAGGGAGCGTTGTTCGGCCTGCCGCCCAAGGTTATTAAAGAATGCATTGCCGGCGCTATAGAGGCCCGTTTCGGCACGCTCGGAAGTGCGCCCAAGGAAAACCCCGTATGCGCAACCGATGGGGACGTCAAGGACATTACCGATTGCTGTGGCGACGGAACGGTTACCGTCATTTCGTCCAAGAATGTGGCACAGGATAAAACTGCCCGGCAGGCGGCTGTACCGGGTAACTTTGAAGATTTTATTTATAAAATGTGGGGCAAGGGAATCGCCCAGCATTTCGCAATACCATACAACCGCAAGCTGTGGACGGTGCCCCTGAGCGAAATGGAGACTTCCTGGCTCGGTGGCAGAGTGCCGCTGCCGGATCTGGAAGAAATCATCGAAGGCGCGCTGGAGCCGGTGGCAAAACCGATGGGGCCTAATGCGCGTTTCGGTTATCCGCTGGTTGGGGGTTTCCAGGCATTGATGTCGGGCTTTCTGCCGCATCTCAAGGGCGAGCTTGAACTGGGCGCCAGCGTCAGCCAGATTTCGCCTAAACACCATTTGCTCGCCCTTGAGGATGGCCGGGTTTTCCATTACGACACCCTGATCAGCACGATGCCCTTGCCGGCATTAATACGCATCATCGGCAATGAAGCGCCGGAGCCGGTGCGGCAGGCAGCTGAAGGCTTGCGCCATATTTCCGTGCGTTGCGTTAACCTCGGCATCGCGCGCGAAAATATTACCGATAAGCATTGGATTTATTATCCGGAGGACACGCTTTTCCATCGTATTTTCGTGCAGGGCAATGCCAGCCCCGGCTGCAATCCTCCAGGTGGATTCGGTTTGACCTGCGAAATTTCCTACTCGCCGTTCAAGCCGCTGCCATTGGATGGCCAGGAACTGATAGACCGGTGCGTGGCCGATTGCATCAAGGTCGGATTGTTGACGCCTGAGGACAAAGTGATCACCGCGAATCAGGTGGATATGCCTTATGCCTACGTGATCTACGACCATAACCGCTCCAGAAATGTCGAGACGATAAAAAAATGGCTGCTTGAATACGGCATTGTTTTGTCGGGGCGATATAGCGAATGGGAGTATTACAACTCAGATCATGCGTTCCTGGCGGGGAAAAGGGCGGCGGAAACAGTCGAGTGGATGCAGCAGCAGCACTCGCTGGTGGCCGAATAGAGTATTGCTCAGGGAATGATAATCGATGCCCATATCCATTGCTCCGGCGAAGAGGTGGACAGCGATATTTTGCGTCAGCTTGATGTCGCAGGCATCGACAAGGCTGTGCTGCTGGCGCCTTTTCTGAGCCCGGGTTACTCACTACATGACGCCAGTTCGCTGCAGCGGGCCAATGCTTATCTGGCGGCGTTAGTCCGTCGTGCAAGTGACCGGCTGATTGGCTTTGCGGTCATTAATCCGCTGGATGAAAACGCCTGCAGCGATTTCGAGCGGGCAGTGGAGCAGGGACTGCGCGGCCTGAAGATGGTGCCGACGGGCTGGTATCCCTACGATGATTACGCCTGCAGAGTGTATGAAGTGGCCGAGCGCCTGAACATACCGATTCTGTTTCACAGCGGTATCTTCATCGATGGGAGGTCGGGCCGTTTCTGTCGCCCGGCTTTTTATGAGGCAATACGTGATTTTCCCAAACTCAGAGTCACGCTGGCCCATCTGGGCTGGCCTTGGACAGATGAAGCCAACGCGGTCGGGTTAATCGATCTTATCAATGGTGTTCCGCCGGATGAATGCCAGTTCCGCTTTGATATTTCGTTCGGGGCGCCACCGATATATCGGCTGGAAGTATTCAGGAAAGCTCTGGCGGTATTAAGCCCGGCGTTATTGCAGTTCGGCAGCGACCGCTTTCTTCCCTGTAGCGGGGCACATATAAAAGAGAAAATGGATGAGGTAGCAATGCTTTTTGATCAGCTTGACGTTACTCCGGAGGATCGCGCGCGGATGATGGGCGGAACAGCAGCGGCGTGGCTGGGAATATAAATATGGAAGCCAATACCTCTGTCCGACCGGTTCATCTTTTGCAAATTGTCGGCGGCGCCATAGTGGGTGGCATGGAAGTCTACGTTTTAAGGCTGGTGCAGAGTCTGCCGAAGGAACAGTTCAAGATTTTCTGTATCTGCCCATTTGAGAGCGCGTTCACCGCCCTGCTGCGGCAGGCCGGCTGTACGGTGTATATCACCCGTATTTCAGATGAGCCCGATTGGGCCTCCATCCAGCTCGGCCTGACCATCATACGGGCTGCCAGGATCGATGTGATGCATGCCCATCTTCCCAACGCGCATATCCTGGCGGGTTTGCTCGGCAAGATGACCGACACGCCGACGGTCGCGACTTTGCATAGCCGACATCTGTCGATGCGGGATTTGGAAATCACCACGCTGATGTCGACCTACCTAAGCGTGGTGTCCCAGTCGGCCTATTTCCATGCGCTAAGTTTAGGCATACGGGAAGACCGGGTGCAGCTTATTTCCAATGGCGTGGATACCGGCATTTTTCGCCCTGACAGGACCTCGCACGCGCTGCCGGCGTTACTCAACCTTGCGCCGGAGATTCCACTGGTCGGGTTTGTCGGCAGGCTTTCGCATGAGAAAGGACCGGAGGTATTTGTGCGTGCGGCAATTGCTGCGCATCGCAAGCTGCCGCAATGTCATTTCGTGTTGATCGGGGAAGGCCCCATGCGCGCAAAACTGGAAGAAGATATTGAAGAGGCGGGATTGGGCAAGCACATCCATTTGGCCGGTCTGCAAAAAGATATGCCGAATATGTATGCTGCGCTCGACCTTGTAGTATCGACTTCCTACTCGGAGGGAATGCCGCTGGCACTGCTGGAAGCGATGGCCTCGGGCGTGCCGGTTATTGCCAGCCAGGTGGGCGGCATCACCGAAGTGATTGAGGTAGGCACCACGGGATTGCTGAGTGATCCAGGCGACCATCAGGAAGTAGCGCGCCATATCGTTGCATTGATCACTAATCCTGTGCTCAGGAGCCAAATGGGCAAGGCTGCGCGTCTGCGCATCGAGCAGAATTTTGAGTTAAGCAATTGTGTCGATCAGACCGGCAAACTGCTCAGTTCACTGGTCCATAGTGGCAACAGAAATGATGCGAAGATAAGCGCCTTGCCAAGGCAGTATATGTAACTCGCCTGATCCCTGCCTGAGCCTCACCATCCCTTTCAGAACCACGCTGAGTTTAAAAAGCTTTGCGCGTGTGAGTTGACGAACAAACGCAATCCGGAGTTCGCCGTAAAATTTCGCTGTCAACTTTTGGGAAGGGCATCGCATGCGAGCTTTAACTTATCATGGTACCAAGGATGTGCGCGTCGAATCCGTGCCCGATCCGATTATTCAGGCCGACGACGACATCCTGCTGCGTATCACCGCCACCGCGATCTGCGGTTCCGACCTGCATCTTTACCGCGGCAAGATACCGGAATTGAAAAGCGGCGACATACTGGGCCATGAGTTCATGGGCATAGTCGAAGACGCGGGCAGTGGCGTTACCCATGTTAAAAAGGGTGATCGTGTGATTGTGCCCTTCGTGATCGCGTGCGGTTCCTGTTTCTTCTGCAATATAAAGCAGTTCGCGGCCTGTGAAACCACCAACACCGGGCGCGGCGCAATACTTAATCGCAAGAATATTCGCCCGCCCGCGGCGCTGTTCGGCTTCAGTCATTTATACGGCGGTGTGGCGGGTGGGCAGGCGGAGTACGTGCGCGTTCCCAAGGCCAATGTAGGGCCGTTCAAAATCCCTCAAACACTGCCGGACGAAAAAGTGCTTTTCCTGACCGACATACTTCCAACCGGGTACCAGGCAGTATTGAATGCCGGTGTTACCCAAGGTTCCACCCTGGCGATATTCGGCGCGGGGCCGGTCGGCCTGATGGCTGCGGCCTGCGCCCGAATGCTGGGAGCCGATACGATATTCATGGTCGATCACCATCCTTATCGGCTGGAGTTCGCGCGCGACACTTACGGTGTTATTCCGATCAATTTCGACAAGGTAGATGCTGCCGAAGTCATTATCAGCCAGACCGGCCAGCGCGGAGTGGACGCGGCCATAGACGCGGTGGGTTTCGAGGCGAAAGGCAGTACGGTAGAAACCGTGCTGACCGATCTCAAGCTGGAGGGCAGCAGCGGCCAGGCGTTGCGCCAGTGTATCGCCGCCGTCAGGCGCGGCGGCGCGGTCAGCGTGCCGGGGGTATATGCCGGGTTCATCCACGCTTTTCTGTTCGGCGACGCCTTCGATAAAGGCCTGACGATAAAAATGGGGCAGACCCATGTTCAGCGATATTTGCCCGAATTGCTGTCATTCATCGAATCCGGCAAATTGATGCCGGAAGTCATCGTCACGCATCGCATGAGGCTGGCCGATGCTGCGGACGGTTACCGGATTTTTGATAAAAAGGAACAGGGCTGCAGGAAAGTTATTCTGTCGCCTTGATCAATGTAAAAAAACGGACCCGCTTACCGGCCGCGAGAGCCTAGATGGTTATCTGAAAAAAACGGATAGATCGGCTTCGGCCTGCGCCACTTCTTTAACCAACGCTTCCATCATCGGCAGCATCTGGGCGCGTTGTTGCAATATCTGCTGACGCAGCTGGTTCAACCGTTCCGGCGCGGCTAGCAGACTGGCTTCTATTTGCCGTTTCCTGTGAGCGTAGCGCAGTTCAAGTACTGCAAGTTCGGTTGCAGCGGAACTGTTGGCGGAATCAAATACGAAATCTTTTTCCAGGCTGTTGCGCCACGCAATCGCCGCACTTTTAACACGGGTTTCCAATTGATTTGTTTTGTCCAGGGTGCTCCAGCTGATGTCGGCAGCTGTGTTGATGCCGGACGATGCGAGTACCGCTTTATGGGCCGACTCCAGGCCGCCTATCGCACGGCTCGCCAACGCAAAATTTTCGAGAAATTTGAGCAATTGGGCGTTGTACAAGGCGCGCTGCAATTTCTGTTTTTCCTCCGCCAGGCGGCTGGACAGGCTGGTATATTCTTCCCGCAAACGCGCCAGTTCGTTAACCTTGCCGTGAAATCTGGCATCGCCGCTTTCCCGCAGCCACAAGTCCTGCGCGGTGACCAGATCCCTTTGCGCATCTTTCAGGGCTTCCTGCCGCGAGTAACGTTCGGCCGAGTCATCCGTTAAAAATACGTAGGCTCCCGCCATCAACAGAACAAAATCGATGCTGCCCATTACCGTCAGATACCAGCGCGCCGGGATGAAGGTGAGGATGGCCACGATCGTCCCAAAAATCGCCACCGCCCTGTATATTTTTATCCAGTGTAAATTTCTGGCAGGCAAAGGTCTGGGTTCAAACTGAAACGCAGCAGGATTGAGTTCCGGCGCGCTGCCCGGCGGTGTGACCGAAACGATCTTTGCCCATATTTTGCTCAGATTGAAATTGCTCAATCCGGTGGTGGCGCTGATGCGCGAAATAAAGAAATAGCTGCCGGAGCGCTGCTCTTGCAGGCACCACGGACATGCGCTCAGGTCGCCAAAATATTTGTGTGTGGATTCCTGCTCGCAGGAGCGTAATTTTTCCCTGAGATCGTCCAGCGCGTCTACCCATTCCCGGGCGCTGGGACGGGCATTGGTCAAAGCGCCCTGCTCCGTGAGTGCACGTTCAAACAGGTCTACGAGGCTCGGCGGCAGGATGTCCGGCGTGACGCTATTGGGCGGCGGGGTCATGCCCTTGTTCACTGAGTGCCGGCCGAAGGCGTAACGGAATTGCGAGATCGCTTTTTCCAGCGGCATGTCGTCGCTGCCGGAATAAATGCCCGAGTAGGGGTGGCGTCCCATCAACAGCAGGTGGAACATCAGCAGCGCCAGACCGAAATTGTCATGATTGATGGTCCGGCGTATGCCGCGGAACGTGGTGATATTCTGCAGCTCGGGCGGCGTAAAGTGGGGCACGCCTACTTCGCACGAGTAGTGTTTGCCATCCACGACTATCTGGAAGGAGTCGCAATCTATCAGTTTGGTGACGCTTCTGCCGGCGACGAAAACCAGGTTGGGATTCACGTCGCCTATCACGTGGCCGTGGCTGTGTATGGCCTCGAATGCGGCAGCGGTGTTCCGCGCCGCGTTGATCAGGAAGGCCCAGTCTTTGTCGGGGAACCGCTGTTTGCGGTGGTTAGGGCCGTACAGGTGATGGATCGGCTCGTAGCCGGCAACCTTCTGCATCAGGAAGCCGCGTATCGGGCCGCCCGAGGTGGCGTGCAAAGTTTCTAGCGGCCAGGCCGCGACTCTTTTCAGCGCTTCGTTTCCGCACTTCACCATGCCGCGCAGCTTGGCCTGTTTTTCCGGATGCACCGTGTCGTGATAAACCTTGGCTACGGTGCCCCCCAGGGCCGGCACATCATAAACAGTACCTTCCCCACCGGCACCCAGCTTTTTACCCAAGGGTATGCGCCGCCCTGTGCCGTCAAACAGATCAGTCATGACATATGGCGGCTGGCCAGTACCAGGGTTTTGTCATCATCGGTACGCTCATTGATCGCGGCGCTGTTCAGAAAAATGGCCAGCTGGCGATCCAGCGCCGGGCATTTGTCCGGAGTGCATTTTCTCAGCACGTTGAGCATCGGCTCGAAGAACGGAATATGGGGAGTCTGGGTTTCGAAAGACAGGGCGAGGCGCTGCAGGCCATCACTGAACAAAGCCAGCTCATCAAGACGGGAATTGCTGATGCAGATATGCAAATGTGCTAATGCATCTTCGTCGGTCACAAAATAAGTCATGTTCGCATACGGCCCGGCGTCGGGCCAAAAAACAACTCCTTGTATATTTCCGCTGGAAGCGACTATAGAACCGTCGCCTATCTGGAAAAACAGCGCCCCATGCTGCGCGACGACTGCGCCTATCAGAGTGCAGGCATAATCCCTGGGGGCCAGGCCACTTTCCTCGGCTGTGCTGGCGATGACCCGCCGTACATTTTCCACCCAGCTTTTAACATCAATTTCGCCCAATGGTTCCGGGCGCAACCTCGTTACTGATGCCTTGATACTTGCCCGGGCAGTGTGACACGCCAACTGCGCGCCCGCGCCGCCCTCTTGCGCGCTGCCCGCCCCATCGGCAACCAGGCACACCAGATAATCCTGGTTGCCTGCCCCGCGTATGACATCCGCATAGCAGGCATCCTGACACGTCTGACCGGTCTCCGAATGAGAAGTGCCCACGGCCGAAGCGCGTATGACTTTCCACATCAGACCTCGGCCCACCCGGTAGGCGGCGCGATGGGAACTGCTGTGCCCGGCGAGGACTGTGAAACGGATTTCATCGAATTGGACAGCCACTGGAACAGCTCGCGGAATTTCAGGCCGTCGAGCTTTAACGGTGCGCGCACTGAAATCTGTTCGAGCACTTCCATATTCGCGCCCTTGACCCCGACCGCGAAAAAGGCCAGTGCCTTGGAACTCTCGCCTTCGCGGACCATGGATGCGGCGCTTTGCCACTCATCGGTGGGCGCGCCGTCGGTAATCAAAAATACCCAGGGACGGTAAAACGAAATACCGTTGGCGCGGTATTCGTCCTTGCGCTGGCGGATCAGTTCGAGGCCCTGCTTGATTGCTGCGCCCATGGGCGTCTCACCATCGGCGGTGAGCAACGGCGGAAAAAAATTGGGGGCGGTATGGAAAATATTTTCAACCTTGACCGGACCGAAGCTGATGACGGCGACTTCTACCCGTTTCATCGCCAAGCTATCGGCGGACAACTCCTCCTTAAAGGCGACCAGGCCTGCGTTCAGCTCGTTGATTGCCGCGCCGTTCATCGAGCCAGAGGTATCCAGCAACAGCAGGCAGGGACAGCGCGGCTCGGGGTTGTCGGCGAAGCTGTCGGTACCGAAGGCTACTTGTTCAGCAACAGTATTATCGTTCATAAAAACTCCTTATTAAATGGTGTTACCCGCAGCATTCTGGTTGATTTTTGCCGGCGTCGGCTGGAGTTCACCTGTGCTGTTCTGTTAAAGCACTGCATTCTAAAACGATTCCGTGCCTTACAACCGTGCTGCACAGCTGATATTGCTTATTTTAGATGCGCGCCGGTGAAACCACAAATCTGAGGTAACACCGCCGTTACGAGTTCTGCGCAATTCCGTCATCGGCTGGGCTGTGGCGAGCCCTACGCCAATCCGGAGGCTGAGTTTCGGACGTTGATCGATAGATCGGATTGGTGTAGCGTGCTGCATTTGCTCACCCAGCAATAGTAATGAATAAATATTTCTTGCACTTTGCCCTAGGCATATTCCTTGCCGGATGCGGCGGAGGCAGTTCCAGCACGGCCACTCTGTCCGGCAAGGTGATCGACGGATATGTTACCGGTGCGGCGGTGTGCCTGGACTTGAACAATAATCAGGTGTGTGATCCGGGAGAGCCAGCCTCTACGGCAAACGACGGCAGCTACACGTTGAATACCACCGGGCTTAGCGATGAAGAAATTGCTGCGGCCTTTATTCTGGCGTATGTTCCGGTCACCGCGCAGGACAGCGGCGATAACGGCAAGACTCTGGCGCAGTTGGGCAAACCTGCGGTTACCTTGCTCGCGCCGACCCGCTTGGCTTCTCCGATAGCCGTTACCTCTTATACTACGCTGGTCTCGCAGCAAATGATCAATTCGGCCGGGACAGTGTTGGAGTGGTGCGAGCCATTCTGGTGGTGTTCCCTGCTGCATCGGATGATGACCAGCCCGGCGAAAAGCATGGCGCAGGCGCAAAGCACTTTACGCAGCCAGCTCTTACTCGCGGATGATGTCGATCTGATGCAGGACTACATTGCCAATGACGTGCCCGCCCAGGTCAGGAATACCGCCACCGCAATCGCCATGGCGCTAGGTGACACTCAGGAAACCATCAATGCCAGGAACCCGGGGGATACTGCGCAGCAAAGATTTTCGACAGCCGTAACATTACTGAGTGTAAACATCGGCAAAATTTTGAAGAACAACAATCTGGCTGCCGCGCGCGCAATTCCACCGACTGCGCTTAATGTGGCCAGTGCATTGCTCGACAGCAATGTGATTCCCGCCGCGACTATTTCGGTTTTTCCGGCAGTCATAACAGTGGGGGAGAGTGCGACCTTGACGTGGGCGTCTACCGTTGCAACGGTCTGCACCGCCACCGGAGGATGGAGCGGCACACCGGCGCTGAGCGGCACGATGCAGATCAAGCCCAGCAGCCCCGGCAATAACAGTTACACACTAAGATGCGTCGATAATGATGCCTATACCGGCGGTAACGGCTTTGCCGTTAAAACGGCAACGCTGGCCGTCTATCCGGCCGGTTATTCGTCATACCATCCGTAACGGCTCAAACGTTACGGATGCATTCCAACTCAGCCGGTGACGATGCAACAGGCTGCATGTCTTTGAGCGGCGTTATTTCCGACGCAAGGCAGCAAAGTTTCCGGATCTGCGTTTCAGCAGCGGCGGAACCATCAGATCACTTGTCCTCGTTGGCAACCCGCTGATGCTCATCATGCTTATCTTCGGTGATAACATGATTCTTGATATCATTCATCGTAGCCAGATTGAATTGCGGTTTCCAGTAGATGCTGCGGCCCTTTTTCTGATCCTGCACCACTTCCGGATGGTCGGCCATATAGCGGCTGATAAAAGTTGAGAAATCTGAAACATATTTCGTATCCATTTTTTTCCTTTAGTGCACAGTTCAATGTTGACAGTGGCCCGGCGTAATTGCGGGCGATGTTTACGCTGTTATTTCTCTCAGCATTAGCGATATCTTTCCGGGTTAAACGGTATGTTACCTGTAGCCTTTTAAAATACAACTCAATATTTGTGTCGGCACATTTGGCGCGGCCGGCTTCGGCGCGGCCAGCTGATGAAATATTATTGTAGACTAGCCACGATGGGACTCATGCTGGCGGCTCGGCATCCGGAACTTTATTGCAGAGGGTGTATCTTGAAATGCCATTGAGTTATGGTTTTAACAAACGCGCTGGCGTTGCTGTTTAATCGCGACGTTCAGCAAAGAGGCTTGAGCCTCATAGCCTGCCTTAACCATTTAAATATTTTATGGTCGCTGTTCAGCACAAATATTCCGATTCATCAGGTGACGGAGAAAATGTCCAGTCCTGGCTGGATTCCCTGGCACCTGCTTTCCTGCCTGCGGATATCGCAGTGATCTGCCGGGCGTGTGAACTGGTGGCGCCGTTATACGCGGGACAGGTTGAGCTGACCGGCGCGCCGTTGCTGCGCCATGCGCTCGGGGCGGCATCCATCCTGGTGGGTATGAAGATGGATTTTGAAACGGTTGCGGCCACCATCCTGCATGCCGTGCCTGAGTATCTGGATAACTGGCCGGAAACACTGCAACGCGATTTCGGGGCCAGCATCACCGGCCTGGTGGCCGGGATTTCGCGCATGGAGCAAATTCGCGAATTCAGCGAAATGCAGAGCACCTATGAGCAGAACAGGAAAAAAGGCGACTATCAGCAACAGGTAGAAAGCCTGCGCAAAATGCTGCTGGCGATGGTGCAGGATATACGCGTCGTGCTGATCAAACTGGCCGAGCGCACGCAGACTTTGCGTTGCCTGGCCAATGCCAGCGCGGAACAGCAGAAGCTCATTGCAGGGGAGACCAAGGGTATTTTTGCGCCGCTGGCAAACCGCCTGGGCGTCTGGCAAATCAAGTGGGAACTGGAAGATCTCGCGTTGCGCTATCTGGAGCCGCAGCTGTACAAAAAAATCGCCGGGCTGCTGGACGAGCGTCGGGCGGATAGAGAGCTTTACATCGCTGACTTAATACTCCGTCTGCAACAGGAACTGACTCAGGCCGGGATCAAAGCCGAGGTCACCGGGCGGCCCAAGCACATCTACAGCATCATCAACAAAATGCAGCGCAAGCAGGTCGATTTCAGCGAACTGTATGATGTCCGCGCAGTGCGGATTCTGGTGGGCGATGTGCATGACTGTTATGCCGCGCTCGGGCTGGTGCACCATCTGTGGCAGCCCATACCTGGGGAATTCGACGACTATATTGCCCACCCGAAAAGCAACGACTACCGATCGTTGCACACCGCGGTAATAGGTCCACGCGACCTGGCCGTGGAGGTACAGATACGCACGCTGGAAATGCATCAGCATTCCGAGCTGGGCGTCGCGGCACATTGGCGCTATAAGGAAGGCGGCGGGAAATCGGACGCCGGTTTCAACGATAAAATTGCGTGGCTACGCCAGATTCTCGAGTGGAAAGAAGAGGTCGCTGATCGTGGCGATATGATGGAACAGTTCCGCAACGCATTATTCCACGACAATATTTATGTGCTGACCCCGCAAGGCAAGGTGATCGACCTGCCTGCCGGCGCGACGCCGCTGGATTTCGCCTATACGCTGCACACTGATCTCGGACATCGCACGCGTGGAGCAAAAGTGAATGGCAACATCGTGCCGCTCAACTACAAGCTGCAGACTGCTCAGCGCGTGGAAATCCTCGCCGCGAAACAGGGCGCGCCGAGCCGCGACTGGCTTAATACGGCGCACGGATACGTGCAAACCGCGCGTGCCCGCGCCAAGCTGCGGCACTGGTTCAAATACCAGAATTTCGATGAGGACCTGTCGCGCGGACGCACGCAGCTGGAGCGGGAATTGAACCGGCTCGGCGTCACGTCGGTTAATCAGGAAAAAATCGCGCAGAAATTAAGTTTCAACAAACTGGAGGATATGCTCGCGGCCATTGGACGGGGCGATGTAAGCGACCATCAGATTGCCCAGGCGGTTCAGGAAATTACGCCGGTAAAGGCAACGCCGGTGAGGCTGGTCACTAGAGCCGTTACCTCCACCACTACCGAAGGCATACTGATAGAAGGGGTGGGCAACCTGATGACCACCCTCGCCAAATGTTGCCGGGTAGCGCCGCCGGATCCGATCGTAGGATACGTGACCAGCAGTCGCGGAGTGACTATCCATCATCAGGACTGTGCATTGGTGTTGCGCCTGCCCGCCGCCCGCCGCGATCGCCTGCTGCGCGCGCAATGGCAAAGCCTGCACCGGCCTGCCGCAATCGAGCTGGAGGTTGAGGCGCAGGATCGGCGGGGGCTGTTGCGCGATTTGGGCGACCTGTTCGCGAAGGAACGGGTTAATGTGATCAAGGTGAATACGCTGAGCGAACAGGATCGGGCCAGGATGCGCTTTATGATTGAAATGTTCGATGCGCAGCAGATCAGCCGTTTACTGGCAATGATTGAACAGGTGCCCGGTGTTGTTATTGCATCAGCACAGGTGGTGGCTGATTGATATGACCAATACGCCCCGTCGCGTCTGCCAGCCAAGGCTGCCTCTAGCGCAGAGTCAGCAGGAAAACGCTTTCCTTAAGCGAAGTTAAACCGCGTTCCTTAAAACGCGGATTTTGCGCCAGCGTGTCCTGCTGGGATAATAGACGGATGCCCGCATGTCCGCGATAAAGCGCCTGGACTTCGGCGGAGGATATCGCAAACGGCGGACCGGACATTTCTGTTTGCGGGTAGTCGATTGCGATCAGCAGGATTTGCGTACCGGGCGGCAGAATACTCAGCAGATGGCGGGCATAGCGCACGCGTGTTTCCGGCGGCAGCGCGATGAGCGATGCGCGGTCATACACTGCGCTGACTTTAGCCAGATCTTCTTTACCGAGGTCAAAAAAATCCCCGCACCATATGCTGATTTCATCTGCTTCGTAGCATTCGAACTTCTCACTGCTAGTGCGCTGCGGATGCTGGCTGTTTTCCTGAAAAAACGCCTGCACCGCACGCAGGCTGAACTCCACACCCAGAACACGGTGATCCTGTTGCCGCAGCCATTGCATGTCACGACTTTTGCCGCACAGCGGCACGAACACCGTGCTATTCCTGGCGAGGTACAGCTCATGCCAGAACTGGCGCAGATAAGGGTTGACGTCCTGCTGATGAAAACCCGTTTCTTCGCGCTGCCAGCGTTCCAGCCAAAAGTCTTTTTCCATCGGTAACTCTACCTGAGAATAGGAGCCACGGCGCGATTGCGCTGCATGCCCGTGTATCCGTTAAAAGAGCCAGCATACACAATTTGACTTGCTGATGCATCCGGTCGATGATCTGTCACGGGGCAGTGGTAAGGGCTGCTCGTAGACAGCTGATCTGGGGCGATGGGGATAATATGAATAAGCTTATGCTGTGGATGGGCTACATCGCCGGTGCGGGCGGGGCATTGCTTAGCGTGACGGCCGGTGCAGCGCGTTTGCTCGATATTTACTGGCTGGGAGGTTTCCAGCTGGGCACTCTGTTGTTGATGGGCATTGCTGCGATGACGCTGGGGTGCTGGTGCTTTCTGGCCGTGTTAGTCCAGCGCAGCCGAATAAGCTGAATTAGAGGCTGGGGCTGTTGCGCCCGGCGCGATCGTTTTGCAGCAGTTGATCCTGCACTTCCATGAATTTTCTACGGAACAGCATCGGATCTGAAATGCCGAGGATGGGCGCCTGCGGGTTGCCGGCGCCAGAGATAATCAGGGTGCCAAAATTAAATATGCGCCCCAGCACGCCCTGCTGCACCTGGATGCTTTCAACCTTGTTGATATTCAGTTCCACCGTTTTGCGACTGATAAATCCCGACTTGGCAATGACGCGTTTGTTGGTGAAGGCTACTTCGGTACTTTTATAACGGATAAAGGCCATAATCAGAAAAATCAATCCCACGCCAAACAGCGGCAACAGTACCGCTCCGGCGGCGATGAGCGGCGCGAGAGACCACAGGCTGATATAACCGGTATAAATAATTCTCTCATCCTTGATCAGCGTGCCTTCTATATAACTCGACAATTTATTTCCCTCTGGGTCTTTCGTGATCAGGTCCGGAACAACTTATGCCTGCCAGACGGCGTAGCCTTCTTCCTGTAGCGCGATAGCCAGTTCCACTTCCATCTCCCGCGCCGCCTCATAAGGCATCGGATTATACCATTCGAACAATTCGGGCATTAGCCTCAGCCCGTACATCCGTACATATTTGTTGGATTTTATGCCGGCCTTGTGCTTGTCAAAGCGTTCATCGGGCGAGTGACCGGTCATGCCTACGTATACACATGGCTTACTCTGATCATGATCTGGGTTGCAACGGAGAAAACGCCGCTCCTTTAGGACTTCGCGGGAAAGTTCGATCACATAAACACTGTAGTGATGGGCTCTGGCCATATTCCAGGTGGGGTAGCGCAGCCAGCTTTATATAGCGATTCAGGGGCAAGGTTGCGTGATCGCAGCCTTGCCCCACGATCGCGATCAGCCGAGGTTGATCGGCACAAACATTTTCTGATCGCCGCGCAGCACCAGCAGCGCTACATGCTTGTTCTGTTTGGCCAGCACACTACGCAAGGAATCGACGCTGGTAATGTTCACCCCATTGACCGACAGGATGACATCGCCCGGCCGTATGCCTGCGCGGGCAGCGGAGCCGCCCTTTACCTGTTCTACGACTACTCCCCCGGCAACATCAGCCTCGCTACGCTCTTCCTGTGTCAGCGGCCGCACCGCCAAACCCAGCTTATCGCTGTCCAGCTGATCGATTTTTTTCGTCAGGACCGCAGTTTTCATCTCACCCAAATTCACTGTAATGTCCCTGGCTTTGCCCTTATGCCAGAGCTGCAATTGGGCGGCTGTGCCGGGGACCAGTTCGCTCACCAGCGGCGGCAGTTCTGCCGAGCGCGAGATGTCCTTGCCGTTGAACTTGAGAATGACATCGCCCGGTTCTACGCCGGCTTTTTCCGCGGCGCTGCCCTTTTCCACCGAGCTTACCAATGCGCCCACCGCTTTATTCAAACCGAAGGTTTCAGCCAATTGCGGACTGACTTCCTGGATCATCACACCCAGACGGCCGCGATCCACTTTGCCGTGGGCAATCAGTTGCCGCTCCACCTTCATCGCGACGTCTATGGGTATCGCGAAGGACAGGCCCTGGTAGCCGCCACTACGGCTGTAAATCTGCGAATTGATGCCGATCACCTCGCCGTAGGTATTGCACAGCGGCCCGCCGGAATTACCCGGGTTGACCGCAACGTCGGTCTGCAGGAAAGGAACGTAGCCCTCATCGTTCAATGAACGGGATTTCGCCGAAACAATGCCTGCAGTGACGCTATTTTCGAAGCCGAAAGGCGAACCTATGGCAATCACCCATTCGCCCACGCGGGCTTGTTGCGGGTCGCCTATCTGTACGGTCGGGAGGTTGTTGGCGTCGATTTTCAGTACTGCGACATCAGACGGTTTGTCCAGGCCCAGTACTTTCGCCTTGAACTCGCGCTTATCGGTGAGTTTCACCGTGACCACATCTGCATCCGCGACCACATGGGCGTTGGTGAGGATAATCCCGTCGGCGCTGACAATAAAGCCGGAGCCCAGCTCCTGCATCGGTATGTTCCCACGGGGCGGCACAGGCTGGAAACGCCGGAAGAAATCGTATAAAGGATCATCCGGGTTCATTTGCGGGAACCCAGGCATGCCCTGAAAGCTGTCCTGCGCCTTGGTTGAAACGCTGATATTAACCACGGCCGGTCCCAGCTGTGCTGCAATATCGGCAAAATCAGGCAAGCTGGAGGGGGGCCTGCGGGTCGGCTGCGGCACCGTTGCCGCTGCGCTGGCGGTCACCAGCGCCACCGGGGTCGTGTTCGGACCGTTATGCCGGGCATAGGTGGTTAACCCCAGTGCTACAGCAGCCGTGAGCAATGCCGCCGCTGCGGCCGACCGGAATAAAATGTTAAATGTTTTCATTGGGGCCTCCACTTGCGACAACCAACGGCCCAACCGCTGGAGCCAGCGTACAACTGCTCATAATCAAAGTGCGTAGAAACATTCGAACTCTCCAATCAGTAATCGATTCGCCCGCTAACAATATCGGAGCGAAAGAAAAAATTTCAACCCGCGTTAGCCACAGATGTCCAGGCTCAACGGGCATGACATGCAGTACACATATCAAGGTTACCGGTGCTATTCAGGTGTTTCGTCGATTAGCCGGAGGTAAGCGGCCACCGTAGCGAGCAGGTCATCGGCTTCACCTGCGATAGGATGGTCATCGCGCAGTTTGGTTTCAATTTGGGCGAGGACATATTCCATTCTCATCAGCGAATGCTGCACTTTATTCCAGTCTATGACGGTCGTTTCCTGGAGGAAGTGGCAATCTTCTTGGTCAGTCATCGGTGGCTATACCCCTTGAAAGAATAGGCTCACGTTACAGTCGTGATGATGAGGCTTGATTGTTAACGTTGCCCCGCAGTCCTGGTGAAGCTGCGGATGAGTAATAAGCAATTGTTGTATGTGCGCTAACGGACATATAGAATAACAGGTTATCCCGGGTCGTCCTGCTCACGTAGGGCTCACCTGCGGGCTCACCTGCAGCTGCATGAATAATAATGTCCTTAAAAAAAAGAATTCTGCAGATATATCTGGTATTGCTATTGGTGGCGAGCTTTGCAGCGCAAGGCTCTCAGACTGACGCCGACTTTCAGGCATCCTGGCGGTACGCCAGCAGGCTAGACTCGCCGCATGCCCCCGTGGGTATCCCTGCACCAGCGCGGGACGGCCAGGCGGTTCGGTTGCGGCTGGACTATGAACTGCAATCTTCTGCTGTGCTCCAGCCCGACCCGGATGTCGGGCACTCAGCCGATGAGCCAAAGCCCCTGACCCTCGGCAACGGCGCAACATATTTATTGTGTTTTGTGGCTGTATTGCTGTTGTTTGGCCTGCTTAAATTTCTACGCGTTGTTGGGCTGTTATCCAGTGGCAGACCCTATGTAGCCGTAAGGCTGAAATTTATTATTGCTCTTGCGTTAGCCGGTACCTGGACGGCTTTTTCGATTTATCTTGCCGAATACTGGTTTAACGAGCTTTCCGGCCATATTGGTGTTGCGCTGGCTACGCTGGTGATAGCCGGTATCGCCATTGTCCCCGGTTTTATGAATGCATTTCTGCTGGCAAGTTTGTTGCTGGATCGTCGTCCGGCGCGGGTGGCGCTGAGCGAATACCCTTCGCTCACCGTGCTGATCGCTGCCTACAATGAGGCCGGCATCATCGCCCAAACCATCAGCAGTATCGAGCGGCAGCAATACTCATCAAAACTGGAAGTGATAGTGATCGATGACGGCTCCACCGATGACACTGCGGTTAAAGTGACTGAAGCGATGATTGCTTACCCCTGGCTCAAACTGATCCGGATGGGAAAAAATGGCGGCAAGGCCAACGCGCTGAATCGGGGACTGGCCATGGCCAGCCATAAGCTGATCGTTACTCTGGATGCGGATTCGTGTCTTTATCAGGATGCGCTCCATTCCATCGTGGAACGGTATCACAGCGATCCACCCAATACCCGCGTGGTAGCGGGTGCTGTACTGGTACAGAATTCCCGCACCAACTGGGTAACCAGGACACAGGAGTGGGATTATTTTCACGGTATTGCCGCAATCAAGCGGGTGCAGTCACTGTTTCAGGGTACCCTGGTGGCGCAGGGCGCCTTCTCGCTATATGACCGGCAGACCCTGGTTGACCTGGGCGGCTGGCCCAATTGTGTCGGCGAGGACATTGTATTGACCTGGGCCATTCTTAATCGCGGCTATCGGGTGGGGCATAGCGAAGATGCCTGTGTTTTTACTACTGTCCCCGATACGCTAAAACAATTTAGTCGGCAGCGCCAGCGCTGGTCACGCGGCATGATAGAGGCGTTCAAAAAACACCCTGGAGTCCTGCTCACCCCCCGGCTGTCGACCTTTTTCATATATTGGAATCTGTTATTTCCATTATTGGATATGGTTTTCACGCTGTTCTTTATACCGGGCGTGATACTGGCGTTATTTGGATATTTCTGGATAGTCGGACCGATGACCCTGGCGCTATTACCTGTAGGCCTGGCGATGAATTACATCATGTACTTCCGCAGCAAGAATATGTTCGATAAAAAAAATCTGCGGGTACGCGCCAATGTGAGAGGCTTCCTGATGTATGCGATCGGATATAGTCTGATCATGCAGCCGGTGTGCCTGTGGGGCTATCTTTCCGAAGTCCTGAACTTGAAAAAGAATTGGGGGACCAAATGAAAAATACGCCAAATGGAATTTTGATGGGGTTAGCCATATGGCTGACTGGGAGCGCCGTCTGCGCAGCGGCGGATCCATCGCAGAGCAATGGTCTGGGCGCCGGCACTTTTTTGTCTACAGACAGCGAGGGCTTCAATACCAGGCGTTTTGCGCTGGAATATTTTCCGCGCTATCGAAGTGCTGACTCGCTGAGCGGCTTGCGCTACACCAGCCATACGTATAATCAGAATAACTGGTCACGTAGCGGGCAGCAGTTATCGCTGGTGCACCGCGAAATCAACCCCGCCACCGCCTATGGCTGGAACGTTGACGTGGGAATGTTTCAACAGGGCGGGCACAGCCTCCTGACACTCGAAACAAACTACCGCAGAGCATTGGCCGAACGTACGGGAGTGGAATTGTTTGCTACCCGAGATTGGGTTGAAACCCCGATTGCGCTGGATAACGGGATTCATTTTACCTTTCTCGGCGCGGCGATCGAGCAGGGGATAGGAAGCCGCGTCACCCTATTGGGACTCGCAGGACGACAAATTTTTTCGGATGACAACGTCAGGAACCACCGGCGTTTTAAAGTCGTTTATCAACCTGATCTGGACTCCGGATTAACATTACAGATGCGATATCGCGCCTATACCAGCGCAGGCGGCACTGTTGGCGGGGCTTACTTTAATCCGGTGCGCTACGAAGAAATTATGCCCGCACTCGGCTGGCGCAGGAAAATTCAGGACTGGACCTGTAATTTAACTGCCGGCGGCGGGCGGCAAAAAATCACGACTGATCCTTATTCACCCACATATCTGTTCGAAGCGGGCTTACAAAGTCCGCCCGGTACTCCGTACTCGATGCGTGTACGCGCGGGCGTTACGCGGAGCGCGGCATTTCTTTCGGCCGATTATCGCTATAGTTATTTGCAGGGCGAGTGGATTGTTTCTTTTTAAGGGTCGCATGGCTGCAACGGTTGCTTGTGGTGCCCCGAACACGAATCGAACGTGTGACCTACCCCTTAGGAGGGGGTCGCTCTATCCACTGAGCTACCGAGGCCGCAACATGTATTCTAGCGTAAAATAGCTGTGCAATATCTAATCGAACTGACAAACGGACGGCGCCGCTTTTAAAATGGCGCAGTAAATGATGTGAACATTTATGCCATTGACATCTCAAAAGCTGCTTGAAAACTGATATGCCGCGCATTGATAAGTTGTCTGCAACACGGAAATTTTTGCCCGTGAAGAAATGATTTGCCGGCCGAAGGAGAATATAGAATGAAATTCTGGATACTAGCTGTTGTGTTGGGCGTGGTGGCGGTGGCGTTGCTGGCCGGTCCGTTGGCGCGGGCAGGCGAAGTGCCTAAAGCAGGTCAGATTGCGCCGGATTTCAGTTTGCCCGATCAGACGGGAAAAATGCACACATTGCAGGAGTACCGCGGAAAGTGGCTGGTGCTGTATTTCTATCCCAAGGACGATACGCCTGGTTGTACTGAGGAAGCCTGCGCATTTCGCGATGATATGCATCAGTTGACCGACCTGGGCGCGAAAGTGGTAGGCATTAGCGTGGACGATAGCACCAGCCATGCAGAATTTGCGAAGAAATATCATCTGCCATTTCCGTTGCTGGCCGATAACAGCACGGAGATCGCCACCAAATATGGTGTACTGGCCAACCGTTTGCTGATCAAATATGCCAAACGCTATACTTTCCTGATCGATCCGCAGGGTAAAATCAGCAAAGTGTACGACAAAGTGGAAACTTCGCGCCACTCGAAAGAGATCATAGATGACATGAAGCGGGTAAGCGCGAAGGCATAAATTCAATAATGGGACGCATTGGCGCCCCATCAACAGTAGTACCTATCCGAAAGTATCAAATGCCTTACATTACGTTAGACAAGGCCGCGCTTGCATATGGCCATGTGGCTTTGCTGGATCGCGTGGAATTCCAGTTGGACGAAGGAGAGCGGGTCGGGTTGATCGGGCGCAATGGCGGCGGCAAGTCCAGTCTGTTGAAGGTGCTGGCCGGTCAGGCCAGTCTGGACGACGGGCTGGTGTGGCGCGCGCCCGCCGTCCGCATCTGTTATGTCAGCCAGGAGCCGCAACTGGATGAGAACGCCTCGGTATTTGATGCAGTCGCGGAAGGGCTGGGCGAATTGCGCCAGCTATTACACGACTATCATCATGTATCGCACCAGTTGGCCGAGCCGGACGCCGATTACGACAGCCTGCTGGAGAACATGCAATCCCTGCAGACACGGCTGGAGGCGCAGAATGGCTGGGCCGTGCAGACGCGTATAGAGACGGCGATTCAGCGTCTGGAGCTGAATGCGGACAGCCGCGTCGGCGATTTGTCCGGCGGCGTGCGCAAGCGCGTGGCGCTGGCGCAGGCGCTGGTGGCCGAGCCCGATGTGCTGATTCTGGACGAGCCGACCAACCACCTGGATTTTTCTTCGATCGAATGGCTGGAAGGCCTGCTCGGCAATTTCGGCGGCAGTGTGCTGTTTGTCACCCATGACCGACGCTTCCTGGACAATGTGGCGACCCGCATCGTCGAACTGGACCGCGGCAAGCTGGCCAGTTTCC
This sequence comes from Pseudomonadota bacterium, assembly GCA_040390665.1. Lineage (GTDB taxonomy): Bacteria > Pseudomonadota > Gammaproteobacteria > Burkholderiales > Gallionellaceae > Nitrotoga. The sequence goes on along the minus strand of JAZJXX010000007.1, from coordinate 47,340 downwards.
CCGGCAATTTTGGCGCTTATCTGCGTACCAAGGAAACCATGTTGCAGGATGAGGCGGTGCTTAACGCGAAATTCGACAAGGTGCTGGCGCAGGAGGAGGTGTGGATACGCCAGGGCATCAAGGCGCGCGGAGTGCGCAATGAGGGCCGGGTGCGCAGGCTGGAACAGCTGCGGCGGGAACGCACCGCACGGCGGGAACGCGTTGGCAAGGTTGAGATGAATATCGAAAGCGGGGACCGCTCCGGCAAACTGGTGGCTGAACTCGGCAACGTCAGTAAAAGCTTTGGTGGGCGCAATATCATCAGTAATTTTTCCTGCCGTATTCAGCGCGGCGACAAGATTGGCCTCCTGGGCCCGAATGGCGCGGGCAAAAGCACATTGCTCAAAATCATATTGGGTGAGATGCGGCCGGATGAGGGTGAAGTAAAGCTGGGCACTAAACTCACCGTGGCGTATTTCGATCAGTTGCGGGCGCAGTTGAACGAGGAGGCCACGTTGACTGACACTATCAGCCAAGGCGCTGATTTCATAGACATAGGCGGGGTGCGCAAGCATGTCGTCAGTTACCTGGGCGATTTTCTGTTTGCGCCGGAGCGTGCCCGTTCGCCGGTAAAAAGCTTGTCCGGTGGCGAGCGCAACCGTTTGTTGCTGGCGCGCCTGTTCAGCCGGCCGGCCAATGTACTGGTACTGGATGAGCCGACCAATGATCTCGATATCGAAACCCTGGAATTGCTTGAAGCGTTACTGGCAGATTACGATGGCACGCTGTTCCTGGTCAGCCATGACCGGGAATTTCTGGACAATGTGGTAACGCAGGTGATCGCTTTCGAAGGCGATGGGAAGCTGATGGAATATGTCGGCGGGTATGAAGACTGGGTGCGGGTAAAAAAACATGAGGCGGAGCACAAACTCCCCGGGCGCGAAACGGGTTCGCGCAAGCCGGAGCCCGCCGCTGCTGTCATGGCCAAGCCGTCCGCAAAGTTGAGCTACAAGGAGGTGCAGGAGCTCGAAAAGGTTGAGCAATCCATACAGACGCTCGAACGTGAGCAGGCTGAAATTAATGCTACGCTGGCTGCCGGGAAAATGTATCTGGATGATCCGAAGCAGGCTAAAAAGCTGCAGGCCCGGGTCAGCGAGGTGGATAAGCAGTTGCTGGTGTTAATGGATCGCTGGGAGCAATTGCAAAGCCGCCCTGCATAAGGTCGCATGTTGGGCCTTATCAGCCAGAATTTTGCTGATCGCGGGAATAGTCGGGTAAAGGCAATACCGGGCAAAAATAAGGCCGACGCAAGTCGGCCTTATCTCTACACCCTGTTTACTTACTTATCCAGAGCCAGTACGAATTGCACCAGTTCCTTGATGTCGGCCTGCTTGGTGCCAGCCGGATCATTCGGGGTCATCGCTACGCCGCCGGTGACTGCAGTCCAGTTACCCTTGCCGCCTTTCGATACCTTCATCATCAGGCCATCAACCAGGGGCATTTCCTTGGCATCTGCTGAGTCCGAACCAGTAGGCGAAAATTTGTATGTCTTGGCTCCCTTGTATTTCTTCGATACGTCCATCCATGCCGGTCCAACCAGTTTCTTGTCAATCAGGTGGCAAGCCGTGCAGCCGTTCTTCTTGGCTATTTCGGGCATATCAGTTGCCATCGCACTTCCAACAATCATCAGACCCGCTGCTGCAACCATGCTTACGATAATAGATTTCATAGTTATCTTTCTCTCCATTCAGGTTTATCAAAGACCTTCCATTAGATTTCAAACTTAGGAAATACTGCACTGCCACTAAACCGATTATCCCAGTTTGCTATCCCCTACCGTGACAGTGCACTCATTAACGCCTAGCGCTACATTTTGTTGACAAGAATAGCCGCGTCGGTGAAACGTTCGTTGGACCACGTAATACAGACGGTGCAATGTACGATGGCGTACAGAGCAATGCGTCCCAGAAATTTAAAATCGTTTTTTTATGTAATGCATTGGTAATGATAGATTTTAAATGAGGTTTCGTCCTGTAAAAATATTTGCCTGGAGTCTGTTTGGCTTGTTAGCCGTGCTGGCCTTGCTCATCGTCCTGGTGTGGTTATTTGACTGGAACTACGCTAAACCCTGGATTAATAAAAAGGTTACTCAGGCGACCGGTCGGCCATTTGCAATAAATGGCGATCTTGCGGTCCACTGGAGCTGGAACACCACCAGCGAAACGGGCTGGCGCGCCTGGGTACCTATGCCGCAGGTAAGCGCGCAGGATATTACATTTGGCAACGTGGACTGGGCCGCCAGTCATGGCGATATGGCAGATATCAAGCGGCTGATATTTTCGGTCAGCGCGTTGCCGCTGCTGGATAAAAAAATCATTTTACCGATGGTGGAGTTGCAGCAGCCACGTGTGTCCCTGGAACGCACCGTCGAAGGCAGGAATAACTGGACATTTAAAACAGGCTCAAGCGAACCTTCCGACTGGCGTTTCGAACTGCAGCGGCTGGCGGTGACCAACGGTTTGCTGCAAGTGCAGGATGCGATCCGCAAGGTAGATATGAAAGCCGATATTAATACCCAGGTGGATAGTCAGTATGGGATCAGCTGGAAATTTACCGGTACTTTTAACCGGGAGACGGTCAGCGGCAGCGGCCGTGCCGGGACAATAGTCGCATTGCAGCAGCAGGCCCCCTATCCGGTAGAGGCGCATGCGCAGCTGGGAAAAACAGTAATTGATGTGCAAGGTGTGCTGAACAGGCCGAGCGATCTGGCCGGACTGGACATGCGCTTGAAACTGTCGGGCGTAAGCATGGCGGCACTGTTCCCCATCACCGGCATCGTGTTGCCGGAAACTCCGCCATATAGCACCGAGGGACGTCTGGTGGCAACGCTGAACAGTGAGGGCGGCAACTGGCTGTATGAAAAATTCAGCGGCAAGGTCGGCAGCAGTGACCTTGCCGGGACCCTGGAATATTCGATGCGCAAGCCTCGTCCGTTATTGCACGGAACGGCGGTATCCAATTATCTCAGCTTTAGCGATCTGGCCCCGCTGGTCGGCGCGGATTCGAATGAAAGCAAGGCCAAACGTGGCGTCGCGGCGGTACAGCCCACCGGCAAGGTGTTGCCAGTGGAAGAGTTCAAAGCCGATCGCTGGGATGCCATCGACGCTGACGTAAGTTTTACCGGCCGCAAAATTGTGCGCGACAAGGCATTGCCGATTGATGATTTGACTGCCCATGTACGGTTGCAGAATGGTGTGTTATCGCTGACCCCGCTTAAATTCGGCGTGGCCGGCGGCAAACTGGTTTCTTATATCAGGCTGGACGGCACCAGCAAACCTCTTAAAGCGGAGTTAAAAATGACGGCCAGCGGCTTAAAGCTTAAAAAGCTGCTGCCAACCTTTGAATTGACGCAGGCCAGCCTCGGCGAGATCAGGGGCGCCGCTTCACTGTCGGCAACCGGCAATTCGGTGGCGGCGCTGCTGGGGTCGTCAAATGGCGAAGTTAAGGCCACAGTCAATCAGGGAACGATCAGCAAACTTCTGGTGGAAGAGATGGGGTTGAATGTCGGCAGCATAGTCGTTGCCAAGCTCAAAGGCGATAAACAAATCAAGCTTAACTGCGTAGCAGGTGATTTCTCGGTCGCCGACGGAGTGATGCAGGCGCAGACCTTCAAGGTTGATACCCAGGACTCGCTGGTCAATGTCGGCGGCCAGATCAGCCTGTCCCAGGAAAAATTCGATTTAGCCATCAATTCGCGAAGTAAAGGTATGCGGGTCATTTCATTGACCTCACCGATCTATATAAAAGGTACTTTTTTAAACCCTCAGGTGTCAGTGAATAAGGGAATAGTGGCGTTGAAAGCCGGCGGGGCAACGGCGCTGGCAATAGTAGCGCCGGTCGCAACTGCTGTGCTGCCGACAATCAACGTGGGTACGGACGAAGACACAGAGTGTTCCAGTTTGCTCAAGGTGGTTAATCGCAAACCGGTCGCACCGCCGCCCGGCATCAAGTATCACCGCAAAGCTCCACCTGCGCAGGCCAAGACGCCGAAAAACAATAATTCTGGCGGCGCCAGCAAGAGCGAATAGGTCTGTCTGCAGTGTGAAAAAAATCGAATTACTTTCAGAGTCTGCTTGAATTCCCAACGAGTTCGCTCGTCGCGGCGATGTGCTCGCCTGGGTTTTCTCAAACTAAAAATAAGGAGTAGAAAATTTTGATGACTATGGAAAAAAAGAAATTTCGTCTGGTAACCCGTAGCGATTTCGATGGTTTGGTCTGCGCCGTGCTGTTAAATCATCTCGATATGCTGGATGAGATATTGTTCGTGCATCCCAAGGATATGCAGGATGGCAAGATACAGATCGGCGAACGCGATATCACCACCAGTCTGCCTTATGTGAGCGGCGCATACCTGGCGTTTGATCATCATTTGTCAGAAACGCTACGCAATAGCGGCGCACCCGCCAACCATATCATAGATCCGCAGGCTCCCTCTGCAGCCCGCATGGTCTATCGCTATTTTGGCGGCAGCCGTGCATTTCCGGCTGCCTGGAGTGGGATGATGGCGGCGGTGAACAAGACTGATACCGCGCAGATTACGCTCGAGGATATTATTAGTCCGACCGGCTGGGTGCTGTTGCGCTACCAGATGGATGCGCGCACCGGCCTCGGGCGTTTCCAGGATTTTCGTATTTCCAATTACATGCTGATGATGAGTCTGGTGGATTACTGCAAAGATCACACTTTTGCCGAGCTGATGGGCCTGCCCGACGTCAAGGAACGCGCAAATTTATATTTCGACCATGAAAGCAAATTCAAGGAACAGATATTGCGTTGCTCCAAGGTATACGGCAATCTGGTCGTGCTGGATTTACGCGGCGAGGAAATCATCTATGCGGGCAACCGTTTCGTGATTTATGCGCTTTTTCCGCAATGCAATATTTCGATCCATGTGTTCTGGGGAATGAAGCAGCAGAACACCGTATTCGCAGTTGGCAAGTCCATCCTGAACCGCAGCTCGAACACCAATGTAGGTGAACTGATGCTGCAATACGCCGGTGGGGGTCATGAAAACGCGGGTACCTGCCAGATGGAAAATAAAAATGCCGAAGCGGTTTTGCAGGAACTGCTGATTAAAATCATGGCGGATGGCTGACAGCCCACTTGGGGCTGGCTCGCGTTGTGCTACGGATTTTAGATGCGATTCTGTATGATGTGAGGGAGAGTCCAACAGTGAGGTAGGTCGTGAGTCAAAAAGATGGCGGTAAAGCATCTGGAAAAGACGTGGACAAAGCGCCCGATGAAACTAAACAAGGTCCCGCCGCCGGCGCCGAACTTCGGCAGAACTACCGCCATCCGCTGCATTGGCGGGTTGCTTTGGTCTACGACAACCAGGGTAAGAACGATATTTACCACGGGCGCACCAATAACCTGTCGGTAAGCGGGGCCAGCATTTATCTGGACCACAATATTTTCATGACTGAAGTTGTGCTGCTGCTGGCAGTACCACCGCGGCAAATTGGCGCCAGGGAGACCATCATAGAGATACAGTGCCGCATGGTTTATACGGTGCTGGACGGGGATGACAGCCGGTTTCGCATAGGCATACACTTTGTCCGCTTCAAGGGAAATGGCAGGAAGATCCTGACGGATCTGCTTTCCCAGCGTGATGCACCCAAACTGCCAACTGAAGGTTGAGCACTCGCCGTAATCGGTAATCCAGCGGCGGCGCCACTTGACGTGCCAAGCCGCCGGACTCGGCAACTCTTACTTACGGGCCGAAAAATTCTTTAACTTTGTTCATCCAGGACTTGGCGCGCGGGCTGTGGCGCGCACTATCCTTTTCGTTGATGGATTCAAACTCGCGCAGAATTTCTTTTTGCCGCTCGGTCAGGTTAGCCGGAGTCTCCACCATCACATGGCAATGCAGATCGCCGAAGGTGGTGCTGCGAACGCCTTTAATCCCTTTGCCGCGCAGGCGGAACACCTTGCCGGATTGAGTTTCGGCCGGAATCTTGATGCGCGCTGATCCGTCCAGTGTCGGAATTTCAATTTCCCCACCCAGCGCGGCCACTGCAAAACTGATCGGCATTTCGCAGTGCAGGTCGTTATGGTCGCGCTGGAAAACTACGTGCGGCGCAATCTGGATGACCACATACAGATCGCCGGGCGGCCCGCCGTTGGAGCCGATCTCGCCCTCGCCGGACAAGCGTATGCGATCATCATTGTCGACCCCGGCGGGAATTTTGACCGACAGGGTTTTGTGTTGTTTAACACGGCCTGCACCCTGACAGGTGGCGCAAGGAGATGTGATTACCTTGCCGCTGCCGTGACAGCGTGGGCAGGCCTGCTGGATCGAAAAAAACCCCTGCTGCATGCGCACCTGTCCATGCCCGGCGCAAGTGCTGCAGGTGGTCGGAGTGGTGCCTGGTTTCGCACCGCTGCCATGGCAGGTGGTGCATTCAGCCATGGTCGGCACACGGATTTGTGTTTCGGTCCCGCGCGCCGCCTGTTCCAGCGTAATCTCGAGGTTATAGCGCAAGTCGGCGCCGCGATGGACGTTGCTGCGTCCGCGCCCACCGCCGAAAATGTCACCGAAAATATCGCCGAAATCAAACCCGCCCGCGCCGCCGCCCATGCCTGCATCGGCCGCGGCATGGCCATATTGATCATAGCTGGCGCGTTTCTGGGTATCGCTTAATGTTTCGTATGCTTCCTTGGCTTCCTTAAACTGCTCTTCAGCTTTCGGATTATCCGGGTTACGGTCCGGATGGTGTTTCATGGCCAATTTGCGATAAGCCTTCTTTATTTCTTCATCCGATGCATCACGATTGATGCCGAGAGTTTCGTAGTAGTCGCGTTTGCTCATTTTGCGTAAAGGAAAAGATTGAGGAAATTGGGAAAATACGCGGATCGGCCCGCATAGAGCCGGGGCAGTTGCGCCGAGAATTCACTAGCCTTGTTCAATTTCATGAATTCCTAAAGGGGAAAAACCACTCCGAACCAGTCGGAGTGGCTGCAACGAGCGGAATTAATTATCCCGTGGCGATTATTTTTTATCGTCCTTCACCTCGGTAAATTCTGCATCTACAACATCGCCGTCGTCTTTTTGGGTGTCGCCCGGTTGCTGCTGTGCGTTGCCGCCGGGATTTTGCCCTTTAGCCGCCTCTGCTGCATACATCTTTTCCGAAAGTTTATGCGCCGCAGTCGAAAGCGCTTCTGATTTAGCATCAATGACGCTCTTATCGTCGCTCTTGATCGCTTCTTCAGCTTCCTTCAGGGCGGCCTCGACGCTGCTCTTTTCTTCCGCACTGAGCTGATCGCCATAATCCTTCAGCGATTTCTGGGTCGAGTGTATCAGCGCATCAAGCTGGTTGCGTGAAGCGACCAGCTCTACTGTCTTGCGGTCGTCTTCGGCGTGTGCTTCAGCATCCTGCACCATTTGTTGAATTTCGCTTTCGGATAGGCCCGAGTTGGCCTTGATCGTGATCTTCGATTCCTTGCCGGTGGCCTTGTCCTTGGCGCCTACATGTAGGATGCCGTTAGCGTCAATGTCAAACGTGACTTCAATCTGCGGCATACCGCGCGGTGCCGGCGGAATGTCGGTCAAGTTGAACTGGCCCAGGCTCTTGTTGCCCGACGCCACTTCACGCTCTCCCTGCAGCACATGGATGGTGACCGCCGACTGATTGTTTTCTGCGGTTGAAAACACCTGTGCGGCCTTGGTCGGGATAGTGGTGTTTTTCTTGATCAGCTTGGTCATCACGCCGCCCATGGTTTCGATACCCAGCGACAAAGGGGTAACGTCCAGCAACAGCACGTCTTTCACTTCGCCCTGAAGCACACCGCCCTGGATGGCTGCGCCGACCGCGACCGCTTCATCCGGGTTAACGTCCTTGCGCGGTTCCTTGCCGAAAAATTCCTTGACGCGTTCCTGCACCTTGGGCATACGGGTCTGGCCGCCGACCAGGATAACGTCGCCGATGTCGGATACTGAAACACCGGCATCTTTCATGGCGATCTTGCATGGCTCTATGGTGCGCGCAATCAGTTCTTCCACCAGGCTCTCCAGCTTGGACCGGGTGATCTTGATGGCCAGATGCTTGGGGCCGCTCGCATCGGCGGTAATGTAGGGCAGGTTCACTTCGGTCTGCTGAGCGCTGGACAGCTCGATCTTGGCATTTTCCGCCGCATCCTTCAGGCGCTGCAGGGCCAGCATGTCCTTTTTCAGGTCTATGCCACTTTCCTTCTTGAATTCATCGACCAGATATTCGATCACGCGCATATCGAAATCTTCGCCGCCGAGGAAAGTGTCGCCATTCGTGGACAATACTTCGAACTGGTGTTCACCCTCGATTTCGGCGATATCGATGATCGAAATATCAAAAGTGCCGCCGCCGAGGTCATATACCGCGATCTTGCGGTCGCCTTCCTGCTTGTCCAGGCCGAACGCCAGCGCTGCCGCGGTGGGCTCATTGATAATACGTTTAACGTCCAGGCCGGCAATGCGCCCGGCGTCTTTGGTGGCCTGGCGCTGGCTGTCGTTGAAATAGGCCGGCACGGTAATCACCGCTTCGGTGACCGATTCGCCCAGATAATCCTCGGCGGTCTTCTTCATTTTCATCAGCACTTGTGCAGAGATTTCAGGCGGCGCAACGGCCTTCCCGCGAACTTCAACCCAGGCATCCCCGTTCTTGGCCTTAACAATACTGTACGGCACCATCTTGATGTCTTTCTGCACCATCGGCTCCTCAAAACGACGGCCGATCAGACGTTTGACGCCATACAGCGTATTTTTTGGATTGGTGACAGCCTGGCGCTTGGCCGGAACGCCGACCAGAACTTCCCCATCTTCCATATAAGCAATAATAGAAGGAGTGGTGCGTGCCCCTTCGGCATTTTCTATGACCTTGGGTTTGCCATTTTCCATAATGGCGACACAAGAGTTTGTCGTACCCAGATCGATACCAATAATCTTAGCCATGATGCTTCCTTTCAATTAGTAAATATTCAATGTTATTGCTCAGATTTGGGCGTTTATCTGTAATTCAAGAGTCAATTTGCAGCCGCAGCATAATTTTGTTTCGGAAGAGTTATTCCTTGGCTTTAGCCACGGTTACCAATGCCGGACGCATGACCCTGTCCTGCAATACATAGCCCTTCTGCATCACACTGATTACGGTATTGGGTTCCTGTTCGCTTTCGACCATGCCGATAGCCTGATGTCTGTGAGCGTCGAACTTTTCGCCGAGCGGATTGATTTCTCTGATGTTAAATTTTTCGAATACGCTGCTCAACTGTCTGAGCGTCAGTTCCATACCACTTTTGAAGCTTTCGACGGTTGCGGTTTGCACTGCCAGACCGGCCTCCAGGCTGTCCTTGACCGCCAGCATTTCATTCGAAAAGCGCTCGACGGCAAATTTTTGCGCCTTGCTGATGTCCTCCTGGGCGCGACGGCGGGTGTTTTCGGCCTCGGCTTTGGCGCGTAGCCATGCGTCGTGATGCTCTTGTGCGTTCAATTCGGCCTGCTTCAGTAGCTCTTCCAGGCTGGGCATTACCTCGGCCTGATCGGCTTTTTCAGGCTGTGGTGCTGTTTCGGTATGTTCCATCTGTCTCTCCAGGATTGCGGGTAGGCGAACAATGGGGGCGATTTTGAGTGTTTCAAGAGCCGGCCGAAATTATTTCGGCGGGTGCCGCTTCTTGCGTATATTGTTGCCTGGTTTCTGGAACGTTAATTGTGAGCGTTATGAATTATCACTGGCGCATCGCCGGGTTCTATTTTTTTTACTTCGCTTTTGTGGGTATGTTTGCGCCCTACTGGAGTCTTTACCTGAAAGGCCTGCATTTCAGCGCAGTGGAAATTTCCATCCTGTTGTCGGTGCAGCCGATCATGCGCATGATCGCGCCCACCATCTGGGGCTGGCTGGCCGATCGAAGCGGCCGTCGCCTGCTGGTGGTGCAACTTTCGGCGCTGGCCGGCGCAATGTGTTACCTCGGCGTATTTTTTACCGTGCAGTTTTACGGCATGCTGCTGACGCTAACGCTGCTGAGTTTTTTCTGGAGCGCAGCCATGCCTCTGGTCGAGGCAACGACCCTGAGCTATTTGGGCAAGAATGCCGCACATTATGGCCGCGTCCGTTCATGGGGATCGCTCGGCTTCATCGCGGTGGTACTGGGCTTGGGCTATGCTTTTGATTACATGAGCATCGATTGGATTTTATGGGTGGGTTTGTTCATTATGACCGGCATCCTGTTTTTTTCGTTTCAGCTACCTGGGACCGAAGTTGTGGCCCATCATAGCGACGCTCAGCCGATCAGCCGGATCATGTTGCAGAAGCCGGTTGCGGCGTTTTTTGCCGCCTGCTTTCTGATGGCGGTAGCGCACGGCCCGTATTACACTTTTTTTTCGATATACCTGGTCGAGCATGGCTACAGCAAGAGCGCAGTGGGGTGGCTCTGGACCGTCGGCGTGCTGTGTGAGATCGGGGTCTTTTTCCTGATGCCTTGGCTGTCGCGGCACTACACGCTGGCACATATACTGCGGGTGAGCTTCGTCTGCGCAATGGTGCGTTTCTGTCTGATTGCCTGGGCGGTGGAGTTCCTGCCATTGCTGCTTTTTGCGCAAATTCTGCATGCGGCGACCTTCGGCGCGTTTCATGCTGCAGCGGTTGCGCTGGTGCATAAGTTCTTTCAGGGCCGGCACCAGTCCCAGGGCCAGGCCCTTTTTGGCAGTCTAACCTACGGCGCCGGCGGTATGGTGGGCGGGCTTGCCAGCGGGCCGCTGTGGCAGCATTGGGGGGCCGGTATGCTGTATAGCTGCAGCGCAGCCGCAGCGTTGCTCGGGCTGATGCTGTTGTGGTGGAAGCTCGACATCAAAGAGTAATATGCGCGATGGGTTTAATCGTGCCGCAACAAATGCTCGGGACGCTTAGCCTCGCTGCGGGCTGCCAAGCTAAGCGGGTTATGGCATAATTAGAGGTTCTAATCAGCATCGGCTAGCGAATATTATGAGTGGGCAAACTCTTTACGACAAACTCTGGGATAGCCATGTCGTCCGCCAGGAGGCTGACGGCACCGCGCTGATCTATATCGACCGTCATCTGGTGCATGAAGTGACCAGTCCGCAGGCTTTCGAAGGCCTGCGCCTGGCCGGGCGCAAGCCCTGGCGCATTGCGTCCATGCTGGCTGTAGCCGATCATAATGTGCCAACCACCGGGCGTGCGCTCGGCATTGCCGATCCGGTATCGCGGTTACAGATTGAAACGCTGGACCAGAACTGTGACGACCTCGGCATCACCGAATTTAAAATGACTGATCAGCGTCAGGGTATTGTGCATGTGATCGGCCCGGAGCAAGGCGCGACCTTGCCCGGCATGACCGTGGTGTGCGGCGATTCGCACACCAGCACGCATGGCGCATTTGCCGCGCTGGCATTTGGCATAGGCACCTCTGAAGTCGAGCATGTCATGGCGACGCAGTGCCTGCTGATGAAAAAAAACCGCGCAATGCAGGTGCTGGTTGAGGGCGATGTAGGCGCTGGCGTGACCGCCAAGGACATCGTACTGGCAATCATCGGCAAAATAGGTACAGCGGGCGGCACCGGTTATGCAATTGAATTCGCCGGCAGCGCCATCCGCGCATTATCGATGGAAGGGCGCATGACCTTGTGCAATATGGCGATTGAAGCCGGCGCCCGGGCCGGTATGATCGCCGCGGATGATACTACCATCAATTACTTGCGCAACCGGCCGTATGCGCCTACCGCGGCGCAATGGGAACAGGCAGTAGCATATTGGCGGACATTGCACAGCGATCCGGATGCGCAGTTTGACCAGGTTGTCAAACTCGATGCGGCCGCGATACGGCCGCAGGTAACCTGGGGCACCTCGCCCGAGATGGTGGTCGCGGTGGACGGGCGCGTGCCCGATCCGGCCGACATTGCCGATCCAGTCAGGCGGCATGATGCCGAGCGCGCGTTGAGTTATATGGGTCTGCAAGCTAATGTGCCTATTCAGGACATCCGCCTCGATAAGATCTTTATTGGTTCGTGCACCAATTCGCGCATCGAAGATTTACGCGCCGCGGCAACTGTGGTGCGCGGTCGCCATATCGCCTCCAGCATCAAGCTGGCAATGGTGGTGCCAGGCTCGGGCCTGGTCAAGCAGCAGGCGGAAAAGGAAGGGCTGGACCAGATATTTATCAACGCGGGGTTTGAGTGGCGCGATCCGGGCTGCTCGATGTGCCTGGCGATGAATGATGATCGCTTGCAGGCGGGCGAGCGCTGCGCTTCGACATCGAACCGCAATTTTGAGGGGCGCCAGGGCACCGGTGGACGCACCCATCTGGTCAGTCCGGAAATGGCGGCCGCGGCGGCGATCGCCGGGCATTTCGTCGATGTAAGCACAAAACAGGAAGTGCTGTGATGGAGAAATTTACAGTATTGGATGGCCTGGTTGCGCCGTTGGATCGAGCCAATGTAGATACCGATGCGATTATTCCGAAACAATTTCTGAAGTCGATCAAGCGCTCCGGGTTTGGCCCCAACCTGTTCGATGAATGGCGCTATCTTGATCATGGCGAACCCGGGCGCGATAATTCGCGGCGCCCGTTGAACCCGGATTTTGTGCTGAATCAGCCGCGTTATCGCGGCGCGCAGATCCTGCTCGCGCGTGAAAATTTCGGCTGCGGCTCGTCGCGCGAACATGCCCCCTGGGCGTTGCAGGATTATGGTTTCCGCACCATTATTGCACCCAGTTTTGCGGACATTTTTTTCAACAACTGTTTCAAGAATGGCCTGTTACCCATCCGTCTGAGTGCGCCCAGTGTGGATGCCCTGTTCGATGCCGTACGCGATACCCCTGGCTATCGACTGAACGTTGATCTGGAACAGCAGACGATAGTTGCGCCGGACGGCAAGGTGTACTCCTTTGAAGTGGAGGAATTTCGCAGGCATTGTCTACTGAACGGGCTGGATGACATAGGCCTGACATTGCAGCACGTGGACGAAATCAAAGCTTACGAAGCACGCCACCTTGCGGCGCAACCATGGCTGTAATTTAAGATGAGGATTTAGATGAAGATCGCAGTTTTCCCGGGTGACGGAATCGGGCCGGAAATCGTGGCGCAGGCGGCGAAGGTGCTGGCTGCGCTGAATACCGATGGCCTGAAGATTGAACTGGAATACGCGCCCATCGGCGGCGCCGGATACGACGCCGCCGGGGACCCGTTGCCAGAAGCGACGCTAAGGCTGGCGCAGCAGGCCGATGCAATATTGCTTGGCGCGGTGGGCGGCTATCAATATGATACGTTGCCGCGGCCGATGCGGCCGGAGCAAGGCCTGCTGCGTATCCGCAAAGCACTCGTGCTGTTTGTTAATCTGCGGCCGGCGCTGGTTTATCCCGAACTGGTCAGCGCCTCCAGCCTGAAGCCGGAACTGGTGAGCGGACTGGATATCATGATTTTGCGTGAACTGACTGGTGATATTTATTTCGGCCAGCCGCGCGGCGTACGCATGCTCGAAGGTGGCGAACGTCAGGGCTACGATACGATGATGTATACCGAATCGGAAATACGCCGTATTGCGCATGTGGGTTTTGGAATTGCGCAGAAGCGTAATAGGAAGTTATGTTCGGTGGATAAGGCCAACGTGCTGGACACCAGTATGCTGTGGCGTGAAATTGTGTCCGATGTGGCAAAAGAATATCCGGCAGTAGAGTTGTCGCATATGTACGTCGACAATGCTGCAATGCAACTGGTACGCGCACCCAAGCAGTTCGATGTGATCGTTACTGGCAATATTTTCGGCGATATACTTTCTGACGAAGCGGCCATGCTGACCGGCTCAATCGGCATGTTGCCTTCCGCTTCGCTGGATGTGGCCGGCAAGGGTTTATATGAGCCGTGTCACGGTTCCGCCCCGGATATCGCCGGTAAAAATATCGCTAATCCGCTGGCTACCATACTGTCGGTGGCGATGATGATGCGCTACACTTTTGCGCGTGAAGACATTGCCCAGCGCATAGAGGCGGCGGTGCGCAGTACCCTGCAGCGTGGCCTGCGCACCGGCGATATAGCCGCGGGCGGTATGACGCGGGTGGGTACCGATGAGATGGGCGATGCCGTCGTGGCGGCGCTCAAGTAACACGCAGCGTAATACAAGAAAGTTAGAATGAGCAAAAAATATGACGTATGTATACTCGGCGCAACGGGGGCGGTCGGCGAGGTCATGCTGGCGATTCTGGAGCAGCGCAATTTTCCGGTAGGTAATCTTTATTTGCTGGCTTCCCGCCGTTCTGCGGGAGCCAAGGCCCGGTTTCACGGTCGCGAAATTACTGTGCTCGACGTTGCGGAGTTTGATTTTTCTAAAGCACAGATCGGCTTGTTTTCAGCCGGTGGGAGTGTGTCGGAACAATATGCGCCGATCGCCGCTGCGGCTGGCTGCGTGGTCATCGACAATACCGCGCATTTTCGTTACGACGCCGATATTCCGCTGGTGGTGCCGGAAGTAAATCCGCACGCGATTGCGCAATATAAAAATCGCGGCATCATAGCTAATCCGAATTGCTCGACGATACAAATGATGGTTGCGCTGAAACCGATCCACGATGCGGTCGGGATTGAGCGCATCAATGTCGCCACATATCAAGCGGTATCCGGCACCGGCAAAGAGGCTATCGACGAACTGGACGCACAGTCTCGCGCGTTAATCGACGGGCAAGAGGTCAAGGTCGAGGTCTACCCAAAACGCATAGCGTTTAACGTCCTGCCACATATCGATGTCTTCCAGGAAAACGGCTACACCAAGGAAGAAATGAAGATGGTTTGGGAGACGCGCAAGATACTGGAAGATGAGACCATCATGGTTAATCCGACAGCGGTCCGGGTGCCTGTTTACTATGGTCACTCCGAAGCGGTGCATATAGAGACCCGCAGCAAGATCAGTGCGGCTGACGCGCGCGCGTTGCTGGAGCGGGCACCGGGCGTATGCGTCGTTGATCGGCGTGAATCCGGTGGTTATCCCACTCCATTTGAAGCAGCAGGGCAGGACGCGACCTTTGTCGGCCGTATCCGCGAGGATATCTCTCATCCTCGCGGCCTGAATTTGTGGGTAGTCAGCGATAATGTGCGCAAGGGAGCCGCGCTGAACAGCATCCAAATCGCCGAGATTCTGGTTGAAAAATACCTAGGCAAGTAGCTTAAAACAGAATAGATACAGAACACATTGATGCTTATTGCAAATTATATTTTAGCTTGTGCTGATAAGCCTATGATGTTATTTTCTTTGTCTGCATAAACTCGTAAAAGGTGCCTGCGTGCTGAAATCACTCAAAGCCTTGGGGCTGGTTGTCGGGCTGGTGGCCGGTGTTACGTTATCAAATCTTGCCTATGCCCTGGGTATGGGCGGCATTAACGTCACCACCGCGCTGGGCCAGCCGCTGCAGGCGGAGATTGAACTGGTTGCTGTCGGCAAAGCCGAAAAGAATAGCTTGTTTGCCCGTCTGGCGACACCGGAGGTGTACAAAAGCGCCGGCATGGATTATCCCGAGACGCTGCCCAAAATAAAATTTCAGATTGAGACTCGCCCCAATGGCGATTCCTACCTCAGCGTAACGTCGGCATTGCCGGTTAACGACCCGTTTGTCAATTTGCTGGTGGAGCTAAGCTGGAACACCGGACGGCTGCTGCGCGAATATACTTTTCTGCTTGATCCGCCCGGCTTTAAAGCCGAGGTGGAGGCCGCACCGGTGCAGCCTATTTTAAGTCAGGTTGAAAGCGCGCCCGCGCCAGTAGATGCACCCGCGCCGAACACAGCAATCTCGCGCCCGCCGCTGACGCTACCCAGAGAAACAGAGCCGCCTAAAGCCGCGGATTTGGTCGAGCAGCCGCAACCTCGATCAAAACGTGTGGCTAAGGAAAATACCGCAACGCCGGCAAAGAAATCCAGAGAAGAGGCGCCGACTTATGGCGTGGTTACCGTACAGCGCGGAGATACTCTGGGCGAAATCGCCAATCAGGAAAGAGCGCCGGATATCAGTCTTGAGCGTATGCTGGTTGCGTTGTACCGGGCCAACACGGATGTATTCGACGGCAAAAACATGAACCGGCTGCGCACTGGAAAAATATTGCGCCTGCCGGAAGAAAGTGAAATTAACAAAATTTCCCAGGCGGATGCGGTTCGGGAAGTCCGTGCGCAGGCTACCGACTGGCAGGCTTATCGCCAGCAGCTTGCCGCCGCCAGTGGTTCAATAACGGAAAGTGCGCCCAGGCAGGAAGCATCCGGAAAAATCGGCGCCAGAATCACTGAGGCCGCGCCTCCGGTCAATAACCCCGGCAAGGAAGTTGTGCGCCTGTCGAAAGGTGAGGCGCCCGGCGACAAGGCTGCGGGCGGGGACGATAAAACACGCAAGCTGCAAACGCTGGAAGAAGAGGCAATTGCCAAGAATAAACAGATCAAGGAAGGGAATGCCCGCGTTGCGCTGCTGGAAAAAAATATAAAGGACATGCAGCGCCTGATCGAGTTGAAATCCCAGTCATTGCCGCCCGCGCCCAGCACAGCGCCGCCCGCTCCGAGCAAGGCCATGCCGACACCGCCGCCGCCAGTGGTGAGCACACCCCAGTCTGCCAGAGTGGCGCAGCAGCAAAGCTCGGTTGCCGCAGCTCCGGTGTTTCAGCAGCTGAACAGTGCCTCAGCTGCAAGCAGTGCCGCCGCTGCCGGTGCCGCTGCCAGCGCGGCCAAACCGGCCACGCCCATCAAGCCGAGCAGCGCCGCACGTGACTCATTCGTCAGCCAGTTGCTGGAGAGTCCGTTGTATCTGGCCGCGGGCGCTATGCTGCTGGGCCTGCTGACGTTGCTGCTGCTGCGCATGCGGCGCGGTAAAGGCGGCAAGGTATTGGCCAGTAATACAGGGGGTGGTGAAGAAGCAGGCAACGCGCGTATTTCCGCGCCGATTGTGCCGTCCCCTGATACCGGCGATTTTACCGGCAACGCAGTGGCGGCACCCAGCGCAAACATCATTGAATCGGCCGATGTTGATCCGATCACTGAAGCCGATCTGTTCCTGAACTTTGGGCGCGATGGGCAGGCAGAAGAAATTTTGAAGGATGCGTTGCAGAAAAATCCGGGCAATCAGCAAATCCGGTTGAAACTGCTGTCGATATACGCCAAACGCAAGGACGCCGCTACATTTGCCACGCTTGCGGCTGAAGTGCAGGACTCTGGCGATGTCGCCGCGTGGTTGCTGGCTGCGGAGATGGGTCGCAAGCTGGATCCGGAAAATGCACTGTATGGTGGCGTACAGGCAGCGGCAGAGCCTGGCGCGCCGGAAGTAACCGGTGAGCCGGCGCAGCCGGCTAGCCTGGATTTCGATCTGGGCTTCGATGAGCCAGCTACCGCTTCTGCAACTGGCGAATTGCCGGAGCCAACCGCGCAATCCGGTTCGGTAGATTTTGACCTGGGCTTTGCGCCGCAGGAAACTGCTGATCACGACGCGACTGTGGTGCTGGACGCCCCTGTAGATGGTGCGCCCGCGTCCGCGGAAGTGGACTTTAATCTGGTACAGGAAATACCGGTTCAGGCTGACGCGCCTGCGGCAGATTTCGAGAATACCATCGTGCTGGATGAACCGTTGCCCGCTGATCCAGCCCCGGTTCAGGCTACACCTATCCCGGAAACACCTGTGGCTGAAGTGGCGGCTGCGCAGAATCCGGACACGCACCAGCGGGATGCCGAGCAGCATGAAATAGCGGCCGCGGATCTGGATGATCTGATTTTTGAAGTCAGCTATCCGGAAATCGAAAAACCGATCACCGAAGCTGAAAAGCCGGATGAGAATGCCAATGCCATGGCGTTCATGCTGGACTTTCCGATTGAAGAAACTGCTCCGGTCGCCACCACATCTGCGGTTCCAGTCAGCGACAATGAGAGCTTCAGCCTCAGCGATATTAATCTGAACCTGGATGTTCCTGCTGCTCCGGCAGAGGAGGTGAAGGACGCAAACTGGTACGATGTAGCGACTAAACTGGATCTCGCACGGGCTTATCAGGAAATGGGCGATGCTGCCGGCGCACGCGAAATTTTGCAGGAAGTGCTGACTGACGGGGACGCTGAACAACGTGCGACGGCTGAAGCCATGCTGCGGCAATTGCCTGCCTGACGACATATTTGGGGCGCAGCAATACAGACTGACTTTTACCGAGTTGAAATAAATCACGGGCCATCAACCATGCCCAGTCTATCCTATTTTCCTGAACCGGGCGGCTATCTGGCTCCGGTGAGCTGATGCCCCATCCTGCGGCACTTATTTTACTGTGGGTTGGCCTGACCGTTGCGATGCAAAGCCTGCAGGTGTCCGCCTTATTGCTGACAGGCGCGGCATTGCTGGCTGCGGCCTGGGCGCTTGATTCGGCGCGGCTGTTTGCGCTGTTGCGCCGCACGCGCTGGATCATGTTATCCCTGCTGCTGATTTATGGGTATGCCACGCCCGGCACGGGAATATGGATGGCGATCGGAATATATAGCCCAACGTGGCAGGGGCTGGGCGATGGATTACTGCAGCTGGGGCGCCTGGCGAACACGCTGGCTGGCCTGTGTATTTTGCTGAGCCTGTTGCCGCAGCAAAAGCTGCTGGGTGGACTGTATACCCTGACTTATCCTTTACGGTATTTCGGTGATGGGCGGGAACGGCTGGCCGTGCGGCTGGCGTTGACCCTGCGTTATGCCGAAACCACATTGCTCGATACCTCCGCCGACTGGCGCGCCGATATACACAATAGGCTGGCTCCGGCAGAGTTTAACGTGGCCAGCATCGAAATCCATACCACAATTTTCCGGATGCGTGATGGCTGGGCCGTTTTGGCCGGCTTCTTACTGGCACTGATTGTGTAAATGAGGATAGCCCTGGGCATCGAGTATGACGGCAGTTCTTTTTTCGGCTGGCAGAGCCAGGCCGGCGGCCGTACGGTGCAGGACGCATTGCAGACTTCGCTAAGCAGTATTGCCGGCGCACCCATTGCCATCATCGCTGCGGGACGCACCGATACCGGGGTACATGCCCTTGAGCAGGTGGTGCATTTCGACAGCAGCGCCCATCGTCCGCTGTCGGCCTGGGTGCGCGGCACCAATGCGTTGTTGCCGAAGAGCGTGGCGGTGCTGTGGGCGCATGCTGTGCCGGAAGAATTTCATGCGCGTTTTTCGGCGCAGGCACGCAGCTACCGCTATCATTTGATCAACCGGCCGGTGCGCAGCGCCGTACAATATGGAAAAACCGGCTGGTACCATGCGCCGCTAAACATCGAGCGGATGCGGACCGCAGCGCAATATTTGCTGGGTGAACACGACTTCAGCGCGTTTCGGGCCGCTGAATGCCAGGCTAAATCGGCGGTCAAAAACCTGACGCAGCTGGATATCACGCAACAGGGCGAGCACATCCTCTTTGATCTGAGCGCGGATGCGTTTCTGCACCACATGGTGCGCAATATCGTGGGCTGTCTGATTTATGTCGGCAACGGCAGGCAATCGGCGCAATGGATGCAGCAGGTGCTGCTAAGTCGCAAGCGCAGCACGGCCGCCCCAACGTTTGCGCCGGATGGATTGTATCTGCGCCGGGTGCGTTACGATGCGCGCTGGGGATTGCCGCAAATTACCTGCTAGCGGGCGTTAAAATACATCGCAATTTGCGGTCAGGCCTCTAGTGCGGATGCATTACAATGCGCCCTAATTTTGCAGCGAACTGATATGACCCGGATCAAAATTTGCGGCATCACCCGCGTAGCCGATGCACTGACCGCTGTAGCCAGCGGCGCACATGCGCTGGGCCTGGTATTCCATCACGCCAGTCCACGCCATGTCAGTCTGCAGCAGGCGGCCCAGGTAGCGTCCGCGCTACCGCCGTTTGTGACGCTGGCGGGACTGTTCGTCAACGCGCCCGCGGCAGCAGTGCAGGAAGTATTGCACCAGGTGCCCCTGGATGTGCTGCAGTTTCATGGCGAAGAAGAGCCGCAATTCTGCGCGCAATTCGGCCGGCCCTATATGAAGGCGATCAGGGTCCGGGCGGGGATGGATTTGCTACAATGCGCGGCGCACTATCAAGGCGCGCAGGGTTTATTGCTGGATGCCTTTGTCGAGGGCACCCACGGCGGCACCGGCGCATCGTTCGACTGGACGCTGATTCCGCAAGGTCTGCCGCTGCCGGTGATACTGTCCGGCGGACTGCACGCGGGGAATGTGGCACAGGCTGTCAAACAGGTGCGGCCATACGCGGTGGATGTTTCGAGCGGCGTGGAAGCGAGCAAGGGAATCAAGGATGCGGCCAGGATTGCCGCGTTCATCAATGAGGTTAACAAGATTGACTTACAACTATCCTGACAGCACCGGCCATTTCGGGCCGTATGGCGGTATTTATGTCGCCGAGACGTTGATGGGCGCGCTGGATGAGTTGCGCACCGCCTACCAGCATTACTCCAGCGATGCCGAATTTCAGGCTGAATTCGCCTATGAGCTGAAGCATTATGTCGGCCGCCCCAGCCCGATCTACCATGCCCGGCATTTGTCGCAGCATCTTGGTGGCGCGCAGATTTATCTGAAGCGCGAAGACCTCAATCACACCGGCGCGCACAAGGTCAACAACACCGTCGGCCAGGCGCTGCTGGCCAAGCGCATGGGCAAGAAGCGCGTGATAGCGGAGACCGGTGCGGGCCAGCACGGTGTCGCTACCGCCACGGTCGCGGCGCGTTACGGCATGGAGTGCGTGGTGTACATGGGCGCCGAGGACGTCCAGCGCCAGGCAATGAATGTGTATCGCATGAAACTGCTGGGCGCGACCGTGGTGCCGGTGGAAAGCGGATCGAGGACCCTCAAGGACGCGCTGAACGAAGCGATGCGCGACTGGGTAACCAATATCGAAAGCACCTTCTACATTATCGGTACCGTGGCCGGGCCGCATCCTTATCCGATGATGGTGCGGGATTTCAATGCGGTGGTCAGCGCGGAATGCGTGGTGCAGATGCCCGAACTGGCCGGGCGCCAGCCCGACATGGTGATCGCCTGCGTCGGCGGCGGTTCCAATGCGATGGGGATATTCAATTCCTATATCGATATGCCGGGCGTACAGCTGATCGGGGTGGAAGCCGGCGGCAGCGGCATCACAACGGGCCTGCACGCCGCCGCGTTATGCGCCGGCCGGCCGGGTGTGCTGCATGGCAATCGCACCTACTTGCTGCAGGATGACAACGGCCAGATTATTGAAACCCATTCTATTTCGGCCGGACTGGATTACCCCGGCGTGGGGCCTGAACACGCCTGGCTCAAGGACAGTGCGCGCGCGCAATATGTGGCGATAGACGACGATGAAGCACTGCGGGCTTTCCACGATCTATGCCATCTGGAAGGCATCATCCCGGCGCTGGAATCCAGCCATGCTCTGGCTCATGCCATGAAGATCGCGCCGGCGATGAGCGCCGACAAAGTACTGCTGGTTAACCTGTCCGGGCGTGGTGACAAGGATATGGCGACGGTCGCGCGGCTGTCGGGCATCAAGCTTTAACATGGCTGCTACTGCGATCTGGTCATAACGGATGATGACGTATAACTATTGCTTTAGCTTCAGGCATTAAATCGGGAACACCATGTCACGCATACAGCTTACCTTTGACAAACTACAGCAGCGCGGCCACAAAGCGCTGATTCCGTTTATTACCGCCGGTGATCCTAACCCGCAACTCACCGTGCCACTGATGCATGCGCTGGTCGAGGCGGGCGCAGATGTGCTCGAACTCGGCGTGCCGTTTTCCGACCCGATGGCCGATGGTCCGACCATACAGCGCGCGTCCGAGCGCGCCTTGAAACATGGGGTAGCGCTGCATCATGTGTTCGATATGGTGGAGCAGTTTCGGCGCAACGATGCGGCTACACCTGTGGTGCTGATGGGCTACGGCAACCCGATCGAGGCGATGGGCTGGGAGCGTTTTGCGCAACGTTGCGCCGCAACGGGCGTGGATGGCGTGCTGACGGTGGATTTTCCGCCGGAGGAAAGCCACGAAGCGTTCAGCCATCTGGATCGTTATGGTATCGATCCGATTTTTCTGCTGGCACCGACCACGTCCGAGGCGCGCATCGCGCATGTAGCCAAGCTGGCACGCGGCTATGTGTATTATGTTTCGCTGAAGGGGGTGACCGGCGCGGGCCACCTCGATTTGCCGGGCATCGCGCTGAAAATTCCGCAGTTGCGGCGGCACATCGGTTTGCCCATAGGCGTGGGCTTCGGCATCCGCGATGCGGAAACGGCCCGTGCTGTCGCGCAGCTCTGCGATGGTGTGGTGATAGGCAGCCGCATCGTGCAGGAAATCGAAAACTCGGATGAACAGACGGTACTCGCCAATGTAGGCAAGCTGATTACCCAATTCAGACGGGCCATCAATGAGCTCTGAGCCCGCCTGCGAAAGTGCTGCGAGCAGCGTACGCTCGCTCTTAGCTATCCTTCCGAGTGCCCCTGGCCGGAGACCCGGATTCTCCGGTTCTAAAAATTAAGGAAACACCATGAGCTGGTTTCAAAAACTGCTGCCTCCCAAAGTCAAGCGCCGCGAGATAGGGGCGGAGAGCAAAAAAAATGTGCCGGAAGGGCTGTGGCATAAATGCCCGTCCTGCCAGACTGTGCTGTATTACTCCGAGCTGGAAAAAAATCTCAGCGTCTGCCCCAAATGTAATCATCACCATCGTATCGGTGCGCGCACGCGGCTGGACTGGCTGCTGGACGCCGAGGGACGTTTCGAGATCGGCGCGGAGGTGCAGCCGCTGGATACATTAAAGTTCAAGGACAGCCGCAAATACAGTGAACGCCTGTCGGCGGCGCAACGTGACACCAGCGAAACCGATGCGCTGGTGGTGATGCAGGGCAGCGTGTTGACCGTGCCGCTGGTGGTGGCAGTATTTGAATTCAGCTTCATGGGTGGTTCGATGGGCTCGGTGGTGGGCGAACGTTTCGTGCGCGGCGTGCAACTTGCCACCGAACAGAAAATTCCATTCGTGTGCTTTGCCGCCAGCGGAGGCGCGCGCATGCAGGAAGGCCTGCTGTCATTGATGCAGATGGCAAAAACCTGCGCGGCGCTGACTCAGCTCAGCGTCGAAAAACTGCCGTTCATCTCGGTGCTGACCGATCCCACCATGGGCGGTGTGTCGGCCAGCTTTGCGTTTATGGGCGACATTGTGGTGGCCGAACCGGGCGCGCTAATAGGTTTTGCCGGAGCACGCGTGATCCAGCAGACCGTGCGGGAAACGTTGCCGGAAGGTTTTCAGCGCGCCGAGTTTCTGCTGGAGCATGGCGCGATAGATAAAATCGTGGATCGGCGGGAGATGCGTGAGCAGCTGGTCCGAATGATTACGCTACTGATGGGGCAGCCGGCGGTAGCCGCGGCGTAATGAGAGCGCCGCATGGCCGCTGAACGCAACACACTGGCCGACTGGCTGAGTTATCTTGAAACGCTGCACCCGCAACCCATCGCGCTAGGCCTGGCACGCGTGGCCCAAGTCAAACAACGGCTGAATCTTGAGCCTTCTTTTCCGCTCATTGTAGTCGGCGGCACCAATGGCAAGGGCTCTGCCTGTGCAATGCTGGAAAGCATATTGCACGCCGCCGGCTATCGCGTCGGCTGCTACACCTCACCACATCTGCTGAATTACAGCGAACGCGTGCGCATCGCCACGCAACAGGCCAGCGATGCCGAGCTGTGCGCCGCGTTTACCGAAATCGAACAGGCGCGCGGTGACATTTCGCTCACCTATTTTGAATTTGGTACGCTGGCTGCGATGCTTTGCTTCATCAAACATGAAGTCGAAATTGCGATACTCGAAGTGGGCCTGGGCGGCCGGCTGGACGCGGTCAATATTTTCGATGCGGACTGTGCTGTGGTGACCAGCGTGGATATCGACCATGTTGAATATCTCGGGGACCAGCGCGAAAAAATTGCCTATGAGAAAGCGGGAATTTTCCGTGCGGGCAAGCCCGCGGTTTTTGGCGATCTGGATATGCCCGCGGCGATTGCTGGCGAAGCACAGCGTATTGGCGCGCAGTTGTGGCGGCTGGGCGAGCAGTTCAGCTTTGCCGCGAGCGCACAGCAATGGAATTTTCGTGGAGTGGACAGCACCCGCAACGCACTGCCTTATCCGGCGTTGCGTGGAGCATACCAGCTGAATAACGCCAGTGCGGTACTGGCCGCGCTGGATGCCGTTAAAAGCAGGGTGCCGGTCAGCATGGAAGCGGTGCGGCGTGGCCTCGGCGAAGTATTACTGCCGGGGCGTTTTCAGGTAGTGCCCGGACGCCCGATGCTGATCCTGGATGTCGCGCACAATCCCCATGCGGCGCGTTCGCTGGCGCGCAATCTCAGTAGTATGCCGGCCAGTCCTAAAACCTACGCAGTCTTTGGGATGCTTAAGGACAAGGATATCGCCGGGGTTGTACGCGCACTCGGCAATCATATTGATGTGTGGCTGACCGCGACCATCGCTGCGCCGCGGGGGGCGACTGCGCAGGACCTTGCGCTGGTACTTCAGCAGCAGGAGTTTGAAGGCACGCAACTGGCGTTCGAAAATATCGCCGACGCATTGCGCCATGCCTGTAATGAGGCGTCTGAAAATGATAGAATTGTAGTGTTCGGTTCATTCTACACAGTGGCCGAAGTCATGCGGGTGCGCGGCCTGCGCGCCTGAATTGCGGGGATGGTATGGCAAAGAAGCTGACAGATGGTGAATTGATTCTGAAACGACGGGCCAGACGCCGTCTGATTGGCGTGGTAGCCCTCACCACTGTAGTGGTGGTGCTGTTGCCGATGGTACTGGACCGCGAGCCTAAGCCAGTGGGACAGGATATCGAACTGCGCATTCCGGATAAGGACAAGGTGGGCGGATTCGAGTCCCAGGTGGGAGCGCCGGCTGCGCATGTGCCTGCCGCAGCGGTGGCCCAGGCTCCCGCTGCTGTCTCCACCCTGCCTGCCGATCAGCCTGCTGCCAACCCGGTCGCGGTTGCGCCGCCAGCGTCACCCCAGCCCTCCTCCGCCGTGGAAAAATCCGTGGTGCCGAAACCGGAGCACAAAACCTCATCAGTGCCGGTTGAAACGAAATCCGCAGCAACCGGTCATACACCGCCTGTTCAGCCCGAGGCTGCAACTGGTTTCGTAGTGCAGGTGGGCGCTTTCAGCGTAGCTGAAACGGCACATCGCTGGCAGAGAAATTTGCTGAATCAGGGAATCAAAGCCTATACCGAAAAAGCCGGAGATAAAGTGCGCGTGCGTGCCGGACCGTACAGCACGCGCGAGGCGGCGGACAAGGTACGCCACCGGCTGGAGTTGCAGGGCTTGAAACCAGTGGTGAGTCCGGCTTCTTAAATGACGGGATTCGATTACACCATTATTGGAATTGCGGCGCTGTCTATATTGCTGGGATTATGGCGCGGGCTGGTTTACGAAGTGCTGTCGCTGCTGGGCTGGGTGGCGGCTTATCTGGCGGCGCGTCTGTACGCCGCCGATGTTGCGCCGCTGTTGCCGGTCGCACTCGGGGCTGAGGCGATCAGGATGGCGGTAGCTTTTATTTTGCTGTTCGTCGTGACCATGATCGTCAGCGGTATTCTTGCTTGGTTTTTGTCGAAAGTGGTGAAATGGGTCGGCCTGGGCTGGCTGGACAGAGCGCTGGGTGCGTTGTTTGGCACGTTGCGCGCGCTGGCCCTGGCGGTGTTGCTGGTGCTTCTGGCGGGGCTGAGCAATCTGCCTCAGGAAAGCTGGTGGCGCCACGCATGGTTGAGCGGCCATCTGGAAAAAATGGCTTTGGCTGCGCGTATCTGGCTGCCGTATGACGTCGCGCAACGGGTGCATTATTAAGTTTCTCTGAATTGATCGGAACAACATATGTGTGGCATCTTAGGCATTGTCGGCCAGGCGCCGGCCAACCAGATTCTATATGACGGTTTGCTGGTACTGCAGCATCGTGGGCAGGACGCGGCCGGCATCGCCACCATAGACGGCAATGCGTTTCATATGCACAAGGGCAACGGCCTGGTACGTGACGTGTTCCGCACACGCAACATGCGCGCGCTGCTCGGCAACGCCGGCATTGCGCATGTGCGTTACCCGACCGCCGGCTCCGCGCTCGACCATAATGAGGCGCAGCCGTTCTATGTCAATTCGCCGTTCGGCATCATGCTCGGCCATAACGGCAATCTGACCAACACCGAGCAGCTGCAGCAGGAGCTGTTTCTGGAAGACCGGCGGCACGTCAATACCCATTCCGATTCGGAAGTATTGCTGAACGTGCTGGCGCACGAATTGCAGGCCAATTCGACGATGCGCTACCGCCTCGACATCAAGGACATTTTTGCCGCGGTCGCCGGGGTGCACCGCCGCTGCCAGGGCGCCTATGCGGTGGTCGCGGTGATCGCGGGCTATGGCCTGCTGGCATTCCGCGATGCGCACGGCATCCGCCCGCTGGTGGTGGGCAGCCATGACACTGGTCACGGCATGGAATATCTGGTGGCCTCGGAAAGTGTGGCGCTGGATACGCTGGGCTTCAAATTTCTGCGCGATATCGCGCCGGGCGAAGCGGTATTCATCGATTTCGACGGTAATTTCCACAGCAGGCAGTGCGCGGAAAACCCGATGCTGAATCCGTGCCTGTTCGAGTATGTATACCTGGCGCGCCCGGATTCGGTAATCGATGGTGTGTCGGTGTATGAAACGCGGCTGCATATGGGCGAAAGGCTGGCGGATAAAATTTCGCGCGATTGGCCGCAGCATGACATTGATGTGGTCATCCCCATCCCCGATTCGAGCCGGCCCAGCGCACTGCAACTGGCCAATCGGCTCGGTCTTCCGTTCCGTGAAGGCTTTGTCAAAAACCGTTATATCGGGCGCACCTTCATCATGCCGGGACAGGCGATGCGCAAAAAATCGGTGCGCCAGAAACTCAACGCGATCAGCGTCGAATTCAAGGGTAAAAACGTATTGCTGGTTGATGATTCGATCGTGCGCGGCACCACCAGCCGCGAGATCGTGCAGATGGCGCGCGATGCCGGAGCACGCAAAGTGTATTTCGCTTCGGCCGCGCCGCCGGTGCGCTACCCCAACGTCTATGGCATTGATATGCCAAGCCGCAAGGAGCTGATCGCCACCGGCCGCAGCGATGAGGAAATCTGCCGTGAAATCGGCGCTGATAAATTGATCTACCAGGATCTGGATGACCTGAAGCAGGCGGTGCGCATGGCTAATCCGGCCGTGCGTTATTTCGATGCCTCCTGTTTCGACGGTGACTACATCACCGGCGACATTACCGCCGAGTATCTCGACACGATAGAAGCCGCGCGTGAAAAAGGCCATGCCCGGAATAATGATGACATCAGCCAGCTTGATCTGAACCTGGCCGCTAACGATTAAGCCAGGTTGACAACGCAGCGGGGCGGGTGTTAATTTGCGGTTGCGCCGATTTGACAGAAACAGCTTGCGGGCGCATTAAAAATACAGCTAAAGCGAGGGAAACCCGGTTTAGCTATAGCTAGCCGGGTTTTATATTTGCGAGGTGCAATATGCCAGAAAACGATCCAGAAAAAAGCACGCAGACGGAGCCGCGCTACCAGCCGGAAACCGTCGCGTTGCGCGCGGGCACGGCGCGCAGCCAGTTCAACGAGCACAGCGAAGCGCTGTTCCTGACCTCCAGCTTTGTGTTCGACAGCGCCGCACAGGCCGCAGCGAGATTCATAGGAGAGGAGCCGGGAAACATCTATGCGCGCTTCACCAACCCCACGGTTACGATGTTTGAGGAGCGGCTGGCGGCGCTGGAAGGCGCCGAGCAGTGCGTCGCCACCGCATCCGGCATGTCGGCTATTCTGGCATGCGTGATGGGCCTACTGAAAAGCGGCGACCATATCGTTGCGTCGCGCAGCATCTTCGGTGCGACGGTCAATCTGTTCGGCACGGTATTCAAGCGTTTCGGCGTGGAAACGACTTTTGTTTCGGCCACCGATGTCGACGAATGGGCTGCGGCGGTGCGCCCCAACACGCGGCTGTTTTTTCTGGAAACCCCATCCAATCCGCTGACCGAAATTTCCGACATTGCGGCGATTGCGGCGGTGGCCAAACAGCATGGCGCGCTGCTGGCGGTGGACAACTGCTTCTGCACCCCGATCCTGCAGCGTCCGTTTGACCTCGGTGCCGATATCGTGATTCATTCCGCGACCAAATACCTCGATGGGCAGGGGCGGGTGCTGGGCGGCGCGGTGCTGGGGAGCAAAAAGGCGATGGAACCGGTCTACCAGTTTTTACGCACCGCCGGCCCGACCATGAGCGCATTCAACGCCTGGATATTTCTGAAGGGCATGGAAACGCTCAAAATCCGCATGGACGCGCACAGCGCCAATGCGCTGCAGGTGGCGCTGTGGCTGGAAGCGCAGCCCAATGTTGCACGCGTGTTTTATCCCGGCCTGCCGTCGCATCCGCAGTACGAGTTGGCCAGACGCCAGCAGCACAGCGGTGGCGGCATAGTATCGTTTGAGGTGCAGGGCGGGCGGGAGCAGGCATGGCGTGTAATAGACAGCACACGTATGGTGTCGATTACCGCCAACCTGGGCGACACCAAAACCACCCTCACTCATCCGGCGACGACGACTCACGCGCGCATATCGCCGGAGGCGCGCGCCGCGGCAGGGATCAGCGAAAGCCTGCTGCGTATCGCGGTTGGGCTGGAGGCGGTAAGCGACATTCAGGCCGATCTGGCGCGCGGACTGGGTTGAGCGCGGTCTATGTCCAGGGCGATGAATTATCGCAATGCTGAGCGCAGTGTTGGCCTGCGGGTGAGCATATGCCTGCTATAGATGATCAGTTGATATTATTGAATACACTGGCCGCCGAGGTGGGGGACGCGCTTAAATCGCATGGCATGATGCTGGCGACTGCGGAATCGTGCACCGGCGGCGGGGTCGCCTATGCGTTGACCGAAATTCCGGGCAGTTCGGCATGGTTTGAGCGCGGCTTCATTACTTATGCGAATGAGGCCAAACGCGAAATGCTCGGCGTGCAGCAGCAAACCTTACTGCGCCATGGTGCCGTCAGCGAAGCGGTGGTGCGTGAAATGGCCCAGGGTGCATTGCGGCACAGTCATGCACACGTAGCGTTAGCCGTGAGCGGTATCGCGGGCCCGGGCGGCGGTTCCGCAAACAAGCCAGTCGGCACAGTGTGGTTTGCGTGGTGCATCAAGGGCGGGGTGTGCATGGCTCGCCACCACCTGCTGCCTGGGAATCGGACGCAGATCCGCGCCTGGTCGGTGCAACTGGCGTTGCAAGGGGTGCGCGATCTAATAAACCAGATCAGTGAAACCGCCTGAGGCAGAGCCAATGGAACGATCGTTCTATGAAATCGCGCACTCATGTGCAATAATCGCAAAATCATTTTAGGGGGACGATATGGACGACAATAAAAGCAAGGCACTCGCAGCTGCGTTAAGCCAGATAGAGAAGCAGTTCGGCAAGGGCTCTATCATGCGCCTGGGCGAGAGCGATCTGGAACGTGATATTGATGTGGTTTCCACTGGTTCGCTCGGCCTGGATATTGCGCTGGGGGTAGGCGGTCTGCCGCGTGGCCGGGTGATCGAAATATACGGCCCCGAATCGTCCGGCAAAACGACGCTGACGCTGCAGGTGATCGCCGAGATGCAGCGGCTGGGCGGCGCTGCAGCTTTTATCGACGCGGAACATGCGCTGGATCCACAATATGCGCAGAAGCTGGGCGTAAATGTATCGGATTTGCTGATTTCGCAGCCGGACAACGGTGAGCAGGCGCTGGAAATCGTTGACATGCTGGTGCGTTCAGCTGCTGTAGATATCGTGGTGATCGACTCGGTTGCCGCGCTGACGCCGAAGGCCGAGATTGAAGGTGAAATGGGCGATGCGCAAATGGGCCTGCACGCGCGCCTGATGTCGCAGGCGTTGCGCAAGCTCACCGGCAACATCAAGCGCTCCAACACGACCGTGATATTCATCAACCAGATCCGCATGAAAATCGGCGTGATGTTCGGCAACCCGGAAACCACCACCGGCGGCAATGCGCTGAAGTTTTATGCTTCGGTGCGACTGGATATACGCCGTACCGGCGCCATCAAGAAGGGCGAAGAAGTGATCGGCTCGGAAACCCGCGTCAAGGTCGTGAAGAACAAAGTTGCGCCGCCGTTCAAGCAGGCGGAATTCGACATTCTGTACGGCGAGGGCATTTCGCGCGAAGGCGAAATCATCGATCTGGGTGTGCTGCACAAACTGGTCGAAAAATCCGGCGCATGGTATGCCTACAAAGGCGAGAAGATCGGCCAGGGCAAAGACAACGCACGCGAGTACCTGAAGGAGCATCCGGCGATTGCAGCCGAGATTGAAAACAAGGTGCGCGAAGCAGTCGGCGTGGTTTTATTAAATGGCGCACCGGTGGACATACCGAAGAGTGGCGCTGGCAAGAGCAACGGTGCCAAGGCCAGCCCGAAAAATGGTGACAAGGAAGACTGAGCCCACACTGCGCGCGCGCGCAATGCAGGCGCTGTCCCGGCGCGAATATAGCCGCGCCGAGCTGCGCGCAAAGCTGTTGCCGCACGCCGGGGAAATGGATGATGTGGATGCGGTGCTTGATGCGTTGATAGACCGCGGCTGGCTATCGGATACTCGCGCGGCGACCCAGCTGGTGCATGCCCGGCGCGCCCGTTTTGGCATTCAGCGCATCACGCACGAGTTGCGGCAGAAGGGAATCGCGGAAGAGCTGATCGGTGCGTCTATGCCGCAGCTGAAGGAAACTGAATTGGCGGCTGCGCGCATGGTCTGGCAAAAGAAATTCGGCACACTGCCGCAGGATGCCAAAGAACAAGCCAGGCAGATTCGTTTCCTGCAATCCCGCGGATTTTCGACCGAAATGATTTTTCGGGTACTGCGCGAGGATCCTGTCAGCGAAACAGAATAATCATCCGCAGGGAAGTATCATATCTGCGGAATCAGCATGCCGCGCTTGACCGCCGGACGATCCCCTACCTTCTGCAGCCAGCGGTGTATTGCCGGCTTGGTGGTCAGGCTGTCAGCGAGCACCTCATTCAAAAAGGTTGTGGCGGACAACGTCCAGGGATAGGTCGCGATATCTGCAATCGAATAATGCTCGCCGGCCAGATAGGGAGCCTGTTCCAGCCGCCGGTCCAACACCACCAGCAGACGATCTGATTCCTCGATAAAGCGATTGATCGCAAGCGGTGATTTTTCCGATGAACGTAGCGCGAAAAAACCGAGCTGCCCCAGCATGGGTCCCAATCCGCCGACCTGCCAATACAACCATTCCAGGGCTTTATAACGCCCCGGCCCGTCAGGCAGGAGAAATTTTCCCGTTTTCTCTGCCAGGTAAGTAAGGATGGCACCGCTTTCAAAAATCGCCAGTGGCCCTCCCGCAGCATCTTCATCAACGATGGCGGGGATTTTGTTGTTGGGCGAAATCGCAAGATAGTCGGGCTGAAACTGTTCGTTACGCCCGAGGTTGACCGGCATTACCCGGTACGGCAATCCCGTTTCCTCCAGCATGATGGAAGCCTTGCGGCCGTTGGGAGTGGTCCATGTATAGAGATTAATCATTAAGCCTCCGGAAGATTTAGTCATTGCCAAGGGAAGAAGCGGCTCATCCCGGGTATACGTATGCCAAAACGCAGTCTGACGCACAGTGCCCCGGCTATGTCCCTAATGTAATTAACATAAGTTTACTTGGTGCTAAAAGTGATTTACTATTGATTCAATATGGTAACAACAAAAGCCTGCAGGCCATAAAAATGCACTTCAAAACAAAAAAACAATAACAGGTTTGGCTGAATACCATTTCTTCATGATCATGAAGAAACCTCTGGGGGGAACGGTTTACCGATGGAATCCATAGAGCGCTTTTCCACTTTGCTGGAATGCCGCAATGAGCTCGACCTGCGTGCAATGTTATTTCAACTGGGCGACGATTATGGCTATGAGCAGGTTTTGCTGGCTTTAGTCCCCACCCGGCACACTCCGCTATATGAGGCCACAGTGCACACCAACTATTCCGCGGAATGGATGCGTACTTATATGGCGGCCAAGCTGTTCGACATTGACCCTACAGTACACCACAGCTACCGGCAGTCGATCCCGTTAATCTGGAAGTCCAGGCTGTTCTCCAGTGAGGCGCAAAAAGAGATGTACGAAGCTGCCTGCCAATATGGTCTGGGCAACGGCTTGACCTTGCCGTTTCATGGGGCCAACAGTGAACTGGGCTTGCTCTGCTTTGTCAGCAGCCGGCAGTCGGAAGCGCAATTCCATCACGACGCCATGCATAACATGCCGGATTTATCGCTGCTCCGTGATTTTGCCTTCGAGGCGATGCTTACGCTGACTCAAAAAACTGCGGGTCAACACGAGCCTGCACCTGCAGTCACATCGCGTGAATTGCAATGCCTCAAATGGAGCGCGGCGGGGAAAACGTCCTGGGAAATCGGCCATATACTGCATTGTTCAGAAGCCACGATAAACTTCCACTTTGGCAATATTCGCCGTAAATTCAACACGGCGACCAGGCGTCAGGCGGTTGTCAAAGCGATAAACTGGGGATTGATCGGGCCCTCATAGCGAGAGCACTGGCGTATGCAAAGCTGTTGCATGAACACCGGTTAACATGAGAATCAAGGCGCCGGGTTTTTACACACCATATTCATGACCTTTTCCCCTATGCTCTCTTCAGCCGCATTAACAAACTGCAACTCGGGCAACGGTATATTGGTCGCCTCCAGAATGTCCCTGTTTTCGGTGTAATCGTTTATGGACGCTACCGCTATTTGCTGCTTGGCACAGTCGTAAACCATCTTATTCGCAGAGTTTGAGTAGTTCTCATACCCATCAGTTGAAAGCCCCATCTTCTTACGCAAGGCAATTTTCTTGTCTTTGCCGCCGGTGTAGATCAGCCAGACACTGACCAATCCATTGGGTAATTGTGTTACTCGTTCGTCGTTATAAATAGCGACCTCGTCTGTATCCGCGCTGGCTGAAACTATTACCCACGCTGCCTGGGCAGCGCCGCAGCAGGTTGCTATCCATGAACTTACGAATAGTGCAGCTAATTTTTTTCTCCATCTCATCATCTTCTCCAGCAAAAGCAGCCATTAATATTCAGGCGCATTTTTTATGTGGCTCTCCGTACAGAATAAAATCATCAATTGTCTGACTATCGTTATACCCCTTTTTAGGGAACAAATTATTGAGTTAAACCAAAGGAGATTGCTATGCAAAAAAGTATATACAAGATTTGTAAGATCAGTACGATTGCTGCCGTGTTAATGGCCTCTGGCGCCTATTTCCAGAGCGCCGGATACGCAGTTACAGACGATACAAATTCATCGATAAGTAATTCCAGCGGTGCTTCTGGCTCCAACTCCAGCGGTGGCAGCAATAGCAATAGCGGTAATACTCAAGGTGCAAAAAAACATCATAAAAAAAATAGCTCAAGCAGTTCCGGTATGTCCGGCAGCTCGGGCGACTCAAGCACTTCTGGCACCTCGGGCAGCAACTCTGGCAGCGGCGCAGCCAGCGGCCGGGCTGACGGAGGCCGGACCGGTGGTATGAGCGGCGGTTCGTCTACGTCTTCAAGTGGAGGTGGCTCCAGCGATCTCAACGGCTCTAATAGTTCCAGCGTCAACGGCAGGGATAGTGCTGGAACCTCTGGCGGTGGGAGCTCGGGAGGCAGTGGTAGCGCGATGGGCAGTGGCAGTGGTGGAAACAGTGGTTCCGGTAACAGGTAAGACTAAGGCTAAAAGCGCGAGAACGCGCTTTTAGCCTATTCCCCCTTAAATCCACTCACATTGGATGTGTTATTCCGGAATCAGGATTAATAGGTTCGGAGGGACTGACAATCTTTCCTGTCCCGCCTGTGGCTGCAGTATGGGAGGAAGCACAGCCCCCTGTAGCGATAAGTAGAACAGCGATTATTGCTAAATTTAAAGTTTTCATAGGTAATTCAGCTTAACTAATGAATTATCAGCTTACCACGGCAATTTTAAAAACAACACCCTATGCTTAGTTTCCGTTAGCAGCGGGAACAGAATACCTGCAATTAATTTCTCGACGTTCATTGACACGTATATCACGTATATATAGCAGGGCCAAATACACTTGCGGTATCGGGCATAATGAGGCGTCTGAAAAGACGTATAAAGCTTACGCCTTTTTCCTGAAACAGCATAATTAATTTTGTGGCGGTTCGCTTATAATGCGCGCCTTTATTGGCTCTCACCCTGATGCTGTTTTCGTCCACCCATACCCGCTCCCGTTATACCCGATTGCATGGTTCCTCCGATGCATTGGCGCTGGCCGAGTATGCCGCGCAGCATGCACCGCTGGTCGTCATCGCCGCGAGCGCGCTGGAGGCGCAACGGCTGGTGGAAGAGATCCCGTTCTTCAATCCTGCATTGCGGGTATATCTGCTGCCCGATTGGGAGACGCTGCCGTATGACCATTTTTCACCGCATCAGGACCTGATTTCGGAGCGGCTAGCCACGCTGCACCACATTCGCAGCCGCTCGTTTGATATTACCGTCGTGCCAATTACCACCGCGCTGTACCCGCTGCCGCCGGTGGAATATCTGGCGGCTTATACATTCTTCCTGAAACGGGGTGACCGGCTGGATATTGCCAGGCTGCGCGAACAGCTGACGCTGGCGGGTTACAGTCATGTGCAGCAGGTTCTCACGCCGGGGGAATATTGTGTACGCGGCGGCCTGGTCGATCTGTTTCCGATGGGCAGCACGGTGCCGTACCGCATCGATTTGTTCGACGACGAAATCGAAACCATCGCCACGTTCGATGTGGACACTCAGCGCACCATTTATCCGGTGCCGGAAATCCGCTTGCTGCCGGCGCGCGAATTCCCGCTGGACGAAGCCGGGCAGGCGCGTTTCCGCCAGAACTTTCGCGAGCGCTTTGAAGGCGATCCGTCGCGTGCACAGGTGTACCGCGATGTCAGCAAGGGCATTGCGTCGTCGGGCATTGAATATTATCTGCCGCTGTTTTTCGAGCGCACCGCTACGCTGTTCGACTACTTGCCCGCCGGCTCGACCTTATGCCTGCATCATGAAATTGAACGCGCCATCACCACCTTTACCCACGATGCCGCCACGCGCTACAAGCTGCTGCGCGGCGACCCGCAACGCCCATTGCTGGAACCGCGGGCGCTGTTCCTGAGCGCGGAAGATTTTTTTAAGGCAGTCAAAAATTTTACTCGCCTGGACATTGTTGCCGCGGGTGCCAATTCGGAAGATCAGGAAGAGGACGCCGCGCCGGATGGCGGCCACTCGCAGCAAGAGAAAACCGCAAAAAATCTGATCGCGTGCGCCACCGCCCCCTTGCCGGACATTGCAGTTAATCGTCGCGCCGAAATTCCGATCCAGCCCCTGCAGAATTTCCTGCAGTCTTATCCCGGCCGTGTATTGCTGGTGGCGGACAGCCTGGGCCGACGCGAAATTATCAGTGGTTACCTGAATAAATATGGGCTGGTCGCTGCGCAGGTTGAAGGCTATGCGCAATTCCTTGCCAGCAGTAATAAATTCGCGCTGAGCGTTGCCACTTTGCAACATGGCTTCATGCTGACCGACGACGCGCTGGCGATTATTACTGAAAGCGAATTATATGCCGCGCAACCGCGCAGCCGCGTCGCG
>JAZJXX010000007.1:0-11650 GCA_040390665.1 Pseudomonadota bacterium | reverse complement strand
CGATGTTCGGTGCAGGTGCGCTGGTTGCTGGCGGACTCGGCTTTGTGGCCATCGACCAGATGAAGCAGCAGGTCGACGCGGCGCAGAACGCGATCGACCAGATCAACACGATGAACGCGGGGCGTGTCGCCGCTGGCCAGCAGCCGCGTCGCGCGCCAGGCTAAAAAAAGCAACATCGAGGGCATGCTGCGCGACCTGACGGAGCTCAAGCCGGGCGATCCGGTGGTGCACGAGCAGCACGGTATTGCGCGCTATCAGGGCCTGGTGAATCTCGATCTGGGCGAGGGCGAGAATGAGTTTTTGCTGCTGGAATATGCCGGCGGCGACAAGCTGTATGTGCCGGTCGCGCAATTGCATGTAATCGGCCGCTACAGCGGTGGCGCGGAAGATGCGGCGCCGCTGCACAAGCTGGGCTCCGGTGCGTGGGAGAAAGCCAAGGGCCGTGCGATGCAGCAGGTGCGCGACACCGCCGCCGAGCTGCTTAACCTGTATGCCCAGCGCGCATTGCGCAAAGGCCATTCGTTCAAGCTGGCGCATCATGATTATGAGGCGTTCGCCGCTACGTTCGGTTTTGAGGAAACGCCCGATCAGGCCGCTGCGATCGAAGCGGTGCTGCTTGATCTGCAATCGACCCAGCCGATGGACCGGCTGATTTGCGGCGACGTCGGTTTCGGCAAGACCGAGGTCGCCCTGCGCGCCGCCTTTGTTGCGGCCATGGATGGCAGGCAGGTTGCAGTGCTGGTGCCGACCACCTTACTGGCCGAGCAGCACTTCCAGAATTTTTCGACGCGTTTTGCCGACTGGCCGATCAAGATCGCCGAGCTGTCGCGTTTCCGTTCCGCCAGGGAACAGGCGCATACGCTGCAGGAGATGGCTGAGGGCAAGCTCGACATTATCATCGGCACCCATAAGCTGATCCAGAAGGACATCCATTTTAAAAATCTCGGGCTGGTGATCATCGACGAAGAGCATCGCTTCGGCGTGCAGCAGAAGGAGCGCCTGAAGGCGTTGCGCGCCGAGGTCGACGTGCTGACGCTGACCGCCACGCCGATCCCGCGCACCTTGGCAATGTCGCTTGAAGGGATACGCGATTTCTCGGTCATCGCGACCGCCCCGCAGCGCCGCCTGTCGATCAAAACGTTTGTCAGCAACTACAATCACGGCGTGATACGCGAGGCAGTGCTGCGCGAGTTGAAGCGCGGCGGACAGGTATATTTTCTGCATAACGAAGTTCAGACCATCGCCAATATGGCCGAAAAACTGGCCGAGCTGCTGCCCGAAGCGCATATACGCATTGCCCATGGACAGATGGGCGAGCGCGACCTGGAAGCGGTAATGCGCGATTTTTACAACCAGCGCTTCAATGTGCTGCTGTGTACCACGATCATCGAAACGGGTATAGATGTGCCCAGCGCCAATACCATCATCATGAACCGTGCGGACCGTTTCGGACTGGCTCAGCTGCATCAGTTGCGCGGCCGTATCGGGCGCTCACACCATCAGGCCTATGCTTATCTGCTGGTGGACAGTACCGAGGGGCTGACCGCGCACGCGAAAAAACGCCTGGAGGCGATCCAGGCGATGGATCAGCTCGGCAGCGGTTTTTATCTGGCGATGCACGATCTGGAAATCCGCGGCGCCGGCGAAGTGCTGGGCGAATCGCAGAGCGGCGAAATGCAGCAGATCGGCTTCACGCTGTATGCCGATATGCTGAACGCGGCGGTCACTTCGTTGCGCCAGGGCAAGGAACCCGATATTGCGCATCCGCTGGGCATCACCACCGAGATCAACCTGCACACGCCGGCGCTGTTGCCGAACGATTACTGCGGCGACATCCACCAGCGCCTGGTGCTATACAAGCGGCTGGCGCATTGCGCCAGCGAAGAAGAGCTGGACGAGATGCATCAGGAGCTGATCGACCGCTTTGGCTTGCCGCCGCCGCCGGCCCAGGCGCTGATCGAATCTCACCGGCTGCGCGTCGAGGCAAAATCGTACGGCATCAGCAAGATTGATGCATCGTCCGAAGCGATCCAGATTCATTTCATCGAAAATCCGCCGATAGATCCGATGCGCATCATCAAGCTGATCCAGAGCAAACGCCACTATAAACTGAACGGTCAGGACAAGCTGCGGATAGAATTGAAGTACGGCGACATTGCCCAACGCGTGCTTGCCATCAGGCAATTTTTCGGCGAGCTCAAATGAATCTGATTATCCAGGCGGTACAGGAAATTTCTGCTGTTCATCTCAACCGTCTGGCCGGGCTGACCACCGCCACCCATATCGAGCAGATAGGACGGTATGCCCATCGGCTGCACAACGCGCGCCCGCACGACGCGATCGCTGCGTATTGCTGGGAAGTGGAACTGGACTATGGTTTTGTCGATCCGCTACGAAACCTGAGCAGTTTCGGGCTGCTGGTGATGGACATGGATTCGACGCTGATCAGCATCGAATGTATAGACGAGATTGCGGATATGCAGGGATTGAAGCCGCAGGTCGCTGCGATTACCGAAGCGGCGATGCGCGGCGATATCGATTTTGCCGAGAGCTTGCGGCAGCGTGTGGCGTTGCTGGCAGGCATGCCGGAAAGCATGTTGCAGCGGGTTTACGACGAACGGCTGCAGCTTAATCCCGGAGCGGAAATCATGCTGCAGAAACTCCAGCAGCACGGCATTAAAACCTTGCTGGTTTCCGGCGGCTTCGTATTTTTTACCGAACGTCTCAAGGCGCGCCTCGGCCTGGATTATGCCCACGCCAATCAACTGGAAATCAGCAATGGCAGGCTCACTGGTAACGTGCTCGGCAATATTATCGACGCGCAAGCCAAGGCCGAGTGGCTGGAACGCACGCGCACCGACTTGGGCTTGCTATCCCAGCAGGTGATCGCCATCGGCGATGGCGCCAACGACCTGCGCATGCTGATGCAGGCGGGCGTCAGCATCGCCTATCACGCTAAACCTGTGGTGCGCTCCCAGGCGGCTTATACCCTGAATTTTGTCGGGCTGGATGGGCTGATACACCTGTTCGGCGGCTGAAACCGCAACAGATGAATTTTACGCCGCCCGGCTGGCCCGACACTTGCGTGAGAAGTGCAAGCGCGATGAATACGCGATAGAATTACTCTTTTTTGAGCTCCCGAAAGATACTTATGTCCATGTCCGACCGCGACGGTTTCATCTGGTACGACGGCAAACTCGTACCCTGGCGCGACGCTACCACTCATGTGCTGACGCACACTTTACATTACGGCATGGGCGTGTTCGAAGGGGTGCGCGCCTATAAAACCGATCGCGGCACCGCAATTTTCCGGTTGCAGGAGCACACCGAGCGGCTGTTCAGTTCGGCTTCAATTTTCAAGATGAGGATGCCGTACGACAAGGAAACGCTGCTGGAAGCGCAGCGCGAAGTGGTGCGCGCCAACAAGCTGGAATCGTGCTATATCCGCCCCATCGTGTTCTACGGTTCGGAAGCCATGGGCATCGCCGCCACCACGCTCAGCACCCACGTCGCCGTCGCCGCATGGCCGTGGGGCGCCTATCTCGGTGTGGAAGGCATGGAGAAAGGGATCCGCATCAAGACCTCCAGCTTTACCCGCCACCATGTGAACGTCAATATGTGCCGCGCCAAATCGGTCAGCACGTACACCAACTCGATCCTGGCGCATCAGGAAGTTGCACACGATGGTTACGACGAAGCATTGTTGCTGGACGTGGACGGATATGTAGCCGAGGGCGCCGGCGAGAATATTTTTATCGTCAAGAAGGGCAAGCTGTACACCCCCGACCTGACCTCCTGCCTGGAAGGCATTACACGCGAATCGATCATTACGCTGGCCCATGATCTGGGCCTGGAATTGATCGAAAAGCGGATCACGCGCGACGAAGTATATTGCGCCGACGAGGCATTTTTCACCGGCACTGCGGCCGAAGTGACGCCGATCCGCGAACTGGATAACCGCACCATCGGCTGCGGTTCGCGCGGTCCGGTGACCGCCCGGTTGCAGGCGTTGTTCTTCGAGATTGTCGGCGGCAGGAATGCGCGGTACGACCACTGGCTGACTCACGTTTAAGGGAAAATCATGCTTAATCCTAATGCTACGCGGCTGTTTGTCGAAGTGACCGCTGCCGATCTGCCGCTGTATTGCCCCACGCCCGATATGAAGGTGTGGAATACCCATCCCAAAGTGGCGATCCCCGTGGTTGAGCTGGGGGAGGCACGCTGCCCTTATTGCAGTACGCTGTATAAATTCATCGGCGAATTGCCCAAAGGTCATCATTAGCCGTCCGCTACAGGCGTAGAAAAATAAGTACAGCCTGATGCAGAAAATCCTCGTCATCGCGCCAAGCTGGGTGGGCGACACCATGCTGGTCCAGCCGATGCTGATGCGCATCCGGCAACGTTATCCCGAAGCACAGATCGATCTGTTCGCCCCGCCCTGGACCGCCGCATTGCTGCGCCAGATGCCGGAGGTGCATGCAGTCATCACCAATCCATTTCCACATGGCGCATTACAGCTGGCGGCACGCTGGCGGCTGGGGCGGCAGCTGCGCGCAACGCATTACGACTGGGCCATCGTGCTGCCCAATTCGTTCAAGTCGGCATTGGTGCCTTATTTTGCCGGCATTGCACGGCGCACCGGGTTCGCCGGCGAGATGCGTTACGGCGTGCTGAACGATGCCCGCAGGCTGGACGAAGCCGGACTGCCGCTGATGGTGGAGCGATTTGCGCAATTGGCGGAAGAGCCCGGCACGCCGCTGCAACGCCCGGTGCCGGCGCCGCGTCTGCAGGTCAGTGCGCAGCAACGCCGGCAAGTGCTCGACAAACTCGGGCTGACGCTGGACCAGCCGGTCGCGATATTCTGCCCCGGCGCGGAATATGGCCCGGCCAAACGCTGGCCTGTCGCCCATTTCGCCGGGCTGGCGCAGATACTGCGCGAACGCGGCTACGCGGTGTGGCTGGTCGGTTCGCCCAAAGATAAAGAAGATGCTGAAAAAATCGTCGCGCTCGGCAACGACAGCTGCCGCAATCTGTGCGGCGCCACCGATCTGGCCGACGCCATCGCGCTGCTGTCCTGCGCCGATCTGGTGGTCAGCAACGATTCCGGGCTGATGCATCTGGCTGCCGCGCTGGATCGCCCGATGCTGGCGCTGTATGGCTCCAGCTCGCCGAAGTTCACGCCGCCGCTGTCGACCCAGGCGCAGGTCATCAAGCTCGACCTGCCGTGCAGCCCCTGTTTCAAGCGCGAGTGCCCGCTCGGCCATTTCAATTGCATGAAGCGGCTGACGCCCGCGCTGGTCGCCGCGTCGGTTCCGCCTCCACCCGTAACCCGCTAACTGGAGCAATCAGATGCAGAATTTACCCAGGGAAATTTTCAAAGCCTACGACATCCGCGGCATCGTGGACAAAACATTGACCAGCGAAATCGTCGAGGCCATCGGCCACGCGCTGGGCAGCGAAGCCGCCGCGCGCGGGCAGCACACCATAGCGATCGGCCGCGACGGTCGACTGTCCGGTGTGGAATTTTCCGTGGCGCTGGCGCGCGGCATTCAGCGCGCTGGCATTCATGTGATCGATGTCGGCCGGGTTGCCACGCCCATGGTTTATTTCGCCGCCTTTCACCTGAACACCGATTGCGCCGTGATGGTCACCGGCAGCCACAATCCGCCCGACTACAACGGCCTGAAAATGGTGCTGGCGGGTGAGACGCTGTCCGGCGAAGCGATCCAGAAATTGCGCGCACGCATCGAAACTGGCGATCTGGCGCAGGGCGCAGGCAGCTACAAAACTTACGATATCGCGCACGAATACATGGCGCAGATCGTCGGCGACATCAAGCTCGCGCGCCCGCTGAAAATCACCGTCGACTGCGGCAACGGCGTAGCCGGCGATTTCGCGCCCAAGCTGTACCACCATCTGGGTTGTATCGTGACTGAACTATTCTGCGAGGTCGACGGCAATTTCCCGAATCACCATCCCGATCCGTCGCAGCCGGAAAACCTGCAGGATTTAATCCGCGTGCTGGCCGGCAATGGCGGCGAACTCGGCCTGGCGTTCGACGGCGACGGCGACCGCCTCGGTGTGGTAACCAGAGATGGACGCATCATCTATCCGGACCGGCAGCTGATGCTGTATGCCGCCGACGTGCTGAGCCGTAATCCGGGCGCCGAGATCATCTTCGACGTCAAATCCACGCGCAACCTGTTTGGCTGGATACGCGACCACGGCGGCAAACCCACGATGTGGAAAACCGGGCATTCGCTGGTCAAGGCCAAGATGAAGGAAACCGGTGCATTGCTGGCCGGCGAAATGAGCGGCCATGTATTTTTCAAGGAGCGCTGGTACGGTTTCGATGATGGCCTGTACACCGGCGCGCGGCTGCTGGAAATACTGAGCAAGGTGGACGACGCGAGCGCGTTGCTGAATAGCCTGCCGGATTCGGTCAGCACGCCCGAGCTGCATATCCAGCTGGCCGAAGGCGAAAACTTCGGGCTGATCAAGCAGATCGGCAACGAGGCGCAGTTTACCGATGCGCGCGAGATTATTACTATTGATGGTCTGCGTGTGGAATATGCGGATGGCTTCGGTCTGATGCGTTCATCCAACACCACGCCGGTGATCGTGCTGCGTTTTGAAGCAGATGATGAGATCGCGCTGAAAAGAATTCAGCAGGATTTCCGGCGGGTGCTGCTGGCGGCGAAGGCGGAGTTGCAATTGCCGTTTTAGGGACTTCACGATTTCTGCCGGCTCGCGTTGCACCGGAACCAAAATATCACAGGTGACTGTGAGGGTTCAGATATTGAGTTCGTCCGTTGAATGCCCACCAAAAGACGCCTTATAAGTACGAGCCAAGAAGTCAGCATCGTGTACTACGGACTAACATCCGGTGTCGCCCCTCGCATTAAATTAACCGGAATAACGCGAGATATTGATGGCCAAAATATGCTGCTCCCAGTGTGGAACGGGCGACCGGCAAGACTTGCTGCGCAGTGAAGGCTATGGGACGCAATAATTGTCAGTTCTATGACACAAGCTTCGAAAATCAGCAGTTAATGGGTAAAACCGGCACCTGATTGCCCGAACACTGCCGTAGCTTGCGGCTGATGAATTCAGCGCTGAACTACCATCAAATCGAAGGAAAAGGCCGGTGTCTGTGGGAACAGGATTCAGCTGAATTTATGGATACTGCAAGTTTCCTTTTTTAGATGATATGCAATTCTGAGTAATTGCAGGCACATTTAGCGACTTCCTATACACTGGACAGAATCATGCAGACTGGAGGCGTGAGGTTTTCATTCCTAATTTAGAAATACATACCTAATGGAGATGCAATGAAATCAAAATTTGTAAGCATGGTTACAACAGTGGGGCTGGTCATGGCGTATTCTGCATTGGCAGTAGATATGCCAGCGGCTGCTAAAGCTAAGTGCAGTGCGTGCCACGACGTCAAGGCGGCGGGCATGGGCCCATCATATACAGATATTTCAGTA
This sequence comes from Pseudomonadota bacterium, assembly GCA_040390665.1. GTDB lineage: Bacteria > Pseudomonadota > Gammaproteobacteria > Burkholderiales > Gallionellaceae > Nitrotoga. The sequence goes on along the minus strand of JAZJXX010000007.1, from coordinate 4,160 downwards.
AAATATAAAGGCGATAAGGAGGCAGCAGCAAAAATCGCTGCCAGTACAACAAAAGGGGGGTCCTTCGGCTGGAATCTTGGAAGCATGCCACCTAGAGGCATGGGGGCAACTGATTCGGAAATTAAGTCCATTTCAGGATTTATTGCTGGCTTAGCCAAATGAATCTACCAAGGAGAGCTCTATGCTAGGCGTTGTTGGCATTCCTGGCCAATAACTTGATCCAATATGGACTTATAGAGCAGACGATTACATCGTATTAGCTTTGTGCAATTACTATGCTTGAGTATGGGTATGCTGGCTAACTCGTCCGGCATCATGGAGCCGCGATTTGCCGCTATAGGATCGAGAGTAAAACTCAAAAGGTCGTCACGTCCTTTGTCTTAGCTGAACTCCGCAGGGGTAACTGGGCTTGATGAGATCACCGCCTTTTGGGGGGGCAGCTGCCGCATTTGCGATTGGAGCCCTCCAACCCAACAGGATTATTTGCAGCAATTTCGGGTTACGGCTGCGCGGCTTCGGCTAGTCATTCGAAGTTGATTAATACTGGCAAATTCGTAGCGCCTCATGTCAATATCAGAAAACAGCGGCGCCTGGCATTAAAGTAGCGCAACAATCTGGCATGATTAGCGCGGCACAATCTAATTCGGTTACAGCTTACCTTGCACCCATCCCGGCACCGCTGCCAGCGCAGTCGCCAGATGTTCCGGCTGCGTGCCGCCGGCCATCGCCATATCCGGCCGGCCGCCGCCTTTGCCGCCGACCTGCTGCGCGACGAAGTTAACCAGCTCGCCGGCCTTTACTTTAGCCATCGCGTCCGCGGTGACGCCGGCGATTAGGCTGACCTTGCCGCCGCTGGCTGCGCCGAGCACGATTACCGCCGATTTGAGTTTATCCTTCAGCCGGTCGAGCATCTCGCGCAGCATCGCCGCATCGGCATTTTCCATTTGTGCGGCGAGTATTTTGACGCCGTTGCTGTCGGTCGCCTGCGCTATCAGGTCATCGATCTGAGCGCCGGCCAGTTTTGATTTCAGCCGCGTCAGTTCTCTTTCCAGCGTTTTTACATTGTCGAGGATCTGAGTGATGCGCACGGCGGCTTCCTGCGGCGGGGATTTTACTGCGGCGGCGATCTGCTGCAATTGCAGTTCCTGCTGCTGCACATAAGCCAGCGCGCCGGCGCCGGTGATCGCTTCTACCCGGCGTACGCCGGCCGCAACGCCGCTCTCGGAAATAATTTTGAAAAGCCCGATATCGCCGGTGCGCTGCACGTGCGTGCCGCCGCACAGTTCACGCGAGCTGCCGATTTCCAGCACGCGCACTTCGTCGCCATATTTTTCGCCGAACAGCATCATCGCGCCGGTTTTCTGCGCATCTTCTATGCCCATCACGCGCGCCTCGGTTGCCGCGTTGGCGAGGATTTCGGCGTTGACGATGGCTTCGACCTTGCGGATTTCGGCATCGGTCATGGGCTGCGTATGCACGAAGTCGAAGCGTGTTTTATCCGCGTCGACCAGCGAACCTTTCTGCTGCACATGGCTGCCCAGCACTTCGCGCAGTGCCTTGTGCATCAGGTGGGTGACCGAATGGTTGCGTTCGGTGCTCAGCCGCGCCTGCTTGTCCACGCGCGCCTGCACCTCGTCGCCTACGCGGAGCGTGCCGGTTTTCACGACGCCGTGATGGCCGAACACACTGGCCTGTATTTTCAGCGTATCCTCGACCGCGAAAATCGCATGGCTGCTGTGCAGCGCACCGCTGTCGCCGACCTGTCCGCCGGACTCGGCATAGAACGGCGTTTCGTCCAGCACCGCCACGCCCATTTCACCTTCGTTCAGCGCGTCCACCGCGACGCCGTCGCGGTATAGCGCGAGGACGCTGGCTTTGCGCTCCAGCATGTCGTAGCCGTGGAAGCTGGTGGCCGAACCGGCATAGTCCAGATTCGCCGCCATCTTGAATTTGCCGGCGGCGCGCGCCTGCTGCTTCTGCTGCGCCATCACCCGGTCGAATGCGGCCACGTCGACGCTGACGCCGTGTTCGCGGCAGACGTCCTGCGTGAGGTCGAGCGGGAAACCATAGGTGTCGTGCAACTTGAATGCGGTTTCGCCGTTGAATATTTTGGTGCCTTGCTGCTCCATCATAGCCAGGCCGGCTTCGAGTATCGACATGCCGTTTTCTATCGTGGTGAAGAAACGTTCTTCCTCCTGCCGCAGCACATCCATCACGCGCGATTGCGCCGCCATCAGCTCGGGGAAAGCCGTGCCCATTTCAGCCACCAGATCGGGCACCATGCGGTGAAAAAACGCGGCGCGCGCGCCCAGCTTGTAACCATGCCGGATTGCGCGGCGAATGATGCGGCGCAGCACGTAGCCGCGTCCCTCGTTGCCCGGTATTACGCCGTCCGCAATCAGGAAGGAACAGGCGCGGATGTGGTCGGACAATACTTTCAGCGACGGGCTGTCCAGGTCGGCGCTGTGCGTTTCGCGCGCGGCGGCGCTGATCAGCACCTGAAACAGATCGATCTCGTAATTCGAATGCTTGTGCTGCAGCACTGCCGAGATGCGCTCCAGCCCCATGCCGGTGTCGACCGAAGGTTTGGGCAGCGGATGCATCACGCCCTGTTCATCGCGATTGAACTGCATAAACACGTTATTCCAGATTTCGATGTAGCGGTCGCCGTTTTCATCCGGGGAGCCGGGCGGGCCGCCCCAGATATCTTCGCCGTGGTCGTAGAAAATCTCGGTGCACGGGCCGCACGGCCCGGTGTCGCCCATCATCCAGAAATTGTCCGACGCGTAGCGCGCGCCCTTGTTGTCGCCGATACGGATCACACGCTCGGCCGGTACGCCAATTTCTTTGGTCCACAGATCGTAGGCTTCGTCATCCTCGGCATACACGGTGATCCATAATTTTTCGCTCGGCAGCTGGTAAACCTGGGTCAGCAATTCCCATGCGTAATGGATTGCGTCGCGCTTGAAATAATCGCCGAAGCTGAAATTGCCCAGCATCTCGAAAAAGGTATGGTGGCGCGCGGTATAGCCGACATTCTCCAGATCATTATGCTTGCCACCGGCGCGCACGCATTTCTGCGACGAAGCCGCGCGCGTGTAAGGCCGTTTGTCGAAGCCGAGGAACACATCCTTGAACTGGTTCATCCCGGCATTGGTGAACAGCAGGGTAGGGTCATCGTGCGGCACCAGCGAACTGGACGCGACGACGGTATGGCCCTTGGAGGCAAAGTAATCTAAAAATTTCTGGCGTATCTCGCTGCTCTTCATCTTTTTTCCCGGATCGTGCGCGGTGCGCATTTTGATCGTAAAGGCGCAAAACGCGCCTGCTGAATTATGTAAGGGAGAATAATACCATCTGGCGCTGCCGCTGCGCCTCAGGCATAAGCCAAACCGGCGGGAGTGGGGAAGCTGAGGGCAAAAATGAAATTGAGAACGCGTTATTCCGTTACCAGCACAGCCGTAGCGACTGCGGTCACCTTATCGATCTCCAGCTGTACTTCGCAGTACTCGCCATTCTCGCCGGTGGGGGTAGGGTCGTCCGCGCAGCTGCACCCGCCGAGCACGCTCTGGTAAAAAATGCCGATCCTGACGCGGATCACGTTTCCGAGATCGGCCACATTGTTGATCAGAATGGTGAGCGGCGCGTCGGTGACATAATTGCCGCTGGATAATCCCTGTTGCAGCGGCAGATGGATGGCGGCATGCGCGAGTTCCTGCTTCAGGCTGGCCTCGAATTCCGGGCTGCCCCAGGCGCGCAGTGCGTGAGCGAGTTTAAACGTAGCAGGCGATTCCATCAGGCGCTCGCCAATTTCTGCAGCACGGCTTTCAGCAACTGCCAGCAGCGCGCCACCGATGCAATCTCGACGCTTTCGCCCGGCGCATGCGCGCCGCGGATGTCCGGGCCAAACGAGATCATGTCCAGATGCGGATGGCTGGCCGCCAGCAAGCCGCATTCCAGCCCGGCGTGGATCACCTGCAGACTGGCCGGCTGGCCGAATTGCGCGGTGTAAACCTGCTGGCACAGCACCAGCAGGGCGGAGGCGGGGTTCGGCGTCCAGCCCGGATAAGCGCCCGCCTGCGTGGCCTGCAGGCCGTGGCCGGCGGCGTCGGCGATCATCACGGCGGCCCTGGAATGCGCGGCGGCGGTCAGCTCGTTCT
>JAZJXX010000006.1:0-39554 GCA_040390665.1 Pseudomonadota bacterium | reverse complement strand
CGGCGGGGTAACGGACGCATGGCTGAACAGATAGTATCCGGCGCCAATAATCATGATGCCCAGCAACAGGCCTGTACTTTTTGCAATTCCACCTTTCATACTACCTCCAGCAAATATATCTAATTTAGCGGCCAGGCCAGGGGCAGTTTTACGATGAACTGGCTGCCCCTGGTTGCGATACTTAATACTTCCACGCTACCGCCGTGCCGCGTGCAGATAGCCCGGACTATGGCCAGCCCTAGTCCAGTACCTCCCAAGCCGCGCGAGCGCACTTTGTCAGCGCGATAAAACCTTTCGAACACATGCGGCAGCGCTTCTTCGTCTATCCCTATGCCGTTATCCTTTACGCTCAATATCACTGCATCGGTTTCCTGCCTGACTTCGATGTCTATCCGCCCTCCTTGCGGGGTATATTTAATGGCATTGTCGAAAAGGTTGACGATTACCTGTTTCATGCGCGCCGGATCACCTGGAATAATGATCGGCGGTGCCTGAACGTGAACCTCAATGTGCTTGTCTTCGGCCAACAGCAGCATTTGATCGGTAGTCGTGGCAACCAGCTTGCCCAGATCAAAATTGACCCGCTCGATCGGTGTTTCGCCGGAGTCCAGCCGGGCGATTGTCAGCAAACCTTCAGTGATGCGGCTCAAGCGTTCTGTCTCTTCCAGAACCGAGCCGATGCGTTCGCGCAGATGACGCGGCAACGAAGATGTGTCCACAATTGATTCCAGTTCACCGCGCATGACCGTAAGCGGGGTACGCAATTCGTGCGATGCATCGGCGGTAAAGCGAAGATTCTGGCTGCAAGCGGCATCCAGACGATCTATCATGCGATTGAGGGTGCGGGACAGATTCTCCAGTTGATCGCCGGTGGGCGGCACTGGCAGACGCTGGTTCAAGCTGTTCTGTGAAAGTGTTTCTGCGCAACGGATCATGTCCGATACTGGTCGCAGCGAGCGCCATACCAGCAGATACCCGCCGCCCGCAGCCAGCAATATCAGTACCGGAAACCCGAGCAGCAAGGTGGCCATCAGACCATCCAGCGCATTCCTGATCGGCGCATCTGATGTGCCCACTTCCACCAGATAACGCGTATTGTTCTTTTTGGCGACTGCTGGAATCGCAACGATATAAATGCTATTACCGTTAAGCGCCGGCTCTTGGCGTGTGGCTGGCATACCATCATGGAACACCAGCACCTGTGCAGGATCGAAGCTGCCGTTGCGAGGCGGCCCGGATAGATACATGACTTCTCCATTGTGACTAATGCGGATAAACCGGTTATTAGCCTCGGGCGCATAGAGTGTTTTCACTTCGGCCACCAGATCGCTCAGGCGAGCACTGTCCAGTGGGGCAATCAGATTCTGCGCGATGTCCTGGGCACGCCGTGCCAGGTTGACCTGCAGCCAATCCACCAGGTAATGGCGCAGGCCAATATATGTGTATGCAGTGAACGTCAGCGCCATCACCAGCAACAGCAAGGTATGCCACAGGGTTAAGCGGAAACCGAGCGAACGTGTATTCATCACGGCTGTTGGACGGTCAAACAGTAACCCACGCCGCGCACGGTATGAATAAGCTTTTGCGTGTGCCCCTCATCGATTTTGGACCGCAGCTGCTTGATATACACATCCACGATATTGGTCAGACCTTCGAAGCTCTGGTCCCAGACATGTTCGATTATCATGGTGCGCGATAACACCCGTCCGCCATTCATCGCCAGATATTCCAGCAATGCATATTCCTTGGCGCTCAGATCAACGCGTTTTCCGGCCCGTCTGACTGCATGGGCCAGGCGGTCTATCTGCAAATCGCCGATGGCCAGGGTGTTGGTCAGCTGCTTATGCCCGCGCCGCATCAGCGCCCGTACCCGTGCTTGCAATTCGGCAAAGGCAAAGGGTTTGGTCAAATAATCATCTGCGCCGGCATCCAGCGATTTTATTTTGTCCTGCAACGCGTCCTTGGCGGTCAGAACCAGCACCGGGGTTCGCTGGCGCAGCTTCCTGATGCGTTCCAGTATTTCCATGCCGCTCACATGCGGCAGCATCAAGTCCAGGATGACCAGATCATAGTGATAGGACGTGACCAGACCCATGCCGCTTTTTCCATCGTTCGCCAAATCAACAGAAAAGCCTTCGGCGCGCAGTCCCCGACTGATAAATTGCGCCACCTTCTCTTCATCTTCCACCAATAAAATTCTCATCCTCACCTCTTCACCATAGTAATTTCACCGTATCGGCATTTACATGAACGGCAGATTAAGATTCATTAATAAACGCCACCCTCACCGGAAGCGGGCTCGGAGTTAAAGGCTGCGATTGAGCCGGCGGCGGAGGACGACATCGTATCGGTCATCAAGGCCGATATGCTGGCTTCCAACACGCATCCAGCTTAGCCGGGACAAAGGCCGACATGCCGAAAATATCAATCTAAGCAGTTAAAAGTTGTAATAATATGTAAATCTATTCAAGTTGAATGCCCAAACACACAGGGACACACGGCTGATCCGCTGAGTACGTTGAATAAAGTTTTCAAGCTCTGGTCAGCGCGTTGGGCGGTTCGCAGGGCTCTTCGATGAATACGGCGACGTTGCAGACATTCCTGCAAAACTTACAGCAGGATATGGCTGGCGGGAATATTTCCGGTGCGGTCGTCAATACCAGCGCCTGACGAATAACATAAGCGGCACTTTTCACCTGTCGATTTCACCCCGCTAACTTAACGGTACCCACAGAGGAGTCGTACCATGAAGATTTCCGTTGAAGTCATCGTAGCTGTACCCATCGACGATGTCTGGCGCGCCTGGATCACTCCGGACGACATCACGCAGTGGAATGCTGCATCCGATGACTGGCACACTACTCGCGCCTCAGTGGACTTACGCGTTGGCGGCGCCTTCTCGTCACGCATGGAGGCAAAAGACGGGAGCATGGGATTCGACTTCGCCGGAACGTACACGAAGGTTGCGCGTCATCAGCTCATTGAATGTGTTTTCGGGGATCGCGTACTCGTCGTCGAGTTTCTTGACGGCATCGACGGGGTTACGGTGCGCGAGACTTTTGACGCGGAGGCCACCCATCCCATCGAGCAGCAACGTGAAGGATGGCAGGCGATTTTGAACAGGTTCGCCAAATACGTTGAAGCTCACCGGTAATTGTGTATCACGCTCGGTGACCTGGTCAGCCGCGCATAATCCTGTGCCGTTTGTATTCGGGTGTTGCGCGGAACAGCAGCAAGCATAGCAAGAAAAAACCCGCATCTTGCGGTGCGGGTTTATCGATTGCTCAGGAATGCTTAATGGCTTATCAACCTCCGCTCATCTCCAGCATCAGCTGATTAACCCGTCTGACGAAGCTGGCTGGATCATCCAGTTGCCCACCCTCAGCCAGTAAGGCCTGATCAAACAATACCGCGGCCCAGTCGTTGAACTTCTTTTCCTCGGTTTTTAGCCGCAACACGACCGGATGCCTGGGGTTGATCTCGAGTATCGGCTGCGATACCGGCATCTTCTGTCCTGAAGCCTTAAGCAGGCGTGCCAGATTGGCGTTCATATCATGCTCGTCCGCCACCAGACAGGCCGGCGAATCAGTCAGGCGGTGGGTTACCCGCACTTCCTTGACGCGACCGGTGAGACTGTTTTTGATCTTGTCAGTTAAATCCTTGAGATCACCGGCGTCTTTCTGCTGTTCCTGTTTTTCTGCCTCGTCTTCCAGCTTGCCCAGGTCCAGCCCGCCCTTCGCTACCGATACCAGAGCCTTGCCTTGGAACTCGCTCAGATTGCTGACCACCCACTCGTCCACGCGATCGCTCAGCAACAGCACTTCGATGCCTTTTTTGCGGAAGACTTCGAGATGCGGACTGTTTTTTGCGGCGTTAAAAGTGTCGGCGGTAATATAATAAATTTTATCCTGACCTTCTTTCATGCGCGTGATGTAGTCCGCCAGACTGACAATCTCATCGGCCGTATCGGAATGAGTCGAAGCCAGCCGTAACAAACCGGCAATCCTGTCCTTGTTAGGCACATCCTCGCCTACCCCTTCCTTCAATACCCGGCCGAACTCGCTCCAGAACTTGGCGTACTTTTCCTTCTCGTTGGCCGACAGGTCTTCCAGCAGCGCAAGTACCTTTTTGGTACAGCCCGCGCGTATCGACTCAATGTCCTTCGATTCCTGCAGAATTTCCCGGGAAACATTCAACGGCAGATCGTTGGAATCGACCACGCCGCGCACAAACCGCAGATAATGCGGCATCAGTTTTTCGGCATCGTCCATGATGAACACACGCCGCACATATAACTTAACACCGTGGATCGCATCGCGCTCCCACAAATCGAATGGCGCCCGGCCCGGGATATAGAGCAGCTGGGTATATTCCTGGCGCCCTTCGACGCGTGCATGCGTCCAGGCCAGCGGGTCTTCGTAATCATGCCCGACGTGCTTGTAAAACTCCTTGTATTGCTCTTCGGTAATCTCGTTTTTCGGACGCGCCCATAGCGCATACGCCTGATTGACGGTCTCTTCCTCTTCCAGCATATGCTGGGCGCCGTCTTTCCATTCTTCCTTCTTCATCAGTATCGGCTGCACTATATGATCGGAATATTTGCGGATAATTTCGCGCAGCTTATGGCCATTCAGCAGATCGTCCTGTCCCTCGCGTAAATGCAGGGTGATCTCGGTACCGCGCGCAGCCTTTTCGATCATTTCGATCACGAATTCGCCGCCGCCGTCGGATTCCCAGCGCACCCCCTGATCACTTTTTTCGCCAGCGCGGCGCGTGGTCACCGTCACTTTATCGGCCACAATAAAAGCCGAGTAAAACCCGACGCCGAACTGGCCGATCAGGTTTGCATCCTTCTGCTGGTCTCCTGAAAGCCGGGTAAAAAATTCACGCGTACCGGATTTGGCGATTGTGCCCAGATTGGTGATCACTTCGTCACGGCTCATGCCTATGCCGTTATCGCTGACGGTCACTGTACGTGCCGCCTTATCGTAGCCCACGCGGATATGCAATTCCGAGTCGTTCTCATATAACGCCGCGTTATGCAGCGCTTCAAAGCGCAGTTTGTCGCTGGCGTCGGATGCGTTGGAGATCAATTCGCGCAAAAATATTTCGCGATTTGAATACAGCGAATGAATCATTAAATTGAGCAGCTGTTTTACTTCGGCCTGAAAGCCTAGCGTTTCGCGATTGCTGGTTGCATTGTCAGACATTGTTTTCTCCGTTATTTCAGACAGGGTGCGGGCGTAGATGGGGGCGTTACGGCAGGTTTCAAGGGCTTCACACCGCTGATTCGACAAACTCCAGCGCATTATCGTCCGGGTCGCGGCAGAATAACGCAGGACGACCGGATTGGCTGATGGTGTAATTCTTGCCGGCGTCTTCCAGTCTGGTCCTGAGCCCATCCAGATCATGCACTGCCAATGCGACATGGCGGTCGCGGCCGCCATGCGCAGGCCGTTGCAGACCTGCTTCCGGACTCGGCAGTTGCATCAGATGTATCTGCTGGGCGCCGATGTCATACCAGACGCCCTGAAAGCTCATTTCGGGGCGCGCCCGGCTGGGCGTCAACTCCAGTATTCCCTCATAAAAAGCCCGCGCGCGATCGAGGTCGGCAACAACAAACGTAGCGTGCAACAGATGAGTAATACGCATGCTATCCCCTGACCGGCACAACCAGGCCGGCCGCCCGCCTGGCCCGGCCGCGCGCCTCAGCGGTATCCGCGCCGTTGGCGAGCGCCACCCCCATGCGGCGCCGGGCAAAGGATTCCGGTTTGCCGAACAGCCGCAAATCACTTTCCGGTACGCGCAATGCTTCTGCCACTCCGCTAAAGGCGATGCCCTTTTCTTCCAACTGACCGTAGATCACCGCACTCGCGCCCGGCGCGCGCAATGCCGTGTTGACCGGCAAGCCGAGAATGGCACGCGCATGCAACTCGAACTCGTTCTGCTGCTGGCTGCACAGGGTGACCATACCGGTATCGTGGGGGCGCGGGCTGACTTCGCTGAACCAGACCTGCTCACCCTGCACGAATAGCTCCACGCCAAACAAGCCCAGGCCGCCGAGATTATCGGTGACGCGACGCGCAATGTCGCGCGCGCGCTGCAGGGCCAAATCAGGCATCGCCTGCGGCTGCCAGCTTTCGACATAATCCCCGTGCACCTGCAGATGGCCGATTGGCTCACAAAAATGGGTGGCGGTTGCGCCGTTGCTGTCCAATGCACGTACCGTCAGCAGGGTAATTTCATAATCGAAACGGATCAGCCCCTCAACAATCACCCGCCCCTGATTGACCCGGCTGCCGCTGGCGGCATAATTCCATGCCGCCTCGACCTGTGCGGCGTTGTCGATTTTCGACTGACCCTTGCCGGAGGACGACATCACCGGCTTAACGAAGCACGGATAGCCGATGCCGCCCGCTATAGCGGCTTGCAGTTCCTGCAGGCTGCTGGCGAATTGATACGGCGAAGTCGGTAGCCCCAGCGTTTCGGCCGCAAGGCGGCGGATGCCTTCGCGGTTCATCGTAAGAAAGGCCGCACGCGCGGTCGGAATGACGCGGGCCACCCCTGCCTGCTCGATATCCAGCAGCATATCGGTGGCGATGGCTTCTATTTCCGGTACGATTAAATCGGGTTTTTCCAATTCCACCAGTGCGCGTAACGCGCTGCCATCGGTCATGTCGATCACATGCGAACGATGCGCCACCTGATGACCCGGCGCATCCGCGTATCGGTCCACGGCGATGGTTTCCACCCCCAGCCGCTGCAGTGCGATGATGACTTCCTTGCCCAGCTCGCCGCTACCGAGCAGCATAACTTTGGTGGCAGTGGGGCTCAGCGGCGTGCCCAGGGTAAACGGCTTTTTTATCATTTGATCGGGTCATCGGCAGGATTATGGATTTTACCGGAAAGCAGGCTGGCCGACACAATCAGCACTGCCCCGAGTATTTCACGCGGCTCCATTTTTTCGTCGGCTAAAAAATAGGAGGCGACCGCGGCAAATACCAGTTCGGACAGAAACAGTACGATAGCCTGATTGGCCGGCAAATGGGTCAGCCCATGCTGCACCGAAAAGCTGGTGGCGCATACCGCCACCCCGATCAGTGCCAGCAGCAGCCAGGAACCCGGCGTAATCGCCGCAACCTGCGGCTGCACATTGCCCTGATACAGCAGCAACGCGCCGGTAAGCAATGCGGTGCCGAACCAGATGCTGGCCGATTTAAAATTCAGGCTGATATGCTGGGCGCGACGCACCAGCACATTGACCAGAGCGAAACTCATGCCGGCCGACAGGCCCAGCCATTCGGCGCGGTTTTGCGGCAGCGGCATGCCCAGGCCCGGCTGCCACAGCATCACCATTGCCCCGGTCAGCGACAGCGCAATTACCAGATAGCCGTAGCGATTCAATTTTTCCTGCAGCAGCCGATGCGCAAACAATACGGTCCATAACGGCGCCAGGTAAAACAGCAGCAGCACCCGCATCACTTCGCCTTCCAGCACCGCCATCACATAGGCAAAGTTGGTCCAGCCCGCGCACAGCATCAGCACGATGCCCCACCAGCGCGCCACGCGCAGTTCGCGCCATACCGGCCCGACCAGCAGCACGCCCAGGATCAGCGCAATTCCGTAGGACAGCGTGGTGGCCAGCACCCCGGATACTCCGGCGTCCTGCAACACACGATACGGATACCATACCAATCCCCATACCAGCGCCCCGCTCAACACACCCGCTATCGATAGAACATTTTGTCTGGATGCCACTTGCTAACAACCTTTATAATTCGCAGCTAACCAAATTTAGAGCATTCCGCACTGCAGGAATGACCCCTGACTATGAATCCCGATCTTGAGCGCCTGCAGCCCTATCCGTTTCAAAAACTGGCCGCGTTGTTCGGCACAGTCACCGCCAATCCCGATCTTGCAGCCATCAGCCTGCATATTGGCGAGCCCAGGCACGCCACACCGCCGTTTATACGCGAAGCGCTCAGCGCTAACCTGGCAGGACTGGCGAATTATCCCACAACCCTGGGCAGCGACGCGTTGCGCGGCAGTATTGCCGCCTGGCTGCAGCGTCGCTATGGCCTGGAAGCGTCCACGCTGGATGCTGCCACGCAGATTTTACCGGTGAACGGCAGCCGCGAAGCCCTGTTCGCGTTCGCCCAGGCAGTGGTCGACCGCACGCAACCCGCGCCGGTAGTGGTCAGCCCCAATCCTTTTTACCAGATCTACGAAGGCGCTGCGCTGCTTGCCGGCGCCACTCCCCATTTCCTGAATACCTTGCCGCAGCACAATTATGCGTTGGACCTGGCCCAGCTGTCGCCGGAAATATGGCAGCGTACCCAGCTGCTTTACGTCTGCACTCCCGGCAATCCGAATGGACATGTCATGCAGCTGGCGGAATGGCAACAGCTGTTCGAACTGTCTGACCGCTACGGCTTCATCATCGCCGCAGATGAATGCTATTCCGAGATTTATTTTGATGTGGCTCCGCTGGGCGCACTGCAGGCGGCGCAGCTATTGGGACGCGCTGATTACAAAAACCTGGTGATGTTTTCCAGCCTGTCCAAGCGCTCCAATGTGCCCGGCATGCGTTCCGGTTTTGTCGCCGGCAATGCCGGGATACTGAAGAAATTCGCGTTGTACCGCACTTACCACGGCTGTGCGATGAACCCGGCGGTGCAGGCCGCCAGCGCTGCGGCGTGGCAGGATGAACACCATGTCGCGGAAAATCGCCGGCTGTATGCCGAAAAATTCACGCAGGTCATCGAAATACTGAAGCCGGTGCTGCCGGTGAGCCGGCCGGACGCCGGATTTTATCTGTGGCTGCGCGTGCCGGTGGCGGACACCCTGTTCGCGCAACACCTGTATCGCGACTATAATGTCAGCGTGCTGCCCGGCAGTTTTCTCGCGCGAGTGGCGCACGGCCTGAATCCGGGCGAAAATTTTGTACGAATTGCTTTGGTCGCCGAGCTGGAAGACACACTGGAAGCCGCAGCACGCATCGCCGAATTTACCCGCAAACTTTAACAAACTGGAAAGTCCCCATGGAACAGCTGCAACAGATCATAGACACGGCCTTCGAAACCCGCGCCGACATTACTCCGCGTACCGTCGATGCCAAGCTCAAGGAAGCGGTGACCACCGTCATCGAACAACTCGATCAGGGTAAATTGCGCGTCGCCGAAAAAATTAACGGTGTGTGGGTCACCCATCAGTGGCTGAAGAAAGCGGTACTGCTGTCGTTCCGCATGGAAGACAATTTTTTCATCAAGGGCGGCTTCACCAATTATTACGACAAGGTGCAGTCCAAATTTGCCGACTACAACTCGAAAGAGTTTCGCGAAGGCGGCTTTCGCGTGGTGCCGCCAGCCGCTGCACGCCGCGGCGCCTACATCGCGCGCAATGTCGTGCTGATGCCATCCTACGTTAACATCGGCGCGTATGTCGATGAAGGCACAATGGTTGATACCTGGGCCACTGTCGGTTCATGCGCGCAGATCGGCAAGAATGTGCATCTCTCCGGCGGCGTCGGTATCGGCGGCGTGCTGGAGCCGGTGCAGGCCAATCCGACCATTATTGAAGACAATTGCTTCGTCGGCGCGCGCTCCGAAATCGTCGAAGGCGTGATAGTGGAAGAAGGCTCGGTTATTTCGATGGGCGTTTATATCGGGCAGAGCACAAAAATTTATGACCGTGAAACCGGTGAAGTCAGTTACGGCCGCGTTCCGGCCGGATCGGTGGTGGTGTCCGGCAACCTGCCCTCCAGTGATGGCAGCTACAGCCTGTACTGTGCGGTGATCGTGAAAAAGGTAGATGCCAAAACCTTGTCCAAGGTCGGCATTAATGAATTGTTGCGCGGTATCTGATAATTACGCCGTGCCGTTCAGCCGACATTGCGGGTCTCTACCGAATGGCATAAGGAATTAAGATGATTATTACTCCATTGCTGCAACTCGCCGCCGACCGCCTGGCCTCCGACCTGTTTCTCTCGGTTGGGGCACCGATCTTCATCAAGATCGATGGGGTTGCCGTGTCGGTCAACGCGCAGGCGCTGGATGCGCCTACGATCAAGCGCATCGCTTACGAAATGATGTCGCCGGATCAGATTGCCGATTTCGAAATGACGATGGAGATGAGTTTTTCGCATCGCTCGAGCGGCATAGGCAATTTCCGCGTCAATATTTTCCGCCAGCGCGGCGACATCGCCATTGTGATCCGTTATGTCCGCGGCAAAATCCAGAATATCGAAGAGTTGAACCTGCCGCTGATCCTGAACAACCTGATCATGGAAAAGCGCGGCATGGTGCTGATGGTGGGTGCCACCGGCTCGGGCAAATCAACTACGCTGGCCTCGATGATAGAGCACCGCAACAACACCAGCAGCGGACATATCCTGACCATAGAAGATCCGATCGAATACCTGTTCAGCCATGGAAAATCTATCGTCAACCAGCGCGAAGTCGGCACTGATACGGCGAGCTATGAAAACGCGCTGACCAGCGCGATGCGCGAGGCGCCGGATGTGCTGATGATAGGCGAAGTGCGCGACCGTGAAACACTCAAGCATGCACTCATTTTTGCGCAAACCGGTCACCTGTGCCTGTCCACGCTGCACGCCAACAACAGCTATCACGCGCTTAACCGCATCGTTAATTTCTTCCCATACGATGCGCGCCAGGCGGTGCTGTCGGACCTGTCGATGTGTCTGCGTGCCATAATCTGCCAGCGCCTGATCCGCAACGTTCACGGCAAGCTGGTGCCGGCGGTGGAAATTCTGCTGAATACTTCGCTGATTGCCGATCTGATCAAGAATGATGAAATCGATAAGATACGGGACGCGATCGCGCAAAGCGTATCACCCGGTTCGCAGACATTCGAGCAGGCGCTGTACAAACTATACAAAAGCGGCGAAGTGACCAAGGAAGAGGCCATGCGCAACGCCGATTCCGCCAGCAATCTGGCTTCGCTGCTGGATTATTCGCATACCGCAAAGATGAAATCGTATGATCCTGATCCAGCCGCTGGAACTGCGCCTGATACCGGCCCGGTTAATTTCGACGGTATTACGCTTAATCTTGATGAGCCCACCGGCCGATGAAACTGTACGGCATACCGAACTGCGATACCGTCCGGAAAGCCCGTGCCTGGCTGGACCAGCATGCGATTGCGCTGAGCTTCCATGATTTCAGGAAACAGGGCGTTCCTGCGGAGCTGGCGCAGCACTGGCTGGAACAGCTGGGCTGGCAGCAACTGATCAATCGCAAGGGCCTCACCTGGCGCGCGCTGTCGCAACAGCGCAAGGATACGATCGACAATAACCTCGCGGCATTACAACTGATGGTGGAACAGCCCAGCATCATCAGGCGGCCGTTGCTGGAACAGCAAGGGCGGGTGCTGCATCTGGGCTACGACCCGGCCAGCTACGCTAAAATTTTCAACCTTTGAACACTATCATGTCCGACACTCTCGATCTTACCAAACAACTTATCGCCCGCCGTTCACTCACGCCGCATGACGAAGGCTGCCTCGCGCTGATCGGTTCGCGTCTGCAACCGCTGGGGTTCAGGCTGGAAATGATACGTTGCGGCACGGTGGATAATTTATGGGCACGCCGCGGCGACAGTGGCCCGCTGATCTGCTTCGCCGGCCACACCGACGTGGTACCGACCGGGCCGCTGGAGCTCTGGCACAGCGATCCGTTTACGCCGACCATACGCGATGGCCTGCTGTATGGACGCGGAGCCGCCGACATGAAAGGTTCGCTCGCGGCCTTCGTTACGGGCATAGAACGATTTGTCGCCGCCCATCCTGATCACGCCGGCTCCATTGCGCTGCTGCTGACCTCCGACGAAGAAGGCATCGCGGTGGATGGCACGGTGCGGGTAGTGGAAGCGTTGCAGGCACGCGGGGAAAAAATGGATTACTGCATCGTGGGCGAACCCACCTCGGTCAGCAAAACGGGTGACACTATCAAGAATGGCCGCCGCGGATCATTGTCCGGTACCCTGGTCGTGAAAGGTGTGCAGGGACATATTGCTTATCCGCACCTGGTCAAGAATCCCATTCACCTGGCCGCGCCGGCGATCGCCGAGTTGGCCAGCATAACCTGGGATCACGGCAACGATTATTTCCCGCCGACATCCTGGCAGATTTCGAATATCCATGCAGGCACCGGCGCGACCAACGTGGTGCCGGGATCGATCGAGATCGAATTCAATTTCCGTTTCTCCACCGCCAGCACAGTGGAAGGCCTGAAAACCCGGGTGCACGCAATACTCGACCAGCATGGCCTGAATTATGATCTGCTGTGGGCTCTGTCGGGCAAACCCTATCTGACTCCCCGCGGCGACTTGGTGGACGCGGTGAGTCATGCGATCAAGAGCATCACCGGAATCACCACCGAACTGTCCACCAGCGGAGGGACGTCGGACGGGCGATTTATTGCCGATATTTGTCCGCAAGTACTGGAACTCGGGCCACTGAATGCGACTATCCACAAACTAAACGAGTGCGTTTCGGTCGCTGATCTGGATATATTGTCCCAAATATATTCCGAGACATTAGTTAATATACTGGTTTCAAGACCATGAGTTTACACAGCTTTAACGACACAAGCCAGTTGCGCACCGTGCGTGACTGGCTGCGCTTCGCGGTCAGCGCTTTCAATGAAGCGCAACTCAGTTTCGGCCACGGCTCGGCCAATGCGTATGACGAAGCAGCTTACCTGATCCTGCACACTTTGCATCTGCCGCTGGATACGCTGGCGCCTTTTCTGGACGCCCGGCTCACCCCGCATGAAAAAAATGCGTTGCTTACACTGCTCGGCCAGCGCGTAGAAACACGCATACCGGCCGCTTATCTGACGCATGAGGCATGGCTGGGCAACTTCCGCTTCTATGTCGACCCGCGCGTGATCGTGCCGCGCTCTTTTATTGCCGAGCTGCTACAGGATCAGCTGGTGCCGTGGGTGGCCGATCCTGAGGACATTAAATCCGTACTTGATATGTGTACCGGCAGCGGCTGCCTGGCCATCCTGGCGGCGCATGCATTCCCCCATGCCACAGTCGATGCGGTGGATATTTCCGCCGATGCGCTGGCGGTCGCACAGCGCAACGTCAGCGACTACCATATGGCCGAACGTATCCATCTGATTGAGTCCGATCTGTATACCGGCCTGCAGGGTAAACAGTATGATCTGATCATCAGCAACCCGCCTTATGTCAACGCGGATTCAATGCATACATTGCCGCAGGAATACCAGCACGAGCCGCAGCTTGCGCTGGCCAGTGGCGGCGACGGTCTGGATGCCACCCGCAGACTGATCGAACAGGCTGCCGCGCATTTATCGCCGGAGGGCATGCTGATCGTCGAGATCGGCCATAACCGCGCCGCGCTTGAAGCCGCTTATCCCGACCTGCCGTTCATCTGGATCGAAGTTAGCGCCGGCGACGGATTTGTGTTCATGCTGCGGCGTGCAGATCTGAGTTGATGCGGGCCTGGCAATACGGCGATGCGAGGCCGCAAACGTGCCGGTAGATCATTACGAAAACTTTCCGGTCGCCTCTATTTTGCTGCCCAGGCGGTTGCGCCATCCGGTGGAAACGATCTACCGCTTCGCCCGCCAGGCCGACGATTTCGCTGATGAAGGCAATATCTCCGACCAGGAACGTCTCGATCGTCTGAATGAATTTCGTGCCGGCCTGGAGCGCATTGCCCGGCAGGAAACACCCCAGGCCGCATTGTTTACCGATCTGGCGGTGGTCGTTCATCATCATCATTTGCCGCTGCAGCTGTTCCATGATCTGCTTGATGCCTTCACTCAGGATGTGGTTAAAAAACGCTATGCCAATTTTGCTGAACTGCAGGATTACTGCCGCCGCTCCGCCAACCCGGTGGGTAGATTGCTGCTGCAGTTATACGACGCCGCCACACCGGTCAATCTGGCGTATTCCGATGCGATTTGCACCGCACTGCAATTGATCAATTTCTGGCAGGATGTCGCCAGGGATTATGCGATGGGACGCATTTATCTGCCGCAGGACGAGATGGCGCAGTTCGGCGTAACGGAAGAGCATATTGCCGTGGGCCGCGTCGACGCTGCCTGGCAGCAACTGATGCAATTCCAGGTGCGGCGCGCCCGGGCGCTGATGCGCAACGGAGCGCCGCTGGGCACCCTGCTTAGCGGCCGCATAGCGCTGGAAATGCGCCTGATCATTGCCGGCGGCAACCGCATTCTGGACAAGCTGGAGGCGGCGCAGTTTGACATGTTCCAGCGGCGTCCAAGATTACGACCACTGGACTGGGGTATCATGCTGGCAAAAAGCGCACCGTTTCGGTTTTGATGGCGACGTCTGTATGACAGATAATTGAAATGACACCCGATCAATATTGCCAGGAAAAAGCAGCCGCCAGCGGCTCCAGCTTTTATTACAGCTTCATGTTTTTGCCGCCGCCGCGCCGCCGCGCGATCACGGCGCTGTACGCTTTTTGCCGCGAGGTCGACGATGTCGTGGATGAAACCACCGATCAGAATGTCGCGCATACCACGCTCGCCTGGTGGCGCATCCAGGTCGCGGCGATATATGAAGGGACGCCGCAGCATCCGGTCGCACAGGCACTGGTGCCCGTGGTCAGGCAATACCATCTGCCGCAGGCGCATTTCCATGAAATCATCGACGGTATGGAGATGGATCTGCAGCAGCACCAGTACGAGGACTTTGCCGCGCTGCAGCTGTATTGCTATCGAGTCGCCTCGGTAGTGGGCCTGCTGGCTGCTGAAATTTTCGGCTACAGCAATCCCGCCACCCTTAAATATGCTCATGACCTGGGCATTGCTTTCCAGCTCACCAATATTATCCGCGATGTCGGCGAAGACGCACGGCGCGGGCGCATTTATCTGCCGCAGGATGAACTGCAGCAATTCGGCGTACATACCGGCGATATTCTGGATTCCAAGGAATCCGACGAATTTTACCGGCTGATGCAGTTCCAGATCGACCGGGCACAACGTTATTACCAGCAGGCCTTCGAACAACTGCCCGCTGCCGACCGTAAAGCACAGCGCACCGGCCTGATCATGGCGGCAATCTATCGCACCACGCTGGACGAAATTGTAGCGAGCGGCTGTCACGTACTGAAGGAGCGCATCTCACTTACGCCGTTGCGCAAGCTGTGGCTGGCTTACAAAACCTGGCTTAAAAACTAGCTCAGTCGCATTCTGATCACTTATCGTGTATGTAAGCACTCCTGCTTGCGGCGTGTAGCCTGCAATTAACTCATGAGTTCAAATCGGTATATGCCGTCAAATGGTTCCCGGATGGTTGCCCCACTGAATATCGCTGTCATCGGGGGCGGCTACGCCGGCATGGCCGCTGCGGTAACTCTGGCGGCGCGGGGTATTCCGGTCACTGTATTCGAAAATGCCCGGCAACTGGGCGGCCGTGCACGCGGCGTATCGCATCACCATACCCAACTCGACAATGGTCAGCACATACTGCTGGGCTGCTATCGACAGACGCTGGATATCATCCAGCAGGTCGGTGGCAATATCGAACAGGATTTTCTGCGTCTGCCGCTGCAGCTCACTCTGCACCGGCATTTTTCACTTCATGCACCGCGCCTGCCGGCGCCTTGGCACACGCTGCTGGGGCTGCTCGGCGCGCGAGGTTTGTCGTGGGCTGAGCGGATAAATGCAATCCGGTTCATGCTCGCGCTGCGCCGCAGCAATTTCAGGCTGGTGCAGGACCTCAGCGTACAGGACTTGTTGCATGCGCATCACCAGAGCGCAGCGGCGGTACGTTATTTATGGCAACCGATCTGCATTTCCGCTCTTAATACGCCGCTGCATATGGCATCTGCGCAAGTGTTGCTCAACGTGTTGCGCGACAGCCTGAACGGCCTGCGCAGTGACAGCGACATGCTGCTGCCGCGCATGGATTTTAGCGCGCTGTTTCCGCAACGTGCCGCCGACTATATTCAGCAGCGCGGCGGCAGTGTATTGACCTCGTGCAGCGTAGAACAGATTGTGCCCAGCGGCGAAGGAATTGATCTGTCTACGGCCACCGGTACACACCGTTTCAGCCATGTCATCTGCGCCGTCGCGCCGGCTGCCGCTGCACGACTGCTGCACAACATTCTGCAGCTTATGCCATTGGCGGCCCGGATTGCCGCGATCGCCCATCAGCCGATCTATACAATTTATCTGCAATACCCGGAACAGGTATGTCTGCCGCAAGCAATGCTGGGCCTCGACGGCGGCGTAGCTCAATGGCTGTTCGATCGGGGTCAGATTGGCGGACAGCATGGCCTGATCGCTGCGGTAATCAGTGCGGAAGGGTTACATCAGAAAATGTCGCATGAGCAGCTGGCTCAGACCGTTATACAGGAATTGCGTGACTGCCTGAATATTGCCGCCGCGCCGTTGTGGTATCAGACCATCGCCGAAAAACGCGCTACGTTTTCGTGCACAGCGGGACTGGTGCGCCCGCCTCAGATTACCCCGCTCAGCAATATTTTTTTAGCCGGCGACTACACCGCCGGCGACTATCCGGCCACGCTGGAAGGTGCCGTGAGAAGCGGGATACACTGTGCGAATTTAATCGGGTAGCGCTATCTCCCAACCGGCAGATGCGGCAGCACAACTTTCATCGGCTTGCCGGTCAGGCTTTGCAGGAACGCAACAATATCCGCCTGGTCCTGATCACTCAGGTTGAGCGGCCGGATGTTCGGATCCAGGTTTTCATGAGTCACTCCGCCCTTATTGTAATGTTCAACAACCTCTTGCAGCGACTTGTATACGCCGTTATGCATATACGGCGCGGTCAGTGCAACGTCGCGCAGCGTCGGAGTCTTGAATGCCCCTTTGTTCACCTTGACTTTGCGGTGAGCGAAACGGCCCACGTCCTCGTCACCGCCGCTCAGCGGTAAACCGATGTTGTGAAATCCGTCATCATCGAAGTTGAAACCCTGATGGCAGGCCATGCAGTTGGCCCGGCCGGTAAACAGGCTAAAGCCGCGCTGGGCCGATGCACTGAGCGCTTTTTTATCGCCCCGGCGCCAGCGGTCGAAGGGGCTTTCGGTTGATACGATAGTGCGCTCGAAACTGGCCAAGGCCTTGGCTATGGTCAGCTTGCTGATCTTTTCATCGGGATAGGCCCGGGCAAACGCACGGCGATAGCCTTCAATCGCCATCAGGCGATCCGGGAGCTCATCAGCCTTCTGATGCATTTCTCCCTCGGCTTCGATCGGCCCCAGTGCCTGCGCTTCGAGCGTAGCCGCCCGCCCATCCCAGAACTGGACATTGTTGTACGCAGTGTTCAGGATAGTCGGTGTGCTGCGGCGCCCTTGCTGCATCCCGTGGCCTAACATCGTGGGCAATCCATCGGACCACGCCAAGGCGGGATTATGGCAGGTGGCACAACTGATCCATCGGGAGCCGGACAGTCTCGGGTCGAAAAAAAGCATCTTGCCGAGTTCGACTCTTGCTGCCGTGGGTTTATTGTCAGCGGGGAAAGGTACTTCAGCCGGGCGCAGAAGGGGGTCGGCGGTTTTTTCAGTTGCAGCCGCAGTCGCGGCCAGCAGCATACAGGCGAAGAATATATAGCCAGGCAGTTTCATTATCCTGCTTCAGTCTCCAGCCGGAGTTGACTCAACAAATTGATAGATAGGGTAACACCGCGCTACGACAACGATAATTCAGCAATGTTCAGCCGGCACGCTGGCGGCGCGCTTCATACAGGCATATGCCTGCGCTGACCGAAACATTCAGGCTTTCGATGCTGCCCATCATCGGTATGCTGACCAGCTGGTCGCAATTATCCTTGGTCAGGCGGCGCAGCCCTTCGCCTTCGGCTCCCAGCACCCAGGCCAGCGCCGTCGGATGTTTCAACTGGTGCAGGCTGGTTTCCGCAGCGCCATCAGCGCCGACTACCCAGATCTCCCGCTCGCGCAACTCGCGCAGGGTACGCGAAATATTGGTCACGGTGATGTACGGCACGGTTTCTGCGGCGCCGCAGGCGATTTTTTCGACCGTTGCGGTAATGCCCACGGCGCGGTCTTTGGGCGCAATGACCGCATGCACGCCGAACGCATCCGCGCTGCGCAGGCAGGCGCCCAGGTTATGCGGATCCTGCACGCCGTCCAGCACCAGCAGCAGTGCCGGCTCGCATAAGGTATCCAGCACATCGTCCAGATGCTGTATCCGCTGGGCCGCATCGACCTTCGCCACCACACCCTGGTGACGGCTGGCTCCGGCCATGCCGTCGAGGCGCTTGCCGTCCACCGGCAGCACACGCACCCCATGCGTTTCCGCCAGTTTGAGCAGATCACGCGCGCGTGGATCGCGGCGCTGCATATCGACATACAACTCCAGGACGCCGTCGGCGTTCTGGCGGATGCGCGAAATGACCGCGTGGAAACCATGTATCAAACGTGTCTCAGCCATGCTTTTTGGTACGCTTGGGTTTCTTTTCCCTAGGCGCGCTCGACGGCGCAGCACCGCCGCCCCACGCGCCGGCCCGCTTTGGATTGACCTGGGCATTTTCCGCCGGTGGCGCGCTTTCCTCGACACTGTCCAGTACGAAATCGATCTTGGTGCTTTCCATATCGACCCGTACCACCTTGACGCTGACCCGGTCGCCCAAGCGGTAACGCTTGCCGGTACGCTCGCCCAGCATCTGGTGCTTGGCCGCATCGAAATGGAAATAATCGGTGCCGAGCTCGGATATATGCACCAGCCCTTCAATGTAGATATCGTCCAGCGCAACAAACAGACCGAATCCGGTGACTGAGGAAACGCTGCCGTTGAATACGCTGCCGAGATGATCGCGCATGTAGAAACACTTGAGCCATGCTTCGACGTCGCGCGTGGCATCGTCGGCGCGGCGTTCGGTCTGCGAACAATGTTCGCCCAGCACCTGCCATTTTTCGTGCGGCTTGTATTGCTTGCCGTTCAGCACCGCCTTGATCGCGCGGTGCACCAGCAGATCGGGATAACGGCGTATCGGCGAAGTAAAGTGCGTGTAGGCATCGTAACCGAGGCCGAAGTGGCCGACATTTTCGGGGCTGTAACGCGCCTGGCGCAGCGAGCGCAGCATCACAGTCTGCAGCAGCGCCATGTCCGGGCGGCCTTTTATCTGCTTCAGCAGCTTGGCGTAATCGCTGGCCTGCGGCTGATCGCCGCCGCCCAGTTGCAAGCCGAACTCCTTGAAGAATTCGCGCACTGCTTCCAGTTTTTCCGGTGTCGGCCCCTCATGCACGCGATACAGCGACGGGTGTTTATGCTCGTTCAAAAAACTCGCGGTGCAAACATTGGCGGCCAGCATGCATTCTTCTATCAGCTTATGCGCGTCATTACGCACCACCGGCACGATACGTTCAATTTTGCCCTGATCGTTGAAGATCATCTGCGTTTCAATCGTTTCAAAATCAATCGCGCCGCGCTTTTCGCGCGCCTGCAGCAGCGTCTTGAACAAGGTATACAGCTGATTGATATGCGGCAGTACAGCGGCAAACTGCTGCGCCGTTGCCCCCTGCGGATTCGCCAGCATATCGGCCACCTGGTTGTAAGTCAGGCGTGCATGCGAAAACATCACCGAGGGATAGAAACGGTATTTCTCGATTTCGCCCTGTGCGCTGATCTGCATGTCGCACACCATGCACAGACGCTCGACACTGGGATTGATCGAGCACAGGCCGTTGGATAATTCCTCCGGCAGCATTGGAATCACCCGGCGCGGGAAGTAGACCGAGTTGCCGCGGTTCAATGCTTCCTTATCCAGCGCATCGCCGGGATGCACATAATGGCTCACGTCGGCGATCGCGACCACCAGGCGGAAACCCTCGTCCGATTTTTCGCAGTACACCGCATCGTCAAAATCGCGCGCGGTTTCGCCGTCTATGGTCACCAGCGGCAACTGGCGTATATCTTCGCGTCCGGCATAATCGTCCGGCTTCACTTCCGGGCTGAGCCGCTCGGCCTGGTGTTTAGCCTCCGGCGGGAACTCATTGGGCAGATCATGCTTGCGCAACGCAATTTCGATCTCCATGCCGGGATCGGCATAGTTGCCCAGCACCTCGATAATACGCCCGATAGGCTGGGCATGTTTGCTCGGCTGCTGCAGGATTTCGAGCATCACCACCTGCCCGGGTTTGGCGGTGCTGCGCTCGCCGGGCGCGACCAGAATGTCCTGGCTGATGCGACGATTTTCCGCCACCACAAACTGGATGCCGTGTTCTTCGTACAGACGCCCGACCAGCCGCGTGGTGCCATGTTCCAGCACCTCGACCACACTGGCTTCCCGGCGCCCGCGCCTGTCCATGCCGCTGACGCGAGCCATCACCGTATCGCCATGCAGCACCTTATGCATTTCCTTGGCGCTCAACACCAGATCAGCACTGCCGTCGTCCGGCACCAGGAAACCAAATCCGTCGGGATGGCCCTGCACTTTGCCTTTGACCAGATCCAGCTTGTCGACCACGCAGATCGCGCGCTTGCGGTTGCGCATAATCTGACCGTCGCGCTCCATCGCGCGCAAGCGGCGCATAAACAGCTCACTCTCCTGTTCCGTTATCTGCAGCATGTCGCACAGATCCTGCTCGTCCAGCGGGACGCCCTTCTCGGCCAGCAATTGCAGGATATATTCACGGCTGGGCAACGGATTTTCGTATTGCTCGCGTTCGCGCTCCAGAAACGGGTCGAGCGCACGTATGTTCTTTTTTTTATTTATCATTTGACACAGAATCCTATAACGATTAAATTACGCGCCCTCAAGAAGCAGCAGCGCATTGCCCAGATGGCGGAATTGGTAGACGCGCACGGTTCAGGTCCGTGTGCCGCAAGGTGTGGAGGTTCGAGTCCTCTTCTGGGCACCAGACAATCATGAATGTTCGATGAATTACAAGCATCCTGCGGATGTTTGCGTCGGCGCATCTACACTATTTATTTTGATACACTCAAGGCTGCCATGCCGGCAGTACGCAGCCGGACGACTGAAGCGGGGAATTTTTGATCCTGACGGTTTAAATCTGTTCATGTACTTTGCTGATAACAGGGCTGAGTCAACATGACCCAGTTTGCTCGATCTAACACAGGGCAGCTCTTAAGGACCTAATGGTAGCAGGAAATAACGCATACTGTTGATTAAACTGCGGGCCCATGGTCACGGACCTGCGTGCCATATTGCAAACCTGAGCCAAATGCAGGCTTATGCCTGGAACGGATGGCGCAGCACTATCGTCTCGTCGCGATCCGGTCCGGTCGACACCATGTCCACCGGGACTTCGCAGATTTCGGCGATACGCTGCAGATAATTACGTGCTTCCTGTGGCAACTCCTCATAACGCCGTACGCCCACTGTGCTGCCGCTCCAGCCCGGCATATCCTCGTAAATGGGCTCGCAGCCCAGCAGCGCTTCCGCACCCACCGGCAGAATGTCGCTGGACGCGCCGTCGATGCGATAACCCACGCACAGGCGCAAAGCCGGCACGCCATCCAGCACGTCCAGCTTGGTCACGCATAAGCCGGACACGCCATTAATCTGGATGGAGCGCTTGAGCGCGGCTGCGTCGAACCAGCCGCAGCGGCGCGCACGTCCGGTGGTGGAGCCGAATTCATGGCCCTTTTCAGCCAGATGTTTGCCCACCTCATCGTCCAGCTCGGTCGGAAACGGGCCGGAGCCGACGCGCGTCGTGTAGGCCTTGGTGATGCCCAGCACGTAGTGCAGCATTTGCGGCCCGACGCCGCTGCCGGCACACGCTGCGCCGGCGATACAGTTGCTGGAAGTGACAAACGGATAAGTCCCGTGATCAATGTCCAGCAACGTCCCTTGCGCGCCCTCAAACAGCATGTTCTGCCCGGCTTTGTTCGCTTCATATAACGCACGCGGCACGTCCAGCACCAGCGGCAGGATACGTTCAGCCAGCGCCAGCGCATCATCCAGCGTCCGCTGGAAGTCCACCGTGGCGGTATGGAAATAATTTTTCAGCACGAAGTTGTGATAGTCCAGCACTTCGCCCAGCTTGGCGGCAAACCGTTTGCGATGGAACAGGTCCTGCAGCCGGATCGCGCGGCGCGCGACTTTGTCCTCATAAGCGGGGCCGATGCCACGCCCGGTGGTGCCGATCTTGGCGGCGCCCTTGGCCAGCTCGCGCGCCTTATCGATTGCTTCGTGGTAAGGCAGAATCAGCGGGCAGGCTTCCGAAATCCGCAAGCGGCCGTATACATCCACGCCGGCCGCGGCCAGCTCATCCATTTCCTTGAGCAGCGCCTGCGGCGACACGACCACCCCATTGCCGATATAACATTTGACGTGCTCACGCAATATTCCGGACGGGATCAGATGCAGCACGGTTTTTTTGCCGGCGATGACCAGGGTATGGCCGGCGTTATGGCCGCCCTGGAAGCGCACCACGCCCTGCGCGTGATCGGTGAGCCAATCGACTATTTTGCCCTTGCCTTCATCGCCCCACTGGGTACCGATTACCACGACATTTTTCGACATTACGATTCCTGATTTACTTTAATTATTTTGAGCGGCAAGCCGCGTCCCCAGCCGGAGATTTAATGAGCCGGTAATGGAACAACTGTCCATATTCCATCGCTGAGCACCAGTTCGCGGTCGCAGTTCAGTTCAGCGTGATGGGCGGAATCACCCAGCAGATCCACCACCACGACCTGGCCCTGTGTGCGCAGTTGCATTATTTTCTGCTGCAGCGCAACGTCGCCATTGGCAGGCGCCAGCACGCCTCTGGGGCGCGCCTGCAATTCCATCAAACCGAACAATTGGCGCAAATCCATGCTGAATCCAGTCGCGGCGCGCGCGCGGCCGAAGCTTTTGCCCATGTCATCATAGCGCCCGCCCAGTGCAATCGCATCGTGGCTGGCACCGTGATAAGCCGCAAACACCATCCCGCTATGGTAGTGGTAGCCGCGCAGCTCGGCCAGATCGATACCAACGCGGTCGGCCAGCGGCTGCAAATGCAGCACGGCCTGCTCAAGTTCGTCCAGGGCTAGGGTCAATTCAGGATAATCCGGCAACATGGCGCGCGCCTGCGCGATTACCTCCGCCCCGCCGTACAGTTGCGGCAAGGCCAGCAACGCATGCTTGATCTCCGCCGGAAATTCGCGGACCAGTTCATTCAACGCAGCATTGTCCTTGCCCTGCAGGGCACTGAACAACTCGGCTTCCAATTCCTTGTCCACCTCGGCACGTTGGATCAGCGCACGGAAGATCGCGACATGCCCGAGATCCAGATGAACGCCGGCAATACCCAAGGCTTCCAGCGACTGCAACATCAGACGCTGTATCTCGAGATCGCTTTCTATTCTGCCATGACCGTATAGCTCGGCACCTATCTGCAAGGGTTCGCGTGTGCGCATCAATCCGGAAGGCTGGGTGTGCAGCACGCTGCCGGCGTAGCACAGCCGGGTTATGCCTTGGCAATTCAGCAGATGCGCGTCAATCCGGGCGACTTGCGGGGTAGTATCGGCACGCAACGCCAATGTGCGTCCGCTCAGCTGATCGACCAGTTTGAAGGTGCGCAGATGCATATCCGCGCTGCCGTTCACCAGCAACGATTCAGTGTATTCCAGCAACGGGGGCACCACCAATTGATAACCGGACAGGCGGAATAATTCGAGCACATTGCCGCGCATACGCTCAATCTGATATGCCTCGTCCGGCAACATATCCTGGATGTATTCGGGCAACAGCCAATTTGAGTTCGGCATCAGCTCACCCAATACAACAGCAGTACACCACACAACATTGAAGTTAACCCTATGAAACGGAGCTGCCCATCGGTAAGCAGCACCAGACTGCGGAATGTATCACGCCACCGGACAGGAAACAGGAATGGCAGTATGCCCTCGAGAACCAGCATCAATGCCAACCCCATCAACCAGTAATTCAGCACATTTACTTGCCGGATTTCCCCGAGCTCTTGAGATATTTAAAGAACGAGGAGCTCGGATCCAGCAGCAGCACATCGCTCTTGTTCCTGAAACTCTGCTTGTACGCTTCCATGCTCCGATAGAAGGAGAAAAACTCCGAATTGCGTCCAAACGCGGCGGCGTAGGTAGCAGCAGCCTTGGCATCGCCCTCGCCTTTTATTTTCTGCGCCTCGCGATACGTATCCGCCAGGATGACTTCACGCTGACGATCGGCATCTGCCCGGATTTTTTCACTTTCCGCATTACCGGTTGCCCGCAGTTCGTTCGCTACGCGCTTACGTTCCGCATCCATGCGGCGGTACACCGATTCGCTGATTTCCGAGGGGAAGTCGACACGCTTGAGGCGCACATCCAGCACTTCAACCCCGATCTTGCGCGCGTCCGCATCCGCTTTTTCACGCAGAACCTGCATGATTTTTTCGCGTTCGCCCGACACTACTTCGTGAATGGTACGCTTACCGAATTCCTCACGCATGCTGGCGTTAACCGTCTGCATCAAGCGGGTACGGGCACGATCCTCATCGCCACCGACGCTGATGTAGTATTGCTTGGCATCGATGATGCGCCATTTGACGAAAGAATCGACCATCACGTTTTTCTTTTCCGCCGTGATATAGCGCTCCGCTTCCATGCTATCCATGGTCAGGATACGCGCATCGAAATAGCGCACGTTCTGTATTAGAGGAATCTTGAAATACAGGCCGGGTTCAGGTTTTAGCGAGGCCACTTTGCCCAGCTCGAACACGATTGCGGTCTGGCGCTGATCCACCACAAAAATGCTGAGGCTAAGTAAAATAATGACCGCAACGGCGCCTATCAGAATATTGTTGATACTTTTTTTCATGGACGTGCCTCCCGATCGCGGCCTCGCAATACGTCGCGATTAGGCAGGGGAATGGGTTCAGTTGGTACAGCAGTCTGCGCCTGAGGAGCAAATTGTTCGGCATTATTGCCGGGTCTTCCGCCTGGAGTGTCCGGCAACGCTGCGCCTGGATTAGTGCTTTGTATCAGCTTATCCAAAGGTAAATACAACATATTTCCGCTGCCCTTCTGGTCCACCAGCACCTTGCTGCTGCTCGTCAGAATCTGCTGCATCATGTCGATATACATACGTTCCCGGGTCACCGCCGGCGCTTTCTCGTATTCCACCGCGATCTGTTTGAAACGGCTGGCATCACCTTCAGCATTCGCCACTACCCGCTGCTTGTAGCCATCGGCTTCCTGCATCAGGCGGGCGGCCGCACCTTTAGCCCTGGGAATCACATCATTGGCATAAGCCTGGCCTTCGTTTTTCTGGCGCTCGCGATCCAGGCCGGCCTTTACCGCATCGTCAAACGCGGCCTGGACTTGCTCAGGCGGCTGCGCATTCTGCATGGTGACCTTGCTCACCAGGATGCCGGATTTATAACGATCCAGAATATCCTGGATCAGCTTGGTAGTGGCGGCCGCCACTTGTTCGCGTCCTTCGTACAATACGAAATCCATTCTGTTTTTGCCGACGATTTCGCGGATTGCTGTTTCCGCCGCCTGCCGTACATTCTCGTCAGGCGCACGGTTGTTGAACAGGTAGTCAGCCGGATCTTTCAGAATATACTGAACCGCGAACTGAATATCGATGATGTTTTCATCGTCAGTCAGCATCAGCGATTCCCGCAGCATTTTGTTCTTGAAATTGTCGCGATAGCCCACTTCCACCGTGCGGACCTGGCTCAGGTTCACCAGTTCCACCGTTTCGATCGGATAAGGCAAATGCCAGCGCGGCCCGGCCTGGGTCGCCTCGACATATTTACCAAAACGCAACACCAGTCCGCGCTGCGCCGGCTCTACGATATAAAATCCGCTGGCCAGCCAGATCAGCACGACGATAATAACCACCAGGCCAATGCCGCCACTCAGGTATTTGTTCGGCTCCTCTGTACCACCGCCACCGCCGCCGCCCTTGCGGCCGAACATACCGGAGAGCTTCTTGTTAAAATCGCGCAGCACAGCTTCCAGATCGGGCGGTCCGCCCGAACCGCCGCCATTATTGTTGTTTCTGTTGCCCCATTGTGGATCATTCAATCCCATAGCCCATCCTGCAGTCAGTGTGTCAATTGTTGAGTGGATGCCACTGCTGCGCCGGTTCAATTTGCTCCGGTGCAGCTCGAACTTCTGCCAGTGCGCTGCGTAATTCATCTACTCCTGCGCCGGTGCTGGCGCTCAGATGAATACTATTAATTCTACCATATTCGTCACGTTTTACGCTGGGCTGCACGCCCTGCAAATCTATCTTGTTGAAGATCAGGATTTGAGGAATATGCTGAGCGCCGATTTCCTGCAGCACCTTGTTTACTTCAGCAATCTGATCAAAACGCTCCACGCTATTAAAGTCCACCACGTGCAATAGCAGGTCGGCCTGGGCTGTTTCTTCCAGTGTGCCGCGGAAGGCCGCCACCAGTCCATGCGGAAGATGGCGGATGAATCCCACCGTATCAGACAGCACAATCTGCCCGGCACCTTCGATGAATATCCGCCGCGAAGTCGTATCCAGCGTTGCGAACAACTGATCGGCTACATACACATTAGCCTGCGTCAAACGGTTGAATAATGTCGATTTGCCCGCGTTGGTGTAGCCGACTATGGACACCGACAACACATCGGAGCGATTGCGTGCGCGGCGCTGAACCTGGCGATGGAGCTTCAGTTTAGCCAGCCGGTCATTCAACATATGAACCCGTTTGTCCAGCTTGCGCCGATCCAGTTCCAGTTGCGTTTCGCCCGGACCGCGGGCGCCCACAGCGTATTTCTGCTGGCCCATGTCGGTATTCATACCCACCAGACGGGTCGACAAATACTTGAGCTGAGCCAGTTCAACCTGCACTTTGCCCTCGTGGCTTTGCGCTCGCAACGCAAATATATCCAGTATCAGCATCGTGCGGTCTATCACCCGTGCCTTGATACGCCCGGTGAGATTTCGCATTTGAGCGGGAGAAAGATCGTGATTAAAAATGACCAGGGGAACCTGTTGCTCTTCCACCAGCGCAGCGATCTCATCCACCTTGCCGCTGCCGGCGAATAACGACGCATCAGGACGCTGCCGTTTTCCGGTGATCAACGCAACTGTATTCACTCCAGCGCTTTGCGCCAGCAGGCGGAGCTCTTCCAGACTTTCCGCATAATCGGGCGCACCAAAATCGAGACTGACCAACACCGCCGTATTAACGGCAGTTGTAGACTCGTGCATTATTCTGCTTCTACTGGAATCGTCACAGATCGTGCGGGGACAATAGTCGATATAGCGTGCTTGTATACCATTTGCGTTACCGTGTTTTTCAGTAAAATTACATACTGATCGAATGACTCGACCTGGCCCTGCAATTTGATACCGTTTACCAAGTATATGGCCACTTGCACATGCTCTTTACGCAGCGTGTTCAAAAACGGGTCTTGTAGTTGTTGCCCTTTTAAACTCATGATTTTTGCTCTTTTGGGTTATTACGGAAAGTAACTGTACTGGATTTTCCGTATCTCTGAAAGCAGTATATGGCCGTCGGATTACAGGCAAGTTCCAATTCTCAAAAATTAAACAGTAGGGCATTGGAAAGGCGATGCAGTATTAACTACCCACCGCCGAACCGGATGCACCATCACACCCCAACGACCTGAGTATCTGCAATTCGGCGCTGCTTTCCACGCCCATCGCCAGCACGATTATGCCTACGCTATGAGCCACACCGCAGAAACGCTTCAGCAGTTCCTGATTTCCGCTGTTGGTTTCGATACCATGCACCAGGCCCGGATGGATTTTGACGTAGTCCAGCCCCACCTCGGTCAACCTTTCGCTTTCGGCCAGTCGTTGGCCAAAACGATCCACTCCGACATGGCAACCAAAACTTTTCAGGGTGATACAGATGTCCTTGAACGCACTGAAATGCCTGAACGCTCCGTATTCGGCCACCTCAAACCACAGGCGTGGGCACAGCGCGGGATTGTTGCGCAGGATTTTAGCCAGGTCATTGCGAAATCCCCAGTTGGCGATCGTCTCGGCGGAGATATTCAGCGCGATATTATCCGCATTATTCGCCATGCGCAGCAGGGCCAACCGGATAACCTCCAGGTCTATCAGCGCTGTCAGATGCAGATGTGCTGCCAGCGGCATGAAATCAGCAGCCCTCATCAGTGGCTGGTCCGGCGCTGTCGCCAGTCGGACCAGGCCCTCCTGATGCAGGGTTGTGCCATCCAGCCTGATAACCGGATAAAATTCCAGCTTCAGCTTGACCGTATTGACGGCATCGGTTAACAAAGTGCGCCACTGCTCGCCGGGGATGATTTTCATCTGCTCATCGTCACTGATAGCATGCCAGGCGTTGGCGCCTTGGGCTTCCGCCAGGGCAAGGGCATGGTCCACTCGAGACAGCACCTCTCCCGGATTATCTCCATGACTGAAACTTACCGCACCCAGATGATAGATATCTTCCAATACCGATCCCGCAGTTTGCTCGTCCAGAATTTTACCGAGTCGCTGCGCAGCGTCGTGGGGATCGTTTTCGCCCGGCAACACGATTGCGATATCACCCGATTTGATGCGGCCCGTCAGCAGTTTTTCCTGCCACTGAACATACTCCGTGAGCGTTACGCCGATGCGCCGCAATAACGCGTCGGTACCGTCCCGGCCCAGTATTTCGTTGACGGTATTAAGGTCGGTAATCCGCACAATCGCGAGCACGCCGCTTTGCGCCGCCTCGGCGCTGCTGAGCTGCTCTTTCAGATAGGCCATGAAGTATTCCCGCCGTGGTAACCCGGTCACCTGGTCGTAATTGGCGCGTAGCCGCAGCTCTTCCAGATGCACCGCCGCCTCATTGAACATCTGCCGAATACGTTGCGCCATGCTGTTCATGGCACGTGCCAGTACACGCAGCTCTGGCGTACGAGGCTCGTCAATTGCGTTGAAACGGCGCTCACCGATCGCTTTGGCCTGATTAACCATGTCGTTCAGGGAACGCCCGATTGCGCGCAATACAACCGTCCCCAGCACTCCGGCCAGTAGTGCACTCACGCCGAACCAGATCAGCAGGATACCGGCCTGCTCCCACAGCGCCCTGTAGGCAAACTGGCTATGGCTGACCACGGTAACCGTGCCATATTGTTTCCAGCCATCGCTGATCTGCGCCGCTCCCGGTCTGGAGCTTACCGGGAACATATGGGTGAACCATTGCGGCACCGCCGCTTCCGTTTTATCCTGGATGCGCTCGGAAATCACTTTGCCTAGTGGATCGACTACCTGGATCATCTGGTAATAGCCGGTATCGAACAACGCGGCCAATTGCAAATCGACGGTCACCGGATCTTTCGCCTGTTGCGTCATCGATAAAGCCAGTGAAGTCGCGGTATCGCTGTTTTTGCGTTCCAGCTGCTGCGACAGATATTCTTGCGCCGACCAGATGCTGATACACAGACTGCCCGCGAGCGTCATCACTGCCGAAACAAAAATAGTCAGCCATAATTGGCGCATCAATGACATACACACCTCACTTCACTCAAAGCCTTCACTCTTCATCTTCTCCACCAGATCATTCCATCGCGACAGGCGGCTACCTCCGGTCTGGAACACAGGACTTCCTGCGGTCCAGATTCCCTCGGAATTAAAACTGAAAATCGGCACCAGGTCCGCCCGTCGCGACGCCGGACGGATTTCACTGATCAGATTATCGAGTATCAGCGGCTCGGCATCAGGCGATGGGTAATAGGTCAGCACCATATGTGCCTGCAGAGGGGCACTGCTGGCGTTGCCCAGGCGTACCTTGACATAGGTAATGCGCAATTTGGAAACCGGCACACCGGCAAACTTCAGTGAAAAATACTTGGCTATTGCATAGTCTTCGCAATCCCCTGCTCCCTTCGCCAGCGCTTCTATCGGTGTTGCCCAGTAATCGGCGACGCCCCAGACATTCTGGTCATCTTCAAAACGCAGCCGGCGATTTACGAAGTCATTCACGTCGGCCAATTTTTGCTGCACCGTTTCATTCTGAAATAATGCAAGAGCTTGCTCCCAATCCCTCGCGGCCGCGGCGGCTGTATTCCCATAACGCTGTTGCACCGTCTGGATGACGCGTTCGAAGCGTATGCCGTCCGCTCCAGCCAGCAACACCATGCTGAACCAAAGACAGCACAGCAACAAAGTGCCAGCGTACCGAAAATCTATTAAAGCTCGCAATTTTGTCGCGGAACGTTGCCGCTTCCCGGCATGGGCGCCGGCGACCGCTTCAGAGAGCTGACCACAAGCATTCTGTACCGTGCGATTAAAATTTTTAATTTCGGGCGTATCGTAATTTCGGGCGTATAGCAACAGGCCGACGTTATTTTATTTACATATGTCCCAACTGTAGGGTAGTGTACTACAATAAAAAACATTACCATTAGCTGATGGATTCCCAAATTCATACGGTGTTTTTCAACAGCTTAGTGCGGAGTCCGCCAGCGTATGCTGCAATTAAACAATCCCTGCATTGCCGAACAGCTCGCCGCGAGGATTAACTTATGGTTGATTTAAATGAACACCAGGCGGCATCCATTCTTTCAAAACACTACGCACTTATACCAGGGCAACACATGTCACATTTGTTCAGAAAATCGGCCATCGCCTTGCTGGTCGCTGCCACTTTCTCCGCAGTCCACGCCCACGCAGCACCCGTCAAACTCGATGAGGTAGCCCGCAAGGCGCTACAGACGAATCCCGAAGTCCTGGCTAAATGGCACAGTTTCAAAGCCAGCCTGGCTGAACGGGATATCACCTTAGGGCGCTATCTGCCTACGCTGGATGTGATTTACGGCACAGCCTACCAGCGCCGGGACTCGCCCCTTTTTACGCCACCGGGCAGCGACCGCAAATACAATACCCAGAACGCCAGCGTGACCTTGCGCCAGAACTTGTTTGAAGGCTTCACTACCCGTTACGAAGCCAGCCGGCTGGAACACGCCAGCCTGATGCGTTTCTATGAAATGATGGATAGCTCGGAAAACGTTGCGCTGGAAGCCAGCCGCGCCTACATCGATGTGTGGCGCTACCGCAAGCTGGTGGAATTCGCTGAGGATAACTATGCTACCCACCGTATCATTTATGAAAAGGTCAGAGAACGCGCGGAATCCGGTGTCGGCCGCCGCGTAGACCTGGAAACCGCCACCGGCCGCCTGGCCTTGGCCGAATCCAATTTGCTGACGGAGACGTCCAATCTGCACGATGTCAGCGCGCGCTACCAGCGCGTGGTTGGCGAATTACCCCAGACTGAAATGGAAGCCGCGCCCGCTGTGCTGAGCATGGGCCTGCCGCAAAATCCTGCGGAAGGCATCAGCATGGGATTTGATAAATCTCCACAACTCAAGGCCGCGTTCGAGAGCATCCTCGCCGCCAGGCGCAACGTCGATACGCAACAATCGGGGTTTGCCCCCAGGGTGGACGCCTACCTCGAACGCACCCGCGACCTGAATCAGGACGGTTTTTACGGCCTTTCCAATGAAAGCACCGCCGGCATTACGGTCTCGTGGAACCTGTTCCGCGGAATGCAGGATGTCTCCAGGCAACGTATGGCGGCGGAGCAATTCAACAGCGCCAAGGACGAGCGCGAGAAGACCTGCCGTGAAGTGCGCCAGAACCTGTCCATCGCGTTCCACGACCACCGGCGCCTGACCGAACAGCTGCAATACCTGGATCAGCACCAGTTGAGCACTGACAAAGTGCGCGAAGCTTTCCGCCGCCAATACGATATAGGCCAGCGTACGCTGCTTGATTTACTGGATATCGAAAATGAGTATTACACCGCGCGCCGTGACTATCTGAACAGTGAACAGGATTTGGTGATAGCCAACGCTAAATACCAGGCCGTATCGGGCAATCTGCTGGACGCCCTGAATGTGAAAAACCTTAACATGACACCGCCCAAACCTTCATCCGCTCCGGGCGACGATATCTATACGAGCTGTCCAGCAGAGCCCATTCCGGTGCTGGTCCAGGACAAGGAAGCAATTTTTCGGCGCGCCCTGTCCAGGGAAAACCCCGCACGCTCAGCGGCTGCGCCGGTGGCAGAGCCTGTTGTTCGTTCAGCTGCCGCGCCCGCCGCAATTGCAGTTCAACCAATGCCAGCGGCGGCAGCCGAAGCTGGCCAGGCAGCCGTTCTGACCTGGGAAAACTTTTATTTCGGATCGAGTAAATTAAAACCTGTAGCAGATGCGAGGTTGAGCACGGTAATCGAATTCTACAAAAAGAATCCTGCGGCGGATATTGAAGTGGTGGGACATTACGATAGCCCCAACAGCACCGTCGATAACCAGCAGCTCTCCGAAGCACGCGCAATCACGGTGCGGAACTGGCTGGTCAAAAATGGCATTCCTGCGCAGCGCATTACTGCAGTGGGTATGGGCAGGAAGCAGCCATTAACAAATGCCGAGACGAACGAAGCGCATGGCAGAAACAGTCGTGTAGAAATCCGCTATGTGCTGCCTCTGAGTAAGTAAATGTGAGAGGCGCCTGCCGGTGCCGACTCCTATCCAACTTCGCCAATAGTTGAAGGTGCTGGAGCTCAGGGTTAATTCGGCGCGGGAGAAAAGGGTTCGGTTCGAGCTGAAATTCGATAAGTGTTTTTGCCGGTATGCTTGGCATCGTACAGCGCCAGATCGGCGCTCTTCATCAAGGTGTCTACGTCTTCCCCATGCATCGGATAAATCCCGACCCCCACGCTGGTGGTAACCGTCACCGCACAGTTCTGGATATAGTAAGGCTGGGAAATAGCCTCGATAATTTTCGATACCAGCGCACCGATGCTGCTGACCTGATCCAGCTGCCATAACGCAATCACGAATTCATCCCCGCCCAGGCGCGCTACCGTATCTTCCTCGCGCACCAGTGCAATCAGGCGCTCCGAAACCATCTTCAGCAGCATATCCCCGGCATCGTGCCCCAGCGTGTCATTGATGGCCTTGAACCCATCCAGGTCCAGATACAATATCGCCATCGCGGTGTTATTGCGACGCGCATGCACGATCGCCAAAGCCAGGCGATCCATCAATAGTCTTCTATTGGGCAGATCGGTCAGCGGATCATGCAACGCAAACGATTCCAGCACCTTGCTGTAATGCGCCAGTTTTTTGTACAACAGCCGCACCTCAAGCATATTGTGTATGCGCATCTGCACTTCGACCAGATCAAACGGCTTGCTCATGAAATCCTTGGCGCCGGCTTTGAGTGCGCGCAATTTATGGCCGGGCTCAGCCGTAATCATCAGCACCGGCAAATAGCCGTCCGTTTCAATCGCCTTGAGTCCTTCCATCACCTGAAATCCATCCATGCCAGGCATCATCAGATCCAGCAGGATCAAGTCATAGTGATGGGCGCGGTGCAGTTCACAAACCTGGGACGAATCGGTGGTCGAACTAATGGAAGTGTAGCCGGTATCGCGCAGCACCTCCTCCAGCAGCATCACGTTCGACCGGAGGTCATCCACGATCAGGATATTGGCGTTAAGGATATCCTGAGCACTTAACATCTCATCTGTCCTGGCTGGAGTAATACGGTAAAAACCGCTGACCGGTTAAATAAGAAGCGCATTGTTATGCTGTATTTCCCTGCGCTGGGGAAACCCAGACATACGGCGTAAGGATAGGACAAAATAATCTCGTATGTAACAGGCAAGGATTGGTTACGATACTATATTGCAGAGAGCCCAGCTTCTGTGCGTTACCACGCACAGCAATATCGCGCCCTTGTATTTCTACACTATGGGCTGGCTGGGTGCATCGCTTCGGTCACATCCTTGCCTATTCCGCGATAGCCGGTAAAACGTCCCGAAGGGTCGAACATCGGTTCACCGCTCACCATCATAAACTGTTGCGAGCCGTTGGCATTGGTGCGGCTGTAAACCAGATCAAGAAACGGCCGGCGCGCCGCCAGGTTGGCCTCCAGCGTCGCACGCTCCTCTTCGTTCCAGCGTACACCCTGGTCTTCCCAGGTGCGGCCCAGCAAATCGTCGCTGCGTATCCCCAGCATATCCAGAACAGGTCCGTATATGCGGGTAAAACTGCCCTTCTCATCCTGCTCCCAATACCAGTCGGACGACAGCTCGACCAGACAGCGTATGCGTGCTTCGCTTTCGCGCAATTCCGAAGTGCGCTCCTGCACGCGTTGCTCCAGCTCAGTGCTG
Source organism: Pseudomonadota bacterium (assembly GCA_040390665.1). Taxonomy (GTDB): domain Bacteria; phylum Pseudomonadota; class Gammaproteobacteria; order Burkholderiales; family Gallionellaceae; genus Nitrotoga. The sequence continues at coordinate 5,438 of JAZJXX010000006.1, read as the reverse complement.
TAGTTCTCCAGCTTTTTATACAGCAGGCGCACCTCGAGCATATTATGTATACGCGTTTTAACCTCGATCACATCAAACGGCTTGCTGATAAAATCTTTGGCTCCTGACGCGAGCGCGCGTAATTTGTGGTCCTGCTGGGCAGTGATCACCAGTATGGGAAGATAACCCTGCGGCTCGATCTCCTTGAGTCTCTCCATCACCTGAAAGCCATCCAGGCCCGGCATATGAAGGTCGAGCAGAATCAGATCATAGCGGTGTTTACGATACATCTCGCCGACCTGGAAAGGATCGGTGGTCGAGGTGGTCGACATATACCCTGCGTCGTGCAGCATTTCTTCAAGTAAAAGTACGTTGGCCTGCTGATCGTCTACAATCAGAATATTGGCGTTTAAAATATCGGATGCGCTAATCATTTTATTGTGAATCTCCCAATTTACTGTGTGACCCCGATTTTTTTTTTAGAGTTTTAACGCGTCTTCAATTGCATCCATTAATTCCGCAACTCTCAGCGGCTTGGTGACGTAACGGAAAAATCCCGCGGCCAAACCCTGCTCAATCTGATGTGGCGCCGCGTCTGAGCTCAACGCAATCACCGGGATATGTGCAGTCAGCGGATCGGCGCGCAATATTTTTAAAGCTTCAATGCCATTCATCCCGGCCAGATTAATATCCATGATAATGACCGAAGGCTTTTCCGCGCAGGCCAGCTCTATGCCGCGATGAGCGTTCATCGCACAGAGCAGCCGCCACTGAGTCCGATCAGCGAACAATTGCTCAACCAGCGCCAGGTTAGCCTGGTTATCCTCCACATACAGCAAGGTGCGCTCCTGCCGTTCCATCGCCGCCAGCAATTCAACCCAGAATACGCTACCCACCCCGGCAGTACTTTCAACGCCTATCGTTCCGCCCATCATCTCAACCAGACGCTTGGTGATCACCAGGCCGATACCGGTGCCTTCCACCGCCGCGCGCTCGCGTCCGAGGCGGTTGAATGGCTGGAATAATTGTGCGATGTTATCCGGGGTCATACCGATGCCGCTGTCATGCACGCTGATACGTACGTACTTCGAATTGCTGGAGCTGCATTTGATTTCCACTGTGCCGCCGGGGCGATTGTATTTGATGGCATTTGAAAAAAGGTTGAGCAGAACCTGCTTCAGGCGCATCCGGTCGCCCTGGACCAGCACCCGATCAGCAAGCGCCGGGAAGCTCATCTTGATGCCTTGCTGATGCGCCTGAACTTCAACCAGCGCACGGCATTCACGCATGACCATGGCCAGCGAAATTGACTCTTTAGTCAGCGCCAGTTTGCCCGACTCGATGCGGGTCAGGTCCAGAATTTCGTTGATCAGTTCGAGCAGATGCCACCCGGCCTTGAGAATTTCGTTCAGGCGATTGCCCTGCACTGTGGTCGGAGGTGGGGAACTGGATTGCATCAGTTGCGCAAAGCCCAGGATCGCATTGAGTGGGGTGCGCAATTCATGGCTCATGTTGGAAAGGAATTCGGATTTCGCCTGAGTGGCTTTCTCCGCAATTTGCCGGGAACGGTCCAGCTCGGTATTGGTGATGTTCAGAGCCTGCTCCAGCTCCTTCTGTTCAGTAATATCGGTGTGCGTTCCGAACCAGCGGGATATTCTGCCGTGTTCATTGTATATCGGAATTGCGCGCGAGAGAAACCAGCGATAAGTGCTGTCCTTCGAGCACAGCGGAAACGTGTCCTCCCATGGCTCGCCATGCGTCAGGCAATAGGTAAATTTCTCCATTACACATTGCTTGTGCTGGGGATGATGCAATTTTTCCCAGCCCGACTGTTGCATTTCGGTCAGGGTGGTGCCGGTATAATGGAACCAGCGCTGGTTATACCAGACGATGTTGCCGTTCTGGTCTGCCATCCACGCCAGCTGCGAAATATTGTCGGCCAGCGTATGAAATGTTTCCTCGCTTTGCCGCAGCGCTTCTTCGGCCTGTCGACGCGCGCTGATATCTATCACCACCAGGTGACACGCCTCGTTGTTTTCCGACGAGGTCGCCTCTATATGGACATACAGCTTCGATTTGTCGTGGGTTTGCAGCACCGTTTCATGCACTTCCTTGAAACTGCTTTTAAAAACCTTGGCCAGAAAACCGTCAAACTGCGAGCGCAGTTCGGGATCAATAAAAGTTCTGAAGCGCGGGTGTGGCCGCTGTCCACGCAGTATGCCCAGCAGCGTGGCGCCGGCCAGATTCGATTCGAAAATATTACCGTCCTCGTCCAGAGTGTAATAGCTGACCGGTGCGAAATCGTAGAGCTCGGTGTAACGAGCGGCGCTCATTTCTATTTCAGCGCGCGCCGCCACCAGTTCTTCATTCTGCATTTCCAGCTCGACGCGATAAACCTGCAGCTCATGCAGCAGTTTCAGCACATCCGTTTCATTGGTCGACTCGATCTGGGGGGGAATATGCTTGAGTCGGCGCTCGGCACGTCGGCGCAGTTTAGCCAGGGCTAAAGTTTCTTCAAGATTACTGGATGTCATCGTTTTTTCCTTGCTGGCGAGAACCGTCAAGTACTGCACAACCTGAACGTTGTGCGCCCAACTTTCTATCCCCCGACGTTAAACGTCGGGCCCTAAGTTTATTTTTTCTTCAGTTATTTCCGGCATATTGATCAGGCTGATGTCAGCAAAGGTAATCACCACGCCATCCGCTACTTTATTGACTGTGCGGTAAGGCATTATACGTACTTTAAACCGCCGCCCGTCAACAGTTGAAATAAGCTTGTCGATTACCTGCTGGGTCCGCAACACTGTGCCCGCGTCGGCGTACAGCATGGGGTAGTCCAGTTCTGTGACGATGTCGGACAACTGCCTGCCGACATCATGCGAAATCAGCCTGAACAACGGAGTTGCATGCGGAGTAAAACGGCGCACGTTCAATTCGCAGTCTAGAAATATCGTGGCAATCTCGGTACTGTCAAGCAGGTTTTTCATATCATTGTTGGTAGCCGACAAATCATCAACCTTGATTTGCAATTCGGCGTTAACACTTTGCAGCTCCTCGTTAAGCGACTCCATTTCCTCTTTCGAGGTAGTCAGTTCTTCATTTGTGGCCTGCAGTTCTTCGTTGGTCGATATCAACTCTTCGTTGGCCGCGGTTAATTGCTCCTGCGCCGTATGCATTTTTTCATTCATGAATTTCATTTCCCCGCGCGCGGACTGCAGCTCCAGCAGCAGTTTTCGATGGCGCCTGGTCATCTTGCCGGTCGCCTCGGGCGATAGCGATGGTGCGAAGGACTCGGTAAATACGATGAGCAGCTTGCCTTGCAACGACTCCGGCGTGTTGATGAGTTGCACAGTTACATCAATGCTCTGGATGCCATTGCTGGTATCGATTTCCACATTTTTCAGCATTACTACCGCTGAATTCAGCTCGAGCGCCTGTTTGATCGCCGCTCCAAGCACCTGCCGCAACCCTTCACGGGCCATCACGTGGACATTCCAGTTGGCCTTACCCGCGGCCGGCTCCAGATATTTGCCGGTGCGCCCGCTGATATAGAGTATGTCGCCCATCGCATTGACCAGCAATGCCGTCGGCGTGTAATTCTCCAGCATCAGCTGGTCCATTTGCGCCTGAGTGCTGAGCGGTATCAGCACACCGCCCTCCTTCACGGTGCTGCTTACAGGATCCCGCGTGGGGAAATTTGTCCCCAGCAACGGCGCTTTGGTCTCGATACGCCGGTATAGGCGCAATTTAATGTCCAGCGCCGAGAAAAGATCAGTATGGTTGCCTATGGTTTCGGCGCTACCCAGCAGCAGAATGCCGTGCGGGTTCAGCGTAAAATGAAACAGCGGCATTAATTCCTGCTGTAATTCGGGGCCGAGATAAATCAGCAGATTGCGGCAGATCAGGAGATCGAGCCGGGTGAACGGCGGGTCCATCACGATGTTCTGCGGCGCAAAAATCACCATCTCGCGGACCTGTTTGCATATCCTGTAGCCGTGTTCTTCAGCAACGAAAAAACGCGCCAGCCGCGCCGACGACACATTGGCGTCTATGCCCTGCGGATACAATCCCAGCCTGGCTTTGGCAATGGCATCCTCATCCAGATCGGTGGCAAAAATCTGCAGCCGGTAATCACCTTTGGGCTGCTCCTGCTCCATCATTTCGATAAATGTGATGGCCAGCGAATAAGCCTCTTCGCCGGTGGAGCAGCCCGCCACCCATGCGCGCAACTGCCGGCCTTCCTGATATCCAGCCACCAGTTCCGGTAAAACTTTTTGCTTCATGTGTTCCCACACGGGCGGATCGCGGAAGAAATTAGTCACACCTATCATCAGTTCCTTGAACAGCATGTCCCCTTCCTGCGGGTTGACGCGTAAATAGCGCGCGTAGTTATCCATGCTATCCAGCTGGTGCAGGCGCATACGTCGTTCGACGCGGCGGTATATAGTGTTTTTCTTGTACAGCGAGAAGTCATTGCCCGTCTGCTCGCGCAGCAGCGTAATGATTTTAGCCAGCGCCTGCAGCGACTTGGCGCCCAGCGCTTCGGATTCTCCGCGCGAGCCACGGGATTGCTGCATAAAAGCGATAATTCTGGCTGGCAGCTCTTCCGCACTGGCGACGATATCCGCCAATCCGGCAGCAATCGCATTGCGCGGCATGCTATTGAATTTCGCGGTCGAGGGTTCCTGCACGGCTACGATTCCAGACTTCTTCTTGATTGCGTGCGCCCCCAGCGTGCCGTCCGATCCCATACCCGACAGAATGACGCCGATCGAGCGTTCCTGGCAATCGTCAGCCAGTGCACGGAAAAACAGACTGATGGGAAGATTGTGGCCGCGTCGGGAAACCTGCTTGAAGAGGTATAACAGTCCGTGGCGGATCGTGATATCTTTGGCCGGCCTGGCGACATATACGCAATTGGGGCGAATCTGCATCGCATTCTGGGCTTGATAAACCGGCATTACCGTCGCCCGCTGCAACAGCTCAGGCAGCATGCTCTTGCTTTCAGGTGCAAGATGTTGGACCACAACAAAGGCCATGCCACTCTCGATGGGCACATTGGAAAGAAATTTTTCCAACGCGTCCAGCCCACCGGCCGATGCGCCGATACCCACTATCGGAAAGTTATTTGTACCGGCTGCCTGATAAGTAGGCTGGGCTGCTATGTCGGGGCTATTCTCAATTCCCGTACCCTCAGACTGCATCATTACCACGCCTCTTAATCAGCTTTTCATTAGCTAATATTATGCACCAATTATTGCAGCAGCAAGTGCTAAGTGCTAAGTGCTAAGTGCTAAACATTCGATAATATTTTAAAGTCCGCAAATGTTCATTTCAAGCTTTTTTCTGTTCATTCAGGATCTCCTGCTCGCGTTCCCAAAACTCGAGCGCCTCATCAATAGCTGCCATGAACTCATTGATCCTGATGGGTTTGGTGATATAGCGGAAGAATCCGGCCT
>JAZJXX010000005.1:0-209886 GCA_040390665.1 Pseudomonadota bacterium | reverse complement strand
GCTGCAACTCGATGGTGTTCGCCTGCAGAATTTGGTCCATGCGCTTGCGCTCGGTCAGGTCGCGCGTCAGCTTGGCGTAGCCGCGCAAAAACCCCTGGTCATCCCGTATGGATGTAATGACCACGCTGGCCCAGTACAGCGACCCGTCGGAACGCACGCGCCATCCTTCATCCTCGTGCCGATGCTGGGTGACAGCGATCTCGAGATGGCGCTGGGGTTTGCCGCTTTCAATGTCAGCTGCAGGGAAAAAGACCGAAAAATTCTGGCCGAGAATCTGTTCCGCAGTGTAGCCTTTGATGCGATCAGCCCCGGCATTCCAGCTCATCACACGGCCGCCGAGATCCAGATAGACCAGAGCGCAGTCGGTTACGCTGTCAACCATCAGTCGATAACCTTGCTCGGTGCGGTGCAGCAGTTCTTCAATTTCCTTGCGCTGGGTGGTGTCCACCATGGTGCCGCGCAAGCCGGCGATGTTATCGTGCTCATCGCGAATAGCTTCGCCGCGCGCTATCACAAATTTGCGTACCTGCCCCGGCAACGACAATTCACAGTTAAGTTCATAAGGCGTTCCGTTAGCCAGTAAAAGCTCCAACGCCTCTTCCATTGCGACCCAGCTGCGAGTGGTAAATAATTCTTCGATTTCATCGAAATCGGGCGGCGCCAGCTTTGGATCGCGCTCAAAAATTTTATACATCTGCTCCGACCACACACCAACGTTATTCACGATATCCCATGTCCAGCTGCCCACATTGGCGATACGCTGCGCTTCTTTCATCGAAGCTTCACTGTGCACCAGAGCGGCATCTTTTCGTTTGCGGTCGGTGATATCCTGAAGTACCCCGTACAGCACTTTGTGTTGTTGCGGAGTATTAAAATTGACCGGCGCCCCCTTTATTTCAATCCAGCGCACGACGCCGTCCGTACGCCGGATATGGCATTCCATCGTCCAGCACGAGGTTAATTGAAACGCCTCGGTAAGTTCTTCTTCAACGCGCTGGCGTTCTTCCGGCACCACGTGCTGCAATAATGATTTCAGTGTCCATTCCGGCTGCAGGTCTTCATAACCGAAAATCCTGTCATGCAGTGGAGAGCGCCAGGCCACGTCCTTTTCCGGATCATATTCCCATACGCCGATATTGGCGGCCTCAAGCGCATGGTGCAGCCGACGCTCGCTGTCGAGCAGTTCTCTTTTTGTATTGCGGCGCTCCCGCCGGGTCTGGGTAACTTCGAGTTCCCGCTGCACGGCCGGCACCAGCCGCGACAAATTGTCCTTGGGAACATAATCCCGTGCGCCAGTGCGCATCAGCTCAATCGCAGCTTCGTCTTTTATCATGCCGGAAACGATGATCAACGGGATATCCAGGTTGAATTCCCGCAATAGCTTGTTGGCTGTTGCCGCGTCGAAATTCGGCATATTGAAATCGCAAAGTACGATGTCCCACAGCGGTGTTCTCTCCAGCGCTGCACGCATCTCTTCGGCATTTTCGACACGCAGGCTATCCACTTCAAACCCTGCCTTGTGCAGATGGCGAACGATGAGCGCAGCATCACTCGCCGAATCATCGACGATTAACGCGCGCAACGGCGCTCCCGCAGCGGACTCAATCATTTGCGGCTATTCTGCACGTGCATGCTGTGCGGACTGCGGCACGATCGCGGCAACAAATAAAATCTGTCCGATAGCTCATGACAATTCCTTGCTGGTGAAATAAAAATTTGCCCCAAGCCCCGGTTGCGCCTCAGCCCATATTTTGCTGCCGTGGCGGCGCAATATGCGCTTTACAGTGGTCAAACCGATACCGATGCCGGGAAATTCGCTGGCTTTATGCATGCGCTGAAATGGGCCGAATAGTTTATGCGCATGGGTCATGTTAAAACCTGCTCCATTATCGCTGACAAAAAACACCGGGGTCACCTGCCTGGTTTGTGGGTCTTCTACTATGCTCTGGCCAAACTCTATCCGCGCCGCCGGGCACATCACGGTATATTTGCAGGCATTATCGAACAAGTTATTCAGGACGATTTCCAGCAGGCGCGGATCACCCTGCGCGGTCAATCCCGGCTGAATCAAAAAATTGATCTGCCGGTCAGGACGCATTTGCTGCTGCCTCAGCGCAACCTGATGCGCAATCAGGGACAAATCCACCGGCTCGCGCCGGATTTCGAAACCGGTAATACGGGAAAGCTCGAGCAGCGCATCTATCATTTGCCCCATGCGGTGGGTTTCAGAACGCACCCGTTCCAGGTAGCCCTGCGCTATCTTGTCCATGCCCTCGCCATAATCTTCAAGCAGCGCCAGGCTCCAGCCGTCTATACTGCGCAGGGGCGCGCGCAGATCGTGGGCGACCGAGTAGGAAAAAGCTTCCAGCTCCTGAATGGTGGTTTGCAGGTCAGCGATTGTGGGCCCGATGCTGGTTTCGTCAAACTCATAGCGGCTATTTTCGGAAGTCACTTGGTCCTGGTTTTTGGGCAGGTCGGGGTCGCTGACCCGATGCCCACTGGGGCGGAACATGTTGCTAGACATTTCTAGGTACTCGGTTTAGGCTCAAGGTTGTGGGTGTTGCGGTTCAGGCAACGTTAACTGCATGAGTTGGAAATTCGCGTTGGAATGCGCGATTGACCCTTGAGTATTGCTACTCGATACCCGCCAGAATACCGGAATGGTCAACAATAAATCAACTTCGGTCGCTCATGAACAGTTGAACTGCCACGGCACGACTTCTATGGCTGCTTATGAGTATGATTGCTTAAGCGCAACTTCTGGCTGGCAAGCGTGCTTAATCGGGAAGAGCTATTCGTTAATAGCGGGGATGCGGCGGAATTACTGGTATGTTTTAACAGGCGCTCAAATTCCTTTTTGACCACTTCATAACACTCGCAGGCATGACTTTCCAGGCCTTCGCGCTCGATGACGGTAATGTGGCCACGGCGATAACGGATAATACCGGCCTGCTGCAATTTTCCGGCCGCTTCGGTAATCCCCTCACGGCGCACGCCCAACATGCTGGCGATCAGTTCCTGGGTCATCGTCAGTTCATTTGACGATGAGCGGTTAAGGCACAACAACAGCCAGCGGCACAGCTGCTGCTCTACCGAATGATGGCGGTTACACACCGCGGTCTGGGACATCTGGGTAATCAGAGCCTGGGTATATCGCAGCAGCAATTTTTGCACCACGCCGGCGCGGCGCCCGCCGGCACGATTGAATTCTTCCATCAGGTACTGCCCCTTGAGGCGGTAGCCATGTCCACCGGTATGAACGACTGCCAGGCTGGGTGTAGTCACCCCGCCCATAAAAAGCGGAACGCCCAGTATGCCCTCATTACCCACCCCGGCGATTTCTGCAGTTGCCCCGTCTTCCATAACATAATGTAAGGACACGATAGCAGTCGTCGGGAAATGAACGTGATGAAATGGATCGCCCGATTCATACAACACTTCCCCCAGCGGCATGGAGACCAGTTCCAGATTGGGCAGAAGGCGCTCATACTCAGCTGGAGGCAGGGCTGCAAGCAAATGATTTTGCTGGGGGCTATGGGGTAGAGACATCTGCAAACTCCCAATCTTATTTTTAGCTAAGGCCATGGAGACGATTATAGTCGATGAATTTTTTAATATACAGCAGACCTGTTGTGTTTATACGTACGATATCGCGCATTTGGGAAAAATAGCACAAACTTTTTCAGGCGCAAAATATTCGGACCAGGCAATTTTTAAGTACTCAAAAATTACTGATCATACACCGTCTGCCTGAGCCGTGAATTGGCCAGCGTATACCGCAGCTTTCGCAGGCACGTCGAAAAAGCACTGCAAAAATCCTGACGTCTAGAATTGACTTTAGAAGGCGTGTTCAGTACTTTGAAAAAATTGAACTACCGACCGCAGTGCGACTCGCAAAATAGGTTTGATCACCTAAGGCAGCCTGCGTTCGGCGGCCCAGCGTGTGGGACTTACGGCAGCTTCGGGCGTTATACGGCAATAGTGCGTTGCGGCGGCGCGTTCGATCTGCAGTGTTAATCACCCTGTAAAGATTCGCCCAAATTTGCCGAAAAGGCTGGAGTTAAGCAGCAATATCGTTGGCCGCATGGCGGCATTTTTTTGCAAGCCTTACGCCATTTTTTGGTTTCATCCGTTCGAAGTTGCGGTACAGTTGCAGTGTGCTACAGCCTTGACTGTTTCAGCGCTTCACGAATCTGAAAACCATAATAAAACCGGCCAATGAGCCGTAGCCAATCCGATGGGGTTTCATAGCCGATGAATTTAGCCAGCTTGCTTAAATTGTTGCCCGCATCCAGCAGAGCTGTAGTGCTAACGGCTGCACCGTTATTAATCGCCGGAATTATAGGCGCGCGGATGGCCCGCGATACCGCGTGGGTTACTTTTTTCGATAATCTGCACTGGAGCGCAGCCTTTTTTTCAGCGGCGATTCTTGGGTGGATCGGATATCGCGCATCTACTGCACATCGCGCCACCCACAGATGGCTTGCAATCGCATTGACCGGCTATGCGCTGGGCCAGGTGTGCTGGGACATACAAACCGCGGTCGGGTATAACGGTTTCCCCGCAACATCCGACATTTTCTATTTATGGTTGGGCCCGTGTTTTGCATATGGCATGTTACGGCTGTTATTCGATCTTATCGAACCGCAGCAGCGTATCCCGGTTCTGCTCGACGCCTCGGCTCTCACGCTGGCCTTTATAATTTTTGTTCTGGTGGTTTATCTGCCGGAACGGGGCGATACCGCGCTGCTGCCGCTGACCATATTGATCATTTATCCGGTTACTTTATTTGCCGCATGCTGCATAGCCGTGATTACCGCCGCGGAACTGCGGCTGCGTCTTTCGTGGCAGTGGCTGACATTATTCCTTTCGCTGATCGCCACCGCGGTGTGCTGGATGGAGTGGAATTTTCTTTCGCTGGATGGCACTACCGTCCCGGGCGCGTGGCTCAATTTCTTCTTTTCGTTTGCGGGCTTTGGCCTGGGCATCGGCGCATTGGTATGGGGGCCTGAACGCACCAGCAACGCAAAATACGACCGGCTTTGCGAGGGGTTTTTGCGGATATTACCCCTGGTCAACGTATTGCTGTCCTGTCTCGCTATCGTTCTGGCAAACAGTTTGAGCGGCATGCCGGACTCGGTCGAAATGCTGGTCAACCTCGTAGCTCCGATAGTGATCATTATGGCAATGTACCGCCAAGGGTTGTCGCTGGAGGAGCGAGACCAGCTGATCGAAAGCCAGATGGCGCGCAACGTGGCCGAGGATGCGCTGAGGGAAAGCGAACAGCGCTGGCGTTTTGCACTGGAAAGTGCGGGTGAAGGCGTATGGGACTGGAATATACCCGCCAGTGAAGTAACCTTTACCAAACAGTGGAAAGAGATGCTGGGGCATACGGAGGAGGAAATTGGCACCGGGTTGCATGTCTGGTCCGAGCGTGTCCACCCGGAGGACCTGCCGCGTTCACTGGCAGACCTGCATGCCTACCTGGACGGCGAGACCGAGACGTTCAGCAACGAGCACCGCATGCTGTGCAAAGATGGCAGCTACAAATGGATACTGACCCGCGGCATGATCACCAACCGGTCCGCCGACGGTACGCCGCTGCGGGTAATCGGCACCCACACCGACATCACCACGCGCAAGCTGACCGAAGATACCATCCAGCGCCAGGCCAATTATGATCCGCTTACCCAGTTGCCCAATCGCCGCCTGTTTCGTGATCGGCTGGAACTTGAAATCAGAAAGGCTCATCGTTCGGGACGGCTGATGGCGCTGATGTTTATCGATCTCGATAACTTCAAGGAAGTAAACGATACGCTGGGACATGATATGGGCGACATCCTGCTGATCGAAGCAGCCCAGCGCATCACTACCTGTGTACGGGTATCGGATACCGTGGCCCGCCTCGGCGGAGATGAGTTCGTGGTGATACTGGCGGCGCTGGAAGACGTCGGCAATGTGGAGCGGGTTGCCCAGGACATCCTCGACAAACTGACCGCAGCCTTCCAGCTTGAAAAGGAGAAAGCTTTTGTTTCGGCCAGTATCGGGATTACCCTTTACCCTACTGATGCCACCGAAATAGAAGAGCTGCTCAAACACGCTGACCAAGCCATGTATGCGTCTAAAAAGCAGGGACGCAATCGCTTCAGCTATTTCACCCCATCCATGCAGCAGGCGGTGCAGACCCGCATGCGGCTGGCCGGTGATTTGCGCGGCGCGCTCGCCGCCGATCAGTTCCGCGTCCACTACCAGCCGATCGTCACGCTGTCCAATGGCGACATCAACAAAGCTGAAGCACTGATACGCTGGGAACACCCGACACGGGGCCTGATCAGCCCGGCGGAGTTCATCCCGATCGCCGAAGAAACCGGCATGATCATCGAGATCGGAGACTGGGTGTTTCGCCAGGCGGCGCAACAGGCGATACGCTGGCGCACCCGATATCATCCGAAATTCCAGATCAGCGTAAACGTTTCGCCGGTGCAGTTGCAGAATGGCGGCATCACTACGCATGGCGCATGGCTTGATCATCTGCAGAAGATCAAACTTCCGGGCCAGGGCATCGTGGTGGAGATTACCGAGGGCATGCTGCTGAATATAGATGTAATGGTCACCAACCAGCTGCTGGCGTTCCGCGACGCGGGTATCCGCGTGTCACTGGACGATTTCGGCACCGGCTATTCGTCGCTTTCCTATCTGAAAAAGCTGGACATTGATTACCTCAAAATCGACCAGTCTTTTGTACGCAATCTCGAGCCCAACTCTGACGGCATGGCGTTGTGTGAGGCCATCATCGCAATGGCGCACAAGCTCGGCCTTAAAGTAGTCGCCGAGGGAGTTGAAACCGAGGGACAACGCAGTCTGCTGGCAACTGCCGGATGTAATTATGCCCAGGGATATTTGTTCTCGACGCCGGTAACGGCGACGGAATTCGAACGACTGCTGGAGCACAGGGCGACCAATCAGCACTTCGTTGTGGACAACTATTCGATTTAACAGCACCCTGCAGGTACATATCGGTAAAGCAATTCGGCCAGCAGAACAATATGAACATTCTTCTTTGCGGAGCTTCCGGTTTTATCGGTCGCCACCTGGATGCGGCGCTCACCGCTGCTGGACATAAAGTCATTCGGGCGGTCCGGCAAAAGAATTCCGGCCGGGACATTGCCGTCGATTATGTAAAGGACACCCATCCCGCCGCATGGCTGCCGCGCCTGGCCGGAATAGAGGGCGTGATCAATGCGGTGGGCGTATTGCGCGACCATGCGGCACAGCCGATGGCCAGCCTGCATGGCGCCACCCCGCGTGCGCTTTTTTCGGCCTGCCAGACCGCCGGGGTGCGCCGTGTCATCCAGATTTCTGCACTAGGCGTAGAAGATGGGACCGACATTGCCTATATGCGCACCAAACGCGAAGCGGATGAATTTCTGAAAACGCTGAATCTGGACTGGATCATCCTGCGCCTGTCGCTGGTATACGGCGAGGATGGCGCTTCCGCCCGAATGTTCCGGCTGCTGACCCGGCTCCCCGTTATTGCGCTGCCGGGCCGCGGCGATATGCTGGTGCAGCCGGTGCATGTGGATGACATCAGCGCCGCCGTTGTTAAATTATTCGAGCCCAATGCCGTCAGGCAAAGCATCATCGATTGTGCCGGCAGAGCGCCCATCAGCTACCACGACATGCTGGCGAGTTATCGGCACCAGCAAGGCGGACGTTACACGCTCTGGCTGAATACGCCATGGTGGCTAATGCGGCTTGCTGCAAAAATTGCGCAAAACTTCAAGGCCAGTCCGCTGGAGCCACAAACGCTGGATATGCTCAGGCAAGGCAGCCACGCAGACACCACTGCGTTCAGCGCTTTGCTGGGCCGTCCGCCCCGTGATATCGCAACTTTCATTAATGCCAGAACGCCATAGATAGCTGAATATCGCATGCCTGAGATCACGAACTTTCTCCCACATAACGCCAAAGGCAAGGCTACATCAACTTAACCTGGTGCCGCGGCGTTTTCAGAACACATTCAGAGCAACTGTTCCATAGTGCTGGCCCGACAATCCTCTGGCGATCACTGATCACCCCACTTCGCCGTTGAGCCAAGGCACGTCCCTATGTTCGTTCGCGCACAGAACCCGCTGGCGTTAAAGCGCAGTATCGTCCCCGTAACAGCTCATCCATATCCATCATGGATTCTAGATTTGGCTGCTCCGCGGCCGACTTGGGCACTACCAAACTGGTAAATAACAAATGTATAAAATTAATAGTTCCAAAGGATTTATCGGAGCTGCCGTCGTCCTGCTGACCGTTCTGGCCGGATGTGGACAAAGCGCCATCCTGGGATCCGGCAGCGTAACCACTCCGCCTACCGTAACTGCCGTCGCACCGGCTAATAATGCTTCCGCCGTGCCCATCAACACTAAAATAATCACTGCCTCCTTCAGCAGGGCAATGAATCCGGCCACACTCACCGCAACCAGCTTTACACTGGACTGCCCGGTGGGCATCCCGGTAACCGGAACAGTGGGATACCAGACGGCCGGTAATGTCGCGACTCTGACGCTGCCAACAGCACCTAACCTTCCGCCTAACACCGTGTGCACAGCCACCATCACTACCGCAGCGAAGGACACGTCCGGCGTTCCACTGCAGAACAATGTAGTGTGGACCTTTACCACCGCTGCGACTGCGGATGTTACCGCCCCTACCGTGACGTCGACCCAGCCTGCAGCCAGCACCACGGGTGTGCCACGCAATTCACTGGTCAGCGTGCGCTTCAGTGAACCGATGGACCCTTCCACGATTACCGCTTCCACGCTTACGCTGAATTGTCCGGGCGGCACGCCAATCACCGGCGCCGTTACCTATGCAGTAAACGGCAACGTGGCCACCCTTACACCGGCGAGCGCCCTGCCCGCCTCCACCGTGTGTTCCGCCAATGTGACCACCGGGGTTAAAGACGTAGCAGGCAATGCACTTGCTGCCGGCTTTGGCTGGACGTTTACTACCGGAGCGACCGCTGACACAACCGCGCCCACTATTACCGCCACCGGGGCCTATGGAACATCCGGCACGCGCAGCGGTGCTACCGGCCTTCCCGTCAACCGCGCCAGCAGCGCTGTTTTTAGCGAGGCTATGGACCCGTCAACACTGACCACCGCCACGTTTACGCTGACCGGCCCAGGCAATGCACCAGTCGCGGGTACGGTAACCTACGCCAATAATGCGGCGACCTTTACGCCCTTCAGCAATCTCGCAACCAATACGCTTTACACCTCAACCATCACCGTCGGCGCAAAGGACGTCGCGGGCAATCCATTGGCCACCAGCTACGTGTGGACATGGACCACCGCCGCCTCACCAGATACCACTGCGCCCACAGTGAGTTCCCGCAACCCGGCCAATGTTGCCGTAGGGGTATGTACCAACAAAACCATCAACGCGACCTTTAGTGAGGCAATGGATCCGCTGACCATTAACACCGGCACTTACACCCTGGCAACAACTATTGGCGGCACGCCAGTAACTGGAGTGGTGGCCTACGATGCAGTAAGCCATATCGCAACCTTCAACCCGAACGCAAACCTGACCGGCACGCCGCCGACCAGTTACACCGCCACGATCAAAGGCGGCGCCAGCGGAGTCAAGGATCTTGCCGGCAACGCGCTTGCTGCCGATAGCACGACCAGCTTTACCACCAATGCATCGACCTGCGCGACCGCTCCGGTACTGGGAGCAGCTGCACCATTCGGCGGCTTCGGTGGCAACGCCACGCTGACCAACGATGGCCTCAACACCGTCATCAACGGCGATATCGGGGTTCATGCGTCCTCCACCACGATAACAGGGCTGCGCGATGCTGGCGGCAATGTCTACACTGTTACACCCAACAATGATGGGATGGTGAACGGGCTTGTTTACACGCTGACTGCCCCACCGGGTTCGGTCGCCGGCGCAGCCGTAACGCAAACCCGCTCGGATGCACTAGATGCATTCAACGCAATCTCTCCGGCGGGCACGCCAGGCGGGCTTGACGTGTCGAGCCTGGCACAATGTCCGAGCTGCGGTGGCGCAGGCCAGGGCCCCGGGCAACTGGCTGGACGGACCTTGCCGCCAGGTGTGTATCTGTCCACCACGGGCACCTATGGCATAGGCATCACGGTACCCACCGCAGGAAATCTGACGCTGGATGCCGGCGGCGATGCAAATGCCGTGTGGATATTCCAGACCGCGGCAGGAACGGGCACGCTGACTGTGGGCGTTACCGGCCCGGCCACACCGGCTACCCCGATCCAGGTGCTGCTGATTAATGGCGCGCAAGCCAAAAACGTCTTCTGGTACGTGCCTGGCGGCGCAACCATAGGCACGGGGGCGACGATGGTGGGAACCCTGTTGGCCGACGCTGCGATCACGCTTTCCACGACCGGCGGCAGTCCGCCGACCGCGGTAATAACGACCTTGAATGGCCGTGCGATTGCACTGACGGCTGGAGTAACCATGACCAACACCGTGGTCAATGTGCCCGCACCGTAACGTAAATCATCAATAAAGGCCGATCGAGTGATCGGCCTTTACCGGGCAGACATGCCATAAGAAAAATACTGTGTCCTGATGTCTGTCAGTGACCTTAATGCTCTAGGAGAAAAACATGAAATTAGCCTTGAAGACCATGAGTCTGATGGCACTCGCAGTAGTCGCGAGTCCGGCCGTAATGGCTGAGCAAACACCCTGGTACGGAGGCATCAATGCGGGACAGTCGAAAGCGAAAATCGACGATACGCGGATACGCGACGGCTTGCAGCAAGGCGGTTTTACTACCTCTTCGATCAGTCACGACGACCATGATACCGGTTACAAGATTTTCGCCGGCTACCGCGTCAACAGGAACTTTGCGGTTGAAGGCGGCTATGTCGACCTTGGCAAGTTCGGCTTCACAGCGGCCACAGTACCGCCGGGTACGTTGACCGGGGACATCAAGATCAAAGGCCTGAACATCGACGTGGTCGGTTTTCTACCCGTCACCGATAAATTCTCGGTATTCGGCCGCGCGGGCGTGATCTATGCTCAAACCCGCGACTCTTTCAGAGGAACGGGCGCGGTCAATGTGCTTAATCCCAATCCGAGTAAAAATCATGCCGACCTCAAGTTCGGGCTGGGAGTGCAATATGATGTCTCGGACGCTCTTGGGCTGCGCCTGGAAGCCGAGCGCTATCGGGTCAACGACGCGGTCGGCAACACCGGCGACGTGCATCTGATATCGGCTGGGCTGGTTTATCGCTTCGGTGGCCAGGCATCGTCCGCCGCCCCACGCCAGGCATTCCGCGAGACCATGCCTGCAGCCGAACCGATCACTGCTGAGCCGGCAATGGCTACTGAATCGGTAGTGGCCGCGCCGGCGGCGGTGCCTCCCCCATCCGAATTTTCCTCTGCACCTGCGGCAGTTGCTGCAGAATCTCCGCCGGTACCGGTGATCGCGGCACCTCCGGCGGCATCAAAGGCAAGCTTCAGTACGGATTCGCTGTTTGATTTCAACAGAACCACAGTAACACCGACTGGTAAACAGGCGCTGGACAAATTCTCGGCAGATCTGCAGGGTGTAAAATACGATGCGGTGAATGTGACAGGACACAGTGATCGTCTTGGCGAATTCTCGTACAACGTCAAACTTTCGACGCGGCGCGCCGAAGAGGTTAAAAAATATCTGGTGAACTCTGCCCATATCCCGGCCGCCAGGATTGCCGTCCGCGGTGTGGGCCCGGCCGAACCCGTCACCGAACCTGGAGTATGCAAAGGCAACGAACGGACTGCGGAACTGATAGCCTGTTTACAACCTGATCGTCGCGTGGAAGTCGAGGTTACCGGCACAAAGTAATATTAACGCTGCCCACGGATGACTGGTATGCCAGGAGAACCTGGCGTCCCGGCTAGTCTGTAATGAATCAACCGTCAGCCCGACGGTTGATTCATTTTTTTCACAAGGTATTTTTGAAAGTATACTTGCATCCGGACATTGCAATATTTAGACTACTTACGCAGACAACCTGAGCTGCCGTTATCGCAAGTATTAGCGTACCAGAACCCAAGTCTGGGCAACACGGCACTACGCATCCCTGTGGTAATAATTACTCTCGTCAATATTGTTTTAATAAAGCTTCCCCATACTCGGAAGTTAATAGGGCTTTGGTGCATGGCGACGTAGCCATTTCACCTTGCTCAGGTGTAATTTAGTTACATAGAGTTACAAATTTTGGCAGTCACCGGGGTTACACTGAATCCGAGACGAATTACAGAGGTAACTGTATGGCCGTCAGGCACGCCTGTGAAGAGACCGGGCTGATGCGATGTTCATCCATGTTACCGATACGCAAAGGAATTTTATATGCAAATAAAGGGCGAGTTCATTATTGATGAAAATGCAGAGTTGACCGAATTGTTTGAACAAGTAAACAGCAAATACCAAGTCGGTTTGCCGAAGTCTCTGAGGATCGTCGACGTGATGGCGTATCTGGCCAGTACGTCCAAATATCTCAAGTACAAAGAATTTGATGGAGGCGAGTCGTCCGGCAACTTCGGTGAAATTTATTCCAAACTGTTGGAGAGCATCGAAATGAGCAATGAAATGCGGACTACGGAGCGAAGATGCGCAGCTTACCGATCCTTTTCTGAAGTCGGGCTGTAAGGATTTACAATTCTTTGACGCAAACAAGCGCCCAGCATTAGCCTCGACGAGGTGAGCGATTTGAGTTGGCTTACTGGGTTACTGTCTTTGGCAGCGCAAAATGACCGGCTGCCGGTCTACCGCGGGCAAATTCCTTCGCGGCGGTACAAGTCAACAATAACGAAGCTCCTATTGTTGCGTCCAGTTCCCCCTGACCTCGCTAGCCAAACGGAATATCTCCTCCAGCTTGCCCGAATCACTGCTTTCGAGCGCCCGATACACAACATACAGCTCATCCGCATATTGTTTCAGTTCCCGCAGCAAAGCATCGCGGTTGGCCATGCTGATGTCGCGCCACATCTCCGGTGAGCTGGCTGCAATGCGGGTAAAATCGCGGAAGCCGCTGGCAGCGAAGGACAGCAGCAGATCGCGGTTGTCGCGCTGCGCCAGGTCGTGCACCAGCGCGAACGACAGCAGATGCGGCAAATGGCTCACCGCGGCGAAAACCTCGTCGTGCTGTGGTGGCGTCAATTCGCTCACCACGGCGCCGCACAGTTCCCACGCACGGCGTACGCGCGTCACGGATTCAGCGCTGTTTTCCGGCAACGGGGTCAGCACCACTTTCTTGCCCCGATATAATTCGGCCAGCGCAGCTTGCGGGCCGGACTTCTCGGCACCGGCTATAGGATGAGCGGGAACGAATTGAGAAATTCTGTCGCCAAGATTGGCATAAGCGGCAGCGACCACGTCGCTCTTGGTGCTGCCGCCATCGGTGAGCAGAGTGCGTGGCCCAAGATGCGGCGCAATGCGCGCCATCAATTCCGCCATCTGTCCGACCGGGGTCGCCAGCAGCACCATATCTGCGTCACAAACTTCTCTGGCGATGTCTCTGTCCTGCCCCTTGCGGTCAAGAATGCCAGTCTGCACGGCGTATAGCAGGTTGGGTTCACTACGCCCATAACCGACCACCTCCCCCACTGCATTCGCCTTGCGTAAAGCAAGAGCGAACGAACCGCCGATCAAGCCAACACCGAAAATGACAATTTTTTTGAAGAATGGTTGAGTCATCACGTGCCCCCTTTCCCCGCCGGGGAGGCGAGGTATTTGGCAGGTGGGTTAGCGTAGCAACCCACCTGCCAGATTAAAGCGTGCGCCCGATGGCGCCGGCAATACCGCCCAGCACGCCCATCAGGTTTTTCAGTTCCTGCGGGGTCAGCGCCTGGTCTGCGTCGCACCATGCTTCGCACGGGTTGGGATGCATCTCGACCAGCAGCCCGTCGGCGCCCGCAGCGATTGCGGCCTGAGATAGCGCCGCGACCATCCACGCCTTGCCGCCGGCATGCGATGGATCGACGATCACCGGCAGATGGGTTTCTTTCTTCAGCACCGGGATCGCGGTCACATCCAGCACGTTGCGGTAATAGGTTTCGAAAGTGCGGATGCCGCGCTCGCAGAAAATAATATTGTGGTTGCCGCCGGCGGCGATGTATTCCGCCGCCATCAGCCATTCCGAAATGGTGGCCGACATGCCGCGCTTGAGTATCACCGGTTTATTGATGCGGCCCACTTCCTTCAGCAGATCGAAGTTCTGCATGTTGCGCGTGCCGATCTGGATCACGTCCACGTCGTATTCCATAAAAGTATCCAGCATCCGGATGTCCATCAGTTCGGTAACGATGGGCAGCTTGTACTGAGCGGCGGCTTCGCGGAACATCTCCAGCCCTTTGACACCCTGCCCCTGAAACGCATACGGGCTGGTGCGCGGCTTGAACGCGCCGCCGCGCATCAACCGGCAGCCGGCTTCATGCACATACTGCGCCGACAGATCCATCTGCTGCTGGGTCTCGACCGAACACGGGCCGGCGATAACCTGTATCTGATTGCCGCCCAGCGGAATGCCGCCGATATCGATCACGGTATTTTCCGGGTGCGCTTCGCGCGATACGATCTTGTATTGCTTGGTCACGTGCATCGCCGATTCGACCCCGGGCAGCGGCGTGAACATTTCCTCGCTGAGCGGACGTTCATCGCCGATCGCCCCGATCACGGTGCGCTCGAGGCCGCGTGAAATATTTGCCTGCAGCCCGGCCGTTTCAAGCTTTTTAACCACCGCGCCGATCTGTTCGTCAGTGACGCTTCTTCCCATAATGATAATCATGCAGTTTCTCCAAGTGCCTGTGCCAGCGCAGACAAAAATTTATTATTTTCCGTTTCCAGACCGATGCTCACGCGCAGATATTCGGGCATGTCATAGTTCGCTATCGAGCGCACGATGACCCCCAGCTCCAGCAAGCGGCGGTAAACCCGCGCCGAATGTGCAACACGAAAGCTGATGAAGTTACCGCAGGACGGAATGTAATCCAACCCGAGGTTGCGCAAGCCCTGCGTAATCTGCTGCATGCCGCGCTGGTTCAGCGCATACGTCCGCTGCGCGAACGCCTGATCCTGCAATGCCGCCACCGCAGCCGCCTGGGCCACACTGTTGACGTTGAACGGCTGGCGCACGCGGTTGATCATGTCGGCCACCTGTTCGTGCGCCAGCGCATAGCCTACGCGCAAACCGGCCAGGCCGTAGGCCTTGGAAAAAGTGCGCGAGATGATCAGATTGGGAAATTCCTGCAGCCAGCTCACGCTGTCGTAACGCAGTTCTTCCGGCAGGTATTCGTTGTAGGCTTCGTCCAGCACCACAAGAATTTGCGGCGGCAGCGCGCGCAGGAATTGCAGCAGCTGGACTCCGCTTAAAAATGTTCCGGTCGGATTATTCGGATTGGCGATGAACACCAGCTTGGCTTGCTGCTGCACCGCAGCCTCGAGCATAGCCGGCAGATCATGGCC
Organism: Pseudomonadota bacterium; assembly: GCA_040390665.1. GTDB lineage: Bacteria > Pseudomonadota > Gammaproteobacteria > Burkholderiales > Gallionellaceae > Nitrotoga. Next base: position 194,399 of record JAZJXX010000005.1, on the reverse strand, counting down.
GTATTCGACCGCAGGGACAGAGATGCCGGTTGCGCCCACTGCCTGCACTGCCAGCGGGTAAACTGCAAAAGCATGTGCCGAATAGACCGCCCGGTCACCCGGCGCAAGAAACGCCCGCGCCGCCAGTTCCAGCATGTCGTTGGAGCCGTTGCCCAGCAGGATGCCCTCATGGCCAATGCCATAGCGTTGTGCCAATGCTGCCTTGAGTTCAAAACCGTTGCCGTCGGGATACAGCGCAATCGTTTTAAGCGCTTCATGCATCGCCGCGGTTGCCAAGGGGCTCGCGCCGAGCGGATTTTCATTCGACGCCAGCTTGACGATGCCGCTGATGCCCAGTTCGCGCTCCAGCTCGGCGATCGGTTTGCCGGGCTGGTAGGGCGCGATGGCGCGAATATAAGGTGGTGCCAAATCTCGGTAGTTCATTTTTAAACCTTGATGGACAGCGGCGGCAACGTTCAGTTTGTGCCTGCGACTCCCCGGTTAATGGCTATGTCAGCAGCATCCACACTTGCCACTGTGGCTCATGCTGCGGCCGGGTATGAACCCAGTATTTTCAGGAAGGAAGCCGCCTGCAGCAACTCTGCCAGTGCAGCGGCGGCTTTCTTATCGCTTTGATGGCCTTCTATATCCACATAAAAAATGTATTCCCACATGCCGGAGCGCGCCGGGCGCGATTCCAGTTTGGTCATGCTGACGCCATGCCTGGCCAGCGGCATCAGCAACGCATGGACTGCGCCGGGACGGTTGGGCGCGGACATCACCAGCGAGGTCCGGTCCCTGCCCGACGGCGCGACATCATGATTACCGACCACCAGAAAGCGGGTGGTGTTGCGTGGATCGTCTTCTATATTTTCAGCCAGCACTGGCAGTGCATAATATTCCGCCGCCATTTTTCCCGCCACGGCCGCCGTCTGCGGCTGCTGCGAGGCCATCGCCGCGGCTTCGGCATTGCTGGCCACTGGGACGCGCTCCACCTTAGGCAGATGCGAATTGAGCCAGCCCTGGCATTGCCCCAGCGATTGCGGATGAGAATACACGCGGCGGATCTGCGTAAAATCAGCGGTGCGCGACAACAGGCACTGATGCACTGGCAGCATGACTTCACCGCATACCTTGAGCGGGCTTTGCAGCAGCAGATCGAGCGTGCGCCCCACGGCGCCTTCGGTTGAATTTTCTACCGGCACCACGCCGTAATTCGTCTCACCGCTTTCCACCGCGCGAAACACTTCGTCAATGGATGCGCACGGCACACTCTGGCAGGCATGGCCAAAACGTTTCAACACGGCCGCCTCGGTAAATGTTCCCTGAGGTCCCAGGTAAGCCACCTTCAGCGGCGCTTCCAGTGCACGGCAATGCGACATCACTTCGGTAAACAGGCCGGCAATGCTCTCCGCCGGCAGCGGCCCCGGGTTGTCCCGAACCATGCGCTGCAGCACCTGCGCTTCACGCTCCGGCCGCAGCACCGTACTCTCGCCCTTGAGGTGGCCGATCTGCTGCGCCCACTCGGCGCGCTGATTGAACAGCTTAAGCAATTCATCGTCGATGCGATCGATGTGGATGCGGTATTGTTTCAGGCTGTCGCTCATGTTCGTCCCTGCAACGACAGATTGCGTACCATCAGCACGCCCGGTAAGGCCGCGATTTGCGCGAGCAGTCCCGACGGCACGATGCTATCCATTTCTCGTCGCCGTTTGTTGATCATATTGTTGATATACCAGCCGCAGCCAGCGCAATATAAATTGCCCCCGCATATCCACCGAAAAACAACCGTATTTTCCAGACAACTCCGCTTTAGCCATGATGCTGAGCAAACCGGCCCATGAACGAAGTCAACGCCTGCACTCCGGTCAGCGGCATAGCATTATAAATCGAAGCCCGCATGCCGCCGACCGAGCGGTGCCCCTTGAGTTGCAGCAGCCCCAGAGCATCGGCCTGTTCGAGGAAGCTGGCGTCGAGGGCCGCATCCTTCAATGTGAACGGCACATTCATCCGGGAACGGTCGGGCCGGTTCACCGGGCAGTTGTAAAACCCCTCACTGCCGTCGATCGCGTCATACAGCAGTTGCGACTTGGCAATATTAACCTGCTCCATCTGTGCCACGCCGCCGTTGTTTTTCAGCCACTGAAACACCAGGCCCGCCATATAAATACCATAAGTGGGCGGCGTGTTGTACATCGAATCGCTATCGGCGTGGATTCGGTAATCGAGCATCGTGGGTGTGCCCGCAGCCGCCTGGCCGATCAGGTCTTCGCGCACGATAACGATGGTCAATCCGGCCGGGCCGATATTTTTCTGCGCCCCGGCGTAAATCAGGCCGAATTGGGACACGTCGATTTGACGCGAAAGGATGTTCGATGACATATCGGCCACCAGCGGAACATCACCCACCGGCGGAACCCAGTTGAATTCCACGCCGCCTATGGTCTCATTTGGGGTGTAATGCAGATAGGCGGCCTGGGGATCGACATCCCAGTGATCGAACTGCGGTACCGCAGTGAAATTTTTGTCGGCGCCGCTCGCCGCCACCTTTACGAAACAGAATTTTTTGGCTTCAGCGATGGCTTTTTTCGACCATACGCCGGTATTGACGTAATCCGCCGAGGCCTTGCCGCGCAACAGGTTGAGCGGTACCATCGCAAATTGCAGATGCGCGCCGCCCTGCAGAAAAAGCACCTTGTAATTGGCCGGGATGGCCAGCAATTCGCGCATATCCTGCTCCGCCTGCTCGGCGATGCCGATGAATTCCTTGCCGCGATGGCTCATCTCCATCACCGACATGCCGCAGCCGTGCCAATCCAGCAATTCCTCGCGTGCCCGCAGCAGCACCTCATGCGGCAACACCGCCGGCCCCGCGCTGAAATTATAGATGGTCATATATGCGTCTCCAGAATATCTCTGCCGTCCTCGGAATACTCGCGAATTACTCTGCCGGATCTTCAGCCAGTTCGTCCGTTTCTTCCTCCGGATCGGCAATCCGACTCAATCCGGCCAGTTTGTCGCCCTTGCCCAGATTGATCAGTGTGACGCCCTGAGTCGCCCGGCTCATCTCGCGGATCTCGCTGACGCGCGTGCGTATCATCACGCCATTGTTGCCGATCAGCATGATCTGATCTTCCGGATTAACCAGCGTCGCCGCCACCACCTGGCCGTTACGCCCCGAGGTCTGGATCGCGATAATGCCCTGCGTACCGCGTCCGTGCCGGGTATATTCAGTGATAGGAGTACGCTTGCCGTAACCGTTTTCAGTCGCGGTCAGCACGGTCTGGCTCTCATCCCCGGCCACCAGCAGCGCTATCACTTTCTGCTTGCCGGCGAGGCGCATGCCGCGCACGCCGCGCGACACGCGGCCCATCGAGCGCACATCGTTTTCGTCGAAACGCACTGCCTTGCCGCCGTCCGAAAACAGCATTACATCATGCTGGCCGTCGGTCAGCGCCACGCCGATCAGATAATCTCCCTCATCCAGATTGATGGCGATAATGCCTGCCTTGCGCGGGTTATCGAAGTCGGACAGCGGGGTTTTTTTGACCGTGCCGTTGGCTGTGGCAAAAAATACAAACTGATGTTCGGAAAATTCCTTGACCGGCAGGATCGCATTGATTTTCTCGTTTTCTTCGAGCGGCAGCAGATTGATAATCGGCCGGCCGCGGCTGACGCGCGAACCCTGCGGCACATCATAAACCTTGATCCAGTACACGCGTCCGCGGCTGGAGAAGCACAGGATGTAATCATGCGTGTTGGCAATGAACAGATTGTCGACGAAATCGTCTTCCTTGGTGCTGGCCGCCTGCTTGCCGCGCCCGCCGCGCTTTTGCGCGCTGTATTCATCCAGCTTCTGCGCCTTGATGTAGCCACCGTGCGACAACGTAACCACGACATCTTCCGGCGCGATCAGATCTTCCATGCTCATGTCATGCGTATGCGTGACAATCTCACTGCGCCGCGCATCGCCATATTGAGTCCTGATGCTGCCCAGTTCATCGCTGATGATCTGGGTGATACGTTCCGGGCGCGCCAGGATATCCAGCAGGTCGACGATCTTATCCATCACCTCGCGGTACTCGCCGACGATCTTGTCCTGCTCCAGCCCGGTCAGGCGCTGCAGACGCAATTCAAGTATCGCCTGAGCCTGCGCGTCGGAAAGTTTGTACGCGCGCTGCCCCTGCTGGCCGTGCATGCCAAACTCGGCCAGCAGGGTTTCCGGACGCGATGCATCGCTGACCCGGCTCAGCATTTCTTCCACCAGTTCGGAGCGCCACGGCCGCGCCATCAGGTTTTGCTTGGCGATTGCCGGCGTGGCGGCAGCCTTGATCAGCGCGATGATTTCATCGACGTTGGACAGCGCGACCGCCAGCCCTTCAAGAATGTGTCCGCGTTCGCGCGCCTTGCGTAGTTCGAACACCGTACGGCGCGTAACCACTTCACGGCGATGGCGCAGGAACGCGTCGAGGAATTGCTTCAGGTTGAGCAGCTGCGGCCGGCCGTCGAGCAGGGCCACCATATTCATGCCGAAACTGTCCTGCAGCTGGGTTTCCTTGTACAGCTGGTTCAGCACCACCTCGGCCACTTCGCCGCGCTTCAGTTCAATCACCGCGCGCATGCCGGATTTATCGGATTCATCGCGAATTTCCGAAATGCCTTCGATGCGTTTTTCGCGCACCAGCTCACCTATGCGCATCAGCAGGCTGGCCTTGTTCACCTGATACGGCAGCTCATCGATGATGATCGCCTGGCGGTTGTTGCCCTTGTCCATATCTTCGAAATGGCAGCGCCCGCGCATAATCACGCGGCCGCGCCCGGTGCGGTAGCCTTCCTTGACGCCGGCAGTACCGTAAATAATTCCGGCGGTCGGAAAGTCCGGCGCGGGGACCATTTCGATCAGCTGCTCGATATCCATCTCAGGATCCTTGAGCAAAGCCAGACAGGCGTCGACAATTTCGCTCATATTATGCGGCGGGATATTGGTCGCCATGCCGACCGCAATGCCGGAAGAACCATTGACCAGCAGATTAGGGAAGCGCGCCGGAAACACCAGCGGCTCGTGTTCAGAACCATCGTAGTTCGGGCCGAAATCGACCGTTTCCTTGTCCAGGTCGGCCAGCAATTCGTGCGCAATGCGCGCCATGCGGATTTCGGTGTAGCGCATCGCCGCTGCGTTGTCGCCGTCGACCGAGCCGAAGTTGCCTTGGCCGTCGATCAGCGGGTAGCGCAGCGAAAAACTTTGCGCCATGCGCACGATGGTGTCATATACCGCGGTATCGCCATGCGGATGATACTTACCGATCACATCGCCTACGATACGCGCGGATTTCTTGTAAGCCCGGTTCCAGTCGTTGGACAGCTCGTGCATCGAGAATAACGCCCGGCGATGCACCGGTTTCAGCCCATCGCGCGCATCCGGCAACGCTCGACCAACTATGACGCTCATCGCGTAGTCGAGATACGACTTACGCATTTCCCCCTCAATACTGACCAGCAGGGTTTCTTTTGCAAATTGTTCCATTTGTTATTCGCCCCGGGATACTTGCTTATAGCTCATCATTTTAACATGCCGCAGCAGTACCAGACAAAGCAAAATCCCCAAATTCCGCTAATAATTCAAATCTCACAACTATTGTGAGCACAAACGAAAACCCCAGGCTACGGGAGGGGCCTGGGGCACAAGGTTGCCGTTAAACATAGCACTAATGGTATCTGGATCTGGCTGGACGGCTGCTATAGGGGCATGCGCTTGCGCCGTCGTTTGCCCGCAGTTATCACTGGGCGCCCAGCAGTCCCTGTTTGCCCAGGTTCTCAACCATAATCTTGACATAAGTTTGAATCTGGCTTTGGTTCGAACCCTCGGTACCGGTTTCGGAGGACACGGCCCAGATCAGCTTGTCGTTTCTTGCGTCGTACAAATTACTTTCCATAACGGCATATTCGTTTTCCGCGACATAGCCCGGGGTTTGTATTGCGGCGTAACCGGTGCCGTAATAGTCGCCCCAGCGGCTATATGAAGGCGGCGGTATATAGACTGTCCCCGGTACATAAGTTTTGACGGTCTTCCTGCTCACCATGCGCGTGATCAACATCGCGTCGGCGCCCTGCTCTTTCATTTTTTGTGCAATTACCGCCTGGTTATTCTGGCTGGCGTCAGGCACCACCGTATAGCTGGCAAAGGCATCGGTTCCGCGAGTTCTCAACTGGCGCACAAACTCGTCTTCAAAAACTCTTCTGTTGATTGGGTTTTTGGCTACAGCCACGACCATGACCTTGCGTGGATGACTGTTATAACCCGGGTCCTTCCACGCGGAGGTAAGCTGGGTCGTCGCACAGGCACTAAGCAGCAATGCTATTAAAACCGAAAATACAGTCAGGGCGCGGCTGGGTGTTAACATTTTCTCTCCTTCATTATTGAATTTCAGATCACCATCCAGAAAGGCGCTATCCAGATGTGCTGCAATTGCAAAGGTTCACGACCCATGAATAATGAACCGTAAACTCAATTGGATTCAGCGCGATTTTGAGCAGGAATCACGCGCCGACCTCGCTGGTTGCAATCACCTCCCGCTCCTGCTTCGCATCTTCAACCCACGCCTGGACCAACGGGTCGCCAGTGAGCGTTCGGATGTAGTCATCCACTGTACCCGCTTCAGCAACTCCGTAGGTGAGGAAACGGAAAGCAACCGGCGCAAACATCGCGTCTGCGATACTGTATTGCCCAAACAGCCATGGTCCCGCGCCCGCGTATTGCGTACGCAACTCACGCCATAGGCTGGTAATCCGTGCAATATCTGCGGCGAGCTCGGGCGAGCTCGGCACCTTGCGGCCGCGAGCGCGGATGTTCATCGGCATGCCCTTGCGCAAGGGTACAAAACCGGAATGCATCTCCGCGCTGACCGAGCGAGCGCGAGCGCGGACGGCACGCTCCGCGGGCCACAGCAAAGGATGGGATTCAAATAAATATTCGCCTATCGCCAACGTATCCCATATCGCCAGCTCGCCATCGACATACACTGGCACTTTCCCAGCCGGCGTATACACACCTAGCCTGGCCTTGAAGTCCGCAGTCCATAGCGGAATTCTGACCTCATCGAAATCCACCCCGCTGTGCCGCGCCATCAGCCATGCGCGCAACGACCAGGACGAGTAGTTTTTATTGCCGATAATCAATTGAGGTTTAGCCATATCGCCTCCGTTAACCAATTGTCATAAACGACCGTAACCATAGCGGAAGCGCTGATCTGGTCAGTGACGCGACGCGCTGGGGGGCAACGCAATATCGGCAAATATCAGTTCGGCATCAATGCTGTCGAACTCATATCGTCGATTGCAAAATTCGCAGAACACTTCAACATGAGCATGCTCTTCCAGAATGCTCTGCACTTCTTTACGCCCGAGCATTTTCAGCATCTGCGCAACGTTCTGGCGCGAGCACGAGCAATGAAAAGTAACCGGCTGACCTTCAAACAGGCGTATGTCTTCTTCATGATATAAACGGTGCACCAGCGCCGCGGGAGGCTGATACAGCAGTTCATCCTGCTGCAGCGTGTCGGCCAGCATCGTCGCGCGCCGCCAGGCATCGTCGTCCTCGCCGTGCAACTGCGGCTGGTCAGGATGAGCGGGCAGCTTCTGCAACAGCATGCCGGCCGCTTCGTGCCCGTCCGCTGCCAGCCACAGACGTGTTTCCAGCTGCTCCGAACGGACCATATAATTCTGCAGAACCTCCGCCACGCTCGTGCCTTCCAGTTCCACCATGCCCTGATACGCCTGCTTGCCGTCTTTGGGGTCAAGCGTGATTACGAACAAGCCTTCGCCAACCAGGCTCGGCAATGTGTCCTGCGTCAACTCTCCCGACCATTTCGCAGTCGCACGCAGCTGCAGCTCACCGGTGCATTCCACCACCAGCAGCTTGACCGGACCCTTGCCCTGAATTTGCAGAATCAGTGAACCTTTCAGCTTGAGCGTCGCCGCCAGCAGCACGGCTGCGGCACACAACTGGCCGATCAGGTCACGCAGTACCGCCGGATAATCGTGTCGCTCCAGCACACTGCGCCAGGTATTCGAAAGGTGGACCAGCTCACCGCGTATTGATGCGCCCTCGATCAAAAATCGCTGTAGAGTGTCAGATAATTTGTTCATGCGATTATGATAACACGTGCGGATAACGGGCTCGGGCAGCCACCGCACAGAACGCCGCGGATGACTCGCACAGATCATCATCTGACTCATCCGATGCTGAATCCGGCGTTGTGATTTACTGTTGACGGTATGCCGTGTATTGTAGCCGATGCCTACCTCTACCCATCATGGCCGTGCGTTTTTTTTCACTACACAGGATTTCCACACTGAAGCGGGTCGGACTTGCGCTAACCGTTTCGTTCGGAATCCATTTAGCGCTGATCTATATTGGTGGGCGGGCGCTGCCGTCGTGGGAAAATCTGGTGAGCAAAATTGCGCCGTTAGAAGTGAGGTTGCAACAGGCCCCGCTCGAGGAAGCAGTTCAAACTACACAGCCACCGCCCGTTGCGGCAGACGACAGGCCCGCCCGGCAGACTCAGGACAGGCCTCATAATAATTCTCGATTGACGCACAGTGAGCCGGCGCAGCCGCCACTTCCTGCCGAGTTAACAAAGCAGACAATTGACAACGGACCAGCCGTCACTGCTCAGGCGCCCGCCTCGGCACCGTCACCTCAGGCACATCCGGCTGCGGATACCGCAGCCACGTCCGGTACAGATAGCGCGGCTGCACAGCGATCCGCTCAAGCTGCCTCTTCCGAATCCGAACCCCCCGCATTTAAAGGCCCGGACATCACCACGCTCGATCCGGGCAGCATGGTCCGCTCGGTGACAGATCAGAAGACTGGAAGATTCAGCGAACGCAGCAAGACCGTCAGTTTAAATGAGTCTGATGTCCGCTATTCAATGTATATCGATGCAGTACGCTCGAAGCTGGAACAACTGGGCCAACTGAATTATCCTGCGGCGGCAGCGCGGGATAATCTGAGCGGGACGCTGCGGGTACAGTTTTCGATGCGCGCCGATGGCAGCTTGCAGAATTTCTCTATAGTACGGTCATCAGGTTATCCTGTGCTGGATGCCGGCGCGGAAAAAATTGTCAGGCTGGCTGCTCCTTTTACGCCTCTGCCGGAGAATATCCGACGCGAAACGGATGTGTTGATTTTAAATTTCACCTGGACATTTTCCAGATCCGCGCTATCGTTTAAATAGCAATTTTTTTACTGCTGAATGACCGCCCGAATTTTTCGGCGGCATGGCTAACTGCGCAGGAGCACAGCGTGGCACAACAGAAAATTTCCACTCCATCGCTGGAGGCACGCCACCGGCCATCCGGATTAAATAGCCGCTTCACCGGCGAAAAATCCGGTTTTACCGATTATGTGATCGAAACTCGCGCAATGATCACCGAAGCCCGCGTGCGGATCGGCGCTATCGATCTGGAGCAGGCCAGCAACGGCAATTCACCATTCCAGCTGAAACCCGCGCCGGGCTATCCGCCGGGCAAGGGAAAAACTTATAAGCGCGGGGTACTGCTGGTTCACGGGCTGACGGACTCGCCTTATTTCATGCGTCATTTAGGTAAATTTTTCCAGGAGCAGGGGTTCCGCGTGATGGCGATACTGCTGCCCGGGCACGGCACTCAGCCCGGGGACATGCTTGACGTCAGCTGGCAGGAATGGGCCAAGGCGGTCGCATACGGTTGCGACCGCCTTGCTGCCGAAGCTGATGACCTTTACCTCGCCGGATTTTCCACCGGCGGTACACTGAGCGTATACCACAGCCTGCGCGACAAACGCGTGCGGGGCCTGTTCCTGTTTTCGCCCGCTTTCGGAATTTCACCCAGGGCTGCCATTGCCACATGGCACAAGCTATACAGCTGGCTGTGGCCGCGCGCGAAGTGGGTGGATATCAAGCAGGACAAGGATATCTATAAATATGAGTCGTTCCCGAAAAATGCCGCGGCCCAGCTCTATGCGCTGATCCAGAAGCTGCATATCGCGTTACGCAAACGCACGTTGAGTATCCCGGTGTTTGCCGCCGCCAGTGCGGACGACAGCACTGTAATAACACCCGCCACAGTGCAGTTCATGGCTCAGGCGGCCCATGCTTCCAACCGGCTGGTGCTCTATACAACCGACATCGGCAAGCCTGTGCCGAATATTGCCGCGGGTAAACTCGAACTGGTGAACAGCGCGTTGCCTGCCCAAAAAATTCTAAGCTCGGCACATACCGCTATCGTCCTGCCGCCCACCGACGCGCATTACGGCGCCAGCGGGAGCTATTCGAATGCGCTGCACTATTTCCCCGGCGAGATGGAAAAATATGACGCCTGCATCAACAAGCCCAGGAGCGTGTTGCAGGGAGAAGTGACTGAGCAGAATTTGCAGGCCGGCACGATGCGCCGCTTGATGTACAACCCAAATTTTGCCGCCCTTAAAATTTCGATGCAGAAATTTATTGAAACTTTGCCTTAGCGTTGCGATGATGCTGGTCATCCGCAGCGAATAGCGGTTTAGCCGCACCGGTTTTGACGTATGGTTTACGCTGTTCAGAATAACGGAGTCTAGCTCAACGTATGCACGCATCCGACCAGGATTTACCAGAGCGCTGCCTGATTTACGCCCATCGCGGCGCCAATGCAGAGGCACCGGAAAATACCGCGTCTGCCTTTGATCGTGCTCTGCAGTACCGGATAGACGGCATTGAGACAGATGTGCAGCTCAGCCGCGATGAAGTGGCGGTGCTATGGCATGACCGATTCCTCGGGAAAGTTGGATTGCCCGATCGACACATCGACGATTTTGACTACGACGCATTGCAGGCGATGAATTTCTCCCGCCATTTTGCCGCCGACGCGCCGCCCGAATCCCTGATGACCCTGCAACAGTTCCTGGACGACTACCGCCAGCGTTGCGGTCTGCTGGTCGAAATCAAAAACCGTGACTGGGAAACCGCTGCGCGGCGGCATCTCAAGGTTGAGCAAACACTGGGCATGATCGCACGCGGTGCAACCGAACGGATTATGGTGTCATCGTTCAATCTGGACAGCCTGATCCATGCGCACCATTGCCGCACCACGTGTCCGCTGGTGTATAACCTTGAAACCGACCAGACGCTGGCCGACGCCGAGCGGGTGCTCAACGCCCAGCCTTATCTGCACGGGCTATGCCTGCCGATAGAAATACTGGACTTGGCGATGGTGCGGCTGATACGCGGCCACGGCAAGATCATCGCGGTGTACACCTGCAACAGCGACGAAGAAATTAACCGTGCGCTGGACTTACAGGTAGACATCCTGATCAGCGATCTGCCACAAAAGGCGCTGCAGCTGCGCTCTTTCGGAATGTCGGCGCGGAACGCGGCATAAGTGAGGCGCGATTTTTCATTGCTGCAGGATCGCCGCTTCGACTTGCTGATTTGCGGCGGTGGCATTTATGGCGCGTGGACCGCGTACGATGCGGCGCTGCGTGGGCTGCGCGTCGCCATAGTCGAGCAGGCCGATTGGGCCAGCGCCACGTCGTCGGCCTCCAGCAAGCTGATCCATGGCGGTTTGCGCTATCTTGAATCTTTCGATTTCCGCCTGGTAAAAAAGGCGCTGGCCGAGCGGCGCAGGCTGCTCAAAAATGCGCCGCATCGAGTCTGGCCGCTGCGCTTCGGCGTGCCGGTCTACGCGAATGGCCGGCTCGGCATGACCCAGCTCAAGGCCGGGCTGGTGATGTATGACCTGCTGGCCGGCTGGAGCGGCGCCGAACTGCTGCATCGCCGTTTCGACCGCCGCGCTTTCGCGCAGCATTTTCCGCTGCTGCAAACCGCCGGCCTGAACGGCGGCTATACCTATGCCGACGCGCAAACCGACGATGCCCGCCTGGTACTGGAACTGATAGACGGCGCAATGCAGGCCGGCGCCGTTTGCGTGAATTACTGCAAGCTGAGCGAACTGCTTGAAGCGGATGGAACAGCCTGCGGCGCCACGATCCAGGATCAGCTCAGCAGTCACTGCGTGCAGGTCAGCGCCAGCCAGATCGTCTATGCCACCGGGCAATGGCTGACCACCTCCGGGCTCAGCCAGGACTGCCGCCTGACCAAAGGCATCCATCTGGTAATGCCGCAGGCGCTGGGCGACGAAGCCTTGCTGCTGACCGGCCCGGCTGACGGACGCGTGTTCTTCATGATCCCGTGGTACGGCGTTACGCTGGTGGGCACCACCGATACCGACTATCGCGGCAACATCGACAACGTCACGGTCGAGCCGGCGGACGTCGAGTATCTGCTGAGCGCCGCCAACCACTACCTCAAGAAGGACTGGACCGCGACCGATATCATCGGCAGCTACGCCGGCCTGCGCGTGCTGAAACGTGGCGAGCATACCGCGGCCGCAGGCCCGTCTGCAGTCAGCCGCGACTGGACCCTGAAAACTTCAGGCAATGGCGTGCACTACTCCATCGGCGGCAAAATCACGTCGGCGCGGGAAGACGCTGCCAGTATCGTTGATACGGTCTGCGCGCAGCTCGGCAGCACCGTCCCCTGCGCTACCCGCGACAAATATTTTCCGTGGGCGCCGCAACAGGATTATGCCTCCTGGCTGAGTACCGCCGGCGCTCAGGGCGCCCGGCTCGGCATCGACCGTGAAAGCATGCAGTGGTTGCTGCGCCGGCACGGCAAACGCGTCAACGAAATTTTTCGCAGCATCGAAACGGACGCTGCTCTGGCTGCGCGCATATTGCCTGCGCTGCCGTTCATACGCGCGGACCTGATCTACAGCGCGCGCCACGAAATGGTTGTGCATCTGAGCGATCTGCTGCGGCGAAGAATGCCACTGTCGATCCTGGCGCGGCTAACCGAGAGCGACGTGCGGAACATTGCTGAAATAGCGGCGCCCGCACTGGACTGGGACGACGCCGCGGTGCATCGTGAAGTTGCCGCCTGTCGCCTGTGATCGGCTGACCATAGGCGCTGACCTGCGATGACGACCACCCCTGCCTCCGCCATTGCACTGGATCTCGGCAGCACCTCAATCAAAGCCGGGTTGCTTGATCCCGGCGGCCAGCTCCGCAATATTGTGGCCAGCCCGGCACCGCCGGTCAGCGTCGACGGCGACCGCTGTGAAAGCGACGCACTCGCCTATGCTGTCATTGCCGACCAGGTACTGCATGACTGTCATGCCCAGACGGGCGGGCTGCCGCACTTCGGCATGTGCAGCCAGCGTTCTTCGTTTCTGATCTGGGAACGCGCCAGTGGCCAGCCGCTCACCCCGCTGATTTCCTGGCAGGACCATCGCGGCGCATCCAGTTGTGCAGCGTTGCACGCCCAGGAAAACCTGATTCGTGAGTTGACCGGATTGCGTCTGACGCCATATTTTTTTGCGCCTAAGTTGCAAGTTCTGCTGCAGGAACACCTTGAGTGGCGCGCAAAGCTCGAAAGCGGGGAATTACTGGCCGGCACGCTCGACACCTTTCTGATCTGGCGCTGGACTGCCGGGGTACATCATGTCACCGACGTGTCCATGGCCGCGCGCACCTTGCTGCTGGATATACAGCAACGGCAATGGTCGCCGAGACTGTGCGATCTGTTCGATATTCCGATGGGCATACTGCCGCGTATTCTCCCCTCCGCAGGCATCAACTTGCGCCTGGATAATCAGCTGACCCTGCAGTCCAGCCTGGGCGACCAGTCCGCGGCGTTGTACGCCAGCGTCGGTGACCGCTACGCCGATGTGCTGATCAATCTGGGCACCGGCGGCTTCGCGATACGTAATCTGCCGCAGGCAATCGCTGCGCCGGACGGCTATTTGCGCACGCTGATACTCCAGGATAGCCAGCTGCGTTTCCATCTCGGCTGTGAAGGAACGCTGAATTCCATTGCGGCAGCGCTCGCACCCTATTCGCTGGCGGAATGCCGCAGCGAGGAATTGGCGTCAGTGGATGTTTTCTGCATTGCAGAGCCCAGCGGCATCGGCGCGCCGTATTTTCGCACCGAGTTCGGTCTGCATTTTTCAGGTCCGGTGGATCACCTGCCGCCGCGCCTGATCGCGACATTGCTGCTGGAAGGAATTATTTTCCGTATCGCGCGAATACTGGAGGATTTCAATCGCGCGAGTGCAATTGAACGGGCTTATCTGTCTGGCGGTTTATCCGAGGTGAGCTGTTTGCAGCAAGGACTGGCGCTATGCGTGCCGTTTGACGTGTACCGCTTGCAGCAGAGGGAGTCGAGTCTGCAAGGTGCCGCATTACTTGCATCCGGAATGAGCCCCAATGCAAGTAATTTGGCGGAAAAAATTACCGTGTTGCACCACATCCCAGCGCTGGTGCAAAAATATCAGCGCTGGAAAAAGTGGTTTGATGCCTTACTGAACCACAACAATAACCCTACTTGAACTCATAGGCTCCCACGTCCATCGCACCAACACGAGGCCGTGTTTCATGGCCGCTCTTGTGAACGTATTGCTGCGTCGCCCATAACACTATCCCGTTAGCCGATCCCGGATCGATTCCGGTGTTGATGGCCCTGGAGCTCTTTTTAAGGTGATAGTCATAGGTCTGCGCGGAAACCAGATCATTTACCGTACCCACCATATTGGACATCTGGGCACCGGGTGCGCTTATCGTACCGCTGCCGATGAGTAAATTATTCACCAGACGAACAGCACTGGCGCCAGATCTGACATAAACAAAACGCCCTCCCTGTGGACGGTCATTCACTATGGTGTTATTCAACAGATAAAGCTGATTGGTGGCGTTACGCAGCCCTTCCTCGCCGTAGGTCACAACCGTCGGGTTTTCAGCCTTTGGCCCCTGCTGAATCAGATTGCCAATAACGTAACTCAGCCCGCCGTTAGGCAGATCGACCACGTAACTGGAATCTCCGCTCGCCTCATCCATAATCCGGTTATGCAGGATATCGGTTCTGTAGGCCCGGCTCTTCACGTTGTGACCGACGTGCGCGTGGTGGATGTAATTATATTTGAGGGTCAGGGTGCGCGCCGGACCGATGTAGATATTATGCGTGTAACCATCACCACGGCCATTGTAGGCAAACTCGCTGGACTCAATCAGGATATCGTCCGCCGGCTTGACTCCTCCACCGAGAACACCATTTTCGTTGTGGTGAAAGTAAGAGTTGCGTATCGTCAGATCTATGCCTTCTATCCTGATACCTGCACCGTTTCCGTCCGGTACTGCGGCGCCGGAGAACTCTATATTGTCGACAATCACATTGTTGCCTTTAATCACCCAGATTCCCTTGCCCTCGGCATATTTGCCATTTGCCCGGAGTATAGCTTTACCGCCTACGCCGCGTATGGTCAGGTTATTCTGCCGCCATACGGCAACGTCACCAGGATATACGCCGGCCGCAATCTCTACGGTGTCGCCATTCTGGGCATGTACTGCAGCGATACTGGGATAAGTGTAAGTTCTGCCTGGACCTACTTCTAACGTTGCGGCTTTGGCGCCGGCGATAAATCCAGTGGAGGTGAAAAGAAAAAGTACGAGCGTGGGAATACGTTTGGTAGTTTTACATCGTGACATTGTTACCCCTTAGGTAGGTTTAGTTTCGATAGATAAATGACCTCGTTTATTTGTGTTGTTGTGTACTCATCCTAAACGATCTGAGCCGTAATTCCTACCAGAAATTTCGCCGCGAGGGTACCGGGCGGCAGCCTTGAAACCCAGTAAAGACATACTGCTGAGCTATCGCGCTTTTTAATATCTGCAGATCAAAGGCCTAGGAATGGCTGGCGTTGGCCACGCCAAATAGCCCGGCCGATATAAATAAAAAATAATTTTCACCGAGCACCGAAAAAACACCGTTATTTTTCAGGACCAGCTAAAATTTCCGAGAATTTCCGAGAATTTCCGAGAATTTCCGGCGGATTTTTCCAGCTTAACGCTGTCTAGAGCGTATTTTTCTGGTGTCTTCGCGTAAAATTGCCGGCTGTTGTTTATTCCCATCCCTCATTAGGCTCCCTCGTCCTTGATTACACCTGAAGAACTTGCCGCAGTGTTTTCACCCGACGGTGCGCTGGCCGGACATATCGACAGTTTTCACGCTCGCCCTCAACAGGTGGAGTTGGCGCAGGCGATTGCGGTTGCCATCAATACCAATGGCCAGCTGATCGCCGAGGCGGGTACCGGCACCGGTAAAACTTTTGCCTATCTGGTCCCTGCGTTGTTAGCCGGCGGCAAGGTCATCGTCTCCACCGGCACCAAAAATCTGCAGGATCAACTGTTCCAGCGCGACCTCCCTACTGTGCGGGATGCGCTTAAAGCGCCGCTTTCGATCGCTCTGCTGAAAGGCCGCGCTAATTACCTGTGTCATCACCACCTGGCGCGCACGCAATCGGAAGGACGTTTTGTTACGCGCGAGGACGCGCGGCATCTGGCGCGGATCAGCGAATACGCCAAGGTCACCCAGACCGGCGACCGCAGCGGTTTGCCGAATGTGCCGGAGAATGCGCCGATCTGGGCGCAACTCACCTCCACGCGCGACAGTTGTCTCGGCCAGGAATGCCCGCAGCATAAGGAGTGTTTCGTAATGAAGGCGCGCAAAGAGGCGATGGAAGCGGATATCGTGGTGGTCAATCACCACCTGTTTTTCGCCGACGTGATGCTGCGCGACGAGGGTGTAACCGAACTGCTGCCGGCCTGCAACACGGTGATTTTCGATGAGGCCCATCAGCTGCCCGAAACCGCCAGCCTGTTCTTCGGCGAAAGCATTTCCACGGCTCAGCTGTTCGATCTGGCGCGCGATACGCGTCTTGAGGGTGCAACCTCCGCCAGGGATTTCGCCGCACTTCCGGGCGCCACCGACGCTCTGGAGAAGGCCGCGCGCGATCTGCGCCTGGTATTCAAATTCGCCGAAGGACGTATGCCCGCAGACGCCACCGCCAGTCTGCCAGGCTGGACGGAGGCGCTGAAAACGCTGGACGAAAAACTTTCTTTTCTCAACAGCCTGCTGGAGCAACAGGCCCAGCGCAGCGAAGGGCTGGAAAGCTGCTGGCAGCGCGGCCAGCAACTGATGCAGAAAATACGGCAGTGGCGCGATCCGGCGCAGACCGACATGGTGCACTGGCTGGAAGTTTTTCACCACTCGGTGCAGCTCAACACCACGCCGCTGTCGATTGCGGAAATTTTCGCCAGGCAGATCAGCGGCCACCCGCGGGCCTGGATATTCACTTCCGCCACGCTCGCGGTCAAACAGGATTTCGCTCATTATCAGGCGGAAATGGGCCTGCTGAACGCGCGCACCGCCAGCTGGGAAAGCCCGTTCAATTATCCCGAGCAGGCGCTGCTGTATGTGCCGCCCGACATGCCGGAGCCCAACAGCGCCGGCTATACCGACGCCGTGGTGCGCGCCGCGCTGCCGCTGATTGAAGCCAGCAAGGGACGGGCGTTCCTGCTGTTCACCAGCCTGCGCGCGATGCAGCGTGCACACGAAATCCTGAGCGCCGAATTCGATCGCAAAAACCTGAGCTATCCGCTGATGCTGCAGGGCGAAGGCTCGCGCAATGAGCTGCTGAGCCGCTTCCGCGACCACGGCAATGCGGTGCTGCTCGGCAGCCAGTCGTTCTGGGAAGGGGTGGACGTGCGCGGCGAAGCCTTGTCGCTGGTAGTCATCGACAAACTCCCATTCGCCCCGCCGGACGATCCGGTGCTGGCGGCACGCATTGCCCAGCTCAGTAAACTGGGGCGCAACGCATTCATGGAATATCAGCTGCCGCGCGCGGTGATCAATTTAAAACAGGGTGCCGGACGTTTGATACGCGACGAAACCGACCGCGGCGTGCTGATGATCTGCGACCCGCGCCTGATCAGCAAGCCGTATGGAAAACGCATCTGGCAGAGTTTGCCGCCGTTCCGGCGGACGCGGGTGGAAGCGGAGGCGGTTGAGTTTTTCGGCCAGGACAAATAGCAATCACACTGACCAATCTGCTATGACTGTCTGGATTGTGGTGTGGTAAGCATGCCTTCTCTTAGCGCAAGCTTAAGCATCTTCTGCCGTAATGCGGAATGCCTGACAGATTTCTTAACGCTTTTTATTGAACGTCCATAAGGGAATCCGGGACCGATACATTCATCAGTCAGGGTTGTAGCCGCGTTCACAACGATAAAATTATTATCGCTCAATGCTACTCTACCTCCGCCCACAAATCATGCGCATCCGAATCGACCACGCGCACATCGGCGAAATCGCCGACCTTGAGCATCTGCCCATCCTCGATATACACCACGCCATCGATTTCCGGCGCATCCGCGCTGCTGCGCGCAATGGCGCCCTCCTCGTCCACGCTGTCGACGAGCACTTTGATTGTGGTGCCGACCTTGCGCCCCAGCCGTCCGGCGCTGATCACTTCCTGTAGCTGCATCAAACGCTCCAGGCGCTGTTGCTGTACTTCCAGCGGTACGTGGTCGGGCAACGCGTTTGCGGTGGCGCCCTCCACCGGCGAATAGATAAATGCGCCGACGCGGTCGAGCTGGGCTTCTTCGAGGAAATCCAGCAGCTCCTGGAATTCGGCTTCGGTTTCGCCCGGAAAACCGACGATGAAGGTGCTGCGCAACGTAAGTTCCGGGCAGATGGTGCGCCACAGCAGGATGCGCGCCAGCACATTTTCGCTGCTGGCGGGGCGCTTCATCAGCTTCAGGATGCGCGCATTGGCGTGCTGGAACGGGATGTCGAGGTAGGGCAGGATTTTGCCCTGCGCCATCAGCGGAATTACTTCGTCCACATGCGGATAGGGGTAGACATAATGCAGCCGCACCCACGCGCCCAGTTCGCCCATCGCCACGGCTAGCTCGGTCATGCGCGCCTTCAGCGGTTTGCCGCCCCAGAAGCCGGTGCGGTATTTGACGTCCACGCCATAGGCGCTGGTGTCCTGCGAGACGACCAGCAGTTCCTTGACGCCCGCATTGACCAGGTTCTGCGCTTCCTGCATCACGTCGCCGACCGGGCGGCTGACCAGGTCGCCGCGCATGCTGGGGATGATGCAGAAGGTGCAGCGGTGATTGCAGCCTTCGGAAATCTTGACGTAGGCGTAATGTTTGGGCGTCAGCCGGATGCCCTGCGGCGGCACCAGGTCGGAATACGGATCGTGCAGCTTCGGCAGATGGCTGTGCACCGCGGCCATTACTTCGTCGGTGGCGTGCGGGCCGGTGACCGCCAGCACTTTGGGATGCGCGTTGCGCACCACATCGCCTTTTGCGCCGAGGCAGCCGGTGACGATGACCTTGCCGTTTTCAGCCAGCGCTTCGCCGATCGCGTCCAGCGATTCTTCCACCGCGCTGTCGATGAAACCGCAGGTATTGACCACGACAATGTCGGAATCGGCATAGCTCGGCGAGATCACGTAACCTTCGGCGCGCAGACGCGTCAGGATATGTTCGGAATCCACCGTGGCCTTGGGGCAGCCGAGTGAAACAAAGCCGACGCGCGGCGGGTTGTGCGGACTATTCATATCAGCTTTCAGAATCCAGTGTTATTCACCCAGTAGGCCGGCAGTCAGTGCCACGGTTGCGACTCCTGAAATTATCAGGATGACCTGCTGCAGGGTATCGCGCAATTGCGCACGCTTATGCAGCCCGGGGATCAGATCCGCGACCGCAACGTATATCATGCTGGCCGCTGCCAGCGCCAGCAAGGTGGGTATCCATGATTGCATGGTCTGCAGCGTAAAGTAACCCAGCACACCGCCCGCCACCGACGCCAGGCTGGAGATCAAGTTCAGTTGCAGCGCTCTGATCTTGCTGTAGCCGGAATGCAGCAGGATGACGAAATCGCCCACCTCCTGCGGAATTTCATGCGCGATGATCGCCAGCGCAGTAATGATGCCGAGATGAACATCGGTCAGGAAAGCTGCGGCGATAATTATGCCATCGACGAAATTATGGAAAGTGTCGCCCAGCATGATCATGCTGCCGCTGCGGCCATGGTCATGATGCGGTGCGATTTCGGACACCTCGTGCGCTTCACAATGCTCATGATGACAATGCCGCCACAGCACCAGTTTTTCCAGCACGAAGAACAGCAGTATTCCAAACAATACCGTAGCGCTCAACGTGGCGACACTTGACGTCAGGCCAATCGCCTCGGGCAGGATATTCAGAAATACTGCGCCCAGCAGCGCACCAATGGCGTAACTAACCATCCCGTTGACGTATTTCTGCGTGTGCGAATTGAGCGTGAACACCGCAGCGGCCAAAACGCTCAGCGCACCGCCGGCAATACAGGCGCCTATGATCCAGGCCAGGACACTCATCGGAATGTTATTTAAGAATGGGGGCGCGGATTATAGCAAAGACATGCGTTCAGCTAGCGATTATACAATCGGCAGCGTTTAACGCCGCGTCCGGCAAAGAATTGTCGGGCTAAAACGTCGAAATTTCGGTGTAAGCGCGCAGGAACATAAACGACGGTATCAGCGGAATAACCAGCCAGCCGAACAGGACGCTGAGTACCGTGCCCCTGACCAGTTGTGTGGTGGCGCCGTGGCGGTAGGTATTGCCGTGCACTTTTACGCCGCACAATTCGTAATGGATCAAGTCACCCTTGATGATCAGCAATTCCATGTCCTGCCCTGCCAACAGATGATCCTTGAGCGCATCGGGCACGGTCACGTTTTTTATGCTGTGCCCGCCGATCTCAAGCACTGATATCCTGGTTTTACCACCGCTGTAGGACGACACAAACTTCCATTCTCCGCTGCCTACCAGCGTCAGCTTGCCTTTTACTCGCATGATTACTCCAGATATGCTGCCAGACTTCCTGACAGCCGCATTCGATTATTCTTCGACCGTTTGGGCGGCAGCTTGCGCCGCGCGCGGGCTGGCCGCCCCGTTATGCTGATCGCGCCATCTCTGCGCCAGCGCCTGAGCCATTTCGATCTGGAGCGGCGTCATTTTACTTTCGGCCACCGCACGGTTTTGCTGCGCGGTTTTGTCGCCTGTAGCCGCAGCCAGATTCAGCCATTTGTGCGCCTGGATCAGGTCGACGGGTACACCTTCCCCCTGCATATACACCAGCCCGAGATTCAGCTGGGCCGCGGCGTTGCCCTGCTCCGCAGCTTTGCGATACCACGTCGCTGCTTCCTTGTGATCCTGCGGCGTGCCCTGGCCATTGAAGTATTTCACGCCCAGATTATTTTGCGCAACCGGGTCCCCTTTTTCCGCGGCCTTGCGATACCACGATACGGCTGCGCTATAGTCCTGCGGTACGCCCTGGCCGTTAGCGTACATTACGCCCAGTTTCAACTGGGCCGCGACATTGCCCCGCTCAGCAGCCTTGCGGTACCATTGCGCCGCTTTTTTCTCATCCCGGGGGACGCCCTTGCCCTCTGCATAGATGTTGCCCATGGTTGCCTGCATCGTGGCATTGCCGTGTTCTGCCTCTTTGCGATACCACTGTGCCGCTTCCCTGGAATTTTTGTCGCCGCCGTGCCCGCTTGCGTACATTGCCGCAAGCGCGCGTCGCGCCGGCGCGTTGCCCTGTTCCGCCGCTTTACGGTACCAGGCAGCGGCTTCCTTGTAATCCTGAGCCACGCCGCGGCCGCCGTTATACATGTCACCCAGCGCGTACTGCGCGCGGACCTCGCCCTGATCAGCCGACTTGCGGTACCAGATCGCGGCTTCCTTATAATCCCGTGGAACTTCCTTTCCCTGGACGTACAACTGGCCCAAGTTGAATTGTTCCTGCGCATCCGCGTGTTCCGCCGCCTTGCGATACCACAGCGCAGCTTCGTTCGGATCACGCGGCACACCCTGCCCTTTGCCATACATCCGTGCCAGCGCAAACTGCGCCGGCACTATGCCCTGCAGAGCAGATTTGCGTAGCCACTCAGCCGCTTCGGCCGGGCTCTTGCGTATCCCTCTGCCATCGCGGTAAAGCTGGCCCAGATTAAACTGGGCGAGTGCATGGCCCTGCTCGGCAGCTTTACGGTACCAGATTACAGCGAGCCGCAAATCCTGCCGCGCGCCCTTACCCTCGTCGTACATTTTCCCGAGGCCAAACTGCGCCCGCGCGTTGCCGTCAGCCGCAAGCGGCCCGTATTCCTTCAGCGCCAGCGCATAATCGCCATTTTTATAGGCCTTATTGGCTTCCTTCAAACCGCCGTAGGCAGCGGTGTAAACGGTCAGCAACAGAGTGGCAATCAGATGTGGCAGATATTTCATCATTGCCTCGGCACAGCTATACATCGTAGAGGTGATTTAAACGGGAGTTTTGCTGAACAGACCATGCGCAGGGCGCTGCCCCGCAGGTGAACATGGCTGCACGCTGATAGGGGTTTTCTCATACACAACGAGAATAAAGGAGAGAATTCGGCCACCCTCCGCCAGCGGCGGAGGGGTGCAGTTTTTGCTTACTTCTTGGTACCGTTAACGGCTGCCTTAAGAGTGGCGCCTGCTCTGAATGCCGGAACTTTGGATGCCTTGATCTTGAGTTCTGCACCAGTTTTTGGGTTACGGCCAGCACGGGCTGCGCGCTTGCGCACTTCAAATGAACCAAAACCAACCAGGGAAACAGGATCTCCCTTCTTCAGTGAGCCGGAAATAATGTCAATGAAGGCACCGATAGTGCGATCCGCTTCAGCTTTGCTTGAATCGATTTTTGTAGCCAGAGCTTCGGCCAGTTCTTTTCTGTTCATATAGTCCTCTATAAAATTAAGAATCGCGTTACGCGGCATGCCCCAAATATTGCAAGCGCATTCGTCGGCAGAAACTGCACCGGCAACTGCGCTGTCATAGCCATCAGCCTTTCCCAGCAAGAGGGGACTGATCACTCGCAGTTCATGGGCGAAGAATTACTCCGCCTAATCCCCAGATCGAAAGTTACCACAGAATTCGCCTTGGCGAGTCCATTCTGTAATGCTGTCAAACAAAAATTGTTATGCGCAGTGGGCAGTTCATCGAAAAAATGGCACAATAAGAACGATCGTTCCAATCCGTCCCTTTTTTTACTCGGCCGGGTAACTCGGCGAACTACTAAATTGATATGTACGCCGCGAGCATCGGCACGCTACAATTTTGTCTGCCACCGTATACCCGTAACCCTGCCCGGAACCATGCCCAAAAATACCTACGACGAATCCAGTTTCAAGGTTCTGCGCGGTCTCGAACCAGTGCGCCAGCGCCCGGGGATGTACACCAATCTCGAATCCCCCAACCACCTGATAGCCGAGGTTGTAGACAATGCCTGCGATGAAGCGCTGGCCGGCTACGCTAAAAATATCAATGTAACCGCCCACAGCGACGGCTCGGTTTCGGTCTATGACGATGGGCGCGGCATCCCGGTCGGCATCCATGCCGAGGAAGGCGTATCGGTGGTCGAAGTGGCCTTCACCGTGCTGCACTCCGGCGGCAAATTCGACAAGGATGCCGGCGGCGCCTACAAATTTGCCGGCGGGCTGCATGGCGTCGGCGTAGCGGTGACCAACGCGCTGTCGAGCAAGGTCGAAGTCACCGTTTATCGCGATGGCGGAGAATATTTCCTGCGCTTCATGCGGGGCGTGGCGGAAGCGCCTGTGGCGCGCATAGCCGACTGCGCGAAAAAGCGCAGCGGCACGCGAGTGCGCGCATGGCCCGAACCGAAATATTTCGATACGCCCAACGTGATCCTGCCGCAGCTGGAGCGCTCATTGCGTTCCAAGGCCGTGCTGCTGCCTGGTGTCAGCCTCACGCTGCATATCGAAAAAACCGGTGAGACGCGCTCGTGGTCATATCCGGATGGCCTGCGTGGTTACCTGAATGAGGCGATGGCGGAGCAGGAGCTGATCGTGCCTATATTCGCGCTGGAAAAATTTATTCCCCAAGGCGGCGACGCCGGGTATGCCGAAGGTGAAGGCGCGGCCTGGGCCATCGTCTGGTCGGCCGAGGGCGCGATTCTGCGCGAATCCTACGTCAATCTGATTCCGACCTGGTCCGGCGGCACCCACGACGCGGGGCTGCGCGACGGCGTGTTCAATGCAGTCAAGAATTTTTCCGAGCTGCACGGCCTGCTGCCCAAGGGCGTCAAGCTGGTGCCGGAGGATGTGTTCGCGCGCGCCAGCTTCGTCCTGTCGGCCAAGGTACTGGACCCGCAATTCCAGGGCCAGACCAAGGACAAGCTGGTCTCGCGCGATGCACTGCGGCTGGTGTCGCTGGTGGTCAAAGACCCGCTGGACCTGTGGCTGAACGAACATGTCGATTACGGCCGGCGCATTACCGAGCTGGCAATCCAGCAGGCGCAAAGCCGGATGCGCTCGGCCCAGAAAGTGGAAAAAAAGAAGGGTTCGTCGGTAGCGGTGCTGCCGGGCAAATTAACCGATTGCAGTTCCAGCGACCCGAGCCGAACCGAGCTGTTCCTGGTCGAGGGCGACTCCGCCGGCGGTTCGGCCAAACAAGGCCGCAACAAGGAATTCCAGGCGGTTCTGCCGCTGCGCGGCAAGGTGCTCAACACGTTTGAAGTCGATCGCGAGCGCCTGTTCGCCAACAATGAGATACACGATATTGCAGTGGCCATAGGGGTGGATCCGCATGCGCCGGGCGACTCGATTGATCTGTCCAGCATGCGTTACCGCGGGGTATATATCATGGCGGATGCCGATGTCGACGGCGCGCATATTTCGACGCTGCTGCTGACGCTGTTCTTCCGTCACTTCTACCAGGTAATACTGGCCGGCCGGATATATCTTGCGCAGCCGCCGCTGTTCCGCGTGGACGTGTCGGCGCAGGGCAAAAAACCGCTGCGTAAACTATACGCATTGAATGCGGCAGAGTTGGTCACCATCGAAGACCGGCTGCGCCAGGAAAAAATCCGCGAGGGCTCATGGTCGGTGTCGCGTTTTAAAGGGCTGGGCGAAATGAATGCAGAGCAACTGTGGGACACCACGCTGAACCCCGACACGCGGCGTGCGCTGCGCGTCAATACCAGCGCCATGCCACTGGCCGACAATATGGCGAAATTCAATATGCTGATGGGCAAACATGAAGCTTCATCACGGCGCGCCTGGCTGGAGTATCACGGCAATGAAGTGGCCGGAGACGTTTAACCATGAGCATAGAACACACTATCGAAGAGCAGCCTGATCTATTTGGCACGGCTGAAGCGCTGGATGAAACCGAAGTGAATACACTCACGCCGGCAGACACAGGGAATGGCGGCGGTAATGGCGGGCAGTTCGCGCCGCTGCCGGCACTGCCGGACGGCGATGAAGTACCCATTGCACTGTATGCCGAACGCGCCTACCTCGAGTATGCGATTTCGGTGGTCAAGGGCCGCGCATTGCCGGACGTATGCGATGGGCAGAAGCCGGTGCAGCGGCGCATCCTTTATGCAATGCGCCAGATGGGCCTGACCGCGACCAGCAAGCACGTAAAATCCGCGCGCGTGGTCGGCGATGTACTGGGCAAATACCATCCGCACGGCGATGCTTCGGCCTATGAGGCAATGGTGCGGCTGGCGCAGGATTTTTCGCTGCGTTATCCGCTGATCGACGGCCAGGGCAACTTCGGCACCCGCGACGGCGACAACGCGGCGGCGATGCGCTACACCGAAACCCGGCTGACTGCGCTGGCCGAACTGTTGCTGTCCGAAATCGATATGGGCACGGTGGATTTCGTGCCGAACTATGATGGTGCCTTCAGTGAACCGGCAATGCTGCCGGCGCGCCTGCCGATGGTATTGCTGAACGGCGCTTCGGGCATCGCGGTCGGCATGGCCACCGAAATCCCGGCGCACAACTTGCGCGAAGTGGCCGCCGCCGCGGTGCGACTGGTGCGCGACCCGGCCAGCAGCGATGACGCCCTGCTCGCCTGTATACATGGCCCGGATTTCCCCGGCGGCGGACAAATCATCTCGCCGGCTCGCGACTTGCGTGAATGCTATCTGACCGGCCGCGGCTCGATCAAGATGCGCGCACGCTGGACCGTAGAGGAACTGGCGCGCGGCCAGTGGCAGATTGCGGTGCACGAATTGCCGCACGGCACCTCAACGCGGAAAGTGCTCGAGGAAATCGACGAGCTCAGCAATCCGAAAGTTAAAGCCAACAAAAAAAGCCTGGGGCAGGAGCAACTGCAAAACAAGCAGCTGCTGCTGTCAGTGCTGGATGCGGTGGCCGACGAATCGGATAAATCCCAGGCGGTGCGGCTGGTATTTCAGCCTAAATCGTCAAGACAGACTCCGGACGAACTGATGAATGTCCTGCTGACCTACACCAGCCTGGAATCGTCGGTACCGGTCAACATGACCATGCTGGGCCCGGATGGCCGGCCACAACAGAAGCCGCTGGCGCGCATTATCCGCGAGTGGACCGGCTTTCGCCTGGCGACGGTGCGCCGCCGCAGCGAATATCGGCTGAACCAGGTCAATGACCGCCTGCATATCCTGCATGGGCGCATGCTGGTATTCCTGAGCCTGGACGAGGTGATTGCGCTGATCCGCGAATCGGATGATCCCAAAGCCGCGCTGATCGCGCGGTTCGATCTATCCGAGCGGCAAGCCGAGGACATCCTGGAAATCCGCCTGCGCCAGCTGGCGCGCATGGAAGGCATACGCATCGAGAAGGAAATACGGGGTCTGGACAAGGAACGCAAGGAACTGACCCGGTTGTTGAGCCGGGAAAGTGCGCTGCGCGAACTGGTTGCGACCGAGATCGAAGCCGACGCCGCGGCATACGGCGATGAGCGGCGCAGCCTGATTCAGGAAGCAGTCAGATCAGTGGTGGCTAACGCTGTGCCGGACGAGGCCGTGACAGTCATCATCTCGAAGAAAAACTGGGCGCGCAGCCGGCTCGGCCACGGGCTGGACCTGAGCACCTTATCGTTCAAGGACGGCGATGGTCTGCTGGCCAGCTATGAGTGCCGCACCACCGATCATTGCATCGTGCTGTGCGACAACGGCCGCGTATGCAGCATACCGGTGGCGCAGCTACCCGGCGGCAGGGGCGACGGTGTGCCGCTGGCGACATTGATAGAACTCAGCGGCGGCGCCAGAATCGCGCATGCGCTGTGCGGCCCGGTCGATCAGCAGCTGCTCATTTCGACCGCGGCCGGCTATGGATTCTGTTGCGCGCTCGGCGATATGGTCGGCCGCAACAAGGCCGGCAAGCAATTCATCAGCGTCGAAGGCGAAGGAATATTGCCGCCCGTCCGCTACACCCCGACGGCGCAATCGCTGGTCGCGGCCGTTTCCACGGGCGGCAAACTGCTGCTGTTCCTGCTGTCCGAGCTGAAACGCCTGCCCGGCGGCGGCAAGGGCGTAATGCTGATCAGCCTGGCTGAGCATGAAACCCTGGCAGCCATCGCCGTCATCCATCAATCGACGATCAAAATCGTCGGCATGAACGGAGCGCGGGAACAGCAGATCCAGCTTTCAGGAACGGTATTGCAGGGATATTTTGGCAAGCGGGCGCGCAGCGGCAAAAGCCTGCAATCAAAGTTAAAACCCGGGCGGATTGAGTAGAACCGTCGGCTTGGTGCGCAGCCTTCGGCGGCAGGCTGCGGCACGGGCTTACGCACCAGGAGGCGAATTCCGTTCCCGTATGTAAACCTCGACCAAGTCGGCCGGCATAGGCTTGCAATAGTAATACCCCTGAATGATGTCGCAGTTCAGCCGGGTCAGATATGCGACATGCTGCTCCGTTTCTACGCCTTCCGCGACCACATCCAGCCCCAGATTGTGCGCCAGCGTGATGGTGGCCGCGACGATAATCGCGTCGTTCGGGTCGGTTTCAATGTTGATGATGAAGGAGCGATCGAGCTTGAGGCGGCTGACTGGAAATTTCTTCAGATAATCCAGGTAGGAATGGCCGGTGCCAAAATCATCAATCGATAATTTGACG
Source organism: Pseudomonadota bacterium (assembly GCA_040390665.1). Taxonomy (GTDB): domain Bacteria; phylum Pseudomonadota; class Gammaproteobacteria; order Burkholderiales; family Gallionellaceae; genus Nitrotoga. The sequence continues at coordinate 166,589 of JAZJXX010000005.1, read as the reverse complement.
CCAATGCCGCGCAGCAGCGCCACCGTATTGGCCGACTCCAGTGGATTATCCATCGCCAGGCTTTCGGTAATTTCAAGCTCCAGGCTGGCAGGCTCGAGGCCCGCATTCAACAGTAAACCCGAAATGCTGCCTGACAGTCCTTTATTGCGGAATTGCCGCGCCGACAGGTTGACCGCCATTTGTATATCGCCCAGCCCCTGATCCAGCCACAGCCGTAACTGGCGGCAGGCGGTCAGCATGACCCACTCGCCCAGCGGCAGGATCAGCCCGTTATCTTCGGCGATCGGAATAAACATATCCGGCGGCAACAGTCCCTGTTGCGGATGCTGCCAGCGCACCAGGGCTTCCACCCCGCTCACCAGCCCGGTCAGGATATTCACCTGCGGCTGGTAGTGCAGCACAAATTCGTCGCGCTCCAGCGCCATGCGTAAATCATGGCTTAATCTCAGCCGTGTCTGCGCCGCCTGCTGCAGCTCGTAGGTAAAATAGCTGTAGCAATTACGCCCCTTGCCTTTCGCCACATACATCGCCTGATCGGCGTTCTGAATCAACACATCGATTTCGGTTGCATCATTCGGGTAGAGCGTAATCCCAATGCTGGCCGACACATAAACTCCCCCGCTGCCGAGATCGAACGGTTCGGCCAGCCGATCGATAATTTTCTGGGCAATATGCTCAGCATGGCTGACATCCGCAAGTTCGGACAACGTGACGGTAAACTCATCCCCCCCCAGTCTTGCCACCGTGTCCGCTTCCCGCACACAGGCATTGATGCGCTGGGCGGTTTCCTGCAGCAGGATGTCGCCCGTTCCATGCCCCAGCGTATCGTTGACCTCCTTGAACTGGTCCAGATCAATTAACAGCAACGCCAGCGCGGTGCCGCCGCGCTCGGATTTTTTCACATCCTGCTCCAGACGATCGCGAAACATATTGCGGTTGGGCAGACCGGTCAGGATGTCGAAATTAGCCTGCTTCCATATCAGCTCATCGGATTTCTTGCGCGCGGTAACATCTGAAAACAGCGCGACATAGCGATGCACTGAACCGTCGCTGTTGCATATCGTATTGATGGCCAGCCATTTGGCGTAGATTTCGCCATCCTTGCGCTGATCCCATAGTTCGCCGCGCCATTGGCCGGTATGGGTGAGCTCGTTCCACATGGCCTGGTAGAACTCCGGGGGATGCCGTCCCGACTGGAATATTCTGGGATTTTTGCCTCGCACCTCTGCAAAACTGTAACCGGTTATTCTGGAGCAGGCCGGGTTGATTGCGATAATCAGATTATTTTCATCGGTTACCATCATCCCTTCACTGCTGTGCTGCAATACGGACGAGGCCAGCAGCAGCTCTTCTTCGAGCTGCTTGCGCGCGGTAATATCGGCATAGGTGCCGATCACGCGCTGCACCCTGCCGCCACTGGCGCGACCGGCTATCGCGCCAGTGGCGTAGACCCATTTCCAGCTTTCGTCCTTGCAGCGCAAACGATATTCGCTGGCCAGCATTGGCGTCCGACCGCACAAAAACTCAACGAAATCGGCGCGCACTCGAGCGCGGTCTTCGGTATGCACGCGCGCGGCCCAGCCACTCATTTCATCGCCGATTTCATCCTCGGAAAAACCAAACATTCCTTTGCCGGCCTTGGACAGGCTCACCATCCCGGTGTGCACATTCCAGTCCCAGACGCAATAGGCGCCGCCCTCCAGCGCATAGCTCCATCGTTCTTCGCTCTGCCGCAAACGTTCCAGGGTATCGCGCCGCTGCTGCTCACGATCCAGGCTGTCCAGTGCATAACTGATGTCGTGCGACATTTCATCCAGCAGATTAAAAGATTCCGGATCGAAGGTATCGCTCTGATCACTATATACCGACAACACCGCATAAGGCTCACCAGCGCGGCGGATCGGAAACGACGCAACGGCATCAAAACCATGACGCGCGGCCCGGTCATGCCATGGCGCAGAGACCGGGTTGCTGCCAAAGTGATTGACGCTAACCGGACGATTTTCACGGAACGCGATGCCTGCCGGGCCACAGCCTTCGGCCGTGCCCGCACTGGTGGCGATCACAATGTTATCCAGGTATTCGAGGCCGGCGCCATATCGCGCCACAGGTTCGATGGTGCCCTGCGCCGTATCGGATAGGCCCACCCAGGCCATCTTTAAGCCGCCGAAATCGACCGCGGTTTTACAGACCAGCACAAACAGTTCAGCCTGATCGCTCATCAGCATGATGCCGTGATTGATTTCGCTGAGCGCATGGTAAAATCCCTCCCTGCGCCGCGCGCTGATCTCGGCTTGCCTGCGTATCTCCACTTCGGCCTGTAACGCGGCATAGGCGGACTGGATGCGGCCACCTTGAGACTGCTGAATTAGCGATTGTTGCCGACGCTTAACGATCAGATAAGTCAGCCATACGGTTAACAGCCCGAAAATCAGAAAAATACCGCAGACTTGAGCCTCGAATAGCGTGTTACGTTTAACCACGTCACGCAAATCGACTGTACTGCTCAGCGTAGCTCGGCCATTTTTGTCCGGAAACTCGATCGCGCGCTGGCTGGTATAGGTCCGGCGCGCCGCACGGTCACGCTGGTACTGGCTCAGGGCCGTCCCGTTTTCGCCGGTTACGCGCAGCGCTACAATGTCGGAGTGGGTGCCGCCCCAGATTTGCAGCAATGTACTCAGTGGGGCAATTTCGCTGGGGCGGGGCGCCTGCTCGAGGATTGCAGCCAGCTCGGCAACTGTCCGATCAGCTTGCCGTTGCACCAGGCCCAGGTTTATTTCGGCCTGCTGGCTGGCGAAAAAATACATAGCCAGCCCCATGAGGGATATATTGAAACAAAACAGGGCCACGATCCTGGCGCGAGAGCGAAAAATCCAGGCGTACATACTCTCAGCAGATCACCGGCGCAATTGGACGAAACGCGTAGGCGACATATCGGTCTGGCATGGAATAGTACTGGTCGCAATATTCATTTTAAAATCCGCTGTGTACCAAAACTGGATAAACCAAGGCACCACCGTCGCGCTTGCAGAAGAGCAAGGAGTCATTCCTTTAATGTCGGCTTGAGCTCAACTTTACTTTAGAGATATTTTACCTCCGGCACCCAAGCGCATACAATTAACCGACCACAACTGCAGGACATCATAGCCCGGCTATGATATACCTGAAACAACGTCCATAAATTTTGGTCAAATTTGCTTTGGACTGAACGGTAATCCCGCATGAAAAGCAACCCAGAACTGATCCATCCGGCCTGGTTGAGATTGACCCACTGGGTCAACGTTATTGCTGTGTTCATGCTGGTCACCAGCGGCTGGCGTATTTACAACGCTTCGCCCATTTTTGATTTCGCTTTCCCGCCGGCCATCACGCTTGGCGGTTGGCTGGGCGGCGCGCTGCTGTGGCATTTCTTCGCGATGTGGATACTGCTGGCTAATGGGCTGCTTTATCTGAGCCTGAATATAGTGTTCGGGCGGCTGAAGCGCAAATTCTTCCCGCTGTCTCCCAGGCAGATCCTGCAGGATTTTCTGGCGGTCTTCAAAGGCCAGCTGGCCCATGATGATTTGCGCTATTACAACGCTCCGCAAAAGCTCGCCTATTTGTTCATCATTGTGGATATCGCTGTGCTGATCATGTCGGGGCTGGTCATATGGAAACCGGTGCAGTTCCCTTTGCTACGCGAATTGATGGGCGATTACGACAACGCCCGCATCGTACACTTTGTCGCGATGGCAAGTTTGCTGGCGGTGGTACTGGTGCATATCGCGATGGTTGCGCTGGTGCCGCGCACTTTCATGTTGATGATACGGGGACGCTAACCGTGATCAAAGCCACTAAATTTCAATTGCTGGACCCGTCTGCAATCGTCAAGGATGCCATGCATGAGTTGCCTAACCCGGCACGGCGTATATTCATGAAGCGCGCGCTGACGCTGGGCGGACTCTCCATGCTGAGCGGGTGTACGCTGACCGACGAAAAATCGATCGAGCAGGCATTGATGAAAGTCTCGCGCTTTAACGACGAGGTTCAGGCCTGGCTGTTCGATCCGAATCGGCTCGCGCCGACCTATCCCGAATCAATGATCACCCGGCCTTTCCCTTTCAACGCCTATTACGGCCGGGAAGATGTGCCGGAAGTCGACGGCGATTCCTTCCGGCTGGAAATCAGCGGGCTGGTGGCCGACCGGCACGCCTGGTCACTGGATGAACTGTACCGGTTGCCGCAGACCAGCCAGGTGACCCGCCATATCTGCGTGGAAGGCTGGAGTGCGATCGGGAAATGGGGAGGGGTAAATTTTGCGACTTTCCTGCGGCGCATCGGGGCCGACCTGTCCGCCAAATATGTCGGTTTCAAATGCGCGGATGACTATTACACCAGCATAGATATGCCCACGGCGCTGCATGCGCAAACCCTGCTGACCTTCACTTACGACGGGAACACGCTGCCGCCTGAATACGGCTATCCGATGAAGCTCAGGATGCCCACCAAACTGGGCTACAAAAATCCCAAACACATCAACGCGATTTATGTAACCAATAATTATCCCGGGGGTTACTGGGAAGACAAAGGCTATAACTGGTTTGCTGGCAGTTAACTTTCAGGCGTCACTCAGCGGTAATAAGTGGCTTCATCGCATCTGCTATCCGCATCTAATTCAACTTTGATTACTAGAGTCGGCAAATCCCCCGCATCCTCAGGGGCAGCGCGACCGTTCAATGCAGAGTTGTCGTATTTGCATTATTTCAATAAGCAACTCTGATCCCATACCTGATGTTTTGGTGCGCTGGCGAACATAACTATCCCAGGCATACAGGTAGCATTACAATCATGAGTCATCCAGTCCTGTCTTCTAACCGCGCAACACTTGGGTATGCCAACACTCGGCAAGTTCTGCCCGTAGCTTCAGGGGTTTTATACCTCCATCGCAACAATAGTTAATTCGTCCGGACGGTTGACTGGTGTCGGCCCATGGGAATAAAAAACGCGCTGCCTTGCCGGCGTCAAAATTTAGTCATCATTAATGGAGAGCTCTGTGGCTGTTGCTATCCTGAAGGAAAAAGTCGTCCTGGCCATCAATAATTTCAGATTATCAGGACGCATCCGGAATCCCCTGCTTAACGATCAAGACACCGAATTACTGCGCTCCGAACTGTTTAGCCACGAACAACTGAAGCGCCATGCCATCATACTGGCCAATCAGCACCGGCTGAATCCACGTCCCGGCCCCGACAAGCTGCTGCCGCGGCTGGACGACAACGAGCGCGTGCTGCTGATGGCCTACGATTCCGTGACCGGCGCGGTGACCCCCAGGCAGCGCATCGTACCCGCGGAAGCCTGGCTGCTGGACAATTTCTATCTGATAGAACAGCAGATCAGCCTGGCGCGGCGGCATATGCCGCGGCGCTACAGCCGGCAATTGCCGCAACTGGCGGAAGGGCTTTCCGCCGGGTTCCCGCGCATTTATGAGCTGGCGCTGGAGCTGATTTCCCATCAGGATGGGCGCGTTGATAACGACAACGTGACCAACTTCATCGCAGCTTACCAGACCGTCACCCCGCTGAAGATTGGCGAGTTGTGGGCATTTCCGATCATGCTGCGGCTGGCCCTGCTGGAAAACCTGCGCCGTGTCGGCCTGCGTATTGCGCGTCGGCGCAGCGAAGTCGAAGAGGCCATCGTATGGGCCGAACGCATGCTCGCGGCGGCGGAGAAAGAACCCAAACAGCTCATCTATTTGCTGGCTGAATTTACCAACGCGAATGTGCCGCTGACGGCCCCGTTCGTGGAAGAGTTTTATGCCAAGCTGCAGGCTCAGGGTCCGGCCATGGCTTTTGCTCAGACCTGGGTGGAACATCAGTTGCAGGAACAGGGGGTGACCGCAACCCAGTTATTGCAGACCGCCGGACGCAAGGCCTCGGCCAACCAGATTTCCATCTCCAATACGATCGGCAGTTTGCGCTTCATCGGCGCCACGGACTGGAGAGAGTTTGTCGAGTCGCTGAGTTTGATCGAACACACTCTGCGCACCGATCCGGCGGGCCAATACGCCAGCCAGAATTTTGCCACGCGCGACCGTTACCGTCATGCGATAGAAGACATCGCAAAGAACAGCACCCGCAGCGAATTTGAGGTAGCCGAAATTGCCGTTAGACTGGCGCAGGCAGCCGCAGCTGCGTCCGGCGACAGTGATCGTACCGCACATATCGGCTATTACCTGATCGACAAAGGCAGACGCGACCTGGAAGACGCAAGCGACTGTCCGCGCCGGCTGCGTGCCCGCTTCAGCCATTTTTTGCGTCCGGCGCTGCTGCATATTTACCTCGCGCCTATCGTACTGCTGACGACACTGCTGAGCGCGGCCGCGCTGTACTCGTTGCCCATGGCGACGGATGACTGGCGCTTTATTGTGCTTGCCATCAGCATCACCATTGCTGCGTCGTCGCTGGCAATGTCGGTGGTAAACCGGCTGGTGACGCTCTATGTCCCGCCGCGTACTCTGCCGCGGCTGGACTTCTCCAAAGGCATCCCGGACGAACATCGCACCATGGTGGTCATCCCTACACTGCTAAGCAAACTGCAGGATGTAGACAGCCTGCTGGAGGCGCTGGAAATCCGCTATCTCGGCAATCGCGACAGCAATCTGTTTTTCGCATTGCTGACCGACTTCCGCGATTCGTCGGAAGCCCATGAACCGCAGGATGAGGAACTGCTGGCTGCGGCGCATGCCGGCATAGATGCGCTTAACGCGACCTATCAGGACGACCGCCCGTGTATTTTTTATCTGCTGCATCGGCCGCGGATATGGAATCCGAGCGAACGAATATGGATGGGATACGAACGAAAACGCGGCAAGCTGGAGCAGTTCAACGCCCTGCTGCGCGGTGGTGACCCGAATGTTTTTTCCGATATCGTCGGCGACGCTGCAGTCTTTCCCAGCATCAAATACGTCATCACGCTGGATACCGACACGCAACTGCCGCGCGACGCAGCGCGCGCGCTGATCGGGAACCTGGCCCATCCGTTGAATCGGCCGGTATATGACCCGGCCAAGGGACGCGTGGTGGACGGCTACGCCATCCTGCAACCGCGCGCCTCGATCAGCCTGACCAGCGCCAGCCAGTCGCGCTTTACCCGGCTATTTGCCGGCGACGCGGGACTGGACCCATACACGCGCGAGGTATCCGATGTCTATCAGGATATATTCGGCGAGGGCTCGTTCGTCGGCAAGGGAATTTATGATGTCGATGCGTTCCGGCTGGCGGTGGATAAACGTTTTCCGGATAACCTGATCCTCAGCCATGACCTGATCGAAGGCGCTTATGCACGGTCAGCGCTGGTCACTGATGTCGACCTGATCGAAGAACATCCGGCCAGCTACACGATGGAAGCCAGCCGGCGCCATCGCTGGATACGCGGCGACTGGCAGATCAGCGGCTGGCTGTGGCGCAGCGTGCCGGGACCGGAAACACGCCTGCCCAGCCCGCTAAGCGCACTGTCCCAATGGAAAATTTTTGATAATCTGCGGCGCAGCCTGGTGGCACCGTCGCTGCTGATCCTGCTGATCGTCGGATGGCTGAGCGGCCCGGCGGCCACTCTGGTGGTCAGCGTGCTGGTCACGGCGGTACTCCTCTTCCCGGTGTTGTTTGGTGTACTGATCGAATATTTCCAGAAACCCAGGGAACGTGACTGGCTGGTGCATTTGAGCCTGACCAGTCGCGCCGCAGCCCGCCCGATCGCGCTGGCTTTCCTGACGCTGGTACTGTTGCCCTATGAAGCAATCATTTGTCTGGACGCGATTGTGCGCTCCGGCCTGCGTATGCTGTACACCCGGCGTGGATTGCTGCTGTGGCACACCTCCACTTACGCGCGCCGCAATGCCCGCAGCACCATCGCCGATTTTTTCCTGGAGATGTGGGTGGCGCCGGTGCTGGCACTGCTGCTGGCGGCGACACTGTGGTTCCTGCATTCGGACGAGCTGGTTTACTCAGCGCCGATGCTGGTTTTATGGCTGATCTCTCCGGCCGCAGGATGGTGGATCAGCACACCGTTAAAGCCGCCCTCGCCTAACCTGAATGCCGAGCAACGAATATTTCTACGTGCGCTGGCGCGCAAAACCTGGCGCTATTTCGCGGATTTTGTCGGCAGCCAGGACAGCTGGCTGCCGCCGGATAACTTTCAGGAACATCCGGTCCCGACCATTGCTTCGCGCACTTCCCCAACGAATATCGGCCTGGGCGTGCTGGCTAATCTGTCGGCTTACGATTTCGGCTATATCGGGATGAATGAACTGCTGCAACGAACCGACGCTACTCTTGCCACCATGGAAAAACTGGAGCGGTACCGCGGCCATTTTTACAACTGGTACGATACCCGCACGCTGCAGCCGCTCCGTCCCCAGTATGTTTCATCAGTGGACAGCGGCAATCTGCTGGGCTGCCTGGTGACGCTGCAGGCGGGGCTGGCCGAACTTAAGCACCAGCCCATTCTGTCGCCGCGCGCATTTAAGGGATTGCAGGACACGCTGCGTATAGTCAGCGAACAGAAATCACGCAACCCCGATCTCGCCAGAAAAATCACGCTGCTGTCCGACATGCTGAGTACGCTCACGTTGCATGAGGGACCGCGCACGCTGGTGGCCGCCGCGGCACTGCTGGAGGAAATTTATCGCGTTGGCGGAGAGTTGGCCAACACCCTGCCGCATGCCAGGGATGACGTTAAACCGGGCGACGGCGATGGCGAGCTGCGTTACTGGGCACAGGCGTTCGATCAGCAAGCGCGCGCGCTGCGCGACGACCTCAGGGCTATGGTGCAGGATCCGCAACGCTACAGCAAGATCCCGACGCTGGCCGAACTGGCCGCGGAGACGTCAACCGCGGCGCCTGCTGAGGCTGTCGCGTTACCCGGCACTCCGGCACGGGAATGGATTACGGCCATCGATAATCTGCTGGTTCGTTGCCGCGAACTGGCGGCGATGGACTTTGAATTTCTCTATGACAAATCCGCCAACCTGCTCAGCATCGGCTATGACGTGGGCGAGCGTCGCCGCGATCCTTCATGCTATGACCTGCTGGCCTCGGAAGCGCGCCTGGCCAGCTTCCTGCTGATCGCACAGGAACAGGTCCCGCAGAAGCACTGGTTTGCACTGGGCCGATTACTCACCAGCCACGGCGGGGACGTCAGCCTGATTTCCTGGAGCGGCTCGATGTTCGAGTACCTGATGCCGCAGCTGATCATGCCGAGTTACGAAAATACCCTGCTGGAGCAGACCAATCGCGCCGCCGTGGCGCGCCAGATCGAATATGGCCGCCAGCGCGGAGTGCCGTGGGGTATATCCGAATCGTGCTACAACGCGACGGACATGCAGCAGACCTACCAGTATCGCGCTTTTGGTGTACCCGGCCTGGGCTTTAAGCGTGGGCTGGGCGAAGATCTGGTCATCGCGCCGTATGCCAGCGCGCTGGCGCTGATGGTGATGCCCCACGCGGCCTGCCGCAATCTGCAGAAACTAGCCAGCAGCGGCTTCAGCGGCGCCTACGGCATGTATGAAGCGATCGATTACACCCCCACACGCATGGAGCCGGGCAAGAACCATGTGCTGGTGCGCAGCTTTATGGCGCATCATCAAGGCATGAGTCTGCTGGCGCTGGAATATGTGCTGCTGAACCAGCCGATGCAGCGCCGTTTCATGTCCGACCCGCAGGTGCGCACCACGGAACTGCTGCTGCAGGAGCGCGTGCCGAAGAAAGGCGCGACGCTGCATCCGCACGCCGCTGAAGTCACCGCGGCGGCGCGGCCGTTTGATGCCGAAGCTGGCGCGGTCATGCGCGTATTCACCGACCCCAACACGCCGATACCGGAAGTCCATCTGCTGTCCAACGGGCGTTACCATGTCATGGCAACCCATGCCGGCGGGGGTTACAGCCGTCTGGGCAACCTCGCCATTACACGCTGGCGCGAAGATGCCACCTCGGACAACTGGGGCACTTATATTTATCTGTGCGACCGCAACACCGACCATTACTGGTCGACCGCCTATCAGCCGACGCTGCGCAAGGCAGATTATTACGAAGCGATCTTCGTGCAGGCGCGGGCGGAATACCGGCGGCGCGATCACTCGATCGAGACGCATACCGAGATTTGTGTTTCGCCCGAGGACGATGTTGAAATCCGCCGGGTCACGCTGACCAATCTGTCGTCGCATACCCGGCGCATAGAGGTCACCAGTTATGCGGAAGTAGTGCTGGCGCCGCTGAATGCCGATCTGGCCCACCGCGCCTTCAGCAATCTGTTCGTGCAGACCGAAATCCTGCCCGACCGGCAGGCCATATTGTGCACGCGGCGGCGGCGCACGCCGGATGAAAAAACGCCATGGATGTTTCATTTGATCGCCGCTCCGGGTGCGGTTACCGGCACCGCGTCGTACGAAACCGACCGCGCTAAATTCATCGGCCGTGGGCGCACGCCGGCTAATCCCGCGGCGCTGGAGCGCAGCGGCAAACAGTCGGCGTTGTCGAATAGCGCAGGCTCGGTGCTGGATCCTATCGTGGCGATCCGCAATACCGTCACGCTTTCGCCCGACAAGTCGGCCACTGTGCAGATTATTTCCGGGGTCGCCGATACACGCGAAGCCGCACTGGCGTTAATCGAAAAATATTGCGACCGGCATTTTGTTGAACGCGCGTTTGAAATGGCCTGGTTCCAGAGCCAGGATGTGCTGCGCCATCTCAACGTAACTGAATCCGATGCGCAGATCTATGGCCGGCTGGCGACTTCGGTAATCTACGCCCAGGCCCAGCGCCGGGTGGCGCCCAGCGTCATCGCGCGAAACCGGCTGGGTCAGTCCGGACTATGGCGTTTCGCGCTGTCCGGCGACCTGCCGATCATGCTGGTACGCATAGGCGATCAGAATCGCATCGACCTGGTCAAGCAAACGTTGCAGGCCCATGCCTATTGGCGCATGAAGGGCCTGATGGTGGATCTGGTGATCCTGAACGAGGATTTCTCCGGTTACCGCGCCGTGCTGCACGATCAGATCATTGGCCTGATCAACTCGGGCCCGGAAGCGCAGATCATGGACAAGCCCGGTGGCGTGTTTGTGCGCCGCGCCGAAGAACTATCGGAAGAAGACCGGGTGTTATTCCAGACCGTCGCGCGCGTCGTCCTGACCGACACCGTGGAAACGCTGGCCGAGCAGGTGGATCGCCGTATCCCGTCAGAGCAATGGGATCGCCGCGCGTTGCAGCGCGCCGATGATGAGCGGCGCATGCCTGAAGATCGCCTGGGCGAACGCCGCAGATTGTTGCGGCAGTGGTCCATGGAACCGGTACCGCTGCTGGCGCCGCGCGATCGGATTTTCAGCAACGGGCTGGGCGGTTTCACCCCCGACGGACGCGAATATGTGATCATGCTGGAGCCAGGCCAGAATACCCCGGCGCCATGGTCCAATGTGATTGCCAGCCCGCATATCGGTACGGTGGTCAGCGAAAGCGGGGGCGCCTACACCTGGGTGGAAAACGCCCATGAATTCCGCCTGACGCCTTTCCAGAATGATCCGCTCAGCGACACCAGTGGCGAAGCCATTTATATACGCGACGAGGAAAGCGGAAAATTCTGGTCGCCGTCGCCGCTGCCGGCGCGTGGACTGACTGGCTACGTCTGCCGCCATGGTTTCGGCTATTCTGTTTTTGAACATTCCGAAGCGGGCATCGCCTCTGAGCTGCATACCTATGTAGCAATGGATGCACCGGTGAAATTTGCCGTGGTGAAATTACGCAACCACTCAGGCCGCACCCGGCAGTTATCGGTCACCGGATACTGGGAACTGGTATTGGGCGAATGGCGGCATACCAATATGATGCATATCGTCACCGAGATTGATCCGCACACCGGTGCGCTTTTCGCCACTAATGCCTATGGCCGGGAATATGCAAACCGGGTGGTTTTTGCACAGGTGAGCGAACCGATGCGGACAGTGACCGGGAATCGCACCGAGTTTATCGGCCGCAACAGGACACTGGCCAATCCGGCCGCGATGCACCGGCCTCGCCTGTCGGGAAAAACCGGCGCAGCGCTGGATCCATGCAGTGCGCTGCAGGCCCCGGTCGAGCTGGCGGATGGCCAGGAAATTGAAATTGTATTCCTGTTTGGTGCGGCACGTGATGCGGCCGAAGCGAGCTACTTCATCCACCGCTACAGCGGCCCGGCGGCCGCGCACCAGGCGCTGGAAGCCGTCTGGGGATACTGGAACCATACGCTGGGCGCAGTGCATGTGGAGACCCCCGATCCTGCGTTAAACGTGCTGGCCAACGGCTGGCTGATCTATCAGACCCTGTCGTGCCGGCTGTGGGGCCGCAGCGGCTATTACCAGTCGGGCGGCGCCTACGGTTTCCGCGACCAGTTGCAGGACACAATGGCCCTGATCCATGCGCAGCCGTGGCTGGCGCGCGAACAGCTCATCCGCTGCGCCGGCCGCCAATTCCTCCGCGGCGATGTACAGCACTGGTGGCATCCGCCCAGCGGACAGGGCGTGCGCACGCATTTTTCCGATGATTATCTGTGGCTGCCCTACGCTACCTGCCGTTATGTGCTGGCTACCGGTGATACCGGCGTGCTGGACGAGCAGGTGCATTTCCTGGAAGGCCGCGAGCTGAATGCGGAAGAGGAGGCCTATTACGATTACCCGCAGCGTTCGGCGGATACCGCTACGCTCTACGATCACTGTGTCCGCGCAATCCGCAACGGCCTGCATTTCGGCGCTCACCAGTTGCCGCTGATCGGTTGCGGCGACTGGAACGACGGCATGAATCTGATCGGGCGGCACGGCAAGGGCGAGAGCGTCTGGCTGGCGTGGTTCCTGTACGACAATCTGCGCCAGTTCAGCGATCTGGCGCGCAGCCGCGGTGACGAAGAATTCGCCGAACTGTGCAGCAAACAAGGCGACCAGTTGCGCCGCAATATCGAAATGAATGCCTGGGATGGCGCGTGGTACCGGCGCGCCTATTTTGATGACGGCACGCCACTGGGATCGGCCGGCAACGACGAATGCCAGATCGATTCGATCAGTCAAAGCTGGGCCGTTATTTCGGGCGGGGGAACTCCCGCGCGCGCACGTCAGGCCATGGAAGAAGTCGATCAGCGCCTGGTGCGCCGCGACGCCCGCCTGATTCAGCTGCTAGACCCGCCGTTTGATAAGTCGGCGCTGGAACCCGGCTATATCAAGGGATATGTGCCCGGCGTCCGCGAGAATGGCGGCCAGTACACCCATGCGGCAATCTGGGCTACGATGGCCTTCGCGATGATGGGTGATAAGGATAGGGCATGGGAACTATTCGGTATGCTTAACCCGATTAACCGCACTCTGCAGCCGGAAGAAATCGAGCTTTATAAGGTGGAGCCGTATGTCATGGCCGCGGATATTTACGGTATGCCGCCGCACACCGGACGCGGCGGATGGACCTGGTACACCGGCGCAGCCGGCTGGATGTACCGGCTGACGATGGAGACCCTGCTTGGGGTCCAACTGGAAGTGGACCATATACGCATCACCCCATGCGTGCCGGATCATTGGGATACGTATAAGATCCACTATCGTTTTCGCTCGACCTTCTTCCACATTACGGCCCGGCGTGCCGGCGAAAAGAATGGGCGGATCAGCGTATGGCTGGATGGTGTCGCCCTGCCGGAAACAGCACAGAGGGAAACAACGGGAAGCACGACAGCGCTGCCGACCGCGTTGATACCCCTGGTTGATGACCAGCGTAACCATGAGGTGTTAATTGAGTTCAGTTGATCCAGCCTAAGCCACCGGCTTCGCCTCGGCCTTACCGGCAACTTGATCTCCAATTAATTCCGCAGCTTTACTCAGTCCAAACTAAAACACCCCAGCGTGAGATGGGGTGTATCGGTACGGTACGCATGCCGACCAATAGTACTGGTCGGCAACCGCGGCTATGGCGCTTAATGTCTGCGGTTCATATCCTTGGTAATTTCCTTGGCGTCCCCGACAGCTTTTTGCGTTTTTCCAGCGACTTGTTTACCTAATCCTTTGGCTTGTTGCGTTTTGCTACCAGTCAACTCGCCTGCTTTTTGTTGAACCTTACCGGCAACGTCTTTTGCAACACCCTTAACTTGGTCCTTATTCATTTTTAAATCTCCTGATTAAATGATCTGGCATTTTGCTATCGGCTATCTCGACAATTGACATTGTTTTCGATACGCTCGCTACGGTTGTTGCCTTTAAACGACTTGCTGCTTGCACATCTGCAATTCCAAATGGCAGAGCCAATTTAATATTTATTCAAAAATCGATCTGTACGCTACCAAACATAATCAAATTAATTTGACTATACTGGTGCCTGTGCACTTCATCAGGAACGTACTTAAAAACGGATGGTTGACATGCTCAGCGTCCTTGGTGAATAGTTCAATTATCTATAATAATTCTTAAGAGACGAGAATTGAAAAACAGGCTCTTAAACTACGCAGCAACCTGGCGTGCATGCGTCAAGCAGACCAGCCTGATAATTACAGGCACCGCGCTGAGCTCCTCGTTGATGGCTTACTCAATGGAGCCGGAAAAAAGCTCAATCCCGGCAAATCTTACCGACTTGAGTTTCGAGCAATTGGCAGACATACGGATCACCTCGGTATCTAAAAAATCCGAACGCCTGATGGATGCTGCGGCGGGTGTTTTCGTAATTACCAACGAGGATATACGGCGTTCCGGCGCAACCAGATTGCCGGAGGCTCTGCGCCTGGCCCCCAATCTGCAGGTGGCGCAGATGGATTCCAGTAATTACGCTATTACCGCGCGTGGCTTTAATAATTCCCTGGTTAATAAGCTACTGGTTCTAATTGATGGCCGCACTGTTTATAGCCCGCTCTTTTCAGGGGTATTCTGGGATGTGCAGGATGTTGTGCTGGAAGATGTCGAACGTATAGAAGTAATCAGCGGCCCCGGTGCGACATTATGGGGAGCCAATGCGGTAAACGGCGTCATCAATATTATCACCCGTTCCGCAGCAGACACCCAGGGAGGATTACTCTCCACTAGAGCCGGCACACGCGGACAGGACGCGACAACCCGGCACGGCGGTGTGCTCCCCGAGGGCGGCCATTATCGTGTCTATGGAAAATCTTCTAATACCAATAGCACCAGGCGGGCCGATGGGAGCTCTGTCCCGGACGGCTGGCGCCACAGCCAGACCGGATTCCGCACTGACTGGGGCGATCAGGAAGACGGGCTGACTCTGCAAGGGGACATCTATACCGGCAGAACCAGCCAGGCTGCGGCCAATGACATTGAGCTGGGCGGAGGCAACCTGCTTGGCCGCGCCAACCGGCAGCTTGCGGGAGGATCGAATATACGCCTGCAGAGCTACCTGGCGCATACCGAGCGCAATCGGCCCGGCCAGTACTCAGACCACCTCGATACGGTGGATCTCGATTTACAGCATACCCTGCAGCTGGGAGCAAAACATAACGTGATCTGGGGCACTGGCTACCGGCTGACCCTGGATCGCATGAACGGTACGGCCGCACTGACATTCGTCCCGGCAAACCAGATCATGCACTGGGGCAATTTGTTTGCTCAGGACGAAATTGCGCTGCGTGACAATCTGAGTCTGACGGCGGGGCTGCGGATGGAACATAACAATTACACCGGCGCCGAACTCTTACCCAGCCTGAGCCTGGCCTGGAAACCCCGGCCGGACCATCTGGTCTGGGGTTCGGCGTCACGCGCGGTACGCACACCCTCGCGTGTCGACCGTGACGTTTATGTCCCCGGCACCTTGGCCAGCGGTGCGACGTATACGATAGCCGGCGGCAGCAATTTCGTGTCTGAAGTGGAAGAAACCTATCAGATCGGTTATCGGGCTCAGCCTACCCTGACTTTTTCCTACGCCGCTACTGCTTTTTACAGCGTGTACAACAAGCTGCGCACTTTGTCGCCTGATCCTGGCGGCGTCGGTCCTGTGTTCAGCAACCAGGCCGGCGGAAGCAGTCGAGGTGTGGAATTGTCGGGCAACTGGGAAGTCACCCGCGCCTGGCGGCTGAGCGGCGGCCTGGTGATACAAAGTGTACGGGTCCAGCCCTATCCCGGCAGCGTGGATCTGTCCAGGTTCACCAGCCTTTCCGGTAACGATCCCAACGCTTACTGGACACTGCGCTCGCTGTTCAATATTTCGGATAAACAGGAACTGGACCTGTCGATACGCCGCGTGGGGAAATTACCCAACCCGGAAATACCCGCCTATACCGCGCTGGATATACGCTATGGGTGGAAAATACGCCACGACTTAGAGCTGTCGGTAAATGCCCTGAATTTATTGAATCCTTCGCATGCGGAGTTCGGCGCGGCCCCCGCTCGCAGCGTCTACGACCGCAGCGCCTATGTGAATCTGCTATGGCACTTCTAACCCTGCGCAGTCATCGATTCGAGGCCTGTCCGGCAGCGACCCTGCTGCTATCGCTGCTGCTGGTGATACTGCTCGGCTGGCATGCGGCGCGTGCCCAGACGGTCGACCAGTCGGACACCATGGAGCGCAAGGTCAAGGCGGCTTATCTGTATAAGTTTGCCAGCTATGTGACCTGGCCGGATACCGCTTTTGCCGCGCCCAGCAGCCCGCTGGTGATCGGCGTAATCGGCGCCGATGCACTGGCCCAGGAGCTGGAGCAGACGCTGGCCGGAAAAACCATCAACAGCCGAGCCATCATTGCGCGCAAACTGCGGCGCGGCGAGCCGTTGAATGGGGTGCATATGCTGTTTATCGGCGACCTGGAAAAAACCCAGCTGGCTGAACTTTTAGCCGCCACACAGGGCATGCCCATCCTGACCATTACCCAATCGTCCGAGGCACTAGCGCTGGGCAGCATGATCAATCTGGTGACTGATGACAAGGTGCATTTCGAAGTCGCCCTCGCCCCGGTTGAACAGAGCAGCCTTAAAATCAGCGCGCGCATGCTCACCGCTGCTTCCAGGGTATTGCGTAAGTCATGAAGCTGCTGCAGTTCAATTCGATCCGGCTGAAACTGCTGGGGATCGTGCTGTTGACCACATTTGTCGCGCTGGTGGTCTCGCTGTGCGCCATTGTGGTTTATGACCTGCGCGCCTACCACAAGAACCTGATTGGGGACATGACCACCCAGGCCGAACTGCTCGGCCATATGACCGCACCCGCGCTGAGCTTCGATGACAAGCAACTGGCGCACGAAAATCTCAACCTGCTGCGCATCCGCTCGGAAGTTCAGGCTGCAGCTATCTACAACGCTCAGGGACGTTTATACGCCACCTACACAGCGCCCGACGAAACCGCGCAATTCCCGGCCGCTCCAGAGGCCGACGGGGTACGCGTCGAGGGCCGCAGCCTGGTTTTGTACAAGCGCATCATCAGCAACGGCGCCACGCTGGGCACCATTTATCTGCGGGCGAATTATGAGCTGATCGCACGGACACTGGATTATTCGGTGATCGACGGCATAGTGATTATCTGTGCGATGAGCATCGCCCTGCTGATGATGATACGGCTGGAGCGGGTTGTCACCCGGCCGATTTATGCCATTTCGAATATTGCCCGCGAGGTGGTGCAGCAAAGAGACTATTCGCGCCGCGCGGAAAAAACCAGCGATGATGAAGTGGGCGAACTGGTTAATTCATTCAACGACATGTTGGCCGAAATCGAGCACCGCACCAAGGAACTGGAGGCTTCCAACCGCGAGATAGCGCATGAGGTGGAAGAACGCGGCCGCGCCCAGCAGGAAGTGATGCGGCTGAATGCCGAGCTGGAAATGCGTGTGCATGAGCGGACGCAGCAGCTCGAAACCAGCAACAGCGAACTGGCTCTGGCCAAGGAGTCCGCCGAAAAAGCCAATCAGGCGAAATCGGCGTTTCTATCCAATATGAGCCATGAATTGCGCACACCGCTGAACGCGATACTCGGCTTTGCCCAGCTGCTGATTTCCGATACGCTGATTTCCACGCCGGAACAGAAAAAGGAATTTTCTCAACACATCCTCAAGGCCGGCCGGCACTTGCTTACGCTGATCAATGAAATACTCGATCTGGCCAAGGTTGAATCCGGCACGATGACATTATCTTTGGAACCTGTGGCACTGTCCGAGGTCTTTAGCGAATCTCAAACCATGATCGAACCGCTCGGTGCGCAACGCGGCGTCCGGCTGATGTTTCCCAAGAAGGCCGATCTCAGCGTAATTGCCGATCGCACCCGGTTAAAACAAATATTGCTCAATCTTTTATCCAACGCAGTTAAATACAATCGCGAAGGCGGTACGGTGATAGTGGACTGCGCGGCGGCCGCGCCCGGCCACGTGCGCATATCGGTGCAGGATACCGGTGAGGGATTGAACACCGCTCAGCTGGCCGAGCTTTTCCAGCCGTTCAACCGGCTGGGCCAGGAGAAAGGAACGGAAGAAGGGACCGGGATTGGTCTGGTGGTCACACAGCGCCTGGTACAAATGATGGGCGGCCGCATCGGCGTCAACAGCACCGTGGGCATAGGCAGTGTATTCTGGATCGAACTCAAGTCTGCCGCGACCGGCAACTTGCCTGTGAGCAATGAGGGCACGCAGGCAGCCATCAACAAAACACCTGTAACAAATTATGACCAGGCAAAACCGACCACTCTGCTTTATGTCGAAGATAATCCGGCAAATCTGAAACTGGTGGAAGAAATTGTACGTTTCCGCGCCGACCTCAAGCTATTAACAGCGCCTGATGCGCATCTGGGCATACAGTTGGCGCGCGCTCATTTACCGGACGTTATTCTGATGGATATTCATTTACCCGGCATGAGCGGGATTGGGGCGCTGCGCATCCTGCGCTCCAATCCCACCACAGCGCTGATCCCGGTGATCGCTGTGACAGCCAACGCAATGCCCAACGATATTGAACGCGGTGTGGAAGCGGGATTCTTCCGCTACATCACCAAACCGATCGATATTGATGAGTTTTTCGAAGCAGTCAACAGCGCACTGGAAGTTTCGGCGGCACAGCGCCGGCAAACCAACTGAAGGGACTTGTTGTGACGATCAGCCACTCCGATATCCGCAACGCAAAAATCCTGATCGTGGACGATCAGTTCGCCAATGTAGAGCTGCTGAAATATATGCTGAGCGGCTCCGGCTACACGTCAGTGACCACAACCATGGACGCACGCACGGTGGCGGAACTCTACCGTATAAATCGCTATGACATAGTCGTGCTCGATCTCAATATGCCCTATATGAATGGCTTTGAGGTGATGGAAGCACTGCAGAAAATCGAAACTGAGGACTATATTCCGATACTCGTGGTGACCGCCCAGCCCGAGCACAAATTGCATGCGCTGAATGCCGGGGCGAAGGATTTTATCAGCAAGCCTTTCGATCACATCGAAGTGTTGACCCGCATCCACAACATGCTGGAGGTCAGCCTGTTGCATAAGCAGCTGAAGCAGAACAACGTCGAACTCGAGGAACGCGTACGGCAGCGTACCGCCGATCTGTGGGACAGTTATCATGAATCCATCATTACGCTGACCAGCGCGGCCGAACACCGCGATAAGGATACCGGCCTGCACGTCGAACGCATCGGCTTTTATTGTCGCGGACTGGCCGAAAGGCTGGACATGGACCGCACTTTCAGCGACGAAATTTTTTACAGCAGCTCGCTGCATGATGTAGGCAAGATCGCGATTCCCGACCACATCCTGCTGAAGCCCGGAGGCTTTACCCCGGAGGAAGACGCAATAATGAAAACGCATGCGGCTCTGGGCGCGGACATTCTGGTCGGCAAGAAATCGCCGTATCTTAAAATGGGCGCCGAAATTGCGTTAAGCCATCACGAGCGCTGGGACGGCAGCGGGTATCCGCGCGGGCTGCGTGGCACGGCCATTTCGGTGGAGGCCCGCATTATGACTATATGCGATGTATACGATGCGTTGCGCAGCAAGCGCCCTTATAAACCCGCGCTGGATCACGAACGAACCGTTGAAATCATGACGCGCGGCGACGGCCGCACCGAGCCGGACCATTTCGATCCGGACATGCTTAAGGTTTTCGTGCAGCAGCAGGAATTTTTTCGCGAAATTTATCGGGACAACGCCGACCCGCATCCCTCTCCAGCTTGAGCGGCATGCGGCTACCATGCCCCGCTTTTGAAACGCTCCAGCGCGCGTCTGTCGCGCTTGGTCGGCCGTCCTTCAAACACCGGCTGCTGCCGGGCCTTCAGCTCAACAGCCAGGGCTTCCCGAGCCGTGCGGCTTGCTTCTGTTTCCTGATATAACTTCTGCGCCTCGACGGCCGGCCCGCGCCGGTCGGACAGAGCGCGCACCTCAACCACAAATTGATAAGGACCGAGGCGGATCGCAAGCACATCTCCCGGGCCAATTAATTTAGCCGGCTTGACCCGCACCTCGCTGACCAGCACTTTGCCGCACTCGACGGCATCGACCGCCAGCGTACGCGTCTTGAAGAAACGCGCCGCCCACAGCCATTTATCAATGCGCACTTTTTCCTGATCGCTCTTGTGGTCCGGTTTCGCCATGCATTATTCCACTGTTTTTTTCTGTACTTCGCCCACATGCGTCTGGCCGCGGCTGCGCGCCAGCTCGGCCTGCTTCTGCCGTTCGGCGAAGCGTGTGCGCTGATCGTCGCTCAGACTGGCGTGGCAATACGGACACGAGACACCCTCAACGTAATGCGCCGAAGCCCGGTCTGCCGGCGATACCGGATGGCGGCAGCCATAGCATTGCTCATACGCGCTTACTTTCAGGCCCTGTCCGACGGCAATACGCTGGTCGAATACAAAGCATTCCCCCTCCCATAAACTTTGCTGATCGGGAATTTTTTCCAGGTATTTCAGTATGCCGCCCTGCAGGTGGTAAACCTCCTCAAAACCCAGTTCCTTCATCAGCGAGCTGGCTTTTTCGCAACGTATCCCGCCGGTACAGAACATCGCGACTTTCTTATCTCTGGCCGGGTCAAGGTGCTCGCGCACATACGCCGGAAACTCTCGAAACGTGCGAGTGCGCGGATCGGTCGCGCCACGGAAGGTGCCGATATCGCACTCATAGGCATTGCGGGTATCGATCAGCAATACGTCAGGATCGGATATCAGTTCGTTCCAGTCTTCCGGCGCCACATAAGTGCCCACCTTTTCGTTCGGATCAATATCGGGTACCCCTATCGTCACAATTTCCTTTTTAAGCCGGACCTTCATGCGCGTGAAAGGCATTTCATCCGCATAGGATTCCTTGTGGTCCAGGTCGGCCAGACGGGTATCCGATTTGAGCAAGGCGATCAACGCATCGATCGCGACACGGCTGCCCGCCACCGTACCGTTAATGCCCTCGGCAGCCAGCAGCAATGTCCCCATCAACCCATGGCGATTGCAGAATTCGAGCAGACCGGGTTGCAGGGCTTCATAGTCAGTCAATTTGGCAAATTTGTATAAAGCGGCAACAATAATATTCGACACAGCGACCTTTCCTGAGAACGTCTATGATAGCTAAGCAGCTTAAGCGGGGGAAGAGGAGATTGCACAGACCTGTGAGCTGCAGATCGGCACTGTGACCTGTTGATTCAGCACCGGTGACGCCTGCACAGCGGCATCAAATTTGTAGATCAGACCCATTTAACAGGAGCAATCATGGCCAGCAAAACATCCTTTATAGAGCCAAAAATCCTCGACTACATCGAAAAAAATTCCTTACGCGATACCGCCTTACTGGCCGAACTGCGCGCCGAAACCGCAAATCTGGAAGAGGCGCGTATGCAGGTACCGGCCGAACAGGGACAATTCCTTGCGCTGCTGGTTCAGGCCGTCGGCGCAAAAAAATGCCTGGAGATCGGCACTTTCACCGGCTATAGCGCGCTCAGCATTGCGCTCGCGCTGCCGCCGGGCGGCCGGCTGATCTGTTGCGATATCAGTGAAACATGGACTGCGATCGCGCAGCGTTACTGGCGGCGCGCCGAGGTTGCGAATAAAATTGAGCTGCGCATCGGGCCCGCCATTGCAACACTGGATCAGATGCTGGCGGCTGGCGCAGGCGGGACATTCGATTTCGTCTTTATCGACGCCGACAAGCCCGGCTATCGCGCCTACTATGAGCGCAGCCTGCAACTGCTGCGGACGGGCGGGCTCATCGTCTTCGACAACACGCTGTGGTCCGGTGCGGTGGCGGATGAATCGGACCAGTCCGACGATACCCGTGCAATACGCGCGCTCAACCTGATGCTGCATGCGGACCAACGGGTCGCCATCTCGCTGCTCCCGTTCGGCGACGGTATCACCCTGGCGCTCAAGCGTTAATGCGCCATCCGCCCCATCTGTCCGCTTTGATAATCCATGATCGCCAGGCGGATTTCCTTGGCGCTGTTCATCACGAATGGCCCCTGAGCGGCGATGGGTTCGTCTATCGGTTCGCCGCCCATCAGCAATAAACTCGTATCTTCCAGCGCAACCAGGCTCAGGCGATCCCCTTCCCGGTCCATCAGAGCGACGTCCGCGGGCGCCAGGGTTTTGCCATCCACGCTCAGCTTGCCGTTTCTGACAAACAGCAGGGTGGTATGTCCTGCCGGCACGGTGAGCTCTACCTGTTTGCCGGCACGTAGCTGGATATCCCACAGGTTCACCGGGCTGAACGTGCTGGCAGCACCCGGAGTGCCGGCAAAATCTCCGGCAATGATCCGCGCCGATCCGGCATCGCCGGCCAGCTGAACCACCGGGATATCGTTACTCTGTACCGGCTGGTAACGAGGCGGCACCATCTTGAATTTGGCCGGCAAATTCACCCACAGCTGCGCCATTTCAAATGCGCCGCCCTGCTTTGAGAAATTGTCGGAATGCATTTCCTCATGAATGATGCCGGATGCCGCCGTCATCCACTGCACATCGCCAGGGCCGATGACATCGCGGTGCCCGGCCGAGTCGGCATGCTCGATTTCGCCCTGAAAAGCAATGGTAACGGTCTCGAATCCGCGATGCGGATGAGGGCCTACCCCGCGTTTTTTATCGGTCGGGGTAAACACTGCCGGGCCGCCGTAATCGAACATCAGGAAGGGGCTGATCTCCTCGGTAAATGCCTTATCCGCAAAAACTGCGCGCACCGGGAACCCGTCTCCGACCCAATGACCGCGAGCGGGCGCGGGAATAACGGTTTTAATTTTTTTCATGGTGTTCTCCTGGCTGTTGCAATGAGACAAACTATATAGCAATTGTTTTATTCATAAACCCGTCCAACAGGATCATATTGAATACTGCAGGTTGATAAAAGGTCGCCTGAAAATTTGTCGTTTCCGCCGTTCTGTTTTACTGCGGCCCATGTTCTTGGCATAATCGGCTTGTTGGATACCCGATTTGCTTTTATTCAGAACAACTCCCCCTCACGCCGTCCCTGCGTTATTTATTTTTATTCCATGCTGCCATCCATAGAACACCGTCTTGCGCTTGAAGTGTCCGCTAAACCAGCCCAGGTCGCAGCCGCGATCGGCTTGCTGGACGAAGGCGCCACCGTGCCTTTTATCGCGCGTTATCGCAAGGAAGCCACCGGCGGGCTCGACGATGCCCAGCTGCGCATGCTGGAAGAACGCCTGCGCTATTTGCGCGAACTGGAGGATAGGCGTGTCACCATCATTGCGTCTGTCCAACAGCAGGACAAAATGACGCCGCAGCTATTGGACGCGCTCACCCACGCGGTGGATCGGGCGCGCCTCGAGGATCTGTATTTACCGTATAAACCGAAACGCCGCACTAAAGCCCAGCTCGCGCTTGAGGCAGGCCTGCTGCCGCTGGCCGATACGCTGCTGTCCGATCCGCTGCAGGTGCCGGAGAGCGTAGCGGAAAACTATCTGCGCCCGCCTTTTTCCGGTGAGCATGGCGATCATCCCGGAATAGCCGATGTGAAAACGGCGCTGGACGGCGCACGGCAAATCCTGATGGAACGCTTCGCCGAGGACGCAGCCGTGCTGCAAGGCCTGCGCACTTATCTGCAAACACATGGTGTGGTCGTGGCTGCGCTGATCGAAGGGAAAGAACATGCCGCAAGCAAATATGCCGACTATTTCAATTACAGCGAAACGTTGCGCACCATACCGTCACACCGCGCGCTGGCGATGTTTCGTGCGCGCCGCGAAGAATTGCTAAGCGTCACGCTGCGGCTCGACAGCGAAGCGGAAAAGCCGCGCTGGGATGCGCCCTTGAACCCCTGCGAACAGCTGATCGCCGCGCACTTCGGCATCGTCGATCGGAAACGTCCGGCCGATCCGTGGCTGGCCGACACGGTACGCTGGACCTGGCGCGTAAAAAGTTTTTTGCATCTGGAGACCGAGCTGATGGGGGCCTTGCGAGTACGCGCGGAAACCGAGGCAATCCAGGTTTTCGCGCGCAACCTGCAGGCCCTGCTGTTGGCTGCGCCGGCCGGGCCGCGCGTAACGATGGGACTGGATCCGGGGATACGCACCGGCGTCAAGGTTGCGGTGGTCGACGCCACCGGCAAAGTGCTGGATACCTCAGTGATCTATCCCCACCAGCCGCGCAACGACTGGGACGGCGCGCTGCATACGCTGGCCGGTCTGGCGGAAAAGCATCGGGTAACGCTGATTTCGATCGGCAACGGCACCGCGTCGCGCGAGACCGAGAAACTGGCGCTAGACCTGATTCAGCGGCATCCGCATTTCAAACTGCTGAAAGCCGTTGTGTCGGAAGCCGGCGCATCGGTTTACTCGGCCTCCGAATTCGCCTCGCTTGAACTGCCAGACCTCGATGTGACGTTGCGCGGCGCGGTTTCGATTGCCCGCCGGCTGCAGGACCCGCTGGCAGAACTGGTGAAAATCGACCCTCAATCGATAGGCGTGGGCCAGTACCAGCATGATGTCGGCCAGTCCGATCTGGCCCGTGCGCTGGATGCGGTGGTCGAGGATTGCGTGAATGCCGTGGGGGTGGACGTGAATACCGCGTCCGCACCGCTGCTCGCGCGGGTGTCCGGGCTCAGCAGCACTGTGGCGCAAAATATCGTGGGCTATCGCGACGCGAACGGCGTATTTGGCTCACGCGCGGCACTGCGCAAAGTGCCGCGCCTGGGTGAAAAATCCTTTGAGCAGGCAGCCGGGTTTTTACGCATTATCGGCGGCGAAAATCCGCTGGACGCCTCGGCCGTGCATCCGGAATCTTATCCGGCAGTGCAGAAAATACTGGCCGGACTGGGCAAAGGCATCGATGAACTTATCGGGAATGAAAAGCTGTTGAAAACACTCAACCCCGGCAACTATGCGGATGAAAAATTCGGCGTGCCTACGATAGCCGACATCCTGCTGGAACTGGAAAAACCCGGACGCGATCCTCGCCCCGAGTTCACCACGGCCACGTTCAAGGAAGGCGTGCAAACATTGCAGGACCTGGAACCGGACATGATACTGGAAGGGGTGGTGACCAACGTCGCTGCGTTTGGTGCATTTGTCGATATAGGGGTGCACCAGGATGGGCTGGTGCATATTTCGGCACTCTGCAACAATTTTGTCAAAGACCCGCATACCGTGGTCAAAGCGGGGCAAGTGGTCAAGGTCAGGGTGCTGGCAGTGGATGAGCAGCGTAAACGCATCACGCTCACCATGCGCCTGGATGACAGTGCCGCACAACGCGCAGTCCCGAGCGCGGACAAAAAAGACCGCGCGGCAGCACCGCAAAAACCAGCCTCCAAGCCGGACCGACAGTCGGTATCCAACAGTGCAATGGCCAGCGCATTCGCCCGGTTAAAAAACTGAGGGTATCGTACTGCACTGATTGTACCGGCCAAAGAAAAAGGCCGACTTTATGCCGGCCCCTCGCTGACTATAACGAATCGTTTATTTATCCAGCGCCAGTACGAAATGCACCAGTTCCTTGATGTCGGCCTGCTTGGTGCCAGCCGGATCATTCGGGGTCATCGCTACGCCGCCGGTGACTGCAGTCCAGTTACCCTTGCCGCCTTTCGATACCTTCATCATCAGGCCATCAACCAGGGGCATTTCCTTGGCATCTGCTGAGTCCGAACCAGTAGGCGAAAATTTGTATGTCTTGGCTCCCTTGTATTTCTTCGATACGTCCATCCATGCCGGTCCAACCAGTTTCTTGTCAATCAGGTGGCAAGCCGTGCAGCCGTTCTTCTTGGCTATTTCGGGCATATCAGTTGCCATCGCACTTCCAACAATCATCAGACCCGCTGCTGCAACCATGCTTACGATAATAGATTTCATAGTTATCTTTCTCTCCATTCAGGTTTGTCTAGCTCAGGATGTCTCTAATTATTTGCCGCCTGGTACGTTACTGCGCTGCCATACTAACTGACGCCCTGCTCAGTGTGCAAACCCTTTACCATGGCCGGGAACGGCAAAGTGATTGACAGATAGACGTTGAGGGCGGTTGGAACTGGTGCAAACACCGTCTGCTTTGATGCATCTGCTATTGCAACCGTCGCAAATCCAGCCTGCGCAGCCTGGGAGCAAGGTACCCTGTAGCCGCAACCACTGCCAACGTCATGCTGCCGCCGAATATCACGGAAGGAATCAGGCCCATTAAACGCGCAGCCAGGCCGGACTCGAACGCCCCCAGTTCATTGGACGAACCGATGAAAATTCCGTTGATCGCGGACACCCGTCCCCGCATATCGTCCGGGGTCATCAGCTGCATGATGGTGGTGCGCAGTACCACCGAGACGCCATCAAAAATGCCGGACAGCAACAACAGGAACGCGGCCAGCCAGAACTGCGTGGTCAGCGCAAACGCAATGATGCAAACGCCGAATCCGGCCACCGCAGCCAGCAACAGCTGCCCGGCATGCCGGTTGAGCGGGTAACGCACAAGGAGCAGGCCGGTGATTATTGCGCCTATTGCGGGTGCGGCGCGCAGAATGCCCAGTCCCTGCGGCCCATAGTGAAACACATCGTTGATGAAAGCCGGCAGCATCGCCACCGCACCACCAAAAAGTACCGCGAACATATCCAGCGCCTGAGCGCCGAGTATGATCTGGTTGCCGAATACAAAGCGCAAGCCGGCGCCTATGCTGGCGAATACCGGCGACGGATGGGCCGGGGGCGGCTCGGCTATGCGCAACAACAGCAGGGTAATCGCCGCACTCAACGCCAGCACGGTGGATACGGCGTACGCAGCAGTAATGCTGGCCCAGCCCACCAGCGCGCCGCCCATGGCCGGCCCGATCACCAGTCCCAGCTGAAACACCGAACTGCCCAGCCCTGCCGCGCGCGCATACTGATCGCGCGGCAATACCAGCGCGAACAATGCATTATAGGAAGGGCCGATAAACGCACGCGCCAAGCCTACGCACGCGATCGATCCGTAAATCCATATAGTGGGGTCGCCGCTGATGTAACCGGCCGACAACGCGACCAGCACTGCGGCATTCAAACCGGTCAATGCGCTGGCCAGTATCCCGAACAGGCGCCGCGAAAAATGATCAACCGCGTAGCCGGCAAACAATGCACAGCAGAAATAGGGGATGACTTCAGCCAGCCCGATCAAACCCAGCGACCACGGGTTGTGCGTCAACTCGTAGACATGCCAGCCCACCACCACCGCCATGATCTGATACGCGAGCACGATCTGCACCCGGAAAGCCAGCAGCTGCAGAAAATTGCGATTACGCAAGGGCGTTGCTGCAGTCAGTGTTTTCGTGGCGGACATGGGTGGGCAAATACGTTGCGAAGTCGGCTTTGTGTTTTCGCCTGTTGCTCAGGATCAGCGCAATGGCAGCGCTGCAATATTGCGAGGCATGGCCGCACAATCTGCATGAGGTCATCAATCGCGGCAGGAATATATGAACACGCAGCCTGGCGAAAATCACCGCAGCACAGCGCCGGATCAGCGGCCGTACATCCTGCGGCCGCGGATGCGTGCGCGGTGCGCGCTGCGTTCCTCGCTCTCGGTCAGCGGCTTGGGGGCCTTGTCGGCAAACGGGTTTTTACCGGCCTTGAACTGGATACGCAACGGCGTGCCCTGCAGCTTGAAGGCATCGCAAAACGTACGCTCCAGATAGCGCCGGTAGCTCTCCGGGATTTTGTCCAGCGCGCTGCCATGAATCACGATCAGCGGCGGATTGCTGCCGCCCTGATGGGCGTAACGCATCTTCGGACGGAACTGCGAGCGCGGCGGCTGCTGCTTCTCGACTGCGGCAATCAGTACGCGGGTCAGCTGCGGCGTGGGCATTTTAGCCATCGCCGCGGCATACGCGGCATCCACGGATTTCAGTACGCCGGGCACACCGCTGCCATGCAGCGCGGAAATAAAATGCAGCTTGGCGAAACTGAGGAAATGCAGCTTGCGTTCGATATCGCGCTTGGTGGTGTCGCGCTGGTACTCGTCCAGCCCGTCCCATTTGTTGACTGCCAGCACCAGTGCGCGTCCCGCCTGCAACACAAAATCGGCGATATGCGCGTCCTGTTCGGTGATGGTCTGCTGGGCATCGACCACCAGCACCACTACGTTGGCGTCCTCAACGGCCTGCAGCGTTTTGATCACCGAAAATTTTTCGATCGCTTCATCGATCTTGCCGCGGCGGCGCACCCCGGCAGTATCAATAATCGTGTACTGCCGGCCGTCGCGCTCGAAGTCAATATAAATGCTGTCGCGGGTCGTGCCCGGCTGGTCGAATGCAATGACCCGTTCTTCGCCGAGGATCGCGTTCACCAAGGTCGATTTACCGACGTTGGGGCGACCGACAATGGCGAGCTTGGGATGATCGGATTTATCTTCCGGCGTTTCCGGCTGCGGCGGCAACTCGGCCAGAGCAACCTCCACCATCTCGGTGACGTTGTCGCCATGCGCGGAAGAAATCGGCAGCGGCTGCCCCAGGCCCAGCTCGAAAAAATCGGCAACCGCCGTGCGTTGCATGCCTTCGGTCTTGTTGACCAGCAGCAGCACTGGACGTCCGGTCTTGCGCAGCTGGTCCGCGATGATACGGTCTTGCGGCGTCAGCCCCTCACGGCCATCCACCACAAACAATACGACGTCCGCTTCGTCCACTGCCTGGCGCGTCTGCTTGGCCATTTCGAACAGGATGCCGGTCTTGGCAACCGGCTCCAGCCCGCCGGTATCGACTACCAGAAACGGTTGCTCCCCCACCCGGCCGCGACCGTAGTGACGGTCGCGGGTCAGGCCCGGCTGATCCGCCACCAGCGCATCGCGGCTGCGCGTCAGGCGGTTAAAAAGAGTGGATTTACCGACATTGGGGCGGCCGACTAGCACGAGCGTGGGAAGCATTTTTGCGAGTTCCGTTAGTGGACAGCGATCGAATACACGCCGCCATCGCGGGTCTGCACCAGCAAACCGTCGTCGAGTGCTGCCGGGGCAGACTGGATTGCACTGCCGTCCGTTTTAAGACGCGCGGCGAAACTGCCGTCGTCTTTGCTGAGTAAATGCAGGTAGCCCTGATAATCGCCTACTGCGATGTGGTTTCCGGCTACGCCGGGCTCGGTGGCGCGGCGCAACGATAATTTGTCATTTTTCCACAGCGAACTGCCGCTGCTTTTGTCGAGCGCGGAAACCACGCCTGTGGAATCCGTTAAATACAGATTTTTGAGCGCCAGCGCCAGCCCGCGGTCGCTGGACAAATCGCGGCTCCACAGCAAGGTGCCCTGTGCCAGTTCAAAGCATGCGACACGCCCCTGGAACGACACCGCGCAAACCTGTTCGTTATCCACCACCGGCAAACTGGTGACATCGCTGATGCGCTCGAGCTCGGTATTGCCTTTCGGCTGCGACACAGCCACTTCCCATATCAGCGTACCGTTGGTTAAATTAATCGCGGCCAGCCTGCCCCCGGCAAAACCCGCATAAACCCTGTCGCCGCTGATCGTCACGCCGGCATTGCTGCGCACGATCAGCGCCGGGGTGGCGCGTTCATACAGCCATTGCCGCGTCACTTTATCGTTGTCCACCTTCAACCCGGCAATACGGCCGTCGCCGGTGCGCACAACCACGATGCCGTTCGCCACTTGCGGTGCACTCATCACCTCGCTGGTGAGCCGAGTCTGCCAGCGCAGCTTGCCGTCCTCGCCCAGCGCTGCCAGTTCGCCTTTGGTGCCGCCAACCAGCACCAGGCCGTCGCCCACCCCCACGCCGCCGGAAATAATAAAACCACTGGAAACCCGCCACACAACTTTTCCGGTGGCGCGATCCAGCCGGAATACTTCGCCCCTGGCATTGGCGGCATACACCGCGCTGCCGGCGACTATCGGCTGCAGTGCGTTGCTGCCCATATCGCCAACGCTCTGGCGCCAGCGGATTGTGATAGCGGCAGACGGCTTGAAGTCAGTCAGCTTGGTTGGACCTTTGGATGTTTTCTTCCCGGCGATATCATCCGGCAACCCAGAGCATGCGGCCAGTACTACCAGCAGCGCTGCAATGACTGCAAAACGGGCGCAACGGCCACCGCCAGCCCAAGCTGTCGCTGGACTGCCAGTGATCATTTTGCGCCACCCAGGCCATCCAGCTTCATCTGGATCAAGTTGCGGTAAGCACTTTTAATATCGGTTCTGGCCAACGCCTGTTGATAGGTCGCGCGCGCTTCTTCTTTTTTGCCTTGGGCATTCAGCACATCCCCTTTGAGATCCGCATACAAGCCATTGAAGAATTCTTCATGCGGTCCATCCAGCAACTTCAGGGCTTCGGCATAATTTTGCTGATCCAGCAACACGCTGGCCAGCTTAAGCCGGGCAACATTTTTTAACCCATCCTCAGCAGCATGGTCGATCACCCACTGCAATTGCGTTCTGGCCGCGGCAAAATCCCTGGCGTCAATGTCCGCCTGTGCCGCGACCAGCTCAGCGCGCGCAGCATACGGGCTGCCGCTATATTTGCTTACCACTGCTGCGGCGGCATCCGTGATGCGTTTGGGGTCCTTGGTGGCCACCTGCTGGTTTAACTGGGCATACAGCGTAGAGGCTTCGCCGGACTGCTTAGCCTGGTAACTATGCCAGCCCTGTTTCGCGGCAAAACCGCCAATCGTAATGATCAGTACCAGCAATACCCATTTGCCATTGTCTTTCCACCATGCCTTGAATGCGTCTAACTGTTCCTGTTCCTGCATGTCGAGCGCCATAATTTTTCCCTGAGTTAAGCCAAATCGTTTTTCAGCGCGGCAATTTTGCCCGGCAGATCCGCCAGCGCAACGCCGCTCTGTGTACCGCCACGCAACGGCTTAAGCATGGCCTGTCCGGTGCCCACTTCCTCATCGCCGATGATCACCGCGCAGACCGCCTGGCTGGCATCGGCTTTTTTCATCTGCGACTTGAAACTGCCGCCGCCGCAATGCAGCAACACGCTCAGCCCGGCATCGCGCAACTGTTCCGCCAGCATGCTGGCCAGCTGCTCCGCCGCTTCCCCCTGGTGCACCAGGTACACATCCAGCGACGGCGACGGGCTGCCCGCGCCGTCTTCCCGCACCAGCGCCAGCAGGCGTTCTATGCCCATCGCGAAACCGCAGGCCGGCGTCGGTTTGCCGCCTATCTGTTCGATCAGCCCGTCGAAACGACCGCCGGCGCAGATAGTGCCCTGCGCGCCCAGACGCGTAGTGACCCACTCGAACACCGTGCGGTTGTAGTAATCGAGGCCACGCACCAGCCGCGGGTTGATTTCGAATGGAACGCCATGGCGGCGCAGAATTTCCTGCACCGCGGCGAAATGCTGCACCGCCTCTGCATCCAGCTCATCCATCAACGCGGGCGCGCCCGCGATCAACGCCTGCATCGCCGGGTTCTTGCTGTCCAGAATACGCAAGGGGTTACTGTGCAAACGCCGCTGCGCATCGGCGTCCAGTCCCGCGGCATGCTGCTCGAAATAATTGATCAGTTTGTTGCGGTGGCGTTGCCGCGCTGCACTGTCGCCCAGCGTATTGATCTGCAGCTCAACATCGCGCAGACCGAGCCGGCGCCACAGCCGGGCACACATCAGGATCTGCTCGGCATCAATGTCCGGCCCGGCGAAACCGAGCGCTTCAACGCCAATCTGGTGGAATTGCCGGTAGCGTCCCTTCTGCGGACGTTCATGGCGGAACATGGCTCCGCTGTAGTACAAACGCTGCGGCGCATTGTACAGCAGGTTGTGCTGCAGAGCGGCGCGCACGCAGGAGGCAGTGCCTTCCGGGCGCAGCGTCAGCTGATCGCCGTTGAGCCTGTCCTCAAAACTGTACATTTCCTTTTCGACGATGTCGGTAACCTCGCCGATCGCGCGCTTGAACAGTGCAGTCGGTTCCAGCAGCGGCATGCGGATGTTGCGGTAGCCGTAACTTTCCAGCCAGGCGCGCACGATATCCTCGAACCACAGCCACAGCCCGGTTTCGTCCGGCAGAATATCATTCATGCCGCGCACAGCTTGCAGCGGGAGATTGCTCATAAACTAGTTCGACGTGACAGGCGCCGCTGCTGTGGCGTCACGCCGCGCATATTTTCGCGCGACGTAAGCATCCACGATGCGGGTGAATTCCTGCGCGATATTTTCGCCGCGCAGCGTGACGGTTTTTTCGCCGTCGACATACACCGGCGCCGCCGGCGTTTCGCCGGTCCCGGGCAGACTGATGCCGATGTTGGCCATTTTGCTTTCGCCCGGGCCGTTGACGATGCAGCCCATCACCGCCACGTTCATTTCCTCGACCCCGGTGTACTGCTTGCGCCAGACCGGCATTTGCGCGCGCAGATAAGACTGGATGTCCTGCGCCAGTTCCTGAAACACCGTGCTGGTGGTGCGGCCGCAGCCGGGACAGGCGATGACCATCGGCGCAAATGAACGCAGCCCCATGGTCTGCAGAATTTCCTGCGCGACGATCACCTCCTGCGTGCGATCGCCGCCCGGATCAGGCGTCAGCGAAATACGGATCGTGTCGCCTATGCCCTGCTGCAGCAGCACAGCCAGCGCAGCAGTGGACGACACAATACCCTTGGAGCCCATGCCGGCTTCGGTCAGCCCGAGGTGCAGCGGATAATCGCAGCGCTGCGCCAGTTCGCGGTAAACCGCAATCAGATCCTGCACGCCGCTGACCTTGCACGACAGCACGATACGATCGTGCGGCAAGCCCAGTTCCTCGGCGCGTGCCGCACTCCGCAATGCCGATACGATCAATGCTTCGCGCGTCACATGAGCGGCGTCCAGCGGCTGCGCCAGCCGGGCATTCTGATCCATCATACTCACGATCAAATCCTGGTCCAGGCTACCCCAGTTCACCCCGATGCGCACCGGCTTACCATAACGGCAGGCCGCGTCTATCATCATTGCAAACTGATCCTCGCCCTTGCGGTGGCGGCCGACATTGCCGGGGTTGATGCGGTATTTCGCCAGCGCCTGCGCGCATTCGGGAAATTCGGTCAGCAAACGGTGGCCGTTATAATGAAAATCGCCGATCAGCGGCACCGCGCAGCCCATGCCGTCGAGCAGTTCGCGGATGCGCGGCACCTGCGCCGCGGCTTCAGGTGTATTGACAGTAATGCGCACCAGTTCCGAACCGGCCCTTGCCAGTTCGTAAACCTGGCGCGCCGTGCCGTCGGCATCTACCGTATCGGTGTTGGTCATGGACTGCACCGCAATCGGGGCATCTCCGCCGACCGCTATCCTGTCCACCATGACACGCTGCGACACGCGCCGCTGTATAAAGGAATGGCTCATGAGTTTACTCCAGGGTGAGCCGCGCGACCGCAACTTTGGTGTAAGGTTTAAGATCCACCGGCTGGCCTTTGTAGTACAGATGCACGCCATTCGCATGCCCAATCACAACGGTAAACGGCGCCTGACCGCCCAATGTCTGCTCGCTGCCGCGCAAGCTAAGCTGCGACAGCAAAGTATTGCCGGTTTTATCTTTAATTTCGACCCACGAGTCTTCGTCAAAAGTCAGGCGTATCACATTTGCCAGCCCGGCTGCGTTATTTGCCGCGGGCGCAACACTACTCGCTACCGTGGCAGGCGCCGGCGGCGCGGCCCTGGGTAATGGCGCAGAGGCAGCCGAAGCAGCGACCTGAGCAGGCGCCGCATTGTTTGCCGGCGGCCGGTTGCGCAACCCGGCGTTCAGCGTAGCTGAGATTGCGGAGTCGGTCGACACTGCTGCGACCGAACTGCTGACAGTCCCATCCGGAACCGCCGACAACGGTAATACCTCCGGCAGGTTAAGCGCCTCAACTTTCAGCTGAGATCGTGCGGCCGGGTTGGAACTGCCGCCGTATAACAGCCAGACAAAAATCACCAGCAGCACTGCGATAATCAGCGCAGCAGTCAGCCAGATCAGGTTGGATTTGCTGCTCAGGGTGTTGTCGGAATAAGGCACTTCCGCCATCGCCGCGGTTGCACTTGGCCCCGGTTGCGTGGGGGGACGCGGCAACGCCGCCAAAAGGCTAACCGGGTCCAGCTGTAGCGAGCGCGCGTAACTCCGCACAAACCCACGCACGAAAGCAATTTCCGGCAGGTTGGCAAAATCGTCTGCTTCCAGCGCCTCAATCTGGCGCGGCGCGAACTTGATGCGGTTAGATACCTCCGCCACACTTAAACCCTGGCGCACGCGGGCCTCGCGCAAAGCCGAGCCTACGCTGAACAGCGGTGCGTTGTCATGGGGTGTAAGCGGCGCGGTAGCTGTCGTATTATCCGGCTGATCAGTCATTATTTCTGGTAGAGCATCAATTGAGTTTCACGTGCGTCCGGGTAGCGCTTGCGCAGTTGCGCCGCATATTTTTCTTCCGCAACCGCATCCCCGAGCTTGCGTTCAATACGCACGCCCAGCCATAGATTTTCAGCGCTCAGCGGAGCGTTATCCAGACTCTGCACATAGCGCAGAAAGTATGACTTTGCGCCCGGCAGATCGCCACTGGCATAGCTGAAGTCGGCCAGGTTGAGCAGCGCTTCCGGCATTTCCGGCTGGAGGGTCAACGCCTGGCGCAAAAATCCTTCCGCCTGCCGCATATCCCCTGCCT
The DNA here is from genome assembly GCA_040390665.1 of Pseudomonadota bacterium. GTDB lineage: Bacteria > Pseudomonadota > Gammaproteobacteria > Burkholderiales > Gallionellaceae > Nitrotoga. The sequence continues at coordinate 131,657 of JAZJXX010000005.1, read as the reverse complement.
TCCGGGAACATACCCCGGCGTTCAGATAGGCTTTGGCCGGGGTGGTATAAAGCGGATTTTTCAACGCGGTCAGAAACCATTTTACCGACTCGCGCTCACGCCCGCGCTGACATAAAAACCAGCCATAATTATTGGCCCCCTCGGAATCGCGCGCATCCAGGTCCAGACCGTGCAGAAAATCCGCCTCTGCCTGTTCATCCTCGCGCAAGGCCATATGCACCAGGCCGCGAACATTGTAGGCAGGTGCGTAATTCGGCTCAATGGCCAGCGCTCGGGCAACTTCTTCCAGCGCCACGCCGTACTGCGTGCGGTCATAATACTGCGCCGCCAGTTCGGTATGCACTCTGGCGCCGGCCGAGGACCTGGCCCTGGCCTGCTGCTCGAAGGAATTGCCGGCTGGTGCAGCACAGCCTGCCAGGAGCAGCATTAATATAACTACCGCCAGCCTTTTCATCTGCGCGCATCCAGTAAGCGCATCGTGCGTTTGGTTTTATCCTGCACCTGCCCGGCCAGTTGGCCGCAGGCCGCGGCAATATCGTCGCCGCGTGTCTTGCGCGTAGTCGTGACGATGTCGGCCTGCATCAGCACATCGCGGAAACGCCGTATGGTCTCCGCGTCGGAACGGCGATATTGCGTCTGCGGAAACGGATTGAACGGAATCAGATTGAATTTGCACGGCGTTTCGCGCACCAGCGAAATAAGCTCATGCGCCTGCTGCACACTGTCATTCACGCCTGCCAGCATCACATATTCAAAGGTAATGAAATCGCGCGGCGCACGTTCCAGGTATCGCTGGCATGCGGCCAGCAGCTGTTGCAGCGGATATTTGCGGTTGATCGGCACCAGCACATCGCGCAATGCGTCGTTCGGCGCGTGCAACGATACCGCCAGCGCCACCGGACATTCGTCGCGCAGGCGGTCAATCGCCGGCACGATGCCCGAGGTGGACACGGTCACGCGCCGGCGCGACAGTCCATAGGCCTGATCATCCAGCATCAGCCGCAACGCGCTGACGGTATTGTCGAAATTCAGCAGCGGCTCGCCCATACCCATCATCACCACGTTGCTGACCGGCCAGATACCCTCGGCATTTTTGCCGATGGTACGGTTGGCCCACCACAACTGGCCGACAATTTCCGCCACGCTCAGGTTGCGGTTGAAGCCCTGCTTGCCGGTGGAGCAGAATGAGCAATCCAGCGCGCACCCTGCCTGGGAAGATATGCACAATGTGCCGCGGTCCGCCTCCGGGATGAACACTGTTTCCACCGCATTGCCGGTCCCGACATCGAGCAGCCATTTGCGTGTGCCGTCTTCCGACAGTTCCTCGCGCATCACGCTGGGCGCACGCACGCACGCCTGTGCCATCAACTTGTCGCGCAGACTTGCAGCGATATCCGTCATCGCGGCAAAATTCGCCTCCCCATTTTTGTGTATCCAGCGCAACACCTGCCGGGCGCGAAACGGCTTTTCGCCGTGTGCGGCAAACCAGGCAGTTAACTGCTGCGCGTCAAAATTGAGGAGGTTTTCGGCCATTAACGCGAGTAGACGTTAAGCGCCGGGAAGAAATAGGCAATTTCCACCGCGGCGGCTTCCGGCGCATCCGAACCGTGCACTGCGTTGGCGTCGATGCTGTCAGCAAAGTCAGCGCGTATGGTTCCCTTGTCTGCTTTCTTCGGGTCAGTCGCGCCCATCAGATCCCGATTTTTGAGGACCGCGTTTTCGCCTTCCAGCGCTTGCACCATCACCGGGCCCGACACCATGAAATCGACCAGATCCTTGAAAAAAGGGCGGGCGCGGTGCACGGCATAAAAACCCTCGGCTTCGGCCCGTGATAAATGCAGCATGCGCGCTGCGATAATTTTCAGACCGGCGTTTTCGAAGCGCGTGTAAATCTGGCCAATCACATTCTTGGCGACGGCATCCGGTTTGATAATTGACAAGGTACGTTCCACAGCCATGCACTTCTCCAAAAAATTTTAAACGGTTAATCGAAAATCAGCCCGTTATTCTAGCAGAATCAGCATGCAATGTCGCATCCGAGATCAGCACAAACGCAGGTTGCAGCACTTCAGCTCACTCGGTATGGCTATTATTTTCCCATCTCGGCAGCCTGCCCGGTTCTGCCGGTGCGGCCTGGCAAGCGCAATCGATCCCGATCCCCGGAATAGCGACCAGCCGGTCGCCGCAAAACAGCAAAGGCAGCCTGTCGCGTTGCCACGGCGGGATATTGTGCTCCTGAAACAGGTTTTTCAACGTTTTTACGGGACGCCGAGCGTGCAGCCGGATACGTTCCCCGCCACGGCGGAGCCTCACCGTCACCTCGTGCTGCTGCAATTTTTCCAGACTCAGGCCTTGGCCCGGCGCCGTATCGAAATACAGCGTACCGCCCAGCGCGGGCAATGGCAGCGCAGCTTCGCGGTTCCATCGGACAGAAAGCTGCGGGTTGAGTTCCGGCAGCCGCGGCAGCACAAAAACCTGATCGTGATAGCAACGTATTTGCCAGCCGGCATAATCGATGCAAACCGCCGCATCAGGGCCCGCCTGGTACAGCTGGCGCAAAGTTTCGTCCAGGCGCGTGCTATCCGGAATCGCGCCCCGGGCGGTTATAAAAGAACGCAGCAGATTTTTTGCGCGTGTCGGATCAAGTTGGCGCAGGCGAGCCAAATCCAGCCGGTCGTCATGTATTGCGCCGCTGCCGTCCTGCTGCGCCAGTTGCTCCAGCAGATCGCTTGCCTCAGCGAAATGCCGCGCACTGCGGGACAGCGTCGTGCGGTAAGCAGGAAAACGTTGCGCCAGCGACGGCAATACACGATGGCGCAGGAAGTTGCGCGGATAGGCATCGTCCGCATTGCTCTCGTCTTCCACCCAGGGCAGGCTGTGCTGTTGCGCATAGGCAAGCAGTTCGGTGCGGGCCACATCAAGCAACGGGCGCACCAGCGTTGGCGCGCCAGCGCGCCGCCGGAGCAGTGGCATGGCGCTCGCACCCCGCAGGCCGCTACCGCGCAGCAGTTGCAACAGCATGGTTTCCGCCTGGTCATCCAGATGATGCGCCAGTATCACGAAATCCACTTGCTGCCGTGCCAGGGCGGCATGGCGTAGCCGCCGCGCTGCGGCTTCGACGCCTAATGCCCGCAGGGGTCCGATGTCGACTTTTTCCAGATGGAGCGGAACAGCGTAACGCAGGCACAGTTCGGCGCAAAAGCCCGACCACGCGTCGGCCTGAGGACTAATACCATGATGAACATGAAGGGCGCTCAGGCGCCAGTGGAAACGCGGAGCAAGCTGCCGAAGCAAATGAAGTAAAACCACTGAATCGACGCCGCCGCTTAAACCCAGCAGCAGCGACGCGCCCGGCGGTATGAACGAGAGCACTGCAGCTACGTGCCCGGTCAAATCCTCAGAGCGCGATTTCCTTGAATTTTCCATAGCCCATCAGACGGGTGAAACGGCTTTGCAGCAGCTCGTCCAGAGGCTGGGACTGGACCTGCTTGAGTGTTTCCTGCAGGCTTTTTTTCAGCGTTTGCATCATCATCGGATAATCACGGTGGGCTCCGCCCAGCGGCTCATGCACGATCTTGTCGACCAGCCCCAGCGCTTTCAGACGCGTTGAAGTAATGCCCAGCGTTTCGGCCGCATCGGCCGCCTTGTCCGCGCTTTTCCACAGAATAGAGGCGCACCCTTCCGGCGAAATGACCGAGTAGGTTGCGTATTGCAACATCAATAATGCATCGCCCACCGCAATCGCCAGCGCGCCTCCCGAGCCGCCCTCGCCAATCACCGAACAGATGATGGGCACACGCAGCTCGGCCATCACATACAGATTCCTGCCGATCGCTTCGGACTGATTGCGCTCTTCCGCGCCGACCCCTGGATAAGCGCCGGGAGTATCGATAAAAGTCATGATCGGGATGCCGAATTTTTCCGCCAGACGCATCAGCCGCATGGATTTGCGATAGCCCTCAGGGCGCGGCATGCCGAAATTGCGATACTGCCGCTCCTTGGTATCCCGCCCTTTCTGATGGCCGATCACCATTACGCTCTGACCGTTGAAACGCGCCAGCCCGCCGACGATCGCGGGATCATCAGCATAGCTGCGGTCGCCGTGCAGTTCTTCAAAATCGGTGAACAGGTGCTGGATATAATCCAATGTATAAGGGCGTTGCGGATGACGCGACACCTGGGAGATTTGCCATGAGCTCAGTTTTGCGTAAATTTCCTTGGTCAGCGTCTGGCTTTTCTTTTGCAGCCGGCTGATTTCTTCCGAGATGTCCAGCGCGGAGTCATCCTGCACGAAACGCAGCTGCTCTATCTGGGCTTCCAGCTCGGCGACGGTTTGTTCAAAATCCAGGAATGTAACTTTCATAGCTTATGTTGTTCGTTGTCCGGGCAGGATAATACAGGATTCAGGCATTGAATTGCAGAGGTCGGCAATGACGTTTCGTTAATGTCGCGGATGAATTAATCAAAATTACCCGGCACAGTTCGATCAAACCGGCACCTGGCCTGCCCCCGCCCAGCGCGCCAGCGGCCGGCGCCGACGCCACAGCTTCCACAAGCTATTGCGGGACAACACAAAACGCTGGCTGGCACGGCTATTTTGCGCGTCTTCCGTTTGCACTACGTCCAGCGTAAGTTGCGCAATTTGCCCCGTGCGCAACGCCGATAACAACGGAGCGGCAATATATTCCTCGAACAATTGCAGCGAGCTGCGCCAGGCCTGGAGATCGGCATATTGCAGCGCCAGCTGCAAACTATCCCAGTACAGCAGTATCTCCCCATCGGTTTCTGGTAACGCTGCCGCGATATCGTCCGGCATTGCGGCGTGCGTCACCCCGGCTTGCCGCGCAAATGCCGCAACCAGGTCGTTATCGCTCCATATCTGCCGGTACGGCTGATTTAACCGCGCACCGGCGCGACCGCCGCCCCACAGCCAGATGCTGTTGACCGGCAATTCGCCGCGCGCTTCACGCGCCAGATTGACCGTATGTTCGAAGAACAGCATTTGCACTTCGTTAAACACGCGATGCCAGCGCGTCGCGTCGGGGCCTTGCGGCAACTTTGTCCGTATCCCCCTGCCGCTGACCTGCGCCAGCGGACAGGTCAGCACATCCGGGGTATTTTCCAGTTGCAGGTACCAGCGCTGTGGATGCGGCGCGAAAAACTTCAGGCCGTCAGCAGCGAAATGATGGTTCATGCTGGCGCAGAGCTGCGCCGCCTCGTCCGCACTCAGGCGGACATCGCTCTGTAAAATCAACTGGTCGCGCTGCAGGTTCAGATGCACCGGGTCGGCGCGCAACCAGTATGCCGCCCCGGGATCGATCCCGTCCCCGTGCAAGGTGATCGGCGCAATGGCGCCGTCCGCCGCGCCGAATACGGTACATAGCCAGGCTTCCATCGTTGCCGCCGGCAACGGCGCGCTCTGGCTTCGCGCCAGTATTGTTTCCAGCGCAGGCAGTTCAAGCCCGGCGCAGACTTCCTTAGCCAGCTCCTGCGGCAGAAACAAATCGGGGATAAGCACATGCACATTTTTCATACGGGATACGCTCATGCTGTTGGTCGTCGGCGGGCTTTTGACATGGTTGACGCGCCTTCCCGCCAGTAACGCGCTACTTTTTATTGTCCGTTATAAGCAGTTTGCGCTTAAGCAAATGCGGCGAATGATCAAACTGAATAAAACGGGATTACCTCACAGTACGCTGGCTGAGATAACAGACGGATTGCCAGTTTAACATCCGCAGCGAACGCACCTGTGGCAAACTAGCGGTTATCCATATAAATTCTATCTGCCTTGTTTCCATACGAACTGTTTATCGGCTTGCGCTATACGCGTGCCAAGCGGCGCAACCACTTCATCTCCTTTATTTCGCTGATCTCCATGCTGGGCATGGCGCTGGGAGTTGCGGCGCTAATCGTGGTGCTGTCGGTCATGAACGGTTTCCAGAAGGAAATCCGCACCCGCATTCTGGGCGTTGCGCCCCATCTGCAGGTCAGCAGCGCGGATAGCAGCCGCCTTGTTGACTGGCAGGCGTCCCTGCAGGTGACCGCCCGTAATCCGCAGGTGGCAGCAGCGGCTCCGTTTGTCACCGGCCAGGGTATGGTGTCGTTCGACCAGAGCGTGCAGGGGGTGATGGTGCGTGGCATTCTGCCGCAGGAGGAAAATAAGGTCGTCGATCTGTCCGACAAGATGAAGGCCGGCTCATTGCAGGCTTTGCAGGAAGGCGGCTTCGGTATAGTCCTCGGTTCGGACCTGGCGCGCGCGCTGGGCGTCCGCCTGGACGACAAGGTGTTGCTGATCGCGCCGCAGGGCCAGATGACCCCGGCCGGCATGATGCCGCGCCTGAAACAGTTTCGCGTGGTCGGCATATTCGAAATCGGCATGGCTCCCTATGACAATGCGCTGGCGCTGATCCATCTGGCCGATGCCCAGAAACTCTACCAGATGGGACCGGATATCACCGGCATCAGCGCACGGCTGCATAACCTCGATCTGGCCCCGCGTGTGGCGGTCGAGCTGGAACAAGCGTTGCCGCATGACACCTACGTCAATGACTGGACGCATGAGCACGCCAACTATTTCCGCGCGGTGCAGATTGAAAAGCAGATGATGCGCATTATCCTGTCCCTGATCGTGCTGGTAGCCGCATTCAATATCGTGTCCACGCTGGTAATGGCGGTGACCGACAAGCAGGCCGACATTGCCATCCTGCGCACGCTCGGCGCTTCGCCGTCCAGCATCATGAAAATCTTCATTGTGCAGGGCGCGCTGATCGGCGTGATCGGCTCCGTGCTGGGCATAATTGGCGGCGTGTTGCTGGCGCTCAACATCGATACCGTGGTGCCGTTCATCGAACGTGTGATCGGCATGCACATTTTGTCCAAGGATGTGTATTTCATCAGTGAATTACCTTCAGATCTGAATCGCAGCGACGTGATCATGGTGGCGTCGTTCTCATTTCTTATCAGCCTCCTTGCGACCTTGTATCCAAGCTGGCGCGCATCCAAAACTCAACCTGCCGAGGCGCTGCGCTATGAGTGAGCATCCGACCATCATGCCCGGCAATCCTCCCACCCCGCTCACCGGCAAGCGGGTGATCTCGTGCCGCAATCTGCGCAAAACATTTACCCAGGGCAAGCTTAACGTACAGGTGCTGAACGGTATTGATCTCGACGTCAGCGGCGGCGAACGAATTGCGATCACAGGCGCTTCCGGCTCCGGCAAAAGCACGCTGCTGCAGCTACTCGGCGGGCTCGATTATGCGACCAGCGGCAGCGTCGACATACTCGGCGAGAACGTACAGGCGATGAACGAAGTACAGCGCGGCAAGCTGCGCAACCGCTCGCTCGGGTTCGTCTACCAGTTTCACCATTTGCTGGCGGAATTTACCGCGCTGGAAAATGTTTCTATGCCATTGCTGATCCGCGGCATGACGCGGGCACAAGCCGAACCGGCGGCCGCCGCGATGCTGGCGCAGGTGGGACTGGCGCAGCGTCTGCGTCATCAGCCGGCGGAACTGTCCGGCGGCGAACGCCAGCGCGTTGCGGTAGCACGGGCACTGGTGACCGAACCGGCCTGCGTGCTGGCCGACGAACCCACCGGCAATCTTGACCGTGCCAGCGCCCATGCGCTGTTTGAACTGATGCAGGAGCTTAACGCCAGACTTAACACCAGTTTTATTGTGGTCACGCACGATCTCGAACTCGCTGCCCGGATGCAACGCCAGTTCAGGCTGGAGGATGGATTACTGCAGGTTTCCTGAATGGTACATTTTCCAGGCGGTCGGGATCAAAAAAATGAGGCGCCATCAAGGCGCCTCTAACACTCGTATCCTGCCGCATGCATCATCGATCGCATGCAATGACCAATATTTGATCAGTAGCGTGCTTACCAGCGACCCTATTCAATCATACCATCGGGCGCTATCCCTTTTTCCTGCAGAGTTGCAACTACCTCTTCCAGGCTAGCGCCGCGCTTTTGCGACAATATACTAGTGATTGTGTCAGTATGAAGAGTCGTTTCGTGGGCGATCGTCTTGATCACTTTTTCAATTTCTTCACTCAGCTTTTCTTTATTGACGGCGGCCGTTATTCCGCTGTTTTTAATCGCTTCATCCAAATCGTCTATCATTTCAACATTCACACTCTGCAAAACGCCGAGCGCTTGATCGGGGGTAAGGCGGGTTGCCGCTGCCATTTCTGCAATCGCTGTTTTAACAATCCCAAAAAGTTTTTGCTTGGCGACTTGATCAATGTTCTTGCGCGTCGCCGAGATATGTTCATTTGCCACTTGAGCCGGATTTTTGCCTGTTGTTGAAATATTTTGTTCATTCATGATTACAGCTCCTCAGTGAATAATTTCAAAACGACCTGTGCCGTAACACCGTCGTAACATGATACTTATGAACAAGTACTAACGGACGCTGCAATTAATGCTCAGGCGCACGTTATATGGAGATGATGCGCTGAGCCGACGATTCGATCTGTTCGATAGCGTACATAAAATTCAATTTAATGTTACTAGCGAACACAGCCGCGCAGACCGATACCTCAGCGCATTTTCGCGACAGCCTCGTCCACGCGCTCCACCGCGATGATTTCCATCTTTGGAATCGGCTGCTTCGGCCTGTTGGCGAGCGGAATAATGGCCTGGGTAAAACCGAGTTTTGCGGCTTCTTTAAGGCGTTCCTGGCCGCGCTGCACCGGGCGTATTTCGCCGGCCAGGCCAACCTCGCCAAATACCACCATTTTTTCCGGCAGCGGTTTATTGCGCAGCGAGGAAACGATGGCCAGCAACACGGCGAGATCGGCGCCCGGCTCGGTGATTTTGACGCCGCCGACCGCATTGATAAACACATCCTGATCGAAACAGGCGATTCCGGCGTGCCGGTGCAGCACGGCCAGCAGCATTGCCAGCCGGTTCTGCTCCAGGCCCAGCGACAGCCGGCGCGGACTGGGGGAATGCGCATCGTCGAGCAGCGCCTGGATTTCGACCAGCAGCGGGCGCGTTCCCTCCTGCGTCACCATCACGCAGGAGCCCGGCACCTGCGCGCCGTGCTGGGACAGAAACAGCGCGGACGGATTGCTCACTTCGCGCAGTCCCTTTTCGGTCATCGCAAACACGCCCAGCTCATTCACCGCGCCGAAGCGATTTTTGAACGCGCGTATCAGCCGAAAGCTGGAATGGGTATCCCCCTCGAAATACAGCACCGTATCGACGATATGCTCCAGCACCCGAGGGCCGGCCAGCGTGCCCTCCTTGGTGACATGGCCGACCAATATCATTGTCACTGCGCTGCTTTTGGCCAAGCGCGTCAGCTGCGCGGCGCATTCCCGCACCTGCGCCACCGAACCGGGCGCGGATGTGAGCTGTTCCGAATAAACAGTCTGGATGGAATCGATCACTACGACATCGGGCTTTTCCTGTGCAATCGCAGCCTGAATTTTTTCCAGCTGGATTTCAGCCAGTAAATACATTCCCCGCGCATCCAGCGCCAACCTTTTGGCGCGCAGCGCAATCTGCTGCGCCGACTCCTCGCCGCTGACATACAGCACCTTTTGGTGCGTGGAGAGATGCGCCAGCGTCTGCAGCAACAGGGTCGATTTGCCGATGCCGGGATCGCCGCCGATCAGTACCACCCCGCCCTGCACCAGTCCACCGCCCAGTACCCGGTCGAATTCAACAATGCCGGTTGGCGTACGCGGCGCTTCTTCCGCCCCCACCACGGACAGTGTCTGCACCTTGCCTGTGGCGGCCAGCGCACTGTAGCGGTTTTTGCCACCAGGCGCGGCTTCCGCCACACTTTCCACCAGCGTATTCCACGCCATGCAATGCGGGCATTGTCCCTGCCACTTGGGCACCTGCCCGCCACATTCGGTGCAGGAATAAATCGTCTTTGCTTTTGCCATGTTATTTTATGCAGGCGCGTTGAACGCGATCTGTTCTATTAATGCAACGGATAATCAATCGGCATCGGCTCAAGTTCCCGCCTCCCATTGGCTTCAGGCAACTGTCACCGCGATACTGACCTGTAACTGCAGCGAAAGCGTTCCGGAATATGGCTATCAAACGTGTCCGGCATGGCTGTCAGCAATGCTTAATGCGCTTTTAGCCAGTTTTAGAATCGGGACGATGTTATATTATCATCCGGGAAAATGGCCCACAGTATTGCTCCTTCGTATTTATCATGCAAACCAAAATTCCTGCCGCTGAACTCAGTTTGGGCATGTTTGTGGCTGATCTCGATCGCCCATGGATAGACACGCCTTTCCTGTTTCAAGGCTTCCTGATTGAAAACGACGAACACCTGATGCTGTTGCGGCAATACTGCAAACATGTTCTGGTCGATGCGATGAGATCCACCGAGAACGCTCAGGCCGCCATATCGGCTTACCGCGAAAAATCCGGGGCGAACAGACGCGACCTCGCCGCTAAAATCGCCATGCGCGAAGATGACGACGATTCCATAGCGGCACGCCGCTATGTGCGGCCGTCCTTCATTCCCACCGACATTACGTTAACTCGATTCCGTAACATCATCCCGGTCGAAAAGGAGATGGCGCCGGCGGGCAAGGCCTATACCCGTACTGGCGAAGTATTGCGCGAGCTGATTCAGGACATCCGTTCCGACAAACAACTGGCGCTCGAGGAAGTGGAAGTTGTGATACAGGATGTGGTGGACACCATGGTGCGCAACCCCGACGCACTGATGCTGGTGGCCCGCCTGCAGAAGCACGATGAAGTCATTTATGGGCATGGACTCAATGTAGCTATTTATCTGGTGGCGCTGGGCCGCCATCTGGGCTTGCCCAAAGACTTTCTGGAGCGTCTGGGCACCATCGGATTGCTGCTGGATATAGGCAAGACCCGCTTGCCGCGTGAGCTGCTGCTGAAAAAAAGCCGGCTGACGTCGGCAGAATTTGAACTGGCCAAAACTCATGTTGCGCTGGGCCTCGAGATCCTGAAGGACACGCCGGGCCTGCACCCGGACATTTTGCAGGGGATAGCGCAGCATCATGAACGCGAGGATGGCAGCGGCTATCCTGCCGGGTTATCCAAAGGCGATATTGGTTTGTTCGGGCGCATGGCGGCAATCGCCGATTCGTTTTCCGCTCTAACCAATCCACGCCCCTACGCTGACGTTATTCCGGCCTATGAGGCACTGCAGACCATGGGCAACTGGGGCGGTCAGTTTTATCACGCTCCGGTAGTTGAACAATTTATCCACGCCATCGGCATTTTTCCGGTAGGCTCCATGGTGGAATTGTCTTCGGGCGAGGTTGCAGTCGTCATCAGCCATAACAAGGTACGCCGGCTGAAGCCACGCGTGCTGATCATCAGTGGACCGGACAAGCGACCGTCGTCGAGCCCGGCCACAGTAGACTTGCTATACCCGCCGGCAACCCAGCAGACTGCGCTCACCATTCTGCACGGTCTGCCCACTGGCGCATACGGCCTCAACCCGCGGGAGTATTATCTCTGACATGACTAACCCTAATTCACCCGATGAATCGATTACGGCGGGACGGCACCAGTTTCGGCATAATCAATTGGTGGATTTTCTGCATCGGGAAATCGGCAACGACGGAAGCGGCGCAATTGCCGTCCTGATCATCGAGTTAAGGCGAGCCAATCGTATGGACGCCATCACCGGCGGCATCTCGATGCAGACCATCATGCACCATACCAATCGACGTCTCGAGCACCTGCTGCGCGAAGCCGATCGATATGCGAATTTTTCCGGCGAACAGATATGCCTGGTGTTACCCGGCCTGGCCAATAAAGATCAAGCCGTACTGGCCGCAATCCGGATAATCGGCGAATTGCAGCAGCCCTTCTCCATTGGCGAATATGCGATTACATTGCGCCCGCATATCGGGATCGCCACCTTTCCTGAACTTGGGCGCGATGCCGGCCAATTGCTGATGTATGCCGATATCGCATCACGCATCGCCGCGGCCGAGGAACAGGGATATCACGTCTACCAGTCCGAGGATCAGGTTGAAACCGAGGCTTACAGCGGACTGGACATTGAACTGGCCAAGGCAATCAAGGCGAACGAGCTGCGCGTCTGTTACCAGCCCCAGATCGACGTCCGCAGCGGACGCTGTATCGCGGTGGAAGCGCTGGTGCGCTGGACCGCGGCGGGACAACGCGAAATCAATCCCGGTACACTGGTCCGCATCGCCGAAAACTGCGGCCTGATTAATCCGCTGACCTTATGGATACTCAACACCTCACTGCGTCATGCCGCTTCTTTTTCGGCGGCAGGAATAAACGTGGGGATGAGCGTCAATCTTTCGCCCAAAATGCTGGAGGACAAGGAGTTGCCGCAAATCATCCAGCAATCCCTCGACATCTGGGGGGTGCCGGCGAGTTCCCTCACCCTGGAGATCACCGAAAACTCGATGATGAAGGACCTGGACTACTCGCTCTCAATGTTATTGAGACTAAGGGAGCTGGGTATAAGGCTGGCCATTGACGACTTCGGAACCGGTTATTCATCGCTGGCCTACCTCAAGCGCTTCCCGGTGCAGGAATTAAAGATCGACATTCTTTTTGTGCGCAACATCCATAACACACGCGGCGATAAACAACTGGTGCGCACCATAGTCGACCTGGCCCACAATTTCGACCTGAGCACCGTGGCTGAAGGCGTGGAAGACCAGCAGACGTTTGACCTGCTGCGCGATCTGGGCTGCGATGTGATCCAGGGCTTTCTGTTCAGCCGGGCACTGCCCGACACCGATTTCATCACCTGGTACCAGCAACACCACTCCCAGTAGATCGCTGAAGCTGCACGCCGCCGTAGTAGAATAGCGCCCATGCTACGACTCACCGAAATCAAACTTCCGCTAGACCACACTGCAGACCAGCTCAACGCCGCCATACTCAAGCGCCTCGCCATTGCCCCGGATCAGCTCGTCGGATTCAGCATTTTCCGCCGCGGTTTTGATGCGCGTAAGCCTTCTGCGATTCATCTGGTTTATACCCTGGATGTAGAAGTGCGCGATGAAGCGATGCTGCTCCAGCACCGCCAAGGCACCGCCCACCTTGCCCCCGCGCCGGACCTGCGCTACCAGTTCGTTGCCCAGGCACCGCCCGATCTGGCTGAGCGCCCCGTCATCATCGGCACCGGCCCCTGCGGAATCTTTGCCGGTCTGCTATTGGCGCAGATGGGGTTTCGCCCGATCATACTGGAGCGCGGCAAGGCCGTGCGCGAACGTACAAAGGATACGTTCGGCCTGTGGCGGCAAGGCAAGCTGAACCCCGAATCCAATGTGCAGTTCGGCGAAGGCGGCGCAGGCACGTTCTCCGACGGCAAACTGCACAGCCAGGTCAAGGACCCCAAGCACTACGGACGCAAAGTGCTGATGGAATACGTCGAGGCTGGCGCGCCGCCGGAAATCCTGTATGTGAGCAAGCCGCACATCGGCACGTTCCGCCTGGTCGGCGTGGTGGAAAAAATCCGTGACACCATCGAGCAGCTGGGCGGCGAAATCCGTTTTCAGCACCACGTGCATGACATCATCATCGAAAACGGCCAGGTTCGCGGCGTGGTGCTGGCCAACGGCGAGAAGATCGTCAGCAGCCATGTCGTGCTGGCCGTAGGCCACAGTGCGCGCGACACTTTCGCGGTGCTGCACCAGCGCGGCGTGCACTTGGAAGCCAAGCCTTTCTCGATCGGCTTCCGCATCGAGCATCCACAGTCGCTGATCGACCGCGCCCGCCTTGGCCGCAACGCCGGCAATCCGCTGCTGGGCGCGGCCGATTACAAACTGGTGCATCACTGCAGCAACGGCCGCTCGGTCTACAGCTTCTGCATGTGCCCGGGCGGCACCGTGGTGGCCGCCGCGTCCGAAGAAGGCCGGGTAGTCACCAACGGCATGAGCCAGTACTCGCGCAACGAGCGCAATGCCAACAGCGGCATTGTGGTCGGCATCACACCGGCGGATTACCCGGGCGATGCGCTGGCCGGAATTGCGTTCCAGCGCAAGTGGGAAGAACGCGCATTTGAGCTGGGCGGGAGGGACTACTGCGCGCCGGGGCAACTGCTCGGCGATTTCCTCGCCGGTCGCCCGTCCACCGCGCTTGGTTCGGTCATGCCGTCTTATACGCCCGGCGTGCGGCTCGGTGACCTGAGCAGCGCCCTGCCCGATTATGCAATTACCGCGATACGGGAGGCACTGCCCGCGTTCAGTCGGCAGATCCGCGGCTACGCGTTGCCCGACGCGGTGCTGACCGGCGTGGAAACCCGCACCTCATCACCGCTGCGGATCACGCGTCGCGCCGACTTTCAGAGTCTCAATACGCTCGGGCTGTACCCTGCGGGGGAAGGCGCGGGCTATGCCGGCGGCATCCTTTCGGCCGCGGTGGACGGTATCGAAGTGGCCGAGGCGGTGGCACTGAGCATGCTGCAGACGCATCAATAGTGCATATGAATACAACACGTTTCCTGATCTGCTGGCGGTTCAGCCGGAGTTTTGCTACATTTCATTCGTACCTAAATTGAGCACATCATGACCAATTCCGACCCGCTAGAACTGGACAAATTCAGCCAGCTGGCCCACCGCTGGTGGGACGCCAGCAGCGAATTCAAGCCGTTGCACGAAATCAATCCGCTGCGCCTGAATTACATCAACAGCATCGCCCCGCTCGCCGGCAAAACCGTGCTGGATGTCGGCTGCGGCGGCGGCATTCTGTCGGAAAGCATGGCCGGGCTGGGCGCCCATGTCACCGGTATCGACCTCGGCGACAAGGCGCTGCAAGTAGCCAGGCTGCATCTGCTGGAAAGCGGCAGGCAGGTGGATTACCGCAAAATTGCGGTGGAAGATCTGGCTGCGGAGCAACCGGATCATTACGACGTGATTACCTGCATGGAAATGCTCGAGCATGTCCCGATTCCCGCCAGCACGGTGCGTGCGTGCGCCCAGCTGGTGAAGCCGGGCGGGCACGTGTTTTTCTCCACCATCAGCCGCAATCCGAAATCCTATCTGTTTGCGGTGATCGGGGCGGAATACCTGCTCAAACTATTGCCGCGCGGCACGCACGATTATGCGAAATTCATTACCCCGGCGGAGCTCGCCCAGTTCAGCCGCAATGCCGGGCTCAGCGTTGCCGACCTACGCGGCATGAGCTACAACCCAGTCAACAAAACTTATACGCTGGGTCACGATACCAGCGTCAACTACCTGATCGCCTGCCGTCGTGATTGACACGGCGGCGATTTTATTCGATCTGGATGGGACTTTTGCCGATACCGCAGCCGATCTGGGCGCCGCGCTCAATCACGTGCGCAGCCAGCACGGAATGGCGCCGCTGGCACTGGAATTAATTCGTCCGCAGGCCTCGCACGGATCGGCCGGGCTGCTCAAACTGGGCTTTAATCTGACCCCCAACGCGGCCGAATTCCCGGCGCTGCGCAAAACATTTCTGCAGTACTACAGCGAACATATCAGTGACCACACTACGCTTTTTCCGGGCATCGCGGCGTTGATCGATGCAATAGAAAAACGCGGCCTGCCGTGGGGCATCGTCACCAACAAGCCGCACCGCTACACCCTGCCGCTGATGCAGGCCCTGGGGTATGCGCAGCGTGCCGCCTGCATGGTCAGCGGAGATACCTGCGCTCGCGCCAAGCCATACCCGGACTCATTGCTGCATGCCAGCGAAATGCTGGGCCTGCCGCCGCAACGCTGCCTGTATCTGGGCGACGATCTGCGCGACATGCAGGCCGCCCGGGCCGCCGGCATGCGCGGTATTATTGCGCGCTACGGCTATGTCAGCGCAGATGAGCCGCTGGAGAACTGGCCCGCGGATGGCATAATCGACACATCGCTGGCTTTGCTCAACCATATTTAGCCGCTCCGGTGTATGATTACTTAACCCGCTAAACGTACCCGGCCGACTCAATGAACAGCGCGCCTCAGAACAACCAGTCGCTTGAATCAGCCAGCCCGCAACAGGCTCACGACGCCATGCGGCAGGCGCTGCGGGATGCCACCGAAGCGCATCAGCAGGCCCTGCATCTGTTGCACCAGACCGAAACCGCTTACGGACGGCTGATCCCCAGCCAGCTGCTGACGTTGCTGGATCGCACCAGCATTGTCGATCTCAAGCTCGGCGACCAGGTCGAGCGCAAACTGACCATCATGTTTTCCGATATCCGCAACTTCACCCCGCTGTCGGAATCAATGACGCCGGGCGAAAATTTCGAATTCATCAATTCCTATCTCAGCCAGATGGAACCGGTGGTCAGCGACCATCACGGCATCATCGACAAATACATGGGCGACACCATCATGGCGCTGTTTCTGCAGGGCGCGGATGTGGCCCTGGCCGGTTCCATCGCGATGCTGGAAAAGCTGATCCATTACAACGCCGGCCGGGCGCGCGCCGGCTATGTACCGATCAATATCGGCATCGGGCTGAACACCGGCATGGTGATGATAGGCACGGTGGGCGGCGACAATCGCATGGACAGCACGGTGATCGGCGATGCGGTCAACCTGACCTCGCGCATAGAAGAAGCCACCAAGACCTATCACGCCCCGCTGCTGATCAGCCAGAACACGCTGTATGACCTGACCGACCCGGCAAAGTACGACATCCGTTTTGTAGACCGCATTCGCGTCAAGGGAAAAACCCAGCCGCTGTCGGTGTACGAAGTCTTCGACAATGATACGCCCACCCTGCGCAACGCCAAGCGCGCCTCCAAACTCAAATTCGAACAGGCCCTCGCCTATTACCACCTGAAGGAAATTCCGCGCGCGATCGAACTGCTGAACGAATGCATCGAAATCGCGCCGACCGATATCCCCGCGCATATTTATCTGGCCCGCTGTGACGACTACCTGGCAACCGGCCAACATATCAGCACCGGCGAACTGGACAACGGCATGGAATGGCGCGTGGAATTCCAGCTCGGCCTGAAGGAAATCGATAAAGCTCATCGGCTGCTGTTCAACGCAGTCAATGCTTTCCTTACCAATCCCAACAAGGCGGATCGCGCAGTATTAAGTGATCTGTTTGATTTTCTGACGACCCATACCAGCACACATTTTCCAACTGAAGAAAACCTGATGCGCCGCTACAACTACCCTTTCCTCGATAGCCATCTGCAGGAGCATCGCCGCTTCGTCGAAAATTTCACTGCGCTGCAGACAGAATCCGAGGAAGCAGAGAGCGACCTGATGTATCTGTCATTCCGCATCCAGTTTCTGCTGTTCGACTGGTTCACCGGCCACCTCGCCAAAACCGACCGGCACATGGGGCGCTACCTGCTGAACGCGATGCTGTCCCAGTCCGGCCCAGCCGTTTAAGCCTGACCGGGCTGCGCGGCTACACTTCATTTCCACAAACTGTTATAATTAAAGCGAACCGGGGGCGACCTGGCTTCGACGTGGGTTGCAAAGCAGTGTAGTGCATACCGAGGACCCGCAACCTCGTAAATCAGCTGGAAACCAATAGTCGCAAACGACGAAAAGTACGCTTTAGCAGCTTAAGCTGTTAGACCTCACACCCTGCTGTCCGTGGAGGGGCTCAAGGCCGCAAGGCCGCGATGAGTGAGGTCATTTACACGGAATCGTGTCATGCAGGGTTACTTTGCAGGACATTAAATATAGGTGACTCGTTCGGTAGCAGCCTGTCGGTTGGCGTCTGCCGGATAAAATTAAATAACCAGACTAAGTATGTAGTACTGCCTGTAGAGTGCTTGCGGACGCGGGTTCAATTCCCGCCGCCTCCACCAATTAGTAGTCCAGCAACATATAACGCCGTCCCAGTGACGGCGTTTTCTTTGTATCTACAAGTGTGGCGACATCCCGCAAAAAGCCGTAAAAAAGCGGCATTTCACTACCAATTTATCAGGCGGAGAAATCCTGCGAAAAGCCGCGTTTCACCACGAAAAGCGGCGTCCCTTCCATTGCTTGAGGTTCGAAAACCCCGCATAAAAGCGGCTTTTCCCCGTGAATTTGCCAGTCAGTCTGACAGACATTCCGAAAAAAACCGTGAAAAGCCACATTTCACGGTAAAAAATAGCTTTCCATCACGAGCGTCCGCTGTCGGGTAGGGTAACAACAGGATCATCTTGCAGCTCAGTGCCAACAGGAGGCGGTCGGGCAGATTGCCATGAATGCTCGGCGTTCGGGCGTTGCTGACGGTCACGCCCATCTAACCTCAATTAACTTTGAGTGACCGCTTCGGGGCAAGCAATTCGAGGAGTTGACCGAGTACAATGTGCCAATTGTGGTCGTTCGCACATTTGGAATTGAACGACCGCTTACCAATTCAATTGAGGTCACTGGAGTGAGTGATACGATGGTCGGTCAACAGTGTTTGGCTTCACGCCATATCCGACCAACAGCGCTCACTATTTACTGCACAAGTTTTTTAAAGCCCACACTAAAAATTACGCATCACAACGCATCAAGCGGGTGGGCAACCTTCTTCGTTATCTCCAAAACATGTGTATGGAGCATCGTGGTTTGAAGATTTTTGTGTCCGAGCAATAATTGAATCGTCCAAATATCTGTGCTAGAAGCGAGCAGTTGTGTTGCGAACGAATGCCTCAAGGTCTGGACTATTGCGTGCATCATGATTTCAGCTCGTGCCAAAGCCTGCCGAAATGCTTTTTGGATAGTTGAAGTCTATACACGACAACGAGCCAATCGCCCGCTCAACCAGCATCTTGGTCAACTGCTTGAGCAGGCCATTCTCGCCAATCAGGTCTTCTGGTTTCTGGTAGTTGGTCAGCAGGGCATTGGCCAGCTTGAGTAGTTCAGGATCGGGTTTAACTGTTTTGTTACGCTTCGCTTCGGTCATTGTTGCTCCTTTATGCCGACAGTCTCCTGCCTAATGACCGTTTACACAAAACTATTTACACCCTCGGATGGCCGTGCGGGAATTCGTTCGGTTAAGCGCAACATATTTTTCCTCAGTTGCGCAGAATGTCGCCCTTTTTCCAGTTTGAACTAAGGCGTTGACCTTCAGATTTCTCTGAGGCGGTGATCTTCTTTCCCAACCAATCACGCTGTGCCTTAGTTATATCATTTCCTTGCGCAGCAGATAAATCGAGCCAGGCATATGCAAGCACCGTGTTTTTAATTACCCCATCGCCGTCGTAATACATTCTGGCGAGCCTACCTTGAGCAGCAGCATGCCCCTGCGCAGCAGCTTTTTCATACCACTTCGCTGCCTGAAATTTGTCTTTAGGTACACCTATTAGGCCATCGTCATAAATTTGGCCGACATGGAATTGAGCATAAACAAATCCCCGATCTGCCGCCTTTAGAAACAACTCCTTAGCTTTGGCAAAATCCATAGTTACAGCTTTACCGTAAACGTATAACCAGCCAAGGTTATACTGCGCATTAGCATGTCCCTGTGCCGCTGCTTTTTGCCACAACGCTAATGTTTTGGCTCCATCCCTAGGTATACCGTCTCCGTTTGCATAGCTCACACCTAGGTTGAATTGCGCACTAGCATCCCCTTGGGCCGCCGCCTTTTCCCACCACTCTACTGTGGCAACGGCATTGTTGGGTACAGCTGTATCATCCTCATATTTCCAGCCTGGACCGATTGAATTAGACTCTTGCTGAATATTTTCCTTTTTCCACCATTCCAAGGCTTTGGCACTATCTTTTGGAACACCTTCACCGTTGTTATACATCATGCCGAGCTTGTGTTGCGCATCAGCCAGTCCTTGTGCCGCTGCTTTTTGATACCACTCCATTGCTTTGGTAAAATCTTGGGGTACGCCTTCGCCATAGCTATACATCCAGCCGAGTTTATATTGTTCAGCAGCAGAACCTTCTTCTGCCCTTAGTTTTGTCTCGATAAATTGTTTTTCTGGTGATAGTTTTATCGCTTGCTCGACAGGCGTAGCTGCTTCGACTTTATTGGTGAGCCACCAAGAATCAGTAGCAGCGCAATTAATGCAATTGAAAATGTTTTCATTTTGATGAATGGCTACATTTATAAACAGTTGAGGAAAATACACAGCACATCTACACGGTACTTTATATTAACAACGATTATTTTTGGCTTTTTAATTCAGCGGAGGTTTGCCAAAAAATGACATTTCACGACTCGTCTACCCTGCCTTGAACATGATTGACTGCTGTACATCGCGAAGCGGTCATTTATGAGGCAAGCGGTGAATGACTGCAACGGGTCGATTGTGACTGTTGGCCAAGGTCTGCTTCCGAGCAATGAAAAATCCATACGTGCAAAAACTGAGCTGCTAGACAGCGGACATTAGCGAACTCACCCTATCGACCCGTTGCCGTCACTCAACGCTAAATGCGCGAACGACTGCTTCCCGGTTTATAGCAGTCATCTACGTCGGAGATGACCGGCGGACAGTAGGCCTGCGAAGCTGGCCGATAAGACGTCCGTGTCGATCGACATGTTAGACCTCAGCGCCCTGGTGAGGTGGCAGGCGGCAGGCCTCATGAAGCACCTCCATGACAAAGATCGTGGGCTCGATGTGAATGATCCCTGTCCTTTCCAGCTCATAGCAATAGCGCCACTCGATGAATGCGCTGTTCAGGGTCTCTAGGTACGCCTTTAATGTCGGAGCTTCCCGAAGCGCGCGATTCTCCGCACACCGCGGGGTAACCTCCCCGATAGCGCTGAGTGCGGCCGCGGGCAACCTCTCAAAGAGCTTTACCAACTCATGCCCCTTCGGAGGCTTCTGGCCGTGCTTTTGGGTCAGGGCTTTGAGGTAGAGCTCGATGCTAAACGCTGCGTTCACCACAAACGGTACAACGCTGACTCCCTTGCGGGGTAGGCGACGGAGATCGCGCTCGTACAGAAGTGCTGACGTGTTCGCGAACGCAACGGCTTGGTTCAGCGTCGCCTGAAACGGAGTGACTTCCTCGTAGAGGCCCTTGTCCTTCAGGAACTGGCGCATGACCGCTACGTCTCGCTCCATGTCGCCGGTAGAGGCCACTTCGCCCACGGCAATTCCGTTGAGCATGACGGTCTTCATCTGCGGGGACGTCGTGGCCATGTCGGATCTGAGGTCTAACGTAAAATTGAGGGGTTCGCTCGCTTTTTGGGCGAGTCCCGCTCGAATGCCGGGTTGGGCATCACTTGGCCCCATGTTCCTTTAGTAACTCCAAAACAACTTGTGAGTTGCGTGCAAAATAAATGGATGAGACGCCGAACTTGCTAACGGCATTTACGTCAGCCCCGTAATTGAGAAGCAATTTTACAATTTCAACATCGCCTCGATCTATTGCCTTGTGAAAAGGGGTTTCTCCATCGCGAGTAGTTTTCGCGTTGACGTTCGCTCCGCTCTTTAGAAGAATTTCAACTACTGTTTTTCTTGTGTCATTTTTTCCGTACGATACGACAGCATGTAGCGGGGTGTAGCCTTCGTTATTGCCAGCATTTACATCTGCCTTATTAGCAAGCAATAGCTCGATAACTTTTATTGAACCTTGAGAAGCGGCTTGATGGAGCGCTGTACCTCCGTGCATATTTTTGGCGTTAGGCTTGGCGCCATAACTCAATAGGGCTGCCGCAGTGGTGAGGCAGTAATCACTGCCTGCCGCCAAATAGAGTGCTGTGAAACCTGCACGATCAGCAGCATTTGGGTCAGCTCCTCGCGCAAGTAAATAATTCGCCACTTTGATATTGCCTCGCCCCGCGGCCGCCATTAACGGATACCATCCCGTTGCCGAAGGTATGTTGACCTTCGCTCCATTCTCCACCAGAAGTTGTGCCATCTCTACGAAATCACCATTCACGCCTGCAGAACTTAAGGGTGAATAGCCTCCCCCTTCAACATCTGCGCCACTAGCTATTAGCAGTTTAGCGATAGGGAGGTTATTCGACTCGGCGGCATAATTCAGAGGTGTCTTGTACGACCTGCCTTCACCTGTTTTTTTATTTACGTCGGCTCCATGCGAGATCAAGACGTCTGCGAATTCCACCAAGTCAACTTGTTTTCCAAATCCATTTACACCGCTTGCGGCCCAATGCAGTGGTGTTTCTCCATAATTAGTAGGTGCATCTACAGTCGCACCGTGCGACAGCAGAATCTTCGCCATGCCTTTCTTGTTCGCATAATGGAGTGCCACTCTGTCAAATTGGCCTTTCGCATTTACGTCAGCACCTTTTGAAATTAGCAATTCGACTAGCTCTGGATTTCCACCGGACACGGCGTGGTGAATTAGAGGGTTGCCATAACGATTTTTCTGATTTACGTCAGCACCTAAGGCGATAAGCGTTTTAGCTTTCCCAATGTCGTTACTTGAAATTGCATTCCAAAGAAAGCTTTCAGCCTGTGCACGGGGTATGAGTGCTAACGCCATCAGGGCAGTCAGTATATAGATCAGCCGGCCAAGAATTGTGCCAGTAGGTTTTTTCATGATGACGCCCAACGTTTGAATTAAGAGGCGCGCGTTAGCGCGTCCTGCTTGAATGATGGGTTAGGTGTATAAACTCTAGAGAATAAGAGTTTCATTTTGACCATAAGTTACCATTTTGCCCACAGTTGCGCTCCAAGCCTGCAAAGGCTTCTTCGGCCGTATATTGCTTTGCCTTATATGAATCAATTGCTACTTGAACATATGCTCTGCAATTAGATGGCAAACCTGTTTCTGAACCAAACTCGGCTTTAGCGTTTGGGTCACAGCCCGTAACAGCAAATGTAACCAATAACATCAGTGAGAGTTTCAATACATTTTTCATCTTTAGCATTTTTACACCTAACGTGGAGCTAAGGGGCTGCGCAGGATTTATTCGCGCAGTCCCGCTTGAGCGTAGGGTTAGACCTTACTCAGATAAAGCAAAGGTGCAAACAGAGCGCCTTTTATTTCCCTCAAAAATATAGACTTCTGTAAGAACATTAGGGAGCATGAAATTCAGACTTCGCATCTTAACGATTTTGCGGTTTTCTATGTATGTCTTGTTTTCATACCTGAATGGCCTCGGATAGTTTCCACACTTGGTATCTGTACCGAGCAGAGCCGAGAGCGCAGATCGTTGTAGATGTGTCCGCTCTGGATTCATCTCGACAAATATCTCGATATCACAGCCTTGCCCAGCACCTGAGTAGTCCTGAAGCCTGCCTAAATACTCGGGATGCCCATCGTTGTTTATGTCAAAAAAGCCGGCATTAGGGTCAGTAACCGCAAGTGCTCCTCCCACTGATAAAAATTGCTGAGCTTCATCCCGTGTGACAGTTTGGTCGAGATCCAGCGGAAAATAACTCCAATGGCTTTTCATTAACCTTGCGCAGAAGTTCGGAGAGCCACTAACAACTCGGCTCTTGGCGATGAGAGCATCGTTATCGTGTGTAGAGCAACTCGCGTGTTCGTACTGTGCCAAAGGTGGCCCAGCGCAATACCCAACCTGCGCTCCATTACTTTGCGTAGGGGCGAACCAAAAAATGCAAGTTGCTAGCGTTATTAGGATGTGATGGTGTCTTTTCATAATAGGTCTAACGTGAAGCTGAGGGGCGTGGCGCGCAGAACGTGGAAGAGAAAACCACGCCGTTCACCGCGTCCCCCTCGATCGAAGGGTTAGGGGCTTAAGTAAGCGGTACCCAGAAACCATTAACGTGCCACCAAACCACCAGAGTATTAAGGTAATCCATATGGAGCCAGCGGTGTCTCGAATAAAACCCAAAATAATTCTTGTGGGTATGAAGGCAAAAGTAACTGGTGCCGAAATTTCAGCAAGCCCCAACCAAATACCAAACGCCCCTAATCCACTAAATACAAGGCCCGCCAAGATACGAGTTATCCCATACTGAAGCGCAGATATGGTTGAGCTTTGGCGAGCCGGCCACTCCCCAAACCAGTAAAGAAACGCTGCAACCAAAACAATCGGAATGCCCCAATAATTTCCAGTGCGAGTGCCAGCCCATGTTGCCGATATAACAGCAACCAACATAATTGCAGCGATCAGAATGTTGATTAAACTTTTCACTCTACCCCTAACCGTTATTAGACGGACCCACCGGTCAGATTTATTAACAATAATGAGGTGCGCATATTTTCAACACCTGATTGATTCATTGGAGCCTCATCTATTTTGTCTGTCCGCATATGCATAATAGTACGGGCGGGCGCGTATGTCTCCTTCTGGCACATAGCGGGAGCTCACCTAACATCCACCGTAGCCAACAGCTTGGCGCACTCCGGGGTCTTTTACAGCGTGTGCAACTAGCATATCTGCTAGTTGGTATATCACCTAAATGCAGTAAGGTCTGCCATGTCGCAGTCAGAGCCCTGACATTAAACCTGCCTACTATATTTTGAGTGGTTTTCGTGGCTCTCTTCCAGCACAGCCAAATTGAGATTTTGAAAGCGAGAGATACCCTATGCGAAAACTTGAAGCGTACGAAGAGGAGCTGGTACTGGAAGAATTAATGTGTAGCGACACTAAGAGTCATGAAAATCTTGATGCACAACATTGTTGTGGTTGCTATAGAAATGGAAATTGTCCAGTCTGAGCTGCTTAAGCTGAAATGGTGTGACGTGGATCTAGAGCAGGGTGTTTTGAAATTCCAAAGCAAAGTGGACGGCTCGCAGCGTACTGTGCAACTCTCTCCTAGAGCCGCGTATGCCATGCGCGAAACGGCACAATTAGGGTCTGAGAATATGGTGTTCCCGATAACTCATAAAGCCATACGGCAAGCACTTGCCGAGGCAGTTAAGCGGGCTAGAGCCATATTGATGGAGCATTCTAAGAAATCGGAAGCATTAAATGTCTACACTGCTGAGACGGTACGTTTATAGGCGCGGGCCATGTAGATTAATCTGTTTTAATCGTGACTTAATCTTACCGCGGATGTTAGTTGAGGACTTCCGCTATGTGCCAGTTGCTGCCCTTCGCATTTCTTTCCGAGACATTCGATCCCATCCGTATTATTATCATATTAAGAACAATAAATTCGGCGGGCTTCAATGAATCAATTGCTTATGGGAAATTGGCGTTTCGTACTTTTTTATTAGTACAGACCGTTGGGTCTGATGAATAACCGTTAGAGCCATTATTCGACATATGAACGGTGTATTTAAGCTCCTTATTGAAAAACTTCCCGTTAAGTTCGTGGCGGCCATCCTGATTGTTGTTTTGGCTTGGTTTGGCTTCTTTACAGCCGTAGCTTTGCTTACAAATCGATCAGTAGATTTCTTTCCCCCGCATATAGGCACCGACAAAGCGCTAGTTGCAGAATTTCAATATCTATCCTCACAAAATAGTGCAGCTAACAGAAAAGGAGCAAGCACGCCGAGCAGCATTAATCGGAATAATAATCAAAGCTCGCACAGATTCGCTTTTACTTCAGCGAACGAATTCTTTTGGCACTACTGAAGCGGCAATAAACGTATCAAAATCCGAAGATGCATTGCGCCTTGAAGATGAAAAGTTTTATCGCAGGTTGAGGAGCTACAAAAAAGTGCTCAGCAACTTTCCGCCCGGCTTTATTAGTTCTTTGGAGCATTTAATGTTTTCTATGAGATTAAGTCTTTCTTTTATATTTTTTGTCGTTATTGCCGGTTGCGGTGGTGGCGGTGGCGCGAGTACCCCAACTCCCGCAAGCAAACTTTTTGTTGCTGACGCAGCAAATGCAGGGATAGGTTCAATAGTAAATTCAAACCCGTCCCCCGGCACTATGGTTGTCGATCGCACTATATTCGGTAGTAATACATCTTTAACTGGTTACTGGTTAGCTGGACTGGCGCGTGATGTAACAAATGACCGCCTATACGTTGCGAATGTACCGTCGATATTGGTATTTAATAGCGCCAGTACGGCCAATGGAAATGTAGCACCGTCTCGAATTATTAGTAATGTGGTCGACCAGACGAGTGCACTTTTCATAGATACAGTTCACGACGTCCTTTATGCTGCTAATGGAATTAATGGAGCCTATGCCTACGATGGCGCAAGTACAGCATCACTTGTTACGCAAAGTCGGACTATTACCACCACCCAACTTTCTGGTGTGCTAGGTATTGCTGTTGATGTTAATAGAAACATTCTTTACACGCTAAGCATTACTAATAGTAGTGGAGTTGCATATATGGTTAATGCATTTAATAATGCCAGCACGATAAACGGCACAATAGCACCTGACCGTGCAATTGCTATTGGTACAAGCGCATTAGATTGTGGACTATTTTTGGACGCTGTTAATGATCGACTCTACGTCTCGACCAATAACGGACACATACTGGTCTATAACAATGCAAGTACCGCTAACGGAGCAGTCACCCCCGATAGAGACATAACTTTGCCAGTTGCTAGTCCCACAAAGATCGCTGTCGATCCAGTAAATAATCGACTGTATGCCGTCACACCTTCGGCGCTTTACATTATCAATAATGCGAGCTCTGTAAATGGGACTGCCACTGCAACACAATTGACCGTAAATTTTGCCACGAACTTCTCAGGAATCGCTGTCGATCCTTAAATAATTCAAGGAAATGCGCAACAAAACGCCTGTTGGAAGCCATGCAAGACCTTGGCGGCGTCTCGACGATGGGCGCACGCTATCTCGACATCCTTCATCCACCGGCGCGCAAACTCAATCTGATCGAGACCGGCCACATCGTCCAGTTGGTGTGGGTGTATGAGCCTAGCGACTGCGGCAAGATACATCGTGTCGGCAATACGTCTACGCCGGCAAAGCGTCTTATCCGCTGTTTGATGACCTCGATGGTGCGGTGCCAGCATGACCGGCACAACGTGGCAGGATGAATTAAACTGGCTGTTGGTGCGATTTTCAGGGCTGGGCATAGGCGCTGATATTGCGGCCATGAGCATATTGATGGAGCATTCTTGGAAGATCGGAAGCATTGAACGTCTACATTGATGAGACAGGGTATGTTTGCCAATGCTCCAACGTGTCGAGGACTAAGAGTAAAAAAACGTCACGCGCACTGGTTACGCAGCCAGTTAAAGAAAGCGTTTACCAGTTTCCCCATCAATCCCGTTTTCCCATCGGTCACAGCGAACGGCATGTTCCTTGGGATGCGGCAGCTGGCATAGTCTATATGGGAAACATCTACCTGCTTAGCGTCATTACCCTCCCCAGTGTTTTGTGGCACGAGCTGCTGCATTACGTCTCCCCCTGAGAATATCTAAACCACAGCATACACCTACCGGCGGATGACAACTGGAAGTGACTAGAAAACGCGTCCAAAAATTCTGGGGAAATTTTGGGGAATGAGAAAGTGTAAAGGGGGTAAAAATCTGAAAAATAGTGAGAGGCTTACCCGTAGCCCCCACCCCGTCGACCTGTCCTGGGCCCACCCCACCCCCCTTCCCGGTCGCTCCGGCTGGACTTCAGACTCCTCTTAATCGGCATTGACCCCCGCCCATTATTAGGCATCCGCCTTCTATTGGAGACATCAAATGTCGCGAAAACACTTTGTCGCAATCGCCCTAGCCATTCGTCAAAATATATCTGACCGCGCCCAACGGGAAGCTACAGCAAGAGCGCTTGCGCCGGCGCTGCACGCAGCAAACCCGAACTTTAACTCGCAGAAATTTATCAGCGCGTGCACCGGCGACTAGCTAACACATTGCGCAAACATGCTAACAACTTATTGAATGGGTCGAGCGTTGTATGGCACAAGACCGGGAATACGATTGTTAAACAACTACGATGACTGAGCCCATGCGCTCTAACTCAGCCCCGCTTCGGCGGGGTTTATCTATTCCTTTGGTGCGCCCGAACGCCTAAAATTGGAACTGGAGAATCGGTGTTTTGTTATCTTGAACCACTCTCTTCCTATCACGTCCTTATTGTTCTCTGCTCGCCAAGCCTTCCTTCTTTAAATTAGTGATTGGGCGCTGTGAATTGATCGACTTGTAATATTTTTATGCCGGTATTAATCGTCCAATTTTGAAATTATTTCCACTGCGGCCTTATCAATTGATGATTTAACGGCCTCTATAAAGGCAGTATCGTTCCGAATAGCTCCAAACCCAGACGCGTAATATTGGCTAAATGTGGAAACTTTTATTGGTTTATTATTTAGCTTTCCGGAAAAAAGTATAACTATAGAATTTCCATCTGTAGGCACGCCAATGGCATTAACAAACGCCCAGTCTGTGTTAGATCTTATACTATCTCTCACAATCGCATCTGTCAGCCAGCCGCCAGTAGTTGTTGCTGCATGTAGGCGAGCCGGAAAAAAATCAATAACATAAAATTCAGTGATTTCAATATTTAACATCGAACGCTGCTTTTGATGCCTCTGTAATGCATTTTGCAAAAATAAAATGGCAGGTGGTTCTAAATTTTCATCCCCAAGGACTGCAATTGGTGAAAGTACCGAATCTCTATATGATTCCTTTTGTTCTTGAGTTCTATTATCAACTGCAGATATGTAAGTACTGTCGATTTTTGGCGGTGCTCCTAAATTTGAAACGCACCCGCCAAGACACAAGATCAGAGCAAAAACTATTAATACAGTTTTCAAAGAAATTCTCCTTATGGTTTGCTTTTCAGCATAAGTGGCTAGTTATCATTACCCAGTTCATGCAACACGGGAGCTATAAATACATCCTTCCCCAATTTACCGGTATATTGCTGAGCTGTAAATAACACCGAGACCGATGTGCAGGCAGAGCGTACTCGGCACTGACGAAAATCCATTTGAATACTCTGGTGGATGAAATTGTAGTGGAATACCGGACGGCTACGGTCAAAGGCAGTTATGCCGCGCTGCGGAAAACATGCAGCAAATAAAAAAGGGCGCCCTAGAAAAAGTAACCAGTTTTTTATACGACTGGTGCGCTTAAAACCTATCAGAACTGATGGCAGCGGCAAGCATTATTGAGGGGTAACTTATGGGGTAACACTTCTTTGTTAAAACAAAGAAACCCTGTAGTTACGTGGCATACACCGATCTGTTCGGTAGTCGCCGCCTCCACCAATTAGTTGTCCAGCAACATATAACGCCGTCCCAGTGACGGCTTTTTTATTTGTATATACAAACCTTAAGCGTCCATATAACTCTTGCGCAATCTGCAAGAAAATCTGCCAAGGATTTAACGAAAAACCGGTCAAAAAGTTTTGATTGAGTAAAAATTGTTGCTACCCGCAAAAAAAAATGGCAAGCCCACGCATGTTGAAAGGTCCCAATTGGCGAAAAACCAAATGACTATCTGATTTCACGCTTTCTTGGAAAAATTGGATTGGAAGTGTTACCCCATCGTGTCCTTGATGTGCCCGGCGGATTAGATGAAATCATCAACCAACCAGCGCTGGATGAACTTAGGCGTTACGTTCGACTTGGCAATCCAAAACTGGCTTGGCCATATTTGCACCGTACCATCTATTCACCTGACTTCCAATTTAATGATGGAATGGAGTCGTATGAAGTGCTACACGAGTTCGATATCTTAGTTACGCCCACGAACGAGTACTACATCGTAGTCGCAATATTTGGAGATGAATACGCGCTCAATCTCGGTGGTCCAGAGATCGCTGGTTACGAACACTGGCTAAGGGCGAACCATAACAAGAGCCCCCTATATTGCGGGAAGAATGCATGACACATTAACTTGCGGTTAATCGGCCCTGCCGCAAAAACCGTGCGGCACGCCGGTAATGATTTGGCTGATGGCCGCTGACCAGTTTAGGTTTTAGCCGCCGATGCAGTTGTCCAATATTCTATGCTGTTGTGCGAATTACTTCTTTACCCCCAAGCGCTGCGCCTCTGCCTCAGTCAAATACAGATAACTTTGCGGAGGAGAAAAATCACTAAACAGCTTCCTTAATCGGACTAGTGAAATTGGCGTATTGAGCCGTAATTGGTTCTTGAGTGAAATTGCCACCGCAGTTTTTGATGATTCAAAATACGCATCAAATCTTTTTTTCGGAAGCTTTGCTTTCTTTCCACTACTTTTCCAGATTGCAGTTGGGCTATCTTCAATAATACCGTTCACCTCAACAGTACCGAGGACACTGCACGTTGGGCTTGTGGCATACAAAATCACTATGTCGCCTTTATCAATCTTTGGTTTCCTTCGGCGCAATTCAACGGTTTTTTGCCCCTCCAGAATCAATTCTGCATATTGTTGGTGAATTGACAAAAACAGGTAGCGTTTGCTGTCCAACTTTTCTTTCATTTTCGTTCTTTTGGGTAGCGTAAATCAAAATATAGTTCGGGGGGGATCTGAACTGGTGATTGTAATTGCGAATGGATGTTGCTGTCCTTGAGCATTTGCTGGAGTGAACTCCATGGAATTGGAGTTTCAAGTGGAAGCGTCCCTGAGAAGCGCAATGCCATAACCATTGATGAGGGTTTGCCTCCCGCGATTTCTATCACCTTAGCCCGATCAAATACACCTAACCGCCTAAACTGCCTATATGCCTCCTTGGCAGGCTCAACTGATACTTCCTCTAGTCGCGAGCTGGCTCTCAATTGAGCCGATTGAGGTACGCGTTTATTCTGGCTGACATACCAAAGCAGTCTAGCGGGCGATGTCAAACCGCCGTCGTTTCGTGGGGAACGGTAATACACTGCCTCCTGATTAAGGGCGAGATTCACATCTGCACCGAATAGGTCCGATGTGGCGATATCGGCGTCAAACAAGTGCTGTGCAAAACCGGGCTGAATCGCCATTATGAACGCAGGAATCTTCAAGTCAGAGATTTCCAGCGGCCACAACATACGCTCAACTAGGTATAGCATTGCCTGATCCGAAGATCTAGTGGACTGTTCAAGGTCGTGTCGTAGCGAGTCAAAAACAGAATGGAAGCTTGGGAGTTCAGATGACAAACCAGCTAATATTTCTCCGACCTGGTGCGATGAATATCCGCCTTGCAGCACCACCTTTACCCAAACGTTTTCGGACTGGATAAATCCCAATTGTGGCAACTGATCAACAATAGAGACACTAAAGAACTTATCTGACAATAAACTAATTTGTATGTGGCGCAATTCTTTGATGAGAGCCTTGGCAAGCAGATAACGCACCACCGAAGCTGATAGAAGCCCCCTTCTTCCTCTTAGAAGATGAATATCGAGGACACCATTGCTCTTAAAGGAATAGCCGAGAAGACCAAGTGGTTGGTTGTTTTTATCCCTAACGGTCAGGCAGATGCAGTCTCCTGGCGAAGCTCGCAGAGTTCGGACGATGTGCAAAAACTCTGTTTTTCGCTCTCCCCTGTCGGCGTCCTGAAATGTAGCTGCAAGCTCATCTTCATCGTGATCTTGATCTCGGCCATAGTGCAGTGTGGTGCCAGCTAATCTGTCTCGCTGATATTGGCCTTCCCTAATCAGAGCATCCACTTGAACTATCAACTCTGAAGGCCGAACAATGGCTAACCCTGTGCTTCTGTATACTTCATCGTATTTCCCCAACAAATAATCATCTCTAGTGATGAAGGATGTTGCATTACCCGCTATAGCCCATGCTATTTGGCGAATATCTGATCTATCTTGGGTTCTTGTGGCAGAAAGAAGAATGGCTTCCAAGGTGTCTACATAAGCGTCAACTTCATCCTGCTTCGCTACAACCTCCTCAAATTTTTGCGCATATTGGCGACAGTTTTCACGGTTTTTTATATCCGGGGAGCGGATGATTTCGTTGCACAGTTCCGGCGTAACCAAGAGACGAACTTCACCCAGCAACCAATCAGCACGTAGCCCTTCAGTTTCCGAGTTCGTCTTCTTGAATAAATCAAAGAACACATTTGCGTCTACAACAGCTGACAGTGCGACTGACTGTTTTTCGCCTGTTAATGTAAACAGATCATCGTTCCTGTAGTCCATCCACCAGTAAGTTAGCGGGTCCCCATCCTTACTTTTCCCGCATTTCTCTTGACGCGCTACGAACCCAATGTGTGGCCATACCTTCGAAGCTGGGAAGTCATTACGACACCAAAGCCCCATCCCTCGGTATTGAGAGGTTCTGTTGGACAATTCCGTTATCAACAGCTTAGCGAGTCCTTTACCTCTAAGATGCGGGTCGATGCACAGGTGAACAACAGATACCTTGTGGCCTGGGGATGGCCTCCAGGCCACATACCCCGCCAGCGTAGTTCCTCCCAGCAAGGCGCAAAGAATCTGACCGCGAGATGCATAGTCCATAAACGCACCCTCGGGGAAAAAGCCTAACCACTTTGAGTGCGCTCTCCATAGGTCTTGCACCTTATCCAGAAAAGGTGAGTTAGCCTCTATGGTTTCAATTTTCAAGTTGATCCCTCGCCGATATTGAAGGGCTTAGTTGGTCCGTGCATGATCCCAATTTGGTCACAACCTCGGTTGACTGACTGCGCTACTCCCTCGTGTTGGCGTCCAAGACATTCCGTGCTCGCGCCTTTGGTATTCGTGCGACCGGGCCAACTGCGCAATGGAAGGATGTTGATCTTAATGCGGCGAATCGCGCTACACGGTAACCGAGACCCACAGAAAATATTGCCTCCTTGGCAACGCAAGCGGTGGCTGCCTGCACGAGTTTGACTCCATTGTTGTCTCCCCGGTTATCGCGTTGTGGGGCATATCCATGGGCCTTGCCGGCCTTTCACTTGTCTATCCGTGCTCCACAATGACAAGGGGGGCGAGGAATCCTTCCCTTCAGTAACATCAATGCTGATCAATCCATGGCTACATTGAGCGGATGGCTTAATAACCGAACAGTCCAGAGCCGTGCGGTGATCCGCTTCAAATGTGGTCGTCCTACACGAGATATCATGAAGCATCGCATATTTCACGACTTCCGCCATTGGTTGGCCAGGAGTAGCAAGAACCAGGGTTTGATCGAGGTGGCGCGCCGCCTCTTTCGACGCTGGCGAATCGCGATTATCCTCATAGGCAATACCCACAGCGCTGACAGCAGCAACCTTCGAGTCAACCAACTGGTCATATCGTACCGCTAAAGGCGTACCGTCACCCTTCCAGCCCATTATGAGGACATGCACCCACACTAACCCATATGTTTGATCATTTCCTGACAATAAGCGTCTGCAGTTCACAAAAGGCAGCAAGGGTTTTGATGGATCAAACAAGTTTTTTTCCTCACCAACCAAAGTGCACATGAATCCGAGTCGACCCAACTTATCAATCGCATTTCTTGCGGTGTCACCCTCCAGATGTAGCTGCGGCAGAACATCGGCTCGGAATTTTTCAGTCTGTTCACGAGCACTGGATGGCGGACCACTTTGCTTATTAGGCCAGGTTGGTAATCCTTGCGCCTGAACTGCATCCTCACCCCAAACGCAACCCATCGACAAGGCTGCCGACATAAATAGCAACACCCTGAATAAGTTTTTTATCATTTAATGGTCGCTCCAGCAGATGGACTTTCACAATTAAATACAAATCCTGTAAGGGATGAGAAAGGGCGCTATACAGTGTGCTTTATTCGATTATAAATCGAGTCTGACCTCCTTTGTCATTGTCCTACCATCAATACATGGTCGATAAGCCGATCAAATTCCACGTCTGAGATATCTGAAGTTGTATCTTGCCACCATGACCCCAATGCAGGCACAAAATCCATTGCTCGCCGACCATATATTGCCTCGAAGTAATGCGCCACTATTGGCGGCGATATTTCTCCATATTGTTGAAAAATGTATCGCAACATTTGTGAGTAATGATAATTTTTAATTTGAGCCATACGAGAAAGATCAGAAAGTATATCTTTCCTTAAATCATACATATTGACCTCACCTTGCCCAAAGAGGCTTAATGTCTTCATTGCCACCACTAGCTGCAGGCTTAACTGTGGCATTAACGTTGAATGCTCGAGTTAACATTTGTTGGCAATCCCAAGCACGCATAGCTGCTTGAGAAACGGCGTCTATATAAGCAGCAAGCACAAAACGCCGTGGCTTCGTCCAAACTGTCGGCGCTAACTGTGTGGGTATTTTTTGTTCTGGCGAAAACATTCTTGATTTTTTCAATCAACCGCTCTCGCGTCTGGGTACGGTTAATCTTTCTTCAGGCTTCCCAAATTACAGTCCAAGCCTAATTTTTTCTCATAGAATGCAACCTGCTCAGGGAACGAGTTGAACCCTGGAGAAAATGGTCTAACGGTTGGATTGAGCCGAATGTTTTCCGCATAAGCACCTAAGCTTTTATCGAAGTACTTACACGTATTATCGTGATCATTAAGCCCGTTGTACGTCCATGCCATAACATAATACAGGTTGGTCAAATCATCATACTGTTTGGCCGCTAAAGGCACCTGCTCGTATTTTTGATAAACTTCCAGCGCCTTTCCAAAGTACTCAAGTGCCTTGTCCCTACGGTTCTCAAAAGTTACACCGGGAACAGTCTGATCGTGGAAGCTCATATTGGGAAACCCCCACTTGGTTAATGACTTTGACAGAAGTAGATTGCCATATTGACGGTATGCAGCTCCCTGGGATCGTAAATCGCCCCGCTTCTGATAAATTTCAATCGCTTCGGATATGAGCCTCTCAGCTGGCAATGGCCGATCCTGCTTTACCCAAAGATGCTCGGCATCTCTAAGCTTCCGGTCTGGATCAGAGGTTGCAACAATTCCAACACCAGCACACCCAACCAATAATAATTGGCCGGCCAATCCAATTAACAACCATATGTTGCGCATAAGAATCCCCCTGTGGCTGTGTAAGAGTTTTATTCAGGACTTTTCGGCCATACTTCATCAATATAATCGTGCAATTACAACTAAGCAAAAGTAAGTCTGTCCTGAGCTATTTGCGTTATCTATTTTTTTTGAATGATGAGAAGAATGCATTTCCTCTTTGCTGTGGATTGTTAATCATTTTTAAAACGGAAGAGCCTCATATAGTTCTAAGCTGTACGTCGGATCACAACTTCCGATTAAGACCCACTACGGAATATCGATTTTTTAGAAAGCAGACGGTCAACGTAAAAGTAAGAAGCTGCTCGCTTTTGCGCACTCCTGCTTGACTGCCGGGTTGGGCATTTGACTCATTAGCCATTTATTCCTAAAAAAATTCACGTAATGATCAAAGGAAGGTTCTTCCCAGCTTGCACCGATTGCCTTCATGTCGAACACGGATTATCTTTTGAGTTTGTTTATCTACCTCAAAAAATGCGAGGCATGTATCGGGGATAGAATTTCCTTCAATGATGTTGTAAACATGTTCACTATTGCCATTGGGCAATAATGTAACTTGCTCTAGCTTTCCCCATCCAGCCTTTTCCAATTTATATCCATCATTGCCAACCCAAGAATTTAGTAGCTCTTCAAAGCGCTGAGTTGTTACGCAACTCAATAAGAATATCGTGGACGTGATTGTCAGCAGCCTTGCGATTTGCAAAAACATAAATCTACTCCTCTTACTGCGCATACAGACGCCCAACGTAAAAATGAGGGCTGCACGCTTTGCGCAGTCCCTCTCGACTGTTCATCAATGTAAACCGCTTGCCGAAAACCGATCACTAGCAATAAAAAATCGGGCTGTCATGTAGCGGTCTTTCCCTACTCACCCTGTCGACCCACAGGAGACATCCAGGGTAATCATCATTTGGTCTGCTTATCGGCATAGCGGACATTAAAGGGTCGGATGGAATCCTGTCCGTAAACCATGCTGGCATTGCTGCTCCCCCGAAAAACCGCCATAGTAAAGTTGGTATCCAATTCTGGAGAGATTAACGATTGTTATAGCAATATTCTGGATTGCTTTTATATCTCCAACCAATTATCGTACCCGTATCCTTTTCAACAGCGAAAATGTAACGGCATTTTTCCTCATCTGGAGTAAACCATATTTTCTCTACCAACGAATATTCCAAGACGCCCGGCCGGGTTTCCTGTACACCCTCCAGTAAAACGCCAGAATGTGGCCTTAAAAAAGCATCTATATTCTGGTTATGCTCACGCACATACTTATCATTCCAATCCGCAAACCTTTTCATTCCTGCACTGGGATCTTCCCTGATGAGTGGGTTTCCACATGCCGTAAGCACACAAAAGAGTGGGATATATAGTAGTTTCATAATTAGAAAATACCTTCTTGAGTCATGTTTTGTGCATTGATGAGTTGAGGCATTCTAATCATGAGGCGATCGTTCCAACTTCACATTCGAGTGTCCGCAATTCGCACTTGCGGACCGTGATTTGAAAATAAATCTGTCAGCGTGACGGTCGCCTTCTAACCCATAAGAGACGGTCAGCATTACGAAAAAAGTAGCTTGTTAGAGTGCGATTATGCAATCCCTTTCTGAACCTTCATACCTTGCGCCGACTATTGAACGAGAATTTGGATTAACTTCAAAAATATACCTGCACGTCCTTATGTACTTATAAGTATTTTCAATATTACCGTTTTGAAGGTGTTTGGTTTCTATTAAATCTTTTGCATGAGGCCAATGATACGAAGGCACATTGTCAATGCCGCGACCAATTGAACCATTGAGTGCTTGTAAAAAGTTCGCATGGGGAGAAATAGATGTACAGCCTGACATCGGTAACAATATGCAGGCGACAACCACTGACATTGAAGGAATACAATCAACAATATTTTTACTGTGATCCAAGTTCATTCAATGTCTCCTACTGGCCGGTTGCCGCACGTCAGATACTCTACCCACTAATGACTGAATCTGGCACTTTGCGGACTGTGATTTGAGAATAAATCTGTCAGCGTGACGGTCGCCTTCCAAACCAGACCTTCGTGATTTCATATAGCGTGCGATCAATAGCTAAAACGTAGAGTACTATTGGCTAGCCAAGTGATGCTGAAAGCTGCCAACTGCACCATCTATCGCTAAATAAAGTGCTACAGCAATTATTGTTAACCCTAAAGCAGAGGGAATTGATGTATCAAGAACCACCTTGAACACCATTACAACGACAACGGTGGCTACGAACAATCCTATAATTGAACCGCCCACAATGGCGGCCCCCATATATCCGCAAATCAACGCAAGAGTAGCAGCCACCAAGGCTGCGAAAAAGCTCTGACGGCCAGCATCAACAAACTTTGCAGCAAGCATCACCGGAACGACTAACACGACTAACGAGATTAGAAATTTTAGCAATCAATATACCCCTAAAGAAATCTAAGGCCAAACCGTACAAGGTAAAACCGCTGCATGTTCTGTATGTATGGGCTACTTCACAAAAATAACGTGGTTGAATTAGAGAAGTACGAAGGGTGGCTCATGGCACGGTTGCCACCCATCTGATACCCACCAATGACCGCAATTGGCACATAGCGGAAGTTCTCAACTAAGCCCGCTGTAAGATCAGGTCACAATTGCTTCATGTTAATTAATTGGAGCGAACCTCTGAACAGTGCCGCCTTCATGTTTCACAAACTCGAAGAACACGTCCTTACGCCGAGTCCAAATTGAACCATCAGCAGCCTTGTAAACTACCATGATGACTTCAGGATCGGGCTCCAGAAACGCCTCACAGACAATTTCGTAGATGCCGCCTTTGTAGTGTCGATATTTCATTTCGTTATTTTCCAGTTACAACTCCAGACCGGGCCCAAATTAAAGTGATAGCCATCAGAAATACTAGCTATCAGAACCGATACCTACTAGATTAGCTGGGTTGACAAAACATTGCATACTTATCAGAGACAGAACTTTCGACCTATCAGATCAGATAGGTTAACACCAACCCAATAATAGCAATTATCCATATCCCATTGATAAACAGACCCAGCCTAGGAGCATAAGCGTTGATTTTCCACTTTTTTCGTCACCACGAATAAAAGCTCCACGATTCAGGTGGGTGATATCTTCCAAGTATGCAGCAGTAAACTTGTTTCTTGATACGCGCAGGATCATTGATGCACCGCAACTCCGGCCATACAAAAAAGTCATCTATGACTAGATTTTTTTGGCACTATAACAACGACAGAGGCATCATATTTCGATGAAGCGATCGCAGAATGGCGAGGATGGGTGTGGCATGGGGAACTTGAAAATGAATTGGGGCGAGGGATGAATAGGATTGGGAATGTGTTAACGCAAGACCTGTTCTCGCGCAGCGCGCGCAACATGCTGTGGCTGCTACTCTTGGTAGTTGCCGCCCCGCGCTGGGCGATGGCTGAAATATTGCCGGAAGATCCGGCGGTGCGCGACCTCAAGTTTGTCGATGGCACAAAGCGCTATGCTAAGAAGGTATATCTCAGAGATTATTTTCTTAAAACTAGATATTCGATTGATGACCATCGCTTTGTCGTATCGGTGATTGCAAACAAAAACTTTGATGGGCAGCCTAACAATACGCCGAAAGTGGTCATCGTCGATACTGAAAGCGGAGAGGTCAAGGATACCGGTTATGTGGGGGAAATCCAGTGTTATAGCGAAGGCAGAATAGCCACGCGCAATGACGGCACGACTCCTTCGAATCAGGCTTCGTATTTCGGCAAGCTGGGCGAGCCCTTGCAGAAATATCCGCGATGGGGCCCTCCAGAGATGGAGCTTAACGAGCCCTCCTGCCAGCTGGTGCCCCGATGGAAATATCCGAAATTTCAGCAGGGGGAAGCGCAGCTATTGGCGCGCCTTGCGTTAAAACCGGAGCACGGGGCAGTCTTCGTGTATCAACCTAGGGCTTTCCCCGTGTTGGAGCTTGGCGCCGACGCTAACAACCGTGCCGTGTTTGTACGCTCAGGAGCCAATGAAGTCCCGCCGTTGCAAGTGTATCTGGAGCAACCCTCCGGCAAGCGCATCGATATTCCGGTGAATCCGGGTGAGAAGATCAACGCTGTTGAATATATCCCGTTTGAGAATGCCTATTGGCTGAATATAGAGTTGAATAACACCCAACCGATCAAATCGTGGGAGCCGCGCTTTGGCCGGCTGCTGTATCCGGATGGTACGGTTAAACGCTTTTCCGTGCCCACGCCTATCGTCGACTTGATCAAAGCCGGCAAGGCCGTGGCAACAACAACGTATACCAAGCGAGGTGCTATGTGGCAACTGCTTATCCTGCCGGGGCACCGAGACGTGGAGCATCTGCAGGGCAACTATCTAGTGCTGGGGGACGAGCTAGTCAAGATTCCAGCGGGCGGGGTTGATAGGCTTAATGGCTGCAAAGCGGAGGGTAGCGATCGCCAATTTTTTTCAAAACTGTATGAGTATTATTTCATCAACATTTGCACGGGGGAGCGGTAAATGGCCAATTTGAATCTGACGAAGTAATAAGGCCATATCCCAGTTGTCCATTTCCTACAAAATAGCAGACAATGGTATTTGCTGTTCGGGGTGATTCAAATGGCTATTATTAAAAAATAATAAGGGGATGAGATGCGACTTGGTTTACACCTATATCCTAAAGCTTTAGAGCAACATTTGCACGATTTAGGAGCGGTCGCATCGAACGTCGATACCCCGGTGCATCTCGATACTAATATTTTAGGCTACCTTTACAAGTTACACCCTCCAGCCAGAAAAGAGTTCTTCGCTTGGACGAACCGGCTGGAGTTGATTGATGGTCGGTTATTTATACCAGCATGAGCGGCAAACGAGTACTTGGCCAAATTTAGACGGTCGAACACCCTTATATTTCCCTTGACGCCTGAGTAAATTCTAGATTAGTTGACGGCCGGTTTGGTGGGAGTAGAGTCACATCGTTTTTTTCAACAATTATTTTATCAACGCTACAAATAGCAACGGGGAGCGATCATGCGGATAGAAAATCTATTAAAAATATCGACACGATTCGGTGCCGGTTTGATCGTTTTTTTCACGTTGTTACTCGCCGGGTGCAGCGGAGGTAAAGATGGAGGAGGTGGTACTGGACCCGTGAGCTCAACCCTGTCGTTCCCGCTCCAAAGTGGAATGAAGGCGTCAGTTCAACAAGGCTATTCAGCAAATTTCACCGTTTCCGGTACCTGTAGCGGTACCTCCAGCCTAAATATATCCATCCCACTTCCTGCAACTTTCGAAAATGTTGCCGGATTATCTGTCGTAAGCGCAGCAAACCTGAATTTAACAAATTGCAGCCCGCCTTTCCTATACGCCACTTCAGCCGATTATTACGACAGCAATTACGACCAGCTAGGAACCATCAATTCTATTGGTGATTATGGTGTATACGCGACACCTCCAGCCATACCAGTCTCGGTTAAGGTTGGGGATACCGGGATGATAGGAACAATAAATTACTATTCGGATTCTACGAAGACTTTCCCCACGGGCCATGACGATATCAGTTATGTTATAGAGCCGGATACAGCCAATACCGCGATCGTTAACATGATCGATAAATCCTATGATCTGAACGGCAATTTGACATCTACCCAGCAAGACAGGTACAGAATCAACGCCAATGGCACCCTGATTCCTGTTTCAGCGGATATTCAATTAGCGTATG
Organism: Pseudomonadota bacterium; assembly: GCA_040390665.1. Taxonomy (GTDB): domain Bacteria; phylum Pseudomonadota; class Gammaproteobacteria; order Burkholderiales; family Gallionellaceae; genus Nitrotoga. The sequence goes on along the minus strand of JAZJXX010000005.1, from coordinate 91,387 downwards.
GTTCCACTACGCATTTTGTTTTGTCAGCGCTACCTGATACCGTGCCACCCGCGATATTGTCGACAAGCCCGCTAAATTATTCAACAACCATTCCAGCATATACTACTGTTACTGCCACATTCAGCGAGGCAATAGATCCCGCCACCGTAAACGCCGGTTCATTTACGCTGATGGCCGGTACAACGCCAGTATCAGGATCAGTAACATACAGCGGACACACTGCCACATTTACACCTTCGGCATTCCTGACTCCCAGCACAGTTTATCGGGCTGCGATCACCACGGCCGTTACAGACCTGGCAGGTAATGCAATGAGCTCGAACTCTTCGTGGCAATTTCAGACCTCTGCACCTGACACCACTCCGCCAACAGTGACAGCCACGACTCCGGTCAATTCTGCTTCTGCTATTGCCGTTAATAGTGCCACTACCGCAACATTCAGCGAGGCAATAGATCCCGCCACGGTCACCGCCGCTTCATTTACCCTGATGAACGGCTCGACTCCAGTAAGTGGAACGGTGGCTGCCAGCGGCACAGCTGCAACATTTACACCCGCAGCATCTTTAACAACCAACACACTTTATACGGCCACGATCACCACGGGCGTTAAAGACTTGGCGGGAAATGCGCTGAGCACGAATTATTCGTGGTCATTTCAGACCTTTTCGCCTGTGACGCCAACAGTTTCATCGGTCAGCCCGGTGCCTTACGCTTATGCAGTTCCTCTCAATAGCGCTATTACTGCCACCTTTAGCACGTCAATGGATCCAACCAGTGTGACAGGTACTACATTCATTCTGATGGGAGGTACGACACCGGTTTCTGGATCGGTAACTTACAGCGGCGCAACCGCTACATTTACACCCTCAGCACCTTTAACAACCAACACAGTTTATAGGGCCACGATCACAAACGGCGTTAAAGACTTGGCGGGTACTGCGATGAGTACAAACTATTCATGGACATTTCAGACCTTTGCGGATGGCTCGTCAACAGGGCCGGTCAACCCGCCGCCTGCAGGACTGTGGCAACCCGCTTCGGGTTCAACTCCGGCTAACGGCAACTTCGTGTATCTGCAGAGCGACGTCGGCGATTACATCGGTGGAGGCCAGACGCACACCTATACTCCCGCGACCGCGACGCTTTCCGTCAGCGCGACTGGAGGCCACCTTTCAGTTGGTGTCAATGGAAACACGTGGTGGAATGGCAATTTTCAGACCATGAATACGCTCAGTCAACTTCAGCCCGGTTTTTACCCGGGACTTCAGCGTTACCCGTTTAATAATCCGGTGTTGGGTGGCCTCGATTGGTCTGGTGACGGGCGCGGCTGCAATACGGAGAAAGGCTGGTTTGCAGTCGACAGTGTCACTTACGTCAATGGCACGCTTACGGCGATCGACTTGCGCTTTGAGCAAAACTGCGAGGGCGGCACGACCGCTTTGCACGGGGCGATTCACTGGGGGCCGTAGCAGAGGTCGTTCGCGAACGCCTGCCCTGGGTCAAATGCAGAAGTTGGCAATTACCCTCTAGTGTCCGCTGTGGCCGATCTTCAAACCGTTTTTAATTTGGAGAAAGCTGCTGGCTAAAGTTGTATGTCGAGTGCGGTTCTCGGCCTTTGCGCACCCTGACGATTTCGTGAAAATACTGCTGGGGCGGTCTGTTGCAATGTCCGCTCCTAAAAATTTCAGGTGATCACAATCGCCCCATTCCGGACGGTCGAAAACACAAAACTCAGGACGCCCTCACTAATGAGCTGCTCGATTGCAACACTGAGTCGGAAATGAAGCCTGACAACATCATGCCTAGCCACCAAAAAAATCAGTGGTGTAATTGGGGCACAACAAATGCAGACTTGAATGCTTCGAATGGTATTCGAACCGATTCCCAAATGCCGCGTCCAGCATTCGCCCGAATGTGTGTCCCAACCTCTTCCACAGTTAAAGCTGGGAGTTGCGGCTGAATGCCTAATAAGGAGAGTGCCGACCGAGTTGATGTCTTGACCTCTATTTTCAATCGGCGGTTATCGCTATCAGAGACTCTGGATAGAAACATCATAACCATTTAAATTGCTGTCCAACGCAATCCACTTTGGCTCTGCTCCGGTGCGTTTTTTCTCGTATGACAAAGTGAGCCTTTCCCCTTACCTTCCAGTTTCCGTAAGACCAGCGTTTCTGATTCCCCTGGCTCGTGCGGCAAGATTATCCCAGAAAGAAACCGTGTCAGAGTCATCCCCATATGCCAGCGGGTCTACCAAGGGCTGCGTTCGTTATCCCTGTTGCATGGCCGACTATCGTACAGATGACGCACGTTATTGCGACAATGCCATGCACGAGTAATGATCCCCCATTGCGAAGTTGCCTCAGTGTCCTCGCTTCCCACCGCGTTCGTAGCCTCGCGCTATCTGTTCCAGGTTTGAAACGGGCATACCCGCATTGAACACAAGTCATGGTGCCCGACCCAATTTCTTCCATCTCCCTAGTAGCCGTTCCCCTTAACCCAGCGCACAATCCCACCCGTATCCATGGCTCCCGCCTGTCGAGCAACTTCACGTCCCTTACGGAAAATAGCAAGCGTGGGAATGCTGCGGATATTAAAACGCGCAGCCAGGTTTTGCGCCTGCTCTGTGTTTACCTTGGCCAACCGATAGTTCGGTTCCAATTCCCGCCGCCCCATTCGCATATCAATAATGGTGCGGACGCCGCATCGTTTTGCCTCATGCAAATCTTGTTCAGTGGGCTGCGGACCGATGAACAAGCCATCACCGACTTGCTTAAAATTTTTCATATCGTTTTCTCTTCCAATAGGTCGTGTCACCCTTGCAGGCTCTGCGTCATCTGTCGACAGTAGCCGGCGAGGTTATCTGGTAGATCATCTGGGCAAACGCCGCACTTCAGGTTGCCAGGAACCGCATAGTCAATAAATTTTGGGTATGGAAGGTTTAGCTTTGCCATGGTGGTCTTGAACTCTTCAATTGTCTTTTCACCTCCAAGCCGTGGGTTGCGCTTCTTCTCCTGCGCAATCGATGATACGAAACGTCCCTGATAGTCGTGTGCCGGATACACCAAAGTCTCGTCCGGCAACGCGAACAGCTTGTCCCGCACGCTCCTGTAGAGCGCATCGGCATCGCCGCTCTGGAAATCGGTCCGGCCGCACCCTTCAATAAGCAGGGCATCCCCGGTAAACACCCGTTCATTGAAGACATAGGCAAAGTGTCCGGCGGTATGGCCTGGTGTGTGTAGAGGGTCGAGCGCTATGCCGCCGATCTGGAATTGCCTGCCTTCTTCGAGTCCGATATCAACGCAAGCAAGACGGTCGTGGGCCGGCGCTGCGATCTTGCTGCCCACTGCGCGTTTCATTTCCAAGGCTGCTGTGATGTGGTCGGCATGGATGTGCGTGTCGATGGTATAAGCCAGCTTCAGCCCCAGTCGGTGCACTTCGGCCAGGTCGCGATCCATGGTCGCGATAACCGGATCAATAAGAACCGCTTGCCCTGTATGTTCATCCCCAAGCAGGTAGGTGTACGTGCTTGACAAGGGTTCAAATAGCTGGCGAAAAATCATGATGGCTCCTCGTTGTTGCGCCGGACGCAAATCCGACGCTGTTGAATTAATCTATTTTTTATATATTATGTTCTGATATAATGTTCGTGTAAAGGGTTACTTCAACGGGAGCAATGATGTCTGTGCCGCAAAAAATCGACTTGGTAAAGCTTCATAGTGCAGCGGGCGAAGCCTGCAAGCTATTGAAGGTGTTGTGCAACCCGGACCGGCTGCTCCTGCTATGTCAGATGACGCAGGGCGAGTTCTCAGTTAGCGAGCTCGAGGCGATCACGGGGATCCGGCAACCTACCCTGTCACAGCAATTGACGGTGCTACGCGAGGAGCAACTCGTAACCGTCCGACGGGAGGGGAAACAAATCTTTTACAGCATCGCAAGTCCCGAAGCCGTGTCGGTGCTGCAGGTGCTGTACAAACTTTACTGCCCAGCGCAATAGGAGCAAACAATGACGATCGACTGGATCCACTTTACGCCGTGGGCGTCGCTTGCCGGGGGCCTGATGGTAGGGGTGGCGGCAGCGCTGCTCTTATTTTTCAGCGGAAGGATTGCCGGTATCAGCGGGATCATGGGTGGCCTGTTAGAACCATCAAAGGGCGACATTTCGTGGCGCCTTGCATTCTTGCTGGGCCTGGTGGCGTCGCCCTTGGTGTTTTCTGTCATCTATCCTCTCCCACCAGTCCACATAGAGGCCAGCTATCCGACACTTATCGTGGCTGGCCTGCTAGTGGGGATCGGAACACGCTACGGTTCCGGCTGCACCAGCGGGCATGGGGTGTGCGGCTTATCGCGGCGTTCGCCGCGATCCCTGGTGGCGACGGCTGCGTTTATGGCCGCTGGATTCGGCACGGTATACATCGTTCGCCATCTCATTAGCTAGGGAGAAAAAATGAAATCAGTCATGGCGCTCATGGCGGGACTTCTGTTTGGGACCGGACTCATCGTCTCCGGGATGAGCGACCCTGCCAAGGTGCTCGGGTTTCTCGACTTAGCTGGCCTATGGGATCCCTCACTCGCTTTGGTTATGGGAGGCGCTGTGATCGTAGGCCTGGTGGCATACCCGTTTGCAGAGAAGATGCCACGGTCTCTGCTGGGCGACGCTTTGCACATTCCGACTGCTACGCATATTGACCGTCGTTTAGTGCTAGGCGCGTTGACCTTCGGAGCCGGATGGGGACTGGCGGGGTATTGCCCTGGCCCGGCACTCGCGTCCCTTGCACTCGGGGGGCTTAAACCCCTGCTATTTTCCATCGCGATGCTGGGGGGCATGGTGGCGTTCGAGATGTTGGAAAAAGTTCGCGCCCATGCGGAATTGAGCAAAAAGAGTGGGACTCCATGATGGTCGTTGCGCTAGTGTTAGGTACTACGGTAGGCATCGTCATGGGATTGACAGGCGCTGGAGGCGGCATTCTGGCAGTACCGTTGCTCGTCTTTGGCATGCATCTGACGGTGACCCAGGCCGGCCCTGTCGGGCTTTTGGCAGTAGGCATTGCCGCGGGGGTCGGCGCGCTGCTCGGCCTGAAATCCAAGATCGTGCGCTACCGCGCAGCGTTGCTGATTGCTGCCGCTGGCATCGTCTCGGCGCTGGCGGGCCTGTGGCTGGCCCACCGACTGGACACTCGGCTAATGAGCCTGGCTTTTGCAGTCGTGCTCGTGTGGGTTGCGTATAAGTCGTTTCGCGAAAGTACCATTGGCGACCTCGATTTGAAGCGCCGTCGACCCGCGCAACCTTGCATCCGTAACACCGGCAGCGGGCAATTCATGTGGACTGCCAAGTGTGCTGGTGCACTTTCCGTTTCCGGAGGCATTGCCGGCGCTTTGTCCGGCTTGCTCGGAGTAGGAGGCGGATTCGTTATGGTGCCCGCATTGCAGCGATATACAGATTTGGAAGCAAAGTCGGTCGTGGCAACTTCACTGGCAGTAATCTCTCTTATTTCGTTGACGGGGGTAATTACCAGCATGTCAACGGGCGACCTGGATGGCGATGTAGCGCTGCCTTTTGCATTAGGCAGCGTGGGTGGAATGATCATCGGCAGTCTGATTTCGTCACGCCTTCCGCCGAAATACCTCAAGCTTGCGTTCGCTTTGATTTGCCTCCTGGTAGCGGCAGGGATGGTAATCAAAGCGTTATAACCGCGACTTCGCTTTTCCAACAATGATGCATGGCTTAGTTCTCGCAAATATTTGACCCTCAAAGAATATTAAAATCAACAAAGCCACTCCTCGTCCCAATGCAGATAACACTACGACATATTCGACCCGAAGAAACCGTTGAATCAATGCAAGGTTAAGCGGGCCACTTACCATCGAAGTCCCGCAAGTCTTCGACGTACTTGATGGATTGGCCGAAGAAGCATCAACGGTTGAGGCGGAATCCGACAAGCTTCCGGCCTAATTCTTCCATCACCTTTTAGCCATTCCCCTTAACCCAGCGCACAATCCCACCCGTATCCATGGCGCCCGCCTGTCGAGCAACTTCGCGTCCGTTACGGAAAATAGCAAGCGTGGGAATGCTGCGAATATTAAAACGCGCGGCCAGGTTTTGCGATTGCTCTGTGTTTACCTTGGCCAACCGATAGTTCGGTTCCAATTGGCGGGCAGCCTCAGCAAAGGACGGCGCCATACTCTGGCATGGACCGCACCAGGAAGCCCAGAAGTCCACTACCAGCGGTAGATCAGACCGGCTAACGTGCTTGTCGAAACTTGCTTCGTCCAGCTCAACAGGATGACCGGTAAATAGTGCGGCGTGGCATTTGCCGCAGGTGCCTGCGCCATTAAGCCGATCGGCAGGCAATCGGTTCACTGCAGCGCAATGGGGGCAAACAATATGTAACGAAGTAGTCATGGCAAACTCCAATGATCAAGTGGTCAATAGGTTGGGTCGCTTTCGAACTGATTCAAGCCAGCACCGGCTTTGGCAACTGCTATTTATTCAGCAGCCATTATAAGGCGCGGGGGTTTTCGACCCCGCTCAAATAACGATGTTTGCAGACGTGGGGCAAGCTTGTTGGTGCTCTGCAATAGACTCAATCTTGCGCCGAGGCGACCGAGCCCCAACGGGGCCTGGCGTCCCGGCCTGTTCGTCAGTGCGGAGGTGACTTCATCGGAGGCCGTGGTACCCGTGACCGTGGCCAGTGACGCGATACAGACCGTGGGCGACAAACCCGTCGTATTCCTGAAGGTGGCCGGCGGTTTCATTGCCCAGCCCGTGCGGCTGGGCCGCAATGATGGCAAGCGCGTCGAAGTGTTGCAAGGGCTCAAGCCGGGGGATCCCTATGCAGCGACAGGCAGCTTTGTCGTGAAGTCAGAACTCGGCAGAGACTCTGCTGAACACACCCATTGAGGCGAGCGACGACCATGTTTGAAAAACTCATACGCGCAGCCATCGAGCACCGATGGCTGGTACTGCTGGCAGTCATCGGTATGGCGGCCATCGGCCTGGTCAATTACCAGAAGCTCCCCATCGATGCCGTGCCGGACATCACCAACGTCCAGGTGCAGATCAACACTGAGGCGCCGGGGTATTCACCGCTGGAGACCGAGCAACGGGTGACCTACCCGATCGAGACCGTGATGGCGGGCCTCCCCAACCTGGCGCAAACCCGCTCGCTGTCGCGCTACGGGCTGTCGCAAGTGACCGTTATCTTCAAGGACGGTACCGACATCTACTTCGCGCGCCAGCTGGTCAACCAACGTATCCAGGAAGCTCGCGACGAGTTGCCTGCAGGTATCACCCCGGCGATGGGCCCGATATCCACGGGTTTGGGCGAGATATACCTGTGGACGGTCAATGCCAGGGATGGAGCGAAGAAGTCGGATGGCCAGCCCTACACGGCCACCGATCTGCGCGAGATTCAGGACTGGATCATCAAGCCACAGCTACGCAACGTGCACGGCGTCACCGAAATCAACTCCATTGGAGGCTACGCCAGGGAATATCAGATCTCGCCGATACCCGAGCGGCTCGCTTCGCTGGGAATCACCCTGCAGGATATCGTGACGGCATTGGATCGCAATAACGGCAACGTGGGCGCGGGCTATATCGAAAAGCGCGGCGAGCAATATCTAATCCGGGCGCCCGGTCAGGTCAGGACGCTGGAGGACATCGGCAACGTGATCCTCAGCAGTGCCGGTGGTGTGCCTATCCTGGTGCGTGACGTGGCCGAAGTTGGGCTGGGGCGGGAACTGCGCACGGGTGCTGCCACAGAAAACGGACGCGAAGTCGTGCTGGGCACGGTCTTTATGCTCATTGGCGAGAACAGCCGAACGGTCTCCCAGGCCGTCGACAAAAAAATGCTGGAAATCAACCGTAGTCTGCCGGATGGCGTGCATGCGGTGACCGTTTACGACCGCGCCGTGCTGGTGGACAAAGCCATCAACACGGTGAAGAAGAACTTGCTGGAAGGCGCGATCCTGGTGATGGTGATCCTGTTCCTTTTCCTGGGCAATATACGCGCGGCCATCATCACGGCGGCCGTGATTCCCTTATCGATGCTGTTCACTTTCACCGGGATGGTGACCTACAAGGTGAGCGCCAATCTGATGAGTCTGGGGGCGCTGGACTTCGGCATCATCATCGACGGTGCAGTGGTAATCGTCGAAAACTGTGTGCGTCGTCTCGCCCATGCGCAAGCTCAGTACGGCAGGGCTTTGACGCGCTCGGAGCGATTTCACGAGGTGTTTTTGGCATCCAGGGAATCGCGCCGCCCGCTTTTATTTGGCCAGCTCATCATTATAGTGGTGTACCTGCCCATCTTCGCGCTGACCGGTGTTGAAGGAAAGATGTTCCATCCGATGGCGTTCACCGTGGTCGCCGCGCTTGTGGGGGCCATGATTTTGTCGGTGACCTTCGTGCCGGCAGCGATCGCGCTATTCATCGGCAATCGCGTCAGCGAGAAGAAGAACTGGCTGATGGTGCAAGCCAAACGCTGGTATACCCCATTGCTGGATCGCGTCATGGCTGCCCAGGCCGTGGTCCTGGTCGCCGCAGCAGTAACAGTGGTGCTGTGCGGCCTGATCGCCACGCGCATGGGCAGTGAGTTTGTGCCCAGCCTGAACGAAGGCGATTTCGCCATTCAGGCCTCGCGCATCCCCGGTACCAGCCTTTCGCAATCGGTGGCTATGCAGCAGCAGATCGAAGCGGCGCTCAAAGCCAGGTTCCCCGAGATAGAACGCATCTTCGCGCGGACCGGAACGGCGGAAATCGCCTCCGATCCGATGCCCCCGAACATCTCCGACGGTTACATCATGCTTAAGCCGCAGGCGGAGTGGCCGGAGCCTCGCAAGTCACGCGATGAGCTGCTGGCAGCGGTGCAGGAAGTCGTGGGCAAAATTCCGGGCAACAACTATGAGTTCTCTCAGCCGATCCAGCTGCGCTTCAACGAACTGATCTCGGGGGTTCGCAGTGATGTTGCGGTGAAGATCTTTGGCGACGACATGGATGTCTTGAACCGGACTGCCGAAGAAATCTCGTCCATGTTGCGGAAGATACAAGGTGCGTCCGAGGTCAGGGTTGAACAGACCACCGGATTGCCGATGCTGACAGTGAACATTGATCGTCAGAAGGCTGCGCGCTACGGCCTGAATATGGCCGACATCCAGGACGTCGTGGCCACGGCCATGGGAGGGCGCGAGGCTGGCACGCTGTTTGAGGGCGACCGCCGATTCGACATCCTGGTCCGGTTGCCGGAGTCGCTGCGCAACGACATTGAGGGCATCAAGCGCTTGCCGATACCCTTGCCGCGCAGCGTGGGCTCCGGCGGTGCCGAAGGCCGGACCCACTTCATTCCGCTTGCTGAAGTGGCGAGTCTTGATCTGGCGCCGGGGCCCAATCAAATCAGCCGGGAAAATGGCAAACGCCTCGTTGTGGTGAGTGCCAATGTGCGTGGCAGAGATATAGGCTCCTTCGTCGCGGATGCGCAGGTAGCGCTTGCACAGATCAGAATCGCTCCGGGTTACTGGACGAGCTGGGGAGGCACCTTCGAGAACCTGCAGTCGGCGACACAGCGTTTACAGATCATTGTTCCGGTCTCGCTGCTTCTGGTGTTCGTGCTGCTCTTCGCAATGTTCGGCAACGTCAAGGATGGTCTGCTGGTTTTTACCGGCGTTCCGTTTGCGTTGACGGGCGGCATTCTGGCGCTATGGCTGCGCGATATTCCCATGTCGATTTCCGCGGCGGTTGGCTTCATCGCGCTGTCCGGTGTTGCGGTACTCAATGGCCTGGTGCTCGTTTCCTCCATACGCACCCTGCGTGGAGAGGGAATGCCGCTGGACGCAGCCATCCGTGAGGGAGCACTGACCCGTTTACGTCCCGTGCTGATGACGGCCCTGGTGGCGTCTTTGGGCTTCATTCCGATGGCGATAGCAACTGGCACAGGCGCAGAAGTGCAGCGGCCCCTGGCCACCGTGGTGATTGGCGGCATCTTGTCCTCCACGCTGCTGACGCTGCTCTTACTGCCCATCCTGTATCGCCTGACACATCGCCCTGATGAATAAATGGGGAATGCTCTCTGCCGAACCGCTTCAACGCAACTGTGGGCGAAGGTCAACGCATGAATGCCGCCGGCAAGACAACGGCCCACCATGCAATTAGCCCCGAGGCTTTATCAAACATCAGGCGTCCATAAATAACGCAAGGAAAACATGGCCAGTCCCATACCCTGAGAAACCCATCAGAACTCAGCTGTAGCCACAGCGCAAAATCCCGAACTTCACACAAAACCCGGCTAAATCCATTTTTTTCAATATCCACGGTACATATACACCATTAAGGGTAGAATGCTCCGCGCATTCTCCGACAGAGCGATGCCCACAATAAAAATCGCGAATAGCCTCGAACCCGATCTCTGAATTTCCTGCCCGCTGGTTATGGCTATTTAACCCGGCTGAACTGTATGTATAAGGAAAAGTCATGAGTCAGGATTCCACCAGCCATCCTCATCAAACCCACTTTAATAAAACACCCTCCATTGGATGGCGCACCGCAGACGCGGTTGATACGAATAGCAATTTTTTCTTCACGCTCGCACAGTGGAGTCCCGTTGGTATTTTCCGAACTGACGATCAGGATAAATGTATTTATGTCAGCGAGCGCTGGCGTGAGCTGGCAGGCATGCCGCAAGCTGACGCGCTGGGTACCGGCTGGGTTAACGCGATATATGGTGACGATCGGGAAAGAGTTGCTCAAACTTGGCGCGCATCGATTGAGGCCAATCTGAGCTTCAACATGGAATACCGTATGCAAGGGGCTGATGGGCGGATTACCTGGGTATTGGGTCGGGCCAGGCCGGAATGGGACGACGCGGGCAAACGAATCGGCTATGTCGGCGCTATTACCGATATCAGCGAGTACAAGGCCGATCAGGCTAAGCTTTGCGAACGTACCGAGGAGCTGACGGCGTTGTTGAGGGTAAGCCAGGAATTGATTACTGCGCAGAATCTCCACGCCCTGCTGCAAACGGTCACCGACCGTATAGCCGAACTCTCGGCACTGAAGAGCGCTGCTGTCTTTCTACTCGAAGAAGAAACATTGCATCTGTGGGCCACCACACCACCGCAGCCGCCGCAGTATCACGATGCCTTGCGCAATGCGCCGCTGGCCGATTTCCCCTACATGTACGAGGCGGTTACGCTGGGCATGCCGGTCTTCATTCCCGATACCGCGACCGCCGATCTCACTCCGGCGGAGCAGGATATTATTGCGCTGTTGAATCTGCGTTCGGTTCTCTTCCTGCCGCTGATTATTGAGAAAAAAGTGACGGGGGTACTGATAGTGGCTACTTCGGAGCCGCAGGCATTTTTCGAAGAGCAGATCAATCGGTGTGGCACCTTTGCCAACATGGCCGCGCTTGCGGTCCAAAATGCGCGGCTATACGAGTCCAACCAGCGCTATACGGCGGAGCTTGAGCATAAGATTAATATTCAGGCGCTGTCCGAGCAGGTCTTGCGGGAAAGCGAAGAGCGCTGGAAGTTTGCGTTGGAGGGCTCCGGTGATGGCGTGTGGGATTCCGACCTCCAGAGCGGGGAAACACACTATTCAAAACGCTGGAAAGAGATGCTGGGGTTCGCAGAGCATGAGATCAGGAATGATCGCGAAGAGTGGTATCAACGCATTCATCCGGACGATGCGCCGGACCTGATGGCTAATCTGCAAAACCATATTGAAGGAGTAACCGATTCGACCACGGCCGAATTCCGCATGCAGTGCAAAGACGGGGCGTGGAAATGGATACACGGGCGCGGGATGGTGGTGAGCCGCGACGCAGCAGGTAAACCATTGAGGATCATCGGCACCAACACCGACATCAGCGAGCGCAAACAGCGTGATGACGAGCTGAAGAAAATCAGGGAGCGATATGAATTGGCGACCAATGTCGGAAAAGTCGGCATCTGGGATTGGGAACCGGTCTCGGGGAACATCGTCTGGAACGACGAAATGTACCGCGTATTGGGCCTGACACAAGGTAAGGTTACGCCCTCCTCCGAGCTGTTTTTTGAGATGATTCCGCTGGAAGACAGAAAGCTGATCATCAGCGCGGTGCGGGAAGCCATAGCCGCAAAAAGCCCGTACTCCATGGATTTCAGGGTGATACACCGGAACGGCCAGGAACATGTCTGCCATGCCTCGGGCATCGTTGAATTCGACGCAAACGATCAGGCGGTCAGAATGCTGGGCACCGTGCAGGACATCACGCACCGCAGACAAAATGAGGAGCAAATCTGGCAACTGGCCCACTTCGATTCCCTCACCGGCCTGCCGAACCGGATACTGCTGCATGACCGCGCGACTCAGGCCATCAGTATGGCTTATCGTACCCAGCAACAGTTTGCCGTATTATTTATCGACCTCGACCATTTCAAGAATATCAACGATACACTGGGCCACCGCATCGGCGACTTGCTGCTGATTGAAGTGGCAGCACGCCTGAAATCCATTGTGCGCGATGTGGACACGGTGGCCCGCCTGGGCGGGGACGAATTCATCGTGCTGCTGCCCGGCGCTGAAGCGAAAGGCACACAGCAGGTCGCCCAGAATGCGCTGCACACTATCGCTCAGCCCTATATGCTGGAGCAGCATAAACTGTTCGTCACCACCTCGATTGGCATAGCGATGTACCCCAAGGACGGTAACGATTTCGACGCGCTGACCAAATGTGCGGATATAGCCATGTATCTCGCCAAGCGGGATGGGCGCAACAACCATCGTTTTTTTACGCCGGAAATTTTAGGGTAGCACCGCATGATGGGTTGCCCGGCACCATCGTGCGGAGCCGGCGAAAATGTGCAGCCGGTTGATTACGCGATGACCCGCTTGCCGGCGACCGTACTGGAGTAAAATTGACCCGTTTCCCGCAATGACTGATTTGATCCAGTGACGCACAGGCGAATTTCTTTCAGACTTTTTTTTGTTTCCGCTGTGGTTGTGATTCAGCCGTGGCTCGCCTGGCCATCTATCGCTTCGAGCATTACAGAGCTGCCTGCTGATCATTTCCACGTTGAAAAAAACTGCCTGAATTGCCACTCGGCCGGTATCGATATCGCGCAGTTACTGCGGCAAAATAATAACAGTTGCCTGCGCTGCCATACCAGCAACCAGATCAGCAAACGCCTGGCTAAGGCCAGCCGCCGCGCCGCGCTGCATCCGCAGGAAATCAAACCCGTTCCGCAAGCCACGCCATTGCTGGGTATGCGCTATCCGATGTATAGCGCAACATCACGCATAGGTGCGCAGCCCCACGAAATGGTGACGATACCCGCCGGCGAATTTATACGCGGCACCAATCAGCGCCTGCCCGATGAAGGACCTCAGCATACCGCGAACCTTGAGGAGTTTATGCTGGACCGCTACGAGGTCACCAATCTGCAATACAAGAAATTCATTGATGCCACAGCACATCGCTCTCCCGATCATTTTCGCAACCGAACCTATCCAGCGGGCAAGGCCGACCATCCCGTCACGTTCGTCAGCTGGGATGACGCCGTAGCCTATTGCGCATGGGCCGGGAAACGCCTGCCTACCGATCAGGAATGGGAAAAAGCCGCGCGCGGCACGGATGGCAGGGTATACCCCTGGGGCGACGAGTTTGATCTCGAAAACGCGAACATGCCGTTGCGCTGGCAAGCGCTGAAACAGTACGGCGATACCACGCCGGTGGGCGCGTTTGAAAAGGGGGTCAGCCCATACGGAGCGTACGATATGAGCGGCAATGTATGGGAATGGACGGCATCGTGGTACGAGGCTTATCCGGGCAATACCACGCCATCGGAAAGCTACGGCCAGCGTTACAAAACCATCAAGGGCGGCTCCTGGTTTGACTGTTCAATTTACAAGTGTGGCATTTCCGCGCCTGTATATAATCGTGCATTTTTTGCGCAGCGCACAAAAAATGATACCTTCGGTTTTCGCTGCGCGAAAGACGCGCCAATTAAATAATGAGGAAGGCATGAATAAGCAATATTTGTATGGAGCTCTGGCCTGCTTTGTGTTTTCCGTGAGCGCATACGGCCAGAAAATCGAGTCCAAAAATGTAAGCCAGGCCACCGCCAGGAAAACGCCCGTGGTAACCATGCCGCATGGCGACAATAAAAAAATTGCCATGGTGATGGTGCCGGCAGGCGAATTCATCATGGGCAGCGATCGGGTTGACAGCGAAAATCTGCAAAAGCAGTACGGCATTGAGAAACCCATATTCGTGGACGAACATCCGCAGCAAAAAATGTATCTCGATACTTTCATGATCGACACTTACGAAGTTTCCAATATCCAGTTCAAGGAGTTCATCCTGGGCACGGGGCGCCTGCTTCCGTATGAGTGGGGCCACAACGGATATGGCCTCACCATGGAAGAGGCCGCGCGCATGAAGATGGATCGACTGCGAAAAATTGGCGCGGAAGATTTCAAGCTCGACATGGATACGCGCACCATGCAGCGCAAGGCGCTCATGCAGGTGATGCAAAAAGCACAGACCATGCGCGATTTCTTTCCGGTCACTGGTATTTCCTGGGATTACGCCAACGAGTATTGCAAGTGGCGCGGACAGCGGCTGCCGACCGAGGCCGAATGGGAAAAAGCAGCCCGCGGCCCCACCGGCCTGGAATATCCCTGGGGCAATGAATGGAACATCGCAAAAACCAACACCGGGGACGACAATAGATGGGAGGAAGGTTATGCGCCGGTCGGCGCGTATCCGCAAAACAGCTCACCCTATGGCGCGTATGACATGGGCGGCAATGTCTGGGAATGGACGGCCAGCTGGTACGATCGCTATCCCGGCTCAACCTTGGAAAACGCAGACTTCGGACAAAAATTTAAAGTGATACGCGGCGGCGCGGGCAGTGTGGGTCACTATGCCTTGAGCTATTTTTTTCGGGGCGCGACCAGACAAACGGCCGATCCACAGGCGACCGGTGAAGACCTGGGCTTCCGCTGCGTAATGGATGTGGCGCAGAAAGCGGATTAGCATTGTCGACGAGCTTGCGTCCCGGTATTGCCTGACAGCGCATACCCCTTAACAAGCTGGTCAATATTACGAAAGCCATTAATCGAGCATGCAGAAAAAAAGCGCCGGTTTATTAATGTACCGCCGCACCGCCGGCATGCTTGAGGTATTGCTGGTACATCCGGGTGGACCCTACTGGGCGAATAAGGATATGGAGTCCTGGTCTATCCCCAAAGGCGAATATCTGGAAGCGGAAGCTCCCCTGGACGCGGCCAAACGGGAATTTTTTGAAGAGACGGGGTTTCCCTGGCGCGAACCGCTCATTCCCTTGGGAACCCATAGACAGGCAAGCGGCAAGCTGGTCACTGCGTGGGCATTCGAGGGAAACTGCGATCCGGCGGCACTGGTGAGCAATACCTTTGAAATGGAATGGCCGCCCAGATCGGGCAGGATCAAAAGTTTTCCGGAAGCGGACCGGGCGGCATGGTTCAATCTGACGGAGGCTAAAAAGCGAATACACCGAGGGCAAATAAATTTCCTGGAAGAACTGGAAGGCATGGGCGCAGCCATTTAACCGCGTAGGATAAGTATTTCGAGGCTATCGACTTGTTAGATGAATTGGGCATTAATATATATGCCAGGTTAATTCTGAATTGGCGTTACCGGATAGAGCTAAAATTATGCAAACTCTTTCGGCCCCGCTATATTCCCGTCGGCCATTGCTTTTTTTATTTGCCTGCTGGCCCGATTAATAAATTATGATCATGAATGTATGGATTGCAATAGGCGCGATTTATAATAAAAATTGTTTACAGAGGAGAAATACTATGAAAAAAATTGTTTTGCTAATTTCGGCATCCTGCATTCTGGCAGCATGCGCCGGCCCAAAAACCAATACCCAGTCCGGTCCATTTACGCCGAGTAGCGACGCCGCAAATTCTGCAGCAACTGCTACCCGCGCCACTACGCCGCCCGATCCCTCCGCCTCTGCCAACGGCCTCGCTGGTTCTGCCAACACGTCGCCGATTGCATCTGATCCGCTGCTGAATGATCGGAAAAGCATTTTGGCCAAACGCAGTGTGTATTACGCAGTCGATGTCGCGGTAGTCCAGGATTCAGATAAGCCCGTCATAATGGCGCATGCCCAGTATCTGAAGGAACATCCGGGTCGCGTAATGCGTATTGAAGGCAATTGCGATGAACGCGGCAGCACTGAGTACAATCTTGCGCTGGGACAGCGCCGGGCGGATGCGGTAAAGAGCATGCTCGAAGCGGGTGGAGCTCGGGAAAATCAGATACAGACGGTCAGTTACGGCGAAACCAAACCTAAATCGCCGGGACATGATGAAACTGCATGGAAACAGAATCGCCGCGCCGATCTTGTTTATTTAAGGTAAGCCTGTGGGTGGTTCAGCCGGAAGAGTACGTGCAGGACCTGATCACACATGGAGTATGCGTGATTACTCATGCATCTGAAATCGGCCTGCCCTACTCTTCAAGATCATTAATGTGATGCGTCGCCGCCGGAGTCACCGGCCATCTGTCATGGTGCGGTGGTATATTTGACTTTCACGCTACGGAAAACAGGCCCCCAGGTCGGATGGCCTGCCTCGGCCGGTTTCAGCTCAAAGCCGGGATCGATCTCCAGTACCTTGCTAAATTCGTCTCGGCACTGCCTTTCCCTTCCGGACACACATTGGATAAAGGCCAGGTACTTATGGGCCAGCACCTGGTTGCTCCTTTTCTTTAAGCCCAGCGTCAGGGCCGCCTGCAGCTCATTCAGGGAGGCTTTGTATTCGCCTTCCTCGTAGCTATGGATGCCGTCTCTGAGCTTCTGTTCTGCCGGACTCGGCCGGAACAGGCCAGTGTCACCCGTTCCTGCGCATGCGCTCAGCAAAAGCGTCGCCCCCATCAAAATCAGTGTCCTGCGCGTACCCTGCATCCCACACTCCCTTAATTTTCAAATTTATGCTTGATTTTTATTTTATCGTTGGCCTTTACCCGTATCTGCTGGGTGTAAGCCGGAAAGGTCGTGTTGCTAATCCTGATTTCATGCGTGCCAGGACCCATTTGCAGTTCCGTCAACGGCGGGCTTATGCCGATGACCTTACCATCCAGGTGAATCTCGCCCCAAGGGGTGACCGCAAAGTATACCTCCGCGGTTTCAGGCACGGCCGCCGCACTCGGCGGCAGGCTGGCGGATATGGTCTTTGTTGATTGCAACACGCTGACCACTGTTGCATGCCTGGCCTGATGCGCAACTGCCGCAGGTGGCGGTATGCTCCGCTTTTCAACCACGGCCCTGCCGATGGCGGGGGATGATACCGCCGGGGCTTCCGCGCTTACCTGCGGCGCGGCGGGCAATGCAGCAACGCTGGGCGACTGCGCTGCAGGCTTGTCGGCCTCAACGGCCGGCTCTCCATGAACAGCAGATTGCTTCAGGTAGATCGCCATCACTATCAGCAGAGCTATTCCTCCGGCTGTTACCCCGGCATACAACATGCGCTGCGGCATTGAAGCGGACTGATATTTGCGCCATACCGTCTTTATCGAACTGCTTAATTGGCGCACTTCGCCGCGGTCCAGCACTCTTTCAACCGCCATTAAACCGCCGAGTTTTTCCCGCGCACTGGTGATTTCCCGCTGACGGCCCAGCACAGCATAAACGTCGTGGGTCCGCACATGCTTGTCGGTAAGCAAACCTATATGACGAAACAGCTCGGCGTATTCGGGAGAAAGGCGGGACACGGCTTCAAAATAGGAACGGGAAACGAGAATCTGTCCCTCATTGGCAAATCCCATTAAACGCTGCGCCACATTAATGCCGTCGCCGACAATATTCGGATGGCCGTTGATATCCTTGACCAGCCGCACCGGCCCCAGATTGATGCCCATGCGTATTTGCAGCGGCGCACCCATGCCGGCGTCCAGCAAACGCGAACGGATGTTCAATGCCGTTCTGAGTGCACCCTCAACTTCCCCCAGAAAACTGATGACCGCGCCATCGCCGGTGTCGATAATAATCCGGTCCTGCACCGGAATCTCGCTGATTGCGCTCCCCAGCACCGAATTGAAATATTCCTTCAGCCCGATCTGGCCGGCAATGGTGTCCTTGGAATATTCAACTATATCTGCGCACAGAAAACTGTTGATGATGGTTTTATTATCGCGATCGCCCACAGGCAATCCCGACATTATGTCGATCGGCACATTGTCCGTCCGCACATTATCCAAGTTCAACTGTTTTCCCAAATAACGTTGCATTTTTCTTTTGCCGCAGCATTAAGCAGCTCGATTAAAGGCTGCGCGCGATGCTCCAGACTCACCGGCTCATCATCCACATCATAGCTATTTTTCTGTTGTGCGGCAGGGGCAGCTCCGCTCTCCTTCTGTGTTGCCACGGCATTCTTCAAACTCGCGAGTGCCGCCGCTACCTGGTCCGCCAGAATAGCACCGGGCACCGACTCGCCTTGCCCCATCATTTGCAGCATAAGCAACGCAATATCACGGGTATAGCTTATATCCGCGTACGCACTACATTTGAATGTTATCAGCATATGGTCCTTGATGAGCTATTGTTATCGACAAGGTTGCACATGCGCAAATCCCGGACTCCTCATTTGCGCAGGAGTAATTCAGGGATGCTTGCGGAGGTTTTCCGGCGCTTTGGCTGAGCAATCCGACCGGATATGTTTTATGGCTGCGCCGATTCCATCCAGGTCAAGATCTATGGTTTGCACCCCGTTCGAGATGGTGACTACTTCCGCATGCAGCTTCCTGCTTGTTATGACTTGCGCCAACTCGTCATCCGCAAAAATGACGGTGCCCATACTGTCCTCGCGCTCGGTTGCAGGCCTGACGGGTCGGGCGGGCTTGTCGTCCAGGTGCAATGTTACCGTGCTTATACCTCCTCTGACACCCACGTACAATGCGTCACTGGATAGCTGAACATGTTCATTACCCTGATATACCGCAGTGCACACCGCAGTGTTGTCAACTTCATTGACCGAGGTATTGACGGTCCATTTGCCGGATTGAAACGTGGCTGTGGAATCGTAGGCCTCAGCTGCCGGAATAGCCGAGAATATTAAAGCAGCCAGAAATATGATTTCGCGATTCATCAGATCTCCCTTTTTAACTAGTGCATGGAGTATGGAAGGCAGACGGGCGAGGCTGCCCTCAACAATGTCCGACCCAGTCACCCTGCTGAACCAGCAGCTCAACAATAATAAATGCGGTGCCGGTGAACCATTAAGCTTTCACCAAACTCGCCGCCATATTAATCGACAGCCCGATAATGGCAGCGTTAAATAAAAAACTCAGCACCGATTGCGCCAGTACGACTCTGCGCATCGAACTCGACATGACCATCACATCCGACGTTTGCGCAGCAACCGCAATGGTAAACGAGAAATAAAGAAAATCCCAATAGTCGAGATTCTCATCTGTATCAGGGAACCGCAGCGCACGGCGCTCAGGCGGCGAACGATAAAAAATACGCGCGTAGTGAAATGTGAACAGCGTGCCGAGCAAAAGCCATGAACCCAACACGGTGACGCCGGCAAATGCATAGTGCAGCACCCGGTGGCTGAGGGGGATTTCGGTGAGGGTAGTCAACTCAAGAATGATCGCAGCCAGGCTGACGATCGCCGCAACGGACATAATCGCCAATATGACCCCTGCGGTATTGTCCTCCTGTTCGGCGACTTTTCGTACTGTGTGATGGCTGGAATTCATCATCAGCTTGGCCGTTAAACAGAGGTACAGCCACACTGTGACGTTCCAGCCCGTCAGCCCCCGCGTGACCAAACTCCAGTCCGCAGGCAGCAGGAAGGCGGTCACTATTCCTGCAACAATTGCGCTGCTCAGGCGCGGGCGCAAGCGAAGAAACGTGTATGCAGGATGCATGACTCAATGGATAACGGCGGACGATAGGCTGATTATAGCCGCTGAGGCTAACCGGAAGTTATGCTTTATACAGACCAGGCTAGGGCCAATACCGGACGATCGCGAACTTTCCCGCCGCAGAACCCACCGCGACAATTTTGCCGTCGGGCTGTATGGCAAGCGCGACCGCACCGTTAGCACCTGCCTCAACTGCTGTAATGGCGATGCCCGTGCCGTTAAAGATGGCGTCCAAAGCGCCGCCGGTACTATATCGGACCACTACAAAATCGACGTTGGCACCATCGTTCGCGGAGCCCGCCACCACTATTTTGCCGTCGGACTGCAGGGCTATTGCATTGCCGGCGCTGGCAGTTGATGCAGCAGCGGTGATGGCCATACCGTTACCGTTGAAGCTGAGGTCAGGGGTTCCGCCGGCGAGGTAGCGGGCGACCACAATCGCGTTATCGTTGGTTCGTCCGGTGACAATGATCTTGCCGTCGGCCTGGATCGCGACGCCGCTGGTATAGGCCACCGTTGTGGCAGCTGTGGTTGCGATGCCGCCGTTGAAAGTGGTGTCCAGTGTTCCATCCGTCATGTAACGGGCGAGCACAACACCGCCGCCATTCTGAGCGCCGGCAACGACAATTTTTCCATCGGACTGGATAGCCACAGCAGTCGCATATACATGTGTACCTGCGGCTGTGGTGACCGCGCCACTGTGCGTGGGACCGAAGCCTGTGTCCAGCGACCCATCCGTGTTGTACCGGGCGACTACAAAGCCTACAGTGTCGCTTTCCCCGACGACGACAAACTTACCGTCGGATTGGAGAGCCATTGCATAGGCATAGGCGCCGGAACCGATCGCAGCGCTGACCGAACCTGAAAAGCGCACGCTGGTATTGCCGTTTGCGCTATAGCGCACCAGTGCGAAATCATCGCTGTTGGCAGCGCTGCTGGTGCCTGCGGCGACGATCTGCCCATCAGTCTGGACCACAACGGCATAGGCGCGGCTACTGGAGCCAACAGCAGTAATAATTTTTCCGGTGCCATTAAAACCACTGTCCAGATTGCCGCCAGTGTCCACCCGAACCAATGCAAATTGGCGGGCGGTACCATCGTATGCGGACCCGGCCGTAACGATCTTACCGTCTGGCTGAATTGCAACCGCTTGCGGAGCTGCATTGGCAACACCGATCGGTACAGTCAGTTTGCCGGTGCCGGAGAATGCGAGGTCCAGTGCACCGGGCAGCGGCCCGCGGGTGACAAAGCTCCACGAATAATCGCTAGCCAGCGCGTTGCCGGCGAGGTCCTTCACGCCTGTGGTAATTGTCGCTGTGTAACTGCTCGTATAGGCTAAATCGCTGTCAGGCGTGAATAAAGCCGTGGTACCGCTGGAGGTATCGGTATAGGTAACCGTGCCTGAAACGGCACTGGCTCCGCTCAGATGGAATGCGGGTGCCAGAGTGGATTTATCGATGATTTCACTGAACACCGCTGACAAAGCAGTTGATGGTGATACACCGCTGGCCGCATCGGCCGGGCTGGTCGATACGATCGTCGGCGGGACACTGTCAGCGGCAGCGCCGGTAGTAAACGTCCATGCATGCGGGCCAGCCAGGTGATTCCCTGCCGCGTCCTGCACGGCGGTAGTTACCGTAGCGGTGTAAGAGGTGTTCGGAGCCAACGGAGCGCCTGGCGTAAACGCGGCCGTAGTAGCGGAATAGCTTACGGTACCCGACACAGCGGCCCCGCCCGCGTTCTCGACGGTAAATGAAGATGTATCCACTGTGGAGGCATTCAGCAGTTCGCTGAATGTCGCCTGTATCGCGGTATTCAGCGCTACGCCACTGGCGGCGTTAGCCGGGCTGACGGAAACAACGGTCGGCGGAGTCCCATCCGGCGCGGTCGTAAATGTCCAGTGATAAGGCGCCGCCAGCGCATGGCCGGCCACATCCGTAACGTCCACGCTGACGGTGGCGGTATAACTGGTGTTGAAGGCTAATGCATGGGTGGGCGTGTAGGTGGCGATAGAGCCGGAATAGCTCACCGTACCCGGTACCGCTGCTGTGTCTGTCGTCCTGACCAAGGTAAATGCAGTCGGGATTTGCGTGATATTGGATGGGTCTAAAGGCTTGCTGAAAGTCGCGGTGATCGCAGCATCGGGCGGTATACCGCTTGAGGTATCGGCCGGATAGGTTGCCGTCACCCTCGGCGGTATGTCTTCCGATGAGTTTGCGCTGGAGTTTGATCCTCCGCCGCAGCCGCTCAGCGTAAGCATGAGGCCCAGCAATACAGCAGTCCAGCATGACCTCACGGGACTATGAATCTGTTTTTGGTATATGCAGTTCATATTCTTAGCCCCCGTATTGGTTATCGGCCCGCCAGCCTGATCAGAAGCCAAGCTTTAACTGGAAGGCTTGAAATCGATCGGGAAGAGTATGGTCACCGCCACTACCCCTTCCTTGGCGCCGAAATTAATTTTGCGTACGCGGTCAACCACATCAGCCAGCAAAGTAGGCGAAGCCAGATCCGTTGATTTGACTGTGCATGATGATACCCGTCCATCCGGCTCAATGGTAATACTCAGCATGATTTTTCCACTCAAGGTTGGATCGTTGCGCAACTCGCGCTGATACAGACGATCCAGCGCGGATTTGTAGCGGTCGAAAACGACTTGATACTCTTCTTCGGTGCGCCCGGTGCTGCCCCGCCCTGCCTTGCCACCGCCCAGCCCGCTCTCAACCTGCGCGAACTCCATTTTAGGACTGGCTATACCTTGTCCGCCCCCAACCCCCTGACGGCTCAGTGTAGCGGTATTAATGCCGCCGCTACCGCTGCCGGCCTGAGCTGTAATGATCGAACGCGTCTGCGGCTCGGTTGTGGCCTGCTTGCCGCTGTTCGAAATACGTGCATCGGTATCCCTGGGCGCAGTTTCCTGCAACAGGTCGGCAAAATTATTTTTGAACGCCAGCACTCCCTTGGTCTCGGCTTTCGCACGCACCTGTTGCGTGTCGACCGGCGGAGGCTTAGGCGCTTCGGGCGGCGGCACCGGCTCTTCTTTCTTGACCTTGGGCTTCTCTACTTTCGGCTCTTCCTTTTTCTCCACCGGTTTCTCTTCTTTCTTCTCCGGTTTTTGCACCACCGGTTTAGGCTCCGGCGGGGGAAGCTGCTGCTTCTTCTTCACCAGCTCGACCATGCGCTGCGGAATCGCCACTGTCTTGTTGCGGTCCCTTGGCGGCAGCTTCCACCTTGCGGCGATGGTCAGGAATACCAGGGCAATTAGCGCAAGGATCAGCAGTATCCTGCGAAAGCGCCGCTCATCTTCGCCCTGCGTCGACCATGGCATGACCATCGCGCGAAAGGAAGGTGTTTGCGCTTCGGCTTGGATCGGGCTAGGCGCGTCTCCGCCAGTTGCTATCTGCTCGGGCAGATTATCTTGAGGTGAAATTGGTGAGGTCACAGAATCACGCTAAAATTTTTATTTTTGATTTACAGCAAGGGAAATTTTGGTGTATCCGGCGCTGCTGCTGGATGACATCAGCTTTTTCAGTACCTTGAACGGCACGCCCCGGTCAGCCATGATGGTGACTTCGGTACTGTCGGCCAGCGCTTGTGCGCTCAGGCCGATCACCTGCTTCTTGAGTTTCAGCATGCGTACCCTGACCGGCTCCACATAGTCACCCCTGTTGGCATTCACTTCTGCCACGGTCACTACAGGCTCGCCGTCGATCAGAACCTCCGTGCCGCTCACCAGCATGACCACGGTCGGCCGCGGCTGCGCCTCGACGACCGAGTCGGGCAGTTTGATCGCCTTGGGCGGGGAAATATCGGCGCCGGCCTGTTGATTGACCAGCAGATACAGCACCAGCACAGTGAAAATATCCATCAGCGAGGTCAGCATGATGCTGGGTGGCCGCGGCCTTTCCCGGGCGCGGCTCATACGTTTCATACGGCGGTTGATCATGGCGCGTCCCCTATGGATACCTGCGGAAACAGGATGACCCGCTGCGGGTCTTTTTTGCCGGGTAGTCTGACGTCCGTACTCTTCACCGCGTCCATGACGTGTATCAGGTCCTCATACTCAATGTCCGGCTCGATCAGCACGGTCACGTCCTGTTTGTCGCGGTAGGAGCTTTTGAGCCGGTAAAGTTTTTCCGACAGGCTTTGCAGATCATATTTGTTATTCACCTTGGCGATGGAGGCGGCGATCGTCTTGCCATCGGTGATCTCCAGCGAATTCTTGCGCACAATGACTTCCAGTATCACCGGCGGCTTGTCCGGCTCGGCCGGAGTGGCTGCCTGAGTCGGCAGATTCATCTCATGAATCGCAATTTTTGAGAACACTGCACTGAGCAGCAGAAAAGCAATCAGCACCACCATTACGTTGAGCAACGTGGTAATTTCAAGCTCTACCATTCCTTCCCTGCGTTTTCTGTAGTGTTGTCTTCTGGACATGATCAGTCGTTTGTATGGCTGCGTTTCATCGTGTTGGAAATCACATTCAGCGTCTTAAGCGAAGCCATTTCCAGGCTGTCGACAATATTATTTGCCTTGGTGCTCAGGAATAAATGCAGCGCCATCAGTGGAATCGACACGATCAAACCAAACGCTGTGCAATTCATCGCCACGGAAATACTGGCCGAAAGCAGATTGGCTTTTTCCGCCGGCGCCGCGTTAGCTACCGCATCGAACGCCGAGATCAGGCCAATAATCGTTCCAAGCAACCCCATCAGGGTAGCCAGGTTGGCGTACAGCGCAAGGTAAGGCGTACGCTTTTCCAGCTGGTGGCTGACCGCCATCATTTCTTCTTCCATTGCCAGCTCGACCTCTTCCCTGCTCATCTCCCCCGCTGCGTGGCACTCCAGACCGGTCAGCAACAGCTGGCTGACGGTGGATTGATCGCCGGCCGCCAGTTCCCGGGCGGCGGCAAAATCCTTCTGCGCAATCAAGGGCTGCAGTTCCTCCCACATGCGGCGGTTATCCCGCTCGACCCGGTTGAGTTTAACGTAGCGCTCTATCGCGATCGCAAATCCGACCACGCCGACCACCAATATCGGCGTCATCCAGATGCCGCCCTCAACCATGAAATTCACTACTCCGTTCATCACCTTCATTGCTTAACCCTCACACAAAATTAAATTATTCAGCTAATTTGGATTACTCAGTTTATAGAAATCCAGTTCGCGCATAAAAACAGCCTGGTCAACAGGGTTCAACCCTTCCTTCAGAAGATTAGAGGTCAGCCGGGTTTCATCTTTGCCGCCTTCCGGAGCTTTCCATGGAACTACATACTGCGATTTTGGCGCGTCGCTATTGCCGACGATGGACATGCCGGACACCACTTTTGCATCGCCGTCATTTTTTTCCGCGGCCAGGCACAGCGTTGCGCTCAGCGACAGGATACAGGCAAGACTAAATTTACTCAGCAGTGGCATATATTCCTCCTAACGCTTTACCCGTTTCTGCATGTCCGCAATCCAAAGTTTGACCGCCTTGTCTTCAGGAACGGCGGCGCCATAAATTTCATATTCTTTCAGTGCGCAGGCATAGTCGCGCAAGTACAGGTCGCAAAGTATGCCCAAATTGCGGTGAGCCATAAAAAATTTGGGGTATTGTTGTACGGCCCGGTCATATTGTTGGCGCGCCTCATTGAATCTGCCGGTTTTGCGGTAAACAATACCAAACTCATTCGCTGCGATCGGGTTGGACGCATCGACGCCGATTGCGCGCTTCAGGCTTTCCTCCGCCAGCTTGATGTTATCGACTTTTCTGGAAGCAATGGCCAGGTCTATGTATGGAATCGGTGTGTTCAGCGGTTTTTCCGTCAGCTTGCTCAGTACTTCTATTCCCCTGCCATATTGTTCCACTTTCAAATAGGACATGGCTGCGTCGAAATCGCGGCGTACTTCCGGATCAATGACCACGGCCGGCCTGGCTGGGGCGGATCTGGAAGGCGCGCTTACCGTAGCCGCATCCCGAGCCACCACAGGTGTTACAGCCTGCGCCTGACTTTCCTGCTCCAGCTCAGTCTGGCGCTGCAGCAACGCGCGCCGTCCCAACGGGCGACCATCCGCAGCGAGTGGATTAACCGCGAGCACAGCAATCTGTTTCGACTGCGCAGTTCTGGAGGCAATCAACGCATCGTAATCCACCACATCGAGCTCGGCTATCAGGCCGGTACTTTCTTCGGATTTCGCATAGCGGGCCGGAACCATTTTCGCCAGCCGCTCGATGCTCTTTTCTATCCACGTGCTGTATATCCCCTGCGGCATCAGCTCCAGATTTTTTTCATGGGTCTGGATAGATTTTTCTTCAAACGGGAAAGCCTGTTCCTCCAGAGCCAGTTCATATTGTTCTTTTTCCGCCGGGCTCAAATCATCCGGCCGTTCGGATTCGTTCAACGCATGGCTGAAGTTGTAATACATCTCGGCAATATAATAATTGGCAGCCGAGGTGACATCGCCTACTTTGTAGCTCAATAATTTTTCGAAGGCTTCCCTGGCAGATTTCAGCGCGCTGGTTTTTTTGGCGAGGTTGGCGTTAAACGGCTTGACCAGCCTGATATCGGCGAACTGCGTGAACAACGGCTCAGTCAACGTCAACGCCGCCGTTCCGCCAAGATAGCGCGTGCGATCGGTACGCGCCGAACCCGCGCCGGCATCCATATCCACGATCTGTTTAAGCTCGCTTAAATAGGCGGCATTATCATTACGCTCCTTAAGCGCAGTGGCAATCTTGTTGCGCGCTTCCAGCGCCGGCTCCAGGGGTTTCGGGAAATTGCTGACATAGCGCCGATAGATCTGCAGCGCCTTATCCTCATCCTTCGCCTGGGTATACAGATCCGCCGCAAGCAGTAATAGCTCACGCCGCGCCTCCTGATCCTGCGTGCCCGACTCCATTCTTTCATACTCGGCCGCTGCCAGCGCGGGCTTGCCGGTATCTCTGTAAATCGAAGCCAGCTTTTTGGTCACCTCGATTTGCAGCGGGTGGCCTGCATGGTTGCTGCGGAATGCCAGCAATACCTCGGTCGCCTTGTCCCAGTCCTTGAGTTGCATCAGCGCGGTGGCGGCGTCGAAATCTGCGTTGGCGCGAATTTTGGATGACGGCACCAGCTTGCCCACTCTTAAAAAGTGTGCGGCCGCAGATTTATAATCGCCCTGCTTATTCGCCTGCTCACCCTGTTTGTAGATCACTGCCGCCAGATTCTCGTTCAGGCCGTCGCGGGTTGCCGCCTTCTCGGGCGTCAAGCTCAGTGCCTGCTGATAGCCTTCTTCGGCTTCCGCGTAGTGTTCCTGATCAAGGGATGCGTGGGCTATCACCAGCCAGGCCGACAGTCGCACAGTCTGGTCGACGCCGGGATAAGTCGCCAGCAGCTTGCGCGCGGTTGCCACGGCCGGGTCGTAATTTTTCGCGGCGTACATGCTTTCCACTACCGCCGCCATAATAGACGGGGCCTTCTCATGCTTGGGGAACGATTCGACAAACTTCAGTGAAAGGTCATCCACCTCGCGCTGCACCCGTGCCCGTTCCGCCTGCGGAGCGCTGGCCAGGCTCTCGCGCCGCGCATAGATCGCTGCGTAAGCAGCCTCCGCTGTTTTTTCGCTGGTCGGATACTCTTTGGCAATACGCTCATATTCAAGTGCCGCCTGATCGAATTGTTTGTTCTCAAGCAGCAGCTGAGCCATCTGTAAATTGATCGCCGCGGAATCCGGTTCCGCCGGGAAAGCCGCCAGATAGGCGCGATACCATTTCACCGCTTCCTGAGCGTTGCTGTCCTTATCCTTGGCCAGAGTCTTATCCTGATACAGCGAATGGTAATATTTCGCCAGCTCTTTCAGATTGGTTTTAACGTAGGCCACCACCTCGGGATAAAGCTTGAGGTCAAAACGCTTCCAGTACTCCGACTTCAAGCCATAGGTCGTCACAAACTCTTTATTTGCTTCAATAACCAGCTTGGAAAACCCGCCCTTTTTATAGGCGTCGCCGACGCGCATATCAAATTGCGGGGCCAGTTTGTCGTAGGGGTTGCGCTTGACGAATGCCTTGTAGCTTTTAGCGGCGTCATCATAGCGTTGCTTGCCCAGATAATATTCGCCCAGATTGTTGTATATCGTGATTTCGTCCGGCCGCTTGCCGTGCTTGTCGAAATATTCACTGACCGCATCGCCGCCGCCCAGATATGAAAAAGCCAGGTTTATCGCTCGATAAGTATCATCGACACGCTGTTTTTCATCCGGCTTGACCGACGCGCGTTCTGCGTTATAGCCAGTACTGGCCTTGTAATCTATCAGTGCAAAATACTGCTGCAGAGCATC
The DNA here is from genome assembly GCA_040390665.1 of Pseudomonadota bacterium. Lineage (GTDB taxonomy): Bacteria > Pseudomonadota > Gammaproteobacteria > Burkholderiales > Gallionellaceae > Nitrotoga. Next base: position 63,192 of record JAZJXX010000005.1, on the reverse strand, counting down.
CGCATACCGCTCCTGCTTAAACAGGCTCCAGGCCAGTTTATACAAAGCCGGTTCGTAAAACGGCGATTTTGCGCCGGCGTCCACGAGTGCCTTATACGCGATCTCCGCTTCCTTATAATTCTGTCGATTAAAGTAATACTCGGCTTTGCGATACTGAAATTCTTCAATATTTGGAGAGTTCGGATATTCTTTTATGATCCGGTTTATCACTTTAATGGCTTCATCTTCATCGCCCACCTCGTCATACGCATGGGATAACTGATAAAGCACCTGATCGCGCCGCTGATATTTCGGATATTTATCGAGCACCTTTTTGTAGAGTGCGATGGCCTCGTTAATTTCCGCCGATTGTGCCTTGCGCGCCGCCGCGCTGCCCGCTCCACTTGCCCTCTGGAATTTAAAATCGGCCAGGCGATGCATCGCCTCGGGTGTTCCTTCGAGAAAACGTTGCGACGCCTGCAGGGCCTTGTCCAGCCGACCATCGACCTTCTCATCTTTCAAGTCCGGCTTGACCGCGTTCAACTGGCTTATCGTGCCTTCGGCGGCGATAACGCCAGAGGTAAAGCCGGACGTAAGAGAGAAAGCAAGGCTTAACAACGCAAAACGATAGCGGTTCATTTAGCTCCACTCACCGAATTCTGTTTCCTGGACGCCTGAACATAACTCTCAGTTAACGCCAGCCCGGCCTGCGCCTGATATCCATCCAGTTGTTTACGGCGCACTTCAAGCTGATTGATCGCCATTACCTCCAGGGCGCGGCCTTGTTGCGTAGTCACGTTCCTGACCTTTTCCCGCGCTTCACGCACTTGTGCTCTCAGCTTGCGAATCTGCTCGCCGTAGCCTTGATAACTTTGCGCTGCTTCCTTGCGTATTTTTATCAGAGAGCTATAAATCTTCCCCAGCGCTTCGTCTTCGGCATCCAGTTGCCGCCGGTAAACCTCAGCCGGCCCCTTGTCGCCGGAACCGTAGATTTTCCAGTAGAGCCGGCGACGGATGTACTCGTCCACGCCTTTGCTCTCTTTGGCATACCTTTCTTCAAGCTCGCGCATTTGCACTTTAGGATCGCGTGCTTCAGCTTTGGCGGCGGCGTCCGCGGGCGTCGTCAATCCATTTTTCAACCATGTTTCAAAGTCCTGGCGCAAATCCTGATGGGCTTTCATTTGCGCTTCTATCGCCTGCATATCCTTATTGGTCGCCGCCAATACCTGTTCATAATGCTTGCGCCGTATCTCGACCAGTTCGTCATAGGCATCAAGGTCGGCATCCCACCGATCCAGCCGTTGCCGCAAACTATCGAGATCGAGGTAGTTCTGCAATGAATCCTGGAATTTGTTGGATGCCAGCAAGTCCAGCAAATAATAAGTTTCCGGAGTATCCGGCAATGTCCTGAGCTTGACCGGCCAGTTGCTGTCCTGTTTGAGCTCATCGTGCATCAACGCAGGCAGGAATTTACCGTCGCGCACACTCTTGATCGATTTGTCCAGCCGCGCAATTTCCTGGTCATATCCTTCCAGCGCGCTGCCGTAAAGCAGCGCCGCCTTGCCGTGCAGGTCAAGCTTCCCATAGGCATACGGCAGATCCAGCAGACTCTCCTGCACCGCCTCATCGGTAATATTGCGCTTCGCCAGCACTGACCATGGCACTACCGCGCGATCAAAATTACCCGACGAAACTTCCGCCCATCCGTATCCCAGCAGGGCCTTGTTGGAATACGGTCCGGTCAGACGTACACGCTCCAGGTATTGTTTAGCTGGCGCCGATTTGTTGCCGTCTATCATGCGGTAAGCCAATACCAAATTGGCCTTGTCACGGATGGCCAGGTTCACCTCATCGTCGCTTTTCAGCTGCCCCGTTTTGTCGAGCTGCTCCAGACCCTTCTTTTCCTGCCCGCCCTGCAACAGCGCAATGCCGAGGTTATAGCCGGCTAAACCTTCATAATTTTTACTGCCCTGCAACCCTTGCAGGAGCTTTGCGGCGTCCGCAAATTTCTTGTTGGCGATATATATCTCTGCCCGCAGAAAACGCTCATCATCGCGAATGTTGTCAGGGACGGAACCGTTAATCGTTTCTATCGCACGCAACGCGTTCTGTGGATCATTTTGTTGCATATAAATACGCGCCAGCCGGTATGCCATTTCATTTCGAGTGGCTGGCTCGACACCGCCTTCGAACACCGCTTTATGGGCACGCCCGTCCGGCAGCGCCATGCGATAAGACAACTCAAACTCACCCGTTGCAATTGGCGCAGGTTGCTCCTCGGCGTTCGGGTCGGCGACCGCAGGGGCGCGTGGCAGCTCGGTCTCCAGCCGTGTGATAGCCTCGAGATGATTGCCCAGGTAACTTTCATATGAGGCTGCGTCCAGATAAAGGGCTTTAGCCCTGGGCGACAGCGGAAGATCGCCAGCAAAAGAAAATGCGGCAACAAATAAGCCGCAAAACCAGAGATATCGGAGCTTCATCAAAAAGTCAGTCATCCACGCTTTGTATGCCGGAACCCGTCCCCGAGATAGTGATTTCAACGAGCTTCGCACCTTCGGATTTTACAAACTGAAGCGTGCTGTTTTGATGGTAATCGCTATTTCCGCCTGACTTACCAATGACATCGACATCAATCGTATGATTGCCCGTGCGTAAATTCTCGGTGGCGATACGTTGCGCGCCGCCGCGTTGCAAAGCTTCCAGTTCCTTCGCGGTATATAGATAACGGGTCACATTCTTGCCGTCGATTTTGATGGCTACGGCATCAAGCCGCAATTTGTCCCCCTGCGCCAGCTTAATGAAAAGAGCGACCTTCGTGCTTGAGGGATATATCAGTTTATTTTCAAGCTGGGTAATTTCGGCGGAAAGACGCAAGGCGTCTTTTTTGAAATCCTGCACCCGCTCATCGATTGCCTTCATCTGTTCACTGGTAATCTGCTCGGCCATGCCCGACACAGTCCATAAACCCGTCAGCGTCGCGATTAGCGCACTCTTAAAAAATCTTCCCATGGCTATACCTTGCATGTCATCAAGTCAGAACTTTCAATGTTGGGGAAATTCCAGCAACAGTTGTATGCGATTCGCTGATACTTTTACTTGCTTTACTCTATGGACGTACGAGTAATCAAACGCTGAACATGATCTCTAAGCAAGTCACGTGCCCAATGCAACATCATGCCTATGGAAGAACATCCGCGGAGCCTGCTGTAAACCAGATAGCCGGTAAGAGCACAATCCTCGCGTGCGTGCCTGTGATGCCTGTGCTTACCTTAAGTTCAGTTGCCTCAACGCTCGAACAGCGCTGGCCGCAAGCCAGGCACAGCCAATGCCTTCTTTTTTGGAATCACCCGGATGCCGATCATTAACTTCATGATTAAACAGGGAAGTAAAGGCATTAAAATCGGATCATACCATAGCTTAAACGGTGTGGCATATTGTCGGGGCACCCAGCGGTAGCTGCTGCTTGATTCCCATTTATTTCCGTCGATTCCGAATATCGGGAAAGCCCAGCGTAACGGAAACAGGACATTGTTCGCCAATTCAGAAAAACATGAGCATACGCATGCCATCTGGTAATCTGCTTAACCGGGCGCGCGTTCCACAGCATAATTCTGAATACTGCAACTCACTCGAGTAAGCGAAATGACGCAACAGCTGATACCGGAACACAAACTGACACTGCCGGAAGTACTGGCGATGTTGACAGCAGACGGCCTGGTCAGTTCAGTCGACTGCGACACGATGACTGTGGAACGGCGCGTCAAGCGCCAGGATATACATCCGCTGATAACAGTCGCAGGACAGAACTGGAAATCGCGGAAACCTCCGCATAAACCATTACATCTCGAAGCACTTGCGGAGTGGCTGGCGGGACGCACCGGGCTGGAGTATTTTCATATCGATCCGCTGAAAATCGACTTCGCTGCGGTTACCGGGCTTATGTCCAACGACTATGCCACGCGCTTTGGCATTTTACCGGTGCAGGTGAATGCACGCGAAGTCGTGGTGGCTACCGCAGAGCCTTTCTTGCGCGAATGGGAGAAAGTCCTGCAACCGATACTGCGCAGAGATATCCGCCGGGTGGTGGCTACGCCAGTGGATATCAGCCGCTACCTGGTCGAGTTTTACAATCTCGCCCGTTCGGTAAAAACCGCGGCGCTGAACGGCTACCAGGGCACTTCAGTGCAGTCCTCGTTCGAGCAGCTGGTGGAGATGGGCAAGAATAACCGCCAGTTCGACGCAAACGATCAGCATATCGTGCATATCGTTGACTGGCTATGGCAATACGCTTTTGAACAGCGCGCTTCCGATATACATATTGAGCCGCGACGCGAACTCGGCATCGTACGCTTCCGTATCGACGGTGTGCTGCATCAGGTGTACCAGATCCCCATGTCGGTGATGAATGCGATGACCAACCGCATCAAAATACTGGGCCGTATGGATGTAGTCGAGAAGCGCCGCCCGCAGGACGGACGCATCAAGACGCGCACCGCAGAAGGACGGGAAGCAGAATTGCGCCTGTCCACGCTGCCCACGGCTTTTGGCGAAAAACTGGTGATGCGTATTTTCGATCCGGATGTGCTGGTGCGCGACTTCCCGGATCTCGGCTTTTTAGATGAAGACCTGACGCGCTGGCAACAGATGACTGCCCAGCCGAACGGTATTATTCTGGTCACCGGCCCGACCGGATCGGGCAAAACCACTACGCTCTACTCAACGCTCAAGCACCTGGCCACGCCTGAAGTCAACGTCTGCACTATTGAAGATCCGATTGAAATGGTCGAGCCGGCATTCAACCAGATGCAGATTCAGCAGGGCATCGATCTGGATTTCGCCAGCGGCGTGCGGGCATTGATGCGGCAGGATCCGGATATCATTATGGTAGGTGAAATACGCGACCTGGAAACCGCCGATATGGCGATACAGGCCGCGCTCACCGGCCATCTCGTGCTTTCCACGCTGCATACCAATGATGCCCCCTCCGCGGTGACGCGCTTGCTCGACCTCGGAGTGCCCCCGTATATGATAAACGCCACCCTGCTCGGCGTGATGGGCCAGCGGCTGGTGCGTGTCCTGTGTCCACACTGCAAGCAGGCAGCACCGATGCAGGCGGAGGAAAACGAGCTATGGGACGAACTGGTGGCGCCGTGGAAATCCAAGCGACCCCCGCGAATCTATCATCAGCAGGGCTGCCTCGAATGCCGCATGACCGGCTACCTCGGTCGTATTGGAATTTATGAAATTCTGCTGATGTCGCCGGAATTGCGCAAGCTCATCACGACAACCACCGACCTTGATCTGGTGCGCGAAGTAGCCAACCGCCAAGGCATGAAACCGCTGCGCATTGCCGGCGCAATGAAGGTCGCGTCGGGGCTGACCACTCTGGATGAAGTGGTAAAAGTAGCGCCGCCGGCAAATTAGCGTGCACTGCATACTGCATTACAGATGGGTGGGGCAATCGGGAATTCGTGCTTGAATTTGCAGTCTGTAGCAACGAGAATGACGATGCCGCGATTACCCTACCCGCCCATGCGATTATTTAAATTTGCTCTTGTAGTCTTCCTTACCGCGACCTGCGGCCTCAGTGCAGTGGCCAGTGCTGACAGCCGGAAAGCCAGCCTTGCATCCGCCGCGAGCATAGGCGCCTGCAAGTCCTGTCATGAACCCAGCCGAGCCAATGCGTTCAAAGCCAACCGACCGAACGATTGCCAGCAATGCCACACCGCTGGCAACAATGTTCACTTGACGCGTGTGTCCGAACAGAAACCGGTTGCTCCGCAAGCGATTAACGCAGCTATGCCGGAAGTTACCGCCGGCATGAGCGTCCCGCTATACTACAATGACACCCGCATCGGCAAAGACCCCAACCCTATGGTACTCATCCCCGCCGGAAAATTTACCCGTGGCTCGGATCACCGGCTGCCCGATGAAGGCCCGCAATATGTGGCCGATGTTCCGGCCTTCCTGATCGATAAATATGAAGTCACCAATCTGCAATACAAGCAGTTCATTGACGCGACCAACAGAAAATCGCCCAGCCATTTCCGCAACCGCACTTATCCGGAAGGCAAAGTCGACCATCCCGTCACTTACGTCAGCTGGCACGATGCCCAAGCCTATTGCGAATGGGCCGGCAAGCGTTTACCCACCGATATTGAATGGGAAAAAGCCGCGCGCGGAACGGATACCCGGGATTACCCCTGGGGCGATGACTTTGATGTAAACAAACTCAATTCACCGGTACGCTGGAAGGCTTTGAATGTGGAAGGTGACACGACCCCTGCCGGCGCCTTCGAAGGCGGCAAAAGTCCATACGGTTTATATGATATGTCCGGCAACGTATGGGAATGGACTGCGTCGTGGTACACCCAGTACCCTGGCAATACCTGGCCCAGCGAAAACTACGGCGAACAATATAAAGTGCTGAAAGGCGGCTCATGGTGGGATTGTTCGTTTTACCGGTGCGGAGTTTCAGCGCCGGTGTTCAATCGTAGTTATTTCAAACAGAATGTTAAAAACTCAAGTTTTGGATTCAGGTGTGCTAAAGATGAAAAATAAATCGGTTCTGGCTGCGATCGTTTTGCTCGCGATGACGAATGTAGCTCATCCCGCGGCGGTGTTAAAAAAAGGCCAGGCACTGGATCAGGGCATGGAACTGATTTCGTCCGGCAGTTTCACTATGGGGAGCAATAAGGAAGACCTCACGAATATGTCGCGCGACACCAACTCGCTTAACTCTTTCGGGTTCAACGACAAGCTGTACGCCAATGAACATCCGGCGCATAAGATTACATTGCCGGCCTTTTTAATGGACAAATATGAGGTGACCAACGCTCAATACCGCGCCTTTACGCTGGCCACCCAGCATCCGATGCCCAATCCCTGGATGCAGAACGGTTACAGCCTCAGCAATGAGCTGCTTGCCGCCGTTCCGATAGAACATATACGCCTGGTCGCAACCAGCAGATTCAATCTCGACATGGATGTCAACAAAATGACCCGCGAACAGATATTGACCGAGCTGGAAAAAATCCAGGCGCTACGCGACACTTACCCGGTTACGACGGTGACCTGGTCCGATGCGAATGATTATTGCGCGTGGGCAGGTAAGCGGCTGCCGACCGAAGCTGAATGGGAGAAAGCCGCACGAGGACCGCAGAATTTGGAATACCCCTGGGGCAACCAGTGGGACCCGAAAAAAATAAACACCAATTCCAGCGATGCTGATGTCCCTTATTCGCCGGTAGGTTCATATCCGGACGACAAGTCGCCCTATGGAATTTATGATATGGCCGGAAACGTGGCGGAATGGGTCAGTGACTGGTACGACGCGTATCCCGGCGCGCCGGCGGCCGACATCAAAAATTACGGCAAAGTGCACAAGGTCGTGCGCGGCGGCATGGCCAGTTCCGGCCACTACGACTCGCTCAGCGTGGTGTTTCGCGCCGCGAGACGTTCACATTTCACCCCGTCCCTGACGTTAATTGATGTGGGATTCAGATGTGCAAAGGACTTCAAGTAATCATCGATAACGGAGCAAGGTTAATCCGACAAAAAAAGCAGCTACTAGCTGCTTTTTTCTACGCTCCGGATCAGTGCCAGAGCTGAACAAACGTAACGAACGTCTAAATAACTAAGCCGACAGGCGGCGCTTGAATTCGTTGGTGCGGGTGTCGATTTCTATGCGGTCGCCAATTTCGCAAAATGCGGCCACCGGCAACTCCATCCCCGAACCTATCCTGGCCGGCTTCATCACCTTGCCGGAGGTGTCACCACGTGCCGCCGGTTCGGTGTAAACAATTTCGCGCACCACGGTGTTGGGCAAATCAACCGCGATCGCCTTATCGTTATAGAACACCATTTCGCAAACCATGCCGTCTTCGAGGTAGTTGATCGAGTCGCCCAGATTTTCCTTTTCGACTTCATACTGGTTATAGTCGGTATCCATAAACACATACATCGGATCGGCGAAATAGGAATAAGTGGCTTCCTTGCGGTCGAGCAGCACGACTTCAAATTTATCATCGGCGCGATATATTGCTTCGCCAGGCGCATCGGTTAACAGATTTTTGTACTTCATCTTGACGACTGAGCCGTTACGGCCGGAGCGCGTATATTCCGCCTTCAGCACCACCATAGGCGTATCCCCTACCATAATGACGTTGCCGGAGCGAACTTCCTGTGCTGTTTTCATATCTGTCTGCCTAATAAGCGTTAATTGTGTGAACTCCTTATTTTATCAATTTTTCACGGTAGAAATCCAGCAAATTCCAAGCCAGGTTATTTTCCGCAAGTTGCCGTGCCCAGATCCGCGCATGCTGCTCCAGTTCAGGCTGCTGTTCGCGGAACGCTTTCCAGGCCGCGGCGCTGTTGCTGGTAACAGCTGAACCAGCGCCCCCTGCTGCGTTCCAGCCCAGCCACAACGCTCGCACCGACTGTGCCGCGGCCGAAGCCATATATTGGCTGTACAACATGATAAAGGCATGCAATTTCTGCAGATGAACATCGTCCTGTTGCGGGTAGATGTGCCAGACAAACGGCCGCGCCGCCCACTGCGCCCGCACAAACGAATCCTCGCCTCGAACGAAATTACAATCGCATGCCCACAATAACTGGTCGTAACTCTCCTGCGGCAGGAAGGCAAGCACACGCACCTGCAAATTGCCGCGCTGAAATATTTGACCCGCTGCAATCTCCGCTGTGCTGAAGAACGCCGCAATCTGCGGCAGCGCGCGGCCCTCCGGTACCAGGCACAGCACCGGTTGTGCTCCTGCGGCCCAAGCCGCCAGCAATCCAGGCAACGCGGGGGGTTCGTAGCAGAATAACGATAAGCGCATTTCGTCCGGCTGGCGCGGCGGAATATCCAGCGATTGCCAGAACAAATCTACGGCCTGCGGATCGCTTTGAAAACTGTCGCGGCGCGCGATCAGATCGCGCTCAAGCAGCAATCCTCCAGTCTTTGGTGTGAACCCGGGAAAGAAGAAATATCTGATCAGCGACAACACCGGATGCGGCGACGGCAAACCGTGATAGTCGGCCACCCAGTATTCAGCGCTCAGATGTTCCAGTGCGATCCATACCGGTTCGCGCGATTGCGCGTCCTCGCCGGGCGCCTTGGCCGCAGTGCTGACGCTTGCCATCGCCAGCAGATAGCGCTGCGGCAACGCACAGGCAAACATCTCAATCACCAGCTGCGCAGGTTGCACGTCGGGGAAATCGTCCGGCCACAGCCTGACGTCCACACCGCGTATGTGCTGGACAGCCAGCTGCCCTGCTTCAGGGCACAGGCGACGAAAACTCGGCAAGTCGTCCACCCACAGGCGCACATACAGACCCTGTTCATGCGCCAGCTGTTGCGCTAAACGCCAGCTCACCCCGATGTCGCCGTAGTTATCCACCACGCTGCAAAAGATGTCGCAAGTAATCGGTTTGTCCGCGATAGGCGAATGATGCTGATGCATGAATGATCGAGCCTGGTTTAGGTATGAACATCTTACTATTGCTGACTCGCTGCGGCACGGAATTCCAGTCGAGTCGGCGCCTACCGTTGGGTGCGATCATTGCACGGTAATGGGGTTACAATACTTCCCTGTACTTTTACTTATCTACCGCGAAGCGAAAATGCAAAGTTATGGATTTCGATATTGAACTGAATGCCCGGGGCCTTACCTGCCCGCTGCCTATCCTGAGAACAAAAAAATCCCTGGCTGGCATGACCTCCGGACAAGTGCTCAAAATTATCTCCACCGATCGCGGAGCGCTGAAGGATATGCAGGCTTTTGCTGCGCAGACGGGTAATACACTGCTATCCGGCGTTGAGGAAAATGAGGAGTTTATATTTTTCATGCGGAAAAAATAGCTCATTGCATATCGAGACTACCAGCTCCGCCAAAAGCCGCTCTGCGAACGAACCATGATGCACCAGCATTCGCACACCGCAATAAATGATAACCTACCCGTACTTTTTGATACCTGGAAACCACGCATGAACCGTCCCGCCTCTACACCGGACGCCGATATCGCACTGATGCGCTCGATCATCCAGCGCATTGCCACCGGCCCCGAACTGAGCAAGGATATTTCGGCCGACGAGGCACGTGCGGGCATGAGCCTGATCCTCGACGGCAAGGTGGATCCGGTGCAGGCAGCCATCTTCCTGATTGCGCTACGCATGAAGCGGGAAAGCGATGCCGAATATTGCGGCGTGCTGGATGCGCTGCGCGATGCCAGCGATACCGTGACCGTGCCGGTCGACGAGCTGCTTGATATTGGCGACCCTTACGATGGCTTCATCCGCTCGCTGCCGCCCTCGCCGTTTCTGCCGGCAGTCATGGCCGCCTGCGGCGTGCCGACCGTGGCCCACGGCGTCGAAACCATGGGGCCGAAGTACGGCGTTACGCATCGGCAAATCCTGCGTGCGGCGGGCATCTCTGCGGACCTGTCTGCGGCGCAGACGGCGCAACGCCTGGCGGATAAAAATATAGGCTGGGGTTACCTCGACCAGCAGGTATTTTCCCCTAAACTGCATCGGCTCGCAGGCTTGCGCACCTTGATCGTCAAACGGCCGGTGCTGACCACCGTTGAAGTTTGTATAGGTCCGTTGCGTGCCCGGGGCCGTACTCATCTGATGACCGGGTTTGTGCATAAGGCTTACCCGCGGATTTATGCCATGCTGGCGCGGCATGCCGGCTTCGACTCTGCGCTGATCGTGCGTGGCGTCGAAGGCGGCGTAATCCCCACTCTGCGCCAGACCGGAAAACTTTTTTATTTCCATGACGGCGGGCCGGAGCAAATGCGCGAGTTGATGCCGGCCGAATTTGGCTTCGATGCACCGATCCGTCCGGTCGCCTTGCCTGGTGTGCCAGATGTGGCAAACAGCACGGAAAATGGCCCGGATAATGGGCGGGACAGCGCACCTGCTCCAGACCATGCAGCCATGGTGCAGGCCACCGTCGAGCTTGGCCTGGCGACACTGGATGGCAAGGCCGGGCCAATGCGTGATGCGCTGATATCCGCCGCCGCCGTCGCGCTGGTCCACATAAAAAGACACGATACGCTGATCAGCGCGGCAAATGCCGTGCGCGAGGTGCTGAGTAATGGCCAGGCAGCGGCGCATTTCAGACGTTGAATCGCGCGGCACTCTACCCACACCGTTAATAAGTAAAACATGAGCATCGATTATCTGCCGGTTTTTCTCAAGGTGAGCGGCCGTAACTGCCTGGTGGTCGGCGGCGGCGAAGTCGCCTGCCGCAAAGCCTCGGCGCTGCTGCAGGCAGGAGCGTTACTCAAAGTGGTGGCGCCGGCATTGTCCGCTTCATTCACGGCGTTGCCGCCGTTTGAATACCGGGCTGAGCGATTCGATGCTGGACATCTGGACAACATCACGCTGGTCATCGCGGCGACAAACGACGCGGCAACCAACGCCGAAATTTCCGTCGCCGCCAAACTCAGAAATATCCCGGTCAATGTCGTGGACAGCCCCGATCTGTGCACTTTTATCATGCCGGCCGTATTGAACCGTTCTCCTTTACTCGTGGCGTTTTCAACCGGCGGCGCGGCCCCGGTACTGGCCAGGATGCTGCGCGCCAGACTCGAAACGTTGATCCCGCACGGATACGGCAGACTGGCCGGGTTTGCAGCTAGCTTTCGCTCGACTGTTAAGGCGCATATCAGCGCGCCTGCCGCGCGCAGAAAATTTTGGGAAACGGTATTAGACGGACCGATCGCCGAGAAGGTACTGGCCGGCGATGAAGAATCCGCCGCCGCGCTGCTGAACAAACTTCTACAGGAAAATAACGAGGCGCCAGCGGGCGAGGTTTATCTGGTCGGCGCGGGGCCCGGCGATCCGGATTTGCTGACCTTCAAGGCATTGCGACTGATGCAGAAGGCAGATGTGGTGCTATACGACAATCTGGTTTCGGCAGCAGTGCTCGAGATGACCCGGCGCGATGCGGAAAGAATTTTTGTCGGGAAGATGCGTGGCAACCACACGATGCCGCAGGAGAGCATTAATGAACTGCTGGTGCGGCTGGCCAAGTCAGGCAAGCGCGTGTTGCGCCTGAAGGGGGGCGATCCTTTTATTTTCGGCCGCGGCGGCGAGGAAATCGAAACCCTGGCAGAACATAAAATCGGCTTTCAGGTCGTGCCCGGCATCACCGCCGCGTCTGGCGTAGCCGCCTATGCCGGCATACCGCTGACGCATCGCGACCACGCACAATCCTGCGTGTTCATCACCGGGCATCTGCAGGACGGCAGCATGGATCTGGACTGGGAAATGCTGGCTCGCCCAACTCAGACCATCGTTGTCTATATGGGATTGCCCGGGCTTGAAATACTCTGCAGCAAACTGGTTGAGCATGGTTTGTCTGCCTCCACCCCGGCCGCGATTGTGCAGCAGGGCACGACGCAAAAACAGCGCGTGGTCAGCGGTACGCTGAATACTTTGCCGCAGATTGCGGCCGCCGCACGATTACAGGCGCCAACGTTAATCATCATCGGCGGCGTCGTCAGCCTGAGGGAAAAACTGTCGTGGTTTACGCCGCAAAGTGAAGGTGGCTAATGATTGCCCGGATGACGATGTGAACAGCGAGAAACCGTCGAACCGGCATATCCTGGGCTTCGCCGGTTATTCCGGCAGCGGTAAAACAACGCTGCTGGAAAAACTCATCCCGTTGCTGGTGGCTCACGGCCTGCGCATTTCCGTCATCAAACATGCTCATCATCATTTTGAAGTCGACAAGCCGGGCAAGGACAGCTATCGCCACCGCAAAGCCGGGGCGAGCGAAGTACTGGTTGCGTCATCCCAGCGCTGGGCATTGATGCACGAGCTGGGCGATGCCGCCGAGCCCGGGCTGGACAAACTGTATGCTACGCTGGCGCCGTGTGACCTGGTGCTGGTCGAAGGCTTCAAGTACGCGGCGATACCCAAACTGGAAATCCATCGCGGCGTTACGGGCCATCCCCATCTGTATCCGCAGGACTCACACATTATTGCGCTGGTGTCGGATAATGATGCGCCAACGCCTCTGCCGGTACTCGACATTGATGCGCCGCAAGAGGTTGCCGGGTTTATCCTGAAGTACTTTGAATTTAATTAGCATGCACATCCAACTGCTTTATTTCGGTCGGCCGGCGGATCATCTGGGCATCGCACAGGAGCACGCGGATGTTCCGGATCATCTCACCACACTGGCGGAATTGCTGGCCTGGCTGCGCCTGCGCGGGGGGATTTGGCAGCAGGAGCTGGCCGACCACCGTATACGCTGCGCGGTCAACCAGGAATTCTGCGAACTGACTGCTGCGATCAGCCCCGATGATGAAATTGCGTTTTTTTCTCCGATATCGGGAGGCTGAATGAACGTCTCGATCCAGCAACAGGATTTCGACATCGCCGCTGAATTAAGCGCGGTGCGCAATGGCAATGGAAAAATCGGCGCGCTGGTCAGTTTTGCCGGCCTGGTGCGCGACTTCAGCGGTGATGCAACCATACAGAGCATCTATCTCGAGCACTATCCCGGCATGAGCGAACGGGCCTTGCATAAAATCCTGGAACAGGCCACAGCACGCTGGGAATTGCTTGATGCACGGATCGTCCACCGCGTCGGACAGTTATTGCCGAGCGAGCAAATCGTGCTGGTGATCACCGCGGCCATGCATCGCAAAGCCGCATTTGCCGGATGTGAATTCATCATCGACTACCTGAAGACGGCCGCTCCGTTCTGGAAAAAAGAGCAGACCTCGCAGGGCGTAGTGTGGGTTGAAACGCGCGACTCGGATGTGCAGCAGATGCAGCGCTGGCAGCGCGGTCACGACCAATCCGGCGAAAAAATATAGCCCCGCTCGGCCAGCCAGTAGCCGTATTAACCTATAACTTCCAATCACCAGTTTACGACGGAGCAACCATGAGCAACGCGCTAAACCATTTCGGCCAGGATGGGCAAGCCCATATGGTGGATATTGCCGCCAAGGATGAAACCCGGCGTATTGCACGCGCCGCGGGCCGCATCCATATGCAGGCGGCCACTTTGGCGGTGATCGCGAACGGCTCTGCCAGCAAGGGGGACGTGCTGGGGATAGCGCGCATCGCTGCCATTCAGGGCAGCAAACGTACCGCCGAACTCATCCCGTTATGCCACCCACTTTATTTAACGCATGTTGCGGTCGAGTTCATGCTGGACCAGGCCGATCACTGGGTGGAATGTACGGTAACCGCGGAAACATACGGCCGCACCGGTGTAGAAATGGAAGCCCTGACCGCTGTCAGCGTTGCGCTATTGACGATCTATGACATGTGCAAGGCGATTGATCGAGGGATGGAAATTGGTCAGGTGCGCCTGCTGGAAAAACACGGCGGCCACTCTGGTCAGTGGATCAGGGCTTGACCGGGAGGCACATCCACTCTTGAACTGTTCACGCTACATTACGAACACTATCTGTATCAGTTAACAGCACATCCGTTCAGCCAGTGCATAACGCCCTTGAAGCCGCTTAAGGTACTGCGTTCGTCGGGTCAGTGCTAAGGCCGCCTGTTATCAGACGGTACCTATACTTCATAATTTGGTTTATCCGTTAAATGGCACGCTCATTCGCAATCACGGTTGCCAGTTGTCGAAAGGAGCATCAATCGGCCCCATGATTCTGGCCATATCGCCATTTTTTATTAACTTTGCAATATTTTCGGATAAAAATTTATCGGTCGGCCCGCCGCGCGCGCCCTTCGGCAGGATCACCTTGACATCGAAACGCTTAAACAACTGGCGCTTGATATTGGTCAACTTGTTTTGCCTGATCAGCGGGTCGGAAGCAAAGTCCGCAAAAATAAAGGCATCAATCCGGCCTGCGTCCACCTTCTTCAAGCTGCCTTCGATATTGGTAGAAGCCGCGATCGGAAAGTTGAAGTAGTCGGTATGCGCGGCTTCGGTTTCGACCTTGAACTTGCTTGCGGTTGCCGGCGTGATATCCAGACCCTTGCGCGAGTACAGGGTAAAATTGACGTGGAAAATGGTTTCGGTCGAATAATCAAATTTATCCGTGCCGATTTCGGTCCCCGGTATCTGGATCAGCGGCATATGGAAATCAACCTTCTTCTCCTGAACGTCGTTCATCGATCGCGGAAAGGGCACGACCTGGTATTCAATCCTATCCCCAGAAACTTTTTCCAGCGCTTTGACGAAATCCACCAGTACACCTTTGTCTTTGCTTTCCGCATACACCGGCATCTGAGCCAGGCTAGCTTTCCAGGACTTGCCGGCGGCAAAGGCCGGAAACGCAAAAATTGCGGCCAGTACAAACAAACCAAGCGATTTACCTATTGGACCAGTCAAGATTTCCTCCATTTAATACTTCGTGTACGGAAGGCCGCATATGGGGCCACTATTACTTTAATGAAAACACTACCTCTGCAATATGTCAAACCGCTGGGCTCCCCTAAACATATCTGCAAATTAACCGATAACTAATTGTCGCTCATCACTGCCTTAGGGACATGAATACAAACAGCATACAGTTTCGACTCGGTATATTTTTTGTTCTGCTGGTGACCACTGCGTTATTGCTGTCGGGTATTTATAACTACAACGTCGCGAAGGAAGAGTTAGTGGCCTCGCTCAACGCCCAAGCCCGGAATAGTTTAGGCCGGCTCAAACTCAGCCTGCCTAATGCACTGTGGAATTTTGACCAGCCTCAGATCGAACAGATCATCCAGTCCGAATTGCAGGAGGACTACATCCGCGCCATCGTTATCAATGACGATAAAGGTGTAATTGCCGCTTTTAGCCGCGCGCCCGACGGCAAGATTGTCAACAGCGCCAATGGGCTTGTCGACGCTGACAAACGGGAAGTAACACTGAATTTCAACGATAGCGGCACCCTCAAACCCGTAGGCAAAGCGCTGCTCTACGTCTCCAACGAAAGAATAGGCAACTCGCTGAACGGGCTGCTGTGGCGTTCCGGGCTCCAGTTGCTCCTGGTTGCAGGTTTGCTTCTGACGGGGCTTTACTATGCGTTATACAAGCTGGTCCTGCATCCTTTGACCAGCGTCAAGCGTGCGCTGGAACAGATAGCCGCCGGCGATGCAGACCTCACTCGTCGCCTCCCGGAAATATGGGAGAGCGAATTTGGTGATGTTGCACGCCAGTTTAATATCTTCGTCAGCAATTTGCAGACAGTGATCACTCAGGTCGCCGGCGTATCGCGGCAAGTCGCCGACGCGGCGGAAAAAACCGGACGCATCAATGAGCAAACCAGCGCACTGGCACATCACCAGGAAGGCGAGGCAGCCAGCGTGGCCGCCTCGGTAGATGAACTCTCACAGCAAGTGCATCTGATATCCCAGCATGCCGCGAGCGCTTCCCAGGCTGCAAGCAGTTCCGGGCTGGATGCGGTGCAAAGCCGTGAGGTGGTGCAACAAACAATCGGTTCGATTAAAGTTTTATCCGAGGATATACAGCGTGCCTCGGATGTCATTCATCAGCTGGCTGACAACAGCAGGACTATCGGTACCGTATCCGGCCTTATCAACGAAATCGCCGCGCGCATAAACCTGCTGGCGCTGAACGCCGCCATTGAGGCCGCGCGTGCCGGCGAGGCTGGACGCGGCTTTGCTGTGGTGGCAGATGAAGTACGCAAGCTATCTCAGCAAACGCAGGAATCAACGCTTCAGATCCAGACGGTTATTACTCAATTGCAGGCAGGTACCGCCCACGCTGTGGAAGCCATGTCCAATAGCCAGGATCAGGCGGAAAAGACGCGGGGCATTGCCGCCGGTGCCGGCGAGGCAATCTCGCGAATCAGTGACGCCATTGAGGAGATTGGCCGCCGCAACGCCCAGATAGCAGAGGCCACCTCCCAGCAAACCGTTGCGGTCACGGCCATCTCGAGCACGATACGCGACATCAGTAAATCCACCTCCGACACTGCAAATTACTCAACTCAGACGGCATGTGCCAGCGCCGACATGACCAGCCTGGCGCAAGGACTGGAGACAATGGTGCGGCGGTTCAAGTTCAACTGATATTGGTCAATGACACAACGGAGAGCGCTAGGTCGTCTGCTCGGCGGCCGCTGAATAACGCCGGACCAGTAGCTTCAGCGCCCCGCGCACCAGCCACACGAGGAGCAAACTGAGCACGGCCCCCGCCACCACATCCGCAGGGAAATGCGCGCCGAGGCTGACTCTGGACAGGCCTACCCAGATTGCGAACGCTACCCCGACTACCCGCCATCCGCTACTCAATATCGGCCACAGGGACGCCACTGTCAGCACCGCAAAGGCCGTATGCCCGCTAGGCAAACTGTGGTGGTATTCCGGCTGCCCCACGACGTGCATTAACCCGGACAGCGCCAAGGGCGGCCGCGGAAAATCAAGCAGGGGTTTGAGCGCGCTGATGATCCAGCTGTCCAGCAAATAGGCGATGCACAAGACCGCCACTGCAGTCAGCCAGCGCATGGCCTGCCGTTGATAGCGTAAGGCATCCTGGACCGGGATGCTGGCAAGTTCAAGAACCCCCAGCAGGGTCACCAGCGCCAGAAACAAGGTGAAATTTTTGTGATCTCCCAGCAGTGTGCCCAGCAACATCAGCCTGTCCAGATATTCAAAGCGGATATTGTTGATCGCATGAAATAGCCAGACGTTCAGGCCACCCCAATCGTAGAAAATTTCCTTCATCAGTTGCCGTCAGGACGCAAGCGCCAAGCCCCACAGTGCAATCCCCCCCGCCGCGGCCACCGCGGCTACGTAAAACAACCATTTTTTTCGCGTCAGCACTGTGATCGACGCCAGCGAAATCGCAATCTGTATCAAGGTCATCGATTGCGCCAGGCGATGATGGGGATGCATCATATGATCACTCTCCGCATTCGCGGCGGCCGACTCGGCTTCCAGTTCTTCAGCCTTGGCCTTGATTGCTGCTTTTTCCTTCTCATACTTTTCCAGCTGTTTTTTGTAGTACTCCGTTTTATCTCCCGGCGCCAGGTCCAGAGCCAGCTCCATCAGATGTCCCTTGCTGCTTTTTGCCTGATAAAAATTCCATTGATCGGAAGCCTGGGTTTTCTTAAGCACCGCTTCGTTCTTGAATAGCATGGCCTCGTTCTGGGTGGCCCCTCCCTGATAGCTGACTATTGCGCCGGCCGAGGCCAGAATCGCGGTGAAGATCGCAACATACTGTCCCAAGCCCGGCCCCCCATGCTCCGCCGCATGCTCAACCGCGTGTTCGTGGGCACCGTGCACATGAAATCCTTCTGACATTCCACCTCCCACCGTGTATTTAAATTACCCAGCAACTCGCTGAACCATTCGTAAAAATACTCGAATTAATGTGAGAAAGCCAACAGAAGCTGGCTTTTCGGCTATATATAGTTAAATTTTAAGGAGAAAAATATGAACAAAAACATGAATCATAAAATCGCCATTGCTATCGTTCTTTACCTGTTCAGTGGGTTCGCCTTGGGTCAGTCGGGTCAGTCGGGTCAGTCGGGTCAGTCGGGTCAGGCAGCTCAGCCGATTGCAGGCAGGGCTCCGCTTGGAGTCAGTGTAATGGACGCAGCGGTTATCGGCTGGAGCGTGAAAAAATCGCTGCTCGGTAAATCTGTTGTAAACAACAAAAACGAGAAAATTGGTACCATAGACGACCTGATTATCACACCGAAAAATGGTGGTGCGCCCTTTGCTTCTTTTGCAATTATAGGGGTTGGCGGATTTCTCGGCGTAGGCAAACACGACGTACTCATTCCGATGGAACAACTTCAGTTGCAGAACGGCAAGCTGGTGCTGCCCGAGGCAACGAAGGATAGGCTGAAGGCTTTGCCTGACTTCATATATGAGAAGAAGTAAAGACCGACGAATTTAAAGGTCGCATTGCAGCAATACTGCGGGCCTTCAATTCCGAAGCATAATTACCAGGCCGCTAAGGTTTGCGGGTTTGCGCGCCGATGCGGCCCTCCAATATGGAACGGTGAACCTGCGCGTCAGCATCGCCCGCCTGGGCCGCCAGGCCAAACCAGTGGTACGCCTGCATCAGGTCTGCAGTATCACCGGCACTATATAACTCTCCGAGTCTTAACTGCGCCCGCGCATCCCCCTGTTCCGCGGCCTTGCTGTACCACGATAGTGCCTGTTGGCGATCCTGCGTTACACCCAAGCCGGTGTAATACTGCTGTCCCAATTCATACTGCGCATCCTGATCCCCTTGTATGGCCGCTTGCAGAAACCACGTACGCGCCGTCGCGTAATCCTTAGCCACACCCAGACCGCCGGCATAAATTAATCCCAGATTATATTGCGCGTGGGCAGAACCCTGAGCGGCGGCGGCGCGGTACCAGAATTGCGCCTGCTCCATGTCCTGCAATACATTGCGGCCAAATTGGTAACGGTTACCCATGATATTCTGCGCTGCGACGCTGCCGCCCAATGCTGCTGCGCGGTACCAGTACATGGCCAGCGCCTTGTCCGTAGCGACCACCTGCCCGTTCTCATGCATTTGCGCCATTAATATCTGCGCCGGTATATCGCCGCCTTCGGCCGCGGCGCGATACCAGGCCGCGGCTTGTTCATCGTCACGCGCTACACCGCGGCCGGCGGCATACATCATGCCGAGGTGAAAGCGGGCCTGCGCATGCTGCTGGTCAGCGGCCTTGCGGTACCAGTACACCGCGGTTGCGTAGTCGCGCGCCACGCCTTGGCCAGCGGCATACATCGCACCCAATTGATCCTGCGCATCGGGGTTGCCCGCCACCGCAAGCGGCTGAAAATCGTGCAATGCAATAGCATAATCCGCATCCCTGTAGGCGTTCATCCCCTCCAGCCAGCCTGCCTGAGCGGTCGCCGCAAACAGCAGCAATAAGACGAATGCGCATCGGCAAGTCACAAGCTGTACCAGCGCAGATGGCGTATCCCGGGCAAGTAATATCCCATCCTCAGTAAGAAAACCGTGATTTATTCCGCAACCAGCACCAGCCCCCTGGCCTTATGGCTGACCCGGTCCACTGTGGCAATAGCCCTTTGCAGCGCGCTGACAGTGACCCAGACCGGTGGATATTTATATTTCGCCACATCCAGTATCAGTACCCGATCGCTGGCGCTGTCCATCGCCGCAAGTACTGACCAATGGCCGCCGCCCTGCTGCCCCAGACTGGCGCGGAGATAATTGGCCAGCACATAGTGGCCTTCTTCAAGCAGAGTTTTCTGCAACAGGCCGCGCAATTCGTCCACGCTGAATTGATCGCCCGGCAGCGACTGAACTTTGGCCCCGTGGCTGGCTAGCGTCGCGGCCATCTGGTCGCGCGTCATGCCCATCGCGAGTACCGTCTGTGGGGTGATGATAGTCGTCACTTCAGGTGTAAAGAAATTGTTCTGGGTAAAATACGGGTAAGGCGCATACGCCGGATCAACCGGCTTGGAAGTGTTCAGCCCATTCAATACCGTCACTGCGCTGGCAACTGAACAGTAGGTCTGAGTATTCTGCGTTGTAAACCCTGGGCTGAGTTGCCAGTAGTCCGCATCCGCCGCAATGCGCGTGCGTAATATCTTCCCCTGCTCCGAATTCCAGTAGACCAGATCAGGCTCTATGTCTGCATATCCTGCCGCTGGAAGCACCAGCGACAGGATCAGAATGTAAATTATTTTCATGATTATTCCTGCGTATAAAATCGGTTCAGCAGTGCTGCCCGGCGGCGTGGCCCGAGGCCCACGCCCACTGAAAATTATAGCCGCCCAGCTGGCCTGTTACATCAACCACTTCACCGATAAAATATAAACCGGGAACGGTGTTTGCCTGCATGGTCCTGGAAGATAGCGCGCGCGTATCCACGCCGCCACACGTTACTTCTGCCTTGGCATAACCCGCGGTTCCGCTCGGGGTAATCTGCCAGTCATGCACTCCCGCCGCCAGCTGCGCAAATTCCTGCGCGGTATATTGATTCAGCGGTTTGTTCGCCGCCAGCTGCGCGCACCATACTTCAGCAAACCGTCGCGGCCAATATTGCGCCAGGAAATTGTCCAGCAGCACGCGGCTGCCGCGCTGCTGTTCGAATAATTCCAGTATATCGTGCTGCGGTAACAAATTGATATGCAGCGGACGGCCCGGTTCCCAATACGAGGAAATTTGCAGGATCGCCGGGCCGCTCAGGCCGCGATGGGTAAACAGCAAATTCTCACGGAAGGATTGTCCGCCATAGCCGACCAGCGCATCCACGGAGATCCCGGCCAGTTCGGAATAACGCGCCCAGCTATCCGGATGAAAAGTCAGAGGCACCAGACCCGGCCGCGGCTTTACGATGGCGATGCCAAACTGCTGGGCAATATGGTAGCCGAACGGCGTCGCACCAATTTTAGGGATGGACAGCCCACCGGTTGCAACGACCAGCGCCGCAGCGCGTATTTCGCCGCGGCTGGTAGCGACAATAAACTCACTACCGTAGTCGACGGCGTGAATACTGCAAGGCATCATCCATTGCACGCCCGCCGCGTCGCATTCCTTTTTCAGCATTGCAATGATGGCTTCGGATTTGTCGTCGCAGAACAGCTGGCCGGCTTTCTTTTCGTGATAGCCGATGTTGTGCTGCTGCAACAACTCGACAAAATGCTGGGGTGTGTAACGCGCAAGTGCCGAGCGGCAGAAGTGCGGATTGTCCGACAGGAAATTTTCCGGCCGGGTATCCACATTGGTAAAGTTGCAACGCCCCCCGCCGGAGATGCGGATTTTTTCCGCCAGCCGCGCGGAATGGTCCAGCAGCAGCACCCTGCGGCCGCGCCTGGCGGCCTCGATTGCGCACATCATACCGGCGGCACCGGCACCAATAATGATTACGTCAGCGGTCAACGCGGCAACTCAATGCCAGCCCGCAGACTCAGGACAATTGACTGCATTCGAATCGCCGGCTTAGTGCGCATACTTCCGGATGAAATCGGTCAACGCGGTGCGATACTCCACCCACGCGATACCGCTGTTGTTGCTGTGTTCGCCGCCGGCGATCAGCTGCAGCGATTTGGGCTGCGGTGCGCGATCGAAGAGCTGCTGGCTCATCTGTACGGGAACCTTCTTGTCCCATGTGCCATGGATCAGCAGGATCGGAATTTTAATTGCGACGATTTTCTCCAGCGAATCGAAGCGCTGATTCAGTATCCAGCCCACCGGCAAATAACTATAGTCGAGCATGCCCATAGCCGGCATTGAGGTAAAGGTGCTTTCAGCGACCAGCCCTGCCGCCTCGGGATGGCGCACCGCCAGGTCGATCGCGATCGCTCCCCCCAGCGAATGGCCGTAAATGAAAGTGCGCGGCGCACCTGTCGCACGTTGCGTCATCAGATAATTCCACGCGGCCTCGGCATCTTCATACACTTTGGCTTCGCTGGGCTCGCCCCCGGTGCTTTTGCCGTAGCCGCGATAATCGACCAGCAACAGGTTATAACCCAGGCTGTGCAAACGCATCGCGTGCTCCACGTTATAGCTGATGTTGCGGTAATTGCCGTGCAGATAAAGCAGCGTTGGCGCACCCGGCTGGTCGGCCGGTATCCACCAGCCATGCAGCTTGCCGCGCTCGGTGCCGTTACCGGATGCGATGTAAACCTCTTCAAAAACCATACCGTCGCGGTCCGGAGAGGTTTGCAGTTGCGGCTCCGGCTCGAATATGTGTTGCCGCTGGGTCGCCCACATATAGATGCATCCCAGCATATACAGCACGGCCAGGATGGCCGACAACGCAAAAATACGTCTGGCCGGGCGCGAGATCACAACGGCATATCCAGCTGTTTCCACAGACAGGCGCCCTTGCTGGCCTTGTCGATGTCGGCCAGCTGCCTGACGTGCTGCTCCAGTTCTTCTGCGCTGGCCAACAGCACACGCACCACCATGCGCGTCATGTCGCCGGAAAGAAAGACCGCGCGCTCTTCCACCAATACATCGCTTTCGCCCAGCAGACTTTCCTGGCCACGCGTCATCGCCAGATACACCTCGGCCAGCAGTTCGGTATCGAGCAACGCGCCGTGCAATGTCCGTTGCGAATTATTTACCTGGTAACGGTCACATAACGCATTCAGGTTATTTTTCTTGCCCGGATGCAGATCCCTGGCCAGCTGGAGCGTATCAAGCACGTTCTCACAATGGTTGCGCACCAGCGGCAGACCGGCAAGCTCCAGCTCCTTGTTGAGGAAGCCGATATCGAACGGAGCGTTATGGATGATAAGCTCGGCGCCGCTGATGAATTCAAGCAACGCAGGGGCAATCTCGGCAAATGTCGGCTCATCCTTTAAACGCTCCAGCGTGAGGCCATGCACTGCGGCTGCGCCGGCGTCAATCTCGCGTTCAGGGTTGAGATAACGGTGGAAACGGCGTTCCGACGAGACCTTGCGCCTATCCAGCTCGATCGCCGCGATTTCCACAATGCGATGGCCCAGTTTCGGATCGAGGCCGGTGGTTTCGGTATCCAGTACGACCTGCCTCATACACCGCTCTCCAGCATTTGTTCTACTCCACGATTGGCCAGTTTATCCGCGCGCTCGTTGCCGTCGTGCCCGGCATGTCCTTTGATCCACACCCACTGTACCTGATGCCTGCCTGCCAGCGCGTCCAGCCTGCGCCATAAGTCCTCATTCTTGACCGGCTTTTTGTCGGCCGTGCGCCAGCCGCGCAGCTTCCAGTTATGCACCCATACGCTGATGCCCTGCTGAACGTATTTCGAATCCGTATGCAGGATCACGCGGCACGGGCGCTTCAGCGCCTCCAGCGCAGCGATCGCGCCCATTAGCTCCATGCGATTGTTGGTGGTGTGCAATTCTCCGCCGAATAATTCGCGTTCAGTGCCCATGGTACGCAGCAGCGCGCCCCAGCCTCCTACCCCGGGATTGCCTTTGCAGGCACCGTCGGTATAAATTTCGATTGCTTCTTCGTTCATGTATGCCTGTTATTGTTGTTACGGTTTGCGCTGCTGCGTCTGGCTATTCAAATTGCTCGCCGCCGGCACTAGCGTATTGACCAGGCTTTTATTATTCCATTGCGGCGTGATCAGGCGCATGCCATGCACGCGCTTAATGGCCTGCAAAAAATACACGCCGCCCCACATTGCCCACCAGCGATCCCCTGCCGGCTCCAGCGATTGCAGACGGTTCAGCCAGACTGAATTGGTCAGCGGCGGCGCGTAACAGGCGAAGTGCTCTATCACCACTTCAAATCCCAGCAACGCAAACCAGTCTTTCATGCGGGGCAATGAAATGAAATTGCCGCGCCATGGGTACCCCATCTGCGAACCCAGCGCGCGACGCATTCCCCACAAACTGCGCGGATTAAATCCGCTGATGATGATTGTCCCCTCGGGTCTTAATATACGCTCCACCTCACGCAAAGTCTGATGGGGAAATTCATTGAACTCCAATACATGCGGCATGACCACCAGATCGATGCTGCCACAATCGAACGGCAGCTCATCCATGATCAACCGGACCAGGGAAAATTGGCCGGAAAATTCATCCGCGCCAGGCGCCTCCCTGTTGTCAATGTTTAGCCCGGCCTTATTACCCGCCACGGTGCGTAGCGGCATGCGGCTCGCGCTGAGGAAACGATACTCGGTCAAACCCAGTTGCACCGCATTGAAGCCGAATATATCGGCTACATGCTGATCAAAGAATGCCTTTTCGCGCGTCAGCAGATATTGCCCCTGCGCCGTGGCGAACCATTCCGTCAGTGTATTAGCAGTTGACATGCAATGCGGTTTCACTCAAATATGTATTCATGCCCGACATTATTCCGATACCCGCGTTTAACGACAATTACATCTGGATATTGCACGATCAGCAATATGCCGTGGTGGTTGATCCGGGCGATGCCGCCCCGGCTCGGGCCTATCTGGACGCCCATCAACTGCAACTCGCCGCTATCCTGTGCACCCACCGTCATCACGACCATGTTGACGGCATCTGTGAACTGGCGCAATTATACAACGCCCCGGTGTATGGTCCATCGAACGAAATTATCCCCGGCCGGACCCAGCCGGTCAGCGAAGGAGATGCTGTCCAGATCGCTGAATTGGGCCTTGAGCTGACCGTGCTCGACATTCCCGGCCATACCCGCGGCCATATAGCCTACCTCTTTTCTCTTCCGGGAAAACGCGGTGTATTCTGTGGTGATACGCTGTTCGGCTGCGGCTGCGGCCGTCTGTTTGATGGCACGATCACGCAACTGTTCCGTTCGCTGCAGCGGCTGGCCAGTCTGCCGGACGATACGCTGGTCTATTGCGCGCATGAGTATACGGAAGCCAACATCCGCTTCGCGCTGACCTGCGAGCCGCACAATCCAGAGTTGCAGCAGCGCAGGATTGACGCCCGGGCTTTACGCGCAACGGGACGCCCTACACTGCCCTCCACCATCGCGCTGGAAAAAGCGACCAACCCGTTTCTGCGCTATAGCGTGCCAGAAATTGTCCGGAAAATCGAAATCGATACCGGCCATCCCCTGCCGTTGAACGACGCGCTGGCGGTATTTACCGCCCTGCGTGAAGAACGCAACCATTTCCACTAGCGCTGGCGTGCGGTTGCGGCAAACCCCATTCTGGTTTATTCTTCGCGCCCTTCCGGAGAGGTGGATGAGCGGTTTAAGTCGCACGCCTGGAAAGCGTGTTTAGGATAATATCTTAACGCGGGTTCGAATCCCGCCCTCTCCGCCACCTATACTGTCTGTTTCTTGATTTGCTTAATCATAAGATCGCAGACGAGGCTAACCCACAATTCACCCCACATTTATTTTCGGATGTAGCAATAGGTGAACGGCCCGTCTTAAGCTGCTCGGGCGGGCGATCAGGTTACCTGTCCCAGTACATTTGAACACCAATTTTACGAAAGCAGATTTGGCGGCATGAACCGTTTGGCGTCCATTATTGACAACTGACCTCACCCGGAGCAGTATTTGCTCACCTTTCGTTGCTAAAAAACGGCAGACTATCTAAACCGTATCATTCCTGAGCAACGGATTGCCCTCGTTCCATGCCGAACTGCGTCAGCATCGATGACGTACCTGCAGTTCATGAACCGCTACGTTCAACTGAGGAGGTGATATGTTTCATGATCTTTACTATCAAATACTAGTAGGAAATTATGAGCCCATGGTCTTTGGTGTAGCTGTCGTATTCCTTAGTATCTATATTTTCGTAGGATATAAGATACTAGTCTCTAAGAGATAAAGGATGAGAATTATAAAGTTGTAGATCCCGGAACATTGAACGATCGCTCCACAGATAGCAGACCTTAAATTTCAGATATGTGAATATGGCTTATGGCACATAGCGGATGTTGGTGAGGACTTTCGCTATGTGCCACAAGCTGACAGTCACACCAGATTTATACTGCGCAGGAAATACATAGTGATACCTGTTTCTGACCATCACCTACGGGCCGACACACGATCTGAGATTGCAAACATCCATTACAATGGAAGCCCCCCATCTTAAAAAGCATTGTACCTGCCACATCTTTCAATACGACCTATGCCGAGCCACACCGATCTTGAAAGTCGAGTTCTGGAACTCGAATCTGAAAACGCTCAACTCCGCCAGCAGATAGAGCGGCTTGGAGCATCTTTCACTAAAGATGTGGATGACATGGCGGGGAAGGCAGGTTTTACCGATAGCCAATTGCGTCAGCGGGAATACTCTCTCCGGTCCATGCTCGATAATATGCCCGCCATGATTGGGTATTGGGACAAGAATTTGCATAATCGTTTTTGCAACAAGGCTTACTCATCTTGGTTTGATGTATCCCCCGAACAATTGCTGGGCAAGCATATCCGCGAGTTGCTCGGAGAAAAGATCTTTCACCTGAATCTGCCCTATATTGAAGCTGCTTTACGTGGGCACCCACAGGAGTTTGAAAGAACAATCCCCACTCCGGATGGAAGTGGACTGAGATATTCACTGGCGGAATATATCCCCGATATTATTGATGGCGAGGTACAGGGTTTTTTCGTTCAGGTGTCAGACATCACAGCGATAAAACAGGCGGAGTCTGAGATTCGTATTGCCGCCATTGCCTTTAAGTCGCAGGAAGGCATATTTGTCACGGATGCCCATGGAGTGATCCTGAGGGTCAACCCCGCCTTCATCCGGATCACCGGATACACGGCTGAAGAAGCCGTAGGTCAAACACCGCGCTTGCTCAAGTCGGGACGCCATGATGCGGACTTTTATGCGGCGATGTGGGAAAGTGTTCGGCGCACTGGATTGTGGCATGGCGAAATCTGGAACCGGCGCAAGAACGGCGAGATATATCCGGAGATTCTCACTATCACTGAAGTGAAGGACGAAGCTGGGAAGCCCACCAACTACGTCGCCGCGATGATAGACATCACCTCGCGCAAGGCGGCGGAAGAGCGAATTCACAATCTGGCTTTTTATGACGAATTGACGAAACTACCCAATCGCCGCCTGTTGAATGACCGGCTGTATCAAGGGATGGCCGTCAGCAAACATAGCGGTCGTTATGGCGCGCTGATGTTTCTGGATTTGGATAATTTCAAACCGATCAATGATACGCATGGACATAATGTGGGCGACTTGCTGTTGATCGAAGTGGCGCGCCGGATTAGCCTATCTGTGCGTGAAGCTGACACCGTAGCACGTTTCGGTGGCGATGAGTTTGTCGTATTGCTCAGCGAGCTGGATGAAGACAAGACCGAATCTAAAGCACAAGCCCGCATCGTTGCGGAAAAAATCCGCACTGCTCTGGCGGAGCCCTACTTGTTGTCGATCCGGCAAGAAGACAAAGCGGAAAGACTTGTCGAGCATAATTGTCCGTCAAGTATCGGCATAGTGCTGTTCATCAATCACGAGGCCAGTTCAGAAGATATTATCAAGTGGGCTGATATGGCGATGTATAAGGCTAAAGATGGCGGGCGTAATTTAATTCGATTTTATAATGCGAAGGATTGAGAGACCGGAATGGGTCGATAGGGTGAGTTGGCGAACAGCAGCTTATGGCGAACCAGATTTATTATTGACAATGGCCTGTTTTGGGCTAGCATTTCGGAGGGCTGACCGATCACTGTGTGCCAATTCCGGTCATTCATGGAGCATTGGTCATGTCAGCTTGTGCAGGCTAAGCAGTCATCCGCTCTCAACTATACGAATGGAAATCCCTCCTGAAGTTGAGTGGAAACGGGAGCATAATGCAACCGTTCCCGGTCTTCTTTTGCATAACGTAATAACCGGACCGGCGATTGATGTAATCAATAATAATCATTAAGTTGGGAGTGATATGACCGCCGTCTCTATATTAATAAGTGCCCGGACCCATGGGTCTCTTGAATAACTATTAGACGGCGCAACATGTCAGTCCTCATCGCCATCGCCCACATCGGAGCCTCGATCCTCGTGCTGGTGGTCCTCGGAGGGATCGCGTTGTGGATTGGCGCTTGGGACACGGGACGAGTGCAGCGCCGCAGGCGGGAGGAAATGCAAAAAGCCGAACGGGAAACCAGAACAAGCCAAGCTGCAAAACCCGGCAGGAGTCTATTCCATAGTCATTTAGCCCAATCCCAAAGATCACACGCCTTAGCAGGAACTCCAATACCAGTGCTGTTCATTAATCTGCTCGATTGATGACGAAAATTATTTCCACCCGACGATTTAATGCACGCCCGGCTTCAGTGTTGTTATCACCAATCGGGTTCGCAGCCGCTTCACCGCTGGTCGTAATTCGTTCAGCCGAGATTCCTTTGTTTACCAGATATTCCTTGACCGATTCAGCACGCGCCGCGGACAACTGCTTGTTCAGTTTCTTCACGTCGCGACTATCGGTGTAGCCGGCTATCTGCAGTTTTGCGTCGGGCTGCTGGTTCGCGCGTTCCACTACTTCATCAAGCTGTTTATAGGCCGCCGATTTTAATTTGGCAGAACTGGTGTCGAAGTTTGCGCCTGCAATGCGGATCATTCTTTCTTCGACTCGAGCAGGCGGTGGCTTGATTGCAGGTACAGCGGCAGTCTCCGGTGCGGGAGCCGCCTCGGGTATTGGAGCGGCCTCAGGTGCGGGAGCCGCTTCGGGTACCGGCGCAGGGACAAGGGCAGGCGCAGGTGCCGGGGGGATGACTTCCGGCGCGGCGGCAGGTGCAGATTCCGATAGCGGTTCAGGCACTTTGGGCTCAACAGCCGGGGCAGGTACGGGCTCTATTACTGCGGATTCTGCCGGCCTGACTGCTGGTGCCGGTTCGGTGTTTGTAACGGAGGATTCAGGAATGGCTGCGGGTTGCGGCGGGGGAACCACGGGTGCTGTCTCAGATTTTGACGCGGCGGCGACCCGCGTTGCGGGTGCTTCAACGGCCGTCACCGGCCGCGCAGTGGCCGGGCGTCCAAACCAGTAGCTCATGCCCACCATATATTTTCTGGTGGTGATCGAACCCGACGGATTGCCATAACTGTATCTTTTGTATTCCGCAAACGCCCCCAAGTTGGGCGAGAACTTATATTCCAAACCGAGCGCAGCATTCAGACTGAAAGCCGAAACCACGCTATAAGTCGCAGTACCCGCACCATAGCCGTAACCAAGTTTGGCATAGGGCAACCAGTTTCCGGCCGCCAAACCCAGTTTTGTATCGACTCCCAAGGCATAGCTTCCATAAACGATCCCAGGGGCTTGCGTCGATCTGCGATCCCAATCCAGATAAGCTCCCACCCCGGCGACCATACTGCCCATGTCCCAGTTATAGCCGCCTTGCAAATCCACAAAGCCGGTTCTCTTGCCGGGTACATAATTCGACAGGCCTATTCCGCCACCCCAATGGCTACCCGTAAATTCGCTGGCGTGGCCTTGGGCCATGCTCAGCAATAGGGCAGTATAAATAATTGAAATATTTTTCTTCATCTTGGCCAATAGCGATCAGTCATGGCAATACTATCGCAATCCAGTCCTGGATCAGGCTGCCATGTGCCAAAGGGCACGGCGTTAGCCGCGCAGGAAAAGGCTAAATGACTTGAAACCTGAACTATTATGTATGTGCAAATATTATGTGTATGTGGGGCTGCGCACATCCACACCACATCCACCGTGGATCAATAAATAGCCGAATAGCGGCTCTGCGCGTACGCCGGACCGGCGACTGCTCCGGAGCTAGTCTGCAGGAAACTGCTTTGCTATATTAAATGGATTATATTTATGTATGCAAACGCACCGATCCCGCATTGATATCTCTGTAGTTTACAGGAACGATAAACCCAGGTGATTACTCAAGTTTAAAGGACCCTTAAATGAATGAACAAAACACACACGATGTAAAAATCGGTACGGACAAAAGTGAATTAAAAGCATCCGGTTCATCAACCAATAAAGGGGAGCAAAACAGTCAGGGCGGTGCAAGCTCGAACAGCACTGCGGCCGGCTCAAAAAATGAAGATCCTATCCACGGAACTCAGGGAGTACGCGGAACGGCAGGCGATGCAGGCGGGGAAACCACAGGCAACCATAAAGGTTTCGGCAATAACAAGACTGTCGACTATACCGATTACCAGGGAAATGCCGGTAATCCCGGAAACACCGGCAGCCAGGGGGTTGAGCTGGCCAATAAAAATGCGAACCGATCCGGAAGCGCGGGCAAACAACAGGACGAAATGCCGGACGACAGCATACATAAAAAACTGGGGTAGCGGCTGACTGCTGGTGAGTCGTGCTTTTATGCGATGTAATTCTCTACGCCGGAGTTATACTGCCTATGTTTTGTGATTCTGACGTAACGGCAGCTTAAACTATTGAGGATGCGCATGAAACAGAGCCTTTTACCAGGCAGGACAAGGATGGGTATAACAAGGGCTTTGGCTGGCCTGTTAGCCAGCATATATGTTTCGTCCGTGTTTGCATTTATGCCGTTTACGATTCCGCCTAACCGCGATCCCAAAATGACTCCTTCGTTAAATCCGAAGTTCAGCCTGGAGATTAATCCCGAGCACAACCCGCAAATCAATCCCAAATTTAATACGGCTATTAACCCCGCATTTAAAAATTCCATTAATCCGAGATTCAATCAGGCCATTAACCCCAAGGTAAACTCTACGCTCAATCCAAAGTTTAATCCCGCGCTTGATCCGAAGTTTAATGCTGCACTCGATCCGAAGTTCAACCCTGTCTTGAACCCTTTCGCCAGCCCGCTGGCGGGGCCGCCACGGAATCAGTGGTCAGTACTTTTTGTGTTTAACACAATGAGCGAGCCCACCGGGGTGGCAATTCAGGCCGGCAATGGTTATTTGCTCTTTTCCGTTAATGATGAGGAATACGACTGGAAAGGATATTTCATTTCGAATGGCGCGGATGGATATAACGGATTCAGCCTGGATGGAGAGTGGCAAACCTACCTGCTGAAAAGCTCGACCCCTCACGGGTACAATTTATTCACCAGGGACGGCGACTGGCTGGGATTCTTAAACTAAAGAGCTGCGGTTAGCGGCTAACTATCAGCGGAACGCTGTGCTCAATCTGCATTACACTTTCCATGAATGCAGTAATTTTTTGAATTCATCAGCCGGCAAGGGCCTTGAGAAAAAGAAGCCTTGCGCATAATCGCATCCCACCGCAGCAAGCAGATCACGCTGTGCAATACTTTCCACCCCTTCGGCGATCACCTTCAATTCGAGCTTGTGCGCCATCACGATAATGGCCTCGCACAGCGCCAGATTATCGGGGTCATTTTCAAGATTGTGCACAAACACCTGGTCAATTTTAAGGTAATCAATATCAAACTTCTTGAGATAGGCCAGGGACGAATAGCCCGTGCCAAAATCATCAATTGCAACCTGGATGCCGGCGTCCCGATACTTGAGCAATTTATCGGTAATGTTTGATTCGGCATTCAGCAGCAATCCTTCGGTGACTTCAATCACCATGCTGCGACCGGGCAGTTCCAGCTCTTCCAGATAACTTAACCATCCTGCGTTATATTGCCGGCCCGAATCGCGAAACTGCACCGGGGACTTATTCACGCTGATCTGGAATTCTTCACTATAGGTTGTCCTTAAATATTTTACCTGCCGGGCGGCTTCGCGGAATACCCAGTTGCCGATCTCGTTTATCAAGCCTGTCTCTTCCGCCAATGAAATGAATTCCATAGGCTCGATCAATCCGCGCTGGGGTTGTAGCCATCTGACCAAAGCTTCCGCCTTGGTAATTTCGCCGTTAGTCAGATCAACTATTGGCTGGTAATAGAGCAGGAACTGCGTACCATCCAGCGCATTACGCAGGTCACTGATCATGCGCAATTTGTTCTGCGCGATTTCCTGCAGCAACGGAGTGAAATAACTGGAGCGGTTGCGCCCCTGGTTTTTAGAGACGTACATCGCCTGGTCGGCATTTTTGATCAGATGTTCCATTTCCCGCGCATCGCCGGGATAAATAGTAATACCGATGCTGGCCGACACATAAACTGCTTCGCCTTCGATATGGAAAGGCTTGGCCAGCTGCATCAGTATATTCTTCGAAATGCTCTCCACCTGGCGAACGTCGTTGAGCTGCGACAGAATGACAGTAAATTCGTCCCCGCCCAAGCGCGCCACCGTATCGGTATCGCGCACGCAGGCGCTGACTCGCCCCGCGGCTGCCTGCAGCAAAGTATCCCCTGCCGCGTGTCCGAGGGTATCGTTCACTTCCTTGAACTGGTCCAGATCGATCAGCAGCAAAGCCAGCTGCAGTTGCGCGCGGTGAGTACGTTTTATTTCCTGCTCCAGTCGATCCTGGAACATGCGGCGATTCGGCAGACCGGTCAGAATGTCGTAATTGGCCTGGCTCCAAATCAGTTCGTCGGATTTCTTCCGTTCGGTGATATCGGAGAACAATGCCAGGTAGCGGTGCACCGTACCCTCGATATTCAGGATGGTATTAATAGTGACCCACTTAGCGTAATCCTCGCCGCTCTTGCGCTTATCCCAGATTTCGCCCTGCCATTTCCCCGCGGTCTTGAGTTCCCGCCACATGGCAACGAAAAACGCTGAATCGTGGCGTCCCGATGCGAAGATTTTTGGATCCTTGCCTATGACTTCATCAAGCGTATAGCCGGTAATCTGTATATAAGCAGAATTGACCGCAAGTATTCTGTTGCGAGAATCGGTAATAACCATCCCTTCACTGCTGTTCTGATAAACCAGAGCAGCCAGCTGCAGATTCTCGTCCAGCTGCTTGCGTTCGATGGCGATGCTTGCGAGATTAGCGGCATTTTCTATCACCGAAGCGTCGCCTTCGTTTGGCTTTCTTCCCTCGCGATAATAGACGACCAGCACCCCTAACGCTTTGGCCGAAGCAGATTTAATCGGCTCTGCCCAGCATGCGGTGATACCGTCCTGCATTGCCAGCGCACAATTCGGTGCGCACGGTAAACCACCACTTTCGGAAACAATGCGTTCGCCGCGAAAAACTGCCGAGCAACAGAGACAGCGTTGTTCGGCAACTGGGATCGCGTACGTCGCGGCACGATATACTTCGGGCAGGCTGGGTCCCACGCAAAGCTGCAGATTTTGGCCTTCTTCATCGAGCAGCATGATCGAGCAGATCATGCCGAGGTTTTGCGCTTCGATGCCGCGCACTATCGGATCGAGAATTTCCGGCAACGAGATATTGCGCGCCAGCAGTTCCAGCACATGGTTGCGGGTACGTTCGCGCGCTTCCGCCTGGCTGCGCTCAACATAGGCCTCGTTCAGCTTCTCCGAAGATTCGCGCAAACGCAGAAACGAATACGTTGCATAGGCCAGCAACCAAAGTGCAACCAGTGAAATTGAAAAACGATAAAAATTGGCGATCTTGATTGATTTGTCGAATGCCTGCTCATAAGCGGCGGCCAGCTCACCCACCAGACGATGCGTATCCTGGCCAGTAATCTGGGTAACCAGCATGTCGACTTCTCGTCCATATTGTGTGACATAGTTCGCATGCTTTATGGTCCGCTCAAGGCTCCCTCGCACCGCAGGTGTATGGGCAGCCCGGCTCAACCGGGCAATCTGCTCCTTCACATCGTAGCTGTTGTCGCCCATGTGCACCATCAGAACGCTGCGCAGCAGGTCGTGCAGATTTTCCTTAAGCTCCTTGTCCGCTGGAGCCAGCTGTATGGTTTGCTCGACCGTGCGAGGAAGATAAAACAGAGAATTTTTCAGCACGGAATTATGCGACTTGAAATCCTCGATCAGATTTTCCTTGCGCTCGACTGCCAGCTCCAGTTCACGCAGTAATTCATCGATTCTCTCATCTCCGTGCAGGTAGATCGCGGACTCGCCGTTTTTCAGTTCTTCCAGACGCAGGCGGACGTCCTTGCTCGCAATCACAAGAGGATCATAATTGTTCTGCAGACGAGAGCGCAGCTTGACCACCTGCGCATCGATCTGCAACTCCATATTTTCGATCGCACTAAAATTGTAGACCACCCTCTTGCGCAGGGTCGGGCCTGTCATCATGCTCTGATAATAATAATAGAGCAGCGCCAGAATGATGGCGACAACCAAACCGATCACAACCTGTGTAGAAGTCCACTCCCTGGGTTTCATAAAGGGCTGCCGTTGTATTCCCCGGTAAGGGTGTTCAGGAAAGCGGCAATTTTTGTCACATCATCGGCCGGAAGATCAAGCCCCAGCTGATATTTTCCCATGATGATTACCGCAGCTGACAGTGTGGCGGCAGACCCATCATGAAAATAAGGCGCGGTGCGGGCAACATTACGCAAACTGGGCACCTTGAATTCATGCAGATTTTCAGTGACCTTGGTGTAGGAATAGCGACCCATGTCGGCTTCGCTAAGCTGCCCTTTAGTGTTGAAATAATCATTCATGATTCCCAGCTTTTCAAACATGTTGCCGCCTACATTCATGCCTTGGTGACAGGAAATACAGCCGTAACTCTTGAAAAGTTTGTATCCGTTCAGTTCATCTGCGGTAATGGCGTGGGAATTCCCTCTCAGGAATTGATCGAAACGCGAATTCGGAGTTACCAATGAGCGCTCGAAAGTCGCCAGCGCGTCCTTGATGTTTTTCGCGGTAATTCCGTCCTCGTATATTTTCAGGAACAGCGTCGGGTAAGTCTCATCCAGGCGCAACTTACCTATCACCTCTTCCCAGGAGCTTCCCATTTTTCCTGGGCTACTCACTGGACTATCGATCTGATCCTCAAGCGTCGGCGCGCGCCCGTTCCAGAACTGGCGGAAATTAAACCGGCTGTTAAATATTGTCGGGGTATTAATATCGCCAATCTGGCCTTTTATCCCGGAAAAGAACCTCCTGTGGTCAACGCCGGCCTGATTAAGCTGATGGCAGGATGAGCACGCAATAGTGTCATCATGCGACATCCGTTTATCACTGAACAGCGAGAAGCCGAGCGCGACTTTTTTCGCGTCCAGATCAGGCAGATCGGCAGGGATGGGAAGAATAGGCTCGACGGAGCCGGCAAACACCGATAGATCAGGAGGAGGAAAAACAGGATGCTCGATTTCCGGCCAGAACGCCCATGCGTATATGCCCGTAATTAATAAGGCACCAACTAATATTTTGATCCAAAGTGGTTGCGCCAGCGTAAATATCACCGCATTCTTTATCTAGAAAGAGTCAAGCGATGATAGTTAGTTAAATCATAGTTACTGTCAAGATATGTTTAATGAAAAAAAAGGGTTACCAAGGTTGGGAATAACCGGACCATCGGTCATTCCCAACCTTGTCTAACCAGTCAGTCCGCAAATAAATGCGGCGTCTGGTTATGCGCCCAGCCGTGACTCACCCGAAGTTGACTTGGGCGGACGTTCCATTTCTCCGCTGGCAAGCAGCTGCTGTTTGCGCTCAGTCATCTGTTCGCACAGCTCAACCAGATCAAGCTTGGATTTTCTGGCCTGCGGGAACATTTCCCCTTCTTCTTCTTCCACATGATGCTTAATCTGTTCAGACAGCACCAGCACTTTGGCGTCGAAAAGTTCTTCGTCCGCAGACATCTCCTGGATCTGCGCGATTAGTTCTTTTGCACTTGCATGCTCTACCACCGCCTCATTAATCAGATCATCGCCCTTCTTGACCTGTTCGCGGACTGCCGGATAAAAAATTTCTTCCTCTAACATAGAGTGGACAGTTAATGCCTGACAGATTTCTTCGGCAAGCTTCTTTTTGGCCGAGAACGCGCGCGGTCCCAGCTCCTCAAATTGAGCAAATTTTGCCTTGACCTCTTCGTGATCGTTGGTCAACAATTCAATGGCATCGTCAAATGTCGCTGAAGATTTTTTCATGGTGTTTTCCTTAAATAATTAAAATAATGCTCAAGAAGAAGCTGAATTGTTTACGCTCTGCTACGCCCCAGCAATTTGGATAACAGATATCCAGCCGCCAGTGCAATTACTACCGAGGTTGCGGGATTTTCCCGTACGCACTCACGTCCCTTACCCAGTAGCCGTTCTTGCGCCGCTCTGAATTCCTGGCTTTTCCTGGCCAGAACTTCTGAAGCATCTGCGGCTGCGCTTGACATTCTGTCCACCGCGGCATGGGCGCCACTGGCCAGCCGATCAACAGCGGGCTGTACCGCAGAAGAAGCCTTGTCTATGGTGCGATGCATTTCCGTGGCCGTGTCGTTGGACCCGGCATTAACATGCTGCCCGTTGCCTTGAGCGGTGGTGGTAGATATGTGTTTTTCCATGATTGTGTCCTTTTTCAAATTATTGGCTCTGCGACTATTCATATTTATTGGTAGTTATTAGTCAACCGTTGAATCAGCGATAACTTTCTGCGTTATCTGCCAGCTTAGGCACTTATGGCGGTTATTAGCCCCTACAAAAACATTAAGTGACTCAACGTGACAGCTCAGTAAAATTAAACTGAATCTGCGGCTGATACTGTTCGCTGGCTAACATAAGTCAACTAAAAAGCGGAGCCAACTTGCATCCATATCAAACTCATTCATTCAAACGAAATATGGAAAAACGTTCACGCAAAAAACGGTTTTTGCGTATAGGCTAAATATCAAAAAAATATGTGCAAGAAATTTGACAAGCGAAGAACGCTTACGGAAAATATTGGCTTTTTTTATTTCGGAAACCTTCAATGACACATAAGCAAAACTGTAAGCTCAATTCTCACTTTAATAAGCTAAATATTATTTTTCGAATTCGCAACAAAGCCGTAATTCTTATAGCCGCAGCCCTGTTTACCGCGGCCTCCGCCTCTGCAAATGACGCCACCGAAGCAGTAAAGGAACGGATCGGCAACGGCCATCCAGCTGCCGGAAATGACAAAACTCAACTCTGCCAAGGCTGTCATGGCGAACACGGCATCAGCAGCGAAGTGATGATTCCTAAACTGGGCGGACAGTACGCTGCGTATATTGCCAAGCAAATAGAGGATTTCAAGTCCGGCGCACGCAAGCACCAGATCATGAGCGCGATGGCAGCCACTATAGATGACGCAGACGTACCGGATATTGCCGCGTATTTTGCCAGCCAGGAGCAAATGAAGGGCGCCAGCCAGGTTGAGAACCCGGTCGGCAGGAACCTATTCGCCAATGGCGACGAAAAGCGCGACGTTATCGCCTGCAGCAGTTGCCACGGCGCCAATGGCAAAGGCAGTTCAACCTTTCCAGTGATCGGTGGACAACATAGTGACTACCTGCGTGTGCAGTTGAATAACTGGAGAAGCGGCACCCGCTCCAACAGCCCTGGCGGCGTCATGAATAACATTGCAAAGCCGTTGACCGATGCTGAAATCGACGCATTGGCCGATTATATTTCGGGGATGTAAGTTGTATCGATAATACTCCGCGTTGGAGCCTACAACGTTTACAGAACCGTGAGGGCTGCTGGATAAGGCATTGCTGCTGTCCAGCGGCCCTCATTGTTTCGTCATCTCTGCTGAGAGCACCGTGCCCCACGAAATCAACTGCTTGCAGAGCAATATATCTGATTGTCTAATTATCGGAAGTAGCGCAAAATTGTATAGCAGAACTTCTGCATATAGATTTGCGTTAATTTGCTGCGCTATATAGACGGCATGCGCAGCAGCAAGTTTGCCTGTAGGCCGTTCAGACAGCCAGGACCAGTCATCAGGCAAGGTACACATTGTACGAAGTAAATCGCGTATCCAAATCAAGGAGAGCAATATGTTTCGCACTCACAGCAAAATCTTCATCTGCCTGACTCTAATTGCGCTGTTTACTGCAACCGCGTACGCCAAAGATCCTCCTGAAATCATCAAACAACGCATAGGCAAGGGTGACCCGGTCGCCGGCAAGGAGAAATCGCAGCTATGCCAGGGATGCCATGGTGAGGACGGCAATAGCGTCGAGCCAATGATTCCCAAGCTAGCCGGACAATATTCATTTTATATTGCAAAAGAGCTGCGTAATTTTCAGTCAGGTGAGCGCAAGCACCAGATCATGAGCGCAATGGCTGCAACTATCAGTGATGCCGATCTGGCCGACATCGCCGCTTATTTTGCCAGCCAGGATAAAATGAAGGGCGATGGCTCGGGAGAAAATGCGGTCGGCCATGAACTGGTTTTCAATGGGGATATGAGCCGGGGTATCCAGGCTTGCATGACCTGCCACGGTGTGAATGGCAAAGGCATTACCGGCGGGAGTACGCAATTTCCCGTCATAGGCGGGCAACATAAAGCCTATCTGCGCGAGCAATTGTTCAACTGGCGGTCTAGTTCACGCACCAATAGCCCCATCATGAATAAAGTCGCCAAGTTGCTGACTGACGAGGAAATCGACGCGATCGGCGACTATCTGAACGGAAAGTAATGGCCTGCCTCAGCACTTGTTTCTGGCGGCTATAGCAGTGCCGCCAGAACTCTGACGCAGCCCGACCCTCATAGGTCATCGTATGACCGCGAGCCTGATACCTCGAATGGACCCAAAAATCATCCAGATCATAGACCAGCGGGCGAACGGTCGGCCTCTGCTCATCCCATCCCGGCGAACTAATATCGGCCCTCTGGCGGACCTGCGCCAGCGCGGTCTACGCGACCTGCGCATATCGGTGACCGACCGTTGCAATTTTCGCTGCACTTATTGCATGCCGAAAGAAGTATTCAACGATCAGTATCAATTTCTGGGGCAGGATGAAATTCTGAGCTTTGAAGAAATTGTGCGCCTGGCGAAAATATTCGGCGGCCACGGTATCGAAAAAATACGCCTGACTGGCGGGGAACCGCTGCTGCGCAAGGAGATTGAGCTGCTTATTGCGATGCTGACCGAGTCATTGCCCGGGGTCGACCTTACCCTTACCACTAATGGCGCCGGCCTGAAGGCCAAAGCCCAGGCGCTCAGGGCAGCCGGACTGACGCGCCTCACGGTAAGCCTGGATACCCTGGATGAAGCCACTTTCCGCGCAATGAATAATATGGATTTCCCGGTGAGCAAGGTGCTTGAAGGAATAGATCAGGCAATGGCGGCGGGCTTCGCACCGATCAAGATCAATATGGTGGTTAAACGTGGTGTCAACGATGAGCATATCGTTGACATGGCGCGCCGCTTTAAAGGCAGCGGCAACATAGTGCGTTTCATAGAATTTATGGACGTGGGCAGCAGCAACGGCTGGAAAATGGCTGACGTGATTCCCAGCACGGAAATTGTCCGCCGTATCCAGCAGGAGTTCCCCTGCGAGCCGGCCGATCCGAACTACGCCGGCGAAGTTGCCGAACGCTGGCGTTACCTGGACGGTTCGGGCGAATTTGGAGTCATCTCCAGCGTCACCGCACCCTTTTGCAGCAGCTGCACCCGCGCGCGGCTGTCCACCGATGGTACCTTGTACACATGTTTGTTTGCGAGCAAGGGCTATGACCTGAAATCGATGTTGCGCAGTCAGGACACGGACGAAAAAATCCAGGACGCGATTGCCGCGATCTGGCAGCAACGAACAGATCAGTACTCCGAAGTTCGTACGGCCGAAACGTCCAGCGGTAACAAAGTTGAGATGAGTTTTATCGGTGGATAATACAACGCCACCTGTATAAAGTAGCTTAAGCGCAATAATAAAAAAGGCGCAAGCATTAAAGCTTGCGCCCTTTGCTGCAGATAATTAATTACCTGCTCATACTGCTGCCGGAGCCGCCTCTCCAGGTTCCCGATCCCGAAGTACCCGAGCTTCCTGCAGTTCCCGATCCGCTTCTTGAACCGCTAGTACCCGCAGTGCCGGAGCTATCCGACGAGCTTCCTGAAGTACCCGTGCCCGAACTGGAACCTGAGCCGCTCATCCCGCTTCCTGACGAGCTTCCTGAACTGCCCGAGGTCCCGGATCCGCTCGATGTGTCTGAGCCACCCGATGTGCCCCAGCTACCGGAACTGCTTGATCCTCTTCGGCTGCCGGAACCACTGGTTCCCGAGCCTGCGCCGTTCGAATTTTCTGAGCCGGTGTGTGCTGTCCCGGTGGAATTGATAGTGCTATCCATAGAACCGCTTCCACTGACCCCGGTTCCGCTGGAACCGCTGCCACTGATCCCGGCTCCGCTGGAGCCACTTCCGCTCATTCCAGCTCCGCTGGAGCCACTGCCACCGATTCCACTTCCAGTTACACTTCCTGAGCCAGTTGTTCCAGTTGTGCCTGACCCCGAAATCCCGCCTGCTCCGCCGGATACCGAGCCACTTGCTCCACCGCTTGCTCCAACACCTGCGCCGGACTGTGCCAGTGCCGAATTATAAAAACCTACAGATGCGGTTAACATTACAGCCAGACAACTGAGTTTATAGCTTGCTCTTTTTTGCATGATTCTCTCCTTAAATAATTGGCAGAATTTCCTGACCCATTCGAGTCAGCAGTAGTTACGTGCCCATAATCCAATTTTAGTTTATTGGCTTCTGTACGGCAGAACACGTAACGAAAATTCCGTTGGGTGCGGTGTACGCGCAGGCAGGGGAGACCTCGCGGCGCAGATTCGGATCTGTAATGCTTGAGGGGCAACGGCTAATTGAATAGTAATTCGGGTGTTGGGTTTGATACAGAAGAGATGAGTACCATCAGAGCAATATTATGAACTTGGAGTAGTGCGCAAAACGGCACCAGTCACTCGGCGGATTGCTCTTCATCTGGAAACAGTTCCCTGGTGAAACCGAAATTTCTCAGATCACGTATCCGCATGGGATACAACACGCCATCCAGATGATCGCATTCGTGCTGCACCACGCGCGCATGAAAGTCATGCACGGTCCGGTCCAGCGGTGCACCATAAGGATCGAACCCCTGGTAGCGTATGCTCTTGAAGCGCGGCACCAGTCCGCGCATACCGGGCACGCTCAGACAACCCTCCCAGCCTTCCTCGAGCTCTTCGCTGAGCGGAGTTATAACCGGGTTGATCAATATGGTTTGCGGTACCGGCTCGGCGTCGGGATAGCGTGGATTATGTTGCAGGCCAAATATCACTACGCGCAGATTTATCCCGATTTGCGGCGCCGCCAGGCCGGCGCCATCCAGAGCCTGCATGGTATCGTGCATATCGGCCAGCAGCGCATGCAGCTCAGCCGTATCAAAGCTGCTTACTTCTTCGGCGCGGCGCAATAAGCGTGGGTCGCCGATGCGCAGTACCGGTTTAATCGCCATCGCGGCCCACGACCCGTTCAAGTATATTGCGCACGCGCGCCATAGTCGGTTGCGCCACTGATACGAAGGTCTCCAGATGCACGCGATCGTGGCTGTTGCCGCGTCCTGCAGCATGGTTTAATACCACGGCGATGGCGGCGTATTGCAAACCGAGTTCGCGCGCCAGTGCTGCCTCCGGCATGCCGGTCATGCCGACCATGTCAGCGCCATCGCGTTCCAGGCGGTTGATCTCGGCCGCCGTCTCCAGACGCGGCCCCTGAGTGGCGGCATAAACGCCGCCGTCCCGGCAGGGCTCGTTGGCCAACGCCGCCGCGTCCAATATTTGCTGGCGCAATGGCTGGCTGTAGGGCTGCGTGAAATCGATGTGGGTCACGGCGCGATCGCGCCCATCGAAATAGGTAAATTCGCGGCCATGGGTATAGTCGATAATCTGGTCGGGCAACACCAGCGTACCGGGCGTCAGATCAGCGCGAATACCGCCCACCGCGGCGACCGCGATAATGCGCAGCGCGCCCTGCTCCTGCAATGCCCACAGATTGGCCCGGTAATTGACCTCGTGCGGGGGAATCGTATGGCCGTAACCGTGGCGCGCGATAAACATCACTTCATGTTCGAGCAATTGACCAAAGGTAATTGCGCCCGAAGGTTCGCCGTAAGGCGTACGCATCACCTGCCGATGCGAAATCTCCAGATTGGCCAGTTGAGTCAGTCCGGTACCACCAATAATTGCCAGCATCAGTTTTCTTCCCTCACAGCATAAATCGCGGGCAAATTGCGCCACGCACCTTGGATATCCATACCGAATCCGAACACAAAACGGTTCGGCAATTCGAGCCCGACAAAATCCGCACGGATCGGTTTTACTTTACCATTCAACTTGTCGGCAAAAACCGCACAATAAAATCCGGCGGCGCCCAGATCCATCACGCGCTGCCTGATTGCGCACATGGTTTCGCCTTCGTCCAGAATATCATCTACCACCAACACAATTCTGCCGCGCACATTTTCGCGCGGTTCCACTTTCCAGCGCAATTGCCCGCCCTGCTGATCGTTGCCGTAACGCGATACATGCACATAATCGAAATCGAGCGGAAAATTCAGCAGCGGCAGCAGCTGCCCGGTAAATACCACCGCTCCCCCCATCACTGACAGCACCAGCGGATGCTGGTCCGCCAGCACGCTGTTAATCTCCTGTGCAACCCGGATGACCGTGTCCTGCACCTGGACTGCGGGAAAGAGCATTTCGGCCTGATGCAAAATGGTATGCGCCTGCTGCCGAGTAATTGTCATGCGAGCGCAGCCCCGGAAAAATCCTGGCCGGCCAGATAAGCCGCGAATTCATCGCTCAGTTCAGGATACAAACCCGCCACCGGGAAAACCGCTTTTGTCACGCTTGTCATAGAGTTTCCAATAAGGCCAGGAATTGTTTTTCATCGAGCACCGCGACGCCCAGTTCCAGCGCTTTGTCCAGCTTGCTGCCGGCCTCTGCCCCGGCCACCACATAATCTGTTTTCTTCGACACGCTACCGCTTACCTTCGCACCGAGTGTTTCCAGCTGCTCCTTCGCGGCTTCGCGGGACATGGCGTCCAGTGTGCCGGTCAGCACAAAAATCTTGCCGGCCAGCGGCAACCCGGTAACGGTTACGCCCTCGTGCTCGGCCCATGTGACGCCACTGGCGCGCAACTGGGCGATCACGTCGCGGTTGTGCTGCTCGGCAAAAAACGCCGTAATGCTTTGCGCGACCACCGGCCCGACATCGGCTACGCGCTGCAGCCGCGCCTGATCGGCCGCGATGAACTGATCCAGCGTACCGAAGTGCCGGGCCAGATCCTTCGCGGTTGCTTCGCCCACATTGCGTAT
This sequence comes from Pseudomonadota bacterium, assembly GCA_040390665.1. GTDB lineage: Bacteria > Pseudomonadota > Gammaproteobacteria > Burkholderiales > Gallionellaceae > Nitrotoga. The sequence goes on along the minus strand of JAZJXX010000005.1, from coordinate 19,854 downwards.
GCCCAGCGCATAGATAAAACGCGCCAGCGTGGTCTGTTTACTGTGGGAGATCGCCTGGACCAAATTTTCCGCCGACTTTTCGCCCATGCGGTCCAGCGCGGCCAGCGTGGGCACGTCCAGCCGGTAAATGTCGGCGGGGGTATGCACCAGTTGGCGATCTACCAGCTGATCAATCAGCTTGTCGCCCAACCCTTCGATATCCAGCGCGCGCCGACTGGCAAAATGCAGCAGCGCCTGCTTGCGCTGCGCCCCGCAGAATAATCCGCCGCTGCAGCGCCAGGCCGCTTCATCCGGCTGTTTGATCACATGCGCACCGCACACCGGACACAGCAGCGGCATCTTAAATTCGCGTGCGGTGGCAGGACGCAATTCCGGCAGCGCGCGCACAATCTCGGGTATTACATCGCCGGCGCGGCGCACGGTTACAGTATCGCCGATATGAATATCCTTGCGCCGCAATTCTTCTTCGTTATGCAGTGTGGCGTTGGTTACGGTCACACCGCCGACGAATACCGGCGCCAGCCGCGCCACCGGGGTCAGCGCGCCGGTACGCCCGACCTGCACCTCGATATCCAGCACCGTCGTCGATGCTTCTTCGGCCGGAAATTTATGCGCCAGCGCAAAGCGCGGCGCACGTGCCACATAGCCCAGGCGTTCCTGCTGCGCGATGCTGTTGACCTTGTACACCACGCCGTCGATTTCAAACGGCAGCTCTTCCCGCAGTGCATTGATGTGGTGATAATACGCCAGCAATTCGTCCGCACCATGCACTTCGGCGCGCTGTGGCGGCAGCGGCATGCCCAGCTTGCGCAGCCATTCCAGTTGCGCCGAATGGCTGCCCGGCAAAATAGCGCCTTCCACTTCGCCTGCCCCGTAGCTGAAAAAACTCAGGCGGCGCCCGGCGGTAATGCGCGGATCCAGTTGACGCAGCGCCCCTGCCGCGGCATTGCGGGGATTGACGAACAGCTTGTCACCTTTGGCGGCCTGCTGTTCGTTCAGCGCGGCAAAATCGCGTTTGAACATCAGTACCTCGCCGCGTACTTCGAGCAATGGTACAGGCTCGGTCAGGCGCAACGGGATAGCCCGTACCGTGCGCAAGTTTTCGGTCACATCCTCGCCCATGCTGCCGTCGCCGCGCGTCGCGCCCTGCACAAATAATCCGTCACGGTAAGTAAGCGCGACTGCGAGGCCGTCAAATTTGGGTTCCACCGCGAATTCGACTTCCGCTATCCCCAATATTTCACGTATGCGCGTATCGAAGGCGCGCACTTCCCGCTCACTGAACGCATTGTTCAGCGACAGCATCGGCTTGCGATGCACGACCGTGCCAAACGTTTTTAATGGCGCCGCGCCGACGCGGCGAGTGGGCGAATCCGGGGTCACCAGATCGGGATGCTGCGCTTCCAGGCTTTGCAGTTCGCGAAACAGCATGTCGAACTCGGCATCCGTGATCAACGGATGATCCAACACATAGTACTGAATATTGTGCCGCTCGATTTCTGCCCGCAGAGCTGCGATGCGTTGCGCGACGGCTGCGGCCATTTTACGAGAACAGGCGGCGCGCCTGGGCGCTGCCGGGAACCACGTCGCCCAGCATCATGCGTTCTTCTATCGCCGCAACCTGCGCGCGTATCTGGGCGAACCCCTGCTCTCCCAGCGCGACACGATGATCGTCCACTACCGCAGCCCGCATATCCATGGCCAGCTGCCGCGCCAGCACGGCCATCTGGTCAAAGCGCCGGGCTGGCTGATCCACTCGCGGCACATCAAGCAGCAAGGTAAGGCCATTTACCCACATCTGCTCCAGCGTGTGGTGCTGAAACGGTACATTTTCATAATTGCCCAGGCTGAACAAGGTGTGCCCCTGCTCATCCAGCAAATGGAACGCGCCATCGGACTGCAGCGCCATGCCATGCCGCTCGGCCACACCGGCAATTTCACTGCCGGAAAATATGCGCTCCCCGCTGGGCATGATATTGAGCCCTATCATCTGGTCGACTTCGGCGCAGAAAGAATCCAGCGCCGCAGCGCGGGCGGCAGCTTCGGCCGTATCCGGCAATTCGATCTCGCCCTGTAGCGGAACCGCAATATGGCGGGCCAGTTCATGAAAATCCTGCAGTTTAGCCTCGCTTACCGAGCCCGAGCGGTCGGCCAGCTGGATCGCCAGCTTGAATGCCGAGTAGGCCAGCGGACTTTCCGGTATGACTTTCTCCCACGCACCGGTGGCCGCATTCAATCCGCATGCATAAACATTCTTGCCGAAATCGAAACGCTGCTGCCACAGCGGGGCCAACGCGTGAGCACTGGCCGGGGTTTTGAGCGAGAGCACGGCAATATAGTCGGTGGCATCGTCGAGCAGATCGCATACGCTTTCAGCCGGCGGCCGATAGGATGCGTTCCCGGACGCCGCTGGCGAATCGCCCGGCGAGTCTTCCGGATGGGCCAGGATCTCGTCGATGGAATCTTCGACCAGCGAATTTTCGATAGCTGCCTCAACCGGCGCATCGGCAGCCAGATCCTCAAATGGAACGACCGCCTCCGTCTTCGTCACAGGTGGGCTGTAAAGCGGATCTTCCTGCATTGGTTCGAAGGTTGCCTCGAATTTGCGCCGATGCTGCCGCTGCAGCCAGGCGTTATAAAAATAGATCGCCAGCACTATCACTGCGCCGATCACCAGCAAACCAATCTGTAATTCGCTCATCCTGTATACCGTTTAATTTTCAGCACAGAATCTGCCCGCGAGTCGATTTCCCCAGCCTGCCTGCGACCAACCCCGGCGGCGCCAATATCCTGTTAGTTACGCTCGATTATCGCAAGAGCGCCTGCAAATGGCAAAAACTCTTCCGGTATTGTGTTTGCAACATCTGCCCGTTGTGCATCGCCTAGGCCAGAGGCAGCTCTGCGCTGCCCGGGCCGACTGCTGCGATTTCATGCACTGCCTGCACGAACTCCGCCTGCTCGTGCAGCTGCACCAGCGTACTGCGATGCGGATGGCCGCGCATCTGCATCAGCCGGGCTTTGCTGGTCGCCGGCATGTCCCACTGCAACCCGGCCAGCAACTGATCGGCCGCGGTGGGCCTATTGCACACCAGCACCATGTCGCAGCCGGCGTGCAATGCCGCCTCGGCGCGCTGTATGATATCGCCGGCCACCGTGGCGCCCTCCATGCTGAGATCATCGCTGAAGATACAGCCCTCGAAACCGAGCTCGCCGCGCAGTATTTTTTTGAGCCAGACCGAAGAAAATCCCGCCGGGTTGGAGTCAACCCTGGGATAGATTACATGCGCTGGCATGATCGCGGTCAAGCCATAATCAATCATCCGGCGGAACGGGATCAGATCGCATAATTCAATATCGGTATAGCTGCGCTCGTCCACCGGGATCGCGAGGTGCGAATCGGCGCCGACATTGCCGTGCCCGGGGAAATGCTTGCCTACCGCCGGCATACCGCCCTGCTTCAGCCCGAGTAACAGGCTGTGCGCCAGTTCGGTAATGGCCTGCGGCTGCGCGTGAAAAGCGCGGTCACCGATCACGCTGCTGGTACCGCTATCGATATCCAGCACCGGGGTAAAACTGAAATCCACCCCGCACGCGCGCAACTCGGCAGCCAGCACATAGCCGGCCTGTTGTGCCAGATGGCGTGCCCGTTTGGGGTGGTCGTCCCACACCCGCCCCAATTCGCGCATTGCCGGGATGCGGGTAAATTCCCGGCGGAAGCGCTGCACGCGTCCGCCCTCATGATCAACCGCAATCAGCAGCGGCGGACTGCGCAGCGCGTGGATGCTGGCGGTCAGTTCGCTCAACTGGCGTTGTGACTGATAGTTGCGGGTAAATAAAATGACCCCGCCCACCAGCGGATGACTCAGGCGCGCCTCATCTTCCGCAGTCAAAGCAGTGCCTGCAATATCCAGCATGACCGGACCGATACCCATCACGTCTCCTAATTTTTTTCCAGTATCACGAAGGCCACAGCGATATCCTGCTCGTCGCTGATGCTGAGATGATGTTGCGTCACGCCAAGTCGAGCCAGATGCGCGGCCAGCTCGGCGGCAAATTCAAAGAAGGGTTTGCCGTTGCTGTCATGAATGACACTGATGCGTTGCAGGGTAACCGGAAAACGCAGCCCGCTACCCACCGCCTTGCCTAGCGCTTCCTTGGCGGCGAAGCGTTTCATCAACAGCCGTGCCGGCTGGCCATGGCTGCTGTACTGCGCCATTTCCTGCTGGCTCAGCACCCGTTGCGCAAACCGCTCGCCATGGCGCGCATGCGCTGCCGCGACGCGCGCATACGCGACAATATCGGTACCGATGCCAAAAATCATTTAGTGGTTGCGAAGCCGGGAACGGCCAGCAGTGCTTTCATTTTTTTTACTGCCTGTTCCAGGCCGATGAACAATGCCTCGGCAATAATCGCATGGCCGATATTCAATTCGCACAGGTCGGGAAGCGCGACGATAGGCTGTACATTGTGATAATTCAGGCCGTGCCCGGCGTTCACCTGCATGCCCAGTGCATGAGCATGCGCCGCCGCCCGCTGGATGCGCATGAATTCCTGCGTCTGCTGATGCACGGTGGGTGCATCGGCATATTTCCCGGTGTGAATTTCCACCACCGGCGCACCGGCCGCGTGAGCCGCATCCAGCTGCCTTTCATCCGCATCCACAAAAAGGGAAACACGTATGCCTGCTGCGGCGCAGGCATCACAGGCGCGTTGCACGCTGACGAAATGCCCGCGCACGTCCAGCCCACCCTCTGTGGTCAGCTCCTCACGCCGCTCCGGCACGAAACAGACATCATGAGGCTTGATGCGCAGCGCGATGGAAAGCATCTCGTCGGTAATCGCGCTCTCCAGGTTCATGCGGGTCTGCAACATGTCGCGCAAAATTTCGACATCGCGATCCTGTATATGCCTCCTGTCCTCGCGCAGATGCAATGTAATCGCATCGGCACCCGCCGCTTCGGCAATCAGCGCCGCCTGTATCACGTTGGGATAACGGGTACCCCGTACCTGGCGCAGCGTTGCGACGTGGTCAATGTTCAACCCAAGTTTAATCATTTTAAATCCTTGCCTGTTTAACAGGGCGAAACGTAACAGAGGCTCACTCAGGATGCAATGTATCTTGCCCATCCAGGCGCCCCGGCAAGTTCCATTTGCAGCATGCGCGCGACCCTCACGGATGATCCGAAGTTAATTGGCTAATGTATATCCAGTTCGTTCTCGCTGAGGTACGGGTTAGCTTTCGCGGGCAAATTTAAATATTTTGGCCCGCCGAAATTTAAGGAGTAATGTAATACCCTGGGTTATTTACTGAGGAGCGCGTCATGGTCAAGGTCGGATTATTTGTTCGTTTGGAGGCTAAGCCTGGCAAGGAACAGGAAGTAGAGTGCTTTTTGCTGAGTGGAGCGCCGCTGGTTCGGGAAGAGCCTGCAACCATAGCGTGGTTTGGAATTCGGCTTGGTCCGTCAACCTTTGGAATTTTTGACGTATTTCCTGACGAGGCAGGGCGACAGGCTCATCTTTCCGGCAAGGTCGCCGCAGCGCTAATGGAAAAGGCAGGCCATCTTTTCGTTCAGCCTCCGGTCATCGAAAAAATAGATGTGCTCGCGGCGAAGTTGCCTGCATAAGCGTGGGTTTAGTTCAATTTCAAACAACGCATACCGTCAGTAGCCTGAACACATAGCGTGCAAGAGATTTACGTCTCCACGGACATTGAAGCCGATGGCCCGATACCAGGACCGCACTCGATGCTTAGTTTTGGTTCAGCCGCCTATACCCCTCAGGGCAAACTGATCTCGACGTTCACCGCCAACCTTGAGCTGTTGCAAGGCGCAACCGCGGCGCCCGAAACGATGGCGTGGTGGCAGAATCATCGGCAGGCCTGGGTCGCAGCACGGAGCAATCTGCAAACGCCGGCAATTGCGATAGGCAATTATGTGGCGTGGCTCAAAGGCCTGCCGGGCAAGCCGGTCTTTGTGGGCTACCCGGCCGCCTATGATTTCCTCTTTGTCTATTGGTACCTCATACGTTTCGCCGGCGAGAGCCCGTTTGGTCACTCCGCGCTCGACATTAAAACTTATGCGATGGCTACCCTGGGCCTGCCGTATCGAGAAACAACAAAACGCAATATGCCCGGGCATGGGTCATCCAAAGCACCGCATATGCATGTTGCGCTCGACGATGCAATCGAGCAGGGCCAACTCTTCTGTAATATGCTTATTGAACAAAAACGGCGAAATACATCGAACGCCCGGCACCAGAGTGATCCTTCCATACCCCCGGCCGGAAATATTCATGAAGGTCATCCAGGGGAGTAAAGCTCGCTACGGGGATGAACTCGTTAGCGGAAGCAACGCTATTCGGTGAAGCCAGGCGGCAGCATCCAGCTTCTCGATAAAGGCAAATGCAATTGCTTAATTCGCTCTCTGCATGTCCTTGATCAGTTCGCGCGTATGCAGCACTTTGCCGGCAAGATAATGATTCAGCAGCATGCGCATCAACTGCTTGCTCTGCTGCGCGCTGAGCGCATCGCGGTAATCGTCGGCGGCAATGTCATGCAGGGTTTTGCCCAGCACCGGCAGTCCTTCCTGCGCATTGCGCAATGGTCCGCGCTCAATCACATAGCGATATTGCACGGCCGGATCAATTGCATGGCCAGTGTCAGCTTCGAGTTCCAGCAACAACGCATAACCCAGTTCCTGCAGCAGGTGCTTTTCGAAACGGCGCAGCGTAGCCGCCTGGTCCCCATCACCGGACAATCGCTGCAGCGTGGCCTGGTAGTAATCGAATAATGCCTCATGCGGATCATCGCGCACCGTCAGGTTGAGCAGCAGCTCGTTCAGGTAAAATCCGCACAGCAAGGCCGTGCCCTGCAGCTGCGGCTGCCCGCCCTGCCGCTCCGCGCGATGTAGTGTACGCAGTTCACCCTTGCCAAACCACGACAACAGCAACGGCTGAAAACTCATCAGCAAACCGCGCATCGGTGAGCGCGGCCGCCGCGCACCGCGCGCCACCAGTGCGACCCGGCCGTGTTCGCGGCTGAATACTTCAAGCACCAGGCTGGTCTCGCGATACGGATAACTGTGCAGCACGAAAGCCGGCTGATCTTCCTGGCGCTGTTTATGCGCCGTCATTCATAACCCAGTGATTTCAGCACCTGCGCATTATCGGCCCAGCCGCTGCGCACCTTGATCCAGACTTCCAGGAACACCTTGGCGCCGAATAACCTCTCCATGTCCAGCCGCGCCTGAGTCGCGATTTCCTTCATCTTGGCGCCGTCCTTGCCGATCAGCATGGCCTTGTGCGCTTCCTTGTCGACCAGTATCGCAGCATGGATACGGCGCATGCCGCTCGGCTCTTCCTTGAACTGCTCGATCACCACGCTGACCGAATAGGGCAGCTCTTCGCCGGTAAAGCGGAAGATTTTTTCGCGCAGCAACTCAGCCGCCAGAAAGCGTTCGTTGCGGTCAGTGATTTCATCCGCCGCATAAATCGGCTCACCCTGCGGCAAGTACTGGCGTATGGTTTCGAGCAGAGTATCCAGCTGTTTGTCGTGCTTGGCACTGACCGGCACTATCGCGGCGAAATGGTGCGCGGTGGCCAAGCCCTCGATAAAAGGCAGCAGCTCGCTTTTGTCGGCCATCACGTCGACCTTGTTGATTACCAGGATGACCGGTGTGTCCTTCGGCAGCAACTGCAGCACCTGGCGGTCCCGTTCGTCGTACTGGCGTGCTTCCAGCACAAACAGCACGACATTCACGTCCCTCAGGCTGCTGCTGACCACGCGGTTCATGCCGCGGTTGAGCGCATTCATATGTTTGGTCTGGAAGCCCGGGGTATCGACGAATACGAACTGACTTTTTTCGTCGGTCAGAATGCCGGTGATGCGATGGCGCGTGGTCTGCGCCTTGCGCGAAGTGATGCTGACCTTCTGCCCGATCAGGTGATTCAGCAAGGTGGACTTGCCGACGTTGGGCCGGCCTATGATGGCAATAAAGCCGCTATGGTAATTATCTGTTGTCATGTCTGAGGGTTTCTATTTGTCGGTAGGCCGCTTGGGCCGCGTTCTGTTCCGCGGCGCGGCGACTACTGCCCTCGCCGCGCGAGGTGAGGTTCAGCTGCGGGATTTCGCATTGAATCAGGAATAGCTGCGCGTGCGCTTCGCCTTGAATACCAGCCACCGAATACTTCGGCAGCGGCAACTTTATGCCCTGCAGATATTCCTGCAGCAGTGTTTTGTAATCCTTGCCCAATGTCTGTATATCCGCCTGCGCAATAAAAGGCACATACAGTTTAAGCACGGCCTGTTCGGCTGCAGCATAGCCGCCGTCCAGAAATATCGCCCCGAGCAGCGCTTCCATCGCATCGGCCAGTATCGATGGGCGGCGGAATCCGGCGCTCTTGCGCTCGCCCTCGCCCAGCAGCAATAATTCGCCCAGTTTCAACTGCTGCGCCAACAGGTGCAAGGTATGCTGATTTACCAAGTTGGAGCGCAAGCGCGACAGGTCGCCTTCCGGTAAATCAGGACAGGTATCATATAAGTGCTTGGCAATCGCGCAGCTCAACACGCTGTCGCCCAAAAACTCCAAGCGTTCATTATGGGCCGCGTTGTGGCTGCGATGGGTCAACGCGCGTTGCAACAATTGCGGCTGCGTGAAAACATAGCCCAGTTGCCGGCATAGTGCTTCGCGGCTCATAACATTTTACTTCGCACTGCTTGGGCTGAACTCCAGTAGCAGGCTGGCATTGGCGATTAATGGCAGAGTTACGACGTAATTGGCGCTGATCTCCAGGCCGCCGCCATTTCTATCGGTCTTCTCGATCACTAAATCCTCCGCCTTCACCGCGGTGATAAAATAATCGGCGGTAACGCGTCTGCTGAACGATGCGCGTATATCTTTCTCGGGCGCGCCCTGCATCGCCGGATCAGCAGCAATGGATTTTAAAATATGCTTGACCGAAGCATTTTGAGTATACGCCGGCACTATCTTCATTGCCCCCAGCACCACCAGTATCAGCAAAACAATTAACATCAGGGTGCCCGACAGACTCACGCCGCTCTGTTTGTTTATCATCGCTTTAGCTCCTTGGTTGTCGCTTTTAATCATGGCCGGCACTATTAATTAACGGTCAGGCCGATACGTTTCAAGTCACTGAAATTCATCCAGATGAAAAATGCTTTGCCGACAATTAGATTGTCCGGCACAAATCCCCAGTAGCGGCTGTCGCGGCTGTTGTCGCGGTTATCGCCGAGCATGAAATAATGTCCCGCCGGCACGGTACAACGTACTTCCTCCGGACTATAACTGCACGCCTCACGCTGCGGGAATTCGGATACTGCGCCCAGATGAATGCCGGCAGAATCCGGATCGATCAATATTTCATGAGGGTGGCCCTCAAGGTCTTCCTTATAGCGCTCGGTGTGCACAAACTTAAGGCCGTTTTCGACATAATTGTAATCGCTTTCCTTGTTCAGCTGCTGCATCACACCATTCAGGTATAACGTCTTGTCGCGGTAGCTTATGGTGTCGCCCGGCAAGCCAATAACCCGCTTGATGTAGTCCAGCGACGGATTTTCCGGATAATGAAACACCATCACATCGCCACGCCTGGGATTATTGATCTGGATGATTTTTTTGTTGAGTATCGGCAAGCGTATGCCATAAGTGAATTTGTTGACCAGGATGAAGTCGCCCACCTGCAACGTCGGAATCATTGAACCGGAGGGTATCTTGAACGGTTCAACCAGGAATGAGCGCAACAGAAATACAGCGAGAATGACCGGGAAAAAACTTTTGGAATACTCCACCCACCACGGTTCTTTTTTTTGCTCGCCGGCCGCGGCGCCGGACCTGACACGCTTCGGCTGCAGTACTAAAATATCCAGCAGCCACACGCCGCCGGTCGTCAGCAGCAGTATAAACATCACCAGTGCAAAATCCATATCCATTCCGATTTACCTTTTTATTTGTCGCCGACCTGCAGAATGGCCAGGAATGCTTCCTGCGGAATTTCCACATTCCCCACCTGCTTCATGCGCTTTTTACCGGCCTTCTGTTTTTCCAGCAATTTGCGCTTGCGTGAAATATCACCGCCGTAACATTTGGCCAGCACGTTTTTGCGCAGTGCCTTGACGTTTTCTCGCGAGATAATATTTGCGCCGATCGCCGCCTGTATTGCCACATCGAACATCTGCCGCGGAATCAGCTCGCGCATTTTCGCCGCGACTTCACGGCCCCGGTACTGACTGTTGCTGCGATGCAGAATAATCGACAGCGCATCCACTTTTTCGCTGTTGATCAGCATGTCTACTTTAACCACGTCGGATGGGCGATATTCCTTGAACTCATAATCCATGGAGGCATAGCCGCGCGACACCGACTTGAGCCGGTCAAAAAAATCCAGCACAATTTCGGCCATCGGCATTTCGTATTCCAGCAGCACCTGTTTGCCGTGATAGCTCATGTTGACCTGCACCCCGCGCTTCTGCGTACACAAGGTGATGACCGCGCCTACATACTCCTGCGGCATGTATAAATTGACCATCACGATAGGCTCGCGGATTTCCTCAATGCGAGACGGCTCCGGCATTTTCGCTGGATTGTCCACCATCAGCACCGTACCGTCGCGCAGCACGACTTCATAGATCACGGTGGGAGCGGTCGTGATCAGATCCATATCAAACTCGCGCTCCAGCCGCTCCTGGACGATTTCCATATGCAGCAGGCCGAGGAAGCCGCAACGGAATCCAAAACCAAGCGCCTGCGATACTTCCGGCTCGTACTGCAACGAAGCGTCGTTCAGCTTGAGTTTCTCGAGCGAATCGCGCAGTGCCTCGTACTGATTCGATTCCACCGGGAACAGCCCGGCGAACACCTGCGGCTGCACTTCCTTAAAACCCGGCAAGGCCGCCGTTGCGGGCCGGTTCTGCAATGTAATGGTATCGCCGACCTTGGCGGCCTTGAGCTCCTTGATGCCGGCAATTACGAAGCCGACCTGTCCGGCGCTCAACAACTCGCGCGGCTGCGACTTGGGGGTAAACACGCCGAGATGCTCGGCCATATGCTGCGCGCCGGTGGCCATCAGCAGTATCTTGTCCTTGGGCTTGAGCGTACCGTTGACGATGCGCACCAGCATTACCACCCCAACGTAATTATCGAACCAGGAGTCGATAATCAGTGCCTGCAATGGTGCAGCGGCGTCGCCTTTGGGCGGCGGCACCTGGGCGATCATTGCTTCCACTACGTCCTGCACCCCTGCTCCGGTCTTGGCCGAACAGCGCGTGGCATTATGGGCATCTATGCCGATGACTTCCTCGATTTCCCTGATGGCGTTATCCGGGTCCGCCGACGGCAAATCGATCTTGTTCAACACCGGCACGACCTCCACCCCGAGGTCGAGGGCGGTATAGCAGTTAGCCACGGTCTGGGCTTCAACGCCCTGCGACGCATCCACGACCAGCAGCGCGCCTTCGCACGCTGACAGCGAACGCGACACTTCGTAGGAAAAATCGACGTGCCCGGGAGTATCGATCAGATTGAGATTGTAAATGCGGCCGTCGCGCGCCTTGTATTGCAGCGCGGCCGTCTGCGCCTTGATGGTAATTCCGCGCTCGCGTTCGATATCCATCGAATCGAGCACTTGTGCTTCCATCTCGCGGTCGGCCAAACCCCCGCACAACTGGATGATGCGATCGGCCAGAGTGGATTTGCCATGATCGATATGGGCGATGATGGAGAAATTGCGTATATCTTGCAGAATTTTATTTGCCCCAAAAAAACGATCCCGCCAGGCTCGGCCGGAATCCGTTATGCCTGCACGCGAAAGGCACGGATTCTAGCCGATTTTGGCGGGACACGCTTTCCGGTTTAGTTAATCTGGCTGCTTGTCATCAAGTTTGAGCGCAACATACGACGTACTCTCTTCGCGCTTCACCAGAAGCGCCACATTTCTGCCCTTGGCTATTTTCTTCAGCACATCGTTGAGCTGGTCCAGTGTGCGCACCTCCACATTGGCTACCGCCAGTATCACATCACCAGGACGCAACGCGGCACGTGCGGCGGATCCCTTGAGGTCCACCACCAGTAATCCACCCGCTAATTGCAGCTCGCTTTTCTCCTCCGCACTTAATTCGCGCAAGACCATCCCAAGCCGTTCAATACTCTGGCCCTGGCCCAGATTGTTCTCTGAGTTGGTATTCAGCGCGGCTTTGCTATCGTCTGGCATTTCTCCCACAGTCAGGCTGATTTCCTTGGCCGCGCCCCTGCGCCAGACCTGTACTGTCACCTTCGTTCCGGGGCGTGTTGCCGCAACAATGCGTGGCAAATCGGACGACGAGATGACCGGTTTACCATTAAACCGAAGTATCACGTCGCTGACCTCCAGGCCGGCCTTGTCCGCCGCGGCGCCTTTTTCCACGCTGCTGATCAGTGCGCCTTCGGGCTTGCTCAGCCCGAATGATTCGGCCAGATCCCGGGTCACCTCCTGGATGGCCACACCGATGCGCCCGCGTGTGACCTTGCCCGAAGAGCGCAGCTGTTTTGCCACGTCTATTGCCACATCAATCGGAATGGCGAAAGACAAGCCCATCGACCCGCCGCTACGCGTATAAATCTGCGAGTTGATGCCAATCACTTCACCCTTCATATTGAATAACGGGCCGCCGGAATTGCCCGGATTGATGGCCGCGTCGGTCTGAATGAACGGCACGAAACTGTCCTGCGGCAATGAACGTTCCTTCGCGCTGACGATACCCGCAGTGACGCTGCTGTCGAACCCAAACGGTGAGCCGATGGCCACCACCCACTCACCCACCTTAAGCAGGTTCGAGTTGCCCTGCTTGACTTCCGGCAGGCCTGTCGCTTCTATCTTGATCAGGGCAACATCGGTGCGCTTGTCGGCACCGATCACCTTGGCCTTGAATTCGCGTTTATCGGTCAAGCGTACGGTTATCCCATCTGCGCCTCCGACCACGTGCGCATTGGTCAGAATATAACCGTCGTCACTGATGATAAATCCGGAACCCAGCGATTGGGATTCCCGCTCCTGTGGCACGGAGGGCCCGAACCGGTTGAAAAAATCAAAGAAAGGATCGTTGCGGGGATGCCCGGGTATCCCTTGCGGCGGTACATTGCGAATGGTTTGGGTGGTGCTGATATTGACTACAGCAGGGCCCTGTTTTTCCACCAGCTCGGTGAAATCGGGGAGCTCCCTGGCGGATAGCTGCTGGGAAAAAAGACATACCAGGGCAATGGCAAACAGCTTTCTTGACATACTGATCTCCTTACTTACCTGTCCAAATTTGGCTTGTCGCGGTTATTTTTAAAACGATATAGGTGTAACAGCAATTATTCGGTACGCTGCAACTCATACACAGCGGGTAATGACCGGCCGAGCTCCGTAATGTTCATTTCATTTTTAACATGCTGACTTAGGATTGCGGGTAATGCCGATCCGTCAGACGAAGCACTTCATAGCGGAGTCATTTGCGATTGTGTAGCATGTCGGGCAAAAAGTCAGGCCGCGAGTAATAAACGATTACAGAAGCATACTTTTTATCCATGCATCCCTACCGATACTGCCCGATTGACGTGTTGATAAGCTATGGGCCGCTGTAGCGGACAGAATCAGCCACCTGCATCACTGTGCGTGGCGGAACTTCGCCTACCACTGTGACCAGATGATCAGTGATTACCTTGCTGTAAACCTGGAGCGCGCCGCGGCTGGACAGACCCGGATGATCGTCGTCGTCACTCTCCGGCTCGATAAAGATCGAGATGCCGGCCAAGCCGTCGGAAAACACCATATGTATGACCGGCATTTTCTTGTTGCCCATATGCCGCCGCATTTCCATGATTTTCCTGAACCCGGGGGGCATCATGTCCACCTGCCATCCGCTGGGGATGGATTTATCCGCTTTGGCGCTATTGGATCGCGCCCCCAGCGCTTCGCTGGCCTGTTTGACTGAAGCTATCCAGCTGCGGTCAATATTTCCGCCTATGGTTAACTGGGTAAAAGCATACTGTTCAACTACATTACCGCGCTCATCCAATACCTCGGTTTTAAGCAGCAAGCCCGAGTCGACGTGTGCCCACATCCTGCGGCCGTAGCGCAAATTATCCTTGGGCTGAAATACCACCGCATGCGCCGGAAATCCTGCCACCCTGCCCTCGGCGGATTGCCTGATGCGATAATTTTCATTCAACAGGGACAGCTGTTGAGGCAATAACGCCGGAAAGGAATTCCTCTCCTGGCGCCCCTCCAGCTTGAGCCTGTCATCTCCCAGGTAACACCACACGTGGCCATTACTGTTGATAATCTCGCGGCGCGCACCGTCCAGCCCCTCCACTCGCGAGTGCTCCCCATCGCGGTCGGCGATATGGGTAAAACGTGATGTTTCGACATGGTTGCCATACTGGTAGACAAAAGTACCGCTGTAATCGGTCTGATGTGCTGCGAAGGCCATGGTCTTGAGCCAATTCAGATCATCCTGCAGCGGGCCAGCCATCGCCCAGGAAGTTGGAACCAGCAATAGGGCAGACAATAAATACGCTGGGTTAATCACAGTAGGAAGCACTATTTTTCTGTCACCGTACGATTTTCAGCCACCGTTCGAATATAGGAGGCCGCACCCTGTACATCAGTGCTGGGGGAAAATTCCTGATGAGCCATCAGATACTCATCCAGCGCTCGCTGGGCACTGGCGGGTCTAACTGCGGAGGGTTGTTGCTGTTGCATCGCCATTTGAGGCGAAGGCTGGGAACTAATCTGTACCGACATCCAGGCCACCAGAGTCAAGGCCATTACCGAAGCAGCCGCGGAGAGAGCAAACCATCGTGCATTTTGACCAGTGCGATTACGGGGGGCAAGTACCGTGGGCTCAGCCTGCAGTCGTTCCCGCAGGGCTATACTTACATTTATATGGGTATGGCTGGGTTGTCGCAACACATCGCTGATGAGATGATAAGTATGCCATTCTTGCTGAGCTTCGGGATTCCGCTTTAACTTGTCCAGTAGGGCTTCCGCTTCGTCATCAAATAGCTCGCCATCCATCAGTTCCGAAATATTCTGTTTCATTTTACCACCTGTTATCTTTGCTGGTGCCCAACAATGGCCGCAAATTCTCCGCAATCGCTTCGCGCGCACGAAAAATACGAGACCGTACCGTACCGACTGGACAATTCATCACATCGGCAATTTCTTCATAACTTAAACCTTCAATTTCACGCAAGGTGAGCGCCGTACGCAGGTCATCCGGCAATTGCTGCAAAGAAGAGTTTACTACTTCGACCACCTGCTTGCTCATCAACTCATTTTCCGGCGTACTAACTTCCTGCAACAGGCCCGCCTCCTCGAAGCCCTCAGCCTCTTCCGCATCGAACGGTGTACTGGTAGGAGCTCGTCTCTTGAGCGCTAACAGATAGTTCTTCGCAGTATTTATGCCTATACGATACAGCCAAGTGTAAAAGGCACTTTCTCCACGGAAGCTAGGCAAAGCACGGTAAGCTTTGACAAACGCTTCCTGGGTTACATCCTCAACGTCCCCGGGGTCCCGCACAAAGCGTGAAATTAATCGTGCCAGCCGACGCTGATATTTCGCGACCAACAACTCGAACGCGTGCTTATCGCCTCTTTGCACGCGTTCGACTAATTGCTGATCAACCTCCTTGTCGCCCATTACAGCTATCCCAGTCCAGAATAATGCCACGCATAATGTGACATATTAGCATAACCGGATGAGCCGAAGACGTCAGGCCAGAACGAACAGTGTGACTGAGCGCAGTGGAATTAGTTCAGTATCGAAACGTGGCATTACGCAAATTTATCAAGTGATTTTGTTATAGTACAGGCTAATGAACTTTGGGGATCACACAATGTTGCAATTTGATACCCTGATCATAGGCAGCGGATTAGCCGGACTGTCACTGGCACTAAAGCTCGCCGACCAGCAAAAGGTCGCCATCGTTACTAAAAAATCATTGCTGGAAGGCGCCAGCGCACAAGCTCAGGGCGGAATTGCAGCGGTTCTGTCACTGGAAGACTCCCAGGCCGAGCATATCAGGGATACGCTGATCGCCGGGGCTGGGCTATCTGATCCTGTTGTCACCCGCTATGTGATCGAACACGCCCGTTCCGCTATCGACTGGCTGATTGCGCAAGGCGTACCGTTTACATTGGATGCCAGTACGGACACTGGCTATCACCTGACTCGCGAAGGCGGGCACAGCCAGCGGCGCATCATTCACGCGGCCGACGCGACCGGACTGGCGGTTCAGGAAACCCTCGCCGCCAAGGTGCTGGCCCATCCGAACATTACGTTGCTGGAACATTACATTGCCATCGACCTGATCACCGGGAACAAGCTCGGCTATCGTGACAATCGCTGCCACGGCGCCTACGCGCTCAATACATTGAGCGGGGAAATCCACACGCTGGCCGCGCATGACACCATACTTGCCACCGGCGGCGCCGCCAAAGTCTATCTTTATACCACCAACCCGGATACCGCTACCGGCGATGGTATTGCGATGGGCTGGCGAGCCGGTTGCCGTGTGTCCAACATGGAATTCATCCAGTTTCATCCAACCTGCCTTTATCACCCGCATGCCAAATCATTTTTGATCAGTGAAGCGGTGCGCGGTGAAGGCGGCATTCTGAAGCTGCCCGATGGCAGCCGATTCATGCATTTGCATGATGAGCGCGCCGAGTTGGCCCCGCGCGATATTGTCGCGCGTGCCATAGATTTTGAAATGAAAAAACACGGCCTGGATTGCGTCTACCTGGATATTTCGCATCAGCCCGCGGCTTTCCTGCAGGCCCACTTCCCGACCATTTATGCCTATTGCCTGGGCCTGGGCATTGATATAACACGTCAGCCTATACCAGTCGTACCGGCTGCCCACTATACTTGCGGCGGCATCATAACCGATGAGCATGGGCGCGCCGATATTGATAACCTGTATGCGGTAGGTGAGACCTCATGCACCGGGCTGCATGGAGCCAACCGTCTGGCTAGCAATTCGTTGCTGGAATGCCTGGTGTTCGCTGAAGCTAGCGCCCATGACATACTGAGCAAAACTACCCCCTCCTTCATTACACTGCCGCAATGGGACGAAAGCCGGGTGATAGACGCCGACGAAGAAATTATTATCTCGCACAATTGGGATGAGCTGCGCCGTTTCATGTGGGATTACGTCGGCATAGTACGCACAACCAAGCGGCTGCAGCGCGCACAACATCGCATCCAGTTGTTGAATGAGGAAATAACCGAGTATTACAATAATTTCCGGGTAACGGCGGATTTGCTGGAATTGCGTAATTTAGTGCTGAGCGCTGAGCTCATCGTCAGAAGCGCAATGGCACGTCAGGAAAGTCGGGGACTGCATTACAGCAAAGACTACCCGGATACCTTACCGCGCGCCTTACCCACGGTACTAATTCCGCCCGCTTATAATCCACATTGGCAGGCACTGCTGGAGAGCAATATATAGCAGCCAATCAACATGACTGATAGCAGGCTGTTCAATTGATCGATCAGGCAAATATTCAAAGGATATCCCAGGCATAACTTCTGCTAGCTGCGCGTCTGGCTTTCCCATTTAAGCCAGACGCGCAGCTGCCGAAAGGATTCCGCATCCAGACTGTCTGGCAGGATCACCACACTATGAGCGACATGTGCGCCCTGCGGCAATATATTCAGTATCGTCAGGAAAGGCGTCGCCACACTGTCGCGCGACACTGATCCGATCACTTGCTTGCCATTACGCTTGACCAGCATCGCGCGTTCGCCCTGCAGAATCAGCGCAACATTGGCTGACGAAGCAGTAAGCCAGGCGTCGCGCCGTAAATGATATATCAAGGCGCACAATAGCAGCAGGCCCAGCAGTACTTTGGCCCATAGTGGCAATCCAACAGCGAGCAGGGCTGCAAATGTGCCGCTATAAGCCGCGATCAGCAGCACAGCGAGATAACGCGAGGCGCGTAATTTGTATTGGCGCATAGTGCTAAATTGTGATGGCCAGAAGCAAGCCGAATAACGCCACTAGAATAATTCCGAGCAGCAGGAAACTACGACTCTGAGCTACCACCGGATCATCGTTAGCAAGATCGGACTCACTCGTGGCCGAAGCAAAATTCATTTCGCTCCGGTCGGAATTTATGTGTGCAGACATCCCCAGACTTTCAGCGGTTCCTTCCGCAGAGTTTTCCCCAGCGGAGCGCAACACCCTGCGATGCGCCGCTGTTTCAGCCGACAAATCCTGCGCCAACTCCCGTGCTTCCCTGTGGCGCTCACCCGGTTTTTTGGCCAGCGCCTTAAGCACGATAGCATCGAGCAGCTTCGGCACATCAGGGTTGAAATCACTGGGCGGCGCCGGCATTGCATGCATTATCTGGTACATAATCGCATTGACATGCTCTCCGGTGAAAGGGGGCTGGCCGGTGAGCATTTCGTACATCACCACCCCCAGCGAAAAGATGTCCGAGCGTTGATCTATCGCCTGTGCCTGCACTTGCTCGGGTGACATATATTGCGGTGAACCCAAGGTCATGCCGGCTTGCGTGTGCACCGGGGAGGATGCAATCCGGGCAATGCCGAAATCGGTGATCTTTACCCGCCCGTCGTCCAGCACCATAATATTGGAGGGCTTGATGT
The DNA here is from genome assembly GCA_040390665.1 of Pseudomonadota bacterium. Classification (GTDB taxonomy): domain Bacteria; phylum Pseudomonadota; class Gammaproteobacteria; order Burkholderiales; family Gallionellaceae; genus Nitrotoga. Next base: position 1,205 of record JAZJXX010000005.1, on the reverse strand, counting down.
CGCGATGTACCACACCATTTTCATGCGCGAAGCTCAGACCCCGCGCTACCTGCTCCGCAATTTCGAGCACCTGGACCAGCGGCATGGATTGCCCGGTTTTCAGGATATCGCGCAACTCGCGGCCCTGCAGAAATTCCATTGCCATATAAGCGACGTTTTCGCTTTTGCCCACATCGTACACGGTAACGATATTGACATGGCTTAACCGGCCTGCCGTTTTGGCTTCCTGATAAAAGCGCGCTTCGTACTCTTCTCGATCGTGTTGATCCTGATCCCAATTCTGGTTCAGATTGAAAGTCTTGATGGCGACGATGCGATCGATCAGCGGATCCAGTGCTTTGTAGACATTACCCATGGCCCCCTGCCCGAGTTCTTCGATAATGCTATAGCGCCCCAGCTTGCTAATCATTATGGCTCACAGCAAGGTTACTTAACAGATTTGCGTCGGCCAGCACGGGGAGGCACCTTGTCCGCTGGCCGGCCGGATGGGGCAGCATTGGCGGTTTTACCAGGCGGTGCGCTTTGCCTGGGTCGGGCAGCCTGGCTACGTCCCGGCCGCGGCGCAGCGCGGCGAGACGCAGATTGCTGTGTGATCGGCGGCACTTCCATGCCCACCCATTTGAGTACCTCGGCCACTTCGCCCGACCCAAGTTCGGCCAGCATGCCGCGCTTCAGGCGCGGAGGCAAATTGACTATACCGAAACGTACGCGCATCAGGCGGCTAACCGGCAAACCCAGTGCCTCAAAGGTTCGGCGCACCAGACGATTACGGCCTTCCTTCAGTATCAATCGGTACCAGTGGTTGTACCCCTCGCCACCCTCATCCAGCAGCTTCTCGAACTTCACCGGCCCGTCATCCAGCGTAATTCCTTCCGCCAGCATCTGGCGCATCTGATCTTCCGTCATGCTGCCCTGCACGCGCACCGCATATTCGCGTTCCACTTCAAAGCGCGGATGCATCAGGCGATTAGCCAGGTCACCCGAACTGGTAAAGATCAGCAAGCCACTGGTATTGAAATCCAGCCGTCCGATGGCGATCCATTTCATGCCGCGCAGTTTGGGCAGATGATCGAAAACATTGGCGCGTTTGGCCGGGTCGTCGCGGCTGACAATTTCGCCTTCCTGTTTGTGGTACAGCAACACACGCGGCAAGCTGTTCGACGGTTCCATATGCACGATGCGATCGTCCACCCGCACCACATCAT